>NZ_BCXG01000012.1 GCF_001894985.1 Rhodococcus tukisamuensis NBRC 100609 | reverse complement strand
CCCTTGCGGGGCGAGCCGCCGCGACCGCGGGGTGCGCTGCCGCCGGTGCGGCCCGCGTCGGCGGCCTTGGCCGCGGCCCGGGCCCGCTTGGCGGCGGGATGCTTGGTGCGCTCGACCGCCGGCGGGGTGGCCCCGCGGCCGGCGAGGCCGCGACGGCCGCCTCCACCGGAGCCGACTACCTGGCCCTTCTTGGTGCCGGACTTGCGGACTGCGCCGCGCCTGCTCGAATTGCCAGCCATCACTGCCCTGCTTCGTTGTGGTTCGTCTTGACGGCCCACTCGGGGCCGTTCGGTGTGTCGGTGACCTCTACGCCCGCCATGGCGAGCCGGTCCCGGATCTCGTCAGCCGCTGCCCAGTCCTTGTCGGCCTTGGCCCGCTGACGCGCCTCGAGATTCGCGCGGACCAGAACGTCCAGCGCGTCGTGCAGGGCGGAGCCGTCGGCTGTCCCCGAGACCCAGTGCGGGTCGAGCGGGTCCACCCCGAGTATGCCCATCATGGCCCGTACCTGCCCGGCGATCGCGACCGCCGCGTCCAGGTCGCCCGCTGCCAGCGCACGGTTGCCCTCGCGCTGGCGGCCGTGGATCTCGGCGAGCGCCTTGGGCACCCCGAGGTCGTCGTCGAGCGCGGCCGCGAACTCCGCGGTCCACTTGCCGACCGGGATCTCACCGGCCCGCTCCTGCGTTTTGAGCACGAACGCCTCGATGCCGCGGTAGGTCTCCGCGGCGACGTCGAGCGCATGGTCCGAGTACTCGAGCATCGAGCGGTAGTGCGCCCCGCCGAGGTAGAACCGCAGCTCCTGCGGCCGGACCCGTTTGAGGACGTTGGGCACGGACAGCACGTTGCCGAGGGACTTCGACATCTTCTCGCCGCCCATGGTCACCCAGCCGTTGTGCAGCCAGTACCGCGCGAAGCCGTCGCCCGCGGCCCGGCTCTGCGCGAGCTCGTTCTCGTGGTGCGGGAACACCAGGTCCAGGCCGCCGCAGTGGATGTCGAACTCCGCGCCCAGGTAGGCCTCCGCCATCGCCGAGCACTCCAGGTGCCAGCCCGGACGGCCGCGGCCCCACGGGGTGGGCCACGACGGCTCGCCCGGCTTCTCGGCCTTCCACAGCGTGAAGTCGCGCGGGTCGCGCTTGCCCTCGGCGGCGCTCTCGCCCTGGTGCACGTCGTCGAGCTTGTGCCCGGACAGCGCGCCGTAGGCGGGGAAGCTCCGCACGTCGAAGTAGACGTCGCCGGCGGCGGCGTAGGCGTGCCCGGCGTCGATCAGCCGCGCCATCAGCTCGACCATCTGCGTGACGTGGCCGGTCGCGCGGGGCTCCGCCGACGGGGCCAGCACCCCGAGCTGCTCGTACGCCCGGTCGAAGGAGCGCTCGTAGGTGGCGGCCCACTCCCACCAGGGTCGACCCGCCTCGGCGGCCTTGTTCAGGATCTTGTCGTCGATGTCGGTGACGTTCCGGACGAACGCGACGTCGTAGTCGTGCGCGAGCAGCCAGCGCCGCAGCACGTCGAACGCCACACCACTGCGCACGTGACCGATGTGCGGGTCACCCTGGACCGTCGCGCCGCACAGATAGATCGACGCGTGTCCGGGGGCCAGCGGCGTGAACTCACGCAGGGCCCGCGCTTCGGTGTCGAATAGGCGCAGAGTCACGACGTGCGATCTTACCGGTCCGGGGCCGCGTCACGTACCAGCGCGGTCGCGACCGCCGCGATGCCCTCCCCGCGCCCGGTGAGGCCCAGCCCGTCGGTGGTGGTCGCGGAGACCGAGACCGGCGCCCCGAGCACCCCGGAGAGCACCGCCTGCGCCTCCGCGCGGCGGGGACCGATCTTGGGCCGGTTTCCGATCACCTGCACCGCGGCATTGCCGACGACCAGACCCTGCGCCTCGAGCAGTTGCCGCACCTCGCCGAGCAGCAGCACACCGCTCGCGCCGTCCCACTCGGGGCGCCCGGTGCCGAACACCGAACCCAGGTCGCCGAGTCCGGAGGCGGACAGCAGCGCATCGCACAGCGCGTGCGCGGCGACGTCGCCGTCCGAGTGCCCGGCGCAGCCGTCCTCGCCCTCGAAGAGCAGTCCCGCCACCCAGCAGGGCCTGCCCTGCTCGATCGGATGGACATCCGTACCGATTCCAACTCGCACGCGCCACGCTCCCTGTCGGTCGAGGTTCCAGTCGGTCCAAGCTTCTAGCAGGACCCCAGCTTCTGGTGGGAGCCACGCTGGCGGATCGCAGGCTCCTCGCTCAGCGCCCTGGCCAGGGCCAGGTCCAGGGCGGTGGTGATCTTGAAGGCCAGCGGGTCGCCCGCGACGGTGTGGACGGGGCCGCCGATGCGTTCGACCAGGCCGGCGTCGTCGGTGGCGACGGACTCGGCGGCGGCGTAGGCGCGGCGCAGCAGGTCCGCCGAGAAGCCCTGCGGTGTCTGCACCGCCCGCAACTCGGACCGTTCCGGGGTACCGGTGACCACGCCGAGCGGGTCCACCGTCTTGACGGTGTCCGCCACCGGGACCACCGGGACCACCGCCGAGCGGCCGGCCCGCAACGCCGCGACGACCCGGGCGATCAGCTCGGGCGGGGTCAATGCGCGCGCCGCGTCGTGCACCAACAGCAGGTCGGCGTCGGGCGCCGCGGCGATGCCCGCGCGCACCGAGTCTGTGCGCTCGGCACCGCCCGCGACCACGTCGACACCGTCGGGCAGTTCACCGCGGACCTCGGGGACCCGGTCCGCGGGCACGATCACCACGACCCGGTCCACGACGCCGGATGCCAGCAGGCCGTCCACGGCCAGCCGGAGCAGCGTCTCGCCCCCCAGCGTCACGAACGCCTTGGGCATTCCCGCGCCGAGCCGAACACCCTGTCCGGCCGCCGGAACCAACGCAACAACCCGGTCGACGTTGTTCACGTCAACCGGGTTGGTCACGATACTCACTGTGTGCGACGTCGCTGTCAGGATGCCGCTGCGAGAACCTCGTCGAGAATGATGTCGGCCTTCTCCTCGTCCGTACCCTCGGCGAGCGCGAGCTCACCGACCAGGATCTGACGGGCCTTGGCGAGCATTCGCTTCTCACCTGCGGAGAGGCCGCGGTCCTGCTCGCGACGCCACAGGTCGCGCACCACCTCGGCGACCTTGTTCACGTCACCGGACGCGAGCTTCTCCAGGTTGGCCTTGTAACGGCGCGACCAGTTGGTCGGCTCCTCGGTGTGCGGCGCCCGGAGCACCTGAAACACCTTGTCCAGACCCTCCTGCCCCACAACATCACGAACGCCGACGTACTCGGCGTTGTCTGCTGGGACCCGAACGGTGAGGTCGCCCTGAGCGACCTTCAGAACGAGATACTCCTTCTGTTCACCCTTGATGGTGCGAGTTTCGATCGCCTCGATCAGCGCCGCTCCGTGGTGGGGGTATACGACGGTTTCTCCGACCTTAAAAATCATCTGTCCCGTGCCCCTTTCGATCTTCCCAGTTTATCACGGGTTGTCTCGGCAACGATTCCAACTGCGCTGGTCAGGGGCACAGTCCGCCTTCCGGAGGGGTTGACAGGGTGGCCCGGACGTGCAGCAAGAAGCCCTAAACCGACCAATTGGCCTCGGCTTTCGCCTCGCCTCGACGCGCCGGAAACCACCAAACCGACACCCCGCGGCGATAGCTCGCGATCTGACTACTACTCTGCCTAGTGGAGTTACGACCCGACGCCGTGGAGGACAACCCGTGACAGCCCTGAATGCGTCGACTCGCCGAGTCGCCACCGCAGTTGCCCTTGCCGCAGCCGCAGCCATCTCGCTGTCCGCCTGCAGCGCGGGCCAGATCACCCAGACCGCAACGCAGGTCGCCGCCGTGAACGGCAACTACGCGAACCAGGGCGACATCGCCCTGCGCAACGTGCACGTCCTGTTCCCGGACAGCGAGGAGTACAGCCTCGAGCCGGGCGGCACCGCAGCCCTGGCGTTCATCGCGGTGAACGAGAACGAGTCCGAGCCGGAGCGACTCACCCGGATCAGCACCGACTACGCCAAGTCGGTCACCATCGCCGGCGAGGCCGGCGGCCGCGTGATCGACCCGCAGACCTCGCTCGGCGCCGGCGTCCGCGCCGCCACGGTGCTCGACAACCCGGAAGACCCGACGCAGCTGATCCTGGTGACGCTCAACGACCTCAGCGAGGGCGTGCGTCCCGGCCTGACCATCCCGGTCACCTTCACCTTCGCGAAGGCCGGCGACATCACCGTCCAGGTTCCGGTCGACGCCGGCCCGCGCACCGAGCGGCACGAGTCCGAGAAGTCCGGCAACGAAGGCGCCGCACACCTGGACAGCGGCGGACACTGATCGCTCCCGCGGTCCGCTGACCTGCACTTCGAGAACGGCCCCCGACGTCTTCACGTCGGGGGCCGTTCTCGTCGCACCGGCTGTCGGACCCGCCACCTAGGCTGCCCCTCGTGGCCAAACCCAAATCGAGTTTCCGGTGCTCGTCCTGTCAGCACACGATGCCCAAGTGGGTCGGTCGCTGCCCGGACTGCGGCGCCTGGGGATCCGTCGAGGAGGCGCCCGCCCTCGCGGCCGCCGTGACCGGCCGGCCCGGCGCCACCTCGGCCCGTGGCGGCGCCGCGCTGGTCCCCAGCTCCCCCGCGATGCCCATCTCCGAGATCAGCGGCACCTCCAGCCTGGCCAAGCCGACCGGCGTGTCGGAGCTCGACCGGGTGCTCGGCGGTGGCCTGGTGCCCGGCTCCGTGGTGCTGCTCGCCGGCGAACCCGGCGTCGGCAAGTCGACGCTGCTGCTCGAGGTGGTGCACCGCTGGGCCCGACGCGACCCGCAGGACCGCGCGCTGTACGTGACCGGCGAGGAGTCGGCCGGCCAGGTGCGGCTGCGGGCCGACCGCACCGGCGCCGTGCACGAGCGGGTCTTCCTGGCCGCGGAATCCGACCTGGCAACGGTGTTCGGTCACGTCGAGCAGGTGCGTCCCACACTGCTGATCGTCGACTCCGTGCAGACCATGCTCGCCGCCGACGTCGAGGGCGTCACCGGCGGCGTCACCCAGGTCCGCGCCATCACCAGCGCCCTGACCTCACTCGCCAAGACCACCGGCATCCCGGTGCTGCTGATCGGCCACGTCACCAAGGACGGCGCGGTCGCCGGCCCCCGATCCCTCGAACACCTGGTGGACGTGGTGCTGCACTTCGAGGGCGACAAGCACTCCACGCTGCGGATGGTGCGCGGGGTCAAGAACCGTTTCGGCGCCGCGGACGAGGTGGGCTGCTTCGAACTGCGCGAGGACGGCATCGAGTGCGTCAGCGACCCGTCCGGCCTGTTCCTGCACCACCGCGACGACGCCGTGGCGGGCACCGCGGTCACCGTCACGATGGACGGCAAACGCCCGTTGCTGGGCGAGGTCCAGGCCCTGGTCGCACACACCACCAACCCGTCGCCGCGCCGCGCGGTCAGCGGCATGGACTCCGCCCGGGTCGCGATGGTGCTCGCGGTCCTCGAACGACGGTTCGGGATCAAGGTGTCCGACAAGGAGGTGTACGCGGCCACCGTCGGCGGGATGCGGGTGACCGAACCGTCCGCGGACCTGGCCCTGGCCCTCTCCGTGGCGTCGGCCTTCCGGGACGTGGCGCTGCCGGCGGGGCTGGTGGTGCTCGGGGAGGTCGGGCTGGCGGGCGAGGTACGGCGCGTGACCGGCGTCGGCCGGCGGCTCGCCGAGGCGAAGCGGCTCGGCTTCACCCACGCGGTGGTGCCGCTCGACTCCGGCGACGCGCCGCCCGGATTCCGGTCGGTCGAGGTGGGGAACCTCGGCGAGGCCCTGCGGGTGCTGGACGGACTCCCGCCCGCCGCACCGGACCGGGTCAAGCGGTCGCTGCGACCGGTCCCCTGAACCCGGTCTCCCACACGGAGTTCCAGGACCAGGGGCAGGCGGGCTCCCTACAGCGAGGAGGTGCCGAACGGCGAGACGGGCACGCCGTCGACGAAGTCCGCCATCGGTGCGAAGTGCTCGGGCTTGATCGTCAGGAACAGCCCGCGGGAGGTCGCCACCACGGTGTCGCCCGCGGTGGGGCCCTCCACGATGCGGGCCTCCGCGCTGGTGTAGACCTTGCGCCGGACCATGCCGTCGATCCGGGCCCGGAACTCGAGCACCGAGCCCAGCGGGATCGGGCGCGCGAAGTCGATCTCGAGGTGCCCGGTCACCACCGGTCCGCCGAGGACCATGCAGGCCATGCCCTGCACCTCGTCGAAGGCCACCGACAGGATGCCGCCGTGGATGACGCCGGGTCCGCCCTGGTATCTCTGCGCCACCGTCAGCCGCCCGCTGACCTCGAGGCCTTCGCCGGCGGTGAAGGTCATCGCCATCCCGGCGGGCTGGTCGTCACCGCAGCCGAAGCACTTCGACCAGTGCTGCGGCAGCGCCCCACCGGGCGCGGGAAAGAAGTCGGGACGGGGCGGAAGCGTCAGATCATCAGGCAAGGTCCAGGTACTGCTCATAGATAGGTAATCTAATCGCGGGAAATGCGTGGGGGGCTACCGGCCTCCTGCGATTCAGCACGGTGCCATGAGGTATCGGGAGGCGAAGGGGGACGGCGATGGAGGACACCGCGCCCACGGCCGCGCTCCGCGAGACGATCTCCCGGCTGGCGCCGGGAACCGAACTCCGCGACGGCCTCGAACGCATTCTGCGCGGCCGCACCGGCGCCCTCATCGTGCTCGGCTACGACGACGAGATCGAGGACCTCTGCGACGGCGGGTTCGAGCTCGACGTCGAGTTCGCCCCGACCAGGCTGCGGGAACTGTCCAAGATGGACGGCGCCGTCGTGCTCTCCTCCGACGGGACCCGGATCGTCCGGGCGAACGTGCAGCTGGTTCCCGATCCCAAGATTCCCACCGTCGAGTCCGGCACCCGGCACCGCGCCGCGGAGCGGACCGCCATCCAGACCGGCTGCCCGGTGGTCTCGGTCAGCCAGTCGATGAGCATCGTCAGCGTCTACGTCGACGGCATTCGGCACGTCCTGGACGGCTCGGCGACCATCCTCTCGCGCGCCAACCAGGCGGTCGCCACGCTCGAGCGGTACAAGTCGCGGCTGACGGAGGTCACCAACGCCCTCTCCGTGGTCGAGATCGAGGACTTCGTCACCCTGCGCGACGCGCTGACCGTCGTGCAGCGGCTGGAGATGGTCCGCCGGGTGTCGGTGGAGATCGAGCGCGACGTGCTCGAACTCGGTACCGACGGACGCCAGCTGGCGCTGCAGCTCGAGGAACTGGTCGGCGACAACGACGTGGCGCGTCAGCTGGTCGTCCGGGACTACGTCGCCGGGCCGGGGCAGGCGCCGACCGATGCCGTCGAACGCGTCCTGACGTCGCTGGACAAGCTCACGGACGCGGACCTGCTGGACCTGACCACCCTGGCCCGGGCATTCGGCTACCCGGCGACCATCGAGTCGCTGGATGCGCCGATGAGCCCGCGCGGGTACCGGGTGCTGGCCCGGGTGCCCCGGTTGCAGTTCCACCAGGTGCACCGGCTGGTCGGCGCGTTCGGCACGCTCCAGGGCCTGCTCGCCGCGACCGCGGCCGACCTGCAGGCGGTGGAGGGCATCGGCGGCCTGTGGGCCCGGCACATCCGGGAGGGCCTCTCCCGGCTCGCCGAGACGTCGATCGCCGGGCCGTTCGACTAGCTGATGTTGAACGGCTCCGGGGTGCTGCGCAGCGCGCCGAGCTGACCGACCACCGTGTAGGCACCGGGACCGACGGGGTTGCGCGCCGCCGCGCAGCCCGGCTCCGAGGTGGCGCCGGACCACTTGATGGTGAATGCGGCCTGCTCGCCGGGCTTGAGGGTGCGCACGTCCGGGGTGTTGTTGGGGAAGCAGTCGGTGTTCGACCACAGCCGGTGCTGGCCGTCGAGGCTGTAGACCATCACCTGCTGCATGCCGGCGCCCAGGTCGCGTTCGCACGACTCGTTGCCGATGTTGGTGATGACGATCCCGAACGCCGGGTCCTGACCCGCCGGGTAGTTCGCCGCGTCCGAGCTGGCCTTGATCGCCAGCGACTTGTCCGCGCACTGACCGGGCGGCAGAGTTCCGGCGACCTCGGCCGCGGAGGCCGCAGCCGACCCGGAGACCGCCGACCCCGACGCCTGACCACCCGAGTCGGCGTCGTCGGCGTCGTCGGTCTCGGTCGTGGAGCTGGACGCCGCGGCGGACGCCGACGAGGAGGCGGCCAGAGCCGAACTCGACGCCACCGCTTCCGCGGACGGGTCCTCGTCCCCGCCGCTCACGGCGGAGATGATCCACACCAACAGCAGCAGCACGACCACTGAAACACCGATCGCAAGCATGCGGCGGCGCCAGTAGATCTCGGGGGGCAGCGGCCCGGACGGTTCCAACACAGACACCAAGGTATTCGCCCGGGCCCCGGAGGTGGTCGAGCAGGGTCGGCGTGTCGCTCGCCGCTGCCCCCTCGGCCGATCAGGCGGGGTTCGTCGTCTCGCCGACTTCGCCCACCACGCCACGCAGCTTCACGCCGCCGTTGGCCAGCGTGTAGGTGACACCGACGATGGCGCAGGTGCCCTTCTCGACCTTCTCCGCGATGATCCGCGACCGCTGCATCAGCAGGTCGCCGGTCTCCACCACGTGCCGGCCCTCGAGCTCGTCGACCGTGCTCAGGCCCTCGTTGCGGCCCATCAGGATGGACGGCGCGACCCGTTCGACGATGCTACGGATGAAGCCTGCGGGCACCACGCCTTCGTCCAGCGCGTTGATGGTGGCCGCGACGGCGCCGCAGTTGTCGTGGCCGAGGACCACGATCAGCGGGACGTTCAGGATCTCGACCGCGTACTCGATGGAACCGAGCACCGAGCTGTCGATGACATGACCCGCGGTGCGGACGACGAACATGTCGCCGAGTCCCTGGTCGAAGATGATCTCCGCGGCCACACGAGAATCACCGCATCCGAAGAGCACGGCGGTGGGGTGCTGTCCGGCGACGAGTTTGGCCCTGTCGGCGACGCCCTGGCTGGGGTGCAGCGAGGTGCCTTCCACGAAGCGGTCGTTACCCTGCTTCAGTGCCTTCCAGGCGGATATGGGGTTCGAATTGGGCATGGATGCATTGTGCACCCGGCGCCTCAGGCCACTTTCGCCCGACCTGGTACAACCGCGAACGAGGGACATGACAATCCGGTGAATTCATCCGCACTGATCAGCTGGTTCGAACGCGAGGCGCGCGAACTGCCGTGGCGACGCGAGGGCGTCACAGCGTGGCAGATCCTGATGAGCGAGATCATGCTGCAGCAGACGCCGGTGGTCCGGGTGGCTCCGGTGTGGGAGCAGTGGGTGGAGCGCTGGCCGGTGCCGTCGGCGATGGCCGCCTCCAGCCAGGGCGAGGTGCTGCGGGCCTGGGGCAAGCTCGGCTACCCGCGCCGCGCGCTACGACTGCACGAGTGCGCCCGCGTGCTCGCGACCGAACACGGCGACGCGGTCCCGACCGACGTCGACGTGCTGCTCGGGCTGCCGGGCATCGGCGCGTACACCGCCCGGGCCGTGGCCTGCTTCGCCTACGGACAGCGAGTTCCGGTGGTGGACACCAACGTTCGACGTGTCATCGCGAGGTCGGTACACGGACAGGCGGAGCAGGGAAACCCGTCCACCACCCGCGACCTCGCCGATGCGGCACAACTGCTGCCGCGCACCAGGACTCGGGCCACGGTCTTCTCGGCCGCGCTGATGGAGCTCGGCGCCACGATCTGCACGGCACGGACCCCGGACTGCGCGCGCTGCCCCCTCGACGACTGCGCCTGGGTGCTGGCGGGCCGGCCCGAACACACCGGGCCGCCACGCAAGGTGCAGAAGTTCGTGGGCACCGATCGTCAGGTGCGCGGACGCCTGATGGACGTGCTGCGCGAGAGCCACGGACCGGTGGAACGCGCACGGCTGGACCTGGTCTGGCTCACCGACACCGGCCAGCGCGACCGGGCACTGCACTCCCTGCTCGTGGACGGACTCGTCGAGCAGACCGAGGACGGGCTGTTCGCGCTGGCCGGCGAGGGCTGACACACCGGGCGCCTCGCCGCGCCCGGCTGCCGGACTAGTCGTCGAGGCCGAGCTCGACGGCCCGGGCGAGAGCGGCGCCGAGGACGTCGGCGTCGAGTACCAGGGTCCGCAGGGCCGTCGCGGCGACGAGCAGGGCGTCGAGGTCGTCGCCGTAGACGCTGACCATGCCGGCCTCCGGGTCGAACCCGACCGCGCCGAGCGCCGACGGGGCCTGGTCGGTGAGCACGGCGCGAAGCGCGCCGGTGAAGTCGTATCCGGAACCCTCGATCCCGTGAGCCTCCAGCGCCGACCGGTGCTGGTGGTACTCCGGGCCCCCGGGCGAATAGATGATGCTGGAGCTGCGGCCGCCGGTCACGAGGCGAATCGGTTCGAGGGCGTCGAAGTCGTCAGGGGTTGCCATGCCGAGACCGTACCGGGGTCGACCGACATGGCCGCGTCCTAGTCGCGAAGGTCGGCGAGGAACTTCTCGACCGCCGCCCGGTACTCCGCCGGGCAGTCGTCGTGGACGAGGTGGCCCGCACCCTCGATCAGCTCGTAGCTGGTTTCGGACTGCCTCGCCGTGGCGGCCATCTCGCGCATCTGCCCGGCGGGAGTGATGGTGAACTCGCCCTCCAACAGCAGCGCGGGCGCGCGGACCGAGGCCCACTGCGTCCAGAAGTCGCGGGTGCCCCACTCCTCGGAGATCTCCCGCCAGACCGGAACCTCGCCGTGCAGGTACCAGCCGTCGCTGCGCTGCTCGAACGAGTCCATGAAGTACTGCGCCGCAACGGGTCCGAAGAATTCGACCATGTGCTCGGCGTCCCGGAACGGCTGCGGCCAGGAGCCGATCAGTGCGGCCCAGTCGTCCGCGGTGCGGCCCTGGAAGTCGGGCGCCATGTCCTCGACCACCAGCGCCCGCACCCGCTCCGGGTACGCGGCCGCGAAGCACCAGCCGTGCAACCCACCCATCGAGTGCCCGATCACGACCATCGGTTCGGCGATCGACGCCGTCGCCTCGGCCAGGTCCGCCACGAAGGCCTCGGTGCTCGGCGTGGCGGGCGCGGGCCGCCCGTGACCGGCCGCGTCGAAGGTGTGGACGTGCCCGAACTCACGCAACCACGGCACCTGCCGACGCCAGGTGCGGGCGCTGCCCATCAGCCCGTGGAGCAACAGGATTGGCACACCGGATCCACCCTCGTCATGAAGCACGGGTCCCAAGGTATCGGAGTACGCTCGCCGCCATGTCTGTGGTGAAGATCAATGCAATCGAGGTCCCCGAGGGCGCCGGCCCCGAGCTGGAGAAGCGCTTCGCGAACCGCGCCCACGCGGTGGAGAACTCCCCCGGGTTCCTCGGCTTCCAGCTGCTGCGCCCTGTCAAGGGCGACGACCGCTACTTCGTGGTCACCCAGTGGGACTCCGAGGAGTCGTTCCAGGCCTGGGCGCAGGGTCCCGCGCGGGCCGCGCATGCCGGCGAGCGCGCCAAGCCGGTCGCGACGGGCGCCTCGCTGCTCGAGTTCGAGGTCGTCCTCGACGTGGCCGCCAAGGGCGTCTGACCGTCCGGAGCGGGCCTGCCGGGCGTCCGACCTGCAGGGGCGTCGCTCCATCCTCGATTCCGATACCCTCGGCCGCAAGGGTTTACCAACCGTTGACACAAGCTTGAGGAGTTTCGTGGGATTCTGGGATCAGCTCAAGTCGAAGACGCAGGAACTGAACGGGCAGTTGCAGACGAAGACCGCCCAGTTCAAGAACAAGGAGTTCGCGAACGGTTCGATGGCGATGTGCGCGCTGATCGCGGCCGCCGACGGCCGCATCGATCCGGCCGAGCGCCAGAAGACCGCCGCGTTGATCATGGGCAACGAGTCGCTCAAGGTGTTCACGCCTGACGAGCTGCGCGAGAAGTTCGACTGGTACTGCGACAAGCTGCAGGGCGACTTCGACTTCGGCAAGGTCGAGGCGACCGCGACGATCGGCAAGCTGAAGTCGAAGCCGGAGCAGGCCCGCGCGGTCATCCAGATCGGCATCATCATCGGCGGCGCGGACGGCAACTTCGACGAGCACGAGAAGGCCACCGTCAAGGAAGCGTGCTTCGCGGTGGGCATCGACCCCGCCGAGTTCGAACTCTAGATTCCGCCCGTCGACAACGGAGGCGGCGTCCGGGACCTGGTCCCGGACGCCGCCTCCACCCGTTGGAACGGCCTACTTGCTACCGGCCTGCCAGCGCATGCCCCACCCGTAGGCGGCGTCGAGGTCGGCCTGACTTCCGCTGATGTACTGGACCAGACGGTTGACCGTGACGTCCCGGCCCGTGCTCTCCAGCATCGCGATGGCGCAGATCCGGGCACCGTCGACGGCCGAGTCCAGCCGAACCTCCACCTCGGGACCGCTGGTCGGGTACATGGTCACGACACCGTCCACCGCTGCCCAGTTCGCTGCGCCCTGGTAGATCATCGCGAAGATCAGGACGCGCTTGAACATCTCGGGGCGGTCGAGGTTGACGTGCATGTTCTCGCCGCCACTGACCGAACCGGTCCGGTCGTCCCCGTCGAGCTGGACGAAGGGGGCCGTGTTCAGCGCGCCGAAGCTGTTCCCGAGCGCCTGGATGACGCCCTTCGAGCCGTCCGCCAGCTCGTACAGGCAGCCGAGGTCGAGGTCGATGCCGCCGGGGCCGGCCAGCTTCGCGAAGAATCCCTTCTTCTTCGGCTGCTCCTGAGACCAGTTCAGGTTCACCCGCATGGCGCCCTGACGCTCGCCGGACTTGGTCAGGCTGACGCTCGGCGCGCTCTTGGTCAGGGTGATCTTGCTCAGGTTGACACCGCCACCCTGGACGGCGGCCGTGGGCTCGCCCGCCGGGGGCGTACTGGGGCGACGGGTGTAGTCGATTGCCATGTCGTGTCCTTTTCGAGTGGGTGACTATCCGACGACGACGGTGCGGAGCTCCTCGACGAGCGCGTCGTCGTCGCCGTCGCCTGCCTTGCGGTTCCTGATGACGCTGGAGATGAACGCGGCACCGATCAGCGCGATGCCGACCAGGCCGGTGATCAGCTCGTTGACGTGCACACCGATCGAGACCAGCAGGATCACCGCGAGCGCGCCGATGGCCCAGTGCGCGCCGTGCTCGAGGTAGACGTAGTCCGAGAGCGTGCCCTTGCGGACCAGGAACACGGTGATCGAACGGACGAACATGGCGCCGACGAAACCGAGTCCGAGCGCGATGATGATCGGGTCGGAGGTGATCGCGAAGGCGCCGATGACGCCGTCGAACGAGAACGACGCGTCCAGGACCTCGAGGTAGAGGAACAGGAAGAAGCCGGCCTTGCCGGTGGCCTTCGCGAGGTTCGACGGGCCGCGGGACGGCTCGGCCTCCTCGCCCTCCTCCGGGAGGTTGAACAGCTCGCCGAGGCCGTTGACCGCGATGTAGAGGATCAGACCGGCGACGCCGGCCACCATCACGGTCGCGCGGTTCTCGTCGTCGGCGAGGAAGCCGGCGGTGACCAGCAGCAGGGCGCCCGCGACGACGACCTCGAGCTGATCGAGCTTGCCGATCTTGGCAAGCGGCCGTTCGATCCAGCCGAGCCAGGTGATCTCACGCGAGGAGAAGATGAAGTTCAGGAACAGCATCAGCAGGAACATGCCACCGAACGCGGCGATCTGCGGATGCGCGTCGGTCAGGATGGTCTCGTAGCTGGGGCTGCCGTCGGGGAAGGCCGCGGCGCCGTCGGCGGGCGGGTTGAGCGCCAGGTTCATCGCCTCGACGGGGCCGAGACCGGCCGCCACCCACACGATGACCAGCGGGAACACCAGCCGCATGCCGAAGACGGCGATCACGATGCCGATGGTGAGGAAGATCTTCTGCCAGAACTCGCTCATCCGCTGCAGGACCGTGGCGTTGATCACGGCGTTGTCGAAGGAGAGCGAGATCTCGAGGATGGACAGGATCGCGACGAGGAAGACGGCCTCCGGGCCGCCGTAGATCGCCGCGATGACGAGGGCGAGCACGGTGACGAAGAACGAGACACCGAATATGCGCAGAACCACGAAGCGTGGCCTTTCTGTGAGGGCAGTGCAGGGTGGCTGCTGCAGCAGGCGGTTGCAACCGCGGTAGCGAACGACGGACCGGGAAGGGCATGCGGAACTCGCCCTCCCCGGCCCGAGGTTGTGGTGCTGCTGACTAGACGTTCACGCCGTAGTCGCGGGCGATGCCCGACAGTCCCGAGGCGTAGCCCTGGCCGACGGCCCGGAACTTCCACTCCGCGCCGTGGCGGTACAGCTCGCCGAAGACCATCGCGGTCTCGGTGGAGGCGTCCTCGGAGAGGTCGTAGCGGGCGAGCTCCGTGCCGTTCGAGCGATCGACGACGCGAATGAAGGCGTTGCGGACCTGGCCGAACGACTGCGCGCGGGTGTCCGCGTCGTAGATCGAGACGGGGAAGAAGATGCTCTCGATGTTCGCCGGGACGGCGGCGAGGTCGACGTTGATGACCTCGTCGTCTCCCTCGCCCGCACCCGTGAGGTTGTCGCCGAGGTGCTCGATCGAGCCGTCCGGCGTCTTCATGTTGTTGAAGAACACAAAGTGCTGGTCGGAGACGACCTTCTTGTCGGCGCCGGCCGCGATCGCGCTGGCGTCGAGGTCGAACTCCGTGCCCGTGGTGCTGCGGACGTCCCATCCGAGACCGATCGCGACCGCCGTGAGATTCGGCGCTTCCTTCGTGAGGGAGACGTTGCCGCCCTTGGTCAAGCTGACGCCCATGCGGAGCCCTTTCAATGTGGAGGTAGCCGGACCGCGGCTGATGCCGAGGTCCGAAATGCCGTGATACCGCGGGCCCTGATCACCAGGTCCAGCGCCATTACCCAATGTACCTATCAGCAAATCGTAAAAATTTTCCCAAGTACGATGGTGCCGTGACGAGCCGATGGCCACGATTCTTGGGGGGATCCGACAACGACGACGGGATCCGTCGCGCCCGGGAGTCGATGACCACGGCCTTCCTGGCCATGGACGCCCGGCAGCGAACCGTGGAAACCGCAGTTGAGGCGTCTGCGGCACTCTTCCCGGAGCGGGACATCCGGCGAGCGTGGGCGCCGGTCCGTGACGCCTGTTACGCCGCCGCGAGCGCCTACGTCGCCCTGTCCGACAGGACCGGTGCCACCTCGCCTGGCCCGGAATCGGTGTCGGTCGACCGGACCACGCGGCAACTGTCCGATGCGACACACGCCCTCGACGTGTTCTACGACACCCACGGCGCCCACCTCGACGGCGCGACGGCGACCCTGCAGGCCGTGCCGCAGGTCGCGCGGCAGGCCCGAGCGGACGCGGACGCCGCCCGGGCGCGGTTGTGCGGCCCCGACCAGGCGTACGCCGGCTACTCGTCGGTGCGCGCAGGGTCCGCCGACCTCGACGCCGCCACGCTGGACCTCGACGCCGCCTCCACCCTCCACGACGCCCGCGACATCCGCGCCGCAACGGCCCGCGTGCTGGCGGCGGTGGCCACCCTGCTGGAATCGCTGTCGGCCGCCCCGACCCGCGAGCGCGAGGCCCGCACCGCACTGGCCTCGGTGCGCACCCGGGTCGACGCCGTGCGCACCCGGTCCGGCGGCCTGCGCGGGGCGTACTCCGCCATCCTCCGCGAGTTCAACATGGCCAGTTCGCAGGACCTGACGGGCAACGAGGAGGCGAGCCGCCGGCACATCGAGGCCGCCGCCACCGGACTCGCCGACATCGAGCGGGCCCTTGCCGGCGGCGATCCCGACCTCGCGCTCGAACACACCGAGACGGTGCGAACCCACCTGACCGCGGCCGACCGCGCCGTCGACTCCGTCACCGAACGACTGCGGTTGCTCCGCGAGGTCCGGCAGGACCCCGCGGCGAAACTCGCCGCCGTGAGGTTCCGGCTCAAGGACGCCCAGCACCTCGCCGTCGACTCCGGGCACATCGCGGAATGGGGTTCGGTCCTGGACGCGCAGCTCGACCGGATCGACCGGATCAGCGGCGGCCTGCAGGGGACGCATCCGGACTACTGGGCATACATCACCGAACTCGACAGCGTGTCGGAGTTCATCGCGGGCGTGGTGCAACGCATGAGAGGGCAGGCAGGCAAGCGATGAGTCTGGGCACCGTCACCGAGACGACCACGATCCGGCACTTCCAACATCTCGACCAGGAGACCCAGGACCGACTGTTCCTGCACCCCTCGCGTACCTTCGACGACGCGACCGACCGCGAGGTCCTCGCGACCGCGCTCGGGGCGACGCTCTACATCCCCGCGACCCGTGACGACCTGGCCGCCACAATCATTCGGCGGGCCGGCGAGGGAGTGTGCTCGATGGTCCTCGACCTCGAGGACGCCGTGGCCGACGACGAGGTGGAACAGGCGCTGGCGAATGCGGTCGCCACCCTCGACGAACTCGCCGGCACCGTCGCCGCCAACATGCTGCTCTTCGTGCGGGTGCGCACCGCGGACGGCATTCGCCGGATCGCCGAGTCCGTCACCACCGGCGTCGACGCCCTCAGCGGCTTCGTCGTCCCGAAGTTCACCAGCGCCAGCGGCGCCGGGTTCCTGCAGGAGGTGCGCGCCGCCTCCGAGTTGCTCGGCAAGCACCTGTACGCGATGCCGGTGCTCGAGTCGCCCGAACTGGTCCACCGGCAGAGCCGCGACACCGAACTGCACACGATTCGCGAACTACTGGCCCAGCACCGCGAGCACATCCTGGCGGTCCGGATCGGCGCGACCGACATGTGCAGCACCTTCGGCATCCGCCGGGACCGCGACCTGACCATCTACGACGTCCGGGTCGTCGTCGACGTGATCGCCGACGTGGTCAACTACCTCGGGCGCGCCGACGGGTCCGGATTCGTCATCACCGGCCCGGTCTGGGAGTACTTCGCCGACCACGAGCGGATGTTCCGGCCGATGCTGCGGGCCACCCCGTTCTTCGAACACGACGCGGTGCTGTTCCGGCAGCAACTCGTCAGCCGCGACCTCGACGGACTGCTCCGGGAGATCGCGCTGGACCGGGCCAACGGAATCCAGGGCAAGACGGTCATCCACCCGTCGCACGTCGCCGCGGTGCACTCGCTGTCCGCCGTCACCCACGAGGAGTACCACGACGCCCTCGACATCCTCGACGGCGAGACCGTGGGCGGCGTCCAGGCGTCGGGCTACCGAAACAAGATGAACGAGGTTCGCCCACATCGGAACTGGGCCGTGCACACGATGCGTCGGGCGCAGGTCTTCGGGGTGACCAACAAGGGAGTGACATTCGTGGACCTGTTGACGGCGCTGGTGCAGCGGTGACCCGGGCCGGCCTCGAGCCGTGGGCGACCCGCGAGCTCGGCATCGAACTGCAACACAGCGACTCGGCCGCCGGCCACCTGGTGCCGGAGCTCGTCGAGCCGGGGCTGCGCCGGAACCCGCGCCGCGCCCACCTGCTGGTCTCGACCGTGCTGGGCAAGCACCTGCCCACCGAACCGTCGGTCGTGCTCGGCGCGGGCGACCGGCTGGGCGAGTTGGTGCTCGCGGCCCTTGGCATCGACACCACCACCCGGCAGCGCCCCGAGGTGGACGCGCTGGTGCTCGGGTTCGCCGAGACCGCAACGGGTCTCGGTCACTGTGTGGCCGCCCGGATCGGCGCGCGCTGCTACCTCCACTCCACCCGCCGGGACGTTCCCGGCGCCGGCACCTTCGCGGGCTTCGAGGAGGGGCACTCGCACGCCACCAGCCACCTGCTGCAGCCGACCACGGCGTCACTGTTCGCGGGCACCGCGCCCCTGGTGCTCGTGGACGACGAGATCTCCACCGGCGCAACCGCGGTCGACGCCATCCGGGCGCTGCACGCCCAGCACCCGCGGAGCCGGTACGTCGTGGCCTCGCTCGTCGACATGCGCACGGCGGACCACCGACTGACCTGTGAACTCGCCGCCGCCGAACTCGGCACCGAGATCGACTACGTCAGCCTCGCCACGGGGCGGGCCGTCCTGCCGGACGGCCTGATCGAACGGGTCATCGCCCTCCCGGACCCGGCACTGAACCCGGTGGGCACCGTCCGCGGCGCGACCGCCAGGGTGAAGGTCGCCTGGCCCGCGGCTGTTCCAGACGGGGGCCGGCACGGTTTCCTGCACTCCGACACCCCGGCATTCGAGCGGGCCGTCGCTGAGGCCGCTGACGCACTGATGGAGCGGATCGATCCGGCCTCGCCGCTGATCGTGGTCGGCCACGAGGAGCTCATGTACCTGCCGCTGCGCCTGGCCGCGGCGCTCGCCGATCGCGGCGTCGCGACCCGATTCCAGACCACCACCCGGTCGCCGGCCTACGTGCTCGACGAGCCGGGGTACCCGTTGCGCCGCGGGTTCGCCTTCGTCGCACCGGAATCCGACGACAGCGCGGGCCGGTACCTGTACAACGCCCACTGGCCCGGCAGCCCGTCGCCGGACGACAGTCCCGCCGACGCCCGACCACAGATTCTGATGGTCGTGGACACACCTGCCGACACCGCGCGACTGCACGGCGAGGGCGGGCTACTCGACGTACTCACCGCGGCGGGCAGCGACGTCCTGCTCGCCGTCGTGCCCAGCACCGATCCCGTGCTGCTGCGTGAGAGCCGAGAGGCGGCCCACCGGTGACCGCACCGTTGACCGGACCGGCCTTCGGTTCCTACGCCCCGGCCGACGTCCGATGGCTCCTCAAGGACCTGTCCGCGCTCGACCTCGAGGCCGACGTCACCGAGCGTGAACGCCGAATCCAGTCGGGGCAGGCGCACTACGCGGAATCGCTGCCGATCGAGTTCCAGCCCGACGCTGCCTACCGCGAACTCTTCGACAAGGTGCTGACCGTCAGCGCGGAACGGTTGGCCCTCGCGGTCGGCACCGTCACCGAACTGGTGCTCGCCGAGCGGGGTCGCGAGGTCACCCTGGTGTCGCTGGCCCGCGCGGGCACCCCGGTCGGGGTGCTGATGCGGCACTGGGCCCGCGACGTGCACGGCCTGGACCTGCCGCACTACGCGATGTCCATCGTCCGCGGCCGGGGCATCGATGTCGAAGCATTGAACTACCTTGCCGCCCAACACGATCCGGAGAGCGTCGTCTTTGTCGACGGATGGACCGGCAAGGGTGCGATCACCCGCGAACTCAGCGCGGCACTCGCCGCCCACGCCGCCGCCGGCGGGCCGCGCTTCGACGACGACCTGGTGGTGCTCGCCGACCCGGGCGCGTGCGTGCGCACCTACGGCACCCGTGACGACTTCCTCATCGCGACGGCCTGCCTCAACTCCACCGTCTCGGGCCTGGTGTCCCGGACCGTCCTCAACGACACCGTGATCGGCCCCGGAGAGTTCCACGGCGCCAAGTTCTACCGCGGGCTCGCCGATGCCGACGTCTCGAATCACCTGCTCGACACCGTCGCCGCGCGCTTCCCCGACATCCGCGCCGCCGTACCCGGCGCCGTCGCCGCCATCGTGGGCAGCGACCGCTCCCCCACCTGGGCGGGGTGGGCATCGGTGGAGGAGATCCGTGCCCGCTACGGCATCTCGTCGGTGAACTTCGTCAAGCCGGGCGTCGGCGAGACCACCCGGGTCCTGCTCCGACGGGTGCCGTGGCGCGTCCTCGTGCGCGACCGGGACGCGCCGGAACACGCTCACATCCGAATGCTCGCCGCCGCCCGGGGGGTGGAGGTCGACGAGGTGCCCGACCTCGCGTACTCCTGCATGGGCCTGATCAAGGACGTCGCATGACCGTACTGATCGCCACCGATCTCGACCGCACGATGATCTACTCGCGCTCCGCGATGAGTCTCGGCGACGGCGTCGACGAGGCGGAACTTCGCTGCGTGGAGCACTACGACGGGGCGCCGCTGTCCTTCGTCACCGCGACGGCGGCCCAACTGCTGCGTGACCTGACTCGGGTGGCCGCGGTCGTGCCCACCACCACCCGCACCATCGCGCAGTTCCAGCGCATCGCGCTGCCCGGGGCGCCGTGGCGCTACGCGATCACCAGCAACGGCGGCAACATCCTCGTCGACGGTGTACCGGATCCGCTGTGGCGCAACCAGATCGAGGAAGAGTCCCGGTCCGGCGGCGCGACCCTCGACGAGATCACCACCACGCTGCGTGCCCGGATCGACGCGAACTGGGTCCGCACCCTCCGGACCGCCGACGACCTGTTCTGCTACCTCGTCGTCGAACCGGACGCGGTGCCGGCCGGGTTCCTCGCGGAGTGGGACCGGTGGTGCAGAGAGCACGGCTGGGGAGCCTCCCAGCAGGGGCGAAAGATCTATACGATGCCCGCCGCGGTATCGAAAGGTCGTGCGGTGGTGGAGGTTCGCGAGCGCCTGCTCGCCGACGGGGTGTTGCCCCCGCAGGCGCGGATGCTCGCCGCCGGCGACGGCGCACTCGACGCGGACATGCTCGCCGTGGCCGATGCCGCGATCCGACCCAGGCACGGAGAACTCGAACAGCTGGGCTGGCAGCGGCGGGGCCTGACGGTCACTGCGAACGCGGGAATCGCTGCGGGCGAGGAGATCCTGCGCTGGTTCGCGTGCCGCGTTCCGCCGACCTCCGCCCTGGCCGAGGCACCGGCCGAGTCATCTCCCCGCCCCTGAACAGACCGACCGCAGCCCGACGACCCGAAGGACGATCACCGTGCCAGAGCAGCTCACCAAGGGCCAGAACGCGACCCTGACCGTCGACGACGTCGTTGTGTCACTCGCGCTCACCGCCGCCGCCGACCTGTCCGCCCTGCTGGTCACCGCGCAGGGCAAGGTCCGCTCGGACCAGGACTTCGTCTTCTTCAACCAGCCAACCGGTCCGGGCGTGCGTCTGCAGGCGGGTGCGCCCGGTCAGTCCGCCGAGCTCGCCGTCTCGCTCGGCGCGGTGCCGGCGGACGTCGAGCAGGTGCGCGCGGTGATCACCCTCGACGACGCCACCAGCAGCTTCGGCCGGTTCGCCGCCCCGACGGCGCGGGTCGCCGACACCGCGGGAAACATGCTGTACGAGTACCGGATCGACGGCCTGGACAGCGAGTCGATCGTCATTGCACTCGAGCTGTACCGCCGCCAGGGCGGTTGGAAGGTGCGGGCGGTGGGCCAGGGCTACGCCGGGGGCTTCGCGGCGCTGGTCACCGACCACGGGGTGTCGGTCGACGACGAGCCGGCTCCCACCCCCGCTGCACCGCCGGCTCCCCCGGCGCCGCCCGCGGCACCTGCGGAGATCAGCCTGACCAAGAGCAGGCCCGTCAGCCTGACCAAGGGCCAGAAGGTCAACCTGAAGAAGGACGGCGGTGTCGCACTCACCCAGATCCGGATGGGCCTCGGCTGGGATCCGGTCGTCACCCGCGGCCGGTTCGGCGCGCGCCAGGCGAACATCGACCTCGATGCCTCCGCGCTGCTGTTCGCCGGCACCGAGTTGGCCGAGATCGTCTACTTCGGGAAGCTGAAGTCCACCGACAACTCGATCGTCCACTCCGGCGACAACCTCACCGGCGACGGTGACGGTGACGACGAGGTGATCGCGGTGGACCTGAGCGCCGTCTCCGCCCGGGTGACCACGATCGTCTTCGTCGTGACCTCGTTCCGGGGGCAGACGTTCGAGCAGGTCGACAACGCGTTCTGCCGGCTCGTCGACGCCACGATCGCGGCCGAGCTCGCGCGGTTCACGCTGAAGGGCGGCATGCCGTTCACCGCCATGGTGATGGCCAAGGTGTACCGGCAGGCAGGTGGCTGGAAACTACAGGCCGTCGGGGAGGGCGTCGACGCGAAGACGCCACAGAAGGCCGCCAAGCAGCTCCACCCCTTCCTCGGCGACTGACCCTCGCCCTCCGGGGACCCGATTGACACGACTTCGCATCAGGTGCGAAAGTCTGCGGGTAATGCGATGGTGGACGGGAATCCGGTGCAAGTCCGGAGCGGTCGCGCCACTGTGATCGAGGTGTTCGTCAGCCTCGACAGCCAGACACTGTCACCATCGCCAGGATTTTTTAGGGACGCGAAATCCCAGGAGGAACCATGGCCTACGTTCACACCCCCAGCAGGGCAACCGATTCCATCGGCATTGCGATGATCATCGCGGGCGTCGTACTACTCGCGATGCTGACGCTGTACCTGGTCGGCTTCGACCAGGGCGCGATCTCACGCACCGGCATGTACATGCACGAGCTGATGCACGACGGTCGCCACCTGCTGGGCCTGCCGTGCCACTGACCGAGTCCTTCAAGAACCTCCTCATCCGCGGGCTGCTGGCCGGCCTCGTCGCCGGGCTGCTGGCCGGTGCCGTCGCGTTCGTGATCGGCGAGCCGCACGTCAACGCGGCCATCGCCATCGAGGAGTCGGCATCCGCGGCCGCCGAGGCCGAGCCGTCCGCGGCCGAGGTCCACGAACACGCCACTGCCGAGGCCCACGAGCACCCCGCCCCGGGCGCCGCGGCCACCGCAGCCGAGACCGACGCGGCCCACTCGCACGGCGAGGACGCGCTGGTCAGCCGGGACGGGCAGCGGGCGGGCCTGTTCCTGGCCACCGCGCTCGCCGGCCTCGCCCTCGGCGCCATCTACGCCTCGGTGACCTACTACGCGCGGCGCGCGAGCACCCTGTCCGCGCCCGTGCTCGCGTTGGCGCTGGCCGGGCTGGGGTGGCTCGCGATCGAGGCCGTGCCGTTCTTCAAGTACCCGGCGAACCCGCCCGCGGTGGGCGACCCGGACACCATCGACAAGCGGACGCTGCTGTGGCTGGCATCGGTGGTCCTCGGGCTGCTGGCCGTCGCCGTCGCCGCGTACGCCGCCAGGATCGTGGCGGCCAACGACCTCCTGACGGTCCGGATCGCGGCCCCGCTGCTCGCGTTCCTGGTGGTCGTCGGCGTCAGCTACCTGGCGCTGCCCGACGTCGACGAGGTGGGCAGCGACTTCCCGGCGTCCCTGCTCTGGGAGTTCCGGATCTCCTCGCTCACAGTCCAGGCCACGCTGTGGCTGGCGCTCGGGCTGGGCTTCGCCTTCCTCACCGAACGCGCCGCCCGTACGCGCTCAGCGGTCGCCGTCGCCGGTCGCTGACGAGACCTTGGGGTTCCCCGATGTCACATCGGGGAACCCCAAGGCAGCCAATGTGACATTGGGGAACCTGGGGTGCGGGAGTTGGTCAGACCGCGCAGGTGTCGTCGGTGCAGGCGCCACCGTCACCGTCGAGGGTGACGATCGCGCCGGACTGGGCGAACGCCTGCTCGAGCAGTTGGGTGAACACCTCGACGGGCTGCGCCCCCGAGACACCGATCGCCCGGTTCGCCGCGAAGAACGGCACGCCGTTGATCCCGAGCCGCTGGGCCTCCTCGGTCTCGGCCCGCACCTGATCGGCGGCGGTGTCGGTCTCCAGGGCCGCCCGGATCTCGTCGGCGTCCAGACCCACCTCGGCGGCGATGGCGACCAGTTCCTCGCGGTCGTCCACCACCCGGCCCTGTGTGAAGTGCGCCCGGAACAGCGCCTCCATCACCTCGTCGGTGCGGTCGCCGGCCAGGTGGACCAGCCTGTGCGCGTCGAAGGTGTTCGCGGAAATCGCGATGTCGAAGTCCATCACCAGGCCGTCCTCGGCCGCGACGGCGGTGACGCGGGCCGCCAGCTGCTGCGCCTCGGTCGCGGACAGCCCCTTGCGCGCGGCCACCTCGTCGATGTTGCTGATCCGTGCGCCGACCGGGCGGTCGGGCAGGAGCTGGTACGAGCGCCACTGCACCCGGACCTGGTCGCGGTGCTCGAACTTCTCGAGGGCGGCGGCAAAGCGGCGCTTGCCGATGTAGCACCACGGGCAGGCGATGTCGGACCACACCTCCACCACCACGGACGGCGCGACGGCGGGGGCGGTCTGCTGGTCACTGGTATCTGTGCTCACGAATTATTCTAAACATCCGCAACCCGACTTCTGTTCCGCCCCGCCGCCGGACGAAAGGCTCACTCCAGCGCGGCGTCCAGGGTGATCTCGACGCCGGTCAGCGCCTTGCTCACCGGGCAGGACTCCTTGGCGGCCTGGGCCACCTTTGCGAATCCGGCGGCGTCGAGCCCGTCGACCTCCCCACGGACGACGAGCTTGATGCCCGTCAGCTTGAATCCGGGGTTGTCCGGCCCCAGGGTCACGGACGCGGTCACGTCCAGGCTCTGCGGGGTGCCGCCCGCCTCGCCGATCAGTGCTGAGAGCTGCATGGCGTAGCAGGACGAGTGTGCGGCGGCGATCAGTTCCTCGGGGCTGGTGGTGCCGCCGGCCTCCTCCGCGGCCCGCTTGGGGAACGACACCTCGAAGGTCCCTGTGCCGGAGCTGGTGAGCTCCACCTGGCCGGAACCGTCCTGCAGGGTGCCGTTCCACGCGGTGCGGGAGGTACGAGTGGGCATGGTGAGTCCTTCCGTCGAGACTTACGGTTCGCGCAGGCATACCTGCAGGGACAGTCTGTCCCGGATCGTGGTGCCGGGCCACCGGTATGGGGCCGACGTTCTCGCGGGGCGGGCGCCGTCCGGTTCGCGTGTCATTCCTCGTTCACCCGTCGTCGCCGACGGACACCGCCACGTTGTCGACCCGGTGGTAGTGCGCCAGCAACTGCCGCTCCTCGTCGCGCTTGGGAAAGACGAAGAAAACCAAGGCCGCGCCGGCCAGCACGATCAGGACCGCCGCCACGTACGCCTTGGTGTCGCCGTCCAGGAAGGCCGTCCGCGCGGCGGCCAGGATCTGGTCCGCGTACTGCGGGTACCGCTCCGCGATGTCGGCCGCGCCCGAGAACGACTTCTCGAGCGTGGACTTCACCTGGTCACTGACCTCGTCGGACTGCGGCGAGGCGGCGATCGTCGCGGCGAACGAGGCGGTGTAGCCGGCAGTGAGCAGCGCGCCGAGCACCGACTGCATGATCGCGCCACCGAGGTCGCGCTGCAGGTCTGCCGTTCCCGACGCCATTCCGGCGCGTCGAACCGGGACCGAGCCGGTGAGCGAGCGCGAGGCCGGGGTGCCCGCGAGGCCGACGCCCACGCCGAGGAGCGTGTAGCCGAGCCCGATCTTCCAGTACTGCGCGTCCTCCTTCCACAGCAGCAGCGCGACCATCAGGCCCGACACGATGGCCGCGTAACCGAGCAGCAGCGTGACGCGGCAGCCGTGCGCCTCGATCAACCGTGCGGACTGCGGTGCCACCAGCACCATGACCGCCGCGGCGGGCAGGGCGGCCGAACCGGCGGCGAGCGTCGAGTAGCCCAGCACGTTCTGCATGAACTGCTGTCCGATGTACATGACGCCCATCAGGGTGCCGAACACGACGATCCCCGCGACCGCGGCCACCCAGAAGATCCGCCGGCGCGCGACCTCGAGGTCGAAGAGCGGATTCGGGGCGCGCTGCTGCCTGACCACGAACACCACACCGGCGGCCGATGCGATCGCCAGCAGCCCGAGCGCGGTCGCCCCCATCCCGTCCACCGGCGCGAAGTTGATACCGAGCACCAACGCTGCCACCAGCACCACGGACACCATCCCGCCCAGGTGGTCGACGGCCGCGGTGGACTCGTTGACATGCGCGGGTACGTACCTCAGTGCCATGCCGAGGGCGACCACGGCGAGCGGGAGCGTCACGTAGAACACAGCGCCCCAGTCGTAGCGCTCGAGCAGCAGGCCCGACACCAGCGGGCCGAGCGCGGAGATGCCGCCGCCTATCGCCGACCACAGCGCGATGGCCCGGGTGCGCGCCGCGCCCGACCACAGGGCCGTGATCAGCGCGAGGGTGGTGGGAAAGGAGAGCCCCGCGGACAGTCCGCCGAGCAGCCGGGCAGCAAACAGCACCTCGAAGTTCGGTGCCGCGCCGGCGATCAGGCACGCCGGGATCGAGAGCACCGTGCCCAGCACCAGCAGTCGCTTGCGCCCGTAGCGGTCGCCGAGCGCGCCGAGGTACAGCACCGAGGCGGCCAGCCCGACCGAGTAGCCGACCGCGATCAGGTTCAGCTGTGTCTGGCTGGCGTCGAAGTCCCGGCCGATGTCCGGCAGGGCGACGTTCGCGACGGCCAGGTTCAGATTGGCAACCGCGGCAACGAGTATCAGTGACAGCAGCACGACACGGGCGCGCCCCGGCCGGTCGTCGAGGGGCGGCCGGCTGTCGACCGGGGTGGAGGACACGCCTATCAGTGGACACCAATTCGCTCCCCCACGCGCGCCCAAAGGCGAGATTCGCCTCCCGCGAGGGGTGTAGCCTCAGGTTTGTTGTGACATCGTGATTGGGTCGCCGAATCACACGACGGCACACTCCACCGGCGCTCCGCGGCGTGATCCCGACAGTCCGGGACCGCCGCCGAGAAGTATTGGTGCCTCTGGTATTGACGCCTGAGGTATTGACGCCGAAAGCACTGGGCCGATCGGACCGGACCGCCGCCGCGAATACCGGCGCCGCCACCAACCGGCGCCGCTGGAGGAAGCATGACCACAGTCGACCTGCCGAGCCGCGCGGCGGAGTCCGCCGGTGCCCTTCTCGTAGTCGTGGGCGTCGTCCTGCTCGCACTACTCACCCTGTACCTGGTCGGCTTCGACCAGGGCGCGATTTCCCGCTCGGGCATGTACCTGCACGAGCTCATGCACGACGGCCGTCACCTGCTAGGCCTGCCGTGCCACTGACGCCGTAGCGCGGCGACACCAGCCAGCGGGCCAGGTTCGTCCGATCCAGAACTCGCTGGTGGGCAACAGCTCTCACGAGCAAACGGAGACCTCGATGAGTTCACCGACAGATTTCGACAGCCTGCACAACCGGGTCGCGGGCATCGCACCCGTCAGCCGCCAACGGCTCGACTCACCGTACGAGATATCGAACGACCTGTACGCGGCGCTGCGGCACGTCCTCCACGACGTCGGCGGCCAGCCCGACATCCCCACCCCGTACCTGGAGAAGTCCGAGGAGGCGTGGGAGATGAACACCTACGTCACCTGCGAATGCCTCGGGTGGCGGGGCGTGTGGAACTCCGAGGAGCGCAGGCGGGCCGAGAACGACCTCGGCGCCACCCTGTACTTCGGGTTGCCGTACTACGCCCGCTGGGCCACGGTCGCCGCGAAGACACTGGTCGACAAGGGCCTGATCACCCCCGACGAGCTGTCCGCGAAGCTCGACGAGGTACGGGCCCGGACGGAGGCGCCGAAATGACGAAGTACCAGATCGGTGACCGGGTCACCGTGCGCGAGGCGACCTCGCTGTTCCACACCCGAACCCAGGCGTTCACCCGAGGACACACCGGCGTGGTGGTCGAGCACCGCCCCGAGTGGGTGATCCCGGAGGACGAGGCGTGGGGCCGCGAGGACGGCAGGACCGAACCGTTCTACGTGGTCCGGTTCCGGCAGCGTGACCTGTGGCCGCAGTACACCGGATTCGACGTCGACACCCTCGAGACCGAGTGCTCGGAGCGGTGGCTGGCCCCGGCAGAGGAGGAGACGAAGTGAGTCAGACGGGTGGGGACCACACACACGACGCGCACGCGCCGATCCAGGATTCCGACGAGGTCAGCGAGTTCGAGGTTCTCGAGACCGCGATCCGGGAACTGGCCATCGAGAAGGGACTGTTCTCGGCCGAGGACCACCGCAGATTCTCCGAGTGGGCATCGCAGGTCGGGCCGGCAGGCGGATCCCGGCTGGTGGCCAAGGCCTGGACGGACCCCGAGTTCAAGGCGCGGTTGCTCGCCGACGGCACCGAGACCTGCAAGGAGGTCGGCATCGACTGGCGCGACCCCACCGGGTCGGGGACCCCGAGCGACTACACCTACTTCTACGTCCTGGAGAACACCCCGAAGGTGCACAACGTGATCGTGTGCACGCTGTGCTCCTGCTACCCACGGCCGGTCCTCGGGATGTCGCCGGACTGGTACCGCACGCCCAACTACCGCCGCCGGCTGGTCCGCTGGCCACGCGAGGTGCTCGCCGAGTTCGGCCTGCACATGCCGCCGGACGTGGAGGTGCGGGTGCACGACTCGAACCAGAAGTCCCGCTTCATGGTCATGCCGATGCGCCCGGCCGGCACCGAGGGGTGGAGCGAGGAGCAACTTGCGGCGATCGTCACCCGCGACACGATGATCGGGGTGGCGCTGCCACAGGTGGGCTGGACCGCCACCGCGCCACCGTCGGCGCCGCAGCCGGTGGGAGGCGGACGATGAGCGCGCACGGCGACGACGCGGCGGGCCTGCACAACCAGGGTTACGACGTGCTGCTGGCAACGCTCCCCGCGAGGGCGCGACGCGAGCGGACACTACCCGAACTGGACGGCAAGCGCGCGCCGTGGGAATCGAGCATGCAGGCGACCTGCGAGTGCCTGTCGTGGCATGGGTCGCTCGACAACCTCGAGCGACGCGAGGCCGAGGACGAACTGGGCGAGACCATCTACCACCAGTTCCCGGTCCGGGCCCGGTCCGCGCTGGTCACCGCGCATGCACTGCTGGACCGCGGCGTCATGACCCCGGAGGAACTCGAGGCCCGGATGCGGGCGGTTCGCGAACGGTTCGCCCGGCAGTAGCCCGCCGGGCGAACCGTTCGCGAACCGCAACACCAGGTACCGCAACGCCGCAGGGCGGGCGTTCCCTTCGGAACGCCCGCCCTGCGGGGTGTCGTGCGGAAAACCTACTCGGTCGGACCGGTCTCCGTCGGCGCGTCGCCGGCCTTCGCCATGTCCACCGGCAGCGAGTCCGGAACCGCGACCGGCTTCGGGCTTCCGGTGAACGTGAACTTCGCGTCCTCGCCGGCACCCTCGCCGTTCCAGTTCTCGACGTCGACGAGCACGATCTGGCCGGGGCCCAGCTCGTTGAAGAGGATCTTCTCCGAGAGCTGGTCCTCGATCTCGCGCTGGATGGTGCGACGCAGCGGTCGCGCACCCAGGACCGGATCGAAGCCGCGCTTGGCGAGCAGCGACTTGGCCTGCTCGGTCAGCTCGATCTCCATGTCCTTGTTCTTCAGCTGCTTCTCGACGCGGCCGATCATCAGGTCCACCATCTGGATGATCTGATCCTTGGTCAGCTGGTGGAAGACGATGATGTCGTCGATGCGGTTGAGGAACTCGGGCCGGAAGTGCTTCTTGAGCTCGTCGTGAACCTTGAGCTTCATCCGCTCGTAGTTCGACTCGTTGCCCGTTCCCGAGGTGAAGCCCAGTCCGACTGCCTTCGAGATGTCGGAGGTGCCCAGGTTCGAGGTGAAGATCAGCACGGTGTTCTTGAAGTCGACCGTGCGACCCTGACCGTCGGTGAGACGGCCGTCCTCGAGCACCTGCAGGAGGGTGTTGTAGATCTCCTGGTGTGCCTTCTCGATCTCGTCGAACAGCACCACGCTGAACGGCTTGCGACGGACCTTCTCCGTCAGCTGGCCGCCCTCTTCGTAGCCCACGTAGCCGGGAGGCGCACCGAACAGCCGCGACGCGGTGAAGCGGTCGTGGAACTCGCCCATGTCGATCTGGATGAGCGCGTCGTCGTCGCCGAACAGGAAGTTCGCGAGCGTCTTCGCCAGCTCGGTCTTACCGACGCCGGACGGGCCCGCGAAGATGAACGAACCGGAGGGACGCTTCGGGTCCTTCAGGCCGGCGCGGGTGCGGCGGATCGCCTTGGAGACCGCCTTGACAGCGTCCTCCTGGCCGATGATCCGCTTGTGCAGCTCGTCCTCCATGCGGAGCAGACGGGTGGTCTCCTCCTCCGTGAGCTTGAAGACCGGGATGCCGGTCCAGTTGCCCAGGACCTCGGCGATCTGCTCGTCGTCGACCTCGGCGATGACGTCCAGGTCACCGGAGCGCCACTGCTTCTCCCGCTCGGCCCGCTGCGCGACGAGGGTCTTCTCCTTGTCCCGCAGGTTCGCGGCCTTCTCGAAGTCCTGCGCGTCGATCGCGGACTCCTTCTCCCGACGCGCGTCGGCGATCTTGTCGTCGAACTCGCGCAGGTCCGGCGGCGCGGTCATCCGGCGGATGCGCATCCGGGCGCCCGCCTCGTCGATCAGGTCGATCGCCTTGTCCGGCAGGAACCGGTCGTTGATGTACCGGTCGGCCAGCGTGGCCGCGGCAACCAACGCGCCGTCGGTGATCGAGACGCGGTGATGCGCCTCGTAGCGGTCGCGCAGACCCTTGAGGATCTCGATGGTGTGCTCGACCGTCGGCTCGCCGACCTGCACCGGCTGGAAGCGGCGCTCGAGGGCGGCGTCCTTCTCGATGTACTTGCGGTACTCGTCGAGGGTGGTCGCACCGATGGTCTGCAGCTCGCCACGGGCCAGCTTCGGCTTGAGGATCGAGGCCGCGTCGATGGCGCCCTCGGCCGCGCCCGCACCGACCAGCGTGTGCAGCTCGTCGATGAACAGGATGATGTCGCCGCGGGTGTTGATCTCCTTGAGCACCTTCTTCAGGCGCTCCTCGAAGTCACCGCGGTAGCGGCTGCCCGCGACCAGGGAACCCAGGTCGAGGGTGTAGAGCTGCTTGTCCTTGAGCGTCTCGGGGACCTCGCCGTTGACGATGGCCTGTGCGAGACCCTCGGCGACGGCGGTCTTGCCGACGCCGGGCTCGCCGATGAGCACCGGGTTGTTCTTGGTGCGGCGGCTGAGCACCTGCATGACCCGCTCGATTTCTTTCGAACGGCCGATGACCGGGTCGAGCTTGCCCTCGAGCGCGGCCTGGGTCAGGTTGCGGCCGAACTGGTCGAGCACCAACGAGGTGGACGGGGTACCCGCCTCACCGCGGCTGGTGCCGGCCTCGGACGGCTCCTTGCCCTGGTAGCCGGACAGCAGCTGGATGACCTGCTGGCGGACCCGGTTCAGGTCGGCGCCGAGCTTCACGAGGACCTGGGCGGCGACGCCCTCGCCCTCGCGGATCAGGCCGAGCAGGATGTGCTCGGTGCCGATGTAGTTGTGGCCGAGCTGCAGCGCCTCGCGCAGGCTCAGCTCCAGCACCTTCTTGGCGCGCGGGGTGAAGGGGATGTGACCGGACGGGGCCTGCTGGCCCTGACCGATGATCTCTTCCACCTGGCTGCGCACGCCCTCGAGGGAGATGCCCAACGACTCGAGCGACTTCGCCGCCACGCCCTCGCCCTCGTGGATGAGGCCGAGCAGGATGTGCTCGGTGCCGATGTAGTTGTGGTTGAGCATCCGGGCCTCTTCTTGGGCCAGGACAACAACGCGCCGCGCGCGGTCGGTGAACCTCTCGAACATCGCTCTCCCTCACGTTCCTTATGGGTAGATCCCTCAGCGGGATCCACGAGCCGCACCCCTACTCTAATGGCCCGGCAGCACGGCCTGCGCTGCTCCGTCCCGTCTTTGGCGGGTCTGCATGCGTGCTTACCGGTCTCAACGCCACAGCCAGGCGTTTCGTTTCCCTTGGACGCTACGCCCGCAGCGAACAACGTGGCGACTCCCCCGGATCGGCCACGGAGATCACCCGACGAGCGGCAGTACCGCCTCGCACGGCACCGGTCGCGGGTGCGCCGGATCGAGAGCGCCCAGCACGTACCCGGTCGCCCGCGGATCGGCCGCCAGTCCGATGTGGTCCGCAAAATCCTGCTCGCAGCCGTCCTGAACGACGATGTTGGTCGCGTTGGGCCCTGCCTCGTAACCGTTGGTGAACGGCAGGATCACCTGGTCGTAGCGGGTCATGATGTTCGTGTACTGCACGTTCGGCGCATACACGCCGCCGGCACGCAACCTGACCAGAAAGTCGGAGCCCGTCGCCAGCTGCGGGCAGGCCTTGCAGACCGGGTACACGTTCGCGAGGTCCTCACCGGCCCCCAACTCGGCCAGCCGGCGTTTGGCGTCGCCCTGGAACGACGTGAGCGTCCCGTTCCAGGCCGGTCCGAGGGAGACGAGCGCGCGGACCCGGTCCGCGCCGCCGAGGAACTTCACGTAGTGACCCGCGACCACCGAGCCCTCGGACGCCGTCACGATGTTCACGGCATCGGCACCCGTCTCCGCCCGCACCCGGTCAACGAACGCGGACAGTTCCTGCGCGCTGTCCTCCATCCGCGCCAGCCCCCCGACCGTGTTCATCGGCTGCTCGTCCGACCCGAGACCGCCCACGGACACCGCGCCGTAGGTCAACGCGAACACGCAGTGGCCCTCGTTGGCGAGCAACGGCGAGACAGTGGTCCAGTTGTTCAACCTGCTGGCCGCGAGCCCGTGCACCAGCACCACGGGCTCGGGATGCGCGGCCGTCGGCCGGCACGAGAAGTCGTTGGACCCGGCGGCCGATCCCGCGGGGTCGTCGCGGCCGTCCTCGACGAACAGGTGGTACGGCACCGGGTACGGCGTCACCGGCGCGGCCGCCGCCGGTGACGCGCAGACCAGCGCCGCGACGGCCGGCGCAGCCAGGGCCGCGAACCGCATGTCAGCCCACCACCGGCGGCACGAACCCGTGCCAGAGCAGCACGAGTGAGACGTACTTGTCCACCTTGTCCGCGCCGCCGAGGTTCTTCAGCCAGTAGGTGGGCATCAGCGTGCCCTGGGAATGGCCGACCAGGTTCACCTTCTTCGCCCCGTGGACGCCGGCACCCGGTCCACGAAGTCCGCGAGCTGCTGCGCGCTCTCGTCCATCGGCCGGAATGCACCAAGTGCACTCAACGGCCAGGGCAGGTCGTCGTACGCGCCGTAGGTCAGTGCGTAAACGCAGTACCCCTCGTTCGCGAGCAATGGCGCATAAGTGGCCCAGTTGGTCTGCTTGTTGCCGCCGGTGCCGTGCACCAGCACCACCGGTTCGGGGTGCGCGGCGGAGGGCCGGCACGACCAGTCATTGGATCCGGGAGCGGAGCCGCCGGGATTACCGAGTTCGAGCGGGACACCCGCCAAGAACTGGTACGGCACCGGCAATGGCGCCGCGCCCGCAGTTCCTGTGCCGAGTAATAAAACTGTCGCCGAAATCCATGTCACGATCACAGTTACCCAGCGCACTGCGCCCCCGGTTCCTCGTCGTTTCGCCGCCCGCGAGGCCAACAGCCGATAAACCTCGGGACGGGCGAAACGACGGGTGAAATCTGGTGGGGCGTCAGTTTGCTTTGTTGTATGCGTCGATGATTTCCGCCGAGATGCGTCCGCGTGCGGACACCGGGCGTCCATTGCGCCGAGCCCAGTCGCGGATCGCAGCGCTCTGCTCCCGGTCGACGGCCACTCGGGACTTTCCGGCAGGCGCCGAAGACTTCACGCGACGACGCCCGGTCGACTTGCGCGCATGGGAAACCCAGACATCGAACTGCTCGCGCAACTTCGACGCATTCTCCGACGACAGGTCGATCTCGTACATGACGCCGTCGAGCGCGAACTCGACTGTTTCATCGGCGGCCGCTTCCTGATCAACATCGTCGATCAGGGTGACGGTGACCTTCTTCGCCATGGGTCGAGTTCCCTTCCATTAAATGTGCTATTCCTCGCCGCGATCGCGACTTTCGCCGAGTGTACTCCTGTTTCGGCCGCGTTCATGACCGAGAAATAACCGGGGAATAGCAATTAAAGGGATCAGCGCGAGGTCGGCCGGACAATTGGGAACAAGATTGTTTCCCTGATTCCCAGCCCGGTGAGCGCCATGAGCAGGCGGTCGATACCCATTCCGGTTCCGGTGGTCGGCGGCATGCCCTGCTCCATTGCGGCCAGGAACTCCTCGTCGAGGGCCATCGCCTCGTCGTCGCCCTCCGACGCCAGCCGCGCCTGGTCTACGAAACGCTCCCGCTGGATGACCGGGTCCACCAGCTCCGAGTAGCCGGTGGCGAGCTCGAAGCCACGGATGTACAGGTCCCACTTCTCCGTCACGCCGGGCTCGCTGCGGTGCTGGCGGGTCAGCGGCGAGGTCTCGACCGGGAAATTCCGAACGAAGGTGGGCTCGTGCAGCTGATCGCCGCACTGGTGCTCCCACAGCTCCTCGACGAGCTTGCCGTGGCCGTAGCCCTTGTCCTTGGGCACCTCGAGACCGACCTTCGCGGCCAGCGCAAGCAGCTCGTCGACGGTGGTCGCCGGGGTGACCTCGACGCCGATCGCGGCGGACAGCGACGGGTACATCTCCATCGTCTTCCACTCGCCGCTGAGGTCGTACTCCTCGCCGTTGTGGAGGGTGACCACCTGGGTGCCGAAGGCCGCCTGCGCGACCTCCTGGATCAGTTCCCGGGTCATCTTCGCCGAGTCGTCGTAGGTGCCGTACGCCTCGTAGGTCTCGAGCATGGCGAACTCCGGCGAGTGCGTCGAGTCGATGCCCTCGTTGCGGAAGTTCCGGTTGATCTCGAACACCTTCTCGATGCCACCGACGACGCAGCGCTTGAGGAACAGCTCCGGCGCGATCCGGAGGTACAGGTCGATGTCGAGTGCGTTCGAATGCGTGACGAACGGCCGGGCCGCGGCGCCACCTGCCACCGTCTGCAGCATCGGGGTCTCGACCTCGAGGAAGCCGCGACGCTCGAGTGCATTGCGCAGCTCGCGGACCACGGCAACACGCTTGCGCGCCATGTCGCGGGCCTCGGGGCGCACGATCAGGTCCGCGTAGCGCTGGCGGACCCGGGACTCCTCGTTCATCTCCTTGTGGGCGACCGGCAGCGGGCGCAGCGACTTCGACGCGATCTGCCAGACGTCGGCCATCACGCTGAGCTCACCGCGGCGCGAACTGATGACCTCGCCGTGGACGAACACGAAGTCACCCAGGTCCACGTCGGACTTCCACGCGGCGAGCGCGTCCTCGCCGACGCCGGCCAGGCTGATCATGGCCTGCAGCTGGGTGCCGTCGCCCTCCTGCAGGGTCGCGAAGCAGAGCTTGCCGGTGTTACGGAGGAAGATCACGCGGCCGACCACGCCGACCTCGACGCCGGTGGCGGTGTCGGGCTCGAGGTCCGGGTGCTGCGCGCGGACCTCGGCGAGGCTGTGCGTGCGCGGAACCGAGACGGGGTAGGCCTGCTGCCCCTGCGCGAGGATCCGGTCCCGCTTCTCGCGGCGGATCCGCAGCTGCTCGGGGGTGTCGTCGGCGGGCTCGGTCATAACATCACTCACGGATGACCAGACTAGTGCCCCTCAGTGCGCGACGACCGCCTCGCCCTCACGAACGACGTGCCGGGCCCGCATCAGGGCGCCGAGCAGACCCGCCGAGCGCATCGCCTGGTAGCCGCCGACAAGGTCCGTCGCGCGGTGCAGACCGAGCTCCTGCAGTGCCGCCGCGGCCAGGCTGGAGGTGTACCCCTCCGAGCACACCACGATCCACTCCACGTCGTGGTCGACGGCAGCGGCGAGACGCGCGTCGCTGGTCGGGTCGAGCCGCCACTCGAGGACGTTCCGCTCGATGGCGAGCGCGCCGGGCAGGGTGCCCTCGCGCTGCCGCTGCGCCTGCGGGCGAATGTCCACCACGATCGCCCCCCGGGCGACCGCCGCCTCGAGTTCGAACACCGTCAGCCGCCGGTAGGTGTTGCGGGCCGTCTCGAGCATCTCGTCGATGGTCATGCCGTCAGTCCTTCCGGGACGTCGGTGAGCTCGGTGCGGGTGCGACGGAGGCTGCCGTGATCGGTCACCTCGTAGAAGGACATCGCGGACAGCGGCGGCGAGTAGGCGTGCACGCTGAGCGTCGGCTGGTCCGGGCCCGAGGCCGTTCCCGGCGCCTGCACCACGTCGTGCACCCACCCCAGCGGGAAGGACGCCTGGTCCCCCGCTTCGAGGGTCCGGTACTTCAGTTCGGTTCCGCCCCAGCGATATTCGGCGAGGGCCCCACTGAGCACGGTGAGCGCGCCCAGCGAGCCCGCATGGTCGTGGAGTTCGGTGGCACTGCCGGGCACCCAGCTGATCAGCCACACGTCGACGTCGTCGTCCGCGTGCAGTCGGGTGGACCAGCGCTCGGCAGTGGGCCAGCCGCCGGGAAGCAGGTGCGCGAAGCGGCCGTCGAGCACGTCCTGCGCACCCTGGTCGCTGATGCGCAGCAGGTCGGCGGGCCGGAGCCGGCTGGGCGAGACGGAGCGGTCAGCCGACAGGGCGACCGGGTTCCGCGAGGACCGGGGGTTCGAAGAAAATGGGTTCAGAGAAGAGACCACAGATGTGGAATGCATGGCAGAGACTCCAGGAATGGGGAATTGATCGGGGCTGCGTTCAGCCTCGACAACACTCCTGGGCGACCATGCGGTAATTCACGCCGACCAGTGTGGCACAGAATCCCCGATCCCGGAACCCCTGCACTCCGGGACCTCGGCGCTCAGGCGACCGGCGGCCGCCGGGCCGCGTTGCGAGCCTGGTTGCGCTCGTAGACGATTCGCAGCCCCTCCAGGGCGAGGTCGCGTTCGAGGTGTGCGATTGTCTCCGACTCCGGCATCACCAACGGCGCACTGTCCCCGGTCGCAATGACTGTGACGTCGTCACCCGCGAAGGCCGGCAGTTCGGCCCGCACCCGGCGCACCAACCCGTCGACCAGGCCGGCGAACCCGAAGATCGCCCCGGACTGCATGCACTCGACGGTGTTCTTGCCGACCACCGACCGCGGACGCACCAGTTCCACCTTGCGCAGCGCCGCCGACTGCGATGCCAGCGCGTCCGTGGAGACCTCGAGTCCCGGCGCGATGACACCGCCGAGGAACTCACCCTTTGCAGACACCACGTCCACGCAGGTGGACACGCCGAAGTCCACGACGATGCACGGACCACCGTAGAGATGGTGCACAGCAAGGCTGTTCACGATCCGGTCTGCGCCGACCTCCTTCGGGTTGTCGACCAGCAGCGGCACCCCGGTGCGCACCCCCGGCTCGACCACCACGTGCGGGACGTGCGCCCAGTAGCGGGTCAGCATCACCCGCAACTCACGCAGCACCGACGGCACCGTCGACAGCGCGGACACGCCGGTGACCTGCTCGACGTGGGCGCCGAGGAGCCCCCGCAGCATCCAGGCCAGCTCGTCCGCGGTGACCCGCGGATCGGTACGCATCCGCCAGTCCTGCAACAACTTCGAGTGCTCACCGCTTCCGGTGAACAACCCGAGCGCGATATTGGTGTTGCGGACGTCGACGGTCAGCAGCACGGCTACACCAGCGCCGGGTTGTTCTCGAGCGTGGACAGCATCCGGGGGGTGATCAGTCCGGATCCCTCGGGGGCGTGTGCCGGGTCGCTGCCGAGCTCGACCTGCCGGTTGTCGGCGTCGACGAAGACCACCCGCGGCGCGTAGTCACGGCATTCCTGCTCGTTCATCACGCCGTAGGCAATCAGGATGACCAGGTCGCCAGGCTTGACCAGATGCGCTGCGGCACCGTTGATCCCGATCACGCCGGTGCCGCGCTCGCCGGCGATGACGTAGGTCTCGAGCCGGGCGCCGTTGTCGATGTCGACGATGCACACCTGCTCGCCCTCGAGCAGGTCCGCGGCGTCCATCAGGTCCTGGTCCACGGTGACGGACCCGACGTAGTGCAGGTCCGCGTGGGTGACGGTGGCGCGGTGGATCTTCGACTTCATCATGGTGCGAAACATGTGCTGTCCTCCCGGTCTAGCTGGAAATCAGGTCGGTGGGCGAGGTGGTGCGGGTGTCCACGTCCCGCTCCAGGAATCCGGTGCCGACGGCGACGCCGACATTGTCGATCAGACGGGTGTTGCCGAGCCGGGCCGCGACGAGCAGCCTGCCGTCGCCGCGTTCCGGCGCCGGCCCGAGGTCCACACCGCGGACCTCCAGGTAGTCGACCTCGAGTTCCGGGGTCGCCTCGAGCACGCCGCGCGCGGTGGCCAGGATGGCCTCCGCACCGCCGGCCGCCGCATGTGCGCCGGCCACCAGCGCGGCCGACAGCGCGGTCGCCACGGCCCGCTGGTCCTCGTCGAGGTACCGGTTGCGCGAGGACAGGGCGAGACCGTCCTGCTCCCGGACGGTCGGCACACCGTAGATCTCGACGTCGAAGTTCAGGTCGCGGACCATCTGCCGGATCAGGGTGAGCTGCTGGTAGTCCTTCTCGCCGAAGTACGCCGTGTTCGGCACGGCGATCTGCAGCAGCTTGGCGACCACGGTCAGCATCCCCGCGAAGTGCGTCGGCCGGCTGGCACCCTCGAGTTCGGCGCCAAGCGGACCGGGGTGGATCACGGTGCGCGGGCCGGCCGGGTACATGTCGGCGGCGGACGGCGCGAACACCAGTTCCACGCCCTCGGCGCGTAGCAGTTCGATGTCACGGTCCAGGGTGCGCGGGTACGCGTCCAGGTCCTCGCCCGCACCGAACTGCAGCGGGTTGACGAAGATCGAGACGATCACCACCGCGCCGCGCAGCTTGGCCTGCCGGACGATCTCGAGGTGCCCGGCGTGCAGTGCACCCATGGTGGGCACCAGCGCGACCTGCCGCCCGACACCACGCAGCGCCTTCGACACCTTGGTCAGTGCGGCGGGGTCGTGATGCACGGTCAGTTCACCGCGCGCGTAGCCGTTCACGAATTGTCCTCCAGGATCTCGATGAGTTCAGGCTTGGCGCCGGCGAGCTGCGCCGAGCGCAGCGACATGGCGCGGTACCCCTCCGCCAGCTGCGGGTCCACCTCGCGAAGCACCCGCAGGTGGGTGGTCACCGCATCGACGTCGCCGCGCGCCACCGGGCCGGTCAGCGCGGACGGGCCGCGGCGCAGCGCGTTGTCGAGGGCAGCGGACAGCAGCGGCGCGAGCACCCGCTCGGCCACGCCGTTGGGGTCGTCGTCCACCAGCTGCTGGCCGAGCAGCTCGCCGCCGGAGAGGGCGACGCGGAGCGCGGCCACCGCGTCCGAGACGAGCGTGACCAGGTGATTACTACCGTGCGCGAGGGCCGCGTGGTACAGCGGCCGGACCTCGTCGCGGACCCGCACCGGCTCCCCGCCGATCTCGAGGACCAGTGACTGGGCGATCGCGTAGCCGATCTCGTCGGCCGCGGTGATGCCGAAACACGCCGACGACATCCGGGCAACGTCCTCGTCGTGTCCGGTGAAGGTCATCGCGGGATGGATCGCCAGCGGTACCGCGCCGATCGCGGTGAGCGGCGCGAGTACGCCGATGCCGTTGGCCCCTGAGGTGTGCGCGACCAGGGTTCCGCGGCGGACCGATCCGGTGGCCGCCAGGCCGGCCACCAGGTCCGCGAGCTGATCGTCCGGCACGGCCAGGATCAGCAGTTCGCAGCGGCCGGCGACGTCGGTCGCGGGCAGGATTTCGGAGTCGGGCAGGCTGCGACGGGCACGGCGGACCGATGCGTCCGACACGGCGGTACAGGCAGCCACCACGTGGCCGACTCGCTCGAGTGCGGCACCGATCGCGGTTCCCACGCGTCCCGCCGAGACGATTCCTACCGTCAGTCGTGCGGGCGCCGGATCGCGAAAAGACCCATCTCGAGTGATCTCGAATGAGGTCACCGTTGTTCCTCTCGTTCGTTCCAGTCCCGCAGGGCGGGTACCGGACGTTCACAGCGAGGATAGCCGCCGGTCGGTGACGGACGCCACGGTGCGGGGCAGTGATATAGGTCGCTTCGCGGGCTCCGCTCCCGGGATACAGGTCGCTTCGCGGGCTCAGTCGCGGCGGCGGCGACCCGGGCGCGGCTCGTCGGCGGCGTCCGCGGTCTTCATGTTCGCCATGATCTCGGCGACGGTGAGCCCACCCGTGGAGTGCGCGCCGGGCTCGGGATCAGGCTCGGGCTCTGCCCGCCGACGCGACCGGCGGCCGGTGATCGCCGACGGCTCGAGCTCGGGCTCCGGCTCCCGCTCCGGCGTTGACTCAGCCGGCTCGGGCACCGGCTTCGCCACTGGGGTCGGCGCGGGCGTCACGACCGGCTCGGGCTTCGCGGCGGCGGTGGGCGTGGCCGGGCGCGGCTGCTCGGGCGCGGCCGGCTGCTCCTCCGGCACCAACGCCACCTCGGCGGTGACCGGCTCGTCGAACGGCGTGGCGAAGGTCTGGCCCCGGCCGGACCCGGCGTACGCAGGGTCGGGAGTGAAGGTCGGGGTGACGGTGGTCCCGGGGTACTCCGGATCGGGCTCGAGGGTCCGGCGGTAGCCCGTCGCCTGCTGCGGCTGCTGCGGCTGCTGCTGGTGGGGCTGGGACGAGGCCGGGGTGCCAACACCACTGCCGAGCTCACGCATCCGTCGAGCCTCGGCGGTGAGCGCAGTGCGGTCGGCGGGCATCTTCCCCTCGAAGAGGATCTCGAGATTGCCGCGCAGCGCCGCCAGTTCCGCGCGCAGCGCCGCGATCTCCGAGGTGTCCAGGACCGCCTCGCCGCGCACCCTCGCCTCGACACCCAGCTCGTACTCACGCCGGGCGCTGATCTCGCGCTCGAGCTGCAACTCGTAGACCTTCTGCAGATCCCGGACCTTCGCCTTGTCCGCGGCCGACTCCCGGCGGTACTTCGTCATCGCGATCGCACCGAGCGTCGCGGCCCAAAGCGCGATGACCAGGCCAACTCTCAGCAACTGCACGCTGTTGCTGAAGATCAGGAACAGACTGGCAACCACCGCCAGCGCCACCAGAGCGGCCACGATCATCTGGCTCGTGCTGCGTTTGTTCCGCCGGAGCGACGTCGCGCGACCAGTAACCGTCATGCAGCCGAGGATAGCCGCCCCGGCCGACGCTCTCACATCGTGAGAGTCGACCGCCCTCGGCGGCCCGGTCAGACGGCCGGCTCGTCCGGCGGTTCGTCCGGGGTCCGACAGCAGTGCTCGAGCCACAGCGCGGCCGCCACCAGGACCGCTCCGGCCACCAGACCCACCACGACCCCCGTCGTGTCGCTCGCCGCGGCGTCGACAGTGGAGCGCTGCGGCAGCAGGTACAGCAACAGTCCCAGCCACACGCCGGCGCTGCCCGCACCCACCAGCGCGGACGCCTTCGCCAGCGCGACCGCACGGGCGGCGGCGATCGGGTGCAACTGACGCGGCCCCGGGCCGACGCGGTGGTTGTTGACGCGGGACCGGATCACCAGCGCCAGCACCACCTCGATCGCCGCGACCGGGTACAGCGAGGCGCCCGCGAAGACCGGGACCGGGGGCAGCGAACCGTAGAACGCACCGGCCAGCAACCAGGTGGCAATCGCGGCGAACAGGGCCAACGCCAGCAGGTCCCGAACTCGGGTGGCGCTCGTCATCTCGGCGCCAACCGGAGGTCGGTCCGGCGTACGCCGTCGCGCTCGGCCGGGTCCAGCCGCTCCAGCAGCGCCCGCGCCGACGTCACGACGCCGTCCACCACCAGCGCCGCATCGGGATCCACCTCGAGCCACGGGGCCAGCACGAACGCCCGCTCGTGGGCACGCGGGTGCGGCAGGGTCAGCTCCGGGTCGGAACTGACCACGCCGTCGCAGTCCACGACGTCCACGTCCAGGCTGCGCGGTCCCCAGCGCTGCTCGCGCACGCGGTCCGCCTCCGCCTCCAGTCGACGGCCCAGTCGCAGCCAGCCCCAGCAGTCCAGCTCGGGGTCCTGGGCGATCACCGTCGCATTGAGGAAGTTCTGCTGCTCGACCCCACCCCACGGCGCGGTCGCGTAGACGCTCGACACCGCGACCGCCCGCTCGCCGAGGGCATCGACCACCGACTGCAGGTGCGCCAACGGGTCTCCCATGTTGGACCCGATCGACAGCACCGCCCGGCTCATCCCTGCAGCCCCCCTCGACCGCCCGCGCCCTTGCGGGAGCGTCGGGCGACCACGGCCACGTCCGCGAAGGTCAGCGGGATCGGCGCCGACGGCTTGTGCACGGTGACCTCGACCGCGCTCACCCGGTCGTCGCGCAGCACCGCCTCGGCAATCTCGGCCGCGACCGTCTCGATGAGGTCGCGCGGCGGTCCCGCGACGATGGCGGCGGCGGTCTCCGCCAACTCGCCGTAGTTCAGGGTGTCGGCGAGATCGTCCGAAGCTGCGGCCGGCGCCAGGTCCAGCCACACCGTGATGTCGATGTAGAAGTCCTGCCCGTCCCGCTTCTCGTGCTCGAAAACCCCGTGATTGCCGCGAATCTTCAACCCGCGCAGTTCAATTCGATCAGACATCGGCCACCCCCTCCGCCGCGGCCCAGGCCTGGGCCACCGCAATCGCGTCGCGGGAACCCCGCACGTCGTGAACCCGCACGCCCCAGGCGCCGCCGCGCGCCGCCAGCGCCGAGACCACCGCCGTGGCCACCTCCCGGCCCGCCGGTGGACGGTCGCCGTCGGCGTCCGCGAGCAGCGAGCCGAGGAACCGCTTGCGCGAGGCGCCGATCAGCACCGGGAAACCGAGCGCGTTGAGCCGCGGCAGCGCCCCGAGCAGCGCCCAGTTGTGCTCAGCGGTCTTCGCGAAACCGAGTCCGGGGTCGAGGAGCAGCCGGGACGGGTCCACTCCGGCGCGCACCGCGGCGTCGACCGCGACGAGCAGTTCCGTGGCGACCTCCTCGACCACGTCGCCGTAGTGCTCGACACCGCCTGCGTGGACGTACTCCCCCGCCGACCGCCAGTGCATGAGAATCCACGGCAGCCCGGCGTCCGCCACCACCGAGGCCATCGCGGGGTCCGCGCGTCCACCGGAGACGTCGTTGACCACGCCGGCGCCCGCCTCGATGGCGGCGTGGGCGACCGAGGCGCGCATCGTGTCGACGCTGACCGGGATGCCCTCCGCGGCGAGCGCCGCGATCACCGGCGCGACACGTTCCGCCTCTACCGCCGCGTCGACCCGCTGTGCGCCGGGGCGTGTCGACTCGCCGCCGACGTCGACGATGTCCACGCCGAGACGGCGCAGTTCAAGACCGTGCTCGACGGCCGCGTCGAGGTCCAGGAACCGGCCGCCGTCCGAGAAGGAGTCCCGGGTGACGTTCAGCACGCCCATCACCACGCAGCGGCCCGGTGTCGGCAGCACGGTCACTTGCGCAGGATCAGGTCCAAGGCCTCGGAGCGCGAGGCGGCACTGGACTGGAGCAGGCCGCGTACGGCCGAGGTGGTGGTGCTGGCGCCGGGCTTGCGGATGCCCCGCATCGCCATGCACAGGTGCTCGGCCTCGACCACGACGATGACGCCGCGCGGATCGAGCTTGCGCATCATCGCGTCCGCGATCTGACTTGTCAGCCGCTCCTGCACCTGCGGACGCTTCGCGTACAGGTCCACGAGGCGGGCCAGCTTCGACAGGCCCGTCACGCGGCCGGTGGTGCCGGGGATGTAGCCGACGTGCGCGACTCCGTGGAACGAGACCAGGTGGTGCTCGCACGTCGAGTACATCGGGATGTCACGGACCAGCACCAGTTCCTGGTGACCCTCGTCGAAGGTCGTGTTGAGCACCGAGTCCGGATCCGTGTACAGGCCGGCGAAGACCTCCCGGTACGCCCGCGCCACCCGTGACGGGGTGTCGAGCAGCCCCGGCCGATCGGGGTCCTCACCGACCGCCAGGAGCAGCTCTCGTACCGCCGCCTCTGCACGCGGCTGGTCGAACACCCGCCCCGACGCCAACGCCGTCAGCTCGTGCGACTCGTTGCTTCCCCCATGGGAATTCGCACCACCGAGTTGATTGACCGACACCCGACCGCACCTCCACCTCTCGGACCGATGTCCACCGTTAGCGTCCCTGAGACACAGACCAGTGGAACAGCCTAGTGCTCCGGGACCTACTGCTGCCCGTTCGGGCCTTCCCAGCGCTCGGTCGCCGTGTCCTTGGTACCGGACTTGGGTTGCGGCTCCGGGCGCGGCTGGGTCTCCAACGGCGGCTGCGGCGGCGGGTTCCACTGCGGGTATCCCTGCTGGGGATACTGGCCCTGGGGGTACTCGCCCTGCGAGTAGCCGCCCTGCGGGTACTCACCCTGCGGCGGGTACTGCTGGGCCTGACCGCCCTGCGGGTACTGGCCGTACGGGTACTCCGCCGGACGCGCGTGCTGCCCCTCGTTCGGGTCACGCGGCGGCCAGCCGGGCGCCGACCAGCCGGCGGGCGCGCCGTAGTCCGGCACCGAACCCTGCGGCTGCGGCCGGTTCGGATCCCCGAACGCCTGGAAGCCGCCGTTGTTCGTGGCCGGCACCGGGTATCCGTTCTGCGGCGCAGGCGCGGTCGCCGGAACCGCGGCCGGAGCCGAGGTCCGCTTGCTGAACGTGGGCTGACGCGCGGGCTCGTCCGGCAACGGCTCGCCGCGCTCGATCGCCAGCTCTCGCGGCGTCTTCACCGGCGGCTTGTCCGACGGGGTCCGGCCACCGAAGTCGTTGAACGCGGTGATCCGGGGACGCTTCTCGACGCTGGTGAAGATCTGCTCGAGATCCTTGCGCGTCAGGGTCTCCCGCTCGAGCAGTTCGGTCGCGAGGATGTCGAGCACGTCGCGGTACTCGTTCAGGATCGACCACGCCTCGGTGTGCGCGGCCTCGATGAGGTTGCGCACCTCCTCGTCGATCTCGCGGGCCACCTCGTGCGAGTACTCCGAGCTCACGCCCATCGAGCGGCCGAGGAACGGGTCTCCCTGCTCCTGCCCGTAGCGGACCGCGCCGAGCTTGGCGCTCATGCCGTACTCGGTCACCATCGCCCGGGCGATCTTGGTGGCCTGGTCGATGTCCGAGGAGGCGCCGGTGGTCGGCTCGTGGAAGACGAGTTCCTCCGCGGCGCGCCCGCCCATCGCCATCACCAGCCGGGCGATCATCTCCGAGCGGGTCATCAGACCCTTGTCGTCCTCGGGGACGGTCATCGCGTGGCCACCGGTACGACCGCGGGCCAGGATCGTGACCTTGTAGATCGGCTCGATGTCCGGCATCGCCCACGCGGCCAGGGTGTGCCCGCCCTCGTGGTAGGCGGTGATCTTCTTCTCGTGTTCGCTGATGATCCGGCTCTTGCGGCGCGGGCCGCCGATCACGCGGTCGACCGACTCCTCGAGTGCGGCCTCCGTGATCACGGTGCCGTTCTCGCGGGCGGTGAGCAACGCGGCCTCGTTGATGACGTTCGCGAGGTCCGCGCCGGACATGCCGACGGTCCGCTTGGCCAGGCCCTCGAGGTCGGCGTGCTGGTCCAGCGGCTTGCCCTGCGAGTGCACCTTGAGGATCGCGCGGCGGCCGGCCAGGTCCGGGTTGCCGACGGGGATCTGGCGGTCGAACCGGCCCGGACGCAGCAGCGCCGGGTCCAAGATGTCGGGGCGGTTGGTCGCGGCGATCAGGATGATGCCGGTGCGGTCACCGAAGCCGTCCATCTCGACGAGCAACTGGTTGAGGGTCTGCTCACGCTCGTCGTGACCGCCGCCGAGGCCGGCGCCGCGCTGGCGGCCGACCGCGTCGATCTCGTCGACGAAGATGATGCAGGGGCTGTTCTGCTTGGCCTGCTCGAACAGGTCGCGCACGCGGGAGGCGCCGACACCGACGAACATCTCGACGAAGTCCGAACCGGAGATGGTGAAGAACGGCACCCCGGCCTCGCCTGCGACGGCCCTGGCCAGCAGCGTCTTACCGGTGCCGGGCGGGCCGTAGAGCAGCACGCCCTTCGGGATCTTCGCGCCGAGTGCCTGGTACCGCGCCGGGTTCTGCAGGAAGTCCTTGATCTCGTACAGCTCTTCGACGGCCTCGTCCGCGCCCGCGACGTCCGCGAACGTCGTCTTGGGCATGTCCTTGGAGAGCTGCTTGGCCTTCGACTTGCCGAAGCCCATCACGCCGCCCTTGCCACCGCCCTGCATGCGGCCCATCACGAAGACGAACAGGCCCAGCAGGATCACCATCGGCAGCACGAACAGCAGGAGCGAGGTGAGCCAACTCTCCTGGCTCACCTTCGTGTCGTACTTCTCCATCCCGGCCTTCTGGACCTCGGTGAAGATCTGCTCGGACGCGGCGCTCGGGTACTTGGCGATGATCTGGGTGGCGTCGCTGGTCGCCTCGTTGCCCTTCTTCAGGGTCAACCGGACCTGTTGTTCACGGTCGTCGATCTGCGCGTCGGTGACGTTCTTGCCCTGGAGCTGGGCAATCGCGACCGAGGTGTCGACGTTGGTGTACCCGCGGGTGTCATTGCCGAAGTAGCTGAACGCATAGATGATCAGCAGGATGGCGGCGACGATCCCCAGGTTTCGAAACACAGTCTTGCGGTTCATACAGGTTCAGCCGCTGCGGGCCTGTTCCTTTCCAGTTCCGGTCGAGCCTTCCAGCTTCGGGCAAGCGTGGTACGCCGGGTTCCGGCTGCAAACCGGACAATCAAGGTTACCGCGAGAACCTCGGGCAATGCCCGGTAGCACTCTCGGCACGGGCCGGCATCGGCACCGGTCCCGAACAGTAGAACGAGCGGGACACCGCGATGGTTCCACAGCTCGCACCCGGCGGTGCGCAGTTACGCTCCCGGCATGACGATGGCGCACGACGAGGCCCTGACCGAGCTCGACGAGTCGCAGCGGCGGGTGGAGTCGACCCTCGCCTCACTCACCGACGCACAGGCCCGGGCGGCGTCGCTGCTGCCCGGCTGGACCCGCGGGCACCTCGTCTCACACCTGGCCCGGAACGCGGACGCACTTAACCGGTTCGCGGCGGGCGTGCTCGACGGCACCCCACGCGAGATGTACCCCGGCGGCCGCGAGGCCCGCGCGGCCGCCATCGAGGAGGGCGCCGACCGGCCCGTGGCCCTGCTCGCCGCGGATTTCCGCTTCGCTGGTCGACGGCTGCTCGACTCCCTGCGCGGAATCGGCCCGGAACTGCTCGACACCCCGGTGAACTGGCGCAAGCCCGTCACCGCCCGGGACATCCCGCTGCTGCGCTGGCACGAGCTCGAGATCCATCACCTCGACCTCGGTCTCGGCTACTCATGCCGGGACTGGCCGGTGTCGTTCGTCGAGTCGACGCTCGAGTCGCAGCTGCCCGAACTCGCCGTCGCCGCCCCCGACGTGACACCGCCGGACCTGCCGCGGGCCGAGTTGCTGGCCTGGCTGATCGGCCGGCCGACCCGGGACGGCCTGCCCGAGCTTCCCGCCTGGCCGTTCTGACGGCGATACGCTTAGCTCCGTGCACTTCGGACGATGTCCACGGAGCGGGCGTCAGGATCGGCGGGCGGGGCCATGACGGACCGTCCGACCCGACCACCGCCCGAGGCGACGGTCGCGGCGAACCCGTCGCCAGAGCGCGATGCGCCCGAGCGGACGGCACTGGAACCTCCCGGACCGCCGACCACCGCATTCGAAGCCACTGCCCTCGAAAGCACGGCCCTCGAAAGCACGGCGGCCGAGACCACCGCACTCGAAGCCACCGCGCCCGGCGGCCGCACCCGGACGTCGCTGGCCGCCACCCGTCCGGACGCCGGCCCCCCCACCCTCGACGACCTGGACTCCGGCCAGCACGTCGACGACTTCGACCTGCTGATGGCGCTGGGCCGCGGCGCGTTCGCCCGGGTGTTCCTGGCCCGCCAACGCTCCATGCAGCGGATGGTCGCGGTGAAGATCTCCCGCGACCACGGCACCGAGCCGCAGACCCTCGCCCAGCTCGACCACGACTACATCGTCCGGGTCTTCGACCAACGGGTGGCGCAGGACCTCGAGCTGAAGCTGCTGTACATGCAGTACATACCCGGCGGCACCCTGCTCGGCGTGCTCCGCCGGGTCCGTGACACCCCGGCAGCCGCCCGCAGCGGGCAGCTGCTGCTCGACGAGATCGACGCCGTGCTCGACGCGAAAGGCGGGCTCCGACCCACCGACTCGAGCGTCCGGGACGAGATCTCCCGGCTGTCCTGGCCGGAGACCGTCGCGTGGCTGGGCAGGCGGCTGGCCGACGCGCTCGACTACGCCGGGCGACACGGTGTGCTGCACCGCGACATCAAGCCCGCCAACGTCCTACTCACTGCCGAGGGCGCGCCCAAGCTCGCGGACTTCAACATCAGCTTCAGCGAGCAGGTTTCCGGGGCGAGCCCGGTGGCCTACTTCGGCGGCTCGCTCGCCTACATGTCGCCCGAGCAGTTGCGTGCCTGCCAGCCGTCGTCCGCGACCACGGCGGCCGACCTCGACACTCGCAGCGACCTGTACGCGCTCGGCGTCATGCTGTGGGAGCTGCTCACCGGCCGTCGCCCGTTCACGGACGACGCGGCCACCGACACCGACCTGGACCGGATGCTCGCGACGCGCACGCGCGGCGTAGCACTCACCGCGCTCGACCAGCTGCCCCCGGACTGTCCTGCGACCCTGCGCCGGGTGCTGCTCACCTGCCTGGAGCCGGACCCCGCCCGCCGATGGCCGACCGGCGCCGAACTCGCCCAGCAGCTCGAACTCTGCCTGGACGCGCATGCCCGCGACCTCGTCGACCCACCGCCGGGCAGCGGACGGATCCGGATGCGGCGCTGGGCAATCCCGATCCTGGTGCTGGCCATCGCGGTGCCCAATGCGGCGGCGGGGCTGTACAACTACCACCACAACAAGTCGCTGATCATCAACACGCTCTCCCCTGACGTGCAGCAGAGCTTCGAGCAGATCCAGACCGTCATCAACGCGATCACGTTTCCGCTCGGGGCGATCCTGCTGCTGTACATGTGCCGCTACCCCCTCACGGTGCCCCGGGGTCTGCGCCGGGGCCGGACCTACGACGCGCGGACCCTCGCCCGGGCACGTACCGACACGCTGCTGCTCGGGGACCGGGTGGTGCTGGTGGTGTTCGGGCTGTGGTCCGTCGCGGGCCTCGCCTACCCGATCGCGCTGCAGCTCGGGGCGGGCGGCATCCCGTCCCACGTGTATGTGCACTTCATCGCCTCGCTGGCGGTGTGCGGGGCGATCGCGGTTGCCTACCCGTTCTTCTTCGTGACGTTCTACGCGGTCCGATGTCTCTACCCGGTGCTGCTGCCGTTGGGCATCACCAGCAGCGACGACGCACGCAAGCTCCGCGGCCTGGACCGGCGCAGCACCCGCTACCTGGCGGTCGCAGCCTCGGTGCCGCTGGTCGCGGTCGCCGGGGTGACCTTCCTCTCGCCCGAGCAGATTCCCCAGGTGATCGACGCGGTCCGGTTCCTGTGCGTCGGCGCGATCTTCGCGTTCCTGGCCGCCTACTGGCTGTTCCGGATGCTCGAACAGGACCTGCGCGCGCTCGAGCGGGTGGTCTCGCACGATTCCGCGGACCGACCCGCGTAGTCACCGCGTCCAGTCACACCGACGCGACCCGCCGGCAGTCACACCGACGCGACCCGCGTCCAGGGCCGCAGTTGCTCGAACTGCGCGGCGACGGCCAGGATCCGTGCCTCGCCCCCGGGCGGCGCGGCGATCTGCACCCCGAGCGGCGTGCCCGACTCCGGGTGGATGCCTACCGGGACACTGGCCGCGGGCCAGCCGACCAGGTTCCACAACGACGGGAACGGCGCGTACCGGATGTTGGCCACCACGTTCGACAGCCAGGACTTCTCGCTCCACCGCAACGCCGGGATCGGCGCGGCCGCGAGGGTCGGGGTGATCACCACGTCGTGCTCGGTGAAGTAACTCTCGAGCGCCGACACCAGTCGATCCACCGGGCCCGCGGTGACCCGGCCCGCCAACACCCGGCCGAGCGCCGCGTGCCGTCGGGTCCGCGGCTGCAACAGCGCGGGGTCCAGCGACTTCGCGTCCGCCGCGGTGCCCGCGGTCCAGCGCGCAAACAGCGGCAGCGGGTTCACCGGATACGGCAACCGCGCGGTCGCAACGTGGTGACCGGCCCCGCCGAGCACCGCGGCGGCGCCCTCGGCCGCGGCCCGCCAGTGCGGGTCCACCCGCATCACCCGCAGCGGCGAGGCCACCGACACCCCGATCCTCAGGGCGCCGGGGTCGGCGATCTCCGCGAGTTCGGGCCGCCCGGCCATCACCGAGAGCAACAGCGCCGCGTCCTCGACCGTGGTCGTCAGTGGGCCGTTCTCCGACATGCCGAACCAGGAGTTCACGCCCAGCTCGGCGGGCACCAGCCCGCGTCCGGGCTTGATTCCGAACAGCCCGCAGTCCGCGGCCGGGATACGGATCGAGCCCATGCCGTCGTTGCCGTGCGCAACCGGCACCATGCCCGCGGCAACGGCCGCGGCCGACCCGCCGGACGAGCCGCCAGGCGTCCGCTCCGGGTTCCACGGGTTCCGGGTGATCGCGTCGGGGGTGTCGGTGGCGCCCCACACGCACAGTTCGGGGACGGCGGTGATGCCGACGACCACCGCGCCCGCGGCCCGCAGCCGCGCCACCACGACGTGATCCTCGGTCTTGGGAACCCTCGAGGTGGCCGCGGAGCCGTCGCCCTCCGGGTGACCGGTGACCGCGACGTTGTCCTTGACGGCGATCGGTACGCCCGCCAGCGGCAGCGACGCGAGATCGGCGCGGCCGGCCAGCGCGGCCGCCTCGGCACGGGCCTGCTCGGCGCGCACGGTGACGAAGGCCCGGAACCGCGGGTCGCGGGCGGCGATCCGGCCCAGCGCGTCGTCGACGGCGTCGAGCGGGGTGAGCTCACCGGCCCGCACGCGGGCGGCGATGGACGCGGCGGTGAAGTCCGGGCCCGTCATCGCGGGTGGGTCCTCAGCCGCCGTAGACGGTGGGCTCGAGGGTGCCGATGTAGGGCAGGTCGCGGTAGCGCTCGGCGTAGTCGAGGCCGTAGCCGACGACGAACTCGTTGGGGATGTCGAAGCCCACGTTGGCGACCGGGACGTCGGCCTTGACCGCGTCGGGCTTGCGCAGCAGCGTGACCACCTCGAGCGAGGCCGGGTTGCGGGTCGACAGGTTGCGCATCAGCCAGGACAGCGTCAGTCCGGAGTCGATGATGTCCTCGACGATCAGCACGTTCCGGCCGGCGATGTCCTTGTCGAGGTCCTTGAGGATCCGCACCACGCCCGAGGAGGAGGTTGACGAGCCGTAGGAGCTCACCGCCATGAACTCCATCTGGGTGGGGATCGGCAGGGCCCGGGCCAGGTCGGTCATGAAGAAGACGGCGCCCTTGAGCACGCCCACCAAGAGCAGGTCACCCTCCGGCGCGTCGACCGGGTAGCGCTCCGCGATGATCGCGGCCAGCTCGGCCGTCTTCTCGCGGATCTCTTCCTCGGAAATCAAGACCGATGCGATGTCGCCTTCGTACACGGCGCTAACCCCTTTGTTGGTCGCTGATTTGTTGGTCGCTGACGAGCCCGACCGACAGCCTGCCACGTCGCCGCGAGAGCACCAACCTCGCGCCCGGTCGACCGCCGCCGACTGCCACCCCGCCCTGCCCGCGCCAGTGCCCGACCAGGTCGTCGGCCGTCCGCAGCTGCCGGTCCGTCAGGGCCCGCGCACCCTGCCCGAGCAGCCAGGCCCGCAGCGCCCGGCGTCGCACCGCGGGATGCGCATCGGCGAGGGCTTCGACGTCGAGCACCCTGGTCCCGTCGTCGACCCGTTCGGCCGACGCCAGCAGTTCCGCCGCGAGCCCGTCGAGCACTTCACCGTCCTCGCGTAGCTGGTCGGCGGTGCGTGCCAGGGCGGGCGCGACACCGCCGCCGAGAATCTGCTCGAGCAGCGGCAGCGCCTCGGAGCGCAGCCGGACCCGGGTGAACTCGGGGCTCGAATTGTGGGGGTCCTGATAGGGCTGCAGACCCAGCTCGACGCAGGCGCGGGCGGTCACGGCGCGACGCACCCGCAGCAGCGGCCGCCCCCACGGCGGGTCGTCGGCGCGCATACCGGCCAGCGAGCGCGGACCGGACCCGCGGGAGAGACCGAGCAGCACCGTCTCCGCCTGGTCGTCGAGGGTGTGCCCGAGCAGTACGGGGCGGGCGCCACGCGCGTCGTCGAGTGCCTCGTAGCGCGCCCGCCGCGCGGCCGCCTCCAGGCCGCCCGCGCCCTGCACCCGCACCGCCAGCACCCGGGCCGACGCGCAGCCCAACGCCAGAGCGCGCTCGGCTGCCCGCGCGGCCACCTCGCCGGAGCCGTCCTGCAGCCGGTGGTCGACGACGAGCGCATGCACCGGCCCCGCCTCCGCGACGGCGGCCGCGGTCAGCGCCAGCGAGTCGCCACCGCCGGAGAGCCCGACCGCGACGCCGGCGTCGCCGCCGTACTCGTCCCGCCAGCGGCGGACCGCGTGCCGCACCTCGAGCAGCGCCGGGCCTTCGGGCAGGCGGCCACCCGGTTCCGCGGGCTCCGCCCGGCTCATCCCAGCACCCGGGCGATCCACTTCTCGTGGTCGTCGATCTCGTCGACCCGGGGCAGCGTGTCGGGCCCGGTCCAGACGGCGTTGAACTCGCTCATCCCGACCCGGCCGACGACGGCGTCGACGAAGGCCTTGCCGCGCACGTACTGCGCCATCTTCGCGTCCATCCCGAGCAGCGCCCGGACCAGCCGCTGCAGCGGGTTGCTCTGCCGCGCCCGGCGCTTGTCGAAGGCGTCCCGGATCTGCGCCACCGTTGGGACCACCGCCGGCCCGACCGCGTCCATCACGTGGTCGGCGTGCCCCTCGAGCAGGGTGCCGAGAATCAGCAGCCGGTCCAATGCCACGCGCTGCGACTCCGACTGGGTCGCGCGCAGCAGCCCGAGCAGGCCGCGTTCCTCGGGCGCCTGCTCGACGCCGCCGCGACGCCTGCGCAGTTCCTCGACGAGCCGGCCGATCAGGTCGGCGATCGGTTCGTCGCCCGCGGCCCCCAGGGTCGCGACGCTCTCGCGCATGTAGTCCGCGATCCACGGCGCGGACGAGAACTGCACCCGGTGGGTGACCTCGTGCAGGCACACCCACAGCCGGAAGTCGCTCGGCACCACCCGCAGCGTGCGCTCGACGGACACCACGTTCGGCGCCACCAGCAGCAGTGTGCCGTGCTCGCCGGTGAACGGGTCGTACTGGCCGAGGATCGCCGAGGACAGGAACGCCAGCATTGCTCCCGCCTGCAGCCCGGCCGGCCGGCCGGCGAGCAGTCCCCCGCCGGTGGTCGGCCGGTCGGCGTCACCCGTGAGATTGGCCATCGAGTCGGCGGCGGCCCGGATCCAGCCGGCGCGGTCCACCACCCGGGCCTGCGGCACGGGCAGCCCGTCGGCGAGCCCGGTGACCTCCCGGACCGGTCCCTCGGCGCGCACCGACGCCTCCGACAGTTCCGCGACGACGGCCTCCGCGGAGTACCGGCTGGTGCGTGGGCCTGGTCGGGACAGCCGAACCCCGGCCCATGCTGCGACATCCCAGTCGACCGCCCCGGCGAGCCCACCGGGCGCATCCGAACCGTCCTGGGTCATCGGCAGCAACGTCACTGACACCCACAAGAGCGCAGCGTCGAGGCGAGCGCGTCGAGGGCCGGGCGGCTGACCTGCGGCGGACGGTCGTTGGACATCAGCGAGAAGGTGAGCACCCGGTTGCCGACGTCGGTGACGTACCCGGCGAGCGCGCTCGCGGCCGACAGCGTGCCGGTCTTGGCGCGCACCCAGCCGGCGCCGTTGCGGTCGCCGGAGGCGTACCGGTCCGAGAGGGTGCCAGTGGCACCGGCGACGGGCAGGTAGTCCAGCAGCGGCCGCAGCTTCGGGGCGGAGTCGCCTGCCGCCGCAGTCAGCGCGCGGTCCAGCAACCGGGCCGGGATCCGATCGTCGACGGACAGCCCGCTCGCGTCGTGCAGGGTCAGCCCGCCGACGTCGAATCCGCCGGCGACGAGGGTCTGGGAGATGGCGGCGACCGCTCCGCCGAACGACGGCTCCATGCCCGCCTTCATCGCGATCTCGCGGCCGACGGCCTCGGCGAGCACGTTGTCCGAGTGCCCCATCATCTGTCCGAGCCGGTCCCGCAGCGGCGCCGATTCCACCGACGCGAGCGGGGCGGCGCCGGACGGTGCGGTACCGACGGTGACGGCGGCCGGGTCGGCGCCCAGCGCGGCGGCCAGCAGCCGACCGGTGTCGAGGGCGGGGGTGGCGCTGCGCGGGGACTCGTCCTCGAGCGGGCGCAGGCGTCCGCCGTCCAGCATCACCGGCTCCATCGGCGCGATGTAGCCGGCGCCGACGTCGGCGGGGAACCAGCCCTGCGCCAGCGCCGGGCCCGCGTAGGCGCCGTTGTCGACGACGACGCTGTCCACCACCACGCCGGAGTTGCGGACCTGGGCGGCCAGGTCGTCGAGGCGGGCGGCACCCGGGTAGAAGCCGGGCTGGCCGGCCGGTTGGGCGGTCATCGTCGGGTCACCGCCGCCGACCAGCACGATCTGGCCCGGCGTCTCGCCGCGCACCACCCGGGTGGCGACGCGGTGCTCGGGGCCGAGCGCGAGCAGCGCCGCGGTCGCGGTGAGCACCTTGGTGGTCGACGCCGGGACCATGGGGGCGTCGGGGCCCTGGCTCCAGAGCACCGCCCCTGTCGCGGCGTCGGAGACCACCCCGGTGAACGTCCCGAGATCCGGGTTGGCCAGACCGGGGGCCAGCGCGGCGGCCAGCCCGGCCGGCGTCGGCATCGGTGCGTCGTCGGGCACCGGGGCGACCTGTGGCGTCGGCAGCACCGGCGGCGGCGCCGGGTTGGTCGCGGTGGTCGTCGCGTCCGCCGAAAGACCGAGGTCGGGGCGGGTGACGGCGAGCACTGTGCCCGTGGCGCCGAGCGCCGCGACCAGCACCGCGATCAGCAGAATCCGAACCCGTTTGCGCCGTTGCGCGGCCAGGGACCCCATCTTGCGGTCCTTCGCGCCTGCCTTCGCCAACACCCCTCCGATTTCGTCGTGGTCCGCCCCCGCGGCACTCCACTGGTCGTTCCGTTGTTCCACAGTATCGTCGACCGGTTACCCTGACCCGGCATCATCCACCGAGACAAAGCGAGGAAGCGGCGTGGAGTTCGACGTCACCATCGAGATCCCCAAGGGTCAGCGCAACAAGTACGAGGTCGACCACGAGACCGGCCGTGTGAAGCTGGACCGCTACCTCTACACCGCGATGGGATACCCCGCCGACTACGGCTTCATCGAGAACACCCTCGGTGAGGACGGCGACCCGCTCGACGCGATGGTCCTGCTCCCCGAGTCGGTCTTCCCCGGCGTCATCGTCGAGGCCCGCCCGGTCGCCATGTTCAAGATGGTCGACGAGGCCGGCGGAGACGACAAGGTGCTGTGCGTGCCGGCCGGCGACACCCGCTGGGACCACATCCAGGACCTGAGCGACATCTCGCAGTTCGAGCTGGACGCGATCAAGCACTTCTTCGTCCACTACAAGGACCTCGAGCCCAACAAGCACGTCACCGGCGCCGACTGGGTCGGGCGCGCCGAGGCGGAGGCCGAGATCGAGGCCTCGTTCAAGCGTCTGAAGGACAACGGCGGCCACTGAGCCGCTTCGTCTGAAGTCAACGTGTGGGGTTTCGTCCGGCAGCCGGGCGGAACCCCACACTTGTTTTCACGCCGAGGGGCACCGAACCCGGACGTGACTGGGCCGCAGTGCATTCCGCCCTGTCGCCCGACCCCGGCGCGGAGGGGGCATGCCGACTGTCGCTGGCCACCACTACCATTCGCCGAGTGACCGGATACGACGACCTCGACCACCTCGACACCTCGACACTGCCGCCCCGCCAGCAGCAGATTCTCGCCACGATCCTGGACTGGGTGGTCGCGCACGGGTATCCGCCGAACACCCGGCAGATCGGGGACGTGGTTGGCCTACGGTCGTCGTCGTCGGTGTCGAGACACCTGAAGAGCCTGGAGGAGAAGGGCTTTCTGCGGCGGGGCGAGGGGATGTCACGGCCGGTCGACGTGCGCCCGTTCCTGCGGGCCTCCGAGCCACGGCAGTCGGGCGGGAACTCGGTGGCCGTGCCCGTGGTCGGCGACATCGCCGCCGGCAGCCCCATCCTCGCCGAGGAGCACGCCGGGGACGTGATGACCCTGCCGCGCGAGCTGGTCGGGTCCGGCACCGTGTTCGGACTGCGCGTGCGCGGCGATTCGATGGTCGACGCCTCGATCTGCGACGGGGACATCGTGGTGGTACGCCAGCAGCACGAGGCACATTCGGGCGAGATCGTCGCCGCGATGATCGACGGCGAGGCCACGGTGAAGGTGTTCCGACGCCGGAGCGGGCATGTCTACCTCGAGCCGCGCAACCCCGCCTACGACGTCATCGACGGCGACGAGGCCGTGGTGCTGGGCAAGGTGGTCTCGGTGATGCGGCGCGTCTGAGGGCGTGTCTCCCGACCTGGTTGTGCGTTGACGCGAGTTCGATCCCTCAGCTTTCCCACGAGATCCTCGTCGCGTGTCGGTCCGAATCGAAGCGAACGACCAGGAGCTGGTCGGAAACATCCGGCGACAGCGTGAAATCGATCCAGCTCTCCAGGCCACCACCTTCACCCACCGACAAGACAAATGCCTTCGGGTCCAAGAGAGCCACCAGCGCTTCCGCCGTGGCGCGCTGATTTCGATACTCCTCGTGCACTTTTCGGACTTCCGGAAGGTCGAGCTCGTCCGAATGAAACTCCACGAACTGGGCGACCTGCGTCCCGGTGCCGAGATCTTCCACAAGGAGCTTCCTCGCCTTGCCCACCAACTCGGGGAACGCGTCGATGAGGCCACCCGTCTCACCCAGAAGCTTGCCGTTCTGAGAAACGCCCTCGAAGATGCCCAGCCACACAGGCACAGCACCGTTCGGAGTTCGAATGGTGACCGCGTCGGCAAATCCGGAATCAGTGTCCAACGACAGCGGACCCACCAACTCCGAGTGAATTGTCACCTGCATCCGACAATCATGCCCTGCCCGACGAAAAGGCACACCCTAGTCCGCCGACGCCTCCTGCTCCCGCTGCGCCGCCGCCGACGCCGCGAGGCCGCCGCCGACCCGCAGCGGCACCTCCTTCCAGAACAGCACCAGCACCAGGCCCAGCAGCGCGATCGCGGTGACAGCCAGGAACACCGTCGACATCGAGTCCGCGAAGCCGACCTTGAACGGCTCCGCCAGCTCCGGGCTGAGCTGCTGGACGATCGAGCTGTCCCTGAGCACCGCGCCCGCCGCCGACACGTCGTGGTTGACCAGCCCCGTCGCCAGCGCGACGTCGGCCGGGTTGGAGCTGTGCAGGCCCGCGACCACGGCCTGCTGGTAGGCGGGGTCCTGGGCCGCCGTGCGCAACTGGTCGGAGATGTTCGGCGTCAGCTGCGCGAACAGGATGGACAGGAAGACCGCGACGCCGAGGGTGCCGCCGATCTGCCGGAAGAACGTCGCCGCGGCGGTGGAGACACCCATGTCCTGTGGGGGCAGCGCGTTCTGGATCGCGAGCGTCAGCGGCTGCATCAGATTGCCGAGGCCGAATCCGGTGATGAACATGAAGCACATGACGATGGCCAGCGAGGTGTCCGCCTCGACGTAGTGCATGAGGAAGACGCCGAGCGTGAGCAGCACCGCTCCGACCACCGGGAAGACCCGGTATCGCCCGGTCTTCGCGATCAGCTGCCCGGACATGATGGAGGCCGACATCATGCCGACCACCATCGGCAGCATCTGGATTCCCGCCATCGTGGGGCTGGCGCCGCGGACCACCTGCAGGTACTGCGGGATCAGCGAGATGCCGCCGAACATGGCCGCGCCCACCACCACCGAGATGACCACGCCCATCGCAAAAGTCGAGTTCCGGAACATGCGCAGCGGGATCAGCGCCGCGTCGCGCATCCGCTTCTCGACGAACACGAAGGCGATCACCCCGACCCCGCCGATCACGTAGCAGGAAACCGAACGGGTGCTGCTCCAACCCCATTCACGCCCCTGCTCGGCAACCACCAGCAGCGGGACGATGCCGACCGCCAGAACCAGCGCGCCCCAGAAGTCGATCCGCACGTCGGGCCGGCGGACCTTGGGCAGGTTCAGCACCTTGAACACCACCGCGAACGCGACGATGCCGATGGGCACGTTCACCAGGAAAACCCAACGCCAGCCGTCGATTCCGAGGATGGTGTCCTGACCGCTGAGCAGGCCGCCGAGCACCGGACCGAGCACGCTCGAGGTACCGAACACGGCGAGGAAGTAGCCCTGGTACTTGGCACGCTCACGGGGGCCGACGATGTCCCCGAGAATGGCCAGCGCCAGGGACATCAGGCCGCCGGCACCGAGACCCTGGAAGGCGCGGAAGGCGGCGAGCATGTACATCGACTGGGCCAGCGTGCACAGCAGCGAACCCAGCACGAAGATGATGATCGCGGCCATGAAGAACGGTTTGCGGCCGTACATGTCGGACAACTTGCCGTACAGCGGGGTCGCCAGGGTCGCGGTGATCAGGTACGCCGTGGTGACCCAGGCCTGCAGCGCGTAGCCGTCGAGGTCGTCGGCGATGGTGCGGATCGAGGTGGAGACGATGGTCTGGTCCAGCGCGGCGAGGAACATGCCGAGCATCAGGCCGCTGAGGATCGTCAGGATCTGGCGGTGGGTGAAGACTCCGGTCGTCTCGGATCCGGGCGCGATGTCGGCGACCTCGGACGAGGTGTCGCGGGTGGTCATCGGCCGCTCCGTACGCCCGTGGCCCCGCCGAGTTGTTCCGTCGGCTTCGCCAGGCCGGCCACGAACACCGGCCTCATACGTTCGTAGTCCGAGACGAACCGGTCCATCAGCCGGGCGAAGTCACGCAGGTCGTCGACGGGCCAGTCCTCGAGCAGTCGGCCGAGACGCTCGTTGCGGTCCGCGCGGATCCGGCCGGCGGCAGCGCGCCCGGCGTCGGTGACCGCGAGGACGCTCGCGCGCCCGTCCGTCGGGTCGGGCTGACGTTCCACGAGCCCTCGGCCCACCAACTGGGCCACCTGCCTGCTCACCGTCGACGGGTCGGTGTACATCACGTCCGCCAGCGCACCGGAGCGCATGGGTCCGTCGCTGAGCAGCCGGAACAGGCAGGCATAGGCCGCCGGGTCGATCCCGACGGAGGCCTTGGCATGGGCGATCGTGCGGTCCCGTACGCGCGAGAGCCGGACCAGGTAGTTGCCGATCTCGTCAGCGAGGGGATCGAGTTCTTCCGGCGTCATCGGACCTTCTTGCTTGCGGCATTCAAGTAGCGGGAAGTTGCAAGTATGTTCCCGGCCGCGGCGGCCGTGCAAGTGTCGGGAATCCGATTACCCGGCCTTGAACAGCGCTCTGCCGGTGGCCGCGACGACCACCGGCAGAGGTGAGAGCCGCACCGGCCCTTCGGTTCACGCGGGACCTCAGGTCACCGAACCGAAATCACCGACCCTTGAACTCCGGGGTGCGCTTCTGGAACACCGCGGCCATCGCCTCGCCGATGTCCTCGGACGCGAGGAAGGCCGCATTCCACACCGCGACGTACCGCAGGCTGTCGTCGACGGCGGCCGAGCGGCCGTGGTCCAGGACGTCCTTGATGCCGTGCACCACCAGCGGCGGGTTCGCGGCGATCTCGGCGGCGGTCGCGTGCGCGGCGGCGAGGACCGCACCCGCGTCCGCGTACACGTCGTTGACGAGGCCGATCTTCTCGGCCCGCGCCGCGTCGATGTCCTTGCCGGTCAGCGCCAGCTCACGCAGGTGGCCGTCGCCGATGATCGCGGGCAGCCGGGCGAGGGTGCCCATGTCGGCGACGATCGCGACCTTGACCTCGCGAATGCTGAACTTCGCATCCGCGCTCGCGTAGCGGATGTCGGCGGCAGTCACGAGATCGAGGGCGCCACCGATGCACCAGCCCTGGATGGCCGCGACGACCGGCTTGCGGCAGTCCGCCACGGCGTTGATCGAGCGCTGCATGTTCTTGATGTCCTCGTGGAAGGCGGTGCGCGGGGCCGCCTGCGCCTTGTCGCCGAGCACCGGGGCCATCATCGGTGCCATTGCCGCGAGGTCGAGGCCGAAGGAGAAGTGCTTGCCCGCTCCGGCGAGGACCACCGCCCGCACCTCGGGATCGGCGTCCAGCTCGGCGAAGATCAACGGCAGCTCGCGCCAGAAGTCGGGACCCTGCGCATTGCCCTTGCCCGGGCCGATCAGCGTCACCTGCGCGACGTGATCCTTGCGTTCGACGGTGAAGGCGTTCCAGGTCTGTTCGGTCATTACTCGAGAGTAACAACCCGGATCTCGCATGTTAAGGCTGCGAAAAATCGGGTCCGGAACCTTTCCAACGGCTTCCCCGTACACAAGCATGGGTTTCGCGAGCACCACGCCTCCCGGCGAGTCGGCACGGGGCACAGGTGGCGAGCCTCGCGAACGACCCTCCGGATCAAGGCGGTGAAGGTGCACATGTTGATGCATCAGGGAATCGGCCTCGACCGCTTCAACGCGCTGCCGCGAGGGCGCGCGGTGCACGCCTTGTTCGAGTGCTGCTGCTCGCTCGCCTGGTCCGGGCACCTGGCCGACGGCCGACCCTACCGCTCGTATGCCGACCTGCTCACCCGGGCCGACTCGGAGTTGTTCGCGCTGTCCGACGCCGACCTCGACCACGCCCTGGACTGCCACCCCGGGGTGGCCCGGCGCGTCCACACCACCGCGTCGAGCCTCGAGCAGTGCGCGGTGTGGGCGCCCGACGAGGCGACAATGGCCGCGGTGGTGGCCGCGAGCGGCCGCTACGAGAGCCGCTTCGGCTACCCCTACCTGTGGTGCGCCGCGGGCCGCGACGCCACGGCCCTGCTCGACGACCTCACCGTGCGGCTGTCCAACTCCCCCGAGGCCGAACGCAAGACCATGGCCGGCGAACTGGCGAAGATCAACCGGATCCGGATCGAACGGATGCTGGGACCGGAGGGCGGGTACGGGTACTGACCCGGCGCGTCAGCCTCGCCGCAGGGCGTTGGCGAACAGCCCGGAGACCGCGGCCTGCACCGCAGCGCGATCCACCTGCTCCGGATCCACGGCGTGCTCGAGCATCAGCCCGGAGATCAGCGCCATCAGCGTGATCGCGGTGTTGCGGGCATCGACCCGCTCGGCCACCCCCCACTCGGCCGCACGCTCGGCGATCAGTTCCTCGATCTGACCCCGCAGCCGGCGGCGTTCGTGCAGGTAGGCCTCGGCGAGCTGGGGCTCACGGCCCGCCTGGACCCCGAACTCGAGCACCAGCAGGGCCCAACCGGGATCGCCGACCAGCCACGAACTGATCGTCTCGCCGCCCCGGCCCGCGGCATCGGTGGCGCTGAGCCCGGCGATCTCGGCCAGCACCCGGCCCGCGAGTTCGAGGGAGCGCTCGGCGAACAGCTCCGCGAAGAGATCCTGCTTGGACTCGAAGTTGGAGTACACCGCGCCCTTGGTGAAGCCGGCCCGGTGCGCGATCTCCGCGAGCCGGGCGGCCACGAATCCGCGCTCGGCGAACTCGTCCGCCGCCGCGTCGAGCAGCCGTCGACGCACCACGTCTCGGCCCGGACGCGTCGCCGGACCCGACGGTGACGCAGCCCTCTCTTGACTCACCTCGTTCACGATACTTACGGTATTCAATACCGAGAGTATCGGCAAGCAGCACGTGACAGCGAGGAAGCACCGCATGACGAGCACCGACACCGGGACCCCGCCCACCGGGACCCTGCCCATCAGCCACGCCGCCACCAGCCCCGCGGGCACCGGCGACGCGGACACGGGCGCCGAGCGGCACCGGTCGACCAGTCCGACCGACCGCTACAGCACCCGGCAGATCATGGTCGCGCTGGTCGTCGGGGTCCTGCTGCTGCAGATCGGCTTCATCACCAGCTACGTCGCGGCCTTTCACCAGCCGACACCGCACGACATCCCGATCGCCGTGGTCGCCGAGGCCGGGCTCCCCGAGGGCATGGACCAGCAGGTCGCCGACCGGCTCAACGCGATCGACTCGCGTCCCGTCGAGGCCCGCGTCGCCGCGAACACCTACGAGGTCCGCAATCTCATCGACGACCGCGAGATCATGGGCGCCTACGTGGTCAGCCCCACCGGCACCGACACGCTGATCACGGCCAGCGGCGCGGGCAGCTCCGCCGCCACCGCGCTCGAGAGCGTCTTCACCAAGGTCGACGCCGCCGAGCACCGCGCCTTCGTGGTCCGGGACGAGGTGCCGGTCGGCTTGCACGACAACCGCGGGCTCTCGGGCTTCTACCTGTCCATCGGCTGGGTGGTCGGCGGCTACCTGCTGGCGGCCGCGATCGGGCTGCTCATCGGCGCTCCCCGGACGCGGCGCGAGGCCTGGGTCCACACCGCCGTGATGGCCGGGTACGCGTTGGTCTCGGGGTTCCTCGGCGCCTTCGTCACCACGAACGTACTGGGCACCTTCAGCGGGCACCTGCTGCCGCTGGCCCTGCTCGGGACCGGCGTCGTGTTCGCCACCGGCATGTTCACCATGGGCCTGCGCGCGGTCGTCGGCATCCTCGCGGTGCCACTGGCGATCCTGATCTTCGTGGTGCTCGGCAACCCCAGCGCCGGCGGCGCCTTCGGGTCCAACGTGCTGCCCAGCTTCTACGCGGCGATCGGGCGCTGGATCACCCCGGGGGCAGGCACCGAGGGCGTGCGCAGCATCGTCTACTTCGCGGGCACCGGGGTGGGCCAGCCCGCCCTCACCCTCGCGATCTACGCGGTGGCCGGCACCGCCGCGCTGGTCGGCATGACCGTCTGGCGCACCCGCGGAAGGCGCTGACACGCCGCTGCGCCGACAAGGGATGTGGCGGGTCCGTTTTCGCCCTACCCTGAATCATGGCCAGGTACCTGCACCCGAATGCGGCCCACGTGGCGAAGACCCTCATCGCGCGCGGCCACCACGGCGTGATCGTCACCCAGGACGAGCCCACGCGCACCGCGCAGGACGCGGCGGCGGCGCTCGGCGTGCCGGTGGGCGCGATAGCGAAGTCACTGGTGTTCCTTCTCGACGACGAGCCGGTGCTGCTGATCGTCGCCGGCGACCACCAGGTGGACGTCGAGCGCACCGGCAAGCTGCTCGAGGGGACGCTGACCCGGGCACCCGCCAGCGCGGTGCGCCAGCTCACGGGCCAGCCACTCGGCGGCGTCGCACCGGTCGGGCACCCGACCAACCTGCCCACCTACGTCGACACCGCGCTGGACCGCTACGCGGAGGTGTGGGTGGCGGCCGGCACCCCGGACACAGTGTTCCGGACGACGTTCCGCGAGCTCACCCGGATCACCGCGGCGCTCACGATCGACATGGAGTGAGCCGGTGACCGACGGCATCACCGGCGAGCAGTACCGGGCCGCGATGCGGCGGCACCCCGCCGGCGTCGTCATCGTCACCCTCGACGCCGGCTCGGGTCCGGTGGGGTTCACCGCGACGTCGTTCGCGTCGCTGTCTCTCGACCCGCCGCTGGTGTCGTTCAACATCGCGGACACCTCGTCGAGCATCGACGCCCTGCGCGGGGCGGGCTCGCTGGTCATCCACCTGCTCGGCGAGCACCAGCGGCACCTCGCGCAGCGGTTCTCCCGCAGCGCGGAGGAGCGGTTCCGCGACGTGTCGCTGTGGAACCGCCTCGAGTCCGGCGAACCGGTGCTGCACGGGACCCCGATCTGGTTGCGCACCACCGTCCACCAGCTGATCCCCGCCGGCGACCACACCCTGGTGATCGGCCTGGTCACCCGGGTGCACGACGAGGACGACGCAGAGGCCGCCGCGTCGCCGCTGCTCTACCACGACGGCCGTTACCACCGGCCCACGCCGCTCGACGAGTGAGTCGCGTCGAGCGTCGGGTCAGGACGCGAGTGCCCTTGTCCCCGAGGTGAACCCGAAGGGCGCGAGCACCTCGCCCAGGAGGGGCGACGGTCGGGCCAACCCGCGGTCGTGCAGGATCGGCAGCACGTCGTCCACCACCCGGTCGAGCACCCTGGGCAGCACCAGCGGCAGCAGGGTGACACCGTCCGCCACGCCGGCGGCGGCAAGGTCCGCGATCAGTCCGGCGAGACCGGCCGCGGTGCCCACGTAGGAGATGCTGTCGGGCACCCGCGGCGCGCCCGCGTCCAGTTGAGCCAGTTCCCTTCGCGCACTGCGATGATCATCGGCGAGCAGTACTTCCACGTCCAGCAGGACGGTCACCGCGTCCGAGTCCCGGCCCTCGCCGGCCGCCTCGGTTCGGATGCGCTCGCGGCGCTGCTGCGCCTCGCGTAGGTCGTGGGCCCGCACCCGCGCCACGTTGGCCGGCTCGGAGAGCAGGTCCAGAGGCGGTTCGGGCGCCGCCGATTCGGTGAGGTCGACCCAGAAGTCGGTGAGCCCCAACGGGACCCGGAACTCGGTGTGGACCGCGGCAGCCGGGTGGTGACCGGCGCCGGACAACTCCACCGCGACGTGCAGGCGGCGGGTACGGGCAGACGAAAGAACAGACATGGCAGTCCTAGGGTGTGCGTGGGATGAGCAGAGCGAGTGGGGAACTCAGCTCCGACACATGCCCGACGCGGTACGGCACAGATCCACGTGCCGACGGCGCCACCGGGCGTCACGCGCCCTGGTCGTCACTGTCGTCACGGATGCCATGACGCGATGCTACCCGGTCACGCCGTCGCGGCGGGCGGCAACGAACTCACGCACCGCCGCCACCAGTCGGTCCACGTCCGCGGAGTGGCTGCCCAGGCCCAGGCTGGCCCGCACCGCGCCCTCGCGGCGGCCCAGTCGGGCCAGCAGCGGGTGCGCGCAGAACCGGCCGTCCCGGACGCCGATTCCGTGCAGGTCCGCCAGGTATGACGCGACCTCGCGCGGCTCGCAGCCGTCGACGGTGAAGGTGACGATTCCGACGGAATCCGGTGCGTCGGACCAGATTCGAAGCAGCTCCACGCCCTCGACGGCACTCAGACCGTCGACCAGTCGCTCACACAGCGCCCGCTCGTGGGCCTGGGCCTGCTCCGCGTCGAGGCCCGCGAGCGCCTCGCAGGCCGCCGCCAGCGCGGCAACCCCGAGCACGTTGGGGGTACCCGCCTCGTGACGCTGCGGCGCGGCCGCCCACTCGACACTGTCGGAGGAGACGTCGCGGGTGGCGCCGCCGCCGGCCAGGTACGGCTCCGCGGCGTCGAGCCAGTCCGCCCGCCCGACCAGCACACCGGCACCGAAGGGCGCGTACAGCTTGTGGCCGGAGAAGGCGAGGTAGTCGACCCCGAGCGCGACCAGGTCCACGCGGCGGTGCGGCAGCAGCTGGGCCCCGTCGACAAGGATCCGGGCCCCGCACTCGTGGGCGACCTGCGCCAGGCGGGCGATCGGCAGCACCTCACCGGTCACGTTGGACGCCCCGGTGATCGCGAGCAGCGCGGCCGGCTTGGCGCACAGCTCGGCGACGATCCGGCGGATCGTCTCCTCGACGGTGTCCGCAGCTTCCACGACGCGGGCGCCGTTTCGCTTCCAGGGCAAGAGGTTTGCGTGATGCTCGATGTCGAGGACCACGGTGTCGCCGGGCACGCAGCCGGCCAGCAGGTTCAACGAGTCGGTGGTGTTGCGGGTGAAGACCACCACGTCGTCGGATCGCGCACCGACGAACTCGGCGACCACGTCACGGGCGCCCTCGTAGCTGGCGGTGCAGACCTGCGAGGCGTAGCCGGCGCCGCGGTGCACGCTGGCGTAGTACGGCAGCAGGTCCTGGACCCGGGCGGTGACCTGCGCGAGGGCGGGCGCGCTGGCGGCATAGTCGAAGTTGGCGTACGTGCAGGTGCTGCCGTCGGCGAGCGGGACGGACAGTCCGGCGCCGGAGACCTCGGCGAACGGGGCGTCGATCCGCGTGGCGGTGGCTGCACAGGTAGCGGCAGCGGTGTCGGCGGTGTCGGCACAGGTGGGGTCGAGTACGGCAGTCATTGAAGCTTCCCTCTGGTTCAGGGACTCGCGTGCAGCGAAGGCGACGTACCGGCCGGACCGAACGAGTCGGCCGTACCTAGATGTCGCGGGGTGTGCATCGAGTCCGCGCTTGCCGTGTCCGGTATTGGACTACAGCCAGGTCGTCACCCGGGGCACCCCACCGCGGCGGAGGGTTGCCGGCCAGCAAGCCGGGGCTATCTGCTGGCACTCATGACCTGACCAGAGAATTGCAGCCCGTCCGCCGTCCTGTCAACCCCACCCTCGTGACCTCGCCCACCCCACCCGCCGGCGGCCAACTTCGACGGAACCGAAAACATCTGCACAGCAAGGTTTTTCGTAGGCGCTCCGAAACCAGGGCGCCCGCTGCGGAGAAACCCGTTTGAGTACGGGTCTGCGGATGCGCTTTCCTTCTCGCCATGACCGCCGCCACCCTGCTCAGCTTCGCGGGCGTCTGCCTGCTCCTGTCGATCATGCCCGGGCCGGACTCGTTCCTGGTGCTGCGTTACAGCGTCGGCGGCACCCGCCCGGGCCTCGCCGCGGCGGCGGGCGTCGCCGTCGGCTCCCTGGTGTGGGCGGCCGTGGTCGCTCTCGGACTCGCGGCGCTGCTCGAGCAGTCCGCGACCGCGTACCGGGCGCTGAAGATCGCGGGCGGGCTGTACCTGGTCTACCTCGGGGTGCGGGCGCTGCTCCGCCGTCGGGCCGTGGGCGGCGGGCCGGCGGAGCCGGTGGCCGTGTCCACGGGTTCGGCGTTCGGCGCCGGAGTGCTGTCCTGCGCCCTGAACCCGAAGGTCGGCCTGTTCTACCTGGCGGTGGTCCCCCAGTTCCTCGGGCACGTGACCTTCGGCGCGGCCATGACCCTCGGCGCGGTCGAGGCCGTCGTCGCGCTACTGGTGATGGGCGGCTTCGCGGTTGCGGCCTCGCGGCTGGTCACCCTGCTGCGACGGCCTCGGGTGTCGGCCCGACTCGAGTCCGCCAGCGCCGGGATCCTGGCGGCGCTCGGCGTCGGCACCCTCGTCTCGGCGGCGGGCCCCGCCTGACCACTCTCGGGCGGAGCCTCGGGGCAGTTCGGCTTCTGTGTCTCCACTCTCACCCTCGCCTCAGGAAACGCGCGAGGGGACGGGCGCCGATATCGTTGTACGCATCGGTGCCAGGCACCGTACGCACCGGGCGGCCGCCCTGACCGCCCGAGCAGCTCAGGAGGAATCTTGCTCACGCAGTCACTGCGGCGATCGATCGGCGCGGCGTGCATCGCCCTGGCGACGACCCTCGCCGCCGGGTGCACCATCTCCGCCGACGACAACGGCGACGCCAACGCCTCGCCGACCGCCACCGTCAGCGCCGCCGTCGTCTCGATCACCCCCGCCGATGACGGCGACCCGGTCAGCCCGCTCAGCCCGGTCCGCGTCGACGTCGCCCAGGGCACTCTCACCTCGGTGACGCTGACCAATCCCGACGGCAAGGTCATTCCCGGCATCACCACACCGGACGGCACGTCGTGGAAGCCGAGCGAGCCGCTCGGCTACGGCAAGACCTACACCCTCGACGTGGCGGCCGCGGACGCGAACGGCGTCCCCACCTCGAAGAACAGCACCGTCACCACACTCGACCCCGGCAACCAGACCAAGGCGTACCTGCGCACCACCGGCGGCGCCGAGATCCGCGACGGCGGCACCTACGGCGTCGGCATGGTCACGGTGGTGCACTTCGACGAACCGATCGGCGACCGCGTCACGGCCGAGAAGTCGCTGACCGTCACCACCACTCCCCCGGTAAAAGGTTCCTGGTACTGGCTCGACGACCAGAACGTGCACTGGCGGCCGCAGCAGTACTTCGCGCCGGGCACCCAGGTCACGGTGAACGCAGACATCTACGGTGCGCAGCTAGGCAACGGCCTCTACGGCCAGGAGGACGACAAGGTCTCGTTCCGGATCGGCGACTCGCACGTCTCGATCGCGGACGACAACACCAAGATCGTCACGGTGTACGAGAACGGCCAGGTGGTCCGCGAGATGCCGACCTCGATGGGCCGGGGCGGCACCGAGACCATCGGCAACACCACGCTCCACTTCTGGACGCAGCCCGGCACCTACACCGTGCTGGACAAGGCCAACCCGGTGATCATGGACTCCTCCACCTACGGCCTGCCGATCAACTCGCGGCTCGGCTACAAGGAAACCATCAACTGGGCCACCCGGATCAGCAACGACGGCATCTACCTGCACGAGCTGGAGAGCAGCGTCTGGGCGCAGGGCAACACCAACACCTCACACGGCTGCCTGAACCTCAACCCGGCGAACGCGCAGTGGTTCTACAACTTCTCCCAGCCCGGCGACGTAGTGGAGATCCGCAACACCGGCGGTGAGCCGCTCGACGTGTGGCAGAACGGCGACTGGGGCGTGCCGTGGGACCAGTGGGTCGCGGGGAGCGCGCTGAGCTGAGCTGAGCCTGGCCGGGGCGCGGATCCTCGCCGAGCCGGGCGCGGCGGCCGCCACTGTGCTGCACTGGAGGCCCACCCCCGGACACCTGCCGGACCGCCGGCAGCGACGACAAGGACGCGGCATGGCACGGATCGTGATCATCGGCGGACACGGCAAGATCGCCCTGCACCTGGCACGGATCCTCACCGGCCGGGGCGACCAGGTGACCGCGGCCATCCGAGATCCGGCGCAGGTCGCCGATGTCGAGGCCATCGGCGCAGGGGCCGTCGTTGCCGACGTGGAGCACCTCGACACGGAGGCGATCGCCGAGGTCCTCCGGGGCCATGACGCGGTCGTGTGGTCGGCCGGGGCGGGCGGTGGCAACCCGGACCGCACCCTTGCCGTCGACCGGGACGCCGCGATCCGCTCGATGGACGCCGCCGCCCGGGCTGGCGTCGACCGGTACGTCATGATCTCGTACCTCGGTGCGCGGGTGGATCACGGTGTCCCGTCGGACAACTCGTTCTTCGCCTACGCGGAGGCCAAGGCGGCCGCCGACGAGTACCTGCGCGGCACCGACCTGTCCTGGACCATCCTCGGACCCAGCGCTCTGACCCTCGACCCGGCTACCGGCCGGATCGAGACGGGTCCGGACCTCGACGCGCGAAGCGTGACCCGCGAGGACGTCGCGCGGGTGGCCGCCGCGGCGTTGTTGCGGCCGGGCACCGCGGGCAGGTTCATCGGGTTCAACAACGGGGACACCCCGATCGACGAGGCGCTGGAGGCGTTGGGCTGAGGCACCTCCGGCGCCCCGACCCTGGCCCTGCCCAGCGCCGGGCGTCCGCCATGGCCGCAGGCGGCCTCGGAGGTCTCCGAAGTGGCGCTGGAAGCACGGCCGGACATCCTCGACAGAGACTTCCACGAGGGTCGCGCCGTAGGTGCACACCCGTCTCGTGCGCACTTTTGGTTGCCAGAGCAAGAAAGAGCACTCACAGGCCGAAGGCCTTTCACCAGGCGAAACATCGTTGTTATCGAATGTGCGTGCGAGTAGAATTCAATGTATGAAACTCGACGCCATGCTCACCGACCCCGCCGGGGTCGAGGCATGGCGACTCGACGAAACCGAGCTCGCGTCGGCGGTCCCGGAACTGTCGGAAAAGATCCTCGAACTCGAAGCCCTCCGCGTCCGGTTGGTCCACGAGGCCGACCAGCGGTGCCTCGCGAACCACCTCGGTGCCGCGGACACCGCCTCCTGGCTCGCCGACGCCACCCACATGACCGCCGGCCACGCGGGCAGGATCGTCCGGCTCGGCCGCGAACTGCCCCTGCACCCGCATATGGCCGCCGCACTGGACGCCGGCCGGATCGAACTCGGGCACGTGCAGGTGATCGTCAACTTCCTCGCCAGACTCGAAAGACTCACCGTCGACCAGCCGGTCGCGTCCATAGAGACCGACTGGGAGCGCCCCGACCCCGAAAGCGCACGACCCGACGACTGCCAGGCCTACCTCCTCATCACCGCCCGCCTCGAGAACGTCACCGTCCTGCGACGGCGAGCCCGCGCGTTGGAGTTGCTCCTGCAACTCGACGGGACCGTGCCACCCGACGGCGAGAACCCGGAACTCAACGAGTTCTTCGCCAGCGCCACCCTCGGCGGGCGGGTGCACGTGACAGGCAGCTTCGACGCCGAGACCGGCGAAGCCCTCCAAACCGCGTTGTCAGGTTTGTGCAAGCCGCACCCGAGCACCGACGACGACGGGCACCCGATCCGCGACCCCCGCACCGCCGCCAAGCGCCGCGCCGACGCCCTCGAACACATCATCCGCGGACACCTCGACAACGCACGCGGACCGATGGAAGGTGGGGAACGGCCCCACGTCACCGTCACCATCGACGTCGGCGCCTTGAGAGACGCGGTCGCCGCGACGGCGCCGACATCCGCGACCGGGGCCTGGTCCGGGAACGACTGGGACTACCACTCCGACAACGCAACCGGCCCAGTTGGCGGCGAACGCCGCGGCGGCTGCGCGGATGTCAGGCCACCGCGGCACTACCGCCGACGCCGCCACGCCACCATGCCCTGGGCCGGACCGATCTCCGCGGCCGTCGCCGCCCGCATCTCCTGCGACGCCCAGGTCACCCCGATCTTCGTCGACCGGGGCGGCAACCCCCTCGACGTCGGCCGCACCACCCGCGTCATCTCCCCGAAACTGCGGAAAGCGTTGGTGGCGCGGGACTGCGGCTGCGCCTTCCCCGGCTGCGGACGCCCCGCCGCCTGGACCGACGCCCACCATATTTGGCATTGGTCCAAGGGCGGCCCGACCGCCCTGTCGAACCTGGTGCTGCTCTGCAAGAAGCACCACACCATCATCCACAGGAACCACTGGTCCGTGCAGATCGAATCGGACGGGTTCCCGCCCCCAAGCACTTCGTGCAGGGGGGACCCCCAGGTTCACCCCACCCGCCTGGGTGGACCCGTTGCGAAGACCGAGGCCGGCCCACAACCGGCGCGCGATCCCTGGAGTCTGACCCGCAGGCACAGACCCGGTACGTCACCAAGCGATGACCTGCACCCACCACAACCGGACCGGTTGTGGTCGAGACACACTCGGCCACAACCGGTCTGCACTGTTTCGACACTAACCGATGACAGAACCCAGCCCGCGTCGGGGACAAACCTTCTCGCTCGACCTCAGTCCTCCACGATCCGCTCGGTCAGCCGAACCGTCACCGTCGCCCCGGCCTCCTTGCCGATGGCCCGGCGGACCTCCGTCTTGACCGGCAGCTTGTGCGTGCCGTCGCCCATAGCCATGAACGAACTGCGGAACGGGTGACCGTCGACGGTGCCGCTGACCTTCACCAGGCCCCGGGTACCGAAGAACTCCACCGACTGCGGCCACACCACGTACGTCCAACCGCCCTTGTTCGGGCTCTTCTGCAGTACCGCCGTGAACTCCTGGTCCAACATCGGATCTCCTCCCAGCCTGTCGACCGCCTACCTACGACAGCTTCCACCGAGGTAGACCCGCCGGCGCGCGCAAACTCATCGACCTCAGCGGATCGGCGTGCCGACCGGGACGTTGACGAAGCTGGGCGCGTTCGGATCCAGCACCAAACGCTGCGACTCCAGGCCGCTCTCGTCGAGCAGCGGCCGAAGCAACAAACCCTTGGGGAAGTTGGCGGCGTACACGTCGACCCTGAGCCGGTGGCCGGGGGCCAGCACCGCATCGGTGGCGGTCAGACCCACGTCCAATGCGAGCGGCTGCCCGGGAACCACGGGCTGCCGGCTGTCCAGAGTCAGCCGGTAGAACGGATCCGTGAAGTCTCCGTTCGCCGCCTTCCCGCTCTTCGCGTCGTCGATCGCACGCAGCGACGACGTGAGCTGTCCGCTGGTGAGCACCGTCGAAGTCCCGTCCGGCGCAACGTCGTTGAGGGTGGCGGCCCAGTAGCCGTCGGTGGCGTCGAGCACGGTGTTCAGGTGCACGTTCACCGAGCCGGAGATCTCCGTCCGGACGGTGACCGGCTCGCTGGTGAAGCTGAGCGCGTTCTGCTGACTGAACCTCGAGTCCTTGCCGCAGGCGTCGAGTACCGCCGTGATGCCGATCGTCTGCTGCGCGGAGTCCCGTGAGCAAAGCGTCGCCAGGCCCGGCGCGACCGTCAGTGTCGCGCCGTCGGCGGGCTTGGTGGCCACCAGGCTGCCGTCGTGGACGCTGCCGTTCGCGGTGCCGCTCGACCGCGCGTCGAGGTACATCCGCTGATGCGTCATGCCCGACCGCGGGAACTGGTCGGTGCTGGTCCAGCCGCCGCCCTGCTGGTAGAGGGTGGCCGGGCCGTAGCTGTCGATCCCGTTGTCGATGCCCTTGAGCCAGCGGTCGAACCAGGCGCGCTGCAGCACGTCGAGCCGCGGCGGGTTGCCTGGCTCACCGAACGCGGAGCCGAAGCTCAGGTGGTAGGTGTCGCCCATGATCAGCTGCTTCTGGCCGGGTGGCAGCGGGATGGCGTTGTAGATCTTCGGCTCGCTGTTGGCGAAGATGTCGTGCCACCCGCCGTAGACCATCGTCGGGGCGGTGATGTTCTCCGGACTCGAGGCCAGGTCGCGGCGCAACGAGCTGCCTTCCGCGAGAAGCGTTTTCAGATCCGGCGTGACGGCGTCGACACTCGGCACGGTGAGGGCGTTGAGCAGCAGCGGCACGAAGGTGAGCGGGTCGGACTGCCGGTCCGCCAACCATTTCCAGTCGAAGGTCCCGTTGAGGAGCGACTGCACGTCCGGAAGCCACTTCGTCCCGTTGACCGCGGCCAGCCACACCGGCATGAAGCCGATGCCGATGCCGCCACCCGGCGCGACCACGTCACGCAGGATGTCGCCGCCGGGCTCGATCGGGACGATGGCCTTCAGCGCGGCCGGACGCTTGCTCGCTGCCTGCACCTGGTTGATCGCGGAGTAGGACACCCCGTTCATGCCGACCTTGCCGTCCGACCACTGCTGCTTCGACGCCCAGTCGATGGTCTCGAGAGTGTCCTGCTGCTCCCGGGACTGGAAGACCTGCCAGGTTCCCTGCGAGAAACCGGTCCCGCGAACGTCGACGACCACCTGGGTGTAGCCGCTCTGGATCAGTTTGGGGTCGACGCTGAACGTCCGCAGTCCGCCGCCGGAGGCCGTCTTGATCAGGTCGGCGAGACCACTGACCGGGGTACCCGACAGGTTCAGGCTCCGGGCGAAGTCCATGATCGGCTCGCCGAGCTGCGGGACCGAGAGCGCCGCGTTCGCGACCGCCGAGACCAGCTTCGTGTACGGGGTTATGTTGACGACGACCGGCGTCTTCGTGTCCACGGCCCGTCCGGACGCGTCCGCCGGCCGGTACACATTGGCCTTGAGCACCACCCCGTCGCTCATGGTGATCGGCACATCCCACTCGGTGTGCACGCCGGGGTACTGCTGCGGGCCGTCGGTGGTCTCGGTCCATTGCGCGCCGAGGCTCCCTCCGTCCGGGGTGACGGCCGCGGCCGGGGGTGCGAGCGGCAGCGCCAGCAGTACCCCGACTGCGGTCACCAACGCGGCCTTTGCCACCTTCACGGTCAACGTCTCTCCCCTGTCGACGAACGGACAGCCCGCTCGCCGAAGCCGGAACAACCCACGATTCGGGCGCCAACCTGCGAGGACGGACAGTACCGCGAAACACTAGGCGTGGATTAGCGGTTAACTTTTACAGTGTAACGAAGCTCACAGATCGCCACTCGCCTCGCTGTTGTAGATGCGTAATTCAGATTGCGGCCGTATACCGTTGTTCTGCCGGATACGGGCGCCGCGCAACACCCGAACCGACGGAGACCTGGACAAATGCGACGATTCGAGAACCTGCCGCGGCGGCAGCGGGAGGGAACGCCATGACCGAGGCGGGGGCGAGCGACAGCGGACAGCTCACACTTCGACGGCTCACCGCACGCTCGGTGGTGCTCAGCGTCCTGCTGAGCCTGCACCCCCCGGCGCTTGCCGTGCGCGACCTCGTCCGGGCGGTCGAGATGTTCGACATCTCCGAGTCCGCGCTGCGGGTGGCACTGACCCGCATGGTCGCCGCGGGCGACCTCGAGCGCGCCGACCACACCTACCGACTCAGCCGCCGACTGCTGGACCGTCAGCGCCGCCAGGACGAAGCGATTGCACCGAAACTTCTTCCGTGGCAAGGCGACTGGGACATCGCCGTGATCACCACCACCGGCCGGAGCGCCGCAGACCGCGCCGCCCTTCGAGCCGACCTCGACCTGCAGCGCCTCGGCGAGGTCCGCGAGGGCGTGTGGATGCGTCCGGCGAACCTCAGCCAGGAGTGGCCGCCGCACCTGGACAGTCAGATCCGCAGGTTCACCGGTCGGCCGAACGAGGACCCGCAGGGCCTGGCCCGCGACCTGTGGGACCTGGACGGCTGGGCCAGGGCCGCCGAGGAACTCCTCGCCCTGTTCGGCGAGGCAAGTCGGCGCGTGGATCGCTTCACCGTCACCGCGGCGAGCATCCGCCACCTACTGCGCGATCCGGCACTGCCGCCCGAGCTGCTGCCGTCGACCTGGTCGGGTCCCGCGCTGCGCTCCGCCTGCGCCGCCTACGAGGCCGAATTCCTCGCCCTGCGGGCCACCGCCGTCCATCCCGGGGCCACCGCCTCGACCCCGCGCGCTTCCACCGCCGCCGAGTAGCGGCTCTCGGTCACCGGACGACGGGCCCCGCCGTCGGATCTGGCACCGCCGACCCGGGCAATCACCGGCGTAATCTGCACACATGCCGCGGCGCGGTAGCCGAGTCGTTCCGCGCCCGCAGCTGAGACCTGTTCACCAACTCGACAACTTGCCATGGGATAACGAAGCGACAGCCAGCCGACTTAAGAGAAGGACCCCCGGGTTTGCAACTCCAGTCACAGACGGACCGATCCGAGCTGATCCCTCCGACCTTCCTGCGTTCGTCGTCGGCGCCCGCACCGCGCACCCTCGTCGATATCGTCACCGCGACCGCCGAGACGTTCCCGGACGCACCCGCCATCGACGACGGTCACGTCACGCTGAGCTACGCCGAACTGCTCGACGAGATCTGGGAGGGCGCACGGCGACTCGGCGAGGCCGGGGTCGGCGGCGGCGACCGGGTGGGTATCCGGATGCCGTCCGGCTCCCGCGACCTCTACCTTGCGATCCTGTCCGTGCTCGCGGCCGGCGCGGCCTACGTGCCGGTGGACGCCGACGACCCCGAGGAGCGGGCCGAACTGGTGTTCGGCGAGGCCCAGGTGACCGCGGTCCTCACCGGGGGCCGGCCGCTGCCGGGCACCGCGCCGAGCCGCGAGGTCCCCGCCACGCCGCGCCCGCCGACCCTCGGCGACGACGCCTGGATCATCTTCACCTCGGGCTCCACCGGCACCCCCAAGGGCGTCGCCGTCAGCCACCGCAGCGCCGCCGCGTTCGTCGACGCCGAGGCCCGGATGTTCCTGCAGCAGGAGCCGATCGGCCCCGGTGACCGGGTGCTGGCCGGTCTGTCCGTCGCCTTCGACGCCTCCTGCGAGGAGATGTGGCTGGCCTGGCGGCACGGCGCCTGCCTGGTCCCCGCTCCCCGCGCGCTGGTCCGCAGCGGCATGGACCTCGGCCCGTGGCTGGTCTCCCGCGACGTCAGCATCGTCTCCACCGTCCCGACCCTCGCCGCGCTGTGGCCCGCCGAGGCGCTCGAGGCGGTACGGCTGCTGATCTTCGGCGGCGAGGCCTGCCCGCCGGAACTGGCCGAACGCCTCGCCGTCGAGGGCCGCGAGGTGTGGAACACCTACGGCCCCACCGAGGCCACCGTGGTCGCCTGCGCCGCGCCGATGGACGGCGTCGGCCCGGTCCGCATCGGGCTGCCGCTCGACGGCTGGGACCTGGCCGTGGTGGACGCCGACTCCGTCCCGGTTGCGGTCGGCGAGGTCGGCGAGCTGGTGATCGGCGGCGTCGGGCTGGCCCGGTACCTCGACCCCGCCAAGGACGCCGAGAAGTACGCGCCGATGCCCTCGCTCGGGTGGGACCGCGCCTACCGCAGCGGTGACCTGGTCCGACTGGACCCCGAGGGGCTGCTGTTCCAGGGCCGCGCCGACGACCAGGTCAAGCTCGGCGGCAGACGCATCGAGCTCGGCGAGGTGGACAACGCGCTGCAGAACCTGCCGGGCGTCAGCGGCGCGGCCGCGGCGGTCCGCAAGACCGCCGCCGGGCACTCGATCCTGGTCGGCTACCTGGCCAGCACCGACCCCGACTTCGACGTGGCGGCCGCCCGCACCCTGCTCGCCGAGCAGCTGCCGGCCGCGCTGGTGCCCCGGTTGGCGCTGCTCGACGAGCTGCCCACCCGCACGTCCGGGAAGGTGGACCGGGCCGCCCTGCCCTGGCCGCTGCCCGGCGCCGGACCCGAGGACGCCGCGACCGCCGCGGGACTCGACGGCACCGCCGCCTGGGTGGCGGGGCTGTGGGCGTCGATCCTCGGCGCGCAGATCACCGGTCGCGACGACGACTTCTTCAACAGCGGCGGCGGCTCGCTGGCGGCCGCGCAGCTGGTGACGGCGCTGCGGGAGCGGTTCCCCGAGGTCACCGTCGCCCAGCTCTACGACCACCCCCGGCTCGGTTCGCTGGCCGACTACCTCGACGAGCTGGCCCCCACCGTCGCGGCCGAGCCCCGGATCGTCGCGCCGACCCCGCGGTCCACCCAGTGGGCGCAGGTGGCGCTGACCGTTCCGCTCACCACGCTGACCGGGCTGCAGTGGGTGACGTGGCTGGCGCTGGTGAACAACGTGCTGGCCTGGTTCGTCGATGTGCCGTGGGCGCCGACGGCGTCCTGGTGGTGGGTGCTGGTCGCCTTCGCGCTGTTCATCAGCCCGGTCGGTCGGATGGCCATCTCCGTCGCCGGGTCCCGGCTGCTGCTGCGGGGCCTGAAACCCGGCACCTACCCCCGCGGCGGGCGCGAGCACCTGCGGCTGTGGGTGGCGCACCGGCTCACCGAGGCCAGCGGCGCCGCGAACCTGTCCGGCGCCCCGTGGATGATCTACTACGCGCGGGCACTGGGGGCCAAGATCGGCCGCGGCGTCGACCTGCACACCCTGCCGCCGGTCACGGGCATGCTCGAGCTGGGCGAGGGCTGTTCGGTGGAGCCGGAGGTGGACCTGTCCGGGCACTGGATCGACGGCGACGTGGTGCACATCGGCGCGATCCGGATCGGCGACGGCGCGGCCGTCGGCGCCCGTTCCACCCTCCTGCCGGGCACCCGGATCGGCAAGAACGCGGAGGTCGCGCCCGGTTCCGCGGTGTTCGGCCGGGTCAAGGCCGGGCAGAGCTGGGCCGGCTCCCCCGCCGTCAAGGTCGGCAAGGCGACACACCCGTGGCCGGAGCAGCGCCCACCCCGCGGCACCCGGTGGGTGCCCGTCTACGGCGCCACCTCCCTGCTGATCTCCGGCCTGCCGATCCTGGCGCTGGCCGCCGGCATCGTGCTGGTCGGATGGGGCGTGCACGACGCCGCCGACCTCGGCGACGCGATGGTGCGGGCGCTGGCCTGGCTGCCCGCGGCGACGCTGCTCGCCCTGTTCGTCTTCGCCGCGGTGACGCTCGCGGCGGTCCGCGCGCTCGGCATCGGCCTGCGCGAGGGCTACCACCCGGTGCGCAGCCGGGTCGGCTGGCAGGTCTGGGCCACCGAACGGCTGCTGGACTCCGCGCGCACCTTCCTGTTCCCGCTGTACGCGAGCCTGCTGACCCCCGGCTGGCTGCGACTGCTCGGCGCAAAGGTCGGCAAGAACGTGGAGGCGTCGACGGTGCTGCTGCTGCCGAAGTTCACCACCGTCGCCGACGGCGCCTTCCTCGCCGACGACACGATGATCGCGTCGTACGAACTCGGCGGTGGCTGGCTGCACATCCAGGAGGCGAAGGTCGGCAAGCGGGCGTTCCTGGGCAACTCCGGGATGGCCGGGCCGGGCCGCCGCGTCCCGAAGAACGGTCTGGTCGCGGTGCTGTCCGCCGCGCCGAGCAAGGCGAAGTCCGGTTCGTCGTGGCTCGGCAGCCCGCCGGTGCGGCTGCGCCGGGCCGTCGACACCTCCGACGCGGCCCGCACGTTCGCGCCGCCGATGCGGCTCAAGATCGCGCGGGCGGTGGTCGAGACCTGCCGGTTGATCCCGGTGACGGTCACCTTCGGCATCGGCCTCGGCGTGCTGTTCGCCCTGCAGGCGCTGGCTGGTGCGGCCGGGTTCGCGGTCGCGGCGCTGCTCAGCGGGCTGGTGCTGCTGGTTGCGGGTGCGGTCGCCGGCGCGGTGTCGGTGGCCGCGAAGTGGCTGGTCGTCGGCCGGATCGGCAAGGTCGAGCATCCGCTGTGGAGTTCGTTCGTGTGGCGCAACGAAGTCTCCGACGCGTTCGTCGAGACCGTCGCCGCGCCCTGGTTCGCGCGGGCCGCCACCGGGACCGCGGTGCTGAACGTGTGGCTGCGTGGCATGGGCGCGCGCATCGGCCGCGGCGTCTGGTGCGAGTCCTACTGGCTGCCGGAGGCGGATCTGGTGACGCTGGGCGACGGCGCGACCGTCGAGCGCGGGTGCGTCGTGCAGACCCACCTGTTCCATGATCGGATCATGTCCATGGACACCGTCACCCTCGGCAACGGCGCCACCCTGGGGCCGCACTGCGTCGCGCTGCCCGCGTCCGGCATCGGCGACGGCGCAACCGTCGGGCCCGCGTCGCTGGTGATGCGGGGCGACACCGTGCCGCCGGGCACTCGATGGCAGGGGAACCCCATCGGCCCGTGGAGCGTGTCCTGATGATGAAGCCGGGAAAGTTCGCCGCCGGCGGTGCCGGCAAATTCTACGAGGAACCAGTCGACGCGTACCTGCCGCAGAACGGCAACCGCGGCTACCGCGTCTCGCGGTACGAACTGGAGCTGACCTACAAGGTGCCCAGCAACCGGTTGGCGGGCAAGGCGTCGATCACCGCGAACGCCACCGAGGTGCGGGCGAAGTTCGCGTTCGACCTCTCCCCCGCGCTGACGGTGTCCAAGGTGACGGTCAACGGCGCACGCCCGGCCAAGTACACCCATCAGCACGGCAAGCTGACTCTCACACCGGCGCAGAAGATCCCGGCCGGCGGGGCGTTGTCGGTGACCGTGCAGTACGCGGGCACCCCCAGCCCGATCCGCAGCATCTGGGGTGAGGTGGGCTGGGAGGAACTGACCGAGGGCGCGATCGTGGCCAGTCAGCCGAACGGCGCCGCGTCGTGGTTCCCGTGCGACGACCACCCCAGTTCCAAGGCCAGCTACCAGATCTCGATCACCACCGACTCGCCCTACTACGCGCTGGCGAACGGCACCCTGCTGCGCAAGCAGACCCGGGCCAGCCACACCACCTGGGTGTACGAGCAGAGCGAGCCGATGGCCACCTACCTCACCACCGTCCAGATCGGGCCGTACGAGCGGCGGCGGGTGCCGTCGGACCAGGTCGCGACGCCCATGCACGCGGTGCTGCCACAGCGGCTGCGGACCCGGTTCGAGCACGACTTCGCCCGGCAGCCGGAGATGATGGACACCTTCGTCCGGCTGTTCGGTCCGTACCCGTTCGCGGACTACACGGTGCTCGTCACCGACGACGATCTGGAAATTCCCGTTGAAGCGCAAGGCATCTCGGTGTTCGGCGCCAACCACTGCGACGGTCGGCGCGGCTCCGAGCGGCTGGTAGCGCACGAGTTGGCGCACCAGTGGTTCGGCAACAGCCTGACGCTGCGGTCGTGGCGCGACATCTGGCTGCACGAGGGTTTCGCGTGTTACGCCGAGTGGCTGTGGTCGGAGAACTCGGGCGGTCCGTCCGCGCAGGAGATCGCCACCCAGGCCCACCTGAACCTGGGCCTGCTGCCGCAGGACCTGCTGCTCGGCGACCCGGGACCGGACCTGATGTTCGACGACCGGGTGTACAAGCGTGGCGCCCTGACCCTGCACGCGCTGCGCCAGGCCCTCGGCGACGGGCCGTTCTTCGACCTGCTCCGGCAGTGGACCGCCCGGTACCGGCACTCGAACGTGACCACCGAGGAATTCACCGACCTGGCAGCGCATTTCACCGACGCACCGCTGCGACCGCTGTGGGACGCCTGGCTCTGGAACAAGATCCTGCCGTAGGCAGGTCAGGCACCACGGGTCACGAGCTCGCCTGCGCCTCGGGGAGGATCCCGTGCAGCACGATGTCGGCCAACGCCTCCGCGACGGGGGCCGGGTCGTCGACGTCACGGACGGACATCGCGAAGATGGCGGCGCCGCCGAGAATGTCGAGAAGCACGTCGACATCGATCCCGTCTCGGATCTCCCCTCGCGCGCTTGCCGATACGAGGCGGCGCTCCAGCTCGGCGCGGACCCCGGCGAGCTGGCGCACCAACAGGACGTCCCGCAACGCCCCGTCGGACCGCAGTTCGCTCATCAGTCCGGGGGCGGCGGCGCGAGTGGCCGGGGCGGCGAAGAGCCTGACCGCACCCTGGACCAGCGCTCGGACCTGGTCGCCCATCGAGCCCTCGTTCCCGAGTTCGGTGTCGATGTCGGCGCCCTGCTCCGTGTCGAGCACCGGGTAGACCGCCTCATTGACGATGTGAGCCTTCGACGGCCAACGCCGATAGATCGTCGGGCGGCCGACCCCCGCGCGGGTGGCGATGGCGTCGATGGAGGTCCCGGCATACCCCTTTTCCACAAGGAGCTGCCTGGTGGCCTCCAGCACCGCCGCGTCGATCGCCGGGTTTCGCAGCGGCCCGAGCCGATGCTGAGCCTCGGATTCCTTCGACATTCTTCTGCAAACCCCTTGCGTCTCAATGTGATGGCCGTTACATTCTGTCACGTCTTTAGTCGATACAAAGTGTATCGACTACTGGCGCGGGCGCATCGGCGCCACCGAACCGCGAGGAGTGGTGATGACCCCTGAGAAAGTAGTCGAAGATCCCGACTACGCCGAATTCGCCCGCCCGGGCGAATCCCGCAACGACCCCGCGGTGATGCGGTCGAGCCTCGAACGCTGGCTCGCAACCGTGCTGGAGCCGAGCGCGGACCCCGCGGTGACCGCGGTCGAGGTTCCGGCTGCGAACGGCATGTCCAACGAGACCGTGCTGTTCGATGCGACCTGGACCGAGGACGGGCGCCGGTCCGAACACCGCCTGGTCGCCCGGATCGCCCCCCGGGCCAGCGCTGTGCCGATCTTCCCGTCCTACGACCTGGACCAGCAGTTCCAGGTCATGCGCGCCGTTGCCACCCACACGTCGGTGCCCATCCCCCGCGTGTACTGGTCCGAGAACACACCCGACGCGCTCGGCGGCGAGTTCTTCGTGATGGAGCGACTTGACGGGGTCGTCCCCCCCGACGTCATGCCCTACACCTTCGGATCCTGGCTGTCCGAGGCCTCGGCCGAGGACCGATCTCGACTCCAGCAGGCCTCGGTCCGGGTGCTCGCAGAACTGCATTCCATGGCCGATCCGCACCGGGTCTGCCCAACCCTGGCCGGCGCCGGCGCAGAACCGACCGGGACGGCGGCACTGCGCGCACACGTCGCCGGGCAGCGGCGCTATTACGAGTGGGTGACCGCCGACGGACCGCGGTCCCCGCTGATCGAGCGGGGATTCGACTGGATCGATGCGAACGTGCCCAACGACGCCGCTCCGGCGGCGCTCTGCTGGGGCGACGCCCGGATCGGCAACATCATGTACCGGGACTTCGAGCCCGCTGCCGTCCTCGACTGGGAAATGGCCACCCTCGGACCGCGCGAGCTCGACCTCGGCTGGATGATCTTCCAGCACAGGTTCTTCGAGGATCTCGCTGCAATGGCCGGCCTCCCCGGAATGCCCGACTTCCTTCGCCGTGACGACGTGGCGGACGCCTACCTGGAGCTGACCGGCCATCGGCCGGCGGACCTGGACTTCTACACCCTCTACGCCGCACTGCGGCACGCAGTGATCATGTTCCGTGTGCAGAGTCGCGCCGTGGCCTTCGGCCAGGCCGAACTGCCGGAGAACCCGGACGAGATGATCCTGCACAAGATGACGCTCGAGGCCATGCTCGATGGCACCTACTGGGCGTCGACCACATCGAAAGGTACCGAATGACCCTGTCCCCGCTCGACGACTACCCGGTGCACCAGATCGCCGAGACAATCCGGCACGTCGGCACGTCCGACCGGAACTTCTACGACCGCTACTACTTCAACTGCCACGCCGGCGTCGACGGCGACAACGAGCCGCTGTTCCTCATCATCGGCCTCGGCCAGTACCCCAATCTCGGTGTGTGCGACGGCTTTGCGGTGCTTCGCCGCGGCGACGACCACATCGTCTTCCGGGCGTCCCGCGCGCTGGGCGACGACCGTATGGACCTGTCTGTCGGACCCCTGCGGATCGAGGTCCTCGAGGGCCTGCACCGCCTGCGAGTAATGCTGGCCCCGAGCCCCGAGGCGCCCGACCTGAGCTTCGACCTCGTCTTCGAGTCCGACGGTCCGGCCAACCTCGAGACCAGGCAGTTCCAGCGCCAACTCGAGCGAGTCACGTTCGACACCCAACGGTTCGTGCAGACCGGCACCTGGTCCGGCTCCCTCACCGTCGATGGCGAGGTCATGCCCGTCACCCCGGACACCTGGCGCGGCAACCGCGACAGATCCTGGGGTGTACGGCCGGTCGGCGAGGCGGAACCGCCTGGGCGCAAAGCGGATCCGGCGCTGACCGGGAGCCAGAACTTCTTCTGGATCTACTCGATCATGCAGTTCGGCGACTACACCATCGTCACGGTCATCCAGGAGGACCAGCAGGGTCGCCGGATGGTCGAGGACGCGACCCGGGTCTGGTCGGACCGCAACCGGGCACCGGAGTGGCTGGGCCGCCCCGACCACGAACTGACCTTCGTTTCGGGTACCCGTGAGGTCGCCGCCGGAACTCTGCACTTCCGACGTCCGGGCGCACCCGGCGAGCCCGACCACACCCTCTCCGTCACCTGCGAACCGGTTCTGCCGAACTACATCGGCGTTGGCACCGGCTACGGCCTCGAGCAGGACTGGCGCCACGGGATGTGGCAGGGCGAACTGGTGGTCCAGGGACAGCGGGAGAAGGTCTCGGAGATCGAGCCGTGGAAGAAGATGCTGTGCCCGGTGGACAACCTGGCCCGGTTCACTGTCACCGAGGACGGCGTGTCCCGCACCGGGGTGGGCCTGTTCGAGGTGGCAGTCATCGGACCCCATCAGCGCTACGGGTTCACCGGGGTCGGTGACGTCGCCCCCTGACGCGCCCGGCGCACGCCGGGTTCGACCACCGTCCGTCGATCCCTTCGGCCGGTCCGGTACTGACGGACATCGCCGCCGGCGACGGCGCGCAGCTCTTCCACTGCACCTCGGGCAAGGACCGCACCGGCTGGACCGCGATGCTGCTGCAGTCGATCGCCGGGGTCCCCGTGCAGACCGTCATGGACGACTACCTGCTCAGCAACACCTATCTCGAGGCGACCAACCAGCGGACGCTGGCCCAGATCACCGGTGCCCTCGGCCCGCAGGCCGCCGCCAACCTGACCCCGGTGCTCGGCGTCGACCAGAGCTTCCTCCAGGCCGGGCTCGACCAGATCACCGAGACCTACGGCACCTTCGACAAGTACCTCACCGAGGGCCTCGGCCTGAGCGAGGAGACCATCGACGCCCTGAAGGACAAGCTGGTCGACTAGGCCTTCTGCCCCAGGCAGGTCAATTCGGTACCTTCGCACGATTCGCGCGCGCATCTCCCCGGGCTCCGGGGAGATGCGCGCGGGACTTTGCCGCCACCAGCACCAGGCTCGACGCCGCGACCACCGCGCCGACGCCGAACAGCATCGGGTAGCTGAAGGTTTCCGGCCACTGCGCCGCCGCCAGGGCCATCGCCGCGGGCACCGCGAACCCGATGTAGGTCAGCGAGTAGAAGACCGCCGTCAGCCCGGCCAGGTCGTCGGGCCGGGCGATCCGCTGGATCTCCTGCAGCCCCGCGACCAGTGCCATGCCGTAGCCGCTGCCGAGCACCGCCGCGGCGAGCAGCGCCAGCGGCACCGTCAGCCGGTCCGCCGCGACGGCTCCGACCGCCATGCCCAGCACCAGGATCCCCAGCGCGACCAGCACGGCGCGGGCGCTCGACGGGGTGTCGATGCGCCGGCCCAGCGCCTGGATCGCGAACCCACACGCCAGCGCGACCACGCACAGCAGCGACGAGAACGCGACCGGCCGGCCCCCGGTGTGCTCGGCCATCAGCGACGGCATCACCGCGTACGCGCAGCTGGCCGCGCCGAACACCCACGGCGCGACCGGTGCGATGACGAACCAGAACCGGCGGTGCGCGGCGGCCGGGATCTTGAGGTCCTGGGCCAACGGTGCCCGGTCGGCGGGCGGGGTCGCCGGACGGCTCTCCGGCGCCCACAGCAACGCGACGCCCGCGGCGAGGGCAAGCACGATGTGCAGCACGTACGCCAGGGCACTCGGCCACGGCGCCCACTGTGCGAGCACCCCGGCCAGGCCGGCGCCGACCGCGAACCCGGCGGTCAGGCTCATCGCGGCCCGGCGCGCACCGGAGCCGCCACCGGCCGTCGTCTCCCACCGGCCGCTCGACAGCTCCTTGAGCCAGCTGCCGCCCACCGCCATGCCGAGGCCGAGTCCGATGCCGCTGAGGATGCGCCCGACGACCAGCAGCAGGGTGCTGTCGGCCCCGACGGCCAGCACCAGCGAGCCCGCCGCGGCGACGAACGGCGCGGGCAGCATCAGCGCCCGTCTGCCGAGCCGGTCCGAGAGCGGGCCACCGACCAGGAGTGCGGGCACGATGCCGAAGACGTACGCGAACAGGAAGGCGTCCACCACCACCGGAGAGAAGCCGTGGTCGAGCCGGTACATCACAAGCAGCGGGGTGAACTGGTTGCCGCCCCAGGCGACCGCGAACATGGCCGCCGCCACCAGCATCCACGGCGGGATCCACCGCCGGCCGGAAGTGGCTGTGTCCCAGCTTTCCTGGACCTGAACGCTCATCGGTCGCCGCCCCGGGGCAGGCCGTGCACCCGGCGCATGTGCTCGCCGACGGCGGTCTCGAACTGCTCGGCCGCACCGGCGTCGATCAGCTCCACCAGCCGCGCGTGGTCGTCGATGATCGACGCCAGCTGCAGCGGGTCGCGGGCCAGGGAGCGTGCGGTCATCCGGCGCTGGCGCTCACGCAGGCCCGCGTAGAAGGTGTCGAGCAGCGGGTTCCCGCCGGCCTGCACGATCAGCCGGTGGAAATCGGCGTCGAGCCCGCTGAACTCGGCGACGTCGCCGGCCGCGGCGACGGCCCGCTGCTCGTCGAGGCCGGCGCGCAACCGCCGGACCAGTTCGGCGCGCGCGGCGGGCGCCGCGGCGACGGCCCGGACCGCGTCGGCCTCGACCAGGCGGCGCGCGGAGACCACGTGCTCGGCTTCGCCGTCCGCGACCGGCACCACCAGCGCCCCGCGCTTGGGGTAGAGCCGCATCCAGCCCTCCGCCTCGAGCCTCAGGAATGCCTCGCGCACGGGGGTTCGGGAGGTGCCCATCTCGGCGGCGATCTCGCCCTCGCTGATCAGCTCGCCGCCAGGCAGCCCGGCGGACAGGATCCGCTCCTTGACCTCGCGGTAGACCTGCTCGGCAGCAGAATGCAACTTAGACACAAGATGTATTTATACGCTCCGAAGCCGCCGTAGCCGCAGGTGAGTATGGTTTTCGGCAGCCCGACCCTGGCCGGGAAGGAAGGCCGCCTCGGCCGGTCGACGACCCGGGTCAGGGCACCCAGTACTTGGCCGCGAGTTCCTCGATCACCGGGTCGCCCTCGGACGCCCCGTCCAGCGCGTTGAGGTCGTCGTCCAGCGAGACCAGTCGCGGATCGTCCTCCTCCGCACCACCCGACGCGTACCCCGTGTCCTCGGTGATCTGGCGGAGCATCTTCTCGCGCACCCGAGCCTTCAGCGAATCGCTCATAGTTGAGCATGGCCCCGCCGCGCGGCGCTGTCGAGTCCCGATCGTTCGACGCTCAGTCGTCGTTCTCGTCCTGCTTGCCGAACGCCCGTCGTGCCAACGGGATCAGCGCTACCAACGCACCGACGAGGACGATCACCGAGAAGATCTGCAGTGCCATCGAGCCACCTCCGAGATTCGACTGCCGGGCCGGTCGGCGCGGTCAGGTCGGCGCGAGCGCCGCACCCCACGGGGTGTTTCGCAGCACCGTGAACACGGCGAGCACCGCAAGCACCGCGACCGTGGCGGGCCGTCCCGACACTAAGCCCGCACCCTCGACCCCGTTCCAACGACGACGCGCCCATCCCCACCATGCCACGACCGCCACCACGGCCAGCGGCAGGACGAACAGGTTGCTCGACAGCGAGGCCGCAACCTCGCCGTGCACGAGGTCGGCGCTCGCCCGCAGACCCCCGCAGGCCGGGCACCACAGTCCGGTCAGTGCGTGGAACGGGCAGACGCCGTAGGCGCCGGGCCGGTGCGGGTCGCGCAGGCACAACAGCGTCGCGGCCGCCGCCGCCCCGGACGCGGCGGCGAGCGGGGCCCGGACCCGTCGCACCCGCGGCCCGTGCTGCGACACCACCATCGGATCACTTCCATTCCGCCGGAATCGGCTGCAAACAGGGTGAGATGACAATAGTCCGAAGGGGCAGGCCCCCTCCGGACGCTCGACCCCGACACCCGCGGCCGCGAACCAGGAGTAGGAGAACACCCATGACCGAACCGATTTACGACAAGTCCGAACAGCTCAAGCAGGTCCAGCAGGGACTGCTCGACGGCGAGACGGTGATCGCGGTGTACGACTGCATCGGCGCGGGCACCGGATTCATCGGCCTGACGAACCTTCGGGTGGTGATCCAGGACAAGAGCTTCGTCGGCAAGCGGACCGCGATCACGTCCATTCCCTACGGGAACGTGCGGTCGGTGTCGTTCCTGAGCAACAAGTCCTGGGCCGGGCAGTTCTTCTCGTCCAGCAGCATCGCGGTGACCGCGGGACCGGACACCTTCGAGGCCGACTTCCGAGGCCTGGACAAGGCACACCACGTCCACTCGGTGATCCTGGACCGGATCACCCGGTAACACACTTGCCCACAGCTGTGGACAACCCTATGCACATCACCCTCCGCGCTGTGGGCAACCTGTGGATGGTTTGCCGAACTCGCGGACGATACTTACCTGACCTGCATTGATGCACTTACCCACACTGTGGATAGTTTTGCAAACACGACATTGCCGGCCGGTGAGCACGCGGTGTCGGAGGTGATCACAATGCGGCCCCGGAGAAGTTGTCCACAGCACCCCCTGTCGTGGACACCTGCCCGGGGCGCGCCACCCGCCGTCGCTCAGTAGCCGTCCGACGGGGCGCAGTTCTGCCACCACCCGGGGCTGCGCTCCGGGTACGGGCAGGTCGTCTCCGGGGGCAGGCTGTCCGGCCCGTTGCCCGTGCCCTCGTCGGGGAACAGGTACGGCCGGTTGTAGTCGTACTGCGGTCCGTAGCCGGGCGGGCTGTGGTCGAAGCCGTCCCCTCGGTCCGCCGCGAAGGCCGGCGCCGCGGCGGTGGTAATCGGCACCACCGCAAGCAGTCCGACGAGCGCGGCCTGTGTCAACAGCCTGGCCGGGCGCCGCGCACCGTGTGAAGTGATCATCGTCGACCCCTCATCCGCAGCCGAATGCCGCGTGAGCCAGGTGCGGCTCGCCTGCTCTCTCGTTTTATACGTTCGACGGCGGAAATGCCGCCCCCAACAGTCTCGCCCTCGCCGGGGAGGACCGGAAGGGCCGGTCTTGAAGTGATCCGGATGTTCCGGGGGCGTCGACTCCCCCGGCGCGGCTCGCGGAGTTGCCGTCGGAAGCCCCGCGCGTTGGGTGAGGCCAGTTGAAAGATTCGAAGTGCGACACCTCTAGGAGTGGGCATGGGATTCGTAGACAAGGCCAAGCTCGCAGCGGACGACATCGCCGGTAAGGCGAAGGAAGCCGTGGGCGGCGCCACGGACGACAAGAAGCTGGGAGAACGAGGGCAAGGCCGACCAGGCGAAATCCAGGCTGAAGGCCGGCGACAACGTCAAGGACGCCTTCACGGACTAGCCGCTCGTCGAGCCCCGAGCACCGGGGCGAACAACCGAGCACGAGAAAGCCCCTCACCTGATGTTCCAGGTGAGGGGCTTTCTGCGGAGCCGCCTGACGGAATCGAACCGTCGACCTTTTCATTACGAGTGAAATGCTCTACCGACTGAGCTAAGGCGGCGTGTCCGACCTTGCGATCGAACCAGCAGGAGTCTAGCGGCATCGGCCCCGGATACGAAAATTGACCCCCACCCCGGCCCCTTCGGCCAGGCTTGCTCAGTTCAGCGCCGCGCCCAACCGGGCCACCATGGCGGCCACCGCGAACCTGGGCTTGACGTTGACGGCGAGCGCTTCCCGGCAGTCCAGCACGGCCTCGATGCAGCGCAGCAGCGCCTCCGGGCTCCCCGCGGCCGCCATCTTCCGCACCTGGTCCGCCTTGTCCGGGTGGTTCGGCTGCGCGTCCGAGCCGAGCGAGACGGCCAGCGCGTCCCGGTAGAGCCCGGCCAGGTCGATCAGCGCGCGGTCCAGGCTGTCGCGTCCGGTCCGCGTCGCCCGCGACTTCTGCCGCCGTTCGAGGTCCTTGAGCGCCCCCGCCGAGCCCCGCAGCGCGCCGGCGGCGCCCTTGCCGGTGCCGCCCGCACCCAGTGCGGTGCGCAGTTCCTCGGTCTCCCGCTCGTCCCTCGACGCGCTCATCTCCTTGGCCTCGGCCTCGGCGGCCCGCACCAGCTCGTCGGCCGCCGCGTAGGCGGTGCCGGGCCGGGTGGCCGCGGACGCCAGGCCCAGGGCCTGGTCCCGCCGAGCACGGGCCTCCGAGTCGGTGGCCAGCCGTCTGGCCCGGCCCACGTGTCCCCCGCTGATCGAGGCCGCCAGCCGCGCGGTCTCCGGGTCCAGTCCGTCCCGCTCGCGCAGCACCCCGGCGATCGCGTCGACCGACGGCGTCACCAGCGCCACGTGCCGGCACCGCGAGCGCAGCGTCACGGAGATGTCCTGCGGGTCCACCGACGGCGCGCACAGCAGGAACACCGTCCGCTCCGGCGGCTCCTCGACGACCTTGAGCAGCGCGTTCGCCGCACCCTCGGTGAGCCGGTCCGCGTCCTCGATCACCACCACCTGCCAGTAGCCGGTGCTGGGGCGGCGGGCGGCGGTGCGCACGATGGCCCGCATCTCCGCGACGCTGATGCTCAGCCCCTCCGGGACCACCCGGCGCACGTCGGCGTGGGTGCCCGCCATGGTGGTGGTGCAGGCGTGGCATTGCCCACAGCCCGGGACGCCGGCGTCGGTGCACTGCAGCGCGGCGGCGAAGCACAGCGCCGCCACCGATCGGCCCGAGCCGGGCGGTCCGGTGAACAGCCACGAGTGCGTCATCAGCGAACCCGCGGACTGCGCGCCGCCGCGTGCCGCCGTCGCGGCGCCCGTCAACTCCGTCTCGACGTGCCCCTGACCGACCAGCCTGTCGAATACTCCTGCCACGCCGCGAGCCTATCGGTCGCCACCGACCGAGCCCGACCCGCGCGCGGTCAGGACTCCGTCGTGGTCGACTTCTTCGCCGGTGCCTTCTTGGCCGCCGTCTTCTTGGCGGCCGTCTTGGTCGCGGCGGCTGTCGTCTTGGTCGCGGCGGTCTTCTTCGCCGCGGCCTTCTTCGCCGGCGCCTTCTTGGCGGCGACCTTCTTGGCCGGTGCCTTCTTCGCGGCGGCCTTCTTGGTGGCCTTCTTCGGCGCCGGCCCACGGGCCCGGCGGTCCGCGAGCAGCTCGGACGCCCGCTCGTCGGTGATCGACTCCACCTCGTCGCCCTTGCGCAGGCTGGCGTTCGTCTCGCCGTCGGTGACGTACGGGCCGAAGCGGCCGTCCTTGATCACCATCGGCTTGTCGGTCGCCGAGTCGTTGCCGAGCTCACGCAGCGGCGGGGTGGCCGCGGCCTGCCGGCCACGACGCTTCGGCTCGGCGTAGATCTTCAGCGCCTCGTCGAGGGTCACCGTGAACATCTGCTCCTCGTTCGCGAGCGAACGGGAGTCGGTGCCCTTCTTCAGGTACGGCCCGTAACGGCCGTTCTGCGCGGTGATCTCTTCCTTCGACTCCGGGTCGACGCCCACCACGCGCGGCAGCGAGAGCAGTCGCAGCGCGTCCTCGAGCGTCACCGTCGCGACGTCCATGGTCTTGAGCAGCGAACCCGTACGCGGCTTGGGTCCGTCCGCCTTCTTCGCGGCCTTCTTCGCGGGCGCCTTCTTGGCGGGGGCCTTGGTCTTGACCGTGCCCTCACCCGCGTCGGCGGTCTCCGCGACCGGCACCGGGACGATGTCCGGCTCCGGCTCGGGTTCCGGCTCCGGCAGGATCTCGGTCACGTAGGGACCGAAACGCCCTTCCTTGGCGACGATCTCGTGCCCGGTCAGCGGATCCACGCCGAGCTTGCGACCGTCCTGCGGGGTGGCGAACAGCTTCTCCGCGTACTCCGGGGTGAGCTCGTCCGGCGGCAGGTCGTCGGGCAGGTTCGCCCGCTGCGAGATCGGATCACCTTCGGGGTCATCGGGATTGACAACCATGCGCTCGAGATACGGCCCGAACCGGCCCACCCGCACGTGCACCTCACGGCCCTCGGAGTCGTCGAAGAGCCGGATCGAGTTGACCTCGCGAGCGTCGATGTCCTCGAGGTTCGTGCCGACCATCTTCTTCAGACCGCCGGAGCGGGCCACCGAACCCTCGGCGCCGTGCTCACCGCCGAAGTAGAAGCCGGACAACCAGTTTCCGCGCTGTTCGCGTCCACCGGCGATCTCGTCGAGGTCGTCCTCCATGCCTGCTGTGAAGTCGAAGTCCACCAGCCGACCGAAGTGCGCCTCCAGCAGACCGATCACCGCGAACGCCACCCACGCCGGCACCAGCGCGCTGCCGCGCTTGTATACGTAGCCGCGGTCCAGGATGGTCTTGATGATCGACGCGTACGTGGACGGCCGGCCGATGCCGAGTTCCTCGAGCGTCTTGATCAGGCTGGCCTCGGTGTAACGGGCGGGTGGGTTGGTGGTGTGGCCGTCCGGGTCCAGCTTGGTGGCCGTGACGGCCTGCCCCGCGACCAGCACCGGCAGCCGGGACTCGGCGTCGTCGGACTGGCCGCCGGCCTCCTCGTCCACGCTCTCCACGTACGCCTTGAGGAAGCCCGCGAACGTGATGGTCCGACCGGACGCCGAGAAGGTGGCCTCCTCCCCGGTTCCCGCGGTGCCGGTGATGCGCAGCGTCAGCGTGGTGCCGCGCGCGTCCTGCATCTGCGAGGCGACGGTGCGCTGCCAGATCAGCTCGTAGAGCTTGAACTCGTCGGTGCCGAGCTGGCTGTGCAGCTGTCCCGGGGTCGCGAAGACGTCGCCGGCGGGGCGGATCGCCTCGTGTGCCTCCTGCGCGTTCTTCACCTTGCGGGTGTACTGACGCGGCGAGGGGCTCACGTACTCGGCGCCGTAGAGCTCGGTGGCCTGGGCCCGGGCAGCGTCGATCGCCGACGACGACAGCGTCGTCGAGTCGGTACGCATGTAGGTGATGTGGCCGTTCTCGTACAGCCGCTGCGCGGTGCGCATGGTGCGCTCGGAGGAGAACCGCAGCTTGCGGGCCGCCTCCTGCTGCAGCGTCGAGGTCATGAACGGCGGGTACGGCTTGCGGGTGTACGGCTTGTCCTCGGCGGACGAGACCGTCAGGTCGACGCCGTGCAGCGCGTCGGCGAGCCGACGGGCCTTGGCCTCGTCCAGCACGGTGACGCCGGTGGACTTGAGCGCGCCGTCCGCGCCGAAGTCGCGGCCGGACGCGACCCGCGCGCCGTCGACGCTGACCAGCCGGGCCCCGAAGCTGCGGGGGCTGGCCTCGGCGCCGGCGTCGAGGGTCGCGGAGATGTCCCAGTACTCCGCGGACCGGAACGCCATCCGCTCGCGTTCGCGCTGCACGATGACGCGGGTGGCCACCGACTGCACGCGGCCGGCCGACAGCCGGGGCATGACCTTCTTCCACAGCACCGGGCTGACCTCGTAGCCGTAGAGGCGGTCGAGGATGCGGCGGGTCTCCTGCGCGTCGACCAGGTCCTGGTCGAGCTCGCGGGTGTCCTCGGCGGCGGCCAGGATGGCGGGCTTGGTGATCTCGTGGAAGACCATCCGGCGCACCGGGATCTTCGGCTTGAGCGTCTCGAGCAGGTGCCAGGCGATGGCCTCGCCCTCGCGGTCGGGGTCAGTGGCGAGGAAGAGTTCGTCGGCGTCCTTGAGCAGGCTCTTGAGCTCGGCGACCTTCGACTTCTTGTCGGGGCTCACCACGTAGAGCGGCTCGAAGTCCTGGTCGACGTTGACGCCCAGCCGCGCCCAGGGCTCGCCCTTGTACTTCGCCGGCACGTCCGCGGCGCCGCGCGGCAGGTCACGGATGTGTCCCACCGACGCCTCGACGACGTAGTCCTTGCCCAGATACGGGGCGATCTTGCGGGCCTTGGTCGGCGACTCGACGATCACGAGACGGCGCGTCTGGCCGGTCGAGGAGTCCCCCGCCGTGTCCTTATCCCGAGCTGCCACCTTGCTGCCTGCACCTTCCTCGACTCGAATGGGCGATCACGTGTCAAGTACTAACAGTGACACACCGCGTGCCCCATCCTTGCAGATCAATCCCGTGTCGACTTTCTACACCCGCGGCCACGCGCCGCGCGCCTCCGGCCGGTCAGGCGGCTGCCCGACGTTCTCGACCAGCCGTTGCAGCCGACGGTGCCCCACCACCCGCAGTCCCGGGTGCCCGCCACGGGTGCCCATCAGAGTGGGTGCGATGCCGGCCCGCATCAGGGACTGGGCGAGCACCGCGTGGGTGTCTGGGGCGTGCGGGTCCAGTCCCAGCACGAAGCGCTCGCCGTCCGCCTCGGTGTGCCCGGCGGCCAGCGTCCACGCCCGCAGCGCCCGTGGCCCGGGGATCCATCCCGCCGGCACCGCCTTGACCGCGCCCTTGGTCCAGTCGGTCGCCAGCGCGAGGAGCTCCGGGACCGAGGCCGTCCGCACCAGCGGGCTCCCCTCGTCGGATCGGGTCAGCTCGGCGGCCAGTCCGGCCTCCTCGATCAGTTCCGCGATCGCCTCGGCGCGCCACTGCGCGTCGACGACCACCGACACCCTGGCCCGGTCCGCCGCCGCGGCCGCCTGCCCCTGCGCGGCCAGCAGTCCGCCGAGGTCGCGCACGTCGGGCGCGTCCGTGTCGGCAGAGAAGAAGGACAACTGGTTCACAGAATCAGACAGTAGTCCTGACATCGAAGCTAATTCCCCTTTGCCGCAACGAAAATGGTCAGACGTTTTCGGATTGGTCAAAGAGATGCGGGATTGGCCGAAGCGTTGCCCTGGATTGCCCCCGGAAAGGACTCGTCCCCCGCCGCCTTCCGGCGACGGGGGACGAGTTCGATCCGTGTTGAGGTACTGACGAATCAGACCGCGCGAACGCCGGTCGCCTGGGGACCCTTGGTGCCCTGGCCGACCTCGAACTCCACGCGCTGGTTCTCCTCGAGGGTGCGGAAGCCGCTGCCCTGGATCTCGGAGTAGTGGACGAAGACGTCAGCGGAGCCGTCCTCGGGGGCGATGAAGCCGAAGCCCTTTTCCGCGTTGAACCACTTCACAGTGCCCTGTGCCATGCTATTCCTTCTCTTTCTAACACCGGATGCGGCAGACGGCGCTCACTGCCTGCCGGGCCGGTTCCGACCGCAGTACCGGTGACTTCCGCAGGCTGATATCCCCCCGAGGAAAAGCATCGAGACGGCGCTCGCAACATCGATCCTGCGAGCGCGTACACGAACACAGAAGCTGCGACCGATCGACAGTCAACCACGCTTCTCGCGAGTGCGACAGCCTAAATCACATAAAGAAATGATCTTGATTTTGACTACTAACTGGTAACGGCGGACAAACTACGCGGCCGACAGTTTCCGTCCACCTCGCGCGAATGCGCTTCCGCCGCACCAGTAGCATAAAAAACCCCAGGTCCGTACAGGTGTGGCCGCGTCGACGAACGAACTCGGAGTACCCAGTGAGCTCACCGGTCCCCGCAGCGGGCAACTTCGGGCGCACGCTGCTCGACCGAGTGCTCGCCGGCACCCCCGGCGGGGAGCACCCGCTGACCCACGTCGCCGACCTGCCCGCCCGCGACTCCCAGTACGCGCAGTGGCCGTCGTGGGCGGACCCGGACGTGGTCGGCGCGCTGCGCGCGAGCGGAATCGAGCTGCCGTGGACCCACCAGGCCGACGCCGCGTCGCGCGCCGCGGCCGGCTCGCACGTGGTCGTGGCCACCGGGACCGCGTCGGGCAAGTCGCTGGCCTACCAGCTGCCGATCCTCACCGCCCTCGCCGCGGATCCGCGCGCCACCGCCCTCTACCTCTCCCCCACCAAAGCGCTTGGTGCGGACCAGATCCGGTCCGCATCCGGACTGTGCGACGCCGCGGAGTCACTGGCAGACATCTACCCCAACGCCTTCGACGGGGACACCCCCGCCGAGGTCCGGCAGTGGGTGCGCGCCAACTCCCGCTGGGTGTTCACCAACCCGGACATGCTGCACATCGGGATGCTGCGCGCGCACCAGCGCTGGGCCCACTTCTTCCGGAACCTCCGCTACGTGGTGGTCGACGAATGTCACTCCTACCGTGGAGTTTTCGGCTCCAACGTGGCACTGGTGCTGCGCCGGCTTCGGCGTATCTGCCGCCGCTACGCCGCCGACCCGGTGTTCATCCTGGCCAGCGCCACCACCGCCGACCCCGGGTCCGCCGCAGCCCGGCTGATCGGCGCCCCCTGCGAGCAGGTCGTCACGGACGGGTCGCCGCACGGGCCGCGGACCGTCGCCCTGTGGGAGCCCCCGCTGCTCGCGGAGGTGACCGGCGAGAACGGCGCGCCGGTGCGGCGTGCGGCGGGCACCGAGGCCGCCCGGATCATGGCGGACCTGATGATCGAGGGGGCCCGCACCCTCACCTTCGTCCGTTCCCGGCGCGGCGCCGAACTGACCGCGATGAACACCAGAGCGCTGCTGGCGCAGGTAGACCCGGAGCTCGCCGAGCGGGTGGCCGCATACCGGGCCGGCTACCTGGCCGAGGACCGCCGCGAACTCGAGGCGGCGCTGGCCGACGGCACCCTGCTCGGCGCGGCCACCACCAACGCGCTCGAACTCGGGGTGGACATCGCCGGACTCGACGCCGTGGTGGTGGCCGGGTTCCCCGGCACGGTGGCGTCGTTCTGGCAGCAGGCCGGACGGTCCGGCCGCCGCGGCCAGGGCTCGCTGGTGGTGCTGGTGGCCCGTGACGACCCGCTCGACACCTACCTGGTGCACCATCCCGCCGCCCTGCTCGACAAGCCGGTCGAGGCCACCGTCACCGACCCGTCCAACCCGTACGTCCTCGGCCCGCAGCTGCTCTGCGCCGCGCTGGAGCTGCCCCTCGGCGATGCCGAGGTCGCGGAACTGGGTGCGCTGGAGGTGCTCACCGACCTCGCCGCGCAGGGACTGATCCGGCGCCGGGCGCACGGCTGGTTCGTCACCGCCGACTCCAACCCCCATGCGTCCGTGGACATCCGGGGTGGAATCGGCCTGCAGGTGGCGATCGTCGACGCACAGTCCGGCCGGATGCTGGGCACCGTGGACGGGGGCCGCGCCCCCGCGACCGCGCACCCCGGCGCGGTGCACCTGCACCAGGGCGAGTCGTTCGTGGTGGACAGCCTCGACCTCGAGAACGGGTTGGCGTTGGTGCACGCCGAGACCCCCGAATGGAGCACCAGCGCACGAGAGAACACCGACATCGTGGTCACCGCCGTGCTCGACAGCAGCGAGCACGGCCCGGTCACGGTCGCGCTCACCGAGGTGGAGGTGACCCACCAGGTGGTCGGGTACCTGCGCCGGCTGCCGTCCGGGGAGGTCCTCGACGCCGTGGAGTTGGACATGCCGCCGCAGCGACTGCACACCCGGGCCGTGATGTACACGGTGACACCGGAACTGATGGAACGCGCGGGGATCCCGGCGGACCGGTTCCCGGGGGCGCTGCACGCCGCCGAGCACGCCGCCATCGGCCTGCTGCCGCTGGTGGCGACCTGCGACCGCGGCGACATCGGCGGGGTCTCGACGGCGCTGCACGCGGACACCGGGCTGCCGACGGTGTTCGTCTACGACGGACACCAGGGTGGGGCCGGGTTCGCCGACCGCGGTCACGCCGAGCTGACGCCGTGGCTGCGCGCCACCCGCGACGCCATCGCCTCGTGCGAGTGCGCCGCCGGCTGCCCGTCGTGTGTGCAGTCGCCCAAGTGCGGCAACGGGAACAACCCGCTCGACAAGGACGGCGCCGTCCGGCTGCTGTCCGCGGTGCTCGACTCGATCTGCTGACCCGCCCCGCTGGTCCCCAATGTCACATTGGGGGTCCCCGGGATACCCGATGTGACATTGGGGAGCGGCCGCAGCGGGTCAGATCAGGTCGTTGCGCTGCAGCCAGTGCAGGATCGGCCAGCCGGCGAACACCGGCAGCCAGCAGGTGAGCACGCGGTAGAGCAGGACCGACGGCACCGCGACACTGGCCGGTACACCGAACGCGGCCAGGCCACCGATCAGCGCGGCCTCGACGGCGCCGACGCCGCCCGGGGTCGGCGCCGCGGACGCCAGGGTGCCGCCGATCATGGTGACGATGGTGACGGTGATGAACGTGGCGCCGCCGCCGAAGGCCTCGACGCTCGCCCACAGTGCCAGCGCCGCACCGAGAGTGGTGCCCGCGCAGCCGGCGACGATGAGCAGGAACCGCCATGGGTCGCGGGCCAGGTCAAGGAGTTCGACCGTCAGGTCCGCGACCTGCGGACGCAGGTCCTCGCGGAGCCAGCGGCGCAGCTTCGGCACCACCATGAACGTTCCGACGACCCCGAGCAGCAGGCCGGCGATCAGGTACAGCACCGTCCCCTTCGGGATGAAGTGCGACAGGTCGGCGTTGCGTCCGGCGGCGATGCTGAAGACGACCAGCAGCACCAGGTGGGTGACCACCTGCACGGTCTGCTGCAACGCGACCGCCGCGGTCGCCCGCACCCCGCCGAGGCCGTTGTGCTGGAGGAACCGCGCGCTCAGCGCTAGCCCGCCGACACCCGCCGGGGTGGTGGTGGCGGCAAAGGTGTTGGCGAACTGCATGATCGTCAGGTGCCGGAAGCTGACGGTCTCGCTGGCGCACGCCCACAGCGCCGCGGCCGCCCCGACATACGTCAGCCCCGAGACCACCAGGCCCAGCAGCGCCCACCACCAGTTCGCCGACTGCAGTTCGGTGATGAAGGTCGGCACCTGGCTGACGAACGGGTAGGCGACGTAGACGAGGCCGATCAGCAGCACCAACTGGATCAGCTGGTTGCGGGTGAAGCGGGTGACCTGTTCGGCCCTGATCTCGCCGGAATTGGTCTGCGTGCGGACCTCCAGCCGGGTCGCCGCCATCAGCTCCTTCGCGTCGGGCACCGCGCCACGGATCCGGCTCGGCATCGCCGAGCGGGTGAGCCGGCCGGACGCCGCGATCACCTTCGGGGCGCCGACCGACGCGATGGCCGCCCGTACCGCCGGCCCCACCCCGAACAGGCCGACGGTCACGAGCAGCAGTTGCGCGACGTCGGAGAGGATCGCCGAGTCGGACGCCCCGACCTCGGACCGCGAGAAGCCGTCGAACAGTGCGCCGCCCGCCTCGGTCCGGATGTTCTCCGGACGCAGGTCGCCGTGCGAGATCTGGCTGCTGTGCAGCCGGTGCAGCCCCTCCCACACCACGTCGAGGCCGCCGGGGTCGTGGCCGTCGACCACCGTCCCGTACGGCTCTGTGTGGGCGTAGAGCATCCAGCCGCGGTCCAGCGCCGCCACCGCTGTCGGCGCGCTGGAGGACACCCCGAGCGCCCCGGCGGCGGTCGCCATCAGGGCCCGGTGCTCGACCGAACGGCGCAGTGACGCAAACGGTGCCGGCGTCTCGGAGCTGCGGAAGGTGAGCCAGCGTCCCACCTGCCTGACCAGGCCCTCGCTGCGCTGGTGCTGGCCGTACAGCTCGACCACCACCACCTGCTCCGGGGTGTCGGTGGCCACCGCCGTCCGGCCCGGGAGGCGGCCGGCGGTACCGAACAGGTCCGGGCCGCCGGCGTCGCGCTCGCCGGACTGCTCGACGCGGCACCACGCCGAGAGCACCAGCGGCCCGGGCCCTGCCGGGCTGAGCACGGACATCTCCCGCACCTTCAGGCCGCGGCGGCCGAGCACCCGTACGGCCGCATCCACCGGGACCTCGAGCGCCGGGGTGCCGACGAACAGCACCACCAGGGCGCCGACGAACCACCCGACCGTCAGCCCCAGCATCGCCCGGGCCGGGACGACGGCGCTGACGAAGAGGTGCATGGGCACGAAGCCCAGGAGCAGGATCCACCACAGCCGGCGCCACCGCACCGGCAGCCACGGCCCGCACACGGTGAGCACCGCGGCCAGCATCGCGATCCACCTCGAGTCGTCGAGGAACTGCGAGAGGAAGGTGTCCAGGTGGGCACTGAGGTCCAGGTGCCACTTCGGCGCCGCGACCCCGTCCCCGGTGAAGGACAGCGCCACCCCCGCGATCAGGGCGGCGGCGGCGTAACCGGCCAGCAGCTTCCAGCGTCGACCCACCACGATCCCCACCAGGATGGCGAACGGCAGCGCCACGATCGCCGCACCGTAGAACGAGTAGAACCGGTTGGACAGGTCCGGGGACGCCACCCCGATGAGGTCGGAGACCGACGACTCGACCGACTCCCACCGGCCGCGGGTGACCAGCGAGACCACCACCACGGCGATCACGCAGACCGCCGCGACGACCACTCGTACCTGGTCGTTGGTTCGCCGGCGCAGCGGCTGCAGCAGGCTGCCGTGCACCGGGATGTCTTGTCCGTCAACGCGCATGGTCTTACATCACCCCACGTGGACGTGCGGTCGACGGGACGGGTCGGGTTCGGCCCGTCGGAGCACCTCGCGGGTCACCGGCGCCTCCTCCCCCTGCCCGATGAACAGGAATCGCAACAGGTTGGCGATCGGATCGCCCTCCGTCCATTCGAAGTACACGTGCGGAACCGAACCCGTCCGGTCCCGGATGTCGAGCAGGATCGCCGCGATCGAGTTCGGGATGACCGCACTGTTGACCCACAGGATCCGGTGCTCGTCCCGTTGCCGGCCGTGCACCCGCAGCTTGGTGGCGAACTCCGAGGAGTCCCGGACGTTCACCTCCAGGAAGAGAATCGGCTGGTCCTCTGGCAGGTGGCTCTCCCTGCGCTGTTCCGCGGCCTTGCGCCGGTACTCCGCGGAGTCCCGCTCCCGCGCGTCGTGGGCGACGATGTGGATTGTGCCCCGGGCCGCCTCCTCGACGAATTGCCATGCGGTGGCGTCGTAGCTGACCGACTCCGCCCGCAGCTCGAAGGCACGCTGGAACCTGGACGCGAAGGACACCAACAGGATCGCCAGGATGAACAACGTCGCGACCTGCACGCCCTCGGGACGTTCGAAGACGTTCGCCACGGTGGTGTAGAGGAAGATCGCCGCGACGACACCGAAGCCGACCGACTTACGGCGCTGGCCCCGGCGATGCGCCGAGATGGTGACGGCCACCGCGGCGGAGGTGATCAGCACCAGTACGCCGGTGGCGTAGGCGGCACCCTGCGCGTCGACGCTGGCATCGAAGTACCAGGTGATGCCGAATGCGACGGCCGCGAACACCAGCACCAGGGGCCGCACCGCCCGGGCCCAGTCCGGCGCCATCCCGAACCGGGGCAGGTACCGGGGGACGAGGTTCAGCAGCCCCGCCATTGCGGAGGCCCCGGCGAACCACAGGATCGCGATGGTGCTGACGTCGTAGACCGTGCCGAACACGTTGCCGAGGTACTCGTGGGCCAGGTAGGCAAGGGCACGACCGTTCGCCGCACCGCCGGCCTCGAACTCGTTCGCGGGGATCAGCACCGTGGTGATGAAACTGCTGACGACGAGGAAGGCACTCATGATCAGGGCCGAGGTGGTCAGCAGGTGACGGGCACCCCGGATGCGGCCGCGCGGCGCCGAGTCGGTGTCGGAGGGATCCCCGTTGATCTGCGGCATCACCGCGACGCCGGTCTCGAACCCGGACAGGCCCAACGCCAGCTTCGGGAAGACCAGCAGCGAGATCGCGATCATCATCCACGGGCTGCCGTGCTGGGTGGTCATCGCCGACGTCCAGTCCGTGACCAGCGACGGTGCGGTCGCCACGTGCCACAGCCCGGCGACCATGACCACCAGGTTCAGCGCCAGGTACACCCCGACCAGCGCCACCGCGATCCCGATCGCCTCGGCGAAGCCCTTGAGGAACACGGCCGCGAGCAGGCCCAGCAGCACGAGCGTGACCAGCAGGTTCCGGCCCTGCAGGGCCTCGGGAGCAAACGGGTTCTCCACCAGGTGTGCGGCGCCGTCGGCCGCGGACAGGGTCATGGTGATGATGAAGTCGGTCGCGGCGAACCCGAGCAGCACCAGGACGAAGATCTTCCCGCCCCAGCGCGGCAGCAACCGGGCCAGCATCGCGATGGAGCCCGCGCCGCGGGGACTCTCCGCCGCGACGCGGCGGTACACCGGCAGCGCCCCCAGCAACGTCAACGCCACCAGGACCAGCGTCGCCAGCGGGGACAGCACGCCGGCCGCCAACGCCGCGATACCCGGCTGGTAACCGAGGGTGGAGAAGTAGTCGACTCCGGTCAGGCACATCACCTTCCACCAGGGGTGCTTGTGCTCTTCCTTCGGCGGCGACCGGAACGGACCCTGGTGCCCTGCCGGCTCCTCGGTGATGTCCGCGAGCAGCCAGGAACGCAGGCGCGTCGCGGGTCGGTCCGTGGTCGTCACGCTGCGAATCCTGCCATTGCCCGTACCCGGCGGTAACGGTGATCGGCCCGTGTTGCCCGTCGGACGCTCGACGCGCGGGCAGTGGCACCGCCCGATCGCGCGCCCCAGGCCGCGCGTCAGTCCATCGGACCCGCCCGCGCGGCGGCCACCGCCTCGCCCGGTCCCACGGCAACCAGCGGCGCCGTCACCGCGACCGTCACCACCGCGTCCCAGCCCTCGGTCCGGCACTCGCGGACGCGCGCGTGCATGCGGCCCGCGATGTCGTCCGCCGCCGCGCAGGCCGCCCGCTGTCCCCGCCCCAGCGCCGCCGCGGTCGCGAGTGCGGCGAGGTCCGCCGCGGACTGGGCGCGGTGCCGCGCCGACACCGCCGAGCCCAGGCTCACCACCAGGACGGCCACCGAGACCAGTGCCAGCATCGCCAGGCAGGCGACGACGGTCGCCGCACCTCGCTCGCCCGACGCGACCGACCGCCGACCGCCGGTCACCGGCCGCCGCCCGGCTCGCGCCCCGGTCCGGTATCCGTATCCGCCGAGGCCAGTTCCTCCAGCGCGGCCACGGCATCCGCGGAGATGCGCACCAGGGGCAGCAGCGCGACGGTCGTGGTGACCGTCGCCGTCACGTACCCGCTCTCCTCGCGCAGTTCCACCCGCGCGCCCCGCGGCGCCATCCGTAACGCCGCCGGGACGGCCTCGTCCCGGTCGCCGCGCGCCACCAGCCGTGCGGACTCCCGCGCGGCGTCGACACACCGCACGTGTGCCGACACCGCCAGGATCGCGCCGAGGCACAGGACCACCACCACGGTGATCGAGGCGAGCGCCAGGGCCGCCTCCACCGTCACCGCACCCCGCTCTCCCCTTCCCCCGGCGCCGTTCTCGCCGGCCCACCTCAGACCGCGGTGTTGAGCGCCTTGTCGATGATGCCGGTCAGCGCCGTCACGATCGAGTCGCCGGTGACGACCGCGTACAGCACCGCGCCGAAGGCTGCCGCGGCGATCGTGCCGATCGCGTACTCCGCGGTCGACATCCCCTCCTCGGCCGCCGCGGCCAGCAACAGACGCGTGCGAAGTTCTCGAATCCCCTTGGTCAACAATGACTTCCCCCTTCTCCGTGACCGTCACGGCGTCTCCGCGACGGAGTTTCCGACCCGCCTTCACAACAGCCCCTCGCCCACTACCCGCGACGCCAGTCCGACGACCACGGGAACGATGCCCAGGCACAGGAAGGCGGGCAGGAAGCACAGCCCGAGCGGACCGCTGACCAGCACGCCGGCCCGTTCCGCGGCCGCCACCCCGCGGTCCTCGACGGCCACCCGCCGCTCGGCCGCGAGTTCCGCCACGGCCGCGGCGAGGGACGCGCCCGAGCGGGCGGACCGCCGGGCGATCCGGGCCAGCACCTCGGTGTCCGGGTCCGCGGCGGCCCTGGCCCAGGCGACCTCGGGGTCGGCGCCCAGCGCCAGCAGGCTCGCCGCCGAGTCGAGCGCGCCGCCGAGCGGTTCCGGGCTGGTGGGCGCCACCGCCGCCGCGGCTGTGCCGACGGGCAGTCCAGACCGCAGGCACGCGGCCAGCAGGTCGTACCCGGCAGCGCCGCTCATCGGGTCGGCGCCGCGCGCCGGGGCGACCGCCCGGGCGGCGCCGTCCCCGCCGACCTGCCGGGCGGGCCGGAGTCGGTCCGCCGCGGCGCCCGCGCCGGGCACCGCGACCAGCGCGAGCGCGAACACCCCCGCGGCCAGGGCGCTCATCCGAGCACCCGCCCGGTGATCCGGTCGGTCCACAGCAGGCCCGCACACACGAACGCGGTCCCGAGCACCAGCAGCACCGCCCCCAGTCCGCCGGACAGCAGCACCCGCACCGGGGCCGCGCCCATCAGCTGCCCAAGCGCCAGGCCCAGGACCGGCAACCCGGCCAGCACCGTCGCCGTCGCCCGGGCACCCGCTAGCCCCGACTCCACCCGAGCGCGGAACCTGATGCGCCCCAACAGGTCCGAGCGGACCGCCTCGAGCAACTCGGCCAACGCGATGCCATGACGGTCGGCGACCCGCCACGCGGCGGCCATCCGGTCGAGGTCCGCCTCGATCACGCTGCCGGACGCGCGCAGCCCGTGCGCCGCGCTGCCGCCGAGCCGTGCGGTGGCCGAGGCGGATCGGAATGCCTCCGCCGCAGCGCCTTTCGTCTCCTCGGCGGCCGCCCGACAGGCGGTCGCCGGGTGTGCACCCACCCGCAGCTCTCCTACCGTGACATCCAGGCCGGCGAGGAGGGCACGCAGTTCGACGTCGCGTTCCCGGGCCCGGCGACGGTCCCGATAGCGCCAGGCGACGGTGCCTGCCGCGATGGCGGCCGCGATCCCCGCGCCGGGCCCGACCAGCGTCGCCGCGGCGACGAGTCCGAGGCCCGCGATCCGGATCGACCCGGCCCGCCCGACGATCCGTCGCCGTGGTCCCGGTGGCCGCAACCGGGCCGCGGCAGCCCTGGCCGGCAGCAGCAACAGCGCGGCAGCGGTGGCCAGCAGCGCCGCGCTCATGCCGTCCCCCGCCGGGCCAGCAGTCGCGCCAGCTGCTCCGCTCCCGGCGCCGGGCCCGCCGACCGGTCCGCCGACCAGGCGGACACCACCGTGACCTCGCCCCGCTCCCCACGTTCGAGCACCCCGATCTCGGCGAGACGCCGCCCGCCGTCGGCCGAGCGGTGCACATGCAGCACCACCTGGACGGCGGCGGCGAGTTGGCTGTGCAGGGCCGCCCGGTCCATTCCCCCGAGCGCCGCGAGCGCCTCGAGCCGGGCCGGCACCTCCTCCGGGGAGTTGGCATGCACGGTGCCGGCGCCGCCGTCGTGACCGGTGTTGAGGGCGGTGAGCAGGTCCACCACCTCGGCCCCGCGCACCTCACCGACCACGATGCGGTCCGGCCGCATCCGCAGGGCCTGCCGTACCAGCTGTCGCACCGTCACCTCGCCGACACCCTCGACGTTCGGCGCCCGCGCGACCAGACGCACCACGTGCGGGTGGGCCGGGGCCAGCTCGGCAGCGTCCTCGACGCAGAGGATTCGTTCGTGCGCGGGCACCGACCCGAGCAAGGCCGCCAGCAGCGTCGTCTTCCCCGCGCCGGTCCCGCCCACCACCAGGAAGGCCAGGCGTCCCGCGACAATTCGCCGCAACAGCTCCCGCGCGTCGGGCGGCACCGTGCCGCTCGCGCAGAGCGCGTCGAGCCCCTGCGTCGCCGGTCGCAGGACCCGGAGGGACAGACAGGTCCCGGCCTGCGCGACGGGCGCGAGCACGGCGTGCAGGCGCACCCCGAAGTCCGAGCCCGCCACCCCCGGCAGCCGCCCGTCCACCCAGGGCTGCGCGTCGTCGAGCCGGCGTCCCGCGGCCAGCGCCAGCCGTTGGGCGAGCCGGCGGACCGCGGCCTCGTCGGCAAAGGTGACCGTCGACCGCTCGAGCCCCGCCCCACGGTCCACCCACACCTCGTCCGGCGCCGTGACCAGAACGTCTGATATGTCCTGTTGTCCGAGCAGCGGTTCGAGGACGCCGGCACCGGTGAGTTCGGTCTGCAGCACCCGGAGCGCGTCGAGCAGGTCGGTGTCGCCCAGCACCCCGGAGGACTCCGCCCGGATCGCCGCCGCCACGGTCGCGGGACTCGGCGCCACCGACGTCCGGGCGAGCCGGGACCGCACCCGGTCCAGCAGGTCCGGCGACACGAGCGCGCTCACGACGCCGCCCGAACCGGGGCGGCGTCGAGCACGGCGAGCACGGCGGACGCCGCGCCGGCCAACGGAGACCGTCGCCCCAGCCGAAGGCCGCCGCGGTCGAGCGAGGTGGCCAGGCCCGGCTCCGGCCGCATCGATGCGAGCAGCGGCAGACCCAACAGGTCGGCGATGTCGCGGCCCCGCAGGCCGCCCGGCGCCGGACCACGAACCACCACACCGACATTCGGGTGCGCATCGCGCAGCGCGGCCGCCAGCGACTCGGCGGCCGCGGCCGCACGCACCTGCGCCGGCACCACCACGACCACCAGGTCCGCGAGGTCGACGGCCCCGTGGGACGTGACGTCCGGCTGGCGCGGCACGTCGCACACCACCAGCTCGCCAGCGCCGCGCCCCGCCTCGATCACCGCGGCGAGCGCCGCCGGTCCCGGCGCCACGGCCGCCGCGCCCCGCCCGCAGGAGAGCACCGCCACCCCGTCGCCGGCCCGGGGCAGGGCGTCGTGCAGGGCCGAGGCCGACACCCGGCCACCCTCGACGGCCACCCCCGACCACCGGAGCCCCGGGCGTTGCTCGACACCGAGCAGCAGGTCGAGACCGCCACCGCGGCTGTCGCAGTCCACCAGCAGCGCCCGGCGGTCCGGCCGTCGACGTGGTGCTGTCAGTGCGGTCGCGGCCGCCAGCACCGAGGCGCCCGCACCCCCGCGGCCGCCCATCATCGCGATCACCGCGCCACCCGGCGCCACCGGCTCCGACCTGCGGGTCAGGAGTGCGACCAGCTCCGCCTCGTCCTCGGGCAGGGTCAGCACCGCCTCCGCACCGGCAGCCGCCGCGGCCCGCCACTGCGGCAGCGCGGGTTCCCCGGCGCACAGCACCACGACGTGGGGGCGCCGAGGCAGCCCGGCGCCCGCACAGGCCGCGGCGGAGGCTGTGTCCAACAGCACCTGCGGAGCACCGTCCCACAGCTGCCGCGGCACGGGTGCGGCGTGCTCACCGACCTCGCGGTCGGCGGCCGCGGCGGCGCGTCGGATGCTGAGAGAGAGCTCTGCGTCGTCCGTCACCGCGAGTACGGGGCGGGCGGCCGGGAGTCGGGAGGTGTCCATGCCGTCGAGCCTGCGCGGCCGACGCCGCCGTGGGAAGACGACCGCGACCGATTGTGGACAGATCGGGGCCTGGGGATGAATTCCGGTACGAGCGAACCGATTTCAGATTCCGCGGAGCCCGAGCGACCCGGCCTCGGAAACAGAAAGGGCCGTCGGCGACGCGCACCGACGGCCTGCAAATTTAGAGGAAGACCCCCGCCAGGGGGGGAGGAGGCGGGGGTCTTCGGCGTTCAGCCCCGGGGGGTCGGGCTGAACACACCTAGATCAAGTCCAGGTGAACCCGATACTACACCCGGACCCGCGCATAATCGCAAATTCGACCGGCGGCAAGTCGCCCCACTTGGACGGACGACCAGGTTGCCGCTCCGCGACCGCGCCCGGAACCGGCGGAAGTCCTATTGTGGACCCGTGACCGCAGCGGCGAGCAGGGAATCCGAGCACGGAACAGTGGCGGCGTTCTTCGATCTGGACAAGACCATCATCGCCAAGTCGAGCACGTTCGCATTCAGCAAGCCCTTCTTCGACCAGGGTTTGATCAACCGACGGTCCGTCCTCAAGAGCAGCTACGCACACTTCCTGTTCATGCTCTCCGGCGCGGACCACGACCAGATGGAACGGATGCGGGCGCACCTGACGAACATGTGCGCCGGCTGGGATGTCGAGCAGGTGCGCGCCGTCGTCGCAGAGACCCTGCACGACATCGTCGACCCACTCGTGTTCGCGGAGGCGGCGGACCTGATCGCCGATCACAAACTCCGCGGCCACGACGTGGTGGTGGTCTCCGCGTCCGGCGAGGAGGTGGTGGCGCCGATCGCCCGGGCCCTCGGCGCAACCCACTACAGCGCCACCAGGATGGCCGTCGAGGACGGCAAGTTCACCGGCGATCTCGACTTCTACTGCTACGGCGAGGGCAAGGTGCAGGCCATCCGCGAGCTGGCCGAGGCGAACAACTACGACCTGGCACGGTGCTACGCCTACTCGGACTCGGCGACGGACCTGCCCATGCTCGGCGCGGTCGGGCACCCGACGGCCGTCAACCCCGACCGGGCGCTGCGCAAGGAGGCGGCCGGAAACGGTTGGCCCATCCTGACTTTCTCCAACCCGGTGCCCCTACGCGCCCGCATCCAGACGCCGTCCGGGACGGCCGTCGCGACCACCGCGGCGGTGAGTCTGGGAGCCCTGCTCGCGGGCGCATTGACGTACAGGGTATTGCACCGACGGCGCTGACGACAGGCCCCCGACACTGGGGTCGTTCCAGTCGGTTTGCCCCTTGAAGTGGGCCGGGCCACAGGGTACAAAGGAGTTACGGAATGAATGACAGGCCAAGGTCGAATCGGAAGAGAAGAGTCGATCTCCCGGTCAGGAATTCCCAGCACGGACACCAGGCACCCACGCGGAGCTCAAGCCACTCAAGGGCAGAAGCGTTGTGGGCCTGCGAGACTCGATCACACGTGAGCGAGAACCTTGCACGAGTTGCAGAGGCGAACTTGCGGTAGTCGAGCCGACGCCGAGGCCGGACACACAACCCACCTAGCACGCTTGGTAACCCGGTAGTCCGTGCTAGCGGGCGGCGAGGTCGACGAGAGTCGACAGCACCGCCCGCTTTTACATGCGGGGCCACCCCGCACACAGTCCTGCACACCCGACGGAGGCCGACGGCCGATGCCGTTGCGGCCCAGCCGGAATCGGATACCCGCGGGTGCGCGGACGGGGCTCGACAACACTCCCCCCGACGGCGGGCGACGTTCAGCCCGCGGCGGCCTCCGCGATCGAGGTCGCCTCGCGGGCGCCCGCCTCGAAGGCGCCGCAGCACAGGATCACCCAGCTGCCGACCCCCTCCGGGGTGCCTGACGCGAAGCCCTCGGCGCCGGTGCGGTATGCCTGCTGCCGACGCAGCCAACTGACCTCCGGGACGCCGAGGTTGTGCGGGTCGAACCCACTGGATGCCGCCACCAGCCGGGACGCCGCGCGGGCCACGACTCCGTCCGCTGTCCCGAACGGACTCAGCGACAACAGCTCTCCGTGCACCACCGCGGCGAGCACGGGCGCCGGCGCCTTGGTGCCACCGGTGATCAGCTGGGCGAGCGCGTCGAGCCGCTCCCCGACCCCGGCCGCGGTGCGCGGTCGGCCGAGGTCCGCCTCGTCCGGCACCAGCCCGGCCGCGGCCAGCAGGTGCAGCCGGGCCAACGCCTGCAGCGGGGCACGCTGCCAGGTACCGACCATGATCGGCAGCGCGTCGCCGTCCAGGGCCTGCGCCACCCGCAGGGCGCCGGTGAGGACGGGATCGCCCGCCTCGCCCGCGCCCGGCAGCTCGGTGCTTCCGCCGTCCAGGGCCGCGGACGCGCGGGCGGCGCGGACGGCGGCCTCGGCGGCCGTCGTCGGCCAGCCGCGGCGATTGGACTTGTGCCGGTGCACCGCACCGAGAGCGTCGCGCGCCCGATCGGCGGCCTCGAGCACTCCAGGCAGGTCCACCAGTGGCTGCAGTGGGTCGTTCACGCTGCTCAACGCTACCCGTCCACCGCGGTGGTCCCGCGCGCGAGTGAGGGTCCCGCGCGCGAGGAGCCGGGTCCGGGTCACTGCGCCGGCCCGATCTCCACCCGGCCGTCGTCGTGCACCACCAGCCCGGGGTTGTGCACCACCTCCCACCGGTACCCGTCCGGGTCGGCGAAGTACCCGCTGTACCCACCCCAGCTGCGCCGTTCCCCGGCGGCGAGCACGGTCCCACCGGCCCGGTCCGCGGCCGCCAGCACCTCGTCCACCTCCGCCGGGCTGTCCACGTTGTGCCCGAGGGTGATCGGCGCCCTGCCCGCCTCCCCGGCGGCGGGCAGGGTCGGCCCGGCCTCGCGCGCCATCTCGGCCAGCGACCACAGCGACAGCACGACGCCGGGCCCGATCTGCAAGAACAGCACCTCGCCGGGCACGTACAGCGTGGGGCTCCAGCCGAGCCCGTCCACGTAGAAGGAGTGCGCCGTCGCCGGGTCGGCCACACCGAGGGTGACCACGCTCAACCGTTGCCTCATCCATCCATCACAACACCGCGCCGGCCACTCGTCGCGTCGGCCAACCGTCGGTCGTGTGAATTCGACCGGTTGCCGCAGCAACGGGGGTTGCAGCCGGGTGCAACGGTGCGCTCCCCGTCACATGTGACTACGCTCACAGCAGCGCAAATGCGCGCCGACGACTCACCGAAAGGGGTACGGGCGACATGACCAGCAGCACCGCCGACGCCAACGTGGCCGAGCAGGCGACCGAGAGCTACCCGCCGAGCGCGGAGTTCGCCGCAGCAGCCAATGCGGGCCCGGAGCTGCAGGCCGCCGCCGACGCCGACCGACTCGGGTTCTGGGCCGACCAGGCCGCCCGACTGCACTGGCACGAGCCGTGGTCGCAGGTCCTCGACTGGTCCGACGCCCCCGTCGCCAAGTGGTTCGTCGACGGCAAGATCAACGTCGCCTACAACTGCGTCGACCGGCACGTCCTCGCCGGCAACGGCGACCGCGTCGCGATCCACTTCGAGGGCGAGCCCGGCGACAGCCGCGACCTGACCTACAACGACCTGCTCGCCGAGGTGAGCCGCGCCGCAAACACTTTCACCGAACTGGGCCTGGTCGCCGGCGACCGCGTCGCCATCTACATGCCGATGATCCCGGAGGCCGTGGTCACCATGCTGGCCTGCGCCCGGCTCGGCCTGACGCACTCGGTGGTGTTCGCCGGATTCTCGGCCTCGGCGCTGCGTTCGCGCATCGACGACGCCGAGGCCAAGCTCGTCGTCACCGTCGACGGCCAGTGGCGCCGCGGTCAGGCGGCACCGCTCAAGACCGCCGTCGACGAGGCCGTCGACGGCGCCGCATCGGTGCGGAACGTGTTGGTGGTCAACCGAACCGGGACCGACGTCGCGTGGACCGAGGGCCGTGACCTGTGGTGGCACGAGACGGTCGAGCAGGCCTCCCCCGAGCACGAGGCGCAGCCGTTCGACGCCGAGCACCCGCTGTTCATCCTCTACACCTCCGGCACCACCGGTAAGCCGAAGGGCATCATCCACACCTCCGGCGGCTACCTGACCCAGGCCTCGTACACCCACCACAACGTCTTCGACCACAAGGCCGGGAGCGACGTGTACTGGTGCACCGCCGACATCGGCTGGGTCACCGGGCACACCTACATCGTGTACGGCCCGCTCAGCAACGGCGTCACCCAGGTGGTCTACGAGGGCACCCCGAACTCGCCGACCGAGCACCGGCACTTCGAGATCATCGAGAAGTACGGCGTCAGCATCTACTACACCGCACCGACGCTGGTGCGCACCTTCATGAAGTGGGGCCGGGCGATCCCGGACGCCCACGACCTGTCCTCGATCCGGCTGCTCGGCTCGGTCGGCGAGCCGATCAACCCGGAGGCCTGGCGCTGGTTCCGTGAGGTGATCGGCGGCAACAAGGCGCCGATCGTCGACACCTGGTGGCAGACCGAGACGGGCGCGATCATGATCTCCCCGCTGCCGGGCATCACCGCGACCAAGCCGGGATCCGCGATGGCACCGCTGCCGGGCATCTCCGCGAAGATCGTCGACGACGACGCCAAGCCGCTCGGCAACGGCGGCAACGGCTACCTGGTCATGGACGAGCCGTGGCCGTCGATGCTGCGCGGCATCTGGGGCGACATGGAGCGGTTCAAGGACACCTACTGGTCCCGGTACGCCCAGGAGGGCTGGTACTTCGCCGGCGACGGCGCCAAGTACGACGACGACGGCGCGCTCTGGGTGCTCGGCCGCGTCGACGACGTCATGAACGTCTCCGGTCACCGCATCTCCACCTCCGAGGTGGAGTCGGCACTGGTCAACCACCACGGCGTGGCCGAGGCCGCGGTGGTCGGCGCCGCCGACGAGACCACCGGACAGGGCATCGTCGCCTTCGTCATCCTGCGCGAGGGCGTGGAGAACACGGGCGAGACCCTGATCGCGGAGCTCAAGGCCCAGGTCTCCACCGACATCAGCCCGATCGCCAAGCCGCGCCAGATCACGATCGTCCCGGAGCTGCCGAAGACCCGCTCCGGCAAGATCATGCGCCGGTTGCTGCGCGACGTGGCCGAGGGCCGCGACCTCGGCGACACCTCCACCCTGGTCGACCCCAAGGTGTTCGAAGCCATCCGCGGCAAGTAGCCCGCCGCAGCGACACCGACAGGTGCCCTTCGCGCAGTCGCGCGGAGGGCACCTTCGTCTCCGCCCGGCGACGGGCCGAGCAGCCCCCGGCCTGTCCTCCGCGACGGCCGGTGCGGCGACAAGTTCCCACCGCTCGGCACCCGCCGCGGGGTACCGTGACCACAGGGGAGCGCGAGGCTGGAGGCACTGATCGATGGCGCCCTCCGTGCGGGGCAGGGTCGGCAACCTGCCCTTGGACCTGACCAGTTTTGTCGGCCGGCGCCGCGAGGTGACCGAGGCCAGACGGCTCCTGGCCCTCTCGCGCCTGGTGACCCTGACCGGGATGGGCGGAGTGGGCAAGACCCGGCTCTCCCTCCGGGTCGCGGCCGAGTCTCAGCGCGCGTTCGACGACGGCGTGTGGCTGGTCGAACTCGGCGAACAAACCGACCCGGAGCTCGTGCCCGACACCGTCGCCGCGGCCCTCGGGCTGAGGGAGCAGTCGGCCCCCTCCCCGCTGCGGCTGCTCACCGACTTGGTCGGGGACCACCGGGTCCTTCTCGTCCTCGACAACTGCGAGCACCTCGTCGACGCGGTCGCGAAGCTCGCGGAGGCGCTGCTGCGCACCTGCCCCGAGCTGCGCATCCTGGCCACCAGCCGGGAGCCGCTGCTGATCGGCGGCGAGACGACGTTGCGCGTCCCGCCGATGACGGTCCCGGACCCGGACCGGACCGGCAGCGTGCAGGGGCTCGCGCAGTACGAGGCGGTGACGCTGTTCGTCGAACGCGCCGCCACCGCGGTGTCCGGATTCGAACTCACCGCCGACAACCATACGACGATCGCCCGGATCTGCGACAAACTGGACGGGCTGCCGCTGCCACTCGAACTCGCCGCCGCCCGGCTGCGGGCACTGTCGGCGGACCAGATCCTCGACCGGCTCAACGACCGGTACCGGCTGCTGAACGCGGGCAGTCGCGGTGCGCCGAGCAGGCAGCAGACGCTGCGAATGTGCATCGACTGGAGCCACGACCTGTGCACGGAGACCGAGCGTCGGCTGTGGCGTCGGCTGGCCGTGTTCGCCCGCGGCTTCGAACTCGACGGCGCGGAGGGCGTCGCGGCCGGGGACCTGACGCCGGACGAGCTGCTCGACCTCGTCGCGTCCCTCGTCGACAAGTCGATCCTCATCCGCGAGCAGCCCGACGGGGTGGTGCGATACCGACTGCTCGAGACCCTCCGCGACTACGGCCTCGAGCGGCTGGCAGAGGCCGGCGAGGAAGCCGACCTGCGCCGCAGGCACCGCGACTGGTACGCCCGACTGACCGCCCGGGCGGAGGCCGAGTGGATCGGTCCGGCCCAGCCGGAGTGGATCGCCCGGCTGGCCCGGGAGCAGGCCAATCTCCGGGACGCGCTCGAGTACTGCATCGCGGAGCCCGGCGAGGCCGAGGCCGGGCTGCGAATCACCAACGCCGCCTACCTGTTCTGGCTCTCCCGAGGCCTGCTCGGCGAGGGCCGGCGCTGGCTCGACCGCACCCTCGAGGCCCAGGGCGGCGCACCTACGCTCGAACGGGTCGAGGCGCTGTGCGCGGGCGCGGTCCTGGCCGGCAACCAGGACGACATCGTCACCGGGGCGGCGATGGTGGAACAGGCCCGCGAGGCCGCCGCCGCCCTCGGCGACCCCGAGGCCGACACCCTTGTCGCGCATGCCACCGGGCACCTCGCGATCTACACCGGTGATCCGGAACGGGCCGTCCGGTTCCTCGACGGGATCCTCGACACGGTTCGGGGCGAGGACGACCGGCTGCGCCACGTGTCCACCCTGCTCGGGCTCTCCATGGCCTCTGCCCTGCTCGGCGACACCCCGCGGGCCACCGCGGCCGCCGAGGAAGTCCTCGCGATCACCGAGCCGCATCAGGAGTCGGTGTACCGCTCGTACGCGCTGTGCACACTCGGACTTGCTCTGTGGCAACAGGATCCGGACCGGGCGCGACCCCTGCTCGAGCAGGGACTACGACTGAGCGGCGTGGTGGACGACCCGCTCGGCTCGGCCGTCTGCGTCGAGACGCTGGCCTGGATCACGGCCGACATGCACCAGTTCCAGCGCGCCGCGGTGATGCTCGGCGGCGCGCAGGTCCTGTGGCAGGCCGGGGGCAACTCGGGCGTGGTCATCCCGGGGTTGCGGACCTTCCACGACGAGTGCGAGCAGCATGCCCGCAGCGCACTCGGCCAACGCGCCTTCGAGACGGCGCTGCGGCAGGGCGCCGGACTCACACTCGACGAGATCGTCGCGTTCGCGGTCGGCGACGAGCCGCCGCCCGCCGAGCCGGCGACGGGCCATCCTGCCGCCGACCTGACCCCCCGTGAGCAGGAGGTCGCCGACCTGGTGGCCCGCGGCCTGACCAACCGGGCCATCGCCGAACAGTTGGTGATCTCGCAACGCACCGCGCAGGGGCACGTCGAGCACGTGCTGTCGAAACTCGGGTTCACCTCGCGCGCGCAGATCGCCGCGTGGGTCGTCGAACAGAGCCACGAGCCGCCGGACTGAACGGTCCGGCGGGCGTCGGGCCAGGGCACTTGGCGACGGGAAGCCCGAATGACGCGTAGGGTCGGTGGCCCGGGACCGTTCAGGTTCCCAATCAAGGGACCACCATGTCGGACAAGTCACCTCGCAACACCATGACGAAAAAATCCGGCAAGTCGCTGAAGGAAAAGCGCGCAGAGAAGCGGTCGAAGACCGACGGCGTGCCAGACGTCGAGATCGTCGCGAAGGCAAAGAAGCGCTGACGCACCAAAAGTGTTGATTTTCAACCACTTGCGATCGACACCTTCAGGAGACAACTGCATATGATTGACCTTGGCGTCTTCGCGCACTCCCACAAGGAGAACGAGCGACGGCTGCCCATCCATCCGATGCACTTCCCGCGTATCGATCCCGACCTGCGTGCGCACCTCTACCTCGAACGCGGCTACGGAACGCCGTTCGGCGTCAGCGACGACGCGTTGGCGCCCCTCGTCGCGGGGATCCGCTCCCGCGACGAGCTGATTGCCGACTGCGACGTCGTGCTGTTACCCAAGCCGCAACGCGAGGACCTGGCCGAACTGCGTGAGGGGCAGACCCTGTGGGGCTGGCCGCACTGCGTCCAGGACGCCGGCATCACCCAGCTCGCGATCGACCAGAAGCTGACGCTGATCGCCTTCGAGGCGATGAACCACTGGACCGCCGACGGCGGTTTCGGCCTGCACGTCTTCCACAAGAACAACGAGCTCGCGGGGTACTGCTCGGTGCTGCACGCCCTCGAGCTCGTCGGGTCGACGGGCGACTACGGCCGTCGACTGCGGGCGGTCGTCATCGGCTTCGGCGCCACCGCCCGCGGCGCCGTGACCGCGCTCAACGCCCTCGGCGTCGACGAGGTGCAGGTCCTCACCAACCGGAAGGCCGCCGCGGTCGGCTCGCCGATCCACTCGGCGCGGATCGTCCACGTCGCGCACGACCCGGACCACCCGACCCGCAGCTGCGTCGTCACCGACGGCGGCCCGGTGCCGCTGGCGGACTTCCTCGCCGCCAACGACATCGTGGTCAACTGCACCCTGCAGGACACCGACGCGCCGCTGACCTTCCTGGACGAGGGCGACCTCGCCGGGTTCGCCCCCGGCAGCGTCATCGTCGACGTGTCCTGCGACGAGGGCATGGGCTTCAGCTGGGCCCGCCCGACGACGTTCGCGCAGCCCAGCTTCGTCGTCGGCGACAACGTGCACTACTACGCCGTCGACCACAGCCCGTCGCACCTGTGGAACTCCGCGACCTGGGAGATCAGCGAGGCCCTGCTGCCGCACCTGCGGACGGTGATCTCCGGCGCCGACGCCTGGGACGCCGACACGACCATCTCCCGGGCCATCGAGATCCGCGACGGGGTGATCCAGAACCCGAGCATCGTCTCGTTCCAGCACCGCGCCGCGCAGTACCCGCACCCGGTCGAGGCCGTCGCCTGACCCGGCATCAGCCGTCCAGGGAGGCGTCCTTGGTCTCGCGCATCACCAGCAGCGCGACGAACGTGATCGCCGCCGCGATCAGCAGGTAGATGCCGACCCAGCCGACACCGTACGACGTCGCCAGCCAGGTGGCGATGAACGGGGCGACCGCCGCCCCGAGGATGCTCGCCGTGTTGTAGGCGATGCCCGACCCGGTGTAGCGGACGTTGGTCGGGAACAGCTCGGGCAGCACCGCGCTCATCGGCCCGAAGGTCAGACCCATGAGCACCATGCCGATGACGAGGAAGACCAGCATCCGGCCCTCGCCCATGCCCACCGGGTCGAGCAGCAGCCCGAAGGAGAGGCCGAAGACCATGATCAGCCCGGTGATCACCAGCAGGGTGATGCGCCGGCCGTAGCGGTCGGCCAGCCAGCCCGAGATCGGGATCGCGCCCGCGAAGAAGAAGACCGCGACCAGCTGGAGCACCAGGAAGTCGGTGTACTGGAAGCCGACCCCGGTGCCGCCGTGTGCCGGGGTCTTGCCAGTGCCGTGGCTGAGCACCCAGGTGGTCATGATGTAGAAGAGCGTGTACGTCGCGAGCATCACGAACGTGCCGATGATCAGCTGGCGCCAGCTGGTCTTGAACACCTCGGCGAGCGGGGTCTTGACCTTCTCCCCGTTGGCCACGGCCCGCGCGAAGACCGGCGTCTCCTCCAGCTTGAGACGCACGTAGAGACCGATCATGACCATGACGGCGCTGAGCAGGAACGGGATCCGCCAGCCCCAGCTGAGGAACGCGCCGTCCAGGTCGGGATTCGAGGTGTCGTGGTCCATGAACAGCGTGATGATCAGGAACAGCCCGTTGGCGAGGAAGAACCCGATCGGTGCGCCCAGCTGCGGCCACATCGCGGCCCAGGCACGCTTGCCCTTCTTCGCGGTCTCGGTGGCGAGCAGCGCGGCGCCCGACCACTCCCCGCCGAGCCCGAGGCCTTGGCAGAACCGCATCAGCGCCAGCAACGCCGGCGCGACGATGCCGATCTGGTGGTAGGTGGGCAACAGGCCGATGAGGAACGTCGCGACGCCCATGGTGAGCAGCGAGCCGACCAGGGTGGCCTTGCGACCGATACGGTCACCGAAGTGTCCGAAGACGATCGAGCCGAGCGGCCGGGCGACGAAGGCCAGGCCGAACGTCGCCAGCGAGGCGAGCAGCGCGGTGGTGTCGTTGCCCTTGGGGAAGAACAGATGCGGGAACACGGACACGGCCGCGGTCGCATAGATGTAGAAGTCGTAGAACTCGATCGAGGTGCCGATTGTGCTGGCCACCACGATGCGGCTGCGCGGCACCTCCTTGGCCTCCGCGACCGCCTTCACTGGCGGGTCGATCACGACGTCGGGGGCCTGACTCATCCGGAATCTCCTGCACAAAACCGCTAAGGCGTGGACCAAGACCGTCCACACTGTGGGAAATACATTATCGGAACCTTTAGCGGAACGAACTTTCAGGTCCGCGCCGTCGCCACCGTCACGCCAGGAAGGCGTTAAGATTCCAGCCGGAGCGCCGGGAAGTCTGGTCGGCAAACAGCCCCTGCACGCCCTCTTCACCACAGGAGACCGGCCACGTGATCACGCAAGTGCGTTCCGAACTTTCCCGCTACCTACGGACCGAGACGGTCGGTGGGTCCATCCTCCTGATCGCCGCCGCGGTCGCCGTGCTCTGGGCGAACTCCGCCTGGTCCGACGCCTACTTCTCGCTGCGCGACTTCCAGGTCGGGCCGAGCGCACTGCACCTCAACCTCAGCCTCGGCACATGGGCCCAGGACGCGCTGCTCGCCGTGTTCTTCTTCGTCGCGGGCCTCGAACTCAAACGAGAACTGGTCGTCGGCGAACTCTCCGACCGCAAGAAGGCGATGCTCCCGATCATCGCGGCGGTCGGCGGCGTCGTCACCCCCGCGCTGATCGCACTGGCAGTCGGCTGGGGCGAGCCGGGAATCGAACAGGCCTGGGCGATCCCGGTCGCCACCGACATCGCGTTCGCGCTGGGTGTGCTGGCCCTGACCGGCTCCCGGATCCCGGCCGGCGCCCGGGTGTTCCTGCTCAGCCTCGCCGTCGTGGACGACCTGCTGGCCATCATCATCATCGCGACCGTGTTCACCGCGTCCATCGCGATGCTCTGGCTGCTCGCCGCGGTCGCCGGCGCGGCCCTGTACTGGTTCGCGCAGCACCGCCGGATCACCACGCCGCTGCTGTACGTCCCGCTGGCAATGTTCGTCTGGTACGCCGTGCACGAGGCCGGGATCCACGCCACCCTGGCCGGCGTGGTGCTCGGCCTGTTGACCCGGGTGCGACCGGACCCGGGCGAGGACGAGGCCCCCGCCACCCGACTCGAACACCGCATCCAGCCGTACTCGGCCGGGTTCTGTGTGCCCGTGTTCGCCCTGTTCGCGTCGGGTGTCCCGGTGAACGCAGAGGTGCTCGGCACGATGTTCACCGACCGGCTGACATTGGCGATCATCCTCGGCTTGCTGCTGGGCAAGACCATCGGCATCTTCGGCGTCTCCTGGCTCGTGGTCCGGCTGCGGATCGCCGTCAAGCCGGCCGGGCTCGACTTCCGCGACATGTTCGCCCTGTCGGTGCTCGGCGCGATCGGCTTCACCGTTAGCCTTCTCGTGGCCGAACTCGCACTCGAGGGCGCCGAACAGGAGAAGGCCAAGGCGGCGGTGCTGCTGACGTCCTTGGCTGCGTCACTGATCGGGTCGGCGCTACTGTTGCGCCGGGGGCGCGTCCACGACGCCCGCACCCAGGCCGAACCGGCCGACAACGGCTGACGAACGACGACGAGACAGGGGCGAGACGTGAGCATCAGCGACCGCAACGGCAGCAACAGGACCCAGCGGCTGACCGGAGACGGAGTCCCGAACTCGATCTCGTCGATCCCGCTCACCGACGTCGACTCGCTGGCACCGGGCACCGCCAGCATCGGCAACCTGGTCAAGGACGCCACCGCACAGGTCTCCACGCTGGTCCGCGCCGAGGTCGAGTTGGCCAAGGCCGAGGTCACCGGCGAGGTGAAGAAGGGCCTGCAGGGCTCGCTGTTCTTCATCCTCGCGATCTCGGTGCTCGTGTTCAGCGCGTTCTTCTTCTTCTTCTTCCTCGCCGAACTGCTCGACGTGTGGGTCGTCCGCTGGCTGGCCTTCCTCATCGTCTTCCTGCTGATGCTGCTGATGACGGCGGCGCTGGCCGGACTCGGATACCTGCGGGTGCGCAAGCTCCGGGCACCGGCGAAGACCATCGACTCGCTGCGGCAAGCCGCGTCGGTGCTGCCCAGCGCCGCCGAGTCCAGCTACCGGCACGGCGACTACACACCCGGCGAGTACGCCCGCCGGACCACCGGCTAGACGGCCATCAAGCCCGCCACGCCGCCCGTGACCGCCCCAGACCCGTCAACCGCCCGCATCGACGGTCCGTGGCGGCATCTCGACGTGCACGCGAACGGCATCCGTTTCCATGCCGTGGAGGCCGGCCCGGCAGACCCCAGCGCGCCGCTGGTGGTGCTGCTGCACGGTTTCGCCGACTTCTGGTGGTCGTGGCGGCACCAGCTGACCGCGCTCGCCGACGCCGGGTACCGCACCGTAGCGATGGACCTGCGCGGCTACGGCGACACCGACAAGCCGCCCCGCGGCTACGACGGCTGGACGCTCGCCGGCGACGTCGCCGGACTGATCCGGGCCCTCGGCCACACCGACGCGACGCTGGTCGGGCACGCGGACGGCGGCCTGGTCTGCTGGTCGACCGCCGTCCTGCACCCCCGGCTGGTCCGGTCGATCGCCCTGGTCAGCTCGCCGCACCCGATCGCCCTCAAGCGGGCGGTCCTGCGCGACCGCGCCCAGCGCGGCGCCCTCCTGCCGTCGTTCCTGAGCTACCAGCTGCCGTGGCGTCCGGAGCGGGTACTGACCCGCAACGGCGGCGCCGAGGTGGAGCGCCTGCTCCGCGAACGGTCCGGCGAGCAGTGGCAGCGCTCGGACGAATTCACGGAGGTCGTCGACCGGGCCCGGACGGCGATCCAGATCCCGGGCGCGGCGCACTGCTCGCTGGAGTACCAGCGCTGGGCGTTCCGCAGCCAGTGGCGTCCCGACGGCCGCCGGTTCATGAAGGCGATGAACAAGGCGTTGACCATCCCGGTCCTGCAGATCCATGGGCAGGACGACCCGTACGTGCTCGCCGCCGCCCTGCGTCACGACAACCGGTGGGCGCCGGGTCGGCGCCTGCACACCGTCGCCGGCGCCGGTCACTACGCGCACCGGGAGCGCCCCGCCGAAGTGACCGCCGAGCTGGCGGAGTTCCTCACCCGCTGACCGACCCCACCAGTCCCCCACCTCCGTCCCCAATGTCACATTAGGTATCTCTGGGATATCCAATGTGACATTGGGGACTGCAGGTGGAGGGGTCCAGGTGCGACCTCGCGAACTAGAGGATGCAGTTCCCGGTGCCGACCGTGGCGGACGCGCCGGACGCCTGCGCGAGCTGCCGCGACACCTCCGCCTCGGTGAGCACGAACCCGGTGTCGCTGTTGTCGACCGCCGCACCGAACACGACGCCCAGCACCCGGCCCTGCTCGTCGACGAGCGGGCCGCCGGAGTTGCCCTGCCGGATCGACCCGCGCACCGTGTAGACCTCGCGGGTGACGTCGGACGTGCGGTAGATGTCGGGTCCCGACAGGTCCAGGGTCTCGCGGACCCGGGCCGCGCTGGCGGTGTACGGACCGCCGCCGGGATAGCCCAGCACGATCGCGCTGTCCCCGGACCGCGCAGGCTCCGGGGCGAACGGGATCACCGGTGCGTCCAGGCCGGGCACCGCGAGCACCGCGATGTCCACCTCCGGATCGAAGAGCACCACGTGGGCGTCGAGCGGTCCGTCAAAGGTGTCCACCACCACCTGCGACGTCCCGGCGACCACGTGCGCGTTGGTCATCACCCGTTCGGGTGCGACCACGAAACCGGACCCCTCCAGGGCCCGCTGGCAGCTCGGCGCCACGCCGCGTATCCGCAACACGCTGGGCTCGAGCCGGGCCGCGACAGGGCTCGCCGCGATGCTCGGGTCCGGCGGGTCCACCACCGCGATCGGGGTGCGCCCGAACGGGCCGATCACGTCGGGCAGGCCGGAGGTGTCGAGCAGCGCCGAGAACTCGCTGGGCAGACGCCGCATCCAGTTGGGCGCGACGTCGTCGACCTGCGTGAGCACCTTGGACCCGCGTACCGCGGTCGCGACCTCGGGCTGCGACGACGCCGTCAGCGGGATGGCCAGCAGCCAGGCCGCGACCAGGACGGCCGCGCACTGCAGTCCGGCGCCGACGACGCTGTCCACCGACCGGGTGACCGGGCTGTGCATCACGCCGCGGGCGGCGCGGCCGAGCACCATGCCCGCCACCTCGCCGACGATCACCATCCCGACGATCAGCAGCACGCCGACCAGCACCCGCGTCCGGCCTGCGTCGACGTGCACCAGCAGGTGCGGTGCGATGAGGATGCCGGCGACCGCGCCGAGGACCACTCCCAGGAACGCCAGCGCGGACGCCACCGCGCCCTGCCGCCAGCCGGAACTGGCGGCCAGCACCGCGACCGCGAGAATCGCGATGTCTATCCAGGCGGATCCGGTCACCGCTCGTGCACCTCGACCACTCCTGCCTCGACCTCAGCCAATGCCACCTCGAGGTCGCGGACGTCGCCGCGATCCCAGTCGATCTCCCAGCCGGAGACCGCGATAAGGCCGGCGAGGACGCCGGCGGTGAAACCCCACACCAGCATGTCGTCGACCAGGAACGCCGGACCCTGGTAGCCGAGCCGGTGCTTGACGACGAATCGGTTGTCCGGATCGAGCAGCGAACGCATCGGCACCCGCGCCACCCGCTCGGTCTCGCCCTGGTCGACCGCCCGCACCGGCGACGGCCGGTCCCAGTACCCGACCACCGGGGTCACGTCGAAACCCGACGGCGGCACGAAGATCCCGGGCAGCACCGCGATGGTGCGCACCCCGTCCGGCTCCAGGCCGGTCTCCTCCTGCGCCTCACGCAGCGCGGTGCCGACCGGTCCGTTGTCCCCGGGGTCGGCGGCGCCGCCGGGGAAGGCGATCTGTCCGCCGTGCTGGCGCAGGGTCGACGCCCGCTGGGTGAGCAGCACGTCGGCGTCCTCGGGCAGGCCGCCGACGGCGATCGGGTCGGCCTCGGCGGAACCGCCGAAGAGGACCAGCACGGCGGCGTCGCGGGCCGACACCCCGGCGGGGGTCCGGCGCAACAGCACCGGATTGACGGCGTTGCCGTCCGACGGCGGCAGGGTGGCGACCCGGCGCAGCCACTCGGGCGGTTGGTGGTCGGTCAGTGTCACGTCGTCACACCCAGCTTCTCTCGGACCACGTCGGCGATCTGGTCCGCGTTGTCGAACGGCTGCGGCAGCACCGCAGCCACCGTGCCGTCGGCCCGGACCAGCACGGTCACGGGCAGTACGTTGGGCGCGCCGAGCGCGGCGGCGACCCGGCCGGTGCCGTCCTGCACTCCCGGCAGGTGCACGCCGTAGTCGGCCAGCGCTGTCAGCGCGTTGCCCTCCTTGGGGTCCTGGTGGACGGTGAGCACCGCGACCTGCTCCCCCGCACGACGGGCGTACTCGTCGAGCGCGGGCAGTTCCTTGGCGCACGGGCCGCACCAGTAGGCCCACAGGTTCACCAGCGCGGGGCGGCCGGCCAGCGCCGCGCCGACGTCGATCCGGGTGCCGTCGGCGAGGCACTCGAGGCCGATGCCGGCCAGCGGGCCCGACGCGACCGCGCCCGGGACCGGCGTCGGACACGGGTCGATCGCGGCTCGCGCCCGGGGACCGGCCAACGCGGCGTCGGTGTCGCCGGGGGCACGTTCCTGCAGCGACGGGGTTGCCCCACCGCCGACGTAGTCGGCGTAACCCCGCGGGAGGGACTCGTCCGGCCCGCCCCGCGGCCAGATCGCAACGACCAGCGCGGCGACGACGACGAGGGCAGCCAGGCTCCAGCGGCCGGCATTGGACACGTGCACGCTCAGCTCACCGACCCGCCAGGTCGAGCAGGTGTTCGGTCTCGGGGCCCTTCACCAGGGCCGCGGCCACCTCGGGGTCGGTCGGGCCGACGCCGAACGACGGGCAGTCCTTCGCCAGCACGCACACCCCGCAGGCCGGCTTCTTGGCGTGGCACACCCGGCGCCCGTGGAAGATCACCCGGTGCGAGAGCAGGGTCCACTCCTTGCGGGGGATCAGTTCCCCGACCGCGTGCTCGACCTTGACCGGGTCGTCCTCCTGCGTCCATTCCCAGCGCCGCACGAGCCGGCCGAAGTGGGTGTCCACGGTGATACCGGGCACATCGAAGGCGTTCCCGAGGACCACGTTGGCGGTCTTGCGGCCGAAGCCCGGCAGCGTCACCAACTCCTTCATCGTGCGCGGCACCTCACCGTCGAAACGTTCCACCAACGCCTGCCCGAGGCCGATGATCGAGTTGGTCTTGTTCCGGTAGAAGCCGGTGCTGCGAATGTATTCCTCGAGCTCCGCGCGCTCCGCCCCGGCGTAGTCCGCGGCGGTGCGGTACCGCGCGAACAACGCGGGCGTCACCTGGTTAACCCGCACGTCAGTGCACTGCGCGGACAGAATCGTCGCGACCGACAGCTCCAGCGGCGTGGCGAAGTCCAGCTCGCAGTAGACGTGCGGGAACGCCTCGGCCAGCCGTCGGTTCATCCGTCGGGCGCGGCGCACGAGACCGAGCTGGGTCTCGTCGCGACGGCGACTTCCGGTGGACGCGACCCGACGCGGAACCGGGGTCTGCGAAACAGTTGAGGACACCCGGACAACTCTACGGACGCGTAGGAGAAGGCCTCACCGATCGTTTCGCTTCTGAGACATTCGCCGTGTTTACTTCCCGGTATGCAAGGTCTCGCTGTGGTGCTCTTCCCAGTGCTGCTCATGCTGTTTGCGCTGGCGATGGAGCGGGTGGAATGCCGCCTACGCCGGCTGACGGTGCGCGAGCAGGAGGTCCAGGAGTTCCTGGACCAGGCAAGTCATGCCGAGGTGGCGACTCTCGCCGAAGAGGGCCTGCCCCGGGCACTGGCCCGCTTCCACCGTCGCCGCAAGCGCGGCGGCGTCGACGCGGAGGACGAGCCGCCGCTGTCCACACAGCGCGCCAGCTGACCGCTGCCCGACGATCCGTGACCATTCGACGTGCGCGGGGTGTCGCCGGTCACTAATGTTCGAGCGCGGACAGCTAGACTTACTTGGACAAGCTACAAAACCGTCGGCACAGCCAAAGTGCCGAAGCACGGCCGGGAGCCTCACGACGGGCACCCGGACGTCAGAATCAAGATCCCTATGAAGGAGCGCACGTGGACGAGGTCCTGGCCAGAGCCGGAATCTTCCAGGGAGTCGAGCCGTCGGCAGTGGCCGCACTGGTCAAGCAGCTCCAGCCGGTCGACTTCCCCCGTGGGCACGTGATCTTCAACGAGGGCGAGCCCGGCGACCGGCTCTACATCATCGTGTCCGGCAAGATCAAGCTCGGTCGCCGCTCCCCCGACGGTCGCGAGAACCTGCTGACCATCATGGGCCCGTCCGACATGTTCGGCGAGCTGTCCATCTTCGACCCCGGTCCCCGCACCTCGACGGCCACCACCGTCACCGAGGTCCGCGCCGTGCAGATGGACCGCGACGCCCTCAAGTCCTGGATCGACCAGCGACCCGAGATCGCCGAGCAGCTGCTGCGCGTGTTGGCCCGCCGCCTGCGCCGCACCAACAACAACCTCGCGGACCTCATCTTCACCGACGTCCCCGGCCGGGTCGCGAAGGCGCTGCTGCAGCTCGCCCAGCGTTTCGGCACCCAGGAAGCCGGCTCGCTGCGGGTGACGCACGACCTCACCCAGGAAGAGATCGCCCAGCTCGTGGGCGCCTCCCGCGAGACCGTGAACAAGGCGCTCGCCGACTTCGCGCACCGTGGCTGGCTGCGTCTCGAGGGCAAGAGCGTGCTGATCTCCGACTCGGAGCGTCTGGCCCGCCGCGCGCGCTGACGCCACCGCAGATCTGACCGAGCCGTCCGTCCCCCTCGGGGGCGGGCGGCTTCGTCGTTCCCTGCCCGTCGCGGCCTCAGGCCCGGTGCCGCGCGACCGCCTCCCGCACCGCGGGCACCACCTCGACCGCCCACCGGCGGTGCTGGTGCGGGTCGTCCCCCTCGGCGCCGAAGACGAAGGTGTCCATGCCCGTCTCGACGACCAGTCCGGTCAGCTCCTCGACCCACTGCCCGACCGGGCCGCCCAGGAAGCCGCCGCCGGGACCGTCGGTGATGGCGCCGAAGACGTTGTAGATGCGCTGGATGTCGGCGGGGTCGCGGCCGGCGGCCGTCGCGGACTCGTCGATCCGCGTGTGCATGTCGGGCAGCTTCGGCGGCGGGAAGTAGCTGTTCGACGGCGCCCAGCCGTCGGCCTTGCGGCCGAGCACACCGAGCATCCGTGGACCGCCCACCCCCAGCCAGATCCCGATGTCGTGGGCGGGCCGCGGCCCCGGGTGCACCCCGGACAACCGGTGGTGGGTGCCGTCGTAGCGCACCGACCGCTCCCCGGACCACATCAGCCGGATCACGTCGACGGCCTCCGACAACGCCCCCGCCGCCTCCCCCGGTGTGCGCTCCGGCCCGTCCATCGCGGTGATGGCCGACCAGAAGGCGCCGGCGCCGAGCGCGAGCTCGAACCGTCCGCCGGACAGCACGTCCAGGCTCGCCGCCGCCTTCGCCATCACCGCCGGGGGCCGCAGGGGCAGGCAGGCCACGTCGGGGAACACCCGGATGCTGCTGGTCCGGGCCAGCACGAACGCCATCAGCGACCAGGTGTCGAGGAAGTCCTTCTGGTACGGGTGGTCCTGGATCCCGACGAGGTCCAGTCCCTCCTCGTCGGCCATCTCGACCAGGTCGAGGACCTCGTCCGCCCGACCCGACTCCGGGGTGGGAAACATGCCGAACTGCAGCGGACGTCCGTAGTCGGTCATCGACGAGCTCCTCGGTTCGCGGGAACACCGAGTTCCACGCTCGCGCACCGGGACCGGAAACGCAACGTCAGCGGCGGAGATAGTCCAGCTGCACCCGGACGGACTGCTCGGCCACCGGCCACAGCTTCTCGTCGACGTCGGTGTACACGTGCTCGACGACGCTGCGCACGCTCGCGTCCGCGCCGAGCGCCTCCAGGGCGGCGCGGACCTGGTCGAGCCGGTCCTCGCGATGGTCGAGGTACTGCTGGGCGACCGTCTGCAGGTCGGGCAGGTCCGGGCCGTGACCCGGGAGCACCGTGCGGCCGGTGCCGAGGTCGATCAGCGACCGCAGTGAGGCCAGGTAGTCGCCGAGGTCGCCGTCCGTCGAGTCGAGGACTGTGGTGCCGCGGCCGAGGATGGTGTCGCCGGTGAGCACCGAGCCCTCCCCCTCGATCACGAACGACGTCGAGTCGAGCGTGTGCCCGGGCGTACGCAGCACCCGGATCGCGAGCCCGACCTCCTCGATGAGTTCGCCGTCGGGCAGGCCGGCGTCGGTGCGACGGCGGAACTTCGGGTCCACGGACCGGACCGGGGAGCCGGTCAGCTCGACGAACCGGTCGATGCCGCCGGTGTGGTCCCCGTGCCGGTGGGTGATCAGTGTCAGGGCCACCGGGCCGACCGACGCCACCCGGAGCAGGTGTTCCTCGTCGGCCTCGCCGGGGTCGACCACGACGCATTCCTCGCGGCCCGGGGCCCGCAGGATCCACGTGTTGGTCCCGTCGAGCGTCATCATCCCGGGGTTGTCCTCCAACATCACCGCGGCGATGTCGGTGACCTGTCGGAGCTGCGCGTACGCCGGATGTGCGGGGGTCATGGGCTCACCTTACAAACCGCGGCTGCGCCACCCCTTACGGGCGGCGCAGCCGCGCAGCGTGTTCGGACGATCCCGGCCGGTTCAGCGAACCTCGACGATGACCTCGACCTCGACGGGCGCGGCGAGCGGAAGCTCGGCCACCCCGACCGCGGACCGGGCGTGCACGCCCGCGTCGCCGAACACCTCACCCATCAGCTCGGAGGCGCCGTTGATGACGCCCGGCTGGCCGGTGAAGCCCTCCACCGACGCGACGAACCCGACGAGCTTGACCACCCGCACGACGGAGTCCAGTCCGACCAGCGCGTCGATCGCGGCCAGCGCGTTGAGCGCGCAGGTCCGGGCCGCGGCCTTCGCCTCGTCCGCGTCGACGGGGCCGCCGACCTTTCCGGTCAACGGCAGTGCGCCGTCCACGAACGGGAGCTGCCCCGAGGTGTAGACGAGGTCGCCGGTCCGCACCGCCGGGACGTACGCCGCGACGGGGGCCGCCACGGCGGGCAGCTCGAGGCCCAGCTCGGCCAGACGCGCCTTCCACTGTCCCATCGCGGTCAGCCCTTCGGGCGCTTCAGGTACGCCACGTGCTGTTCACCGGTGGGGCCGGGCAGCACCGACACCAGTTCCCAGCCGTCGGCTCCCCACTGGTCGAGGATCTGCTTGGTCGCGTGGGTCAGCAGCGGAACGGTCGCGTACTCCCAGGTGGTCAATTCACTCATGCCGGAGAGCCTAGTGCCCCGCCGTCGAAGTCCACCGACGCAGATTTCCGACGCGGACGACCGGCCCCGGCACGACGCGGCGCCGCGACTTATAGGCTCCGGGTGTGGCAGCACCCGCGAGCACACCCGCATTCGAATGGCCGGCCAAGGCGGACAAGGCCCGCCTCCACTTTGTCTCAGGCAAGGGCGGCACCGGAAAGTCAACCGTCGCTTCGGCTTTGGCTCTGGCATTGGCCGCGGGCGGGCGGCGAGTACTGCTCGTCGAGGTCGAAGGACGGCAGGGCATTGCGCAGCAGTTCGACATGCCGCCGCTGCCCCCGGCGGAGACCAAGATCGCCACGGCCGACGGCGGCGGCGAGGTGTTCGCGCTGGCACTCGACATCGAGACCGCGTTCCTCGAGTACCTCGACATGTTCTACAACCTGGGCTTCGCCGGCCGCGCGATGCGCCGGATCGGCGCCGTCGAGTTCGCGACCACGCTGGCGCCGGGCCTGCGCGACGTCCTGATCACCGGAAAGATCAAGGAGTGCGTGATCCGCACCGACAAGTCCGGCGTCCGGGTGTACGACGAGGTGGTGGTGGACTCGCCGCCGACCGGCCGGATCGGTAGCTTCCTCGACGTGACGAAGGCGATGGCGGACCTGGCCAAGGGCGGGCCGGTGCACTCCCAGTCGGAAGGGGTGGTGCGCCTGCTGCACTCCGACGAGACGATGGTGCACCTGGTGACGCTGCTCGAGGCCCTCCCGGTGCAGGAGACCGCGGACGCCGTCGTGGAACTCGAGGCCGCGGACCTGCGGATCGGCGCCGTGATCGTCAACCGCAGCGCGACCGCGTACCTGCCCACCAAGGAGATGGCCGACGCGGCCGCGGGCGTCATCGACGCCGACGCGGTCCGGGCCGGTCTCGCCGCGGCGGGCATCACGCTCTCCGACGACGACTTCGCCGGCCTGCTCACCGAGACCATCGAGAACGCGTCGACGCTGCGCGCGCAGGACGACAGCGCCGAGAGCCTCGACGCGCTGGACGTCGCCCGCCTGCACCTGACCGCGCTGACCGACGGCGTCGACCTCGGCGGGCTGTACGAACTCGCCGAGCAGCTGGCCGAACAGGGCGTCCGGTGACGGCCCCGCTCGACGTCGGCGGCATCCTCGCCGACCCGAATTCCCGGATCGTGGTGTGCTGCGGGTCCGGCGGCGTGGGCAAGACCACCACCGCCGCGTCGATGGCGCTACGGGCCGCCGAGCAGGGCCGACGTGTGGTGGTGCTGACCATCGACCCGGCTCGCAGGCTGGCGCAGGCGCTCGGCGTCGAGGACCTCGGCAACACCCCGCAGCCGGTGCAGCTGGGGCCGGGCGCGACCGGCGAGCTGCACGCGATGATGCTGAACATGCGGCGCACCTTCGACGACATGGTGCTCGAGCACTCGACACCGGAGAAGGCCCAGCAGATCCTGGCGAACCCCTTCTACCAGACCGTGGCCACCTCGTTCTCCGGCACGCAGGAGTACATGGCGATGGAGAAGCTGGGGCAGCTCGCCGCCAGCGACGAGTGGGACCTGGTGGTGGTCGACACCCCGCCGTCGCGCAACGCGCTGGACTTCCTCGACGCCCCGCAGCGGCTCGGCGCCTTCCTGGACGGCCGGATGATCCGGATGCTCTCCGCCCCAGGTCGTGGCATCGGACGCCTGGTGACCGGCGCGATGGGCCTGGCGCTCAAGGCCGTGAACACCGTCGTCGGCAGCCAGATGCTGGCCGACGCGTCCGCGTTCGTGCAGTCCTTCGAGTCCATGTTCGGCGGGTTCCGGGAGCGGGCCGCCCGGACCTACGAGCTGCTGCGGGCGGACGGCACCCACTTCATGGTGGTCGCCGCGCCGGAGCCGGATGCGCTGCGGGAGGCGTCGTTCTTCGTCGAGCGGCTGACCTCCGACGGCATGCCGCTGGCCGGACTGGTGCTCAACCGCACACACCCGACGCTCAGCTCGCTGTCCGCCGATCACGCGGTGGCGGCGGCGGACCAGCTGAAGGAGAACGGGGAGCACCCGCTGGCGGCCGCGGTGCTGCGAATCCACGCGGAGCGGGCCCGGACCGCGCAGCGCGAGCTGCGGATGCTGGGCCGTTTCTCCAAGGCGCACCCGCGCGTCCCGGTGGTCGGCGTGCCGTCGCTGCCCTTCGAGGTGTCCGACCTCGAGGCCCTGCGGGCCGTCGCCGACCAGCTCACCGGCCAGGTCTGACGGCAGGTCGGGCGCGAGCTCAGGCCGCGCCGGGGACGGGTTCCGGCGCGGCCGCCGACCGCCGGCGCGCGACCAGCAACGCGAGCCCCGCCGCGACCAGGCAGGACGCCGCGCCCATCGCGAGCGCGGCCCGGCCGCCGAACTCCTCGGCGACGAAGCCGGCGATCGGCCCGCCGATCGGGGTCGAGCCGAGGAACGCGACGGACCACAGCGCCATCACCCGACCTCGCATGCTCGGGTCCGCCCCGAGCTGCAGGGTGCTGTTGCCGGTCGCCATGAAGCCGACGCTGGCGGCCCCGACGAACGCCAACGCGGCCAGTTCGAGCCAGAGCGTGGGGGCGAAGGCGGCGGCCGCGATCAGCACCCCGAACACCGCCGCCGACGTCGACAACGCCCGCACCCCGGTCCGTCCGCGGGCCGCGACGTAGAGCCCGCCGACCACCGCGCCGGCGCCCATCGCCGCGGTCATGAAGCCGTACACCTCGGCACCACCGCCGAAGGTCTCCCGCGCCAGCACCGGCAGGACCACCTGGAACTCGTAGGCGAGGGCACCGACCAGCGCCATCATCAGCAGCGGGATCAGCAGCTCCGGTGTGCGGCCGACGTAGCCGAGGCCCTCGCGCAGCTGCCCGGGACTGCGCCGCACCGGCGGGGACGGACAGAGCGCGGCGACGTCGAGACGGACCAGGGAGACCACGACGGCGACGAAGCTCAGGGCGTTGAGCAGGAAGCAGATCCCGAGTCCGCCGGCGGCGATCACGATCCCGGCGACCGCCGGTCCGACCGCACGGGCCGCGTTGACCAGCACCGAGTTGAGGCTGACGGCGTTGCGCAGGTCCGCGGGGCCGACCATCTCGAGCACGAACGCCTGCCGGGCGGGATTCTCGAAGCAGTTGTTCATGCCGAGTAGGAACGCGAGCAGGTACACCTGCCAGAGGGTGACCGTGTGGGTGACCGTCAACAGGCCCAGGACCAGGGCCAGCGCCCCCATCATGGCCTGCAGCCCGATCATCAGCCGGCGCTTGTCCAGCCGGTCCGCGACGACGCCGCCGTACGGCCCGAACAGCAGGACGGGCAGCGTCTGCAGGGCCACCACGAACCCCAGTGCGGTGCCGGAACCGGTCAGCTGCAGCACCAGCCACGCCTGCGCGACGGCCTGCATCCAGGTGCCGACCATCGAGACCGCCTGGCCGCCGAAGTAGAGCCGGAAGTTGGGGTTGGACAGTGAGGCGAAGGTGTCCCGCCGGATGTCGGCGAGGGCGGTCACCGCGCGGTCACCCGGTCGCGGTCGCTCGCCGACGCCGCCTCGGCGGGCGCCCGCATCTGCGTGGCCAGCGCCTCGATCGCGGGCAATGCCAGCAGCAGTCGGTCGGCCTGATCCTCCGGCAGCGCGGCGAGACCGGAGGCGAACAGCCGGGTCCTGTCGCGGCGCAGCCCCTCGTGCAGCTCCTCGCCGGCCGGGGTGACCTGCACCAGCACGGCGCGGCGGTCGGCGGGATCCGGTGAGCGGGCCAGCAGCCCGTCCGCCTCGAGCTTGCCGATCACGCGGGAGAGCATCGTGGGGTTGAGGCCCTCGGTCGCCGCCAGCTCGCCGACCCCGAGGGGGCCGAGCCTGCTCACGGTGCCGAGCACGGAGAGCTGGGTCCGGGTCAGCCCACCCCCGGAGACCTGCCGGTCGACGAGCCGCGAGATCCGGGCCAGGGCGACCTTGAGTCTGGTGACCTCGTCGTCGGTGAGCGTCCTGGGCATGCGACCTCCTCCGGTTTACTTGCCTATCGGCAAGCATACGCCCGGGTGGTCGCACTCCCCCGAATCCGCGGACGGCCGCCGACCTCCGGACAGGAAGGCGGTGGCGGTGCCATGCTGACTGCCATGGCGACACTGCCCGACTGGGCACACGCATTGGAGCTGGCCCCACACCCGGAGGGCGGCTGGTACCGGGAGACCTGGCGCAGCGACGTCACCGTCCCGGCCGGGGCCCTGCCGCCCGACTACCCGCACTCCCGCTCCGCGGGCACCGCCATCCTGTTCCTGCTGATGCCCGGCGAGCAGTCGGCGTGGCACTCCGTGCGCAGCGACGAGATCTGGTTCTGGCACCGCGGCGGGGCACTGCACCTCGACCTGGGCGGCGACGGGACGGAGCCGGGCCCGCCGAACCGACACGTCCTCGGCGCCGACGTCCTCGCCGGACAGTCGCCCCAGTTCGTGATGCCGGCGCGACACTGGCAACGGGCGCGCCCGGCCGGGAACGAAGCGGTGCTCGTCAGCTGCGCCGTAGTACCGGGATTCGACTTTGCGGATTTTCGGCTTCACGGCGGGTGACCCGGCCGCGGCGCTCCACGCGGCCGACCCGGACAGCACACTGGCCGGGCCCATTTGACGGGGTCCCGGCCAGCGGCGAGAGAATTAGTCCGTTCAGATGACAGGGGCCTGGTGCCGCTGCGCCTCGAAGAAGTCCGCCCAGGACTCGACCTCGAGGTGCTGCTTGAGCAGCGCACGGCGCTGGCGCTCGGTCATTCCGCCCCACACGCCGAACTCGACACGGTTGTCCAAGGCGTCCGCGCCGCACTGCATCAGGACCGGGCAGTGTCGGCAGATCGTGGCGGCCTTGCGCTGCGCGGCACCGCGAACGAACAGCTGATCGGGATCGACCGCTCGGCATCGCGCCTGCGTAACCCACGCAATACGAGCCTCTGCCTCTTCGACATCCAGCCGGTTTCCCGAGGTGATCACGGTCATCTTCTGCCCCTCCTGCAATACGAGCGTCGCCCTCGCTGACGCTCTTGGGATGCGGTGGGCGCGCCCTATCATGAGCGAGTCTCACCACATTCCTGATCTAGTGTTATCTGAATCACACCGCCTCCCAATTTAGGCAATGTACAACGGTTTGCGCAAGGTGCTGGGCCCACTTTTTTGGTACGGACGTGCATCCAGGACACTTGCCAGCCATCACGTGAGGTGGCACGACCCGCGCTCGGGGCTCGGGCACGCGCGGCCACGTACTCTGTCGGGGTGCCAATCGCAAAGACAGTCGCGAAACTCGCCGGATGCTCTGCCCTTGCCGGGGCGCTCCTGGCGGGCGTGATGTTCCCGTTGGCCGGCGGGTTCGGAATCGCGTCGAACCGGGCCGCGGACGCCGTCGACAACGTGTCCGCAGAACTCATCGAAGGCGATGTGCCGGCGGTGTCGACCATGGTCGACGTCGACGGCAACCCCATCGCCTGGCTCTACGAGCAGCGCCGATTCGAGGTGCCCAGCGACAAGATCTCCAACGACATGAAGCTGGCGATCGTGTCGGTCGAGGACCGGCGGTTCGCCGACCACCAGGGGGTGGACTGGCAGGGCACGGTGCGCGCCTTCCTCACCAACACCACCAGCGGGCAGGTTCAGCAGGGCGCGTCCACCATCGACCAGCAGTACGTGAAGAACTACCAACTGCTGGTCGTGGCGAAGACCGACGCCGAGCGCCGGGCCGCCATCGAGACCACCCCGGCGCGCAAGATCCGGGAGATCCGGATGGCGCTGACGCTGGACAAGAAGCTCACCAAGGACGAGATCCTCACCCGCTACCTGAACCTGGTGCCGTTCGGCAACGCGTCGTTCGGCATCCAGGACGCGGCCCGCACCTACTTCGGGGTCGACGCGAAGGACCTCAACCTGACGCAGTCCGCGATGCTGGCCGGGATGGTGCAGTCCAGCTCCGCACTGAACCCGTACACCAACCCGGACGGCGTGCTCGAGCGCCGCAACACCGTGCTCGACACCATGATCGCGAACATCCCGGACCGCGCCGCCGAGATCCGGGCCGCCAAGGACGAGCCCCTCGGAGTGCTGCCGGAGCCGCAGACGCTGCCCCGCGGGTGCATCGCCGCCGGCGACCGCGGCTTCTTCTGCGACTACGCACTGCAGTACCTGGCGAATGCCGGGATCAGCCGCGAGCAGGTCGAGAAGGGCGGCTACCTGATCAAGACCACCCTCGACCCGAAGGTGCAGAACTCCGCGCACAGCGCGCTGACCGCGACCGCCAGCCCGACCGTCGAGGGCGTCGCGCAGGTGATGAACGTGATCGCGCCCGGCCAGGACCAGCACCGGGTGCTGGCGATGAGCAGCAGCCGCAACTACGGCCTCAACGGCGAGATCAACGAGACCGTCCAGCCGCAGCCGTACTCGCTCGTCGGCACCGGCGCCGGCTCGATCTTCAAGATCTTCACCACGGCCGCGGCGATGGAGAAGGGTCTCGGCACCGACGCGGTCCTGCAGGTCCCCGGCCGGGTCGACGTCAAGGGCATGGGATACGGCGGCGCCAAGGGCTGCCCGCCGGCCACCTACTGCGTGGAGAACGCGGGCAAGTACCCGCCCGCGCTGTCGGTGACCGACGCGCTTGCCCAGTCGCCGAACACCGCCTTCGTCAAGCTGATCGAGGCCGCCGGCGTCACCCCGACCGTGGACATGGCGGTCCGCCTCGGCCTGCGGTCCTACGCGCAGCCCGGCACCTCCGGGCAGGGCGACGGTCAGTCCCTCGCCGACATGCAGAAGCAGCAGAACCTCGGCTCGTTCACCCTCGGCCCGACCTGGGTGAACCCGCTGGAGCTGTCCAATGTCGCGGCGACCCTGGCCTCGCACGGGAAGTGGTGCCCGCCGACGCCGATCGACTCGATCGTCGACCGCACCGGCAAGCCGGTGTCCGTCACCCAGCAGGCCTGTGAGCAGGTCGTTGCCCCGGGCCTGGCGGACACCCTGGCGAACGCAATGAGTCACGACGACAAGCCCGGTGGCACCTCCGCCGGCGCGGCCGGTTCCGTCGGCTGGACGCTGCCGATGGCCGGCAAGACCGGTACCACCGAGTCGCACATGTCCTCGGCGTTCCTCGGCTTCACCAACAACCTCGCGGCCAGCGTGTACGTCTACGCGGACTCGCCGACGCCCCGCGAGATCTGCACCTCGCCGTTGCGCCAGTGCAGTGAGGGCAACGTCTACGGCGGCACCGAACCCGCCCGGGCCTGGTTCCTGGCGATGAAACCGATCGTGAACGACTTCGGGCCCACGTCGCTTCCGCCCCTGGACCCGAAGTACCAGCGTGGATCGCAGAACGCGCAGGTTCCCGAGGTGGTGGGGATGAGCCAGGCGCAGGCGACCGGCGCCCTGCAGGCCGCCGGGTTCACGGTGAACGCCGTGTCCATGTCCGGGGAGAGCGCGCGCGGCACCACGCTGAGCACGTCACCGGCGGGGCTCGCGGTCCCGGGCTCGTCGATCACGCTCTACGTGAGCGACGGGACCGCCAAGAAGACGGCGCCCACACCGGCACCGGGCGCTCCCGGCGGCCCCGGCGCCCCGGACGGACAGGCGACGATCCAGCTGCCCGGCCTGCCCCCGATCACCCTGCCGGTGCCGCGCTGACACCGCGCCGCTGACATGAAGCCGCCCGGGTGCGGGCGGGAGCACTCGACTCCCGCCCGCACCCGGGCGGCGGCGTTCGGGGGCGGACTACAGGCGGTCCTTGACCGCCTTGGAGATCCGGGAGCCGTCCGCCTTGCCCGCGGCGATGGCGGTGGCGACCTTCATCACCTGACCCATCTGACGCATACCGGGACGCTCCCCCAACTCCTCCGCGACCTGGGCGATCGCGGTGTCCGCGACGTCCGCCAGCTCGGCGTCGGTCAGCGGGGTGGGCAGGTACTCGTCGATGATCCGCGCCTCGGCGTGCTCCTTCGCGGCCAGTTCGCCGCGACCGTTCTCGGTGTAGATCTCGGCGGACTCGCCGCGCTTCTTCGACTCCTTGGCCAGTACCTTCAGCACCTCGTCGTCGGTGAGTTCGCGTGCCTCCTTGCCCGCGACCTCCTCGGTCTGGATAGCGGCGAGCAGCATTCGCAGGGTCTGGGTGCGCAGCGTGTCCTTGGCCTTCATCGAGGTCGTCAGGTCGGCGCGCAGGGTGCTCTTCAGGCTGGCTGTGGAATCGGACATGGTGCCGAACGCTACGCGCCTCGGGCGGTGAGGCGCATGTCGATTGCGCCCGCTGCGTATCCTTGAGTGGTGTTTGACAACCCTCGCAACGTCCTCCGCGGAACCGCGGCCGGTGTGGTCGGAGCCGCGGCGCTCGGCGTCGGGTACGCCTCGCTGATCGAACGGAACGCCTTCACCCTGCGTGAGGCGACCATGCCGGTGCTCGAGCCCGGGTCCCCCTCGCTGCGGGTGCTGCACATCAGCGACCTGCACATGATGCCCGGGCAGAAGCTCAAGCAGAACTGGCTGCGCGAACTGGACCGTCTCGACCCCGACCTGGTGGTGAACACCGGCGACAACCTCTCGCACCAGCGGGCGGTGCCCGCGGTCGTGCAGTCGCTCGGCAGCCTGCTGGCCCGGCCGGGCCTGTTCGTCTTCGGCAGCAACGACTACTTCGCACCGAAGCCGAAGAACCCGCTCAAGTACTTCAACAAGGAGCACAAGCGGACGCACGGCGAGCCGCTGCCGTGGCAGGACCTGCGGGCGGCGTTCACCGAGCGCGGCTGGCTGGACGTGACACACACCCGCCGCGAGCTCGAGGTGGCCGGCATCCGCATCGCGACGGCGGGCGTCGACGACCCGCACCTCAAGCGGGACCGCTACGACACCATCGCCGGCCGGCCGAACCCGATGGCGAACCTGCGGCTCGGCATCACCCACTCGCCCGAGCCCCGGGTGCTGGACCGGTTCGCCGACGACGGCTACGACCTGGTGCTCGCCGGCCACACCCACGGCGGCCAGCTGTGCCTGCCGTTCTACGGCGCGCTGGTGACCAACTGCCAGCTGGACCGGTCCCGGGTCAAGGGTCCGTCGAAGTGGGGTGCCCACACGCGCCTGCACGTCTCCGCCGGCGTGGGCACCTCCCCGTACGCCCCGGCGCGGTTCTGCTGCCGCCCGGAAGCGACCCTGCTGACATTGGTCGCATCCCCCTCCAGAGGGCCAAAACAGGGCGTCCGAACAGGCGTTTCGCGTTCTTCGGCAGTCGTGCGCTAGACTTCGCTGGCTGCCAAAACAACGGCAGTGAGCAGGGCACGGGGTGTGGCGCAGCTTGGTAGCGCGCTTCGTTCGGGACGAAGAGGTCGTGGGTTCAAATCCCGCCACCCCGACAGTGCTCGAAGGCGCCATCCGATTCATTCGGATGGCGCCTTCGCTGTTTCCGGGACTCTTTCGCGCGCTCCCGGACCGTTCAGTGCCGCCGGCCGTGCCGGACGGCGCCGGTCACTCGTCCTGGTGAATCTGGATCAGGTTTCCGCAGGTGTCGTCGAAGACCGCCGAGGTGCCGGACTGGTCCGCGGTCGGCTCGCCGGTGAACCGCACCCCCAGCGCGGACAGGCGCTCGTACTCCGCCCGCACGTCCGGGGCGCCGAACACGATGATCGGCAGGCCCTGCTCGTAGACGCCCCTGCGGTACGCCTCGGCGACCGGGTTGTCGCTGGGCTCGAGCAGCAGACCCACGCCGTCGGGATCCTGCGGCGACCGCACGATGTACAGGTTGTACTCCGGGACCGCCATCAACTCCTCGAAGCCCAGGACGTCGCGGTAGAACTCGAACGCCGCGGCCGGGTCGACGACATGGATTCCACACATCTTGATTCGCATGTCCCGACGCTAACGACGACCACCGACATCCGCATCGCGCCGGCCGGGTCGTGGGCAAGGCGCGGGAAGGTTGCCGCCCCTCCGCCGCGGCCCACGCGCGTCGGCTTCCTCGCGGCCTTGTCGACCCCGCCCGCACCGCACGCTTCCGATACTCCCCGCGCAATTGTCGGAATCGGCCGATCCCCCTACCCCGACCCAGGAATCCAGTCCGCCCACGCTCCGATGAACACGTTTCAGTAGGGGACCAAAACTGCATGCCAGGACACAAGATGGTCACGATTGAACCCCCCAAAGTTGACCCTCAAGTGAGAGTTGAGGCTTCCACCTGGCGTTTTACTCTATTGCGTTTACCGTTCAGTAACTTGACGGCCCTTTTTTGATAACTGCAACGAGTTCTCACTTTGGATGACACAGTGTGGTGAATTTCACCCACCCCCGATGTTCGGCACGGCCATCCCCGGACCGAGCGCAAGGAGTTTCCATGTCGAGATCCCAAGTGCGGCGTGTTGCCGTACCGGTCACCAGCGTGGCGGTCGTTGCCGGAATGATGCTGGTCGGTAGCCCGGCCAACGCAGCGCCCACCACCACTTCGTTCAAGAACTCGTGCCAGGCCAAGGCAGTGATCACGGTCGACAAGATGGCCGACACCTCGATGACGGTCGACGCACCCACCTCCGTGGCAGCCGGCGAGACGTTCACCTACCGCATCCAGCCCGGTGCCGCTTCGTACCCCGACAGCGACTCCGGCGCCACCACCACCAACGTCTCGCGTCTGAAGGTCGACTACGCAATCCCCGCCAACGCCACCTTCGTCAGCGCCGCCGTGGTGGGCACCGGGATCAACATCGACAACGTCGCGCCGAGCGTGCTCCGGGTGAACGACTCGGGCAACGCCGACCCCGCCGGAAACTTCATTCGTCTGTCCGGCAACAACCAGACCATCGCGAACGGCCCGTCGAGCAGCACCAACAGCGAGGGCGGCATTCGAGCCCCCAAGCTGAAGAAGGACCTCAACGGCAACGCCACCGGCGGCGACAGCTGGTTCCGCCTGCCCGCTGTCGACGTGACGGTGACCGCGGGGGCGCCCGGCGTGATCACGCCCAAGGTGCGCACCGCGGGAGGTGCCACCAGCTACGGCAACGACATGAACTACTACACCTTCCTGCCGAAGGCGAGCTTCTTCGGCGGCACCCAGTGGGCACCCACCCGCTGCATCCCCAGCGACAACAAGAGTGCCCTCAACGCCGGCGCAGGCCCCCTGGCCACGATCACCGTCACCAACCCCGGCCCGGTCATCGTCGACACCACCACCACGCTGAACGTCCCGGCCACCGCCAAGACCGGCACCGCCGTCGACCTCACCGCGACCGTCGCCCCCGCGGGCGCCACCGGCACCGTCCAGTTCAAGGACGGC
>NZ_BCXG01000011.1 GCF_001894985.1 Rhodococcus tukisamuensis NBRC 100609 | reverse complement strand
GGCAGTGAGATGCCGGTTGGCTGCCCCCACGTGATCTGCTACGGCCAGTAGGGGATCCGTCGTAAGGGGCGGTGCGACCCGCTCCGCCCCGTGCACCGTTGCGGTAGAGCTGCAGGCAAAGGCGCACGGGCGGCGAGGGCGCCAGACCAGATCGGCTCGGAAGACACAGAGGCCCGGCACTTGTGAAGTGCCGGGCCTCGGTGTGTCAGAAGGTGACAGGTCGTTCGGCCACCTGTGCCAGCGTCCGTCCCCTGCCGCGCTCGACGGCGTCGAGCAGACGCGGACGCAGGTCCGTGGCCGGCACGATGGATGGAGGGGCGATCGAAATGAACCGGACGAAGATCCCGGGACCGACACAGAAATGGAAGTCGGAAGGTCTCTTTGTCGGGGAGAACTGGCTGGCGTCGAAGGGTCTCGATTTCAGCGTGGCCGATCGCAATCCGCGGGCCGGGGGTGCTCGCCGGACGCGGCCTTGTCATTGGGCGTTGCGTTCAACGAATTGTCTTGTGTGGCAACAGTCTGCGTTCCCGCACTCGGTCTGGTCTTCGTTGGTATGGTCACTCGCGGCGCATGGTGATCGGTGAGATCCGATGCTGCCGAAGCTTCCGTGTTCACCACCAACCGATCGGAGCATCAAGATATGCGCAGTCCCAGGGCGGGTCGTTTCGCTTCCATTGTTGTGGCCTCGGCCGTGCTGGCCGGTGGCGTCGCGGCCGGGTCCGGTGTCGCGGCCGCCGCCCCCGCCGGATCTCTCCTGCCGGCCGAATCCGTCGCAGCCCCCACCGGATCCAGCGACGGGGTTCAGGAAGCGCTTTTCAAGGCGATCGTCGTCCCGCCCCTCTTTCTCTTCTACGTGGCAAACGGGAGTGAGATGTCGAACTCCTGCCAAGGGCCCTGCCCCGGGCAGATGTGAGTGGGGGACCTGGGCGCGCTGACCGACGGGTTCTCCGTGGCCTTCGCAGGTCGCCGCGGTGATTGCGCGCGTCGGGCCGCTCTGGCGGCGCTCACGCTGCGCGACTCGCGGGTGCCGGCATCGGAGCTCGAGTCGGTGACGGTCTGATGGCCCGGGCGACGGTGACTGCGCGTCTCGACGACCCCTGGCTCAGGGCCGCGCTGCGGTGCGTCGCCGGCTGCGCGCTGGCGGCGTTGCAGGCGCGGGTGCGTCCGCGGCCCGGCGGTACTGCTCGCTGAAGGCGGCGTGCCGCTGCGCCAGCCGGCGGCACTCCTCGCGCAGCTCCGGCGGGCCGAGCACGGTGAAACCGACGCCGAACGCGGTGAGCCAGCCAGCGATGCCCGGCAGTGACTCGCCGCGAAGTTCCACCACGCAGCTGTGCTCGTCGACCGATTCGACCGCGCCCCAGAACTCGTCGACCATCGGCGCGATCTGCTCGATCGGCGCGTCCAGCAGCACCCGGGCCCGGGCCTGGGCCAGCGCCCGGCCGATGCCGCGGGAGACGAAGTCCGCGGCGTCACCGGCGGGCAGTTCACGGGGCGTGAATCGGGGGCCGGTGGGCGTCTTCGGCGTCATCCTGTCCACCCGGAACGAGCGCCAGTCGGCGCGGCGCAGGTCCCAGGCGACGAGGTACCAGCGGGCGCCCGAGCGCACCAGTCGGTGCGGCTCGACCTCCCGTCGGGTCGGCGTGCCGTCGTGGGCGAGGTAGTCGAAGCGCAGCCGTTCGTGAGCGTGGCAGGCGGTGGCCAGGGCGGTGAGCACCTTCGCGTCGACGGCCGAGGGCGCCGGGCCGTGCGGCACCACGTCGATCCGCAGGGCGTCGAGGCGGTGCCGGAGCCTCGACGGCATCACCTGCCGCAGCTTGGTCAGCGCCCGCAGCGCGGCGTCGCCGATGCCCTCCACCGGCCCGACCGCGCCGGACTGCAACGCGAAGGCGACGGCCACGGCCTCCTCGTCGTCGAGCAGCAGCGGCGGCATCTGCGCGCCCGCACCCAGCCGGTAGCCGCCGCCGACGCCCACGTGGGCGTCGACCGGGTAGCCGAGGTCGCGCAGCTTGTCCACGTCGCGTCGGACGGTACGGGTGGTGACGGCCAGCCGCTCGGCGAGGTCCGCGCCGGCCCACTCCTGGCGCATCTGCAGCAGTGACAGCAGTCGGAGCAGTCTTGCCGAGGTCTCGCGCATGGCTACACCCTGCCAGCCAATGCGGACAGTTGCGGTCCGCATTAGTCGGGGATTCCCGGAGGATCCTGTCGAGGAGGCCGACGCCGACTCGAGGGGGAGGTTCTCGGGTCGACAGACCGAGTGAGCTCCCGGAAATCTCGCCTCGATCGAGTGGATCACTGGAACACTCGAGAATTCGGGGGGAGGGGTGATCGCGGTGGCTGATTTGTGGCGGAGAAACCGACCGCCGGCTCTGTCCACGGCCGTCACCGGCGACGCGGAGCTGGTGAGCCGGGTCAGGCCTCTGATCGAGGACGGCGTGCGCGATCGTGTCAGCGTCGTCGAGATCGACACCGGGCTCGATCGCGGGGCACATTTCGGTTCGTCCCACGACGCCTCGTTCGAGATCGGGTCGATCACCAAGGTCATGACCGCAATGCTGTTCGCGGATGCCATCGATCGAGGTGAGGTTGCGGAAGGGACCAGGCTCGATGAGCTGATTCCTGTGCGGGGGAGCGGCGTCGCGGCGGTGACGCTCGGGGACCTGGCCGGACACCGGTCCGGATTGCCGCGCCTGTCGTCACGGACACGGGACGCGCTGGGCGCGGCGATCGCTGTCGCCGCCCGCTGCGACCCCTACCTCGCAGACCTCCACGGACTGCTGGCTCAGGCGCGAGCCACCACGCCCGGCCCGCCCGGCCGCATGGCGTACTCGAATCTGGGTGGCGCGCTGTTGGGTCAGGCGTTGGCAGCCGCGGCGGGCGTCGGCTACCCAGGCGTGCTCACCGAACGGCTGTTGGTGCCCCTGGGCATGATCGACACCTATCTACCCGTCACTCGGGACGGCATCCGGCCCGGTGCCCTGACCGGGTATGACCGACGCGGTCGGCCCACGGGTCCGTGGACGATGAATGCGGCGGCGCCCGCGGGCGGCGTGCGTTCCACTCCGGCCGACATGGCGCGGTTCGCGCGTGCGGTCCTCGACGGTGCGGCGCCGGGGATGTCGGCCCTCGAACCCAGGTGGGATGCCGACGGCGACGGTCGGATCGGGTATTGCTGGCTCACGAATCGGGTCGGCGAGCGGACCGTCACCTGGCACAACGGCGCGACGGGCGGCTTCGCGAGCATGCTCGCGCTCGACCGTGACCGTCAGCGCGCGGTGCTCGTCCTGTCGAATACCGCCGCGCCCGTCGACGGGGCGGCCGTCGCACTGCTCCAGGGGACGATCAGCCCTCGCTGAAGGCCTGAGGCGCTACCCGTTCAACCCGGGGACGCCGAACGGCGCCATCGGAGTTGCTCCGATGGCGCCGTTCGTAGTGGCCGCGTTACCCCTCGAGGGAGCTCAGCGTCCTGGCCATGCCACGCTCGACGGCGTCGACCAGGCGCGGCCGCAGGTCCGCGGACGGGACGATCGCGTGCACCGAGCCGACCTCGCGGGCGCGGTCGATGTTGTGGATCGCCTCGAACTCGGCGGCCACCTCGCCCAGCTTCGCGGACCGGACGGCCGACCGCTCGGCCCCGAGGGCGACCCGCAGGCGGGCGCGCTCGGCGTCCTCGTTGGCCGCGGCCAGCTGTGCCTCGAGGTCGCGGATGCCGGGATCCGCGGCGGTGCGGGCGTTGACGTCGCGGGTGAACACCACGGCCGCGGCGGGCGCGCCGCCGAGCACCGAGGCGAACGAGCCCTCGACCGCGAGCACCTCCATGTTCTCGTTCAGCGCTCCGGAGAACACCACGAATGCGCCGCCGTGGTAGCGCGAGACCACCACGAACACGATCGGACCGTCGAAGTTGACGATGGCCCGGCCGATCTCGGCGCCGTACTCGAGCTGCAGGTTCCGCAGCGACTCCGGGGAGCCGTCGAAGCCGGACAGGTTGGCCAGCACCACGACGGGCCGGTTGCCGCTGGCGGCGTTGATCGCGCGGGCCGTCTTCTTCGACGAGCGCGGGAACAGCGTGCCCGAGGTCCACTGGTCCGGTCCGTCGGTGGGGAACCAGCCCTTGCGGGCGATCGCCCGGGACTCGATGCCGATGACGGTCACGGCATTGCCGCCCAGGTGCGCGTCGAAGACCACCGAGGTGTCGGCGTCGGCCATGTCGGCCCAGCGCTCGAGCACCGCGTGGTCCTGGTCCACCACCGAGCGCATCACCGTGCGGATGTCGAACGGCTTCTTGCGGTCCGGGTTCGTGGCGCTCGAGAAGATCTCGCCGACCGTCTTGAACTCGCTGGACGGGTGCACGTGCGGGTAGCTGCGGATGTCCCGCTCGACCGGGTCCGTCGACTCGGCCTTGCGCGGGAAGCGTTCACCCGCACCGAGGTACGCGTGCTCGTAGTGACCGAACAGCACCTCGACGGCGGCCGTCAGGTTCGGCGCCCAGTACTGCGCCTGGCCGTTCGGGCCCATCACGCGGTCGTAGCCGCCGATGCCGAAGTTGTCCTCGGCCGAGACGCCGCCCGAGTAGTCGAGCGACTGCTTGCCGGTCAGCACCATCGCGCTCTCCGGGGTCATCACCAGGATGCCCTTGGTGTGCATGAGCATGGTGGCCTCGGCGTTCCAGTACGGCTGGGCGCCGACGTTGATGCCCGCGACGATCACGTTGATCTCGCCGCCGTTCTGGGTGAACGTGATGATCCGGCGCAGCCCGCGCGAGACCCAGTCCATGTTCTCGGTGCCGGACTCCATCGAGATGGTGGCGCCGGACGACAGGGCGAACCACTCGATCGGCGCGCCGATCGATTCCGCGAGGTCGATCGCGGCGACGAGGCGCGAGCACTCCGCCTCGGCGACGGTGCCGAGCGCCTTGGTCGGGTCGCCGAACAGCGCGACCCGCGTCATGCCCTCGGGGTAACGCGCGGTGGGGGTGGACACCAGGCCGACGATCAGGCCCGCGGTGTTGCGGCCGTACGGACGATCCACCGGTGCCAGGGCGGTGCCGGTCTCGTCGAGGTCGTACTCGACGAAGGTGCCGCCCGCGGACAGCGCGGGGATCAATTCGTACGGGTAGACGGTGCCGCGAGCCTTCGAGCGCTGGACCTTCTGGGTGTACTCGTCGAGCGGCTTGAGCGGCTCGGTCGGCGGCTCGGTGACCGCGACCTGCAGTCCGGCGCCCGAGCGGTACGAGAAGCGCACCGCCACCTGACGCGCCTTGGTGTTCGGCGACTCCTGCAGCCGGCCGATGATGGTCAGCTGCTCGAGGCCCGCGCCGACGGTGAGCGGGGCGACGTGCTGCGCGATCCGGGCGATCCGGTCCGCGGACACCTCGAACTTCGGCCAGACGTACAGCACGACCCGGTTGTTGTCGATGCGGTTCTTGCCGCGCTGGGCCTGCACCCGGCGGATGCCGTTGAGGCAGGACGCGACGGCCCGCTCGATGGCGGGTGCGGCGGCGATCTCGCCGTCGGCGTCGAACTGCAGCGTCAGGTCGCGCACCTGTGCCATCGCGATCAGCCGCTCGTCGGCGGGGTTCTCCCTGGCGACGAGGTGGTACAGGAACGTGTCGGCGGGGGCGGGCAGCCGGGTGCCCTCGAAGTTCTTCAGCCGCCACATGTCCAGGCGCTGCGCGGTGAGCGGATGCATGTCGCGGATGATCTTGTCCTCGACCAGACCCGAATCCGGCTGCGGCGCAGGGCGGAACGTCACCACGCGCTGCACCGTGATCGCACCGGGGGTGGCCACGGTGACGGTGGCGCGCCGCCAACGGGCGGCACCCGCATGCGCCTGCAGGGCCTCGTGCAGGGACTGCGCGAGGGCGTCGCCGTCGGCCGGCGCCTCGGGCCACGTCAGGTACAGGTCGACGACCAGGTTGGTCGGCGCCGGTCCCGCCACGGCGTCGACCACGGCCAGGGCCTCGGTCAGCCGGGTTCGGTCCGCGGTCACCGAGACCAGGTTCAACTGCTCGCCCGACAGCTCGAAAGTGCCCGTGACACAGGGCAGCCCGTGCCCGCCGACGGACTTGACGTCGGAGAGGCCGCGGATCTTGTAGTACTGGCGGGTGACCACCTCGAGCAGATCCGCGGCGGTGGAACCGGGGTCGGCGAGGAGCCCGACGAGCGGCTCCGGGGTGTCGACCATGGCGTCGATCCGGGCGTCACGGTCGGCCGAGCCGGGGTGCTCGGCCAGGAACTGGAGGCTGCCGCGGACTCCGTCGTAGATCTGCTCGCGGGCCTTGAGCACCACCGGCTCGTCGAAGATCCGGAACTGGATGTTGCGGGCCACGTCGCCGATCAGCGGGAAGCGGGCCTGGGTGGCGACGACCAGCCGGTCCAGCACCTCGGAGAGTGCGGGGCAGGTCTCGGCGTCGACCCGGCCGTCGCGCAGCCAACGGGAGAGCAGTGCCGCGACGATCGGCACCTGGGTCTCCATCCGCTGCTGGGCGACGAAGATCCGGTGGACGGCCTCCTCGAGCTCCGGCGTGCGGTCGAGCTCGGCCACGTCGTAGTGCAGCAGCGACCGGGAAAGCTTGGCGCGGAAGGAATCCGGAAGTCCCTCGACGTCCACGTCGAGCGACTGCAGGAACGAGTGGAAGTGCTCACGCGGGCTGTGCACGCGCTCGACCGTGTCCTCCTTGCCGGCGGTGGGCCGGTTGCGGGAGAGCTCGCACAGGTCCGCGAACGTGGTCAGCACGGCCAGTTCGGCCTGCACCAGGGTGGCGTCGGACTCGGGCACCCGGGCCCGCAGCTCCTCGAACTCGGCGAGCAGGGCCTTGGCCCGGGCGGCGTCGACGTCGTAGCCGGTGATCATCGCGGTCAGCGTGTCGAGCCGGACCAGGGCCTCGGTGAGGTCGTCACGGTCGCGGGCGGCGGGCGCGACGAACTCGACCCGCGGGGCCTTCTCGGTCACCGTCTCCTCGGCCACCTGGTCGACCCGCAGCAGCGGGGCGCCGGCGTCGACCTGGGCGTTGACCACGGCCAGCACCTCGCGGACCTGGCCGGCGTACGGCGCCCGGATCGCGGTCTCCATCTTCATGGCCTCGAGCACCACCAGCGTGGCGCCGGCCTCCACCTCGTCGCCGACGGCGACGGGGATGGCGACCACGACGGCGGGCGACGGGGCACGGACCACGCCGGCCTCGTCCTGGCTGATCTGGTGGCTGATGCCGTCGACCTCGACGAGGTGGTGCGCGGGTCCGGTGACGGACACGACGTGGTGTCGCCGCCCGCCGATGACGAGCCGCCGCTCGAATTCGCCGAGCCGGTCGACGTCCACCTCGACCTCGCCGCTGTCGCCGTCCACGACGTAGCGGTGCGGCCCGATCTGGCCGACGACCAGCTGGTACGCCTGGCCCTGGTAGGTCAGTTCGATCGGCCGGCCGACGGTGTTCTTGGTGCGGGGCCGGCCGCCGCGGGCGGAGGCGAGGAAGCTGGTGCGCTCGCGGGCATCCTCGGCGTCGTAGACGCCGATCGCCGTGGCGAGCAGCGCGACGGAGGCGGTGCGCGTCGGGCCGCTGACCGTGCCGGCGCCGGTGCGATCCAGCCAGCCGGTGTCGGCGCTGGCGGTGATCACCTCTTCGCGGTCCAGCAGGTCGAGCAGGAAGGACTTGGTGGTGGTGCCGCCGGCGAGGACGACGGTGGTCTCGCGCAGCGCGGTGCGCAGGCGGGCGAGCGCCTCGGACCGGTCGCGGCCCCAGGCGATGACCTTGGCGACCATGGAGTCGTAGTCGGACGGGATGACGTCGCCCTGGGCGATGCCGGTGTCCACCCGCAGGCCGGAGCCGAGCGGGAACTTGAGCAGCTGCACCGTGCCGGGGGCGGGGGCGAAGCCGTTGTCGGCGTCCTCCGCGTTGAGGCGGGCCTCGACGGCGTGGCCGAACTCGGGCGGGCAGTCGCCGACCAGGGGGGCGCCGCCCGCGACCTCGATCTGCAGCTTGACCAGGTCGATGCCGGTGGTGGCCTCGGTGATCGGGTGCTCGACCTGCAGGCGGGTGTTCACCTCGAGGAAGGTGAACACGCCCTGCGAGGGCTGGTAGAGGTACTCGACGGTGCCGGCGCCGCAGTAGCCGGCGGCCCGGACCAGGTCCGCGGAGACGCTGCGCAGGTGGTCGGCCTGCTCCTTGGACAGCAGGGGGGAGGCGGACTCCTCGATGACCTTCTGGTTCTTGCGCTGGATCGAGCAGTCGCGGACGCCGGGGGCCCACACGTTGCCGTGGGCGTCGGCGATCACCTGCACCTCGACGTGGCGGGCCTCGGTGACCAGCCGTTCGATGAACACGACCGGGTCGCCGAAGGACCGCTCGGCCTCGCCCTGGGTGCGCTCGAGGGCGAGCTCGAGCTCCTCCTCGGCGAACACCTTGCGGATGCCGCGGCCGCCGCCGCCGGAGCGGGCCTTGATGATCAGGGGGTAGCCGATCGCCTGGGCGTGGCGTCGGGCGTCGGCGCGGGTCTCGACGGGGCCGCCGGACCACGGCGCCACCGGCACGCCGACCTTCTCGGCGAGCAGCTTTGCCTCGACCTTGTCGCCGAGCAGGCGCATGGCGTCGCCGGAGGGGCCGATGAAGGTGATGCCGAGCCGGGCACACAGGTCCGCGAACGCGGGGTCCTCGGCCACGAAGCCCCAGCCGACCCAGACGGCGTCGGCCTTGGCCTCGACCAGGGCGCGCTCGAGCTCGGCGTGGTCGAGGTAGGGCGTCGCGGCGGTCGCGGACGGACGGAGGGTGACGCCCTCGTCTGCCTGCCGGACGAACATGGCCCGCCGTTCGGCCTCCGTGTGCAGGGCGATCGTCGTGATGCCGTAGTCGTGCTCGGCGTTGAGCTCCCGGACGGCGCGAATCAGGCGTACGGCCGCCTCGCCCCGGTTGACCACTGCAATCCGTGTGAACATCCCTTTTGCCACCGTTCTTGTGCCTCTTCTCGAAGAAGTTTCTCGACCGTGCCGTGGTAACGGGTCGGGCCGCGCCCATTCGGACGAGGTTGGGTCGCGCCAAATCGGACGCACAGGGAATTCGACCGCGCTCGCGATTGCGATGCGATGGCGATGAATCCTGAGGAACTTTCGGCCCCCAGCCGGCGTCATTGCGCGGCCCTGCCTGTGTGCCAGCATGCATTATTTCGGGGCCGATGTCATGTCGTTCGCCCGGTTCATCAAATATGCAGTCGCACAATCGATTTGGTGGACATTTTCAGCCTCCGGGGAGGCTCGAAAAACCTACTTCCGAGTAGTTTTCCGCGTACTCGCCAGTAGCATTTTTGCGCCAGGCGGAGATCGGGACGGCGATCTTGCTGTGACCGCGAGTACCGAGTCGGCGACCGTGCCGGCGCTCGCGCGCGCGGGGCCGCGCGGGGCCGCCGGTCGGCGCTCGCCCTGGACGTTTGCCCAGGTGGATGCGGGTGCCTTTGTGATGTAAAACGGTATCGGACCACGCTCGTGATCCAGCTCACAGCGTCCCTGTGACGCGAGGCCGTCGTGACGCGCCGCCCCCGCTCGAAGGTGTGGGGTCCTGCTGCCGATCGACGAAGAAAGGTGTTGGGCGATGCTGCTTCCGATGTCCCCCGCAGATGCGATCTTCCTGCTCGGCGAGACGAGGGAGCATCCGATGCACGTCGGTGGGCTGGTGCTGCTGCAGCCGGCGGACGGCTCCGACGCGTGGGACCTGCGCGGCATGCTCGACGCCGCGATGGCCCGGGGTGAGGTGGCTCCGAAGCTGCGCCGCCGCGCGCGACGGTCGGTGACCTCGCTCGGCCAGTGGGGCTGGGAGGCGGACGTCGATGTCGACCTCGGCCACCACGTGCGGCACAGCGCGCTGCCGCAGCCGGGCGGGATGGCGGAGCTGATGGACCTGGTGTCCCGGCTGCACGCGGGGCTGCTGGACCGGAGCCGGCCGCTGTGGGAGATGCACCTGATCGAGGGTCTCGCCGACGGCCGCCTCGCGGTGTACACGAAGATCCACCATGCGCTGGCCGACGGAGTCTCCGCGATGCGGATGCTGCGCGGGGCGCTGAGCCCGGACCCCGACGTCCGCGGCATGCCGGCGCCCTGGGAGCCGATCGACGGTGCGTCCCGGTCGACGGCGGTCGACGACGGCGCGAACCCGGTGGGGAAGGCCGCCGGTGCGGCGATGCGCACCTTCGGGGGAGTGATGGGGGAGGTCGCGGGGATGGTCCCGGCCCTCGTCGGCACCGTCGACCGCGCCCTGCACGAGCGGGGCGGCGCCCTCTCGCTGGCGGCGCCGCGGTCGATGTTCAACGTGCCGATCGGCGGGGCCCGACGGTTCGCGGCACGGTCCTGGCCGCTCGAACGGCTCCGGCTGGTCGCCAAGCACGCCGATGCCACCCTCAACGACGTGGTCCTGGCGATGTGCGCGGGCGCCCTGCGTGGGTACCTCGACGAGCTCGACGAACTGCCCGCGGAGTCGCTGGTCGCGATGGTGCCGGTCTCGTTGCGGGGCGAACGCCAGGAAGGCAAGTCGGGCAACGAGATCGGGCTGCTGACCTGCAGCCTGGCCACCGATCGGGTGGACCCGGTGGAGCGGCTCGCCGCGATCGGCGAGTCGATGCGACAGGGCAAGGACTCGATGCGCACCCGGACCTCGTCGCAGATCCTCGCGATGAGTGCGCTCGGTGCCGCCCCCCTGGCGATGGGCATGATGCTGGGCCGCGGCGGGCCGATCCGCCCCGCCAACGTGATGATCTCCAACGTGCCCGGCCCCGCGACGCCGCTGTACTGGAACGGTGCCCGGATGACGGCGCTGTACCCGCTGTCCATTCCCGTGCACGGGCAGGCGCTCAACATCACCTGCACCAGTACAGACGACGAGATCGCGTTCGGGCTCACCGGCTGCCGACGCAGCGTGCCCGCGCTCGCGCCGCTCCTCGGTCACCTCGACGACGAGCTCGTCGGGCTCGAGGAGGCCTTCGGGCTGTAGCCCACGCTCCGCGGTCAGCGGAGCGGCCCGGCGAGCATCCACCGGTGGCCGAACGGGTCGACGAGGGTGGCGCCGCGGTGCCCGTGCGCGTCCGCGGGCTCCTGCTCGACGCGGGCACCTGCGCTCCGGGCCCGCTCCAGGGTTACGTCGGTGTCGGCCACCGGCAGCATCAGGCTCACCGCGGCCGCGCCCGTCGTCGGCGCGACGACACCGATCTCCGGGAACTCGTCGGCCAGGTAGAGCGTGCCGTCGCCGATGCGCAGTTCGCAGTGTCCGATCCGGCCGTCGGGCATCTCCACCGGTTCGCCGTCCATCCGCGCGTCGAAGACCTGGGCGTACCACTCGGCGGCGCGGCGAGCGTCGTGGGCGCAGAGGTACGGCAGCGCCGCGGGGCGCGGCACCACGGATGCCGCACGATCGTCGGGATCGGACATGTCGACTCCTTCGGGTCGTCGGGCGCGACCGCGGGCAATGCTCGCCGCAGGTGGCCGTACCCGCCGGACGTGCCCGTCCATTGTCGCCCCTGCCCGCGGTTGCCGGCGGCGGCCGAACTCCGACGGTCGGAGGGCGTCGTTTTGTCCACTAGGCTGGGGACTTGTGCTGTCCGTTGTCCCCAGTCCGGTGATCGTCCGGGCACCGTCCAAGGTGAATCTCCACCTCGGGGTCGGTGACCTGCGCGAAGACGGCTACCACGAACTGACCTCCGTGTTCCAGGCGCTCTCGCTCAGCGACGACGTCCGGGTGTCGGACGCCGACGAGTTGTCGGTCGAGGTCCACGGCGAGGACGCGCGGGCGGTCCCCACCGACCACCGGAACCTGGTGTGGCAGGCGGCGGAGTTGCTGGCCGAGCACGCCGGACGTCGTCCCGACGTCGCGATCAGCATCCGCAAGGGCATCCCCGTCGCCGGCGGGATGGCGGGTGGCAGCGCGGACGCCGCGGCCACCCTGGTCGCGCTCGACGCGCTGTGGGAGCTCGGACTCGACCGCGCCGAGCTCGTCGAGTTCGCCGCCCGTCTCGGCAGCGACGTGCCGTTCTCCCTGCACGGGGCCACCGCGCTCGGCACCGGCCGCGGCGAGCAACTGCTTCCGGTGTTGTCCCGCAACACCTTCCACTGGGTTCTTGCGCTCGCGAAGGGTGGGCTGAGCACGCCGACGGTGTTCCGGGAACTGGATCGGCTGCGCGCCGACGGCAACCCGCCACGGCTCGGCGGAGCCGAGGACCTCATGCACGCCCTGGCCTCCGGGGACGCCGCGACGCTGGCCCCACTGCTCGGCAACGACCTGCAGCCGGCGGCGCTCTCGCTCGCGCCGGGGCTGCGCCGCACCCTGCGTGCAGGAACCAACGCAGGCGCCCTCGCCGGGATTGTCTCCGGCTCCGGGCCCACCTGCGCATTTCTCTGCGCCGACGCCGAGGCCGCGGTCGCGGTCGGCGCCGAACTGGCAGGCGCCGGAGTGTGCCGGACCGTGCGGATCGCGCACGGACCGGTGCCCGGCGCCCGCGTCATTACCCACGAGACGGAGCACTGATGGCAAACCTGGTCAACCTCGAGCAGGTGTCGAAGTCGTTCGGCATCGCACCCCTGCTGGACTCCGTCTCCCTCGGGGTGCAGGAGGGCGAACGGATCGGCGTCGTCGGCCTCAACGGCGGCGGCAAGACCACCATGCTCGAGGTGCTGGCCGGCATCGAGGCACCGGACTCGGGCCGGGTCAGCCGGGTCGGCGGCCTGCGGATGGCCGTCGTCACCCAGCGCGGGGTGCTGCCCGCCGGATCCACCGTCGCGGACGTGGTGCTGGCCCCGCTCGGGGTGGCCGAGCACGAGTGGGCCGGCAATGCCCGGATCCGTTCCATCCTGGCCGGGATCGGCATCGACTCCGTGGGCCTGGACCGGGGCGTCGAGGGGCTCTCCGGCGGCGAGCGCCGGCGGGTGGCGTTGGCAGCGGCCCTGGTGCAGGACCTGGACCTGCTGGTCCTCGACGAGCCCACCAACCACCTCGACGTCGAGGGCGTGCAGTGGCTGGCCGAGCACCTGGTGTCCCGGCGCAGCGCGCTGGTCGTCGTCACCCACGACCGCTGGTTCCTCGACACCGTCGCCAACCGCACCTGGGAGGTGGTGGGCGGCAAGGTCGAGAGCTACGAGGGTGGCTACAACGACTGGATCTTCGCCCGCGCGGAGCGCTCCCGGCAGGCCGACGCCTCCGAGGAGCGTCGTCGCAACCTGGCCCGCAAGGAGCTGGCATGGCTGCGCCGCGGCGCCCCCGCGCGCACCTCCAAGCCGAAGTACCGGATCGAGGCCGCCGAGGCGCTGATCGCGGACGTGCCGCCCCCCCGCGACAACGTCGCCCTGGCCACCTTCGCGCAGCGCCGGCTCGGCAAGGTCGTCATCGAGCTCGAGGACACGCGGCTGACCACGCCCGACGGCCGCGAGCTGGTGCACGACCTGACCTGGCGGCTCGCACCCGGCGAGCGGATCGGTCTGGTCGGCGTCAACGGCTCGGGCAAGACCACCCTGCTCCGGACCCTCGCCGGTGAGCTCGAACCCGCGTCGGGTCGCCGCATCCAGGGGCAGACCGTCAAGATCGGCTGGCTCCGTCAGGAGCTCGACGACCTGCCCGTCAAGATGCGGGTGCTCGAGGCGGTCAAGGACGTCGCCGAGCGGATCACCTTGGGGGACAAGGAAGTTTCGGCCGGACAGTTGGCCGAGCGGTTGGGCTTCACGCCGGCCCGGCAGCGCACCCCGGTCGGTGACCTCTCCGGTGGCGAGCGCCGCCGGCTGCAGCTGACGCGCGTGCTGATGTCCGAGCCGAACGTGCTGCTCCTCGACGAGCCGACCAACGACCTGGACATCGACACCCTCCAGCAGCTCGAGGACATCCTCGACGGCTGGGCCGGCACCATGGTCGTGATCAGTCACGACCGGTACCTGATCGAGCGGCTCTGCGACAGCACCTGGGCGCTGTTCGGGGACGGCAAGCTGACCAACCTCCCAGGCGGCATCGAGGAGTACCTGCGCCGCCGCGCCGCGGTCACCGCGCTCGCCGGCCCCGGCCCGGCGCCGGAGGTGGCGCCGCGCTCGGGTGCGTCCGCGGTCGCCCGTGACGGCGCCGCGGATCGCGCCGCGCGCAAGGAGCTGAGCAAGCTCGAGCGGCAGGTCGCCAAGCTCGACGACCGCGAGAAGGCGCTGCACGCCGCGCTCGCGGAGGCGTCCACCGACCAGCAGCGGCTGCAGGACCTCGACGCCGAACTGCGTCAGGTGGTGGCGGAGAAGGACTCCGTCGAGGAACGCTGGATGGAACTGGCCGCCGAACTCGACTAGTCGACTAGTCGACTAGTCGAGTGGTCGAATTCGGGCGGTCAGGGGGACGATTCGCCCTGCCCTCCCGGTCGGGGTGGCCTAGCCTTGGTAGATGGACCTCGAGGCTGTCGCGTTGATCAGCAGGCTCAAGTACCGGTACCTGCGTGCCCTCGACACCAAGGACTGGGTGCTGTTCCGGGACACGCTGATTCCCGAGGCCACCGCGACCTACGGGGAGTACCTGCGGTTCGAGGACCGGGAGGCGCTGGTGTCGTTCATGGAGGTCACCCTCGGACCGCACATGCTCACCGAGTACCGGTGCGGCCAGCCCGAGATCGAGGTGGACGGTGACACCGCCGCGGGCGTCTGGGCGTTGTCCGACACGGTGATCATTCCGGAGGACGGAATGTTGGTGCGAGGCACGGCTTTCTACCACGACGAGTACGTGCGGGACACGGCCGGCGAATGGCTGATCTCGCACACCGGGTACGAACGCACTTTCGAGACCGTGATCTCGCTGAAGGACCTGCCGAGCTTCCACCTGACCTCCAACAAGTGGGACCTCCTCGTGAATCCACCCGCCTCCTGAGACGGTTGTGTCATGCGAGCGATCGGGCTGAACGGACCAGGGCGGGCATTGACCCCCTTGGAGGTCCCGGTGCCCACGATCGACGACGACGAGGTGCTGGTCCGGATCGTCGCGATCGGCGTCGGCGTCCACGACCGACGGTTCCTGCCCGAGGACGCCGAGTACCCGTACCCGATCGGTGTCGAGGCCACCGGAATCGTCGAGGAGGTCGGCCGCTGCGCCGCCGCGCACCGGCCCGGGGACCGGGTCATGTTCGTCAGCAGCATGCAGCGCAAGGGCGGCACCTGGGCCGAGTTCGCCGCCGTGTCCGCGACGGCGCTGGTGCCGATCCCGGACGGCCTCGGTGCGGTCGCCGCCGCCGCCCTCCCGGTCGCCGGCACGGTGGCGTCGGCGGGCCTTCGGGGCCTCGACCTCCGGCCGGGACAGAGTGTGTTCGTGGCCGGCGCGTCCGGCGCGATCGGGACCCTCGCGATCCAACTGGCGCGGGCGCGCGGTGCGCGCGTCGCCGCATCCGCGTCGCCGAAGAACCACGCCTACCTCCACTCCCTCGGCGCGGAGTGGGCCGTCGACTACCGCGATGCCGACTGGCCCGAGCAGGTGAGGAACTGGACACCGGGTGGCGTCGACGGTGCGCTGGCGATCCAGCCCGGGACCGGGACGCCCAGCATGCGGGCCGTCCGGGAGGGCGGCCGGGTGGTGACCGTCTCCGGTGACGAGATGTCGCCCGAGCGCGGCGTGCGCGTCGAGCAGGTCGCGCACGGCCCCGATTCAGTGGTCGAACTGGCCGGGCTCGCCGCGGAGGTGGCGGCGGGCCGGATCCAGGTGCAGGTGGAACGGGTCTATCCCTTCGCGCAGGCGCGGGCCGCGCTCGAGAAGGTCGAGACCGGGCACGCCTGCGGCAAGGTGCTCCTGGTCGTGCAGTAGTCGGATGGCCGGTCCGAGTGGTCCGCGGCTGACCTGGCAGGCTGGCACCCGGCAGTACGAGTGCGGCGGACGGGAGTGTCAATGAGCTTCATCAGGACCAGCGTGTCGGGCGGCGTCGGTGAGATTGTGCTGGACCGGCCGAAGGCGCTCAATGCGCTGGACTCCAGCATGATCCGCGACATGTACGAACCGCTGCTGCGGTGGCGCGACGACCCGGAGATCTCGGCGGTGCTGGTGACCAGCGCCTCCGAGCGCGCCTTCTGCGCGGGTGGGGACATCAAGGCGGTCCGGGACGCGGCGCTGCAGGGCGAAGCCGCGTTCGTGCACGACTTCTTCGACACCGAGTACCGGCTCAACCAGCTGATCGGCGAGTACCCCAAGCCGTACGTCGCGCTGATCGACGGGGCCGCGATGGGCGGCGGCCTCGGCATCTCGGTGCACGGCAGCGTCCGGGTGGTCACGGAGAAGGCGATGCTGGCCATGCCGGAGACCGCGATCGGCTTCTACCCCGACGTGGGCGCGAGCTACTTCCTGCCGCGGCTGGCGGGGGCGTCGGGCATGTACCTGGGTCTGACCGGGGCCCGGGCGTCGGCCGGCGACGCGCTGGCGTTCGGCCTGGCCACCCACTACGTGCCGAGCGCGCAGCTGGCCGCGCTGGCGGATGCGATCCGCGGCGGCGCCGGCGTCGACGCGGCGTTGGAGAAGTTCGCCGAGCCCGCTCCGGAGGCCCCGCTGGCCGCGCGGCAGGCCCGGATCGACGAGGTGTTCGGCGCGGGCACTCCCGCGGACATGGCGGCCCGCCTCACCGATGACGACGAGTGGACCGTCGAGACCCGGAACATGCTGGCGGCCCACTCGCCGACCAGCATGTTCGTCACCGCGGAGCTGATCCGGCGGGGTGCGGCGGACGACCTGCGGCAGTGCCTGTGCCGCGAACTGGCCCTCACTGGACCGGTGACGTCGGGCCCCGACTTCGCGGAGGGGGTGCGCGCGGTGCTGGTGGACAAGGACCGCAACCCGTCCTGGTCGCCCGCCACGCTCGACGCCGTCGACCCCGTCGCCGTGGACGCGCTGTTCCTGTAGCCGCACATCCCCGTCGCTCCGCTCGCCCCGGCACGACCCAGACCACCCGACCCGAGGGAGATCGTCGTGATAGCTCAGATCCTCGCCCGTGCGGCCCTGAACCCGCTGCCGTCGGTGCGCGGCCTCGCGGCGCGGGTGCTCCCGACCCGCGAGCACCCGATCGCCGGCCGGACGGTCCTGCTCACCGGCGCGTCGTCCGGCGTCGGGGAGGCGGCGGCGCACCTGCTCGCCGACCGGGGTGCGCGCCTGGTGCTCGTCGCGCGCGGGGCGGAGGGTCTCGAGGCGGTGCGGGACGAGGTCCGTCGCTCGGGCGGGACGGCGGAGGCGTTGCCGTGCGACCTCACCGACCCGGACGCCGTCGCGGAACTGGCGCGCACGGTGGCGGCCGACATCGGCCCGGTCGACGTGCTGGTCAACAATGCCGGCCGGTCCATCCGTCGCACCGTCGAGGACACGACCGACCGTTTCCACGACTACGAACGCACCATGGCGCTCAACTACTTCGGGCCGGTTCGGCTGACGCTGGCGCTGCTGCCGTCGATGCTCGAGCGGGGGAGCGGGCACGTGGTGAACGTCGCGACGTGGGGCGTCCCCGGGCGGGTGATGCCGAAGTTCGCGGCCTACCACGCGTCGAAGTCCGCGATCAGCTCTTTCGGCCGCGACCTGGGCGCGGAGGTGGCCGGCCGTGGCGTCTCGGTGTCCACCGTGCACTTCCCGCTGATCCGCACCCCGATGATCGCGCCGACCAAGGACTACGACGCCATGCCGGCGCTCACCCCGCAGCAGGCGGCGTCCTGGCTGGCGGACGCCATCGCGACCCGTCCGGTCGAGGTGATGCCCGCGTACGCGGAGCTCCTGCGTGTGCTCGACACCTTCTCACCGAGCCTGACCGACACACTGGTCCGCCGCGCCGGCATCTAGTCGGCCGGGTGCGCGCGAGATGCGGGCAGCCGCAGCCACAGTCGGGTGCCGCCGAGCGGGCTCTCGGACAGTTCGGCGGTTCCGCCGTGCAGTGCGGCCTGTTGAGCGATCAGCGCCAGACCGAGTCCGGAGCCCTCGGCATGCGCGGTGGACCCTCGGGCGAACCTCGCGAACAGCGACGCCCGTTCGTGCTCGGGGATGCCGGTGCCGTCGTCGTCCACCGTGACGTCGACGCCGTGAGTACCGTTCTCGGCGAGGGTGATCCGTACCCGGTCCGCGGTGCCGTGACGGACCGCGTTGGTGATCGCGTTGTCGAGCACCAGCCGTAGCCCGGACGGAATGCCGCGCACGACGACCGTGTCCGGGCCGCGAAGGTCGATGTCGAGGTCGGGTAGCCGCCGGGCGGATTCCTGCACGCAGCGATCGGCAAGTTCGACGAGGTCGACCTCCTCGTAGTCGGCGGTGTCGGAGAGTTCGCCGACCGCGAGGCGCTCGAGGTCCGCGAGCGTCGCCTCGACCTCCCTCTGCGTGACGAGCAGGTCGTGCACCACCTCGGCGCGCTGCTCGTCGGACAGTGGCATGGTGGCCAGCACCTCGAGGTCGGTGCGCATCGAGGTGAGCGGCGTGCGCAACTCGTGCGCGGACACCGCGGCGAAGTCGCGCGCCGCGCCGAGCGCCTCCTGAGTCCGGTTGCGCGCCTGCTGCATCCGGCCGAGCATGTTGGCGATCGCCTCGGAGAGCTCCTCCGCCTCCCGGGCGCCCTGAACGTTCGGCAGCACGGCGGACGGGTCGTCGCCGACGGTGTGCGTGGCGGCCGCGAGCCTTTGCAGGGGCCGCACCGCGCGGCCGGCCAGCAGCCAGCCGAGCCCCGCGGCCGCCGCGATCGCCACCACCGCCGCGACCGCGACCTGCCACTGTTGTTGTCGGATCGCCACGGTCAGTGCGTCCTCCGGAACGGTGACGGCGAGGTAGGTGCCCGCCGCACCACTGACCGGGACGTCGCGGGCGCGCACGAGCGTCCCGGCCACGGATTCCGTACGTACCGCGTCGAATTCGACCATGCCGGTCCCGGGCGTGGTCACGGCCGGTTCGTCGGTCGGCAGAATCGGGAGAACCAGGGGTTCCGCCGCGGTCAACGATTCCGCGGGCACGCTCAACGCCACGGAGTCGAGCGTGCGGTCAAGTTGAGTGGATCCGTTGACTCGTAGGAACACTGCGAACGCGACGCCGACGGCACCGATGACGATTGCCGCCGCCAACGCCGACACGAGCGCCACCCGGGTTCGCAGGGACAGCGATCGACGTCGCCGGCTCACGGCTGGTCCCGGAGCACGAACCCGACGCCCCGCACGGTGTGCAGCACCCGTGGCATCCCCGTTGCCTCCAGCTTCCTGCGCAGGTACGTGACGAAGACGTCGACGACATTGGTGTCCGCGTCGAAGTCGTAACCCCACACCAGGCGCATCAGCTGCGCCCGGCTGAGCACGATCCCCGCGTTCTCTGCGAGCACACCGAGCAGGTCGAACTCGCGTTTGGTCAGGTCGATGCGGTGCCCGCCGACGTGGGCGCGGCGCCCGGGAAGGTCCACCTCCAGGGCACCGACGGTGACGACACCGGCCGGCGTCGGTGTGCGGGGTGCCCGGCGCAGCAACGCCCGCAGGCGGGCCACCAGCTCGCCCAGCTCGAACGGCTTGGTCAGGTAGTCGTCCGCGCCCGCCTCCAGCCCCGCAATCCGGTCGCCCACCGAGCTGCGCGCGCTGAGCACGCAGATCGGCACCTCGTTGCCCATGGCCCGCAGTGCGGTGACCACGCCGACGCCGTCGAGGCCCGGCATGTTCACGTCCAGGACGAGCGCGTCGGGGCTGGTGGCGACGACCGCGCGCAGCGCGGAGGCCCCGTCGTGTGCGGTCTCGATCTCGAAACCGGACAGACGGAGCCCCCGCGTCAGGGACGAGAGGACCTTGGAGTCGTCGTCGACGATCAGGATGCGGGCGCTGTCATTCACTCGATCCATAGTGCCTGGAGCGAGGATGTCGGCTGTCCGGGCGCCCGCGGATCGCACCGGGTCAGCAGGTCGGTAGTGCGAACGCGACGGCGGCGTCCGGGCCGGTCAGCGCGTCCGCGCCCCGTGCGATGAGGTCCGCGACGGTCTGGCCTTCGCCGACGAGCTCGGCCAGACGGATGACCGTTGCCGACACGTCGTCCACGGCTTCGGCGGCAGCCGAAGGCACGGCGGTACCCATGTTGATCTCGTCCAGACGGATGACGGTCGCCGACGGGTCGTTCGCGGTTTCGACGGCCGTCGCGGGCGCCGTCGTGTCCATGGCGATCTCGCCCTTCGCGATCAGTGCGTCGACCTCCTCCGGGCTGAGGACGCGGGCGGGGGCCGTGGCACATCCGGCGACGGCGGGCTCGGACTGCAGAGTGGGTTCGGACTGCGTGGCGGGGACGGTCTGCGTGGCGGGGATGGAGACGACGACGGGCGAAGTGCTGGGGATGGCGTCGTTGGCCCAGGCCACGCCGGGTACGGCGAGCGCTGCGGCAGTGGCGATTCCGACGGTGGTGACGGCTGCTCGCCGACGGGTGGTGTTGTTGCTGAGAGCCTTGCGCACGGGTGATCTCCTCGCTCGGTGCCGCGGCCCGGGTGGCCTCGACACCAACGAAGTTATGGGCGGAAAACTCGGCGGTGGTTAGCGAACTCTTAGGGGTTGGTTAGACACGCCTGCCCGCGTGGTCAGGTGCGGTGCGCTGGATCCGCAGCCACACCGCGAAACCCCACAGCACGAACACCGCGTACACCAGGTACAGCACGGCCGACGGGTAGAAGCCCGCCTTCAGCAGCAGCGGCACCCCGACCATGTCGACGCCGATCCAGATCAGCCAGAACTCGGTCCAGCCCCGGGCCATGCCGTAGGTGGCCAGCACCGAGCCCGTGAAGATCCACGCCTCCGCCCAGCGACCGTAGGACCCGAGCAGTCCGAAGACCTGAGCGAAGACGACGGTGCCCACGATCATGGTCAGCGCCATGGCGATTCGTTGCCGGGTGGACGCCCAGTGCGGCAGCACCGCCGCGCCGGAGTCGTGCCGGGACTGCAGCCACTGGGTCCAGCCGTAGACGCTGACGGTGATGAACAGCAGCTGACGCCCGGCCTGCCCGTACAGGTTCAGCTCCTGCGGGGTGTGGAACAGCGCGCCCATGAACACGGTGAACAGCAACGCATTTCCGGCGATGCCGACCGGCCAGGCCCACACCACCCGCCGCATCCCGCCGATGGCGGAGGCGATGCCGAAGGCGTTGCCGACCACCTCACGCCAGAGGATGGTGGCGCCGCCGAGGTGGATCTCCGCGTCGAAGAGGGTGAGCAGGGGGTTCACAGGACAGTTCTACTCGGCCGCCGCTCGCTGCCGACCGGCGCCCGGTCACTACAGGAACGACGCGGCCTGGTCCACCAGGTCCAGCACCGGCTGCGGCGCAATCCCCAGAACCACCGTCACCGCGGCGGCCACCGCGATGGCAAAGCCGGTCCCGGGGCTGGGCACGGCGACCACCGGCTCGTCCGCAGGCGGCTCTGCAAAGAACATCAGCACGATCACCCGCACGTAGAAGAACGCGGCGATCGCGCTGGCGACCACACCCACCAGCACCAGGGGCAGGGCGCCGCCGGCGAGCGCGGCCTGGAAGACGGCGAACTTGGCGACGAACCCGCTGGTCAACGGGATGCCGGCGTACGCGAGCAGGAACAACGCGAAGACGCTGCCGAGCAGGGGCGAGCGCCGACCGAGGCCCGCCCACTGCGACATCGTGGTCGCCTCGCCGTCGGGTCCGCGCACCAGGCCGACGACGGCGAAGCCGCCGAGCGCGCTGAAGCTGTAGGCGAGCAGGTAGAACAGCGTCGACGAGAGCCCGTCGTGGTTGCCGGCGAGCAGCCCGGTGAGGACGAACCCGACGTGCGAGACCGAGGAGTACGCGAGCATCCGCTTGACGTCGGTCTGCGTCACTGCCAGCACCGAGGCGACCAGCATCGTGAGGACGGCGACGGCCCACAGCATCGGCCGCCAGTCCGTCTGCAGACCGGGCAGGGCGACGTAGAAGACCCGCAGCATCGCGCCGAACGCCGCGACCTTGGTGGCCGAGGCCATGAACGCGGTGATCGGGGTGGGGGCGCCCTGGTACACGTCGGGGATCCACGAATGGAACGGCACCGCACCGACCTTGAAGAGCAGGCCCACCGACAGCAGGCCCGCACCCATCAGTGCCAGCGGCCGCTCACCGGCGTCCGCCGCGATCGCGTCGGCGATGCCCGTCAGCGACACCGTCCCGGAGTACCCGTACAGCAGGGCCGTGCCGAAGAGGAAGAACGCCGACGAGAAGGCGCCGAGCAGGAAGTACTTGATCGCCGCCTCCTGCGAGAGAAGTCGACGCCTGCGCGCCAGCCCGCACAGCAGGTACAGCGGCAGCGAGAACACCTCGAGCGCGACGAACATGGTGAGCAGGTCGTTCGACGCGGGGAACAGCAGCATGCCGCCGACCGCGAACAGGGTCAGCGGGAACACCTCGGTCTGGGCGACGCCGGCCCGGGTCGCCTCGAGCTCGGCGACGCTGCCCGGAACCGCGGACGCCTGCGGGGCGAACGCGTCCGCACGTCCGGCCCCGGCCTTCCCATGGCCCGCCTCTCCGGCGCCCGCCCGGTCGATGCGGCGCTCGGCGATCAGCGCGATCGCCAGGATCGAGACGAGCAGGATCGTGCCCTGCAGGAAAAGGGTCGGGCCGTCGATCGCGACCGCGCCCGCCACTGCGGACTCCTCGGTCCCGGCGAGCGCGACGACGGCGACGAACGCCGCGACGAGTCCGCCGAGGCTGAGCACAAGGTGGCAGCCGTACCGGAGGCGGCGCGGCGCGAAGGCCTCGACGAGCACCCCGGCGGCGGCGACGCCGAACACGATGAGCATCGGTGCGAGCAGGCTGTACTCGATACCCGGCGCCTCGATGCTCGACGCGGACAACAGTGCGGGACTCACTGGTGCGCACCTCCGTCCTGCTCGGCGATGGTCGGTACCGGGTCCTGTTGGTGGATCGTCGTCAACGTCTGCGTCACCGCCGGGTTGATGACGTCGAGCGCCGGCTTGGGGTAGAAGCCGAGGATCAGCAGCAGTGCGAGCAGCGGCGCCGCCACCAGCACCTCACGGGGCACCAGGTCGCGGACCCGCTCGTTGCCCTCGGTGACCGGCCCGCCCATCACCCGTTGGTAGAGCCACAGCACGTAGACCGCGGAGAGCACCAACGCGAGCGTCGCGATCACCGCGGCCACCTCGTAACGCGGGTACGTGCCGACCAGGACGAGGAACTCGCTCACGAACGGCGCCAACCCCGGCAGGGACAGGGTGGCCAGGCCCGCGGCGAGGAAGGTGCCGGCCAGCACCGGCGCCACCTTCTGCACCCCGCCGAACGCCGCGATGGCCCGGGTGCCGCGGCGGGAGACCAGGAACCCGGCGATCAGGAACAGCGCCGCCGTGGAGATGCCGTGGTTGACCATGTAGAGGGTGGAGCCGGCCTGCCCCTGGCTGGTCAGCGCGAAGATCCCGAGGATGATGAACCCGAAGTGCGAGATCGAGGTGTACGCGATCAGGCGCATCACGTCGGTCTGGCCGATCGCGAGCAGGGCGCCGTAGACGACGGCGACCACCGACAGCGCGACGATCCACGGCGCGAACGTCCGGGACGCGTCGGGGAACAGTTGCAGGCAGAAGCGCAGCATCGCGAAGGTGCCGACCTTGTCGACGACGGCCATCATGAGCACTGCGGTGGCCGGCGTGGCCTGGACGGCGGCGTCGGGCAGCCAGGTGTGCAGCGGCCACAGCGGCGCCTTGACCGCGAAGGCGAACATGAATCCGAGGAACAGGGCGTTGGCGACGGGCGCGTCGATGACCAGCGAGCCCGACGAGACCGCGTCGACGATGGCGCGGAGGTCGAAGGTGCCGGCGGCGAAGGGGCTCTCCGCCCCGGCGGTCACCACGTACAGGCCGATCACCGCGGCCAGCATGACGAGTCCGCCGAACAGGTTGTACAGCAAGAACTTCACCGCGGCGCGCGACCGCTTTGCCCGGTCCTCCCGTGGGCCGAACCCCCCGATGAGGAAGTACAGCGGGATCAGCATGGCCTCGAAGAAGATGTAGAACAACAAGATGTCGAGGGCGGTGAACGACAGCAGCACCATCGCCTCGACCACCAGGATCAGTGCGAAATAGGTGTGCGCGCCCCGGGATTCGGGGCCGCCCTCGGTGGGCTCGGCGCCGGCGTCGTGCCAGCCCGCCAACAGCAGCAGCGGCACCAGCGCCGCGGTGAGCAGCACCAGCACCAGCGCGATGCCGTCCACACCCAGCGCATATCGGGTGCCGAAAGCCGGTATCCAGGAGTGCGACTCGACGAACTGGTACCGCGCTCCGGCCGGGTCGAACCCGACCGCCACCGCGACGGCGACGCCCAGAGCCGCCGCCGCGACGCCCAGCGCGAGGGCCTTCGCGAGTCGCCGTTGGCGCGCGGGCACCGCCATCACCACGACGGCGCCGACCGCAGGCACCAGCCACAGCGCGGTCAACCAGGGAAAGTCGTTCACCAGAGCCTCCCCAGCACCATCGTCGCGACCACCAGGGCCGCGCCCGCGAACATCGCGAGGGCGTAGGACCGGACGAAGCCGGTCTGCAACCGCCGAACCCGCGACGACACGCCGCCGACCAGGGCGGCAAGTCCGTTGACGGCGCCGTCGATGCCCCGGTCGTCGACGGTCACCAGTGACCGGGTCAGCCCCGCGCCGGGACGCATGAACACCGCCTCGTTGACCGCGTCGCCGTAGAGGTCCCGACGGGCCGCGACGGTGAGCCCGGAGACGTCGGTCGGGGCGGTCACCGGGATCTGCTCGACGGCGTACCGCCGGTAGGCCACAGCGACGCCGACGAGCACCACCGCCAGGGTTGCGGTGGTGATCGCCCACACCGGGATCGGCGGTTCGTCGTGGTGCGAACCCACCACCGGCGCGAGCCAGTCCGCCAGCGCGGAGCCGACGGCCAGCAGCGCGCCCGCGCCGACCGATCCCACCGCGAGCACCACCATCGGCGTCGTCATCACGCCCGGCGACTCGTGCGGATGCGCGTCGTCGTGCCACCGGCGGCTGCCGAAGAACGTCATCAGCATCACCCGGGTCATGTAGAACGCGGTCAGGCCCGCACCGACCAGTGTGGCCGTGCCGAGGACCAGGCCCTTCGCGGTGAGGCTGCCGGTGCTGTCGGCTGCGAACGCCACCTCGATGATCTTGTCCTTGGAGAAGAAGCCGGCGAACGGCGGGACGCCGATGATGGCCAGGTATCCGAGACCGAATGTCACGAAAGTGATCGGCATGAAGGCGCGCAGGCCGCCGTAGCGCCGCATGTCCGTCTCGTCGTTCATCCCGTGCATCACCGACCCCGCGCCGAGGAAGAGGCCGGCCTTGAAGAAGCCGTGGGTCAGCAGGTGCATGATCGCGAATGCGTAGCCCGCCGGGCCCAGGCCGGCGGCCAGCACCATGTAGCCGATCTGGCTCATCGTGGACGCAGCGAGGGCCTTCTTGATGTCGTCCTTCGCACAGCCGATGATCGCGCCGAACAACAGCGTCACGGTGCCGACCGCGACCACGGCCAGCTGCGCGTCCGGGGCCAGGTCGAAGATCGGCCCACACCGCACGATCAGGTAGACGCCCGCGGTGACCATGGTCGCGGCGTGGATCAGGGCCGACACCGGGGTCGGGCCCTCCATCGCGTCGCCGAGCCACGACTGCAGCGGCACCTGGGCGGACTTGGCGCAGGCCGCCAGCAGCAGCGTCAGCCCGATCGCGGTGAGCGTGGACTCGCTCGCTTCCGTTGCGCCGGTGAAGACCTCGGCGAATCCGACCGAGCCGAACGTCGCGAACATGATCATCATGGCGACGACCAGCCCCATGTCGCCGACCCGGTTGACCACGAAGGCCTTCTTCGCCGCCGTCGCGGCCGCCGGCTTGTGCTGCCAGAATCCGATGAGCAGGTACGAGGCGAGGCCGACGCCCTCCCAGCCGAGGTACAGGCCGAGGAAGTTGTCCGCCAGTACTAGCAGCAGCATGGCCGCGAGGAAAAGGTTGAGGTAGGCGAAGAACTTTCGGCGCTCCGGATCGTGTTCCATGTAGCCGACCGAGTAGATGTGGATCAGCGATCCCACCCCGGTGATCAAGAGCACGAAGCACATCGACAGCTGGTCGAGCTGGAGCCCGAAGTCCACCTGCAGCTGCGCCACCGGCACCCAGCTGAACAAGGTCTGGTGCACGGCGCGGTCGGCGCCGTCGCGGCCGAGCATCTCCACGAAAGCGACTGCGGCGACGGCGAACGACGCCAGCGCGGCGACGCAGCCGAGCAGGTGTCCCCACGAATCGGTGCGCCGGCCGCCCAGGAGCAGCACGACGGCACCGAGCAGCGGCAGTACCGGGACGAGCGCGACGGTACTCAATACTTCAGCAGATTCGCGTCGTCGACCGAGGCGCTGCGGCGGGCCCGGAAGATGGTCATGATGATCGCGAGTCCGACGACCACCTCGGCGGCCGCGACCACCATCGTGAAGAACGCGAAGACCTGCCCGTCGAGGTGCCCGTGCATCCGGGCGAAGGTCACGAACGCCAGGTTGGTGGCGTTGAGCATGAGTTCGATGCACATGAACACCACCAGGGCGTTACGCCGCAGCAGCACACCGGCGGCGCCGATCGTGAACAGCAGGGCCGCGAGGTACAGGTAGTTCTCGGGATTCATCGAGTGCCCTCCTCACCGTGGGGTTCTCCTACGCCAGAGTTGGTTTCGCGGGGCCGGAGCGTGCGGCTGACCGACAGCGGGGCGGGCGAGCCGTCCGGCAGCAGCGCGGCCATGTCCACGGCGTTGTGCCGTGCGTAGACGCCCGGGCCGGGCAGCGGGGTGACCCGGCCGCCCGTGCTGAAACGTTCCTGCGAGAGCTCCCGCTGGGTTCGACGCCGGCCGAAGCGTTCGCGGTGCGCGAGCACCATGGCGCCGACGGTCGCGGTGATCAGCAGCGCGCCGGTCAGCTCGAAGGCCCACACGTAGCGGGTGAAGATGAGCTCGGCGAGGCCCTCGACGTTGCCTTGCCCGTTGGGCTCGTCGAGTCCGACGAAGCTCGCCCGCGCGACGGCCCGGCCGATGCCGCCGACCAGCAGGATCCCGAACCCCAGGCCCACCAGGATTGCCGCGACCCGTTGTCCGCGCAGGGTTTCCACCAGGGAGTCGGCAGAGTCGACGCCGATGAGCATGAGCACGAACAGGAACAGCATCATCACCGCGCCGGTGTAGACGACGATCTGCACCACGCCGAGGAACGTCGCGCCCTGGGCGATGTAGAAGACCGCCAGCACGATCATGGTCAGGGCCAGGAAGAGCGCGGAGTAGACGGCCTTGGCCGCGCCGACCACGCCCAGCGCGCCGATCACCGCGACGGCGCCCAGGACCCAGAACGTCACCGCCTCGCCGGTGGAGGTCCGGGTGAGGGGTTCCGCGGCCAGCAGTGCGGCGTCGGCGACGGTCATTGGCGTACCTCGCCGATCACGTTGCCACGGTAGTAGTCCTCGTCGGTCTTCCCCTCGGCCATCGGGTGCGGCGGGGCGACCATGCCGTCCGCGAGCGGCGCCAGCAGACGGTCCTTGCCGTAGATCAGGTCGGCGCGGTTGTCGTCGACCATCTCGTAGTCGTCGGTCATGGTCAGCGCCCGCGTCGGGCAGGCCTCGATGCACAGGCCGCAGCCGATGCAGCGCAGGTAGTTGATCTGGTAGACGCGGCCGTACCGTTCGCCGGGCGAGTAGCGCTCCTCGTCGGTGTTGTCCGCGCCCTCGACGTAGATGGCGTCGGCCGGGCAGGCCCACGCGCACAGTTCACACCCGATGCACTTCTCGAGCCCGTCCGCGTAGCGGTTCAGTTGGTGCCGGCCGTGGTATCCGGGAGCGGTCGGGACCTTCTCCTCCGGGTAGAACTCGGTGGTGGGTTTGGCGAACATCGTCGAGAAGGTGACACCGAAACCGGAGAGTGGGCCGAGGAATTCAGACATCGCTGTCCTCCTTTGCAGAAGCTGTCGCGGCGCGACGGGAGAAGGCGGGGAGCACCTGACCCGGCATCGGCGGCACCGGGAAGCCGCCCGCCATGGGGTCGAACGCCGGGGGAGTGGGCGGGCTGGGTGGGGTCGGGGCGGCGGGCCGCCGCAGTGCCTGCCACACCAGCGCGAGTACCACCAGCGCGACCAGCACGCCGCCACCGCCGAGCACGATCGACGTGGCGTTGTACCCGTCGTTGTGCAACGCGCGTACCGCGGCGACGATCATCACCCAGGTCAGCGCGGCCGGGATCAGGATCTTCCAGCCGAGGTTCATGAACTGGTCGTATCGCATGCGGGGCAGCGTGGTCCGCAGCCAGATGAAGACGAACAGGAAGCCCCAGACCTTCGCGGTGAACCACAGCACCGGCCACCAGCCGGAGTTCGCGCCGTCCCACATGTTCAGCGGCCACGGCGCGTGCCAGCCACCGAGGAACAGGGTGGTGGCCAGCGCGGAGACGGTGACCATGTTGATGTACTCGGCGAGCATGAACATGGCGAAACGCAGCGAGGAGTACTCGGTGTGGAACCCGCCGACCAGCTCGCCTTCGGCCTCGGGCAGGTCGAACGGAGCCCGGTTGGTCTCGCCGACCATCGACGTCACGTAGATCAGGAACGACGGCAGCAGCAGGAAGACGTACCAGGTTCCTTCCTGCGCGGCCACGATGCCGGAGGTGGACATCGTGCCGGCGACCAGGAAGACGGCGGCGAACGTCAGGCCCATCGCGATCTCGTAGGAGATCACCTGTGCCGTCGAGCGGAGCCCGCCGAGCAGCGGGTAGGTCGAGCCGGAGGACCACCCGGCGAGCACGATGCCGTAGACGCCGATGGAGGTGATCGCGAGGATGTACAGGACGGCCACCGGCATGTCGGTGAGCTGCAGCGGCGTCCACTGCCCGAAGACGGAAACCTCCGGGCCGAACGGGATCACCGCGAACGCCATGATCGCCGGGACCACCGCGATGACCGGGGCGAGGAGGTAGACCGGCTTGTCCGCGGCCGTCGGGACAATGCCCTCCTTGAGCGCGAGCTTGATGCCGTCGGCGAGGGACTGCAGCATCCCCCACGGCCCGATCCGGTTGGGCCCCACCCGCATCTGCATCCAGGCCATCACCTTGCGTTCGGCGAGGATCGCGACGATCGGGGTCAACATGAGGAAGGCGAAGATGGCCACGGACTTGGCGACGACCAGCCACCACGGGTCCTGCCCGAAGGCGGACAGGTCGACGGCGACCGCGAGGGTGTCGGTGCCCATCACGGCCTCCCCGCACGGATCCGGACCAGGCCGCCGGACGGGGCCGCGAGCCGGTGGTGCACCTCGGATCCGGGGGAGTTCAGCGGCAACCACACCACCCGCTCGGGCAGGTCGGTGACCGCCAGCGGCAGGGTGAGCGCGCCGCGGTCGGTCGTGACGGTCACCGGGTCGCCTTCGGCGGCACCGATTTCGGCGGCGGTACCCGCCGAGAGCCGAACGGCGGGGGTGCGGGCGGTGCCGGCCAGGTGCGGCTCGCCGTCCTGCAGCCGCCCGGAGTCCAGCAGCATCCGCCAGGTCGCCAGGACGGCCTCGCCGGGACCGGGTTGCCGCTGTGCGGTGGTCGGGTAGGCGGGCAGGCCGGGGCGAGCGCCGTCCCAGGCGCCGAGGGCGGCGAGCTCCGCGCGGGCGGTCGCGGCGTCCGGCAGGCCGAGGTGGCTGCCCATCCGGTTGGCGATCGCGTCCAGCACCCGCTGGTCGGGCATGGCGCCGGCGGTGTCCAGGGCAGCCGGGAATGGCCGCTCGCGGCCCTCCCAGGACAGGAAGGTGCCCGGCTTCTGCGCGACGGGCGCCACCGGGAACACCACGTCCGCGCGGTCGGTGACCGCGCTGCGCCGCAGTTCGAGGCTGACCACGAAACCGGCGGCCTCGACGGCGTCGCGGGCCGCCTCCGGGTCGGGTAGGTCGTCGAGCTCGACGCCGCCGACCACCAGCGCGCCGAGGTCCCCTGCCGCCGCGGCCTCGAGGATGCCGGCGGTGTCCCGTCCGGGGGTGGCGGGCAGGACCGGACAGCCCCAGAGTGCGGAAACCTGTTGCCGGGCATCGGGGTCGGTGACGGGTCGGCCGCCGGGCAGCAGGTGGGGCAGTGTCCCGGCCTCGACCGCGCCCCGTTCACCGGCCCGACGCGGCACCCAGGCCAGGGCGGCGCCGGTCGCGTCGGCCAGTCGGACCGCGGCGGACAGTCCACCGGGCACCGTCGCCAGTCGCTCGCCGACCAGGATGATCGCGCCGGGCGTGCGCAGCAGTTCGTCCGGGTGCAGGGTCTCGAGCGCCGCGGGTTCGTCGCCGGGGACGGTCTGGATCAACCGGCCCGACATCTTGGTCAGGCCGCGGGTGGCGAACGGGGCGAGGGAGGAGACCCGAATGCCTTTCCGGCGGGATGCCTTCCGCAGGCGGAGGTAGACGATCGGCGACTCCTCCTCCGGCTCGAAGGCCACCAGCAGCACCGCCGGCGCCTGCTCCAGGTCGTCGTAGGTGACGCCCATCCGCCGCCCGGCCACCCGGACCGCCAGGAACTCCGCCTCCTCGGCCGAGTGCGGGCGGGAACGGAAGTCGATGTCGTTGGTGCCCAACGTGACCCGAGCGAACTTCGCGTAGGCGTAGGCGTCCTCCCAGGTGCTGCGGCCGCCGACCAACACGGCGGCCCCGCCGGGTGCGGCGGCCAGCCCGCTCGCCGCCGCCGTCAACGCCTCGGGCCAGGACGCGGGTCGCAGTTCGCCGTCGTCGCCCCGGACCATCGGCGTGGTGATCCGGTCCCGCTCGGTGGCGTAGGTGAACGCGAACCGGCCCTTGTCGCAGTTCCACTCCTCGTTGACCTGCGGGTCGTCGCCGGCGAGGCGGCGCATCACCTTGCCGCGGCGATGGTCGGTGCGCTGCGCGCAGCCGCTGGCGCAGTGCTCGCAGACGCTCGGGCTCGACACCAGGTCGAAGGGCCTGGCCCGGAACCGGTAGTCGACGCTGGTCAGCGCGCCGACCGGGCAGACCTGCACCGTGTTGCCGGAGAAGTACGACTCGAACGGTTCGTCGGTGGCGATGCCGACCTGCTGCTGCGCGCCGCGCTCGAGCATGTCGATGAACGGGTCGCCGGCGATCTGTTCGGAGAACCGGGTGCAGCGGGCACAGAGCACGCACCGTTCGCGGTCCAGCAGGATCTCCGAGGACAGCGGGATCGGTTTGGGGAAGGTGCGTTTGACGCCGTCGAAGCGCGACTCGGCCCGTCCGGTGGACAGGGCCTGGTTCTGCAGCGGGCACTCGCCGCCCTTGTCGCAGATCGGGCAGTCCAACGGATGGTTGATCAGCAGCAGTTCCATCACGCCGCGCTGCGCCTTGTCCGCCACCGGCGAGGTCAGCTGCGTGCGTACGACCATGCCGTCGCTGACCGCGGTGGTGCAGGACGCGAGCGGCTTGCGCTGGCCCTCCACGTCGACCAGGCACTGGCGGCAGGCGCCGACCGGTTCGAGCAGCGGGTGGTCGCAGAACCTGGGTATCTGCACGCCCAGCAGTTCGGCGGCCCGGATCACCAGGGTGCCCTTGGGGACGGCGATCTCGGTGCCGTCTACGGTGACGGTCACCAGGTCCGACGGCAGCGGCAGGCCGGTCGTGTCGTCTGGCGCATGCACGGTCATCGCTCACCTCCCCCGGGTCGACGAGGCCGCAGAATCGATGCGGCCGGGTCGAACGGGCAACCCGACTCGAAGTGGGCCAGGTACTCGTCGCGGAAGAGTGCGATCGAGGACGTGATCGGGCTGGTCGCGCCGTCGCCGAGCGCGCAGAACGCGCGGCCGAGGATGTTGTCGGAGATGTCGAGCAGCGTCTCCAGGTCCTCCTCGGTGCCGTCGCCCGCCTCGAGCCGTTGCAGGATCTGCACCAGCCAGTAGGTGCCCTCCCGGCAGGGCGTGCACTTGCCGCAGGACTCGTGGGCGTAGAACTCCGCCCAGCGCAGGACCGTGCGCACCACGCAGGTGGTCTCGTCGAAGATCTGCAGTGCCTTGGTGCCCAGCATCGACCCGGCCGCCGCCACGCCCTCGTAGTCGAGCGGGACGTCCAGGTGCGCGTCGGTGAAGATCGGCGTGGACGAGCCGCCCGGCGTCCAGAACTTCAGGCGGTGCCCGGCCCGGACCCCGCCCGCGTAGCCGAGCAGTTCGCGCAGCGTGATGCCCAGCGGCGCCTCGTACTGTCCCGGGCGGGTGACGTGGCCGGAGAGGGAGTAGAGGGTGAATCCCGGTGACTTCTCGCTGCCCATCGAGCGGAACCACTCGACACCGCCCAGCACGATCGACGGCACGCTCGCGATGGACTCGACGTTGTTGACGACGGTCGGGCAGGCGTAGAGACCCTCCACCGCCGGGAACGGCGGTCGCAGCCGGGGCTGGCCGCGTCGGCCCTCCAGCGAGTCGAGCAGCGCGGTCTCCTCGCCGCAGATGTACGCCCCGGCACCGGCGTGCACCACCAACTCGAGGTCGTACCCGCTGCCCAGGATGTCCGTGCCGAGGTATCCGGCGTCGTACGCCTCGGCGACCGCGGCCTGCAGTCGGCGCAGGACCGGGACCACCTCGCCGCGCAGGTAGATGAAGGCGTGGCCGGCCCCGATCGCGTACGCCGCGATGATCGCGCCCTCGACGAGGGCGTGCGGGGTGGCCATGATCAGCGGCATGTCCTTGCAGGTGCCCGGCTCGGACTCGTCGGCGTTTACGACCAGGTAGTGGGGCTTGTCGCCCTTGTCGCCGCTTTGCGGGATGAACGACCACTTGGTGCCGGTCGGGAACCCGGCGCCGCCGCGGCCTCGCAACCCGGAGTCCTGGACCGTCGTGACGACCTCCGCCGGCTGCATGCGCAGCGCCCGGGCCAGCGCCTGGTAGCCGTCGTGGCCGCGGTAGGTGTCGAGGGTCCACGACTGCGGGTCGTCCCAGTACCCGCTCAGGACGGGCGTCAACGGCGTGGCCCCGGCGGGCCGCTCCTCGCCGAGCTCGCGCGTCACGCGCAGGCCCGCGACGGTGGCGTCGCCGCCGCTGCCCGCGGCCTCCGAGGCCCCGGGCCGCTCGTCGGGGAAGCCGGCAAGGATGCGGGCGGTCTGCCGGAAGGTGCACAGCGGCGCACCGCGGCTCGGGGTCACCTGGTCGCCGGCCCGCAGACCGTCGACGACGGCCCGGGCGGAGTCCGGCGTCTGGTTGTCGAAGAACTCCCAGTTGACCATCACCACCGGGGCGTAGTCACACGCCGCGTTGCACTCGATGTGCTCGAGCGTGATCTTCCCGTCCGCGGTGGTGTCCCCGTTCGGCCCACCGAGCTCCAGGTGATCCTCGAGCGCGGACAGGATCTCGTCGCCACCCATGATCGCGCAGAGCGCGTTGGTGCAGACCCCGACGTGGTAGTCGCCGGTCGGGTTGCGGCGGTACATCGAGTAGAAGGTGGCGACCGCGGACACGGCGGCGCCGCTGAGCCCGAGTTGCGCCGCGCAGAAGCCGATCCCGGCCGGGGTGATGTACCCGTCCTCGGCCTGCACCAGGTGCAGTAGCGGGATCAGTGCGGACCGCGGGCCGGGGTACCGGCCGATGAGCTCCTTCGCGTCGACCTCGAGCCGGGCCAGGACGTCGGGCGGGTAGGAGTCCCGCCCGACCGGCGGCGGCGGCGGGGCACCGAACTCGACGAACACCGGTTCCCGAGCGGTCATCGGTCCACCCCTCCCATGACGGGGTCGATGCTGGCGACCGACGCGATGACGTCGGAGACCATGCCCCCCTCGCACATTGCGGCGACGGCCTGCAGATTCGTGAACGACGGGTCGCGGAAGTGCACCCGGTAGGGGCGGGTGCCGCCGTCGCTGACCACGTGCACGCCCAGCTCGCCGCGGGGCGACTCGACCGCGGTGTACACCTGTCCCGCCGGCACCCGGATGCCCTCGGTGACCAGTTTGAAGTGGTGGATCAGTCCCTCCATGGAGGTGTCCATGATGGTGCGCACGTGGTCCGCCGACTGGCCCAGACCGTCGGCCCCCAGCTCCAGGTCGGCCGGCCAGGCAATCTTCTTGTCCGCCAGCATGACCGGTCCGGGCTGCAGCCGGTCGAGGCACTGCTCGACGATCTTCAGCGACTCCTTCATCTCGCCGATCCGGATCAGGTACCGGCCGTAGCAGTCGTTCCCGGTGTCGGTGACGACGTCGAACTCGTAGTTCTCGTAGCCGCAGTACGGCTGTGCCCGGCGCAGGTCGTGGGGGAGCCCGGTGGCCCGCAGCACCGGGCCGGTGACGCCGAGCGCCATGCAGCCGGTGAGGTCGAGGTAGCCGATGCCCTGGTTGCGACCCTTCCAGATCGTGTTCTCGGTGAGGAGATTCTCCATGTCCCGCAACCGGTTCGGCATGATCTGCAACAGCTCGCGAACCTTGCGGTCCGAGCCGGCGGGCATGTCCTGGGCCAGGCCGCCGGGCCGGATGTAGGCGTGGTTCATCCGCAGGCCGGTGATCGCCTCGAACACGTCGAGTACCAGTTCACGCTCGCGGAAACCGAAGATCATCGCGGTGACCGCGCCCATCTCCATGCCCGCGGTCCCGAGCGCCACCAGGTGCGAGGAGATGCGGTTGAGTTCCATCAGCATCACGCGGACGACGGTGGCCCGCTCGGGGATCGTGTCGGTGACGTCGAGCAGCTTCTCCACCGCCAGGCAGTAGGCGGTCTCGTTGAAGAACGGGGAGAGGTAGTCCATCCGGGTGACGAAGGTGACGGCCTGCGTCCAGTTGCGGTACTCGAGGTTCTTCTCGATCCCGGTGTGCAGGTAGCCGATGCCGCAGCGCGCCTCGGTGACCGTCTCGCCCTCGAGTTCCAGGACGAGGCGGAGTACACCGTGCGTCGACGGGTGCTGCGGGCCCATGTTGACGACGATGCGTTCGTTGCCGGATTCGCGTGCGGCATCGACGATCTCGTCCCAGTCCTGCCCGCCGGAGGTATAGATCACTTCACTCGCAGGCATCAGCTGTACGCCCTCCGCTCGTCGGGCGGCGGTATCGTCGCGCCCTGGTACTCGACGGGGATCCCGCCGAGCGGGTAGTCCTTGCGCTGCGGGTGACCGGTCCAGTCGTCGGGCATCTCGATCCGGGTCAACGACGGGTGGCCGTCGAACACCATCCCGAAGAAGTCGTAGGTCTCCCGCTCGTGCCAGTCGTTGGTCGGGTACACCCCGTAGAGCGACGGCAGGTGCGGGTCGGCGTCGGGCACGGACACCTCGAGACGGAGGAGCCTGCCCAGGGTGATCGACCGCAGGGGGTAGACCGCGTGCAGTTCCCGGCCCACGTCCTTCGGGTAGTGCACTCCGTTGACCCCGAGGCACAGTTCGAACCGGAGGTCGGGTTCGTCGCGCAGTCGCTGCGCGACCTCGGGCAGGAACTCGCGGCGCACGTGCAGGGTCAGCTCGTCGCGGAAGACGACGACCTGCTCGACGGCCTGGTCGAACCCGACGCCGACCTCGGCGAGGGCCGCGGCCAGCGTGTCGACGACGTCGTCGAAGTACCCGCCGTACGGGCGAGAAGTGGCGCCGGGCAGCGTGACCGGCCGGACCAGGCGCCCGTACCCGGACGTGTCGCCGGTACCGCTCACCCCGAACATGCCCCGCTGGTCGGTCATCGCAGCAACCCCTTCACCGCGAACGTGGGCGTGGACGCCAGCGCGGCCTGCTCGGCCGCCCGTACCGCCTCGTCCCGGTTGACCCCGAGCGGCATCTGCTGGATCTTCTCGTGCAGCGTGATGATCGCGTTGAGCAGCGCCTCGGGTCGCGGCGGGCACCCGGGCAGGTAGATGTCGACGGGGACGATGTGGTCGACGCCCTGCAGGATCGCGTAGTTGTTGAACATGCCACCGGACGAGGCACACACGCCCATCGCGAGGACCCACTTCGGTTCCGCCATCTGGTCGTAGACCTGCCGCAGTACCGGGGCCATCTTCTGGCTGACCCGGCCGGCGACGATCAGCAGGTCGGCCTGGCGCGGTGAGGCGCGGAAGGCCTCCATGCCGAACCGGGCGATGTCGTAGCGGCCGGCCGCGGTGGCCATCATCTCGATCGCGCAGCAGGCGAGGCCGAAGGTCGCGGGCCACAGCGAGCCCTTCCGGGCGTACCCCGCCAGCGACTCGACAGTGGTCAGCAGGAATCCGCTCGGCAGCTTTTCCTCGAGACCCATCCTCGACCTCACTTTCTTCAAATCCCCTGTCAGAGAAGATCTGTCAGAGAAGACCTAATCCCAGCTGAGCCCGCCCCGCTTCCACTCGTAGGCGTAGGCGACCGAGACGTTGAAGATGAACAGCGCCATCGCGGCGAAGCCGAAGACCCCGAGCGCGTCGAAGTGGACGGCCCACGGGTAGAGGAAGACGATCTCGATGTCGAAGATGATGAACAACATCGCCGTCAGGTAGAACTTCACCGGGATGCGCTGGCCGCCGGCCCCGCGGCCGCCGCCGTCCGGCTGCTCCGGCGTCGGGTCGATGCCGCACTCGTAGGCGTCGAGCTTGGCGCGGTTGTCGCGGCGCGGGCCGACGACGGACGCGAGGACCACCGAGACGAGTGCGAAGGCGGCGGCGATCGTGCCCAGGACGAGGATCGGCAGGTAGACGTTCATGTCCGTCGAACTCCTCTCCGCGGGAGCCTGACCACCCGATTCACGTGTGATCGTGAGCTGTGACACACACGCTACCGCCGTCGCCGCGGGCAGGTCGGCTTCGATCGTCGACGGCGCGTCGAAGCCCGGTCGCCCGGGCTGCCGGTCGCTACGCGGGCAGGCGGGTGCGCAGCAGCGCGACCGCGGTCTCGGCCAGCCGCAGCGGGTCGATCGGGTGCGCGACCGTGGCCTCGGCCCGCGACCAGTTGGCCAGCCAGGCGTCGTCGGCTCGGCCGATCAGCACCAGGATCGGCGGGCACGGGTCGATCTCGTCCTTGAGCTGCTTGGCGATCCCCATGCCGCCGGCAGGCGTCGCCTCGCCGTCCAGGATCGCGAGATCGACGCCGCCCGCGTCGAGCCGCTCGATCACCACCGGTGCGGTCGCCACCTCGACGAACTCCAGCTCCGGCAGGTCGGGGTCCGGGCGGGTGCCCAGGGCCAGCACCACCGCCTCGCGGACGGTCTTGTCGTTGCTGTACACGAGGACGCGAAGCGAGCCGGGACTACGAGCGGAGTCGGTCACGGCCCGATGCTACGACGCGAAGTGTCAGTCGGCGGTCGCGACAAGCGGTTCCAGGGTGAGCTCCGGGTGCTCCTTCTGGATGTACTGCAGCCGCCACTTGTCGCTGACCAGTGCGAGCAGCGCGCCGTCGGAGCGGGTGAACACCTCGACACCGCGCTGACGGTTGAGCTCGACCTCGGACGCGGCGTCGGTGCGGCGGGCCAGCTGGTAGGGCAGGCCCTCCATCCGGGCCTCCACCGAGAACTCGGCCTTCATCCGCGCCGCGACCACCTCGAACTGCATCGGGCCGACGGCCGCCATGACGGGCGACGCGTCGCCGCGAAGGTCGTTGCGCAGGATCTGCACGACGCCCTCGGAGTCGAGCTGTTCGACGGCGCGGCGGAACTGCTTGTACTTGCTGGCGCTCTCCGCGCGCAGCACCGAGAAGTGCTCCGGGGCGAACGAGGGGATCGGCGGGAACTCCACCTTCTTGTCCGTGTACAGGGTGTGGCCGGGCGCCAGCGCCGTCGCGTTGACCAGTCCGACGACGTCGCCGGGGAAGGCGGACTCGACGGTGGAGCGTTCGCGGCCGAACACGGTCTGCGCGTACTTGGTGGTGAACGGCTTGCCGGTCTGCGCGTGGGTGACGACCATGCCGCGCTCGAAGACGCCGGAGACGATCCGCATGAACGCGAGGCGGTCGCGGTGCGCGGTGTCCATGCCCGCCTGCACCTTGAACACGACGGCGCTGAACGGGTCGGTGACCACCCGGTCCTGGCCCTTGAGATCGGTGCGCGGTCCCGGTGCCGGGGCGAGGGTGACCAGGGTGTCGAGGATCTGCCGGACCCCGAAGTTCAGCATCGCGGACGCGAAGATCACCGGGGAGGTCTGCCCGGCCAGGAACATCTCCTGGTCGTGGTCCTGTCCGCTGGCGGAGAGCAGTTCGCTCTCCTCGACGGCGGTCTCCCACTCGTCGCCGTCGCGCGCGGCCGCCGCGTCGGCGTCGAGGATCTCCTCGGGGGCGATCTTGGCGCCGCCCGCGGTGCGGGTGAAGCGGATGTACTCCTGCGCGGCGCCGTCCTCGCCGCGCCGCAGCAGCCCGCGGAAGTCCCCGGCGATGCCGACCGGCCAGTACAGCGGCGTCGGGGTGAGCCCGATCCGGTTGCTGATCTCGTCGAGCAGTTCGAGCGGCGACTGGCCCGGCCGGTCCCACTTGTTGATGACGGTGACCACCGGGATGCCGCGGTGGCGGCACACCTGGAACAGCTTGAGGGTCTGCGGCTCGAGGCCCTTCGCGGCGTCGATCAGCATCACGGCCGCGTCGACCGCGGTGAGCACGCGGTAGGTGTCCTCGGAGAAGTCGGAGTGGCCCGGGGTGTCGACCAGGTTGATGACGTTCGGTTCGTCGGCCGGGTCGGTCTCGGGGGACTTGTAGTTGAACTGCAGCGCGGTGGAGCTGACGGAGATGCCGCGGGCCTTCTCCATCTCCATCCAGTCGGAGACCGTGGACTTGCGCCCGGCCTTCCCATGCACCGCGCCGGCCTCGGAGATCATCTTCGCGTGCAGCGCGAGGGCCTCGGTGAGCGTCGACTTGCCGGCGTCGGGATGCGAGATGACCGCGAAGGTACGTCGCCGGGTGGCCTCCCCGGCCAGGGCCTTCGCCGACTTGGCGGTCGGCGCGGCCTCGGTGGTGCCGGGGGACGAGGTGGCGGGCTCCGACACGGGCTCGGTGGTCACCGGGGGTTCCTAACTGGAGACGGTTACAGACAAGAGACGTTTGCAGACAACAGACGGTCACGGCCCGAGCGACGGGCAGCTCGATACCTGGTGAAACGCCAGTACTCCAGCGTACCTGTGCCGCCGAGGAGGACGATCGGGAGATCCAGCGAACCAGCGGAGGCCGCGTTACGTGTAACACCACGAGCCGGATTCCGCTTATACATCTGGAGGGATTGCCATGAGCAAGTTCACCGAAGTGATGTATGCGACCGCGACGACCAGCACGCGCGGACTGGTCACGGGCGAGCCCGACGTTCCGCTACGGCAGACCTGGGGCGAGATCCACCGGCAGGCCCGCCGGATGGCGGGCGGGCTGGCCGCGGCGGGGATCGGGCACGGCGACACCATCGGAGTCCTGGCGGGGATGCCGGTGGACATCGCGCCGGTCTGTCAGGCCACCTGGATGCGGGGCGCGTCCCTGACGATGCTGCACCAGCCGACGCCCCGCACCGACCTGTCCGTCTGGACCCGCGACACCGAGACGGTGATCGGGATGATCACGGCGTCGGCGGTGATCGTGGGCGCGCCGTTCGAGGCGGCGGTGCCGCTGCTGGCGGAGCGCGGCGTCCGGGTGGTCACGATCGACCACCTGCGCGCGGGACCCGACACCGACCCGGTCGAGACCGCGGAGTCCGACGTCGTGGTCCAGCAGCTGACCTCCGGATCCACCGGCTCGCCCAAGGCGGTGCGGCTCACTCACGCCAACCTGAACGCGAACGCCTGCGCCATGCTCGACCGGCTCAAGATCAGTCCCGAGCAGGACGTGATGATCAGCTGGCTGCCGCTCTTCCACGACATGGGCATGATCGGGTTTCTCACCGTCCCCATGCTGTTCGGTGCGGAGGTCGTGTCCATCACCCCGCTCGACTTCCTGCACGCCCCGATCCTGTGGGCCGAGCTGATGGGGAAGTACCGCGGCGCCGTCACCGCCGCACCGAACTTCGCCTACTCCGTGCTCGCGCACCGGCTCGCGCTGGCCGAGGACGGTGCCGTCGACCTGTCGACGATGCGCTGCCTGCTCAACGGTGCCGAGCCCGTCGACCCCGACACGCTGATCGCGTTCGCGGAGGCGGGCGCCCGTTTCGGGCTGGACCCGATGGCGCTCGCGCCGACGTACGGGATGGCGGAGGTCACCCTCGCGGTCTCGCTGGCCGAGCCCGGACTGGGGATGGTGCTGGACCTGGTGGACCCGGACCTGCTCGAGGCGGGCGGCATGGCGGTGCCGTCGCGGCGCAGCAACGCCCGCCGCCTCCCGACGCTGGGGACTTTGGTGTCCGGGCTCGAGGGGCGTGTGGTGGGGGAGGACGGGCAGGAACTGCCGCCGCGCGGCGTCGGGATCATCGAACTGCGCGGCGCGTCCGTGACGTCGGGATACCTGACGGTGGACGGTCCGCAGCCCACCCAGGACGCCGACGGCTGGATCAGCACCGGCGACGTCGGCTACTTCACCGAGGATGGCCTGGTGGTGGTGTGCGGCCGCGTCAAGGACGTGATCATCATGGGTGGGCGGAACATCTACCCCACCGACATCGAGCGGGCCGCCGGCTCGGTGCGGGGGGTACGGCCCGGCAACGCCGTCGCGATCAGGCTCGACGCCGGGCAGAAGCGGGAGGGCTTCGCGGTCGCGGTCGAGACCAACGACATCGACCAGCCGGACGAGGTCCGGCGCATCGAGCACGAGGTCACGCACGCCGTCGTCGCCGAGGTGGGGGCGCGGCCGCGGACGGTCGCGGTGCTGGGGCCGGGGTCGATCCCGAAGACGTCGTCGGGGAAGCTGCGCCGGGCCAACTCGATCGCGCTGATCGGCGGCTGACTCCCGCCCTCCGGGGTTTGTCCTCTCCGGGGTTTGCCTCAGTGCAGCCGGTTCTGCGCGGCCTCGAGCCCGACGCGCAGCAGCAGCTCGACGGCGTCCGCCGCCTCCTCGCAGTTCAGGTCCAGCTCCTTGCGCTCGACCGAGGAGAACGGCTTGAGCACGTAGTCGGCCGGGTCCATCCGGCCCGGGGGGCGGCCGATCCCGACGCGCACCCGCAGGTAGTCCTTGGTGCCGATCGCCTGCGAGATCGAGCGCAGGCCGTTGTGCCCGCCTTCGCCGCCGCCGAGTTTGAGCCGCAGCGTCCCGAAGTCCAGGTCCAGTTCGTCGTGGACCACCACGATGTCCGCGGGATCGACGGAGAAGAACCGGGCCAGCGCCGCGACGGGTTTGCCGGAGAGGTTCATGTAGGAGCGGGGCTTGGCGAGGATGACCTGACGGCCGGCGACCCGCACGGTGACGGCGTCGGCGCCGCTCTTCTTGTGCAGGCTGAAGTTGGCGCGCTCGCGGGCGGCGAGCGCCTCGACGACCAGGAAGCCGATGTTGTGCCGGGTGCGTTCGTACTGGGGTCCGGGGTTGCCCAGCCCGACGACCAGGGCGGGGCCCTGGGGCTCGCTCGACGCGGTGTTCACGCTCAACGCTTCGGTTCTCTCGGTGGTAGGGGCAGGCCGCACACGGAAAGCGGCGCGCCACCCCTGTCGGGACGGCGCGCCGCTCACGTTAGCGCTGCACTGATGGGTGCGGGCCGATGACTCAGGCCTCGGTGGCCTCGGCCTCTTCCTCGGGCTCCTCGGCCGCCTGGGCGGTGACGACGTTGACGATCAGCAGGTCGGCGTCGTCGGCGAGGGTGGAGCCGGCGGGCAGCTCGATGCTGCCGGCCAGGATCTGGGTGCCGGCCTCGGCGCCCTCGATCGAGACCTCGATCTGGTCCGGGATGTTGAGGGCGTCGGCCTCGAGCTTGATGGTGTCGACGTCGGTGACGACCAGGGCGTCGGACTTGGCGGTGCCGACCAGGACGATCGCAACCTCGACGGAGACCTTCTCGCCCTTCTGCACGATGAGCAGGTCGGTGTGCTCGATGTAGCGGCGGATCGGGTGCACGACGACCGACTTGGTCAGCGCGAGCTGCTCGGTGCCGTCGATGTCCAGCGTGAGGATCGAGTTGGTGCCGTGGGCGCGCAGGACGCGGGCGAAGTCACGGGCGTTCAGCGAGAGGTGCTGCGGCTCGGTCTGGTGGCCGTACAGGACGGCGGGGACCAGGCCGTCACGACGGGCGCGGCGGGCGGCACCCTTGCCGAACTCGGTACGGACAGCGGCTTCGAGACGGTTGACTTCGTTAGACATGGAAATACAGCTCCTACAGCTCACATCAGATTTGCATCGCTTGGATGTTGGGCTCGACGGGGGGCGGACAACGCGCACGGCCCGGAGCAGTCCTGCTCGATTGGTAGCCGTAGCCGCGTCGATCACGGTAAGCCAACAATGTTGGTTCACCCTCGCCGAGACAACTTGGACAGAGTACCGGACAGCCCCCGGCCGACGCCACCCGGCGCCGATCCGGTTCGGTTCGACTACCGCCCGTCGACCGCCTCGACGAGCCGGTCGACGTCGTCGAAAGAGTTGAAGTAGTGCGGGGACGCGCGCACCACGGCGTCCAGGCCGCGCCGGCTCATGTCCAGGTATGTCGACCCGCGTCCGCTGACGGTCACGGTGATGTCCTTGGCCGCCAACGACTCCCGGACCCGAGTGGGGTCGACGCCGGCCACGGTGAACGAGACGATGCCGGTGCGGTCGACACCGAGATCGCGGACGGTGACGCCGGGGACGGCCGCGAGTTCGGTGCGCGTGTACTCGGCCAGAGCCGAGACCGACTGCTCGATCTCGTCGATGCCGAGGTCGAGCAGGTACCGGACCGCGGCGCCGAGCCCGAGCCGGCCCGCGACCGAGCACTCCCAGAACTCGAACCGCGACGCGTCGGGCGCGAGGCGGTAGCCGGACTCCTCCGTCCACTGCGCACCGTGCAGGTCCAGCGCGGCAGGTTCCATGGTCGCGGCCAGTTCGGGGCGCACGTAGAGGAACCCGGTGCCACGCGGCCCGCGCAGCCACTTGCGGCCCGTCCCGGACAGCGCGTCGACGCCGAGTGCGACCACGTCGACGGGGACCTGGCCGACGGACTGGCAGGCGTCGAGCAGCACCAGCGCGCCGACGGCGTGGGCCAGGTCCACCACCTCGCGGACCGGGTTGAGCAGGCCGCCGTTCGTCGGCGCGTGCACCAGCGACACCAGTCGCACCCGCTCGTCGAGCATCCGGGCCAGGGCGTCGAGGTCGACCTCCCCGGTCGGGGTGGACGGCACCACCTCGACGACGGCCCCGGTGCTGCGGGCCCGCTGCAGCGCGGCGATCGCATTGCTCGCGTACTCCACCTCCGAGACCAGGATCTTCTCGCCCGCGGCCAAGGGCACCGAGTAGAAGAAGTCGGCCCAGCCGCGCGTGGCACTCTCCGTCAGGGCGAGGTCGCCGGGCTGCGCGCCGAGCAGGGCGGCGAGTGCGGTCTTGACGTCGGCGAGGTCGTCGGCGCGCTCGGCGGCGGCGCGGTAGCCACCCACCTCCGCCTCGCGTCTCAGGTGCGTGATCACGGTCTCGGTGACCACCCGGGGTGGCAGCGAGGACCCGGCGCTGTCGAGAAACGCCTGGCCGAGGCAGCCGGGGGTGTCGGCGCGGACGCGGTGCAGATCGAGCATGTGCCCTCCCGCCGGTTCGGTGCGTTCTCCCGGACGGTACCGCGCGCGGGTGCGGCGTCGTCGATCTCGGTTTAGTGTCGGAGGGGTTCTCCAGTCTCGTGAAGCGAAGTTCCTGCCGTAGAAGTGCCGCCCGACGATCGGAGCGCATCATGGCAATGGCAGTCGACACCCGCCGGTTCACCACCCGGGCCGCGGCGGAGGCGTACGTCGGTGGTGTCTGTTTCAAACTGGGGCCGCCGCGGCTGGTCGGGGCGGAACTGGAGTGGCTTACCTCCCGCAGTCGGCCGTCCAACGGCCGACCGGACCCGGGCGACGTCGCCCGCGCGCTGGGGCCGCACGCTCCCACCTCGCTCGCCGCCGACTCGCCCGCCAGGCGGCTCTCCCGGGGCAGTGCGGTGACGATGGAGCCGGGCGGTCAGATCGAACTCTCCAGCGCGCCCTTTCCCTCGGCGGCCGAACTGTGCGCCGCACTCGCCCGAGACGCCCGGTCGCTGCAGGACCTGCTCGAGGACGAGGGCATCGCCATGTACGACGGTGCCGCGGACGTCTGGCGGGACGCGGAGCGGGTGCTGGCGATGCCGCGCTATCGCGCGATGCAGGAACGATTCGACACCGTCGGGCCCTTCGGCCGGCTGATGATGTGCAACACCGCGGCCACCCAGGTGAGCGTGGATGCGGGCGCCGACGCCGCCGAGGTCGAGGACCGCTGGACGGCGCTGTACGCGATCGGTCCGGCGCTGGTCGCCGCGTTTGCCTGTTCGCCGCGGCTGCGGGGCGTGCCGGCAGGCACCTGGGCCTCGCAGCGGATGCGGGCGTGGCTCGAACTGGACCCGAAGCGGACGGCACCGCCGCCGCTGGCCGACCCGATCACCGGCTACGCGCGCTGGGCGCTGGACGCGCCGCTGTTGTGTGTGGTCGGTGGGCGCCCCGGCTGCGAGAACGACTGGTCCGTGCCGCTCGGGGCGAGTTTCGCGGACTGGATGGCCGGCGCACTGGACGAGGAGGTCGGCAGAAGGCCCGGACCCGCGGACCTCGACTATCACCTGACGACGCTCTTCCCGCCGGTGCGGGCGGCCGGTCACCTCGAGGTGCGGTACCTCGACGCACAGCCCGGCGAGCTGTGGCGGGTGCCGATCGCCGCGGTGGCGGCCCTGCTCGGCGACCGGGAGACGGCCGCGGCGGCGTCGGCGCTGGCGGCGTCCACCGCGGGCCGCTGGCGGGACGCCGCCGAGTTCGGGTTGCGTGACGGTGAACTGCGCAGTGCCGCAGCCGAACTGCTGTTCCTCGCGGCGTCCCGGTCGTCGGCGTTCGAGGCCGACCTGGCCGCCGCGGCGCGTCGATGTTGCCACGGCCGGACACCGACCCAGGATCCCGTCCACGCGGGGTTCGACGCCGGGGGTCTCGGGCGATGAGCGAGACGGAGGCGTTGCGCGCCCGGCTGGCGGCGGCACTGACCCGGGCTCGTGACCGCAGCGTCGTGCTCACCGAGTGCGTCGACGAGCAGGACCTGACGGCGCAGCACTCCCCGCTGATGAGTCCGCTGGTGTGGGACCTCGCGCACATCGGCAATCAGGAGGAGTTGTGGCTGGTCCGGGATGTCGGCGGCCGTGAGCCGGTCCGCCGGGACATCGACGAGTTGTACGACGCGTTCCGCCATCCGCGCTCGACCCGACCCGCCCTGCCGCTGCTGGACCCGGCGCAGGCGCGCGGGTACGTGGCGCAGGTGCGAGAGAAGGTGTGGGACATCCTGGACGGGGCGTCCCTGCAGGGCCGGCCGCTCGAGCGGGACGGCTTCGCCTTCGCGATGATCGCCCAGCACGAGCAACAGCACGACGAGACCATGCTCGCGACCCATCAACTGCGCAGCGGTCCGGCGGTGCTGACGGCGGCGCCGCCGCCGCGCCCGGTCGCCGAGGTGCCGACGGAGGTACTGGTGCCGGCCGGCGAGTTCACCATGGGTACGTCCACCGACCCGTGGGCCCTCGACAACGAGCGGCCCGCGCACCGGGTTGTGTTGCCCGCGTTCGCGATCGACACGGCGCCGGTGACCAACGGCCGCTACCTCGAGTTCCTCGCCGACGGCGGCTACCGCCGGCGGGAGTTGTGGAGCGAGCGGGGTTGGGCGCATCGGCAGTCCGCGTCGCTCGAGGCGCCGCAGTTCTGGGAGTGCGACGGCGCCGGCAACTGGTGGCGGCGCGCGTTCGGCACGTTGGCGCCGCTCCCGGCGGACAGCCCGGTGGTGCACGTGAGCTACTTCGAGGCGCAGGCCTACGCCCGCTGGGCCGGCCGGCGGCTGCCCACCGAGGCGGAATGGGAGAAGGCCGCGCGCTGGGACCCCCGGACCGGTCGGTCGCGCCGATTCCCCTGGGGCGACGGCGAACCCGACGAGACTCATGCCAACCTGGGCCAGCGGCACCTCGAACCCGCCGGGGTGGGGGCGTACCCGGCAGGGCGGTCAGCACTCGGAGTGGAGCAGTTGATCGGTGACGTGTGGGAGTGGACGTCGTCGGACTTCCTGCCGTACCCGGGGTTCTCGGCGTTCCCGTACCGGGAGTACTCGGAGGTGTTCTTCGGCGGTGACTACAAGGTGCTGCGCGGAGGTTCGTTCGGTACCGACCCGGTGGCCTGTCGCGGCACCTTCCGCAACTGGGACCTTCCCGTCCGGCGGCAGATATTCGCCGGGTTCCGTTGTGCCCGAGACGTTCCGGGAGAGTAGATCCGTGTGTAGACACCTCGGTTACCTCGGCCCGCCGCGCGCCGTGGGTGGTCTGCTCACCGCCGGAGCGCACAGTCTGGCCACGCAGTCCTGGGCGCCGAGGGACATGCGGGGCGGCGGCACCATCAACGCGGACGGGTTCGGCGCGGCTTGGTGGGACGGGGCGGGCGGCGTGTGCGCCTACCGGAACGCGGCACCGATCTGGTCCGATCCGGCGGTCGAGGGGGTGCTGGCGCAGGTGCGTTCGAGTGGGGTGCTGGCGGCGGTGCGTTCGGCCACGGTCGGCATGCCGCTCGAGAGGGCGGCCTGCGCGCCGTTCACCGACGACAGGTGGGCATTCAGCCTCAACGGGTGCATCGACGGCTGGCCGGACTCGATGGCGGCGCTGGCGGAATGGCTACCCGCAGTGGAGTTGCTGCGGATGCCGGTGCTGACCGATTCGGCGCTGGTGTGGACGCTGGTACGCCGGCGCCTCGCGGCCGACGGGCCGGAGGGCGCGTTGCGGTCGGTGGTCGCGGACGTGTTGGCGGCGGCGCCGGCGTCGCGACTGAACCTGCTGCTCGGCGACGGGACAACGCTGTGGGCGACGACGGTCTACCACTCACTGTCGGTGCGGGTGGACGAGACGACGGCGCTGCTGGCATCGGAACCGATCGACGACGAACCGGGCTGGCGGGTGGTGCCGGACCGGCACCTGGTGCAGGCCAGACCCGGACAGCTGAGCATCACCACAGTACCCGACTGGGAGGAACAGCCATGAGCGAACCGACGGTGGAGGTTCACCTGTCACCGGAGCAGCTGCACCTGAGCCTGCGCGAGGACGCCCGCATCGGGCTGGCCGCCACGCCGAAGTGGTTGCCGCCCAAATGGTTCTACGATGCGCGCGGCAGCGAACTGTTCGAGGAGATCACTCGTCTGCCGGAGTACTTCCCCACCCGCACCGAGCGAGAACTGTTGCGGGCCAGTGCCACCCATGTCGCGGAGGCCACGTCCGCGCAGATCCTCGTCGAGCTGGGTTCCGGATCGTCGGACAAGACGAGGTTGCTGCTCGCTGCGCTCACCGCGCACGGCACGCTGGAGCGTTACGTGCCGCAGGACGTCTCCGAGGCGGCCCTGGTGTCGGCAACCCGGCAGCTGGCCGACGAGTTCCCCGAGCTGACGGTGCACGGGATCGTCAGCGACTTCACCGACACGCTGCACAACCTGCCCCGCGGGGGTCGGCGGATGATCGCGTTCCTGGGCGGCACCCTCGGGAACCTGGTTCCGGAGGAGCGGGAGGAGTTCCTCGCCTCGATCGCCGAGGTCCTCGACGAGGGGGAGCAACTTCTGCTGGGGGTGGGGTTGGTGACCGATCCGGCGGTACTGGTGCCGGCCTACGACGACGCGGCGGGGGTCACCGCCCGGTTCAACCTCAACCTGCTGTCGGTGCTCAACGAGCAGTTGGGCGCGGACTTCGACGTGTCGAAGTTCCGGCACGTGGCGTTGTGGGACGCGGCGCACGAGTGGATCGAGATGCGTCTGGAAGCGACGACGGCGATGACGGTGCGGCTGCCGGTCCTCGGCACGAAGGTGCGCTTCGCCGAGGGGGAGCAGATGCGGACGGAGATCTCCGCGAAGTTCCGGCCCGAGGGCATCTGCAAGGAGCTGGAGCGGGCGGGGTTCGGCAGCGACCGGGTGTGGACCGATCCGCAGGAGCGTTTCGCGCTGGTGCTCGCGGACCGGGTGGGCTGAGCAGGCTGAAACGCCGAAAACCGGATCCGTCAGCCGAGGCCGCGGGATCCGGTTTTCGGAAAGGCTGAATTACGCGGCGCTGAACGAGGTCAGTGCCAGACCCAGGCCGACCACGGCGCCAACACCGACGAGGGTGCCACCGAGTGCGGCGATGACCTTCTGGACGTCGCCGGCGGTCTTCAGGTCTTCGGCAGTTGAACCCATGATGGTGCTCCTAAGTGGTGAGGGGTAGGGGTGATGCGCATCTCAGCGCGTGACTATTTGTAGCGAAGGTCACGGTTTGATGCCAGGCCTGTCTCACTCAGTGGGAAATGAATATAAGGAATAGCCTCAATTCCGTCCGTAATCAGGCTTTTGTCCGCTTATGTGTCCGGTTTGCGTGGGGATTTGTGCGCCGGACGAATTCGCTGCTCGAGGTTTGATGCCGTCGTGTCCGGACCGTTACAGGGCCGACGAGGCTCGCTGTCGGGAGGGGGCGGCGGGGCCGGGAGCGCCGCGCTGTCGACGGCGGCGCTCGACGGCGGCGCCAGTATTGAACTCCCGACCTGGAACTCGACCGCACCATCCGCGAGGCCGGCGGCGACTACGTCGGAGCCGCCAGGATCGCCGGACGGATCAACCTGGACCCGGCGATGTTCCCGCCGCCGAGCCACCGCCCCCGCGGCCGGACGAGCTGCCGCCGTTTCGAAGTTCCACCGAGAACATCAACCCGAGATTCGTTGGACCCCCGGGATGGCGCAGGCGTCGAGGTAGGAGCCCCGGCGCGCTGTCATTTCGAGCCCGAAACCTTGGCGGGCGCACTCGCAGTCGTGGTGGGTGCCGGGATGCTCGGCGACGGTTCCGTCGTCTCCGACGAAACGTTCGCCGATGCCTCCCCGGACGACTCCGCCGATGCCTCCGGAGCGGACACCCCGGTCGCTGCTGCCGCTGAGTCCCCCGTCGTCGGTACGGGACTCTCAACTCCGGACGGGGCAGCCGCAGGCACCGACGCAGACGGGGTTGCCGTGGCACTGCTGCTCGTCGACTTTTCCGTCGACGACTCCGGGGTCGACTCCTCCTTGGCCGTCGCCGTCGCCGTCGCCGATGGCGACGCACTGGCGGTCGCCGAAGTGGTCGCCGCCGAGCCCGCCGACGACAGCTTCTCCACCGAGGCCAGCGCCTCGGCGTCGGGCTTGGTCGTCGTCACCACCGGCTGCCCACTCTGCGCCTGCTTGGCAAGCTCGGTCAGCCACGCGGCGGCGTACTCGGCGGACGTCAGCGGCTTGCCGTTGGCTGCGTTGGCATCGCGCCAGTAGTCGAAGTGATGGCCCTTCCCGTCCGGGCCGAGGGTGAGGTTGTACGGGTCGCTCATGACCACGGGAATGGTGTTCTGGTTCGTCACGATCAGCCCGACGATCTCGTTGAAGACCTTCTGTGGCAGGTAGGCGAGCGGCGACATGTCGTCCGTGGAGATCGCGACATCCTTTACCGGCGCCCTTGTCGCGGGCGTCTCGCCCGGCTTGTAGGTCGGGGCCGACACCTTCAGCAGCACGTCGAGGAACGTCTCGTCGCTCTGCATCCAGTCGGGCTGAGACCCGATCTCAGCGAACGCGTTCATCGCGATCTGGCCGAGGACGACGGCGACGTCCTGGCCGGTTGCCGGGGTGAGCCCCTGGCGCTCGAGCCCGTCGACGTTCAACTGCCGACCCACGTTGACAACCAGTTGCAGCAGCGAGATGTTCTGCGGCGCAGAGCAGGTGAGGTCGCCGTCAGAGCAGAACGATGCAACCTTGCCGGCCAGTGCGCCGAAATCGTCGCCCCCGGTATCCGGCAGGGCGCCCTGCCCCGGGATCGCGTTTGCGCCGTTCTGGTACTTCTTGTCGAACCCGTCCGGGTTGGTGAACGGGTTCTTGGAGCCGGGGAACGGGCCCTGCCCCGCCGCGCGACCCGCGTCGGCGAGGATGACGACACCGACGACGTTCGCGGGATTGGCGATCGAGTAGCCGCCGTCGGCATCGGCCAGCTGGTGCCCGACGTCCATCGCGACGCGCCGCGCGACGTCGGCTCCCTCGCTGTACCCCACCACCGCGAACCGGGTGTCCGGGCACGACTGCTGGATCTTTCGCATCACCGTTTCTGTGTTGGCCACACCTGCGGTGACGGCGTCCTCGTAGCTGTCCATGTTCGCGGGGTACGCGATGTAGACGGCGGCGTACGAGCCCTTGCCGACCGCACCGTTCGGCGCATTGACGACCTGATCGATCCAGTCGCTGCGGTAGTCACTCGACAGCATGGCCGGAAGCCGCTCGTCGTCGGGGCCGACCAGCATCTTCGTACCGTCGACAGGCGTGTCACCTCGGCCGGCCACCGAGATGGTCACCATGTCGTGGCACTCGGTGGTCGATGCCGTCAGTTCGGTGTCCACCGTGGTGGGTCCTGAGGACAGGGCCAGCGGCAGCGTGATCACCGCGGCGACTCCCACGATCGCGGGCGCGATCATTCCCGATGCGATGCGATGACGTGCGAAGAACCTGCGAAATGTCATGCCCACTCCCTGTGTCGACATCAGGACACACACGTCTCCTGCCCCGAACGGTGTGTCGCGTCATTGAGTGCATCGTCCCGTCGGGTCAGAGTGCTACACGGCGGCCGAAACAATTTCGGTGAGCGTGTCCTCGGCGCCTGGAAGGCGCGGTCGAGTAGATCGACTGTCGAGTAACTCGATCATCGAGATATGGGTCCCGGGGCGCTACCCGGACTACAACAGTGCCCAGGCGGTCGTGTCGGGGAGATCGCGCCGGGCCGGCGCATTGAACACCACGACCAGTTCCTCCTTGTCCGCCCGCGCCGGGTCGGTGGTGTCGGTGAACCCGCGATCCACCATCCTGCACCTGCCTTCTTTACGAGCTATAACCTTGCACACCTGATGTTCTCGGGCAGGATTCGCGACATCCCGCTCTACGAACTCGACGTAGGTGGTCTGCTGAGAAACGGTGGAAAGCAGGCGTTCCCGTACACCGAGTTCGTGCTGTCGATGTACAACCTTGGCTTTCTCGCAGATGCTTTACTCGCCAGGGTGTTTCGCGATTGTGGACTCGATTTCGACCGGTGGTATCCGCTGCACCGCCGACTGCTCGGGACGGCGCGATTCGCGGTCGCCAGCCGCCGCGACCGCGAGCGCCACCGCCGGACGTTGGATACGGTCCGCGAGCGGTTCGACATTCGATGCGGCCCCTTGGTCCAGGCGTGAGATCCGCGTCGGGTTTGACGCGGATCGCGGCGTGCGCCCGGATCCGTCCGTAGAACTCGACGGCACGCAGCAGCCAGGACTCACACTCGCGGACCTCCACCAGGTACACGTCGAGCTGGTCGACCACATGCAGGTCCCCGGGCCTGAGCAGTAGTCCGGCGCGTGATGTCGGAACCGTACGCAACCATGTCGGGACCGATGAGGATGCAGTGCCGACCAGCGACCTGCCGCTCCGCCAGTTGGCCACCTCGATGCTCGAACCCGGTGCGGCCTGCATCCTCGACACCGAAACCACCGGCCTGGACGGGTCGACCTCGGGACCTCGCCAGCAGGCTCGGCCCCCTCTCGCTGCTCGGTAATTCTCGTATGCACAACTCGTCCGGAAACCTGCTGTGACCTGTTTTGACGACATGTCCCGAGCGGTCGTTCGCTCGATTCGTTACTGGCCAACCTGGAGGTTGTGCGCCGGATGGCTGCTGCGGACCACGACCTCGATGCCCTGCACGCCGACGCAGTAGCGGGGTTGGGACGGGGCCCGGGCATCGGCGATATCTCGACGCCGTCCGCGCCACCGTGCGACCATAAAAGTCTTGTGTGCCCTGGTTCTGTTGAAGTAATGAGCAGGGAGACGGACAGACGCATCCGTCTCCCGCATTCACGAGTTCAGATCAGCACACGGCGGCACTGTCGCCGGCCGGATACGCCGTACGGCGAGGAACCGCCGTGAAACCGGACGACCGACGGCAACCGGCGTCGCAACTGTCGGACGCCGTGCGGTTCCCGCTGTCCGCGCCGCAGCGCGCGACCTGGTTCGCGCAGCAACTCCGACCCGAGGTGCCGATCTCGATAGCGCACTACGTGGAGTTGCGCGGCGAACTGGACGTCGACCTGTTGCGGCGGGAGATCGTCACGGTCGCCAGCGAGTTCCAGTCGCCGCTGCTCAGGGTGGTCGAGGTGGACGGCGAGCCGATGCAGTACGTCGATCACGCGACCGACATCCCGCTCCCCGTCGTCGACCTTCGTGGCGAGGACGACCCGGTCGCCGCGGCCCACGAGTGGATGCACCGGAGCTACCAGGTCCCGCTCGACCTCGGCGCGGATCGACTGGTCGAGACCTCCGTCCTGTGCGTGGGAGAGTCGCACTACCTCTGGTACAGCCGCATCCACCATGTCGCGCTCGACGGCTACGGCGCCATGACGATGGTCAACCGGATCGCGCACCGCTACTCGGCGTCGGTGGCCGGTCGCGAACCCGATCCGAGTCGGCCCGCCGCCCTGCACGAGCTCTGCGACCTCGACGCGCGCTACCGGAACTCCGGCCGATTCACGGGGGATCGGGCCTACTGGGCGGAGCGAGTGCAGGCCGTCGAGGGATCGACCCTGGCCGACGAGCCGGCGCCCGCACCCGCCAGAAGTGACCTCGAGAGCGCCGTGCTGTCCGGGTCGGCCGCCGGACTGCTCCTCGATTCCGGCAAGCAGGCAACCCCGGATGCCGCGGTCACGATCATCGCCGCTTTCGCCTGCTACCTCTCCCGTCTGACGGCGAAACCCGATGTTCTCGTGCAGGTTCCGCTGTCCGGCCGGACAACCGCCTTGCTGCGCAACTCCGGCGGCATGATGGTCAGCGTTGCACCACTGCCGATCTCAGTCGACGAAGGAGACACGGTCGCGGACCTCGTGGCGCGGGTCCGCCGTGAGCTGACGGGCGCATTGCGGCATCAGCGGTGCAGTCTCGACGACATCCGCCGCGACCTGAGCACGAACGACGGCGGCCGGCTCGACGGGCCCATGGTCAACGTCATGCTCTTCCGCCAGGAAGTTCAGCTGGGCCCACTGGTCGGCGAGTACCACATCGTCACGTCCGGTCCGGTGGACGACCTGCTGGTCAACGTGTACCCGAGCGGTGCGCCGGCCGAGGTCCTCGTCGACTTCCGGGCCAATCCCGGCCGGTACCGTGGTTCGGCGCTACACCGGCACCACCGGCAGTTCGTCGAACTGCTGGAAGAGTTCCTCGCCGCAGACCCGCAGGCGCGGCTCGAAACCATCCACGGGGCGAGCTACCGCGAAGGCGAGCGGCTACGGCTCGAAGCGCAGAACCGCGAGTACTGGCAGGCACGGCTCTCGGGCCTGCCCGAACTGCTGACCTTGCCGACCGACCGGGCCCGACCCGCCGCACAGTCACTGCAGGCAGACCGCGTCGAGCTCCCGATCGACGCGGGCCTCCATCGCCGAATCGCCGCGCTGGCACGCGAACACGACACCACCAGTTTCGCGGTTCTGCACACCGCGTTGGCGGTTCTGCTGAGCCGCCTCGGGAGCGTCTCCGACGTAGCGGTCGGAACGCCGGCCGCGGTGGGCGAGCGTCAGGACATCGTGGTGCTGCGCAGTCGCGTCGATCCGGACGTGTCCTTCGCCGACCTCCTCGGTCGGGTTCAGGAGATCGAGCAGGAGGCGTTCGAGCACAGCGACGTTCCCTTCGGCCAGTTGCCGCGGATACTCGGGATCGGTGATTCGCCAGCGTTTTCGCCGATCGTCCAGGTGCTGTTCGAGTGTCCCGACGGGCCGGCGACCGGGCTCGGCAGGTTCGATCTGCGGGTGGCCTCGGCCGAGCACTTCGACGCCGACGGCAGCCCGTCCGGCATCACCGCAACGCTCGGGTTCGCCGTCGACCTGTTCGACCCGGCAACGGTGACCCGGCTCGGGATGCGGCTGCGCCAGATCCTGGAGGCGGTGACGATCGACCCGGGTATCGACGTCGGCGACATCGACATCCTATCCGGCAGCGAACGCGCCACCCTCGTTCCGGTTCGTGGTCCGTCGGGCAGCCCGGAACGCACGCTGCCCGAGCTCTTCGCCGCCGCGGCACGAGCACATCCGGCGGGTGTCGCCCTCTCGAGTCGCGGTGTCGAGATGACGTATCGAGAACTGGACGAGCGCTCGAACCAGCTGGCGCGGGTGCTCCTCGAACGCGGCATCGGTCCGGAAGACTGTGTGGCGCTGGGCATGACCCGCTCCATCGAGTCGGTCCTGTCCATGCTGGCGGTGGCCAAGTCGGGCGCCGCGTTCGTGCCGGTGGATCCGAGGTATCCGTCCGGGCGGGTCGAGCACATGCTCGACGACTCCGGCGCCGTCGTCGGGGTCACGGTCGCCGCCGAGCGCACCCTGCTGCCGGACACCACCCCGTGGCTGGTGCTCGACGACGACGAAGTCCGGACCCGGTGCGAGACCGCGCCGGCGTCCGCGGTCACCGACGCCGAGCGGCCCCGGGCCCTCCGCATGGAGAATCCGGCCTACGTGATCTACACCTCCGGCTCCACCGGCCGGCCCAAGGGCGTGTCGGTCACCCACCGCGGCCTCGAGAGCCTTGCCGCCGAGCAGCGTTCACGGTTCGGGGCGACGTCGGCGTCACGGGTTCTGCACTTCTCGACGCCGAGCTTCGACGCGTCCGTCCTGGAGTATCTGCAGGCGTTCGGCGCCGGCGCGACGATGGTGATCGCTGCGCCCACGATCTACGGCGGCGAGGAGCTGTCCCGGCTCCTGCGCTCGGAGCGGGTGACCCACGGATTCATCACGACCGCGGCGCTCGGAACCGTCGACCCGGACGGCCTCACCGACTTTCAGGACGTGGTTCTCGGCGGCGAGGCCTGCCCGCCGGATCTGGTGAAGCGGTGGGCTGTGCCAAGTTTCCCGAGTACCCAAGTTCTCCCGAGTGCCCGAGAAGGGGGCCGCCGGTTGTACAACGCGTACGGGCCGACCGAGGCGACCGTCGCGTCGAACATCAGCGAACCGATGTCGCCGACCGGAGCCGTCACGTTGGGAGGTCCGCTTCGGGGATTCCACGAGGTCGTCCTGGACGCACGCCTGAGGCCGGTACCGGTCGGCGTCGCAGGCGAGCTCTATCTCTCGGGCCCCGCCGTGGCCCGTGGGTACCACTGCAAACCGGCGTTGACTGGCGAGCGGTTCGTGGCCGACCCCTTCGGCGGACCGGGCGACCGGATGTACCGAACCGGTGACGTGGTGCGGTGGCGAACCGACCGCTCACTGGAGTACCTGGGCCGCAGCGACTTCCAGGTGAAGGTGCGCGGCTTCCGGATCGAACCCGGCGAGATCGACACGGCCCTCCGCACTCACCCCGGCGTCCGGACCGCACTGACGGTGCCGCGAACGGCGCCGTCCGGCGAAACGGTGCTGGTGTCGTACGTGCTGCCGGCGACCGGGCAGGCGGTCGCGTCCGCCGAGTTGACGGACCATGTCTCGGGGCAGTTGCCGCCGCACCTGGTTCCGTCGGCGATCGTGGTGCTGGACGAGATGCCGATGACGCCCGCGGGGAAGGTCGACCGCGAGGCGTTGCCGGTGCCGGAGTTCCTCTCGACGGCGGCCGAGTTCCGTGCACCTGCCGGTCCGGTGGAGCAGGCCGTGGCGCGGGTCTTCGCCGACGTCCTCGGTGTGGAGCGGATCGGCCGGGGCGACGGCTTCTTCGACCTCGGAGGCAACTCCCTGGTCGCGACCCGTGTCATCGCACGTCTCAACGCCGCGCTCGGCACCGATCTCGGGGTGCGGACCCTGTTCGAGGCGCCGACCGTGGAGGCGCTGGCGGGATGGGTCGGTCGTACTGACGTGAGGCGCCCCGACCGCCCGAACCTGGTGGCGCAGCACCGCCCGGACCGGATTCCGCTTTCGCCTGCGCAGCAGCGTGTGTGGTTCCTCAACCAGTTCGACATCGCGTCGCCGGCATACAACATTCCGATGGCGCTGCGCGTGTCCGGGACGCTCGATGTCGAGGCGCTCCGGGCGGCGGTGGGGGACGTGATCGAACGGCACGAGTCGCTTCGCACCGTGTACCCGGCGTCGGAGGACGGTCCGCATCAGGTGATAGTGCCTTCGGCGCAGGTGGTTCCGGACCTGACGCCCAGCCTCCTCGGAGACGAGGACGCATTGCGGGCGGAGATCGCCGAGCTGGCGTCCCGAGGCTTCGACGTGAGCGCGGAGGCACCCGTGCGTGGCGCACTGCTGCGGACCGGGCCCGACGAGCACGTCCTCATGCTGGTCGTTCACCACATCTCGGCGGACGGAGCGTCGCTCGCACCGCTGGCCCGTGACCTGGCGGTCGCCTATGCCGCGCGGGCGGCGACGCAGACGCCGGACTGGCCCCCGCTCCCGGTGCAGTACGCCGACTACGGCCTGTGGCAGCGGGCGGTTCTCGGCAGTGACGACGATCCCGACAGCATGATGTCGGAGCAGTTGGCGTACTGGAAGACGGCGCTCTCCGGTCTCCCCGACGCCATCGCGCTGCCACTGGATCGACCGAGGCCCGCGGAGAGATCACTGCGGGGTGAGCGCGTTCGGTTCGCGCTGCCTGCGCGGTTGCATCGGGACCTGATCCTGCTGGCGCGGCGACACGACGCCACGATGTTCATGGTGATGCACGCAGCGCTGGCGGTGCTCGCGGCGCGGTTGAGCGGGTCCGCAGACATCGCACTCGGGACGCCGGTCGGAGGCCGGGGCGAAGAGGCGCTGGACGACTTGGTGGGGATGTTTGTCAACACGCTCGTGTTGCGGACCGACGTGGAGTTCGAAGCGTCGTTCGCCCAAGTGCTTTCCCGCGCCCGCGAGACGGACCTCGAGGCCTTCGATCATGCCGAGGTCCCCTTCGAGAGCGTGGTCGAGGCGCTCGCACCCAGCCGCTCGACCGCATACTCGCCGCTCTTCCAGGTCATGTTGGAGTTCCAGAACACGGCGACACCCCGGGTGGAGTTGCCGGGACTGACGGCGGAGGTCGTCGACGTCGAATCCGTTGTGGCCAAGTTCGACCTGCAGTTGACGCTCGCGGAGGGCTACGACGACACGGGGAGCGCAGCGGGCCTCTCGGCAGAGTTCACGTTCGCGTCGGATGTCTTCGACCGCGCGACCGTGGAGGGGTTTGCCGAGCGGTTTGTCCGGGTTCTGCGGGGTGTGGTCGAGGATCCGGGCGTGCGGGTCGGTGACGTGGACGTCCTCGTCCCCGGTGAGCGGGAGTTGGTGGTCGAGCGGTGGAACGCGACGGCCCGTGCGGTGCCGGCGGGAACGTTGGCGGGGTTGTTCGAGGCGCAGGTCGCGCGGACGCCGGATACGGGCGGGGTGTCGTTCGAGGGTGCGGTGTTGTCGTACGCGGAGTTCGGTGCCCGGGTCAATCGGCTGGCGCGGTACTTGATTTCGCTGGGTGTGGGCCCGGAGTCGTTGGTGGGGGTGGCGGCGGCGCGGTCGGTGGAGATGGTGGTGGGGATCCACGCGGTGATGGCGGCGGGTGGGGCGTACGTTCCGATCGACCCGGACCAGCCTGCCGAGCGGCTTGGGTACGTGATGGGTGTGGCTGATCCCGTCTTGGTGCTGGCGGGTGCTGGTGGTCGGGTGGCGGAGCCTGTGGGTGTGCCGGTTGTGGACTTGGATTCGCTTGACGTGTCCGGCTTCTCGGCTGACCCGGTGGGTGACGGGGAACGGTTGGCACCGTTGCGGCCGGGGAATGCGGCGTACGTGATCTTCACGTCGGGGTCGACGGGGATGCCGAAGGGTGTCGCGGTGACGCATGCGGCGGTCGTGAATCGGCTGTTGTGGATGCAGGGGGAGTACGGGCTCGGGTCCGACGACGTGGTGTTGCAGAAGACTCCGGTGACATTCGACGTGTCGGTGTGGGAGTTGTTCTGGCCGCTGCTGGTGGGGGCGCGGTTGGTGGTTGCTGCGCCGGACGTTCACCGCGATCCCGCCTGTCTCGAACGCGTGATTCGCGAGGAGTCGATCACCACAGTGCATTTCGTGCCGTCGATGCTCGATGTGCTTCTGGCGAGCGCGGACATAGGCGGGTGTGGATCGCTGCGGCGGGTGTTCGCCAGCGGTGAGGCGCTGTCGGCGGTGACGGCGGCGCGTCTGTTTCGAGTGAGTGGCGCCGAGTTGCACAACCTGTACGGGCCGACGGAGGCGGCTGTGGATGTGACGTTCCACGAGGTGACCGCGGCGGATGTGGTGGGTGTGCCGATCGGTGGGCCGGTGTGGAACACGCAGGTGTTCGTGTTGGACGGCCGGTTGTGTCCGGTACCGGTGGGTGTGGCGGGTGAGTTGTACCTGGGCGGTGTGCAGTTGGCGCGGGGGTATGTCGGCCGGTCTGATCTGACGGCGGATCGGTTTGTGGCGAACCCGTTCGGGGGCGGGACGCGGTTGTATCGGACCGGTGATCTGGTTCGGTGGTTGCCGGGTGGGGAGCTGGAGTTTCTGGGGCGTACGGATTTTCAGGTGAAGTTGCGGGGGCAGCGGATCGAGTTGGGGGAGATCGAGGCGGCGTTGTTGCGTCATCCGGGGGTGGCGCAGGCGGTGGTGGTGCTGCGCGGTGACGGGTCGCGCGGTGACCATCTCGCGGGGTATGTGGTGCCGGCGGCGGGGGTGCGGTTGGAGGTGCGGGCGGTTCTCGAGTCGGTGGCGGCTCGGTTGCCGGGGTACATGGTGCCTGCGGTGGTCACGGTGCTTGCTGGGTTGCCGGTGACGGTGAACGGGAAGCTCGACCGAAAGGCGCTCCCTGAACCAGACTTCGGTGCGTCCGCCGCGGGTTACGTGGCCCCCCGCAGCCCGATCGAAGAGATAGTGGCCTCGGTGTACGCCGACCTGCTGGGAATCGCCAGGGTGGGCGCGCACGACAACTTCTTCACGCTCGGCGGGAACTCCCTGATCGCCACGCGACTGGTGGTGCGGATCAACGCGGCCACCTCGGGCAATGGCGCCTCCTCGGGCGGAGCCTCGGGCAGTGATGCAGTCCTGGGCCGGATCGGTGTTCGCGACGTGTTCGACGCCCCCACTGTGGCCGGCCTGGCCGTACTGGCCCAGTCGCGCGACGGACCCATTGCCCGTCCACCGCTGAAGCCGAGGGACGGCGGCGCGGAAGTGCCGGTTTCGCCCGCCCAGCAGCGCATGTGGTTCGTCAACCAGTTCGACACCTCGTCATCGGCCTACAACGTCGCCTTCGCGTTGAGCCTCGAGGGTCGACTCGACGTGGATGCCCTGCAGGCGGCGGTCGCCGACGTCGTCGAACGACACGAGGCCGTGCGCACCGTATTCCCGCTCACCGACGACGGACCGCGTCAGGTGGTCCTGCCGGCGCCGAGCGCGGTGCCTGACCTCGCTCCGATCACCGTGTCGGGAGAGGCCGAACTCCGCGAGCGGGTACTGCGAGTGCTGTCGACAGGATTCGACGTGACCGAGCAGGTCCCGTTGCGCGCACGCCTGCTGCGCCTCGACGAGGACGTGCACACGCTCGCGGTGGTGGTGCATCACATCGCGGCCGACGGTCTCTCCATGGCCCCGTTGGCCCGGGACATCATGGCGGCGTACGAGGCGCGGGTGAGCGGGTCGCCGCCGGACTGGGCCCCGCTCGAGGTGCAGTACGGCGACTACACGTTGTGGCAACGGGAGTGGTTGGGCTCGGAGTCCGATGAGGCGTCGCGCATTTCGAGTCAGCTGGCCTACTGGAGCGCCACCCTGTCGGACCTTCCCGAAGTGCTCGAGCTTCCCACCGACCGCCCCCGCCCCGCCGCCCGATCACTTCGCGGCGGCCGCGTCGAGTTCGTGATCGGCCCCGACGTCCATGCCGGTGTGGTGTCGCTGTCGCGAGAACACAACGCCACGGTCTTCATGACCATGCATGCCGTGTTGGCGATCATGCTGGCCCGACTGAGCGGTTCGGACGACATCGCCGTCGGGACGCCGACCGCCGGCCGTGGCGAGCGCGAACTCGACGACCTGGTGGGCATGTTCGTCAACACGCTCGTTCTGCGCACCCGCGTCGACGGCGCCGCCACCTTCACCGAATTCCTCGGCAGTGTCCGGGAATCCGATCTGGGCGCCTTCACCAACGCGGAAGCCCCGTTCGAGCGGGTGGTGGAGGTCCTGAGTCCCAACCGGTCGACGGCGTACTCACCGCTCTTCCAGGTGATGTTGGAGTTCCAGGACATCGAGCGGCCCTCGCTGGAGTTGCCGGGCCTGCGGGTTCGGAGCCTCGACTTCGAGATCGACACCAACAACTTCGACCTGCAGTTGACGCTGGCCGAGAACGTGGATTCCGCCGGCAACCCGACCGGCATCACCGCGGGACTCGGCTATGCGACCGACCTCTTCGACGAGGACACGGCGATCGGGTTCGCGACGCGGCTGCAGCGCATCCTCGAGACGGTCGTCGCCCGCCCCGCCTGCCGGGTGGGAGACATCGAGATCCTGGGTGCCGGGGAGCGCGCCGCACTGACGCCGGTGGTGGGCCCCGCCCCGGTGGCGGCACGGACCCTGCCGGACCTGTTGGCCACCGCGGCCGCGCACGATCCGGATGCCGTGGCATTGGTCTTCGAAGGGCGGGAGGTGCGCTACCGCGACCTCGACGGCCGCTCGAACCAGTTGGCCCGCCTGCTGATCGAGTGCGGTGCCGGACCGGAAACCGTGGTCGCGCTGTGCCTACCGCGGTCGGTCGAATCCGTTGTGGCCGTGTGGGCGGTGGCCAAGTCGGGGGCCGCCTTCCTGCCGGTGGATCCGAGTCATCCGCCCGCCCGGATCGAGTACATGCTCACCGACTCCGGCGCGGTGCGGGGTGTGACGACCTCCGCGCGGCGTGCCGGACTTCCCGATGCGGCGGAGTGGCTGGTGCTCGACGACCCTGACTTCGAGGACCGACTCTCGAGCTACCCGGCGGCGGCGATCACCGACGACCACCGGGCCGCGTCACTTCAGATCGACAACCCGGCCTACCTGATCTACACCTCGGGTTCGACCGGCAGACCCAAGGGCGTGGTCACCACGCATCGCGGCCTGTCGAACTTCGTTGTGCAGGAGAGGGAGACGTTCGCGACGACTGCGCAGTCCCGGACGCTGCATCTTGCGTCACCGAGCTTCGACGCCGCCGTTCTCGAGCTGCTGCTGGCGATCGGCGCGGCGGCCACCCTTGTGATCGTGCCGCAGTCCGTGTACGGCGGTGACGAGTTGGCGCGACTGCTGGAATCCGAGCGGATCACCCACTGCTTCGTGACTCCGGCGGCGCTGGGGTCGGTCGATCCGGGGGGTCTCCCTGATCTGGACTGTGTGGTGACGGGCGGGGAGGCGTGTCCGCCTGAACTGGTAGCTCGGTGGAGTACCCGAGAAGGTGCCCGGAGAATGTTCAACGCCTACGGGCCCACCGAGGCGACGGTGGTGGCAAGTGTCAGTGCCGCACTGGTACCGGCGGCGCCGGTCACGATCGGCACACCGATACGCGGTTTCGAGGTCGTCGTGCTGGACCCGCGACTGCGGCCGGTGCCCGTCGGGGTGACGGGGGAGCTGTACCTCGCCGGCCCCGCCCTCGCGCGCGGCTACCACCGACGGTTCCCGCTGACCGCGCGGCGATTCGTCGCCGGTCCCTTCGGCCCGCCGGGCAGTCGGATGTATCGCACCGGCGACCGGGTGCGCTGGACGTCCGACGGGCAGTTGGAGTACCTCGGGCGCACCGACTCCCAGGTGAAGATCCGCGGCTTCCGAATCGAACTCGGCGAGGTCGAGTCCGCTCTGCTCGCCCATCACGACGTGGCCCAGGCCGTCACCGTGGTGTGGAACGTCGATGGCGGCGGCGATCGACTGATCGGCTACCTGGTGCCCGAACCAGGTGTGACGCTCGATTCGAGAGCCGTCCTCGACTTCGTCAGAGGCCGGTTGGCGTCGTACATGGTGCCGGCGGCGCTGGTGGCACTCGAATCACTGCCCCTGACCGTTCACGGAAAGCTGGACCGCGCAGCGCTTCCGGCGCCCGACTTCTCGGCGCCCGCGAGTCGACCGCCGAGGTCCGAGACGGAGGACCTGCTCGCCGGACTGTTCCGGGAGGTGCTCGGACTGGACTCGGTGGGGGTGGACGACTCGTTCTTCGCCCTCGGCGGCGACAGCATCATGTCGATCCAGTTGGTGGCCCGCGCCAAGGCTGCCGGTGTGATCCTCTCTCCCCGAGACGTGTTCGAACGAAGAACCGTCGCCGGCCTTGCCGAGTCGGCACGATTCGACCGTCTCGACGCAGTGGTGCTCGACGAGTTGCCGGGCGGTGGGGTCGGCGAGGTGCCGCTGACGCCGGTCGCGCGGTGGATGCTCGGGCGCAGTGGTGGGCGACTCGACAGGTTCGCGCAGGCATTGCTGTTGGCGTCGCCCGCCGGTCTCACCCGCGAGGTGCTCGTTCGAGCCGTCGCGGCGGTCCTCGGCCGGCACGACATGCTCCGCGCACGACTGGTTGTCGAAGGCATGGAAGTGCTGCCGGCAGGCGCGGCGGCGGCGGAAGAGCTGGTCCGTCGGGTGCCGGTCGAGACGGTGGACGGCGACGGCTTCACCACCCTCACGGCCGCGGAACTCGACGCCGCGGCCGACCGCCTGGATCCGACCGCCGCGGCCGTGCTGCGGGTGGTCTGGTTCGACGTCCCGAACCAGGCGGGGCGCCTGCTCGTGGTGGCACATCACCTCGTGGTGGACGCTGTCTCGTGGCGCATTCTCGTCGCGGATCTGGCGTCGGCCTGCAGCCAACTCCAGGCCGGCCTGACTCCCACCCTGCCCGCGGTCGGAACCTCGATGCGGCGGTGGTCGCACGGTTTACGCGACGCCGCGGCCAAACGGACGCACGAACTCGAACTGTGGGAGCGGATCCTCGAGGGACCGGATCCGCTGATCGGTTCACGCCCACTCGATCCCGCGCGCGACGTCGACGCGACCGTCAGCTCCCTCACCGTCGACGTGCCGTCGAGCGTGACGGAAGCACTGCTCACCGCGCTGCCGCACGCCTTTCACGGCGGTGTGGGAGACGGGCTGCTTGCCGCGCTGGCGCTGGCACTGATCACCTGGCGCCGGGAACACGGCGTGGACCTGCCTCAGGCCCTGATCAACCTCGAGGGGCACGGCCGCGAGGAACACGTCGTCGCCGGTGCCGACCTGTCCCGCACCGTCGGCTGGTTCACCACCGTGTATCCGGCGAGTCTGGACCTCACCGGGATCGACGTCGACGACGCCATGACCGGCGGCCCGGAGGCGGGCCGGGCGGTCAAGGCCGTCAAGGAACAGCTGCTCGCGATACCGGACCACGGGATCGGCTTCGGAATGCTCCGCTTCCTCGACAGCGAGGTGGCGGAGTCCCTCGGACGATTCCGTTCTCCACAAGTCAGTTTCAACTATCTCGGGCGCGTAAGCACCACCGGCGACGCGGGAGACTGGCGGCCCGTTGCGGGCACCGGTCAGCTCCGTGGCTCCCAGGATCCCGACCTGCCGGTCGCGTCCGTTGTCGACATCAACGCCTTCGTCGACGACAGCGCCGAGGGCCCTCGTCTGACGGCGGTGTTCGCGTTCCCGCGTGGGGTGCTGCCCGAGGCCGACGTCGCGGCGTTCGCCGAGCTGTGGCGCCGGGCCCTGGGCGGACTCGCCACCCGCGCACGTCGGCCCGGTGCGGGCGGGCTGACACCGTCCGATGTGCCGCTGGTGTCGGTGAGCCAGGGGCAGATCGAGCGGTGGGAGACGAATTTCCCGGCGCTGCGGGACATCTGGTCGCTGTCGCCGCTGCAGGAGGGTTTGCTGTTCCATGCATCGTTGGTCGCCAGCTCGGTGGACGTGTACACCGCGCAACTGTGCATCGGCCTCGAGGGGACGGTAGATCCCGGGCGCCTGCGGGCCGCCGCGGCCGGCCTGGTCGCCCGTCACCCGAACCTGCGGACCGCGTTCGTCTACGACGCCGACGGGGTGCCCGCTCAGCTGGTCGTCGACGAGGTGGTGGTGCCGTGGCGGGAGGTGGATCTCACCGGCCGCGGGTCCGCCACCGAGTCAGACCTCGAACGAGCACTCGACGAGGACCGCGGCGCCCCGTTCGACCTCGCCGTACCTCCGCTGCTGCGGCTGACGCTCTTCCGTACCGCACCGCGGCGATGGGTACTGGCGCTGACCAATCACCACATCGTCCTGGACGGCTGGTCGATGCCGGTGCTGGTCCGAGAACTCCTGGAACGCTACGTCGCCGGCGGTACCCCGGTCGGTCTGGCGGAGACCGGGTACCGCACCTACCTGGGCTGGCTGGCGACGCGGAACCACGACGAGGCGGCCCGCGCCTGGGGCAGTGCGCTCGACGGCCTCGCGGAGCCGACGCTGCTGGCGCCGCAGACGTCCGCGGGGTCCAACGGCATGCCCGAGGAGATCGACATCGAGCTGCCCGCCGAGGTGCTCGACGCGCTCGCCGCGGTGGTCCGTCGCGGGGGGATCACCGTCAACACTGTGGTTCAGGTGGCGTGGGGGATGCTGTTGTCCCGGTTGCTCTCCCGTGACGACGTCGTCTTCGGCGCCACCGTCTCCGGCCGTCCGCCGCAGCTGTCCGGTGTGGAGAACATGTTGGGGCTTTTCATCAACACGGTGCCGGTGCGCGTGCGGGTGGACCCGGACGAGGTTGTCGCGGAGTTGCTCACCCGGGTGCAGGCGGAGCAGGCGTCCCTGCTCGACCATCATCACCTCGGGCTTGGTGACATCCAGTCGCGGGTGGGCCTGGGTAACCTGTTCGACACGCTGTCGGTGTTCGAGTCGTATCCGGTCGACACGTCGGGTCTCGGCGAAGACACCGACATCGCGGGCTTGCGGGTGACGGACTTCGAGGCCCGTGACGCCACGCACTACCCCGTCACCCTGCTGTCGATCCTGGAACCGACGCTGCGGCTGAGTCTGCGCTATCAGCCAGGAGCATTCGACCGGGCAACGGCGGAAGGATTCACGGAGCGGTTTGTCCGGGTTCTGCGGGGTGTGGTCGAGGATCCGGACACCCCGGTCGGTGCGGTCGACTACTTCGTGCCTGGTGAGCGGGAGTTGGTGGTCGAGCGGTGGAACGCGACGGAGCGTGCGGTGCCGGCCGCGACCCTGCCGGGGTTGTTCGAGGTGCAGGTGGGGCGGACTCCGGACGCGGTGGCGGTGTCGTTCGAGGGTGAGTCGCTGACCTACGGCGAGTTCTCCTCGCGGGTGAACCGGCTGGCGCGGCAGCTGATCTCGATGGGTGTGGGTCCGGAGTCGTTGGTGGCGCTGGCGATGCGCCGGTCGCCGGACCTGCTGGTCGGCATCTACGCGGTGCAGGCCGCCGGCGGCGCGTACGTGCCGGTGGACTTGGACGAGCCGGTGGAGCGGGTCGGGCACGTGCTCGAGACCGCCGCGCCGGTGTGCGTGCTGAGTACCGCGCGGGACGAGTTCGGCGGCGGCGGAGCGCGGCCGGTGCTGCTGGTCGACGCGCTGGACCTCTCGGACGTGTCCGACGGGCCGATCGTGGACGCCGAGCGGCGTGCTCCGCTGGTGCCGTCGAACACGGCGTACGTGATCTTCACGTCGGGGTCGACGGGGATGCCGAAGGGTGTCGCGGTGACGCATGCGGCGGTCGTGAATCGGCTGTTGTGGATGCAGGATCGGCATCCGTTGGACTCGGTCGATGTGGTGTTGCAGAAGACTCCGGTGACGTTCGACGTGTCGGTGTGGGAGTTGTTCTGGCCGTTGCAGGTGGGTGCGCGTCTGGTGGTTGCGGTGCCGGACGGGCACCGCGATCCGGCGTATCTGGCGCAGGTGGTTGTCGAGCAGTCGGTGACGACGATGCACTTCGTGCCGTCGATGCTGGCGGTGTTCGTGGCGGAGCCGTCGGCGGTGGAATGCGCGACGTTGCGGCGGGTGTTCGCGTCGGGTGAGGCGTTGCCGGCGGAGACTGCGGCTCGGTTGCGGGAGATCCTGCCGGCGGTGCGGTTGCACAACCTGTACGGGCCGACGGAGGCCGCGGTGGACGTGACGTTCCACGAGGTGACCGCGGCGGATGTGGTGGGTGTGCCGATCGGTGGGCCGGTGTGGAACACGCAGGTGTTCGTGTTGGACGGCCGCTTGTGTCCGGTGCCGGTGGGTGTGGCGGGTGAGTTGTACCTGGGCGGTGTGCAGTTGGCGCGGGGGTATGTCGGCCGGTCTGATCTGACGGCGGATCGGTTTGTGGCGAACCCGTTCGGGGGAGGGACGCGGTTGTATCGGACCGGTGATCTGGTTCGGTGGTTGCCGGGTGGGGAGCTGGAGTATCTGGGGCGTACGGATTTTCAGGTGAAGTTGCGGGGGCAGCGGATCGAGTTGGGGGAGATCGAGGCGGCGTTGTTGCGTCATCCGGGGGTGGCGCAGGCGGTGGTGGTGCTGCGCGGTGACGGGTCGCGCGGTGACCATCTCGCGGGGTATGTGGTGCCGGCGGCGGGGGTGCGGTTGGAGGTGCGGGCGGTTCTCGAGTCGGTGGCGGCTCGGTTGCCGGGGTACATGGTGCCTGCGGTGGTCACGGTGCTTGCTGGGTTGCCGGTGACGGTGAGCGGGAAGCTCGACCGAAAGGCCCTGCCTGAAACGGAATTCACCGCCACCGCGTACCGCGCCCCGTCCACGCCCGCCGAGCAGGCGGTCGCCAGGGCCTTCGCCGGCGTCACTGGCGCCGAACGCGTCGGTGCGGACGACAGCTTCTTCGAGCTGGGCGGCGACTCGCTCAGCGCCGCCCGGGCGGTGGCACGCATCAACAGTGCACTCGACACGAATCTGGGTGTGGCCGCGTTCTTCGACGCGCCGGTGGTGTCCGACCTGGCCGCCGCGATCGAGTCGACCACGACGACGAGTTCCACCGCGCCGGTGCTCACCGCCGGGCCCCTCATTTCAAGGTCGCGGCCCGATTGGATTCCACTCTCGCTCGCGCAGCAGCGCATGTGGTTCGTCAACCAGTTCGACACCTCCTCGCCGGCGTACAACGTCCCGGTTGCCCTGCAGTTGGACGGGGCGGTGGACGTCGAGGCGTTGCAAGCGGCGCTCGGTGACGTCGCGGAGCGGCACGAGGCGCTGCGAACCGTGTTTCCCGGCTCCGCCGCCGGACCCCGACAGGTGATCCTCGACCCGGCCGTCGGCGGCCCCGAGCTACGCCCGGTACCCGTTGCGGAACACGAACTTCGAGACACGCTCACCGATTTCTTCGGAACGGGATTCGACGTCACCGACGAGCTTCCGATCCGGGTCAGGTTGCTCAGGCTCGACCATGATCGGCACGTCCTGGCCATCGTCGTGCACCACATCGCGGCCGACGGCTTCTCGATGACACCGCTGGCACGGGACGTGATGGTGGCCTACACGGCGCGAACCCAGCAGCGGGCGCCCGACTGGGCGCCGCTCCCCGTGCAGTACGCCGACTACAGCCTCTGGCAGCGGGAGGCACTGGGCACCGAGCTTCTGAACACACGGGTGCAGCCCGATTCGGTGATGTCCGGTCAGCTGGACTACTGGACCCGGACGCTGTCGGGCGTCCCCGCGGTGCTGGCGCTGCCGTTGGACCGGCCGCGGCCGGTGCAGCGGTCCTTCGACGGCGAGGTTGTCGCGTTCGAGATCTCACCATCCGTGCATCATGCACTGACCGACCTTGCACGCCAGAGTCATTCGACGGTGTTCATGGTGGTGCACGCGGCGTTTGCGGTGCTGCTGGCCAGGTTGTCGGGATCGGACGACGTGGTGGTGGGGACGCCGATCGCGGGCCGCGGCCACGCCGAACTCGACGACATGGTGGGGATGTTCGTCAACACGCTGGTGCTGCGCACCCCGGTGGCGGCGGGATCGTCGTTCGCCGGCCTGCTCTCCGAGGTGCGGTCGGCGGACCTCGGTGCGTTCGAGCACTCGCAAATGCCCTTCGAGCGGCTGGTGGACGAACTCGCACCTGACCGGTCCACCGCGCACACCCCGCTGTTCCAGGTGATGCTCGAATTCCAGAACGCCACCCGTACGCGCCTCGAACTGGCAGGGCTGACCGCCCGGTCGCTCGATGTCGACCTGGCGGTGGCGAAGTTCGACCTGCAGCTGAGCCTCGCGGAGCGGGTCGACGAGGACGGGGCGCCGGCGGGGATCGGTGCCGGCTTCCGTTACGCCACAGATGTGTTCGACCGGCGGTCGGTCGAGGCCTTCGCGGAGCGCTTCACGCGGGTGGTCGAGGCCGTGGCCGCGGACCCGACCGTGCCCGTGGGCGACATCGACGTCCTGCGTGCGGACGAACGCGAGTTCCTGCTTCGCTCGGCCCACCGACCCGGAACCGACGTCGCCGCGGAGTCGTTGGCGGACCTGTTCGACCGGTCGGTGGCATCGGCCGGCGACGCCGTCGCGGTGCGCTGCGATGGTGCATCAGAGACCTACCGGGAACTCGACCGGAGGGCGAACCGGCTCGCGAGACTGCTGGTGGCACAGGGGGTGGGCCCGGAAACGCTGGTGGCCGTGGGCATGACTCGGTCGATCGACTTGGTGGTGGCGCTGCTGGCGGTGGTGAAGTCGGGTGCCGGTTACCTCCCGGTGGACGTGGGCTCACCGGCGGAGCGGCTGACCTACCTGTTCGGCGATGCCCGGCCGAGGTGTGTGCTCACCACGACCGCGGACGCTCAGGCGGTCGGCATCGGTGAGGTCCCGGTGGTGGTCGTGGACGATCCGGAGACCTTGACTGCGCTGCGGCGCTTCTCGCCTCTGCCCGTGACCGACGCGGACCGGACGCGTCCGCTGCGGCCGGACTCGGTGGCGTACGTCATCTACACCTCCGGTTCGACCGGGCGGCCGAAGGGCGTGGCGGTCACGCATCGCAACGTGGTCGCGTTGCTGGCGAACACGCAGTCGCTGTTCGGGTTCGGGCCGGCCGACGTGTGGACGATGTTTCATTCCGCCGCCTTCGACTTCTCGGTGTGGGAGATGTGGGGCGCGCTCGCACACGGCGGCCGGCTGGTGCTGGTGGACTACTTCACCGCGCGCACGCCCGAGAGGTTCCTCGAGCTCCTGCGTGACGAACACGTCACGGTCGTCAATCAGACCCCCACCGCCTTCTACCAGTTGGCGGAGGCGGATCGTCTCGCCGACGGTCCCGGACTGTGCCTGCGCTGCGTGATCCTCGGCGGGGAGGCTCTCGACTTCGGGCAGCTGGCACGCTGGCACGCGCGCCGGGGCTACTCGGCGCCGGCGCTGGTCAACATGTACGGCATCACGGAGACGACGGTGCATGTCAGCCATCTGCCGATCGACCCGGACCGTGGCAGCGCGGAGTCCGCATCGGTGATCGGCCGGGGGCTGCCCGGACTGCGGGTCCACGTGCTGGACGGACGACTGCATCCGGTGCCGCCCGGCGTGGTCGGGGAGATGTACGTCTCCGGGGCGCAGCTCTCGCGCGGGTACCTGGGGCGGCCCGGCCTCACGTCCACGCGATTCGTCGCGGACCCCCTCACCCCAGGCTCGCGGATGTACCGGACCGGGGACCTGGGCCGGTGGAACGGGAACGGACAGCTGGAGTACCTCGGCCGCAACGACCTCCAGGTGCAGGTGAAGGGATACCGAATCGAAGTGGGGGAGGTGGAGGCGGCCCTGCTCGCGTGCGAGGGGGTGGCGCAGGCGGCGGTGACGGTGCGTGCGGATCCGGTGCTGGGGGATCGACTGGTGGGGTACGTGGTACCGCAGACCGGCGTCGCGACCGACCCCACCGTGCTCATTGATGCGGTCGCGCAGCGGCTGGCGCCGCACATGGTTCCGGCCGCGGTGATGGTTCTCGACACGATGCCGCTGACGGTGAACGGCAAACTCGACCGGAAAGCGCTGCCCGACCCGGACTTCGGGCAGCGGGCGACCGCGGGCCGCAGCCCGGTCGGCGAGCGGGAACGTATCCTCGCCGACCTGGTCGCGGAGGTCCTCGGCCTCGACTCGGTCGGCGTCGACGACTCGTTCTTCGCCATCGGTGGCGATTCGATCATGTCCATCCAGTTGGTCACCCGTGCGAAGGCGGCCGGGATCCTGATCTCGCCCCGCGACGTGTTCGAGCGCAAGACCGTTGCGGGACTGGCCGAGGTGGCCGAGTCGGGTGAGGAGAGCATCGTCCTCGACGAACTGCCCGGCGGCGGCGTCGGGGAGATACCGCTGACACCGATCGCGACGTGGATGCTCGGCCGCGGTGGGGACTTCCGCCGCTATGCGCAGTCCGCACTGTTCGCCGTTCCCGCGGCGTTGGAGGAAGCCACCCTGGCGCGGGCGGTGCAGGCCGTGCTGGACCGGCACGACCTACTCCGGGCGCGGCTGCGGCGCACCGCCGGTGCCGATTGGGGCTGGTCGATGGAGGCGCGAGCCGAAGGGTCGGTGCGGGCGGCCACGGTGCTCCGCCGCGCCCGGACGGACGATGTCGGCGCCGAACTCGACGCCGCGCTCGACCGTCTCGACCCGGAGTCGGGCGTGATGATGCAGGCGGTGTGGCTCGACGCGGGCGACGGTCCGGGCCGGCTGCTGATCACCGTTCATCATCTGGCGATCGACGGTGTGTCCTGGCGGATCCTGATGCCGGACCTCGCCACGGCGTACGCACAACTGCGGGCCGGCACGCCGCCGACGCTGGAGCCGCCGGGGACCTCGATGCGCCGGTGGGCGTACGCCCTCACCGACGCCGCACGCGAATCCCAGCGCTCCGCCGAAATCGAACTGTGGCAACGGATGCTGGACACGCCGGATCCGGCACTGGGGTCGCGCCCGGTGGCGGCGTCGGACACCGCTGCCACCGCGGCGGACGTCGAGGTGCGAGTTCCCGCCGCGCTGACCGAGACGATTCTGACGACCGTGCCGCGGGCATTCCACGCGGGCGTGGGGGACGGGCTGTTGACGGCGCTGGCCATGGCCCTGATCCGGTGGCGGCGGCGCCGCGGGGTCGACCTCGCCGAGGCGCTGGTGAGTCTCGAGGGGCACGGCCGCGAAGAACAGGTGGCCCCGGGGGCGGATCTCGCCCGGACCGTCGGATGGTTCACCACCATCTTCCCGGTTCGACTCGAGCTGAGCGGTGTGGACCTCGACGACGCGTTCGCCGGGGGACCGTCAGCGGGGGACGCGATGAAGGCGGTCAAGGAGCAGCTTCTCGCCGTTCCCGACCACGGCATCGGTTTCGGGCTGCTCCGGTACCTGAACAGCGGAAGCGCCCAGGCGCTTTCGCAGCGGCTGCTGCCCCAGGTCAGCTTCAACTACCTCGGCAGGCTGGCCCGGAATGCCGCCGCGTCCGAGGAGGGGTGGTCGCCGATCGAGGAACCCGGACTGCGCGGGGCATCGAAGGCCGCGATGCCCGTCGCGGCCGTCGTCGACGTCAACGCGCTGACCGTCGACACCGATGACGGGTCCCGGCTGAAATCCACGTGGACGTACCCGCCGGGTGTCCTGCAACGGGAAGACGTGGAGGAGCTCGCGCAGCTGTGGATGCAGGCGCTCGCCGGGCTCGGCGCCCACGCCGAGTCGGGCGGCGGCGGGTTCACGCCGTCGGACTTCGATCTCGTCGACCTTCGCCAGGATGCGCTCGAGGCACTGGAGAGCCGCTGCCGCGACCTGACCGATGTGTGGCCGCTCTCGCCCCTGCAGGCCGGCATGCTCTTTCACGCCGAGCTGGCCGACGAGTCCGTCGACGCCTACCTGGTGCAGGTGAGCCTCGACCTCGTCGGCGTGGTGGACCCGCCTCGCCTGCGGCGCGCCGCCGACGCCCTGCTGGACCGGCACGCGAACCTGCGGGTCGCCTTCCTACGCGACCCCGGCGGCAACGCGGTTCAAGTTGTCCGGCAACGGGTGCGGGCGCCCTGGACCGAGCTCGACCTGACCGCCCTCGACGACAGTGCGGCGGAGTCGGAGTTCCAGCGCCTGCTGGCGCAGGACCGGGTCCGCCCGTTCGACATGGCGAGCGCCCCGCTGATCCGGTTCATGCTGATCGCGACCGCGCCGAACCGGTACCGGCTGGTGTCGACCAACCATCACATCGTGCTCGACGGCTGGTCGATGCCACTGCTGGTCAAGGAGTTGCTGACGCTCTACGCCACCGACGCCGACCCGTCTGCGCTGCCAAGGGTGCGCGGGTACCGCGACTACCTGGCGTGGCTGAGGAACCGCGATGACGGCGCTGCCACGCAGGCGTGGGCTCTGGCCCTCGCCGGGGTGGAGGGTCCGACGTTGCTCACCCCGGCGGACCGAGGCCGGCGGCTGTCCACGATCACCCAGGAGTGGGTGTTCGACCTGGACGAGGAGCGCACCACCCGCCTGCGCGTGCTCGCACGGTCTCGCGGACTGACCGTAAACACCCTCGTGCAGGTGTCGTGGGGGATCGTGCTCGCCGCGTTGACCGGTCGCGACGACGTGGTGTTCGGTGCCATCGTCTCGGGACGTCCGCCCGAGCTGGCCGGCATCGAGACGATGATCGGACTGTTCATCAACACCCTGCCCGTCCGGATCAGGCTGCGCCCCGGCGAGACGGTGGGCGCCCTGCTCGAACGCGTGCAGACCGAGCAGACCGCGTTGTTGGATCACCACTACACCGGCCTGGCCGAGATCTCGAGCTCCGCGGGGCCGGAGGTCGGATTCGACACGTTGACCGTGTTCGAGTCGTATCCCGTTGACCGCGAAGGGCTGTCGACCGACACCGACATCGCCGGGATGCGTGTCGACGGGGTGCAGGCGCGCGACGCCGCCCACTACCCGCTCAGTCTGGTAGCGTCCGTCGACTCTCGACTGCGTCTGAAATTCGAGTACCTGCCCGACATCTTCGACGTCGACACCGTCGACGGCATCGCCGGGCGCGTGCTGCGGGTGCTCGACGCCTGTGCCCGCCCGGACCGGCCGCTGGCCGCGCTGTCGCTGCTGACGGACCGAGAACGCGCCGACCTCGTTCCGGTCCGCGGCGGTCCCGGCGGGTCGACCCGCACCCTGCCGCAGATACTCGTCGAGGCGGCGGCGCTCGACCCGGACGCGACCGCGCTGTCCTACCTCGACGAGGACGTGAGCTACGGCGACCTGGACGAGCGGTCGAATGGTCTTGCCCGCGCACTCCTCGCGCGTGGTGTGGGCCCGGAGACCTTCGTCGCCATCGGGATACCGCGGTCCGTCGACTCGGTGCGCGCGGTGTGGGCGGTGGCCAAGACGGGGGCGGCCTTCGTCCCGATCGACCCGAACTACCCCGACGAGCGGGTCGTCCACATGCTCCTCGACTCCGGGGCGAGAATCGGCGTGACCACGGCCGAGCACCGGGACCGGCTACCGGATGCCGCACGTTGGCTGGTCCTCGACGATCCCGACTTCGTGAGCGAATGCGCTCGGCATTCCGCCGGGCCGGTGACCGATGCCGATCGAACCGGTCCGGTCCTGCTGGATACCGCAGCGTACGTCGTCTACACCTCGGGTTCGACGGGCCGGCCCAAGGGTGTGGTGGTGACCCACCGCGGACTCGACAACTTCGCCCGGGACCAACTCGAACGATTCGGGGCCACTCGGCGGTCTCGCACCCTGCACTTCTCCACGCCGAGTTTCGACGGGTCGGTGTTCGAGTACCTGCAGGCCTTCGGCGCCGGCGCGACGATGGTGATCGCGCCGCCCACCGTGTTCGGCGGCGAGGACCTCGCGCGGCTGCTGGCCGACCGGGAGGTCACCCACGCCTTCATCACCACCGCGGCGCTGGCATCGGTCGATCCTGTTGGGCTCGAACATCTCTCGGAGGTGGTGTTCGGCGGTGAGGCGTGCCCACCCGAACTCGTGGCCCGCTGGGCCGCGCCCGGTGCAGGGGAGCGCCGGTTGTACAACGCCTACGGGCCGACCGAGACGACGGTGATTTCCAACATCAGCGAACCGATGGTCGCGGGCGCGCCGATCACGGTCGGCCGGCCCATCCGCGGTGTGCGGGAACTGGTGCTCGACACCAGACTTCAGCCGGTCCCCGTGGGGGTTCCGGGCGAGTTGTACCTCGCCGGGGTGGGCCTGGCCCGCGGCTACCACCGCAGGCCGGCACTGACCGCCGAACGGTTCGTGGCCGATCCCTCCAGCCCCGGGACGAGGATGTACCGCACCGGCGACATCGTGCGGTGGACGGCGGAGGGGAGCGTCGAGTACGTGGGCCGCAGCGACTTCCAGGTGAAGGTTCGCGGGTTCCGCGTCGAACTCGGCGAGATCGACGCCACGCTCATGTCGGAGCCGAACGTCGGGTTTGCCGCCACACTCGCGGACCGCGGCGCGGCGGGCGACACCCTGCTGGCGTCCTACGTGGTACCGACGTCGGGCCGGTCCCTCGACACCGCCGAACTCGCCCGACGACTGGCGGACCGGTTGCCGTCGCAAATGGTGCCCGCCTCGATCACGGTGCTCGACCACATTCCCCTGACGGCGGTCGGCAAGCTGGACCGCACGGCACTGCCGAAACCCGACCTCCTTTCCCGGACAGGGCAGTACCGGCCGCCGAGCGGTCCGGTCGAGGAGGCCGTGGCAGACGTCTTCGCGGAGGTGCTGGGCCTCGCTCGGGTCGGTGTCGACGCCGGGTTCTTCGACCTCGGCGGCAATTCCCTGAGCGCCACCAGGGTGATGGCGCGACTGCGGGCGTCGCTGGGCACCGGCTGCGGGGTGCGCGACCTGTTCGAGGCGCCCACGGTCGCATCGTTGGCCGCCCGGATCGGGCACGGCGGTGCGCGCACGTCCGAACGTCCGGTGCTCGCGGCCCGTACCCGGCCCGAGGACATTCCGCTGTCGTTCGCGCAGCAGCGGATGTGGTTCGTCAACCAGTTCGACACCGCCTCGGCCGCATACAACATCCCGATCGTGGTGCGACTCGGCGGTGAACTCGATGTGCGGGCGTTGAACTCGGCGCTCGCCGATGTCGTCGCCCGGCACGAGTCGTTGCGCACGGTGTTCCCGGTCCGCGGGGACTGGCCGGTCCAGCAGATACTGCCGGCCGAGGCTGCCGCGCCCGCCCTGGTCCCCGTCCCCGTCTCCGGCGAGCGCGGGTTGCGGTCGGAGCTGGCCCGGCTGGTCTCGGCCGGTTTCGATGTCACAGCGGGGATTCCGCTGCGGGCCGGACTGTTCTCACTCGACCCCGCCGAGCACGTCCTCGCCGTCGTGGTTCATCACATCGCGGCAGACGGGTTCTCGATGGTGCCGCTGGTGCGTGACGTGATGACGGCCTACGCTGCCCGCGTCCGCGGCGGCGAGCCCGAGTGGGCGTCGCTGCCGGTGCAGTACGCCGACTACTCCCTGTGGCAGCGGGAGCTGCTGGGTTCGGCCGACGACCCCCAGTCGTTGCTCTCCGGTCAACTCGACTACTGGACGACCGCGCTGGCGGAGATACCGGATCTCCTCGAACTCCCCACCGACCGAGACCGTCCCGCCCAGCAGACCTTCCGCGGTGCGCGCATCCACTTCACTGTCGACCGGGACCTGCACCGACGCATCAGGGAGCTGTCGAGAAACCTTCGCTGCACCGAGTTCATGACCGCGCATGCCGCCCTGGCGCTACTGCTCAGTCGGCTCGGCGGCACCCCGGACGTGGCCGTCGGCACCCCGATCGCCGGCCGGGGCGAGCCCGTCCTCGATGATCTGGTCGGCATGTTCGTGGGCACCCTCGCCCTGCGCACGCAGGTGGACGCCGCCGGGTCGTTCACCGCCCTGGCGGCGCACTGCCGCGAGGTCGACCTCGGGGCCTTCGCGCACGCAGAGGTCCCCTTCGAACGGGTGGTGGAGGCGATCGGGCCGGCTCGTTCGACGGCGTACTCGCCGATTGTCCAGGTGTCACTGGAATTTCAGAACAACGAGCGACCGGTCCTGGCCCTGCCGGGGCTCGAGGTCCACGCGGTCGACCCCGAACTCGACGTGGTCAAGGTCGATCTCGAATTCATCCTGGCGGAGGAGTTCGACGCCGGCGGTGCGCCGGCCGGGATGACCGGCGCCATCGACTACGCCACCGACCTCTTCGACGCCGACACCGTCGAAGGGTTCGCCGACCGGTTCGTGCGGATTCTCGACGCGGTGACCGAGAACCCTGACCGGCCGGTCGGGGACCTCCCACTCCTCGGCGAGATGGAGCTTCGCGAGATGGTGCCGGCACACGGGGCGCCGGAGGTGTGCCCGCAGCGCTTGCCTGACCTACTGACGGCGGCCGCCGCGCTGGACCCGAATGCGGTGGCCCTGTCCTACGAAGACCGGCGGATCAGCTACCGCGAGCTCGACGAGTGGTCCAACCGGCTGGCGCGGGTCCTGCGCGACCGCGGGGCGGGTCCGGAGACCTTCGTGGCGCTGGGAATGACCCGGTCGATCGAGGACGTGGTCGCGATCTGGGCGGTGACCAAGGCCGGGGCGGCCTTCGTGCCCGTCGATCCGGCCTACCCCCATGATCGCATCGACTACATGCTCACCGACTGCCGGGCCGCACTCGGGCTAACTGTGAGTGGCAGCCGGAGCAACCTGCCCGACACCGTGGAGTGGCTGGTGCTCGACGACGAGGACTTCGCCGAGCGGGTGGCGGTGATGCCGTCGGCGCCGGTCACCGACGAGGACCGGACGACTCCGCTTTACCTCGCGCACCCGGCGTATCTCATCTACACATCCGGCTCGACGGGACGGCCGAAGGGGGTGACCGTCACGCACCGGGGCCTGGCCAACTTCACCGCGGAAACTCGTGAACGCTTCCAGGTCGCCCACGACTCCCGGGTGTCGCAGCTGGCCTCCCCGAGTTTCGATGCGTCGGTGTTCGAGCTGATGATGGCGTTCAGCGCGTCGGCCCGGGTCGTCATCGTGCCGCCCACGGTCTACGGCGGCAGTGAGCTGGCGGATCTGCTTCGTCGCGAACAGGTGACCCACACGACCATCACGCCGACCGCGCTGGCGGCGCTGGGTGACGACGGGCTCGACGCCTTGCGTGTCCTCGACCTGGTGGGTGAGGCCTCCCCGCCGGAGGTGGTCGCGCAGTGGGCGCCCGGCCGGAGCCTGCACAGCGGGTACGGGCCCACGGAGACCACCGTCCAGGCGAGTGTCAGTGCACCCATGCGTCCCGGCGAGGATGTGAACATCGGTTCGCCCGCACTGGGATTCGGGTTCCTGGTCCTCGACGAGCGACTGCAGCCCGTCCCGGTGGGGGTGCCCGGCGAGTTGTACATCACCGGGCCGGGCATGGCTCGCGGGTACCACAACCGGGCGGCGCTCACCGCGGATCGCTTCGTGTCCTGCCCCTTCGGCGAGCCGGGCGGCCGGATGTACCGGACGGGTGACGTGGTGCGGTGGCATGCCAACCACACGCTCGAGTACATCGGCCGCAGCGACTTCCAGGTGAAGGTGCGTGGCTTCCGCATCGAACTCGGGGAGATCGACGCGGTGCTCACCCGCCATCCGGCGGTCGACTTCGCCGCCACCGTGGGGTACACCGGCCCGTCCGGCCACACCGTGCTCGCCTCGTACGTGCGGACCGTCGGCGGGCGGGAGGTGGAGCCCGCGGAACTGCGCACCTACGCGGCGGAGCGACTGCCCGCGCACATGGTGCCGTCCGCGGTGACGGTTCTCGACCGGATTCCGATGACCCCGGTGGGCAAGCTCGACCGGAAGGCATTGCCCGCGCCCGAGTTCGGATCCACGGCCGCCGAGTTCCGGACCCCGGTCACGGAGGCCGAGCACATCGTCGTCGACGTCTTCGCGGACGTGCTCGGGCTGGATCGGGTGGGCACCGCCGACAGCTTCTTCGACCTCGGTGGGACCTCCCTGGTCGCCACCAGGATCGTCGGCGCGCTGCAGGCCCGGCTGGACCGGCGGGTCCCGCTGCAATGGCTGTTCCTCGACCCCACCCCGGCAGGCCTGGCCAGACGCCTCGACACCCCGTCGCGGAGTGTCGAGGCGGAAGCGGCACTGGCCGTGGTGATTCCGCTGCGCACGCAGGGGAGCGGGCCGCCGTTGTTCTGCGTGCATCCGGGGATCGGGCTGTCCTGGGGTTACGCCGGGCTGATGCGGTACCTGCCGCCGGACCGGCCCGCGTACGGACTGCAGTTGCCCACGATCAGTGGTGACGGTGAGTACCGGTCGATCGAACAACTCGCCCGCCGCTACGTCGAGGAGATCCGGGGCATCGCGCCCACCGGCCCGTACCACCTGCTCGGCTGGTCGCTCGGCGGGGTCATCGCGCACGCCGTGGCCGTCGAACTGCAGAGCGCCGGCGAAGAAGTCGCCACCCTGGCCGTGATGGACAGTTACCCCGACGACGGCGAGGACCCGCCGCCGCGCCGGCTGGAGGTACGGGACCTCCTGCGCGGGCTGGGGCTCGAGCCCGACACCGGCGGCGAGCTGACCTACGAACGGGCCGCGCACCTGATCGACGAGTCGTTCGGGGCCGAGACCGGAGTGCGGGGGCGAGACCTCGAGCGGATCGCCGCGGGATACGAGAACTCGACGCGGCTCGCACACCACTTCGTCCCCAGGGTGTACGAGGGGGACCTGCTCGTCTTCCCGGCCACGCGTGACGGGGACGGCGCGACCCGGGCGCGGTCGGCAAACGAGTGGCGCCCGCTCGTGACCGGCCGGATCGACGAGCAACCCGTGGACTGCGGGCACAACGAGATGATCGAACCGCAGGCACTGGCGATCATCGGGCCCGCGCTGGCCCGCGCACTCTCGGCGGGTACGTGAACTTTGCTCGTGGGGGTGGTGTTTTCCGGTTACCCTCAGAGGGATTGTTCTTCAGCATCACCGAACCGCCGTCGGGCATCGCAGTCAAAGTGCGAGGAGCGACCATGAACGCGATCGGACACTGCCGGACCTTCCTCGTCGTTGCCGTCATCGCCGCGTCGAGCCTCTTCGGGGGGGTGGCGTCGGCGGACGCGTGGCGAACCCTCCCAGCCGAGAAACCTGCATCGGCAGACGGATCCGTCCTCGACCACGTCGAAGAGGTCGGCGACCGTCAGCTGAACATGTACGTCTACTCGGCAGCGATGGAGAAGGTGGTCCTGCTCGAGGTGATCCGCCCCGCGGATCCCAGCGTGCCCCGTCCGACGCTGTACCTGCTCAACGGTGCCGGTGGGGGCGAGGACACGGCAACCTGGCAGGCCAAGACCGATGTGGTCGGCTTCTTCGCCGACAAGAACGTCAACGTCGTCACCCCGGTCGGCGGCGCCTACAGCTACTACACCGACTGGGAGAAGCCCGATCCCGTCCTCGGCCTCAACAAGTGGACCACCTTCTTCACCGAGGAACTTCCCCCGATCGTCGACGCCACGCTCGAGACGACCGGGGTCAACGCCATCGCAGGACTGTCGATGTCGGGGACTTCCGTCCTGAGCCTGGCCCAGGCCGCCCCCAAGTTGTATCGCACGGTCGGCGCCTTCAGCGGGTGCGCCGAGACCAGCACCGCGCCCGGCCGCGACTACGTCAACTTCGTCGTCGGCTTCCGCGGCGGAGACGTCGAAAACATGTGGGGACCGCCCGACAGTCCGGACTGGGTGGCCAACGACCCCGTCGTCAACGCCGAGAAGCTGCGCGGTATGAACCTGTACATCACCAACGGCACCGGGATGCCCGGCCCCCACGAGACCCTCGACGCACCGGGGGTCAACGGAGACCCGGGCGTCCTGGCCAACCAGGTGATCGTGGGCGGAGTCATCGAGGCGGGCACCAACGAGTGCACGCATCGGCTGGCCGACAGGTTGAATGCGCTGGGAATCCCGGCCACCTACGACTTCCGGCCCACCGGCACCCACTCGTGGGGCTACTGGCAGGACGACCTGCACAACTCCTGGCCCATGATCGCCGACTCCCTCAACTGATTCGCAGCTGGTCGGGACCGGCCGACTGCTACTCCGGCGGCGTCTCGACGGGCAGCGTCAGCTGCATGATCGTCAGGTCCAGCCAGCGGCCGAACTTGACGCCGACCTCCGGCATCTGCGCGACGACGCGGAAGCCGAACCGTTCGTGCAGTGCGATGGATGTGGTGTTGGTCGACTCGATGTTCGCCACCACGGCGTGCACCCGGCCGGCGCGGGCGCGCTCGATCAGCTCCGCCATCAGCGCCTTCGCGATGCCCTTGCGGTGGTGGTCGACGTGCACGTACACCGAGTTCTCCACGGTGTGCCGGTAGCCGCTCTTGGTACGCCACGCCCCGTACGACGCGTACCCGGCCACCTTGTCGCGGTCGACCGCGACCAGCACGGGGAACCCGGACGCCTGTCGCCCCTCGAGCCACGCGCGCCGGTCCTCGACGTCCACCGTCTCCTCGTCCCACACGGCCGTGGAGTTGCGCACGGCCTCGTTGTGGATCTCGAGGATGCCCGGCAGGTCGTCGTGGCCGGCGTCGCGGATCAGCATGGGGCGTAGGTCATCTCAGTTGCCTGTCAACTCAGTTGCTCAGGCCGCGGCGGGTCTTCTCCAGCGCGGCCAGCATGCGCAGGATCGAGGTCTTCTGGTTGCCGAGGTCGGCAAGGCGGGCCCGGGCGGCGAGCCCCTGGCCGGTCTCCGCGACCGTGATCTGCTCGTCGACCGAGGAGAGCTGGTCCAGCAGTCCGGTGACGCGAGCCTCGAGGGTGGCCAGGTCCACCGTCGTGGTCGCCGACGCAGCCGGCGTCTTGGTGGCCCCGGAGGTCGACGCAGACGCGCCGGCGGCGGTGGACCGGGGTGCGGCCGCACGGCGGGCCGGTGCGGCCGTCTCGGCGACCACAGCGGCCGCACGCGGACGCAGGGCCTTGCGCACGAGTGCCGGGTCCGGCGGGTTCTGCAGGCGGGTGCCGTTCAACGCGGCGCGCGCGTCGCGAGCGGTGACGCGCCACTCGCGCTCCTCCTCGTCGTCGGACTGCAGCGTGCCGCCGAGCGGGCGCAGACCGTACATCCCGAGGAAGCGTCGCGCGCCTTCGATGATCTCCTCGTTCGTGCGGCAGGTGCCGCAGCGAGGCTCGTTGCGGTAGGTCTCCACCGAGTCGTCGTCACCGCACCAGACGCAGGCGCCGGGAACCCAACGTCGGGCCGCCTGCATCGTCGTGGTTCCGGCCGGGACATCGAGAGTCTGCGCGTCAATCACAGCGCATGACAATAGGGCAGAGCGCGACGGCGCACGACACCGGATCGTTACGAACCTGCATTTCTCCGTTCCAGCGTGATCAATCTCATGGTCACCGCCCCGGCGGCGAGGCCTCATAGCGCACAAACGGTTGTCGCGCAAGAAGATTCCGGGCGGTCTGTACCGCTACGACGGATCGCCGAGCACGTCCGACGACCACTCCACGAGCGGCGTCAGCGCCGCCCAGGCGGCGGCCACCTCGGCGGCCGCGCGGGCGGTGGCGAGCCACTCCGGGGCGCCGAACGCGCGGCCCGCGGTGAGGGAGCGGTGACGCAGCAGATCGATCCGCGGATGGTCGGCGGCGAAGCCCCGCGGCCGCGTCTTGAGCCGGTCCCCGCCGATCTCGAATCCCGCGGTGCGGAGGTCGGCGGTGATGCGCTCGAGTTGCCCGCCACGCAGCGCCCCGTCGACCGCGGCGCGGTACCGGGCGACCCGGTCGGGGGTGTGCTGGTAGAAGCCGCCCGCGACGAAGAGCCCGGAGGCGTCGACCTGGACGTAGTAGCCGAGGCCGGAGCGGACGTCGACGAAGCCGCCCTGATGGGTCTTGTAGGGGGTCTTGTCTTTCGAGAACCGGACGTCGCGGTACGGCCGGAAGACCTTGCCGGCCCCGAACTGCGGCTCGAGTTCGGCGAGCAGTTCGGTCATCGGCGCGCGGACGCACTCGTCGTAGACCGCCTTGTGCGCGGTCCACCAACTCTTGCTGTTGTCCGCCTCGAGATCCTCGTAGAAGTCGAGTGCCGCGACGGGAAATCCTGTGAACACCACAGGGAAAGGCTAACGCTCGTGCGCGTTTGACGGGTCCGTAGACACGTCAAACGCGCACGAGCGCGAAGCGACTAGGCGATGCCGTTGAAGAGCGAGGTCACCGAGCCGTTCTCGAAGACCTCCTTGATGGTGCGCGCGAGCAGCGGGGCGATCGAGAGGACGGTCAGCGTCGGGAAACGCTTCTCCTCGGGGATCGGCAGCGTGTTGGTCGCGATGACCTCCTTGGCGCCGCACGACGCGAGCCGCTCGGCGGCCGGGTGGGAGAAGATCCCGTGCGTGGTGGCGATGATGACGTCGCCCGCGCCGGCGTCCTTGAGCACCTTCACCGCGCCGGCGATGGTGCCACCGGTGTCGATCATGTCGTCGATCAGCACGCAGGTGCGGCCGCTGACGTCACCGACGACCCGGTTCGACTTGACCTGGTTGGGTACCAGCGGGTCGCGGGTCTTGTGCACGAACGCCAGCGGCGCGCCGTCGAGGGCGTCGGCCCACTTCTCGGCGACCTTGACCCGGCCCGCGTCCGGGGAGACCACGCAGATGTTCTCGGTGCCGTAGTTCTCACGCACGTACTCGGCGAGCTGGCCCTGCGCGTGCATGTGGTCGACGGGGCCGTCGAAGAAGCCCTGGATCTGGTCGGTGTGCAGGTCGACGGTGATGATCCGGTCCGCGCCCGCGGTCTTGAGCAGGTCCGCGATCAGGCGGGCCGAGATGGGCTCACGGCCGCGGTGCTTCTTGTCCTGCCGGGCGTACGGGTAGAACGGCAGCACCGCGGTGATGCGCTTGGCGGATCCACGCTTGAGGGCGTCGATCATGATGAGCTGCTCCATCACCCACTGGTTCAGCGGCGCGGGGTGGCTCTGCAGGACGAAGGCGTCGCTGCCGCGCACCGATTCCTCGAACCGGACGAAGATCTCGCCGTTCGCAAAGTCCGTGGCCGTCTGCGGGGTGATCTGGATGTCGAGTTCCTTGGCCACCTGCTCGGCCAGTTCCGGGTGGGCGCGACCGGAGAAGAGCATGAGGTTCTTCTGGTTGTCGATCCAATTCGCGGTCACTGCTCTTCGCCGTCCTTGTTCGTGTTCTCGATGTGTTGCTGCTGTGCCCGCGAGGCCGCCTCGGCCGCCGCAGTGCCGGGTCGGTTCCGCTCGACCCAGCCTTCAATATTGCGCTGCTTGCCTCCGGAGACGGCGAGCGCCCCCGGCGGAACGTCGAACCGCAGCACCGTTCCGGCTCCGGTGTAAGCACCGTCACCCACCTGCACCGGAGCGACGAACATGGTGTCCGACCCCGTCCGCACGTGCGACCCCACCACGGTACGGCTCTTGCCGACCCCGTCGTAGTTGACGAACACGCTCGACGCCCCGATGTTGCTGTGGTCGCCGATGGTCGCGTCGCCCACGTAGGTCAGGTGCGGCACCTTCGAGTGCGCACCCACCTCCGAGTTCTTCACCTCGACGAAGGCCCCGAGCTTGCCGGCGGCGCCGAGCACCGTGCCGGGACGCAGGTAGGTGTAGGGCCCGACGGTCGCGCCCGCACCGATCGTGGACCGGTCGGCGTGCGTGCGGACGACGGTGGCGCCTTCTCCGACGGTGACGTCGGTGAGCGTGCTGTCCGGGCCGACGACCGCGTCCTCGTCGATGGTGGTGCGTCCGCGTAGCTGGACGCCGGGTTCGAGGGTGACGTCGCGGCCGATGGTCACGCCGACGTCGACCCAGGTCGTGGCGGGGTCGATCACGGTCACGCCGGCTCGCATGTGGGTCTCGAGAATGCGGCGGTTCATCTCCCGACCCAAGGCCGCCAACTGCACCCGGTCGTTGGCGCCTGCGACCTTCACCGGATCTGCGAGCAGGGCTGAGTAGACGTCGCGACCGGTCTCGCGGGCGATCTTCAGCACGTCGGTGAGGTACAGCTCTCGCTGCGCATTGTGGGTGTTGAGTCGGCCGAGTGCGTGCCGCAGCACCGCGGCATCGAAGGCGTAGACACCCGAATTGACCTCGGTGATCATGACCTGCCGCGGCGTTGCGTCGGCATGCTCGACGATCTCCATGACATCGCCGTCCGAATTCCGGACGATGCGGCCGTAGCCGTTCGCGTCGTCAGGAACGAAGGTCAGCACGGTCACCGCGGCAGGCGTCGGCGCCGACAGGTGCTCGTCGAGCAGTCCGTGCAGGGTGTGGCCGTCGAGCAGGGGCACGTCCGCGGAGGTGACGACCACGGTGCCGGCGAAGTCTGCCGGCAGGGCGCTCAGGCCGCACGCGACCGCGTGGCCGGTGCCGTTCTGCTCTTCCTGGACTGCCGTGGCGATCTCGAGGTCCAGTTCCTTCGCGACCTCGGCGACCGCGGCGCCGACGGCCTCGCGGGCGTGACCGACCACGGTGACCAGGTGGGCCGGCTCGAGTTCGGCCGCTGCGTGCAGGGAGTGGGCGAGCATCGTGCGACCGCCCAGGGTGTGCAGCACCTTGGGGGTCTTGGACCGCATTCGCGTCCCCGCTCCCGCAGCGAGGACTACTACGGCGGTCTCGACCGGCATGAATCTCCCTCGAAAAGTCGTCGTTCTCGCGCTCCGCCGCCAGGACTCGAACCTGAACTATCTGAACCAAAATCAGAGGTGCTGCCATTACACTACGGCGGATCATTGCGACAGCGGAGCGCTATCAACCCTGGGCCGACGCGCCCGCTGTGCGCCCACGATCTTCGCATGCGCGCGCCGAATCGGTCGAACCGCATCGCCGAAAATACCCGACCGGCCGATAGGCTGGCCGACATGTCCCGACCACCGCAGGCCACTCCCGACCGACCGGCCCGGACCCGGATGACCGGCACCCAGCGCCGGCAGCAGCTGATCGAGATCGGCCGCAGCGTGTTCGCCGAACGGGGGTACGAGGCGGCGTCGATCGAGGAGATCTCTACCCGTGCCAACGTCTCCAAGCCGGTCGTCTACGAGCACTTCGGCGGCAAGGAGGGGCTGTACGCGGTGGTGGTGGACCGGGAGATGTCCACGCTGCTGGAGATGATCACCTCCTCGCTGACCCAGAACCGCTCCCGGGTCCGGGTCGAACGGGTCGCGCTGGCCCTGCTGACCTACGTCGAGGAACGGACCGACGGTTTCCGGATCCTGGTCCGTGACTCGCCGGTCGCGGCCAAGGAGGGCACCTACTCGAGCCTGCTCAACGAGGCGGTCAGCCAGGTCGGGCACATCCTGGCGGGCGACTTCTCGCGGCGCGGGTTCGACGCGGCGCTGGCCCCGCTGTACGCGCAGGCGCTGGTCGGGATGGTCGCCACCACCGCGACCTGGTGGCTCGACGAGCGCTCCCCGTCGAAGGAGGTAGTCGCCGCGCACCTGGTGAACCTGTGCTGGAACGGCCTGACCAACCTGGAGGAGAACCCGCAGCTCGGGGAGTAGCCGGTGGTCCGGTGGGTTCCTGACGTCGATGGTGCAGACAATCCAGGCGCCGTACTGCCGAGTCCGTCCCTAGCTCGACTCGCAGTCGCAATCGGGGGAAGTTCACCAGTCAGGTGTTACGTTTCGACCACATTCGACAGGTAGTCGGTCACCAGAGGCGGGGTGGATGGTCAGGCAGGAACGGGCCGAGGCGACCCGGAACGCGGTCCTGCTCGCGGCGGCCGAGGTGTTCGCGCGGTTGGGATACGCGCCGGCGAATCTGAGCGAGATCATCGCCGCGTCGGGTGTCACGAAGGGCTCGCTGTACTTCCACTTCGCGTCCAAAGAAGATCTGGCTCGCGGCGTGATCGACGAGGGCAGCCGACGGCTCGACGCGGCCTGCGCGCCGCTGGCCGACATGCGAGATCCCGCGCTGGAGGTCATGATCGGCCTGTCCTACCTGGTCACGGACGTGGCAGCCGCGGATCCCGTCGTCGCCGCGATGTTCCGTCTGCACCACGAGATCGGCGATCACCGCGGGACGGGCGACAACGTCGTCGCGACGTGGCAGAAGTACCAGGTGGCGCTGGCCGCTCGTGCCGTCGCGGAGGGCGACATCGTGCCCGACGCCGATGCGGAGGCGATCGGGATCTTCACCTTCGAGACGCTGTTCGGCGCACGCGTGGTGGCGCACGCGACCGGGACGCTCGATCAGCTCCCGGCCCGGATGGAACGCGCCTGGTACTACATGCTCCCGGCGTTGGTGGGGGAGGAGAAGGTTCCCTACTTCCGGCAGTTCGCGGCGCGACGTTCCCGTCGCTGACCGGGCAGCGCGGGCTGTCGGTACCCGGGCCTAGAATCCACTGTGGTCGTCCGCGCGGCGTCCGAAACCCGTTCGGCAAGCTCAGGAGCATCGACGTTGCCTTCCCGTACTCCGCACGACCCGAGCCCGGCAGTCACGGATCCGTCGCCCTACCCGTTGGCGGGGGTGTTCGCCACGGCTGTCGCGGACGTCGCGTTCGACGGGGTGCGCGCGGCGCTGGGCCGCACCGACCTCGCCGTCGTCGCACCCGCGCCGGCCCGGCCGTTCGTCGCTGCCGCGATCGCCGAGCACGCGCAGCTGTTGCTGGTCACCGCGGCCGGACGCGAGGCCGACGACCTCACCGCCGAGCTGCAGGAGGTGTTCGGCGCCGCTGTTGCGCAGTTCCCGTCCTGGGAGACCCTGCCGCACGAACGGCTGTCCCCGGGCGCGGACACCGTCGGACGACGGATGCAGGTGCTGCGCCGGCTGGCTCGTCCTGACGACGCCGACTACGGCCCGCCCCTGCGGGTGGTGGTGACCACCGTGCGGTCGCTGGTGCAGCCGATGGCGCCGGGCCTCGGCGAGATCGAACCGGTCACCCTGCGCGTCGGTACCGAGACGCCGTTCGACGGGTTGATCCAGCGGCTGGTGGAGATGGCCTACACGCGGGTCGACATGGTCGGCAAGCGCGGCGAGTTCGCGGTCCGCGGCGGCATCCTGGATGTGTTTGCTCCCACCGCCGATCATCCTGTGCGGGTGGAGTTCTGGGGCGACGAGGTGACCGAGCTGCGGGCCTTCTCGGTGGCCGACCAGCGCTCGTTGCCGGAGCTCGAGGTGGCCGCGTTGATCGCGCCGCCGTGTCGTGAGCTGCTGCTCACCGAACTGGTCCGGGACCGGGCCGCGGCGTTGTCCGCCGACAACCAGGCAGACGCCGCGCTGGTCGAGATGCTCGACAAGCTGTCCGCCGGCATCCCCGTGGAGGGCATGGAGGCGCTGCTGCCGGTGCTGCAGGGCGGCGAGCTGGTACTGCTCACCGACGTGCTGCCCGAGGGCACCCACGTGTTGCTCTGCGATCCCGAGAAGATCCGAACCCGCGCAACCGATCTGGTGCGGACCGGCCAGGAGTTCCTGGAGGCGTCCTGGACCGCGGCCTCGATCGGCGCGGCGGCCCCGCTGGACACCTCCACCCTGGACACGTCGAGCGTGGGCGGCGCCGGCATCGACCTGGCGGCGTCGGCCTACCGCTCGCTGCGGCACGTGCGGGAGAGCGTCGAGGCACGGGGCCGTCCGTGGTGGACGGTGAGCCCGCTGGCGTCCGGCAACGCCGACGAATTGGTGCTCGACGTCAAACAGGCGCCCGAGGTCCGCGGCTCCGACGACCTGCTCGCCGAGTTGTTCGTCTCGCTGCGTGCTCATGTGAGCACCGGTGGGCGGGCCGCGATCGTGGTCGCCGGCGCCGGTACCGCGCTGCGCGTGCGCGAGCGCCTGGCCGAGGCGGAGGTGCCGGTGGCGGCCCTCGAACCGGGCGCGGCGCCCGCCCGCGGCCAGGTGAGTGTGCTGTGCGGCAGCCTGCACGACGGCCTGGTGCTCGCCGGCTCCGACGACGTCCCGGGCCTGGTGCTGATCTCCGAGTCGGACCTGACCGGCAACCGGGTGGCGGCGGTGGGCGACGGCAGGCGACTGCCCGCCAAGCGGCGCAACCAGGTCGATCCGCTCGCGCTCTCCGCGGGCGACATGGTGGTGCACGACCAGCACGGCATCGGCCGCTTCGTCGAGATGGTCGAGCGCACCGTCGGCGGGGCCCGGCGCGAGTACCTCGTCATCGAGTACGCGGCCAGCAAGCGGGGCCATCCCGGCGACCGGCTGTTCGTGCCGATGGAGTCCCTCGACCAGCTCTCCCGTTACGTCGGCGGCGAGCTGCCCGCGCTCTCGAAGCTCGGCGGGTCTGACTGGACCAATACGAAACACAAGGCGCGCAAGGCAGTTCGGGAGATCGCGGGTGAGCTGGTGCAGCTGTACGCGGCCCGGCAGGCCGCGCCCGGTCATGCGTTCGGCCCGGACACGCCGTGGCAGCGCGAGATGGAGGACGCGTTCGCGTTCACCGAGACCCAGGATCAGCTGACGGTGATCAGCGAGGTCAAGTCGGACATGGAGAAGCCGGTCCCGATGGACCGCGTCGTCATCGGTGACGTCGGCTACGGCAAGACCGAGATCGCGGTGCGCGCCGCGTTCAAGGCCGTGCAGGACGGCAAACAGGTGGCCGTGCTCGTCCCGACCACCCTGCTCGCGCAGCAGCACCTGCAGACCTTCACCGAGCGGATGGCGTCGTTCCCGGTCAAGGTGCGCGGGCTGTCCCGGTTCACCGATGCGGGGGACTCGAAGGAGATCATCGCGGGCATGGCCGACGGCGAGGTCGACGTCGTGGTCGGTACCCACCGGCTGCTGCAGACCGCCATCCGCTGGAAGGACCTCGGTCTGGTGATCGTCGACGAGGAGCAGCGATTCGGCGTCGAGCACAAGGAACACATCAAGGCGCTGCGCACGCACGTCGACGTGCTGACGATGTCGGCCACGCCGATTCCACGGACGCTCGAGATGAGCATGGCCGGGATCCGCGAGATGTCGACAATCCTCACCCCGCCGGAGGAGCGGCACCCGATCCTCACCTACGTGGGCGCCTACGCCGACAAGCAGGTGGCGGCGGCCATTCGTCGCGAACTGCTGCGGGACGGCCAGGTGTTCTATGTGCACAACCGGGTCAGCTCGATCGACAAGGCGGCCAAGCGGCTTCGGGAGCTCGTGCCCGAGGCGCGGGTGGTCGTCGCGCACGGTCAGATGAACGAGGAGACCCTCGAGAGGACCGTGCAGGGCTTCTGGGAGCGCGAGTTCGACGTGCTGGTGTGCACGACGATCATCGAGACCGGGTTGGACATTTCCAACGCGAACACCCTGATAGTCGAGCGGGCCGACTCGTTGGGCCTGTCGCAGCTGCACCAGCTGCGCGGGCGGGTCGGCCGCAGCCGCGAGCGCGGCTACGCGTACTTCCTGTACCCACCGGAGAAGCCGCTCACCGAGACCGCCTACGACCGGCTCGCGACCATCTCGCAGAATTCCGACCTCGGCGCCGGCATGGCCGTCGCCATGAAGGACCTCGAGATCCGCGGCGCCGGAAACGTGTTGGGTGCCGAGCAGTCCGGTCACGTCGCGGGCGTCGGCTTCGACCTGTACGTGCGGCTGGTCGGCGAGGCGGTGGAGGCATACCGGGCCATCGCCGACGGCCGTCCGGTCACCACCGAGGAGGCCACGAAGGAGGTGCGCATCGACCTGCCGGTGGACGCGCACATCCCACCGGATTACGTGACCAGCGACCGGCTCAGGCTCGAGGCGTACCGGAAACTGGCGGCGGCGGCTGACACCGACGCGATCGCCGCGGTCATCGACGAGCTCGTCGACCGCTACGGCCCGCTCCCGGAGGAGGTCCAGCGGCTGGTGTCGGTCGCCCGACTGCGCCTGCTGTGCCGCGAGTACGGCATCGAGGAGGTTTCGGTCGCCGGGACGCAGCTCAAGATCGCGCCCATGCAGCTCCCCGACTCGAAGCAGCTGCGGCTCAAGCGGATCTACCCGAGCGCCCAGTACCGGGCCACCACCGGGATGGTGCAGATGCCGTTGCCGCGCACCGGTTCCGGCGGGATCGGCGCCGACCGGGTGCGGGACGTGGAGCTGCTGCAGTACATCGCGGACTTCCTGCTCGCGATGGACGGCAAGGCCGCGGGCGCCGTCGACGTGAGTGCGTGACGCGATGACGGTGGTGCTGCTCGACCCGCGTCGGCCCGATGTGGTGCCCGCCAAGGCCGTGCCGCTGCTGCGGGGGCCGGTGGAGTACGCGGAGGACGTGCCCGCCGAGGTGCGTGAGGTGCTCCGGCTGCCGCACCAGCCCGGCGCCCTGGTGCTGGTGGCGATGGACCGCGACAGCGCCGCGGTGCGGCACCGGACCGGTTCCGGCGAAGCGGTGGTGGCCGTCGAACCGTCGCCGGGGGAGGGGCTGCTCGAGGCGGTCGAGGTGATGGACCGACTGTGGGGATTCGGCGGCTGGGAGGTCACCCAGACCCACGACTCGCTGCGCCGCTACCTGCTCGAGGAGACCTACGAGCTGCTCGACGCCGTCCAGGAGGAGGACCCGGAAGGGGTCCGGGAGGAACTCGGGGACCTGCTGCTGCAGGTGCTCTTCCACTCGCGTATCGCCGAGGCGGCGGGCCAGTTCACCGTCGACGACGTCGCACGCACCCTGGTCACCAAACTGGCAAGGCGCAGCCCGCACCTGACCAATGGCCACACCGGACCGATCGACGTGGCAGACCAGGAGGCCGCGTGGGAGGTGGCCAAGGCCGCGGAGAAGGCCAGGGCGTCGTGCATCGACGGCATCGCCATGGCGCAGCCCGCGCTCGCGCTGGCGGAGAAGGTGATCGAGCGGGCGACGAAGGCTGGGCTGCCGGCGGACTTGGTGCCCGAGGAGCTTCGTGTGGTGCGGTTGGGCGATAGCGCCGAGGACCGGGTGCGCAAGACGGTGTTGACGTTCGTGGCGCGGATCCGGGCGACGGAAGTTGCCGCGCACGCGGACGGGATCGAGCCGGGGCGGCTCGACACGGACGCGTGGGCGCGATACTGGATCGCAGAGTAGCTTTCCACCGCACAATGTGGGGGTGTCGATGTACGACTACTGCGTCATCGGCGGGGGCATCGTCGGAGTCGCCACCGCCCGGGAGATCCTGCGCCGGCGGCCGGGTGTCCGCCTGCTCCTGCTGGAGAAGGCCGACAGGCTCGGCGCCGCGCAGACCGGGCACAACAGCGGCGTCATCCACTCGGGCATCTACTACCAGCCGGGCAGCCTCAAGGCGGAGCTGAGCAGGCGTGGGGCTCAGTTGACGAAGGAGTTCGCCGCCGAGCACGGCATCGCCTTCGACGTGCGCGGCAAGCTCTTGGTCGCGACCGACGCCGTCGAACACGCGCGAATGCGGGCGCTGTACGAGCGTTCCCAGGCCAACGGGCTGGACGTGGAGGTGCTCGACGGTGCCGAACTGCGGCGTACCGAACCGGCGGTCACCGGCGTCGGCGCGTTGTTCGTGCCCACCACCGGAATTGTCGACTACCGCAGGGTCACCGAGGTCCTGGCGGACATCGTCCGAGCATCTGGCGGCGAGGTCCGCCTCGGTGCCGAGGTTGTCGGCATCGCCGAGTCGGGGGATCGAGTGGTGGTGGACAGCCCGGCGGGTTCGTGGTCGGCCCGGCGCCTGGTGGTGTGCGCGGGCCTGCAGGCGGATCGGATGGCCCGGCTCGCCGGGATCCGCACGGACTTTCAGATCGTGCCCTTCCGGGGCGAGTACTACCAGCTTCCGGCGCACCGCTCGAAGCTGGTGCATCACCTGATCTACCCGATTCCCGATCCCGACCTGCCGTTTCTCGGTGTGCACCTGAGTCCGACGGTCGAGGGCCGGCTCACGGTGGGCCCGAACGCTGTGCTCGGGATGGCCCGCGAGGGGTATCGGAAATTCAGCTTCGACGGAGGGGACGTCTGGGAGTACGCGAGGTTCCCCGGCACCTACCGGGTCGCACGCGCGAACGTTCGTACCGGCCTCGGCGAGCTGCGCGATTCGCTGTTCAAGCGCGGGTACCTCGCCCGGTGCCGAAAGTACTGTCCCGAGCTGACCCTGGCCGATCTGCTGCCGCGCGAGGCGGGGATCAGGGCGCAGGCAGTGCAGCGCGACGGGACGCTGGTGCACGACTTCCTGATCGAGCAGACACCTCGCTCGGTGCACGTGCTCAACGCGCCGTCGCCGGCCGCGACCTCGGCGCTCCCGATCGCGGAACTCATTGCAGGGCAACTGTTGTCGGACAACAGCTAACCATCCTCGACACCAATGCAACGGCGGCGGGCCGTCTCCGGCCTCCGGAAACGTCTACGGTGACGCCACACTTCGCCGAACAGAAACGCGCTGCGACACCGATGATCAGACAGAGGGCGAACAACTCCCAGAGTGCGAACAGGCCGAGATGCTCGAGTGCGATGCGGGTGGCACGGATCTCCCGCCATTCGGTCACGCCAGTACGGCGTCAGCGCCCTCGAACACCTCCGCCGCGCGCGTCGTGTAGTTCAAGGTGGGGAACAGCGCTCGCGAATTGTCCATCGCCCTGGGGTCGTACACGTTCACCGTCGTCGCACCCTGCAGTTGAATCTGCTCCGCCACGTTCAGTGCTGGGGAGTTACGGGCATCGTCGGAATCGGGTTTGAATGCGGCACCGAGGACAGAGCCCCCGTATGGTTGGCTGACCAATCGTGCCGTGTCGCGTATTGAACGACCGACCCGAAGCCTGCAGCGAATGGATACACGTCGCATTCAGGTACGCGCCCTTAGCGCCCTGACGAGGCGCCGCGCCCCCGGTGCGAGGGGCGAGGATTTGATCGCGGCCTCTCCTGCCCTCGCAGCTCGGCGAGTGAGGCTGCGCGTCACGACTCCCTGGCACACCGTGGTCTCTCCGGTCTTTGCCCGCCTTTTGTACTCGTCCTCACCGCGACCCAGATCGATCCGCCTCACCCCCAGACTTGGGGCAGCAATCACCAACTCGCGCAGTAACATCCAGCCTGGAGCCAGTTGTGCGAACGTCGGGTCGTAGACCGGAAACCACCAGTGCAGCACCCTGTCAGATCGCAAGCCGAAATGCGCTGCGATCAGATGCGGCCCCGCGTACAACGTCGACAGCACTCCGCCGAAGTTGGGGTCGCGCGTGTGCAGCAGCCGTGACATCAGATCGACCCGCGCAGGCTTCCCGAAGTAGTCGCGCGCGCCCGTCGCCGCGTACTGTCCCCGCTTGAGTTCGATCAAGCGAGCCAGCGCCGCCGGGTCCGGGTCGTCCGCTGTGAACGTCACCCGCCCGTAGGTGCGCTCGGTCCTGGCCAGGTGCCGCCGCGCCTGTCCCATATTCTCCCTGCCCCCCCGCGAGGCGCGCCCTAGGTAGTCGTCCAGCCCACCCGACACATCGAGATACGGCGAAGTGCGGCAACTCTCGATCCATGGGGCGAAGTCAGCCAACCCGGTGACCAGGTGATCGAAGGTGAACGTCTTCACCCCGCCCGTCAACAGCCCCCGAACCGGAAAGCTCGCCCCTCCCACCAACAAAGGACCCTGGAAATCGGCAGCGGGCCATCCCACGGGCGCCAACGTCGATCGGTGTCGGTGCACAGGCAACAAGCCGCTGACCTCCCCGTCGAGACCCTTCATCACCGCGACGTGCACGGTCCGGCCGGTGGCGTGCACCGCCCCGGCGAAACCCGGATGAAAGTACGGGCTGTCTAGTTCTGCGACCGCGTTCCGAATGCGGTGCCACGCCTCGAAATCGACCCGCTCGTACGGAACCAGACCGATTGTCCCGACCCGCAGCTCCCGCCGGTGGGTCATCCACCGGCCAAACTGGTGAGGCGCTGGGAGGGACGGACCAACGCGATGAACGCGGCTCGCGAGCACGGGCGCCCGGCCAGAGCCCGGACTCCTTCACCTGCGGTCACAGCGAGTGCATAGGCAATTGTTGCAAGGAGCCGACGCCTGCGTCGAAACAAGCGAATCTTGTTGACAGCGATCAGGCCGGCCAGTGCGGGGCTGAATCCGGAGGCGGCGCCGAGGTGTTCGACCACGGCGGCAGGCTCGTACCAGAGCGCCCAGCCCTGGTCCGCGGCCCGGAGGATGAAGTCGGTCTCCTCGCTGTAGAGGAGGAACGACTCATCCCATTCACCGGTGGTGCGCAGCGCCTCGACAGACATCAGGAGGGCGGCCCCCGTGGCCCAGGCGGCGGGGCCGGGTGTGGCGTGCGGTTCCGGGGCTTTGATCAGTTCTCCGAATCGTCCGGCCCGGCTGCCGCCGACCACCGCCTCCACGACGGCCCGATGGACTGCGGGCATCCTGCGCAGAGTCGGTTGCAGGGTTCCGTCGGGGTTGACGAGCCGCGGGGCTGCGATACCGTAGCCAGGACGCTGCACGGCATCAGCAAGTGCGGCGAGGGCTCCGGGGCGCAGTCGGCAGTCCGGGTTCAGGACGCAGACTGCGTCCAGCGCATCGAGATCGAGGACGGCAACACCAGCGTTGAATCCGGCGGCGTAGCCCGCGTTGCGCCCCATCCGGACCGTGGTCACTCGAGATGCTTCGGCGACAGCCACCGAATTGTCGACGGAGGCGTTGTCGACGACCACCGTCGCGGCGAGTTCGACCCCGCGTTGCCCCTGGACGAGCGAGTTCAGGCAGCCCGGCAGTACGTCGGCACTGTCGTAGGTGACGATCACGATACCGATTCGGGGCTCAGTCATGGACTCTCACAACCGTCCGAGATCTGGTTGGCCGCACATTCGCTGAGCTTAGTCCTCGTTTCGAGGATTGCGACAGGGTATTTTCGAAGCCCTGGTCGCGCATGTGCCGGCCGCTCCGAGGCCCGCGCCACGCACCGCAACGAAGACCGTGTCGACGACCAGCGGCGATGTCGAGTTGAAGATCGGCGAAGCTGCGTTCGGGGTCGTTCTTCCTGTCCCTGCTCGAACGTCGCCACCGGATGGGCAAGGCCCCTGGATCAGGGAGGTGGACGTGCCGGGGCGCGCACGCGGTCTCCCAGGCTCTGGTGGTGGCGGCCGGGGTGTCGATCGACGGGACCCGTGAGGCTCTCGGCACCGCAGTCGGGGACAGTGGGTCGTTCGAGTTCTGGCGGGAGTTCCTGATCGGACTGCGTGGCCGCGGCCTGCTGGGGTGCGCCTGGTCGTCTCCGACGCCCGTGCGGTTTTGAAAGATGCTGTGGTGCAAAAGTTTACCTGGTCGGCCTGGCAACGCCGCCGCGTGCATTTCATGCGCAAACCGGCAGGCCGTGGTGCACTCGAAGCACGTTCTGTCCTCACGCCAGCTACCCCTACCGGCGCGAGATCTGGCTCAAACGTGTTGCGGGATGGGATCGATCGGTCGCCTGCGCCCCCGAAGCTCGTCTCGCCGTCAACAACCTGTTTGCGCGACTGCCTTCAGGTACCCCGCGGTCTGGTACACGTACTCGGAGACCCATCTCGGAGCGGATATGTCGCCCGGGCTCGCCACCATGGTCAGGTCTCCGTCGAAGCAGCGTTGCAGGATGAACCTGGCGCGGGAAATGTGCGGCGTGAAGGTCACGACGATGAGGTGGCGCCAGCCGTACTGCTCGGCTCGGCGGCGCAGTTCGCGAGCCTCGCCTCGGGTTGTGGGTGGATCCGGAACGAAGCAGTCCAAGTCGATCCCAGGGGGTGGCACCTTGCAGGCGTGCGTCAACCAGCGGTTGTCTTCCCCCACCGGATTCGATACAACCACGTGGGGCGCCCAGCCTTCCAGCCCAAGCCCGATGCCGAACGGGTATCGGCTCGTGTCGGCCCCGCCCAAGATGAAGATCGCGTCGGCGGGTCGCAGCGGATCGATCTGCGGTCGGACGTAGACGGGCACGCCGCCTGCCATGGCTGTGCAGAGCAGAAGGCAGACCGCCGCTGCAGTTCTTCGCAGGCTGCGGCGCCGGCGCCCGCTCACCAATGTCATGGCGCGTCGCAGAACGCGGCCACGAACGCGTGGTATGTGGCTGGCGCAGCCGACTTCGGCGGGGGCTCGTGCTCGCCCCGGGCGTGGGTCATTGCCCGTCCGAGCGGAGCTCCACACCACAGGTGAGACCGCTCGACGGTGCGCAGATCGATCGCATCGACCGTTCGCAGCCGGTGCGGCCGGACCCGAACTGCGTCGCGCCCGGCGACCGTCGGCGGCTCGTCGAGGCGGACCTGCCGGCGGCGTGTGGCGGATGGGACGTACGAGCCCCATGAGAAGGTGACCAGCAGCGAGCCGAATCGCTCGTCGCGGGCGAGCGCAGACAGCGTCTGGTCTGGTGGCCGGCAGAATTCGCGGCTGGCCGCGTCGTCGACCATCTCGCACGCGAACGGGACAACGACGTCCGCTCGGGGTATGGCCGAATGTGACTGCACGACAACACAGGTTACTCGCTGCTATCTCCTGACGTCACTACATGTGACGTTCCCGGTACCACTCGACTGTCGTGGCGAGGCCGTCGTCCAAGGAGGTTCGCGCCTGCCATCCCAATAGCTCCCGCGTACGCTGAACATCAGCGAGTAGCGAGGTTTCCCGCGGCCTGTCGGGGACCTCTCCGAACTGTGGCTGAGTCGTTCCGTCGACCAGTCGAACGATCCGCTCCACAATCGAGTGAACCGAGACCAGTTCGCCGGATCCGACATCGAGGGATTCCCCCGCGATGTCGTCGGTCGATGCCGCCCCGATGAAGGCTTCCACGACATCGTCGACGTACACCCAATCGAACTCGTGAACACCGCTGGTCAGCTGGGGGACAGCGCCGCGCAGAAGAGACCGAGTCACGTACGGGATGAGTTTCTCGTAGTCGCCCTGTCCAGGCCCGTACACCATCGAAGGTCTGAGATTCACCACCGGAATTCCATAGCAGGCGTGAAACATGCGTGCATATATCGAAATTGCCGCCTTTGAGGCTGCATACGGAGACGTTGGAATCTGGTCGGGCTTGGGCTCTGTTGCCGACCCAGACAGGACCACGCGAGGTCCGCCGATTTCGCACGCCGAAGTCAACAGGTTGACCGTCGACAACAGGTTGTTTCGTGTTGTCGACGGGAACAGGGCCAACTCTCTCGATCCATTGACCTCGCCTGCCAGGTGAAATACGAGATCGGGTCGAACTTCCTCCATCAACTGGTGTGCAGCCGGATACTCGGCGAGGTCGGTCTGCCACCAGCAGGCGCTGTCGCTTGCGCGGTCGTGCCGAGACACGCCGTGTACTTCGGCGCCCAGTTCCTGCAGTCTGGCGCACAGGTGGGATCCAATGAATCCGGCGGCCCCGGTAACGAGCACGCGCTGAGGCGCAAGAGTCGATTGCATGTCGATGCCACCTCAGGTCTATGGCGTGACCACGCTATCAGCTCTGGCCGGTCCTCGGCATGGGGAACATTCGGGACCAAGGCAGAACAACTCGCTAATCGTCCCTTTCGATACCGTCAGCCTTTACGCTCGGTAACTGTGACCGGTCAGCGGATCCGACTCGCCGTCCTCGGGATCAACTATGCACCCGAGTCGACCGGAATTGCGCCGTACACGGCCGGACTCGCGACCGGTCTCGCCGCTCGCGGACACGATGTCCAGGTATTGACCGGGTATCCGCATTATCCGCAGTGGCGGCGCGCGGACGGATACCCGGGCCTGCGGTCCGAGGAGTATCAAGGAACCGTACGGGTCCGCCGGTTCAACCACTCCGTGCCGGCGCGAAACTCCGCCCGAGGTCGTGCCGCGATGGAACTGAGCTTCGGTCTGCAGCTCATTACCGCCGGATGGAATCGGCCTGAGGTGGTGGTTTGTGTGAGCCCCCCGCTTCTCGCCGCTGCGATGGCCACCACTCGCGCACGGTTGACGCGGCGACGGCCGGCAGTCGGATTGCTCATCCATGACGTGTACAGCCGGGCGGTCGTCGAGACGGAGGCGATGTCGGGTGCCCCAGCACGTGCCGTTCGTGCCCTCGAGTCGGCTACCGCACGGGGCGCAGACAGCGTCGTGGTCATTCACAGCGGGTTCACAACTGACCTGGTTGAAAGGCTGGGCGTCGATCGGAGTCGGATTCGCGTGATCCGCAACTGGACCCATATCGCACCGGCGGATCCCCTCGCGAGTGCCGCCTTCCGCACCGCGCGTGGCTGGGGTGACGACGACATCGTGGTACTGCACGCTGGCAACATGGGCGCAAAGCAGGGACTGGAGAACGTGATCGAGGCAGCCCGAATGGCCGGCGACCACCAACGCCGGGTCCGGTTCGTCCTGCTCGGAGATGGCAACCAGCGCGCCAGGCTCCGGGATCAGGCGGTCGGCATCGCGGCACTCGAATTCCTGCCTCCGGTTCCCGAACGCGAGTTCCCGGCTGCCCTCGGCGCTGCGGACGTACTACTGGTCAACGAGCGGCCCGGGGTCGCGCAGATGGCGGTGCCCAGCAAGCTGACCTCGTACTTCACCTCGGGCGTACCCGTACTCGCCGCGACCGATGCCACCGGGTTCACCGCGCACGAGGTCGCCGCTTCGGGCGCGGGGATCTGCGTGCCGGCAGGCCGGCCGGAGCTACTGCTCCGCGAGGCTGTGCGCCTGGGCACCGATCAGGCGGTGGCTCGGCGGCTCGCCGAAGCCGGCCGTCGCTACGTTGCATCCACCCTTTCCGAGGGCACGGCGCTGGACCGATACGAGGAATGGGTCCGGGATCTTGCGGGGGCCCGGCGGGTCCGAATGGGGGAGGGGCACAGATGACCCGGCGTGCGCTCATCACCGGAATCACCGGTCAGGACGGCTCCTACCTGGCGGAGTTACTGCTGAACAAGGGCTACGAGGTGCACGGAATCATTCGTCGTGCCTCGACCTTCAACACCACCCGGATAGACCACCTGTACGTCGACCCGCACACGCCCGGCGCTCGGTTGTTCCTGCACTTCGGGGACCTGGTGGACGGCGCTCGGCTGATCACACTGCTGTCCCGGATCGCGCCCGACGAGGTGTACAACCTGGCGGCACAGTCACACGTTCGGGTCAGCTTCGACGAACCCGAGTACACGGCCGACACCGCGGGTCTGGGCACTGTCCGGCTGCTCGAGGCCGTCCGGCACCTCGACCTGAACTGTCGCTTCTACCAGGCATCCAGTTCGGAGATGTTCGGGTCGTCACCGCCACCGCAGAACGAAGACACCCCGTTTCATCCGCGGTCGCCGTACGGCGTGTCGAAGCTGTTCTCGTACTGGACTGCTCGCAACTACCGGGAGGCCTACGGGCTCTTCACCGTCAACGGCATCCTGTTCAACCACGAGTCGCCGCGGCGCGGCGAAACCTTCGTCACGCGCAAGATCACCCGCGCGGTGGCCCGCATTCATGCCGGTCTCGACCGGCACCTGTACCTCGGGAACGTCGACGTGGTGCGGGACTGGGGCTACGCGCCCGAGTACGTCGAGGGCATGTGGCGGATGATGCACGCCGACGCCCCTGACGACTACGTGCTCGCGACCGGATTTGGCTGTTCGGTGCGTGAGTTCCTCGCATTGGCGTTTGCGCACGTCGGCCTCGACTGGGAGGAGTACGTTCGATTCGACGACCGCTACCTGCGCCCAACGGAGATCGACGCGGTGATCGGCAACTCGTCGAAGGCCCAGTCGGAGCTGGGCTGGAAGGCTCAGGTGCTGGCCCCGGAACTGACAAAGATCATGGTGGCGGCCGATATCCGGGCACTCGAACTCGGCGGTACCCCCTGCATCGACCGGCCTACGCTGCCAGGCTGGGGTGTCGAATCGCGGTGAACCGGAATCCTCAGGTTGGGTGGGCGCCCTGCTGCGCGCGGTACCACTCGTATGTCGCCTGCACGCCCTGGTCGAGCGGGGTGCTCGCCTTCCAGCCAAGCCTGCTCAGCCGCTGCACATCGAGGACCTTGCGTGGCGTGCCATCCGGTTTGTCGGTGTCCCATCGAATCTCGCCGCGATAGCCGACGACCCCGGCGACCAAGTGCGCCAACTCGGCGATCGTCAGGTCTGATCCGGTACCCACATTGATCGGCTGGTCCTCGTCGTAGTTGTCGAGCAGGAAATGGCAGGCCTGCGCCAGGTCGTCCACGTGCAAGAACTCTCGCCTGGCTTTTCCTGTGCCCCAACAGGTCACATGATCAGAGTCTTCGCGTGCAGCCTCGTGAAACCGGCGGATCAGGGCGGGGAGGACGTGACTGTTGTGGAGGTGGAAGTTGTCACCTGGGCCGTAGAGGCTGGCCGGCATCGCGGAGATGTACCGCAGCCCGTGCTGTCTGCGGATGGCCGCAATCTGCGCGATACCGGCGATCTTGGCGATCGCGTAGCCCTCGTTGGTCTCCTCGAGTGCGCCCGTCAACAGCGCATCCTCGCGGATCGGTTGATCGGCATACTTGGGGTAGATGCAACTCGAGCCGAGGAACAGGAACCGCTCGACTCCCGCGGCCACAGCGCAGTCGAGAAGGTTGACCTGGATTCGTAGGTTGTCGGACAGGTACTCCGTCGGCCGATTCGCGTTCGCGGCGATGCCGCCCACCTTGGCGGCCGCAGCAATCACCACGTCCGGTCGCGTCTCGGTGAAGAATGCCGTCGTTGCCACCTGATCACGAAGGTCCAACTCCGTCGACGTCCGCCCGACCAGGTTGTGGAATCCGCAGCCTGCGAAGTGCCGCCACAACGCCGATCCGACGAGCCCCCGGTGACCTGCAATGTAGAGGCGGGCATCTCTCGGTATCGGTTGAAGTGCCATGAATCCATTGTCCCGCCCGCCCCCGCTCGTCAACCCTAGAATCGAGTGATGACCTCCGGCGGTCGACGGGCAGTCCTGATCCGTGCTGCCCGTATTTGGGCCTGTCCGCTGTGGTGGGCCGTCAAACGCTCGGGAATGTCGGCGACTGTCGCTCTGGACGTCGACCGGTGGCTCGACTGCATCGGCAGCCAGGCCCTGTTGGAACTCGACCGCTACGCACGATTCGCCTACCTGGCCGGCGCACTGCCCGAGTTCCGCACCCTCGTCCACTACCGACTCCGTCCAGCCCACCCGGTGCTGCGTTTCGTTCTCCGCACGCTGTACCGGCCGGAGTCGACGCTCACGCTCGACGCCGAGCGGATCGGCCCCGGACTGTTCATCCAGCACGGCGTCGGAACCATCGTCACCGCCGAGTCCATCGGTGAATACTGCTGGATCAACCAACAGGTCACCATCGGGCACGACGCGAGGGGTCGGCCCACGCTCGGCGACCACGTCAGAGTCGGGGCAGGGGCCGTGGTACTGGGTCCGATCACGTTGCACGACAACGCGACCGTGGGCGCGAACGCCACGGTGATTCATGACGTCGCGGCCGGCGTCACCGTCGTCGCCCCGCTCGCTCGGCCACTCGCCGGCAGTCAGGACGAGTAGCCTCCCTCATTGGCTTGCAGGCGCACGGGGTCGCCGGCGAACCAGGGTCGGTACCCACAACAGGTCCGGAAGTACCTGAGCAGCAAGAACTCCCAGCGCCGCTGCACACACCACCCCGACGGCGCCGAACGGTCCGGCGACCACGACGCCGACGCCGAGGCTCGCCGTCGCCATCGCCGCGATCCAGCACGCCTGCCACCTAGCCTCGTTGGGCCTGGTCAGCAGTACGCTCGCGGGGAGGTGCATGGACTGGGCCACCAGGAGGACGCCGAATGCGAGGGCAAGCGCGGCGGACACCTCGATCCGCCCGCCCGAAAGGATCGACGCCACCCACGGCGCGAGTGTCGTCATGCCGACCGCGGCAATCGTGGCGAAGGCCGTAAACGCCGCCGTGAGCCGCCACCAGATTCGGACCGTTGTCTCCGCTGCGCCGCGTCGCTTCACGAAGACCGGCCAGTAGGCCATGCCGGCGGTCGAGAGCACCGACCAGCCGACCCCGTACATCTGAGCCATCAGTGCATACTCGGACAGCTCCGCGGGCGTGGACAGGTGCGAGAGCAGGATCCGACCGGTCTGCAGCCCGACCGGCAGCCCGACCCCCACAAGAAAGAGCCACAGGCTGCCCTCGAGCAGTCGTGTGTGGGCAGAGGAGTCGCTCACCGGCGCGAACGCCGACCAACCCAGGCCGGACAGGCGCAGCGCCGCCGCCGTGCCGATCAGGTGCCCAGCGAGCACCCCGCCCAACGCCGACAGCGCGTACCAGATACCGTCGACGCCGCACGCATACAGCAGCAGCGTCAACATCAGGGAGAATGCGGCACTGCTCATCAACACAAGCGTTGCCAGTTGATTGCGGTCGATTCCGATCAGGATGCGTACGCCCAGTCCCGCCGGAATCGTGAGCGCGAACAAGACAACGGCGACGGTGATCGCCCACCGGTCGTCGGGGCCGCTCGAGAACCCGATGAGCGATCCCCAGCCGTCGACAGCCATCACGGCGAGCGCGACTAAGACCAGCGCCGCGGCCACCACGAACAACACCCGATAGGCCCGACGGATGACGTCGACTTCGTGCGCGTCCCGGCCCGCACCGAGCAGCGATGCGCTGGCGTTGAGGACGACCGCCCCGATCCCGAGGTCGGCGAAGGGGAACAACAGGGTCACCGTGGCGACGAGGGACACCAGGCCGAACACGGCCTCCCCGGTTTCCCGCACAATGACGGCGGTGTTCACCAGGCCGAGGGCCGCCACGACCGGGGTACCGACGATGCGGTACACGGTGCCGCGAACCAGCGCGCGCTTCTCCTCGGGCGCGAGCTGGCTGGCCGGCACTGGTTGCACGGTCACGGGCTTTGTGCCGTCGCCGGGCGCCGTTCCGCTGGCCGGACCGCCGCTCGCGCCCGCAACGTGAGGACCCGCGCCGTGTTCATGGCCGCGTAGCCGAGCGCCCAGGGGCCGGGCCGGCCGTGGCGCAGCGCCGCCGAGATCGAATGTCGCACACCCCTGACTGATCGAGCCGACACAGCGGCGCTGACCGGGCTGGTGCAGAGGTAGTCTCCCCGCACTCGCGGCGATTCGCCGCTCAGATATTGCAGGCCCCAGCCGATGTACGCATCGGTGCGGTCGACAGTGCTGCGCGAGAGCGACTCGCCGTCTACGTGGTAGGTGCTGAGCACATCGGGGAGCTGGACGAAGTGCACGCCGGGCATGGCCGCCTGAACCCGGATCAACCAGCTCGGCTCGTCGTGCGGCGCGCCGGTGTCGGCGTCCCACCGCACCCTGCGAGCGACCTCGGTGGGGAAGCAGAGCGTCGATGTCTGTAGGACCGCGCCGCCGAACGTCAGGTCCGTGAAACGGAAGAGGTACTCCGCCACCGACTGGCCGGGTTCGATGATCCGTCGTGGCCACGTCCGCCGCCGGTCACCGGGACCCTCGACATCCATCCGGCACGAGGCAATCCATTGGTCTCCGGCGCAGGCCGCGACCGCGTCAAGTTGCCGGCGCAGCTTGTCGGGGCGCCACTCGTCGTCGTCGTCCAGTAGCGCGATCACCCTGCCGGTCGCTGCGTTGATACCCAATTGTCGGCACCGTGCCGGGCCTGCGCCCACGCCCGGCCTGAGCTGCACGATCCGCTCATCCGCCGGCAGCGACAGCGGGGCATCGGTGTCCGCCACCACGAGAATTTCTGCGGGGCGGTACGTCTGATCGAGGACGGACCGCACGGCGCGGGCGAGTGATGCCCGCCCCACCGTTGGGATCACGACACTGACCCGCGGTGTCACGGCCGGCCGGGTCATGGTGGACCGGTGTCCCCGACGACGGGACGGACGAAGTGGGCCGCCGAGTAGAACAACGCGATGCATGCGTAGACAGGGAGCGTGTTGTACGTCCACGGCGAGTACACCAGGTCCCAGATGCCCTGCACGGCAATGGTCACCACCAGGGGAGCCCACGCTCCGTACCGCTCGAGGTTCCACACCAGGCCGCAGCAGGCGACCAGCAGCCACAGTGGGAGCAGAGCCGCCAGTACGCCGCCCTCGACCCAAGACCCGAGCACGATCGAGTGCATAGCCGAATAGTCGCGGGGCGGCAGGCGCCAGTAGAGCTCGAAGGGGAAGGTGGGCGCGAAGCCCATCCGGACGGCGAGATGTTCCGCCGCGGTGTACAGATCCGGCGTCAGCTTCTGCGCGCTGCCCCAACCGAGCAGGGGGCGTTCGAGGATGGCGGTGATCGACATCGGCGGCTCGGTTCGAGCGGCGAGCAGCAGTGGCAGATGGGTCGCCTGCTGCTCGAGGGTCTTGTGTTGCAAAGCCGGTCCGAACACTCCCGCGCGGGCGACGATCGGCATTGCGTAGGCAATGGCGATGCCGAATACTGCGATCCCGCCGAACTGCCAACCGCGCGGGATCCGGGATCCGACGATCTGCCGGGTCAGCACGATCGCGGCCGAAACGAGGCAGATCGCCGCATGCGAACGGAAGTTGAGGCCGAGGCTGGCCAGCCCGAGCAGCATGAGTGTTGCAGGGAAGGCGAACCTCGGTAGGCGCGCCTTCCTCGCCATTCCGTACAGGATGAGAATCGTCACGGACTGCGCGATGCCGTACTTCCAGAGGTCCAGGAAGCTCCCGGTCCGGGTCAGCTCGATCCCGCGGATCAGAAAGAAGACCACGCTACCCGCAGCAACCCCTGCGAGGGCCGTGGCGATCGACGCCACCGCCCGGCCGGTGATGACCGTCAGCCCGACGAGATACAGAGAAAATGCCGCTGGCGCAATGGCATTCGGCCACAGCATGCTGACCCCGTTGACCAAGCCGGACACAATGTAGGAGATCCACCCCAGTGCGGCGAGTACCAGCGGTACCAACTCGATCCCGCGATGCTTCATCAGCAGAAATCCGGGCACCAGCAGTAGGCACACCACCGACAACCCGGTGACTGTGAAATTGGCGATCGGTACGAAAGATATGGCGCCGGCGGCGAATACGGCGACCTGTGCCAGTACGGCCCGCCGCGCGCGCTGTAATTCCGCGAACGTCCGGGCCGGTGCGAATCCGATACCGGCCATGAGTCATCCCCTTCACGGCTATGCCGGGGCGTGACTCAAACACTAGTGGCTCCCGACACACGGCGGGCGTAATCTCATAGCCGTTGTCTGCTGAACCAGTCGGTCACCGACCGGGGGAGGTACGCATGGCCAGCACGCGATCGACTCGGTCGTTGGCTGCTCGGCGCGGCCGTCCCTACGACAAGGGTCGTGGATTTCTCGCACAGTGCCTTTGGGTGGCGACATCCACTCTGCTGTTCACGCAGGTGTGGTGTCCCAACCGACTGCGGTGCGCCGCCCTGCGCTGGTTCGGCGCCGAGGTCGGTAAGGGTGTCCTGATCAAGCACCGGGTGAATGTCCAATGGCCGTGGAAGCTGTCGATCGGCAACGATTCCTGGATCGGGACCGGGGCCGACCTCTACAACATCGATCGCATAGTCATCGGCTCCGACGTGTGCATCTCCCAGTACGCCTACCTGTGCACGGGTAGCCATGACCGCAGGTCGCCGACCTTCGAGTTCGACAATGCGCCCATCGTCATCGAGGACGGCGCGTGGCTGTGCGCCAGGTCGATGGTCCTGCGTGGCGTCACTGTCGGCGCGAACTCGGTGGTCGGCGCGATGTCGGTGGTGTCGTCCGATATTCCGCCCGGGTGCTCCGTTCGGCCCCCCCAACCGAGTGTCGCGCCGGGCTGAGTCTCGTGCGAATCCTGCAGGTGGTGACGCTGATCAGCCCAGACGGGGCGTACGGCGGGCCCGCCCGCGTCGCGCTGAACCAGAGTGCGGAGCTGATTCGCCGTGGACACGAGACGATCATCGCGGCAGGCACTCGCGGGTATCCGGTCGTGCCGACCATGCTCGGCGAGGTCCCGGTTCGGCTGTTCCGCGCCCGCACTCTAGTCCCCGGCACCGGGTTCGCGGGCGTCGGTGCGCCCGGGCTTGGACGCTGGTTCCGCAGGCACCGCGCCGAGTTTGACGTGGTCCACATCCACCTCGGCCGCGACCTCGTGGTGCTGCCGCTGGCGGTGGCAGCGCGGCGTTACGGGGCCCCTTACGCACTGCAGACTCACGGCATGGTCGCGCCGTCCGGACATCCGCTCGCCGGCCCGTTGGACGCGGTGTGGACACACAAAGTGCTCCGCGGTGCCGGAACCGTGTTCTACCTGACTCCGACAGAGCGTGAACAACTCGTCGCCGTCGGGGGAGGATCGCTGCGACTGATGGAGCTCGGCAACGGGGTGCCGCACTCGACCCCGAACGCCGTCGACTCCGGCACGCCGGAGGTGCTCTTCGCCGCCCGCATGCATCCGCGAAAGCGTCCGACTGCGTTTGTCGAGATGGCACGACTCCTGCTGGACAGCGGTGTCGATGCGCGATTCACACTGGTCGGGCCCGACGAGGGTGAGGGAACAGCACTGCGCAGGTCGATCGGGGCTGACCCGCGGATCGTCTGGGAGGGCGCGCTCGAGTCGGCCGCAGTCCCATGTCGGATGGCCGCGGCCAGTGTGTACGTCCTTCCGTCTGTCCGCGAGCCGTATCCGATGTCGGTGCTCGAGGCGATGTCCGTCGGGGTTCCCGTGGTCGTCTCGAACGACTGCGGGCTGGCACCAACCGTCAGCCGGACCGGCAGCGGAATCGTCAGCGATCCCACGGCCCCCGCGCTGGCAGCCGCGGTCGGGGCCCTGCTCGGGGACCGCTCCTGGGCCGTGGAGATGGGGCGGCGAGGCCGATCGACGGTGCACCGCGAGTTCGGCATGGACGTCATCGCCGACCGGCTGTTGGCCACGTACACCGACCTGGTCGAGGGTTCGTCGTGACTCGCCGGCGCCGCGCCCTCCCGATCGTGTCGGCCGCTGCAGCAGTGATCCTGGTCGCAGCCCTGGCGACGGCCTCGGCGATCGCGCGAAGGAGCAACGAGGAGGCAGCACCTCCGCGCTCGCTGCGGATCGCAGTCGTCGGAGATGACTACACCGCCGGACGTCAGAACCGGGTGGTGTGGCCCACCCTGTTGGCCCAGCGCACCGGGTGGTCCGTGTCGAACTTCGCGCTTCCCGGCGCCGGCTACCTGGCGGACGGCGCGGGCGGGTACGCGTTCACCTATCAGGTGGACCGGGCCCGAGGCGCCGACCCCGATTTCATCCTGGTGGTCGGCGGCCTGAAGGACACTGGATTCCCCGAGGTGGCCCCGATCAACGCGGGTGCCATCGCCGCGATTCACAAGATCGTTCTCGGCGGCGAGAGACCCCTCTTGATCGGACCGACGTGGTACGAGACCCCGGTGCCGGAGGCGGTGAGCCGGGTGTCCGACGCGGTCCAGAGCGCCGCGAAGTCGACCGGCGTCCCCTACCTCGACGCCCTCGATCCTCCGTGGCTGTCGCCTCGCTTGATGCAGGCCGACCTCGCGTACCCCACGGACGAGGGCCAGTCGCTGCTCGCGGACAGGGTCGCGGCATGGGTCCGAACCGAGGTCGTCCGATGACGAGGCGACGGTGGCCGGACGTTGCCCTGATCGCGCTCGCCGCGGCGGTGCTGATCGGCCTGGCGGTGGTCGTCGCCTCCCCCGACACCGCGACGCCGACGCCGACGCCGGCGGCGGCGCCGGTGACCGGGCAGATCGACCGACCGCACCCCGATCCCGGGGCACCGCCGACCGTCCTGTTCATCGGTGACTCCTACACCGGCGGAAGCGGACCACTGGCGGAGATGTCCTATGCCTGCTTGGCGGCGGCCCGAATGCGGTGGCACTGCGACCTGTCGGCTGTGCCGGGGACCGGATACATCAGCGGCGGCCCCCCGAATCGTTTCGTCGTCAACGAGTACACCGGGGACTCGACGTCTTTCTCCGAACGCGTCCCCAAGCTCGCGGCCGGATACCAGCCCGACATCGTCGTCCTCGACGGTGGCCGGAACGACCTCTTCGCGCCCGGCGAGGACGTTTTCAAGGCAATGGCCTTCACCATCGGCGAGGCCCGCAGAGCTTGGCCCGCCGCGAAGATGGTGTTCCTCAGACCCCGGCTCCTCTCTAGCCCTCGCGACGATCTGGGATTCGACGACGGCTTCATGGCGCGCCTCGAATCCGACCCGGCGGCCGACGGTGTCCTCTTTCTCGACCCCATCGCGGACGCGCCGTTCGCCGACGGCGATACCTCCGCCCTGCTCGCCTCGGACGGGAAGCACCCTGATCCCCGCGGCGACGCGGAACTCGGCACGGCCCTGGTGGCGTCCCTGATCGCCCACGGCGTGGACCCCGCACCATGAGCGCCGTATTGCTCGACTACGGACGGGTCCTCCGGGAGCGATGGCGTTGGGTGGTGTGGGGGGCGCTCCTGGCTGTGGGGGCCGCCGTGGTCGTCCTGCTGCTGGCGCCTCCGCTCTACCGGTCGACGGCGACCGTCTTCATCCGGACACCCGGGGACGTCAGCCGTGCGGTCGACGGCGGTGACTCGTACGCCCAGCACCGTGCCGGAAACTACGTCGAGCTGGCCGACAGCACCGACCTCGCAGCACGGGTGGTGGGGGATCTCGGCATCGATCTGGCGCCCGAGACTCTCGCCGGGCGGACCACGGCGACCAACAGGCCGGGCACCGTGCTGATCGATGTCGCCGTCGACGCCCCGACGGCAGGAGAGGCCCAGCGGACCCTCACCGTGTTCCTGCCCGAGTATGCGGCGGCAGTACACGCGCTCGAAACTGTGACCGGTTCAGTGGTGCCCCGCGCGGAACTCGTCGTCGTCAACGACCCGAGTCTGCCCACCCGGGTCAGCTTCTGGGGAACGCCGCCGCTGGCGGTGTTGCTCGGGGCGTGCCTGGTCGGGATGCTCCTCGGGGCGACCGGTGCGGTGCTGCGTTCGATCTTCGACCGCTCGGTCCGTGATCCGCGCGACGCCGCCCGTATCACCGGCAGGCCGGTGCTCGGCACGATCGGCGATTGGCACGCCGGGACGACCATCGAGAATGCCCGTCTCATTCGGCGTCGCCTGCTCTCGGTGATGGGCGATCCCGACCGAGGCGTCATCGCGGTCGCCGAGCCCGCAGCCAGGTCGGCGACTGCCGCGGCAGCCGTCGTGCTGGCCGACGCGCTGCGTGTCCAGGGCGACTCTGTGATCCTGGTCGATCTCGATCAGGACTCCTGGGAGTTGACGAAACTCTTTGGTGTTCAAGGGCTTCCGGGCATCACAGACGTCCTTCTCGGCCATGCCGTTGTGCTGGAGGCAGTGCAGGCCTCGGGGAACGGACCACTGCTGGGGGCCGGCAGCGCAACCGACTATCCGAGGGACCCGATCGACCTGAACGCGGTACTCGACATCGTGGTGGAGCTCCGCGAGCACTACGACTGGGTGGTGCTCGCCTGCCCGTCGGCCGTGGTGGCAGACGCGATCGTCGGCGCGGTGGGCACGATTGTTCTGGTCGTTCGGCACGGTGTGACCACGGAGGACGAATTGCTCGACACGTCCGCGTCCCTGCCGGCGGCGACGACGGTGGCCGTGATTGTCGACCAGGTGCCCGAGCCGAGTGCCGTCAAGGTGTTTCGGTCCGGGGAAAGGACGAGTGCAAGATGAATGTGAGAACCTTCCTCGCCGCGGTCCGGCTGCACTGGAAGTTGTTTCTGACTGTCCTGCTCGCGTGCGTCGTCGTCGGTGTGGGCGGCGCGCTACTCGCACCGGGAAAGTACGCCTCGACCACCCAACTGCTGGTGTCGATCCAGGGGTCCGCGACGGCCACCGCGTACGAGAACGATCAGGTGGTGTGGGGGCGCGTCAATTCCTACGTCGAACTGCTGACCACCGAGGCTGTGAACCAGCGTGTCGTCGACAAATTGGGGCTGTCGCAGTCGGCGCGGGAACTCGCTGACAATGTCAGCGCCACGATCGTGCCGCCGAGGACCACGGTCATCGACCTCGCCGTGGCAGACGCGTCACCGGACCAGGCGCGACTGCTTGCCAACACGCTTGCCGGCGAGTTCATCGCGTACACCGGCGCACTCGAGACACCCACCGGTATGGACGGCCAGAAGGTGCACACCACCGTCGTCACCTCGGCGAGCACGCCGCACCGGCGGCTTCCTGGACCACTGACGTTCGGAGCCCTCGGCGCGCTGGTGGGCTTGGTGCTGGGCGCGGTCGCCGTGTGGGTGCGGTCCCGGATGGACCCCGTCGTGCGGACCGCGGAGCGAGCTGCCGCGGTCTCCGGGCTGCCGGTGCTCGGATCGGTCTCGTCTGCGCAGGTGGCGGATGCGGAGTCTCTCGACGGGTATCGCCGGCTGCGCACGCGACTACTGTCCGGATGGTCGGGCGAGGTCGCCGATCCTGCCCTGGTGTGGGTGGTGACCTGTGCGGCTGCGGAAACGAGCACTGTGCGACTGGCGTCGAACCTGGGCAGCGCCCTGGCGTCGAGCGGAGGCCGGGTGATCATCGTCGACACCGACCCGACGGGAGAGATCGGCGATTGGGAGGTCGAATCCCACCCGGGGTTGTTCGATGTGCTAGCGGGGTCGGCGTCGGTGGACCAGGCGATCCGTTCCCGGTTCGACCGGCTACCGGACGTCCTGGCCGCGGGCTTCTGGGAGGGGGATCCCGCCGACCGTTTGGCGACGAGCACCATGCGGACGCTGGTACACCGCCTCCGCACGGACTACACGCACGTGGTCATCGCGGCGCCGCCCGTGCTGTCGACGGTTGCCGCCTCCACCGTGAGTGAGTACGCCGACGGCGTTCTGCTCGTCGTGGTCCTGGGGGCCACCCGGCGACGGGACCTCGTGCGCGCCGCTGAGGACCTGCGGATGACGGGTGCGCCTGTTGCCGGGATCGTGATCTGTACGGAGCAGGGGGAAGCGCCGGAGCCCGATGTTGAGTCGACGGGCCGATCAGGTCCGGACGTAGCCGACGAAACCCGTCCGTGGGTGATCTCAGATCGGTAATCTGAGAGCACTCGAAGCTTCCGAGGTCGGCCGTGCAGCGGCGACGGCCATCTCGGAGCGCACGGATGAGGCATTCTCATACGATGGCGAGGGGGGACGAAGGACGTGGACCTCTTCGACGTCGTGAAGGCCTGCTTCAGGCGCTGGTATGTCGTACTTCCGCTGCTACTCGTAACCGCGTGGTTCAGCTACCAGTCCTACAGTTCGGTCACGCCCGTCTACTACTCGAATACAGTAATAGGCCTCGCGCAGCCTAGTTCTCGGGTGGAACACGTTGACGCAGGGGTCCCGCTACCGCGAAACGGGCTCCTCGACATCGGCGGAGCACAACTGATCACCAATATGGCGGCGCTCGGATTGGAACAGCAGTCGGTAGTCGACCGGGTCGTGGCGGCCGGCGGCCTGCCCCATTACGTCGCCAAGATGTTCCCGGTGCCCAGCACCCTCCCGCAGCCGCCACTCATTCTGATCGAGGTCACCGACGCGGACCCGGACGCAGTCTCCAGGACGCTCGGACTCGTGATCGCGCAGACTGAGATCACCCTCAGGACGTTGCAGGAACAGGCCCGAGTGCCAAACGACCAGATGGTCGCAATGTTCGTGGTGTTACCGCCGACAGCCCCAGTCGCAGGCATGCCGAGCCGATTGAAGTCGACACTAGCGATCTTTATTGTCGGCGCCGGGCTGTCGGTTCTGGTGACCGTGCTAATCGACGTCTTGTTGACACGCCGCAGATCACGCGCCCAGCAGCGACGGCAGCCACAGTCCGAGGCCGCCACGCGACCCGATTCCGATCAACTGCCCGACGGAGTTCCCCGGCCGATCGACGCCACTCCGGCACCCAAGGGTTCCACGGAAGCCACATGACGACCAAGCCGCTCGGCGCGGCATCCAGCTCGACCGACGGCCCGCGACCCGTCGACGCAGGCGAACCCCGCGAACGGACACCATGGCTGCTCGGGTTCCTCTGCCTGTTGATTCCAATTCTGCCGAGCTTTTCGGTTCTGCCGGGACCTCTGAAAAGCAATGGCTCGCCAGCAAAATTGATTGCGGTTCTGTTGTTCGGCCTGGTCATGCTCGGCTTCGTGTTTGTCCGGCGAACCGCGTCAAGCCGATCAATTCGCCCTGGTGTCGTCATCATGCTGCTCTACCTACTGCTCCAACTCGCGATCTACGGAGTCGGACTCCATCGTGTCGACAACGCGGTCGTTCAAGGCAGCATGACCCGCGCGCTGATAAATCTGGTCGCGAACGTCGGCGTGGCACTATACATCATCGTGCGGGTCCGGACCGCGCGGGGGCGCAACTTTGTTCTTGGCTGCCTCGCAACAGGACTCGCCTTCGCCTGTCTGGTCGGACTTCTGCAATCCGTGGCGAATATCGACTTGCGGTTCCTCTTCCAGCCACCTGGATTCGTGACCAACTCGGATGAGCTCGAGATGGGCGAGCGCTGGGGCGCAAAGCGCGTCGTGGGCACCTCGCAACACGCTATCGAGTTCTCAGTACTAGCCGCAGTAGCGGTGCCCTTGGCCATATATTTTGCCCGCAATGCGGCGAAACGGCAGGTCCGGTGGGCTGCCGTGGCGGCATGCGGGTTGGCGTTGGTGTCGATGCCGGCGGCGGTCTCGAGAACGGGCATTATTGCACTCGCCACGGCTTTCCTTGTGTACATGTGGAATTTCAACGTCCGTCAGCTCGCTATTGGGCTCGCGGTCGGATGTACGGTTCTCGCCGTATACATCGCGACATTTCCTGACATCGCAATTGCGTTGTGGAACACTACCGTCGCATCGGAGACGGACCCGAGTGTACTCTCCAGGACTTCAGACTACGCCATGGTGTCGCAGACCTTTCGTGAGCATCCGGTGTTCGGCCTCGGCCTCGGTGCCACGCCACCAACCGTGTACGGGTATCTGGACAATGAATTTCTACAGGCAGTTGTGCAGGGCGGTATCGTCGGCGTCGCGGCGATAATGGTGCTGGCGGCCGGAGGCATCTTCGGCATTGCTGCCGCACTGCGAGGCGCCACAACTACACGAGAACGAGAGCAGGCATACTCACTTGGATCGATCTTCATCGCTATTATCGTCTGCGCTTCCACTTTCGACCTTTTTAACTTCCAGCAAGTAACCCGCATACTTTTTGTCATCTTCGGTCTGCTGTGGTCCAATTTTGCCGTCCCATTGCAAGAATCCGAAACGGCACCGGCGGATTCCCATTCTGATCATTAGTGTGAGTCACATATCCAGGCTGGCATTATTCGAAGATGGATCCGCGTTCAATGACTGGCGTATGTGTCGTCCCAGTTGCTTGTACTTCATGGGTCGAATCTCGGCCGGCGCCAGCTGTGCGCGCACTCCCTTCTTCAGTACGGAAATGATCCATTGCCGCCGGGCCTTGATTCTGATTCGGCGCTCCAAATCGCGATTGCGAGCCAGCCCGGACAAGGTCCAAAGCCGGTCCAGCCAAGCCTCGTCGTTCTTGGCGAAGAGCGCCGTCAAAGTTCCTTCATTCTGGACTCTCACGGACAATTCTGAGTCGACCCAAGCCGCGTCGGATCGCGCGAGTATCCGAAGCCATAATTCGATGTCAGCCGAGTATCGCAGTTCGGAACTAAACCCCCCAACCTCCATAAGTGTCGACCGTCGGACCATTACAGAGGTTGGCTCGCCAATCCAGTTGCCGTTCGATCCTTTGTTCACGTACTTCCGGATGATGTTCGTTCCGTCATTGACGTACTCGAGGGGTTCGAGTTGAGTATGGAGTGTTCCGAAGAGCTCTATCCATTTTTCGTCGGAGGATTCAATTCGCCTGCGCGCAAACGCCAAGCCGACCCTGGGATCGTCGAAGGCAGGGACCAGGCGACTGAGGCAATCAGGCAGAAGCCGATCGTCACTGTGGAGGAACTGGATCAAGTCGCCGCTCGCGTGCTGGATGCAACGATTATGGTTTGCGCTGGGGCCGATGTTTTCCGCGTTTCTTAGGGCGCGAATCCGGGGATCCTTGTAGGCCATCACGCGATCAAATGTTGAGTCTGTGGATGCGTTATCGATAACGAGGCATTCGAAATCGCTATAAGACTGTTGAAGCGCGCTCGCCAGGCACGTATCTATTGTCCGCTCGCAGTTGTAGGCGGGGACGCAGACTGTCACTCTAGGCATAGCGCGTAGTCCTTCGCATCTCTCTTAGTTGTTCCGGCCCGGTCACGAGCGCCAAGGAGGCGCATCGACTCCGGCCTGCCGTAGCCGTTTGGCCGCCATCAATGGCCATGTCGTGGCAAGGACAAGAATTCGTTTATCGGCCAGCCTTCCGGGGAACAATTGCAGCAACTGCGGGCCGACGACCGCGACATATACGACCAACCCAACCAGCCCGCCGACCGCAAGTTTCGCCAGCGGATTGGTCAACCCCTCGGTGGCAACAAGCGCGACACCGGCAGCTGCGACTGCTGCCAGCGCCGGTCTCGAGAGAGCACGCAGGATCACACCGATGCCGGCGCCTGTAGCCCGTCTTATTGCGACCGCGTACGCAGGCATGGTTACGAGGAGGATGGCGAGAATGTGTCCGACCCCGACGCCGACCAGTCCGCCAACGCGGACGCCCACAATCAGGATCGGGACGAGCACAACCAGAACGGTCGCCTGCACAACGAACATTGTTATGGTTTTTCCCGACGCAATCATGATGTTGTCGAACAGCTTCCCGAGAACGTATAGCACCCCATACGCTGCGAGCACACTCAGGACAGGCGCCGCAGTGAGCCATTTTCCCCCGTAGACGGTTTCGATTAGCGGATGTGCGAAGGCAAACGTGAATCCACCAATAGGGCACGCCACGAGTGCCACGGTTCGAACAGCCCGCGAGACAGTCGAACGTAGGTCTCCATCATCGCGGCGCACGGCCGAGAATGCGGGCAACACGACTTGGTCCATGACTGCACCAAGGGCGGCAGTAGGCCATAAACAGATGTTGAATGCGAGCATGTAATAGCCCAAGTCGGCCGTAGACATTGCACGGCCGATTATCAGGATATCGACGTTCAGCACCAGTTGGGACAGCAGTGAACCCACCGCCGCCGGAACTCCGAAGCGGAGCAGCGGTCCGACAAACTGAGCCTCCCAACCCGGACGATATCGTGTATCCAGTGACAGCACCATCGTCAAACCGATCGCGAGACCCGCAGCAACCCGAGACCAAGCGAACGCCTCCGCGCCGTGAATCATGGTTGCGAGTGGCAGCAAGGTTGCACTACCGAAAACGAACCCGATCACATTCGCGCGAAATGCCACCTCCTGTCGAAACGCCCGCTGGATCTGCGCGGCAGGAACTGCAGACATCACTTGAATTACGACGACGACTGCAAGGATTCGAATTGGCCTCACTGCCTCAGGCGCTTGGAATGCTGAGGCGATGGGCCCGGCTGCGAGGGCCATCGAGGCAGCGACTACGCAACTGCTACAAAGCGTTACTGTGGTGACAGTTGGTCCGAGCCTGTCCGCATCGAGATCCAAGCGTCCAATGGCTGACGTGACTCCCCACGCGGCGAAACAGGCAACGAATCCATGAACAGCGAGTGCCAGCGCGTACACGCCCAGCTCTTCTGGGGCAATGATTCGGGCCGCAATGGCCATGACAAGGATATTGCTGAACCGGACGACGATCGCGCTTGCCCCGGTCCATAATGCGGCTCGTAGCGCGCGATGAGCGAGAGAGGCACCTGCTCGCTGCGGGTCAGATTGGACTCCCGGCAGCGCCGCGCGTTCGTGTGTCATCGCATCCGATCGCTCCCTACCGTCTGAGCACTCCCTGCGTTTCGCCAGCGCCGATTTCGCCCCGCCCGAGCGGCAGCTGCGACGACGACATCAGGCCGCATCGTTCTGAACGATCAGGCCGCATCTTTCTGAACGGTCGTGGCCGGTTGCATAATAGGCAAGTATCTCATCTCTACTGCACTTGTGCGAGGGTCTCCGGTAGATGAAAGGTGTGGATCGGACATGCAACCCATGGGTGGTCCGACGGATCCCGATAGCACCACGAAACCGCGCCCAGTGGAAGGGCATTCGGGGCGACTCCAGCGAGGTGCCGTGATCGTCCCCGCGTACAATGAGGAAGCGGTGATCAGACGCACCCTGACTCCGCTGGGGCAGGCCGCGATTGACGGTTTCATCGAGCTGATCGTCGTGTGCAACGGCTGCACCGACAACACCGCCGACGTTGCGCGAAGTATCCTGGGCGTCCGGGTAGTTGAGCTGGTGCAGGGGTCGAAGCCGGCCGCACTCAACGCTGGCGACGAAGCGGCCACGTTATGGCCGCGGCTGTATCTGGACGCTGACATTCAAGTATCCGCTACCGCGGTGCTTGAGGTCCTCGACCGGCTCTGTCAGGGCGACGCCTTGGCGGCCCGTCCCGAATCCGCGTACGACATTGACGGTGCCAGCGCGTTAGTGCGGTGCTATTACCGGGCACGCCAGCGGATTCCGCAGCGCAAGCTTGCGATGTGGGGTGCGGGGGTCTACGGACTCAGCGAAGAGGGTCACCAGCGATTCGGTGTCTTTCCGATGATCACGGGCGATGATCTATTCGTCGACACCCAGTTCGACGCCGACGAGAAGGCCGTGGTTGCCACCGATCCGGTGGTGGTGACAACGCCCGCCGACACCAAGAGCCTGCTCGCGATCCTGCGTCGTAGCCACCGAGGTACTGCCGAGCTGTCGGCTGGCGGGCACGGACAGGCCGCGGGGATGCGGGATACAGGCCTGGACACGGCGGTTGCGGTTGTGCGCACGATCCGCGGTCCTCGATCTGCGATCGATACAGCGGTGTACTTCGGTATGGCCGTTGCCAAACGGTGGACTGGGCGTCAGCTGCAAGTCTGGGAGCGAGACGAGAGTAGTCGGCGGCTCGCGGGGCCACACGATTAGATGCCAGCCCGTGATGCCGCTCCATCGAGCACCGTCTGCGGGGCGCACCCCCCATCGATGCAGGTGGTCGGTACGCATCGACTGCAGTTCGGAAACCCTTGTGCTGGAAGAGGATACTGCGTCGATTGGCGGCATCGGTGACGTATAGAGGCGAGCTACGACGCTGAACACGCACGCTGGAGTCGCATCAGGGCTCAGTGAACCATCATCTTAACGACCTTTGCTGAGATTCGGATGGACGTACAGTTTGTGGGTAGGCGACGATGTGGCGTGCCTGCGGAGCGGTCACGTCAGCAACCCAGCGAAAGCGGTGATTCCTTGTCTGTCGGTTCATCTCGAGGGGCCGCCGTCAGGCCGCGCTCGGTAGTCAACATCACAGTCCATGGGATCGGTCCTCCCGGCCGCGAACTCGACCCGGGCGAGGACCAAACCTGGGTGAGTATCGCGCAGTTCGAGCGACTGCTCGACGCGGTCGCGGGACGGTCTGATGTCCGGATCACTTTCGACGACGGAAACGTCTCCGATGTGGAGGTTGCGCTACCCCGGCTTGTGGAGCGGGGCCTTGTTGCGGAGTTTTTCCTGCTCGCAGGCACATTGGGCGACCGTGGGCGGGTCGACCACACCGACGTCCGCGCGCTGCTGGACGCCGGCATGGCGATCGGGTCGCACGGCTGGGCCCACCGGGACTGGCGGCGGATCAACAACGAGCAGGCGCGCAGGGAGCTGGACGACGCTCACCGGGTGCTCGGTGAGCTCACTGGTCGCCCCGTGTCGCGGGTGGCAATCCCGTTCGGCTCGTACGACCGGCACGTGCTTCGTCGGCTGCGGTCGGCCGGAGTGACCCGGGCGTACTCGAGCGACGGCGGACGTGCCCGGCCAGACACCTGGCTTCAGGCACGGACCAGTCTGCGACACGACATGGACGCCGCCTGGATCGCTCGGTTGCTCGACCCCAACACGTCATTGACCCGACGGGCCCGCGGTTGCGCCGCGCGGGTGATCAAGCGCCTGCGATGATGAGTGTGTCCGGTTGCGGCAGGACAGGCATGGCCGGCCAGATGAGCGTGGCGGCGGTGATCGTGACCTCAAAAACAACCTCTGACCAGGAGGTTTCGCTTCTACATTCTGCATCGGCGACTGTGGTCGCCGCGCACTTCGGCATTCGCGCGTGTTACATTGGTGATTCCCAGTCTTCGATCTCGCGTACGCAAGGCTGTCTCCCAGGCGAGCCCTGCTGCGCGAACTAGTCGATACGACGCAGGGGCTTGGCATCCGTCGGATCGAGGTGATCCGGGACATCGTCACGTGGAGCAGCAACCCGGCGGATTCTGCACCGAGCCCGCTTCACCGTTCGCGATGCCGCCGATGCGTCACCGTTCGCCCCAAGGCTGCGCGGTGCCAGGCGGTCCGCCCTTACTACGTCGGACCAGAAGGAAGTCCGTTCATGAAGGTGAGCGTCTCCGGACTGGGCTGCGTGCCCAGCGAACCACTCAGATGCAGTTGCCCCCGGTGGCACGCGGGGTGCAATCGCGACGAGCATCAACACGACGCTTCCCGGTGAGGTCTGTATGAGAGTCTGGCACAGACCGATCGCCCTCGTTGCCTCGATCCTCGCGCTGGCTGGCGTGCTTCCGGCGTGCGCCGCGCCCGCAGTCGTGAACGTGCAGCGCGCAAACCAGATCTCGCAGTACGGCATTACCTGGAGATTCGACCGCGACTACCCAGTCGGCCAGTTCGTCAACGGCGACTGGTGGGTCGTCGGACCGGCAACGGTGGTCTCGGTGACCCCGGGGCCGAGCACCGCGCCACCGAACGAGGTGAACACGCTCGACGTCAACGAATGGGGCGACACCGGCCTACGGGACGACAAGGAGCGGCGGAATGGCTCAATGGTGGTGATGAGCCTAGGCCCGGCGCAAGGCTACGACTCGCGCGGGATCACCTATGAGCGAAACGTATCCGTCACTTTCCCCTATGTGTTGCCCGCCGACCGCTCCCTCATCTCCTCGATCAGCGAGGTCACGGTCCCGAACACAGTGATGCAGGCGGACCTGATGTGGGAGTCCGAGAAGGAGTCCCCCAACGTGATGAAGGCGGCCGCGGTGCTGACCAGCCTGTCCGAGGCGCCGCCAGCGGACGCCTTCCGTCCCGCCTATGTTGGAGCCAATAAGCAGATCTTCCGCGCCTCGAGCCTGCGCTGGGATCTGCTTCAGAACCTGCCGGTGGACGCCACGCGGTACCCGGTTCCGCCGTTCGACCAGTACGCGCGCTACCTCGAGCGCCCATGGATCGATCACCTCAACGGCGCATGGGAGGGGAATTGGCTCGTGCCTGTCGACAACCAGCCTCCCTATGGGCGAGAAGTTGCTCGTATTGTGGGCACGGCGTCGCTCCTGCTCAACATGAATGCCACTCAGGATGAAAAGCGCCGCCTGCTCTACGGGCTCGTCCAATACGGCATCGACCTGCACGGGATGGTCCAGCTAGGAGCGGTGTTCAACGAAGGCGGCGGTATTACGAGCGGACGCAAGTGGCCCATCGTGTTTGCCGGTCTGATGCTCGACGACCCGTCCTTCGCCCCCTCGGCGCAGAGCTCCGTCTTTCACGAGGACGCCCAGACCTACTACGGCCAGGGCTGGTACGGCCAGAAGGCGCTCTGGCAGATAGTGATGCACCACGGCACACAGCAGCCCTACCAGGAAAAGCCGCCGGGCGCCTGGGACGAGTGGGACAAAACATCCGAGGAGTATCGGACCTGCTGCACCGTGCGCGCTTGGGTCGGCGAGGGACTTGCAGCGATGCTTATGGGCGCCAAGGCCGAGTGGAACCACAACGCCTTCTTCGACAACATCGAAGACTGGATGCGAAAGACCGACCTGTATGCCGACAATCGCAAGGGCTACCCGCGTCCGCCGGAGGAGACCACGACGTTCGACCCGTTCGTCGACGTCTTTTGGACGCTCCATCGAGGTGACGTTCCGGCGCAACCCGACGGGCCATCCGATCGCAAATGGGACGTCAACCAGAGCGGTGACATGAAGTGGAAGTGGGAGAGGTAGGCCAGGGACGAAAATCTGGGGATCGGCCGCATCCCCGTCGCACCGTTGCGGCGTGGGTCAGAAGGCTCATCGTGTCTCTGGTATCGCCCGCTCGATCGATGCCGCCAACTCCTCCAGTTCGCGCCGGCGGCTCTCCATCGCCTTGGTCTCCTTCAGGTCCGCAATGGAGAGAATCTGGCCCCACCGGTGCACATGGTCGTGCCGTCGGAGGGAGTTCACCACGTTGGTATTGCTGATCCGCTCGAGACGGCTGGGATCGGCGTCCAACTCAGCGATGACGTTGGCGACGTCACCAGAATTCAACGGAACAGGGATGACCGAGTCTTGCCAACCGAAGTACTCGTCGAACGAGGCGTTGCGCGGCACATCGCCGACGAGGACTGCCCCGGCGGCGGCGCCTTCGAAATAACGCGAGCCCAACTCCTGCTGGCCACCAGTGCGCTCGATGTCGTGCCATCTCGCGGCGGTCACCAGGAAGAACCGAGAGCGCTTGATCATGTCCCTCAGGCGACTGCGGTGCTCGACGTGGCTGGAGACGCGACAGTTACCCACCGTGTCGTACATGTAGTACCAGTCGCCCGCGTCCGCCATGCGGAGCAGCGCCCTGTGAGTCTCGGGAGGGCGACTACGTCCCATCGCGTAAACGTCGATGACCCGCTTCGGGGCGCCTGGATATGGGCAGAACTGGAGGGTGTCCGTGGAGGGGGCCAGATAGTGGCATGGACGGCCCGTGGCCGAGGCGAGCGGTTCGACCGTGTCGCGAAGGGGAACAAGGATGTGGTCGAAGCGTTTGAGGATCTTCAGGAGGCTCCCCAAACCAGTCACATCGGCTGCATAGAGTTCGTCGATATAGCACATCGAGACGCGGGCCGTCGAGCGCCACATCGCGCATGGACCAAGGTTGTACAGGTCGAGGACTGACTGGGTGCTCACGAAAAGCAGCTCATAGTTGCGCGCGAGGCCGGAAGGACGCCGCCGCAGGTATGTAAGAGCGACCATCCCCTCGAGCTTCACCGACAGCCGCCGAAATAACTTCGCCGCCAGCCGTGCAAGAGTGCGGATGCCGTTCTGCGCGGGTGTGTCAGCGCAGTCGGGATCCGGCGTGTCCGCGGGAGCGATCACGTCCACGGCGTCCATCACACCGATGAGGTCCTCGAATTCGTACCGCAAGCACCGAGAGATGACCGGAGCAATGTCTCGGGTCGATACGCAGAGAACGCGCGGATCCGGTGCTTTCGAACTGAGCCGGTACTTCCTCATCTCATATCGCTTCCTCTTGTCATCGCGCACTTCGTCGGCACCTGATCATGCGAGTTGCGCTGGCGAACTTTCGTCACGGCGGAACCGGCTCGGCATCGACCTCGTCGGGTAGACGATGGTGTGCATCTACGTTAGGCGCGTCGACTGATCTTATTGCGGCACTTCATGAATCGTATGCCGTTGGCGTTGACCCATCATGGCTGCGGACGTAGTGTGGGTAGCGGCCAACTCGCCAGCATGTGCCCGGCTTCCAACGCAAGGGCGCGCTGGGTGAGTACCGCGATGTCGCATGGCTTTGTCCAGCGGCTCGGTAGTTCGGCAACGCCTCGGCGTCGGTATACGACTTGCGAGGGCGGAGGGGAGAGCAACATGAACTATCGGGTCGGCGACTGGGTGGAAGTGCTTGGCCCGGAGGAAATTCTGCAGACATTGGACGACACCGGAGCCCTGGACGCCATGCCGTTCATGCCCGAGATGCTGCAGTTTGCTGGTAAACGCCTCAGAATTTCCGCTTCCGCTCACAAGGCCTGCGACACCATCGATTCATATCGGAACCGTGGAGTCGAAGATTCGGTCCATCTGGGGGTTCGTTGCGACGGCAGCGCTCATGGGGGCTGTCAGGCGGGCTGTCTGCTGTACTGGAAGACAACGTGGCTGAAACCGGCAGCCGGTCCGACGCCCCAGAACGGGCCGGTGACAAGCCGACCGAGCGGGGTCGATACATCGGTTGTCGATCGGGCCACTAGAGCGTTTGGACCCGACCCGAGCGATCGAGAGGTGCGGTATTCCTGCCAGGCGACGCGATTGGTCGAGGCGAGTTCGCCGCTGAGGAGGACTGACGTCCGCCAGTACTGGAAGGACTTCGCCTCCGGCAACGTGTCCCTGTGGGCGATGAGCCGATACCTGCCACTCGCTGTGTACAACACGCTGGTTTCGAAGCTCGGGCACGGCAGGAAGATTCCGTCCGTCAAGGGGCTGGCGGGACAAATAACACCCAGCGAGGTGCTCGATCTGCAGCCCGGTGAGCTCGTGGAAGTGAAGTCCGCGGACGAGATAATGCGGACGCTGAATGCCAAGAGCGGCAACAGGGGCTTGTATTTTGACGAAGAGATGCTGCCGTTTTGCGGAAAGCGATATCGGGTAAAGCAGCGAGTCGACCGGCTCATCGACGAAAGAGCCGGCGTCATGATGACGATGAAGACCCCGGGGATCGTCCTCGAGGACGTGGTGTGCATGGGCTGCTATCATCCAGCGCGCCTTTTTTGCCCACGCGGCATCTACCCATATTGGCGCGAGATCTGGCTCAAACGGGTTGAGGAAGCAGGGCGGCCAGCTTCGAATGATTCGCCGAACTGAATCCTGACCCTTGATTCACCGTCGTTTGATCCACCCGTCGTGGCCTGGGAGTCGGTGGTCAAACTGGTCGTGACTGTCGTTGGGCTGGTGGAACCGTCCCGGGTTTATGCACACTGCGGTTACTTGCGTGCGGCCGGTTGGTCGGCACCGAGTGACGATGCACCAGCCGGCTGGTGTTGATCGTGGTCTCTGCCAACACGTTGTCGTACACGCATCGCCTATCGACCCGATCGAGGGTTGCAGCCCCTGCAGGAACAGCGTTTCCCCGAACCGGATCGCAGTGTATTGGGCGGATTCAACGGGTCGTCGCGAAGAAAGACTTTGCAGCCTTGAGGACTTCGACTGCCTTCTCCAGCTCCGCGTTCTTGCGGCGCAGCCTCCGAAGCTCGACTTCGGCCTCGGACAACCCTGCTGTGGCGGCGCCGTCTCCGGCAGAGGCCTCGGTCCGCCTGATCCAAGCGATCCGGGCGGGGGACGTTGACAGGTGGGTGCGCAGCGTCCCTGCCGGGGCGCGGGCAGGCCTGCCTGAAGCGGCGACGCCGTCCGCGCGGATCTCGCGCGGATCTGCGGGTTCATCCTCGCGTGACGACGCTCGCCGCGTGCCGACGCTCGCCTAAATTGGGATCTGGCGTAATCTCTGTGAAGGAGTTGCGACGTTTGATCCCGTGAAGAAGTTGCGGCGCTTGATCATTCGAGGTGGCACCCCTGGAAATCAACAACTACGGTGCCCTGGAACTACGGCGCACTGGGCGGGGTTCGGAGCTGTTCTGGCGAGACGGCGCCCGATGCCGTCACCTCTTTGTGGGAAAAGACCCACCCCGCCATAGCGAGGAGAGCTAGGCCGACAGAAACATACGTCGTAGTAATAAGCGCCACAACGGGATTACGGCTACCTTCGTTCCACATATGGCCGGCTGGCGACAGCACGGACGTCGGGTGAACGACACCGGGAGAGTATTCGAGCGGCCACGTCAGATACACGGCTACAGGCAGCAGGAGTGCTCCCGCGATCAGCGGGTTCGTCCTGCGTATCTGGAGGGCAACCGCGCCCAGCCAGACCCCTACCGGCACCATCCACACCCAGTGCTCGTGCCAACTGACGGGGGATATCAGCACGCCGGTGATAGCGCATGCCAGCACTCCAGCCAGGGGCTCGCCCACCCGATGCGCTCTAACAGCGACAGCTAGACCGCCGATCCCGATTGCCAGGGCAAGCGCAAACCAAACGATCTTTCCGCTGTCGCCGAAGAACCTCAGAGCGACCCCGTTGACCGACTGATTCGTCACGTCGTCAAGGGAGAATGGACTGATCAGATACTCGGCATTGGCGAATGTCCCGTCAATCCAGTACCTCAGGGAGTCTGACGGCGCAATCAAGAACCCGAGTCCGGTCAGCCCCAGAGCAGTGACGGTCGCCACGAGTGCGGCGCGAAATCGTCGGATCAGCAAGAGGTAGACGATGAATATCGCGGGCGTGAGCTTTACCGCCGTGGCAATGCCGATCAGGATTCCCGCAGGTACGGTTCGCCGCCGTGAGCTCCACGCAGAGTCGGCCAGCACCAAGAGCATCACGAGAATGTTGATCTGGCCTACATTGAGTGTGTCAAAGACAGGTTGCAGCCACATTGCGCAACCCGTTACTCCTAGCGAGACTCCAACGAGTCCGGCGTTTCGCTCGAGACCGATCAGCCGAAGCGTCAGCCAGACGACGGCCCACAACGCGAGGATTCCCACCATCAGGTGGATCACCTGGACGGCGCCGAACGGGAGATGCGAAAGCGGGCCGAATACCAGGAGTGTCACTGGCGGATAGATGAAGCGGGACCCGTCGCCATGCAGTCTCAAATCGTAGACAGGCAGTCCGTGCGCGAAGCCGTCCCCGCCCATCAGGTAACAGGCAAGATCGTATCCGTCGAAGCCGACCACGTGCATGTTCAGGAAGAAGGCCGCAGCTGACACGACGAAGACGGCGATACCTGGCACCACCAATACAGGCGGTAGGGTTCTGGTCAACAGGTTTGCGCGGGATTGCAGCATCTGACAAGCCTCCACCAATCGAATGATGCCCGCTCGACCCCGACGTACCCGCCCCCGTGGTGCGCGCACCAGTACGTGCGACGCCCCCCGAATGTCGGACTGCAGGTTCGATCGAGTTCAGTAGTCGATACCCGGCCATTAACGCGAACCGTGGACATCACTACTGCTGTCGAATCACCGCCGATGGATGCGAAATATATTGGCAGTCTACGGCACCCGCCCTGGGGTGATCAAGATCGCCTCGGTCGCATCGCTGACGGCCTTTAGGGAGTCGGACGGTTCCGCGGTCGTGCAAGTGCTCGACGTACCGCACGCGGTTCACGGCCAACAGTGCCGCCAACGCAGGGGACGTCCCCGATCCGCCACCACGGTGCTGCACGACCGCCGCCGGTTCGAACAACACTCGGTCGCCACCGTCGCGGAGGCTGCGAAGGAACTCAGTCTCCTCCGAATAGAGGAAGTAGTCCTCGTTCCAATCTCCAGCCGCTTCCTCGACGTCCGCACGGATAAGCAGCGCGGCGCCGGTGGGCCAGTCGACAGAATGGGCCGCAAGGTACTTCGATTGGCGTAGCACCGTTTCGGACAGCCTCTTGGGGGCGGCCGACCATGTTCCGCCCCATCAGGGCATCCCTCAATGTCCCGACGGTCGAGGGCTCACCTCGGAGCGTGAGGTCGATGTCGTCGTTCGGCAGAGTCTTTGTCCACCAAGATCATTCGAAGAACAAGCCGTGTCGCGCAACCGCGGAGGTCGGCAGCGAGTCCCGTGATGTCGTGCGAACTGTTGTATGTGACAACCACGACTGACACATCCGCGCGCTCGTCCGCAGAGACGAATTGACCGGTGTCAGCGCGCACGACTCGGCCCGGCCCCGCGGACGCCCGTCACGTCACACATGGGGTTGAGCATAGACCGCAATTTCGCCGGTGGTGGTCCGCATTTTCCGATAGATTGAGCCTCACCAACAGGCGTGATCTTGTGTGCGCGCCAACGGAGGTTCAGGCATGGACACTCGACGTGTTCTCATCATCGTCCAGAACTTGCCGGTGCCCCTCGACCGCCGAGTGTGGTTGGAGTGCAACGCCCTCACCGCCCAGGGATACATTGTGACGGTGATCTGCCCGAAGGGGCCCGGTGACCCTGGGTACGAGGTCGTCGACGGCGTGGCGATCTACAAGTACCCGCCGGCCCCGGAAGCCAGGGGACTGTTCGGATACGCGCTCGAGTTCGTCTGGTCGTGGCTGCGGACGGCGATCCTGTCGGTACGAGTGCGCAGGGAGCGCGGCTTCGACGTCATCCAGGCCTGCAATCCACCCGACACCTACTGGCTGCTCGCGTGGCTGTGGCGCACCCGGTCGGTGCGGTTCGTCTTCGACCATCACGACCTGAATCCCGAGTTGTTCGTCTCGAGGTTCGGCGAACCGCGAACGCTGGCGCAGCGGATGCAGTACCGAGGCCTGTTGTGGCTGGAGCGGATGACCATGCGGGTGGCTGACCAGGTCATCTCCACCAACTGCTCCTACCAGGGCATTGCGGAGTCCCGGGGACATTGCTCTCCGGAGTCGGTGACCGTGGTGCGCAGTGGGCCCGACACCCGCGTGATGCGCCCGATCTACCCGGATCCAGACATCCGAGCCGGGGCCGAGCACCTGCTGGTGTATCTCGGCATCATGGGGCCGCAGGACGGGGTCGAGATCGTGCTCGACGTCGCCGACGAGTTGGTTCGTCGGCGAGGTAGGGAGGGGATCCGGGTGGTGCTCATGGGATTCGGAGACTGCCTGCAGGCTCTCCGCGCGCGGTGCACGGAACTCGGGCTCGACGACGTCGTGCACTTCACCGGCCGAGTCGGTCCACCGACGATCGCGCAATACCTCAGCGCCGCCGACGTCGGCGTCGGACCCGACCAGAAGACTCCGCTCAACGACGTGTCGACGATGAACAAGACGATGGAGTACATGGCGTACGCACTGCCGTCGGTGTCCTTCGACCTCGTCGAGACCCGACGGTCCGCGGGTGATGCGGGTATCCTCGTTCCCTCCGGCGATCTCGACGCCTTCGCGACCGCGGTCGAACGCCTGCTGGACGACGCCCCGCTGCGGACCAGGCTCGGGGCGGCGGCGCGCCGGCGGGCGGTCAGTCAACTGGATTGGCGGCCACAGGCCCAGGCGTACGTCGGCGTCTTCGACGAACTGTTTGGTAGGGACGGCGCGCGCAGGCTGTCCGCATGGCCGTTCACGGCGAGTTCCGACGACGGTGTCGACAGCATCGATTCGCCGCAGTACGTCGATCTCGACGACGAGGCCGAGCTTCGACGGTTCATCGTCGAGCGGACGCGGCGGCCGCGAACCGATGAGCTTCCGTCGAAAAGTTAGGTCACACAACGTACTTGTACTGATTCGTATCGCATCGGAAACGAGGATCCATGCGTATCGCAGTAATCGGGACTGGCTACCTCGGCACGACCCATGCCGCCTGCCTGGCCGAACTCGGGCACGAGGTCCTCGGCCTCGACGTGTCCGCCGACAAGGTCGCCAAACTCGAGTCCGGCGAGGTGCCCTTCTACGAACCGGGTCTCGAGCGGGTTCTGCGGCGCAATCTTGCGGCCGGAACACTGCGATTCACCTCGGACTATGGGGAGGCCGCGCGGTTCGCGCAGACCTACTTCCTCACGGTCGGAACGCCGCAGAAGAAGGGCGAGTACGCCGCCGACCTGGGGTTCGTCGACGCCGCAATCGACACGCTGGCGCCGCTGCTCACCTCTCCCGCCGTCATTTTCGGCAAGTCCACGGTTCCGGTCGGTACCGCTGCGCGACTGGGCACTCGCGCTCGCGCGCTGGCTCCCGCCGGAGACGACGTTGACGTCGCCTGGAACCCGGAGTTCCTGCGCGAGGGATATGCGGTCAACGACACCGTCCACCCCGACCGAATCGTCATCGGTGTGGATCGTGACCGGCCGGGCCGCGCCGTAGCGGTCGCCCGCGAGATCTACGCGGACCCGATCGACCAGGAAATACCGTTCCTGGTGACCGATCTGGCGACTGCCGAGCTTGTCAAGAGTTCCGCCAACGCGTTCCTCGCGACCAAGATCTCGTTCATCAATGCGATAGCCGAAGTCTGCGAGGTGACCGGGGCAGACGTCACGGTGTTGGCCGATGCAATCGGATACGACGCCCGGATCGGCAGGCGCTTCCTGAGTGCGGGCGCCGGTTTCGGGGGCGGATGTCTGCCCAAGGACATTCGGGCGTTCATGGCGCGGGCCGGCGAGCTGGGCGCGAACGAAGCTCTGACCTTCCTGCGTGAGGTCGACAACATCAACATGCGCCGCCGCACCCGGCTGGTGGAGTTGGCGCGGGAGGCCTGCGGTTCGTTCCTCGGCGCGCGGGTCGCGGTGCTGGGAGCCGCGTTCAAGCCCGACTCCGACGACGTCCGCGATTCTCCCGCACTGAACGTCGCAGGCCAGATTCAGCTGCAGGGCGCCGCGGTGAACGTGTACGACCCTAAGGCGATGGACAATTCGCGTGCGTTGTTCCCCACGCTGAGCTACACGACGTCCGCGGCCGAGGCATGCGAGGGTGCCGACGTTGTGCTCCTGTTGACGGAATGGCAGGAGTTCCGCGAACTCGAGCCGAGCGATCTCGGTGCCGTCGTCCGAGGGAAATGGATCATCGACGGACGCAACTGCCTGGACCCTCGACAATGGCGTGATTCCGGCTGGACCTACCGAGGTCTGGGCAGGCCCTGAGGTCCTCGTCCAGCACCCAACGTCCCGCCAGCGTCGGAAATTGACGCCGCACCTCCGGGAGTAGATCGGGGACCGTGAGCAGAACTCGGTCGGGGTCGGCCGCGAGGAGTTGCACGGGGGAGATGATCGGGATGTCGGTTCCCGGCATACGTCGTCCGAGTTTGGACACTGAGGAGTCGGCGACCCCGGGAAGGAGATGGCGGTCGATCTCGGCGCGATGCAGCAGTGCCACCGCGCGGGACGCTGCACCGTATGCGTAGACCCGCTGGTTGCGCCCGGCCATCGATTCGAGCCAGTGGCGTAACGACACGGCATGTCGGTCCGCCGCGCGCTGTAATCGGCCGACCTCCCCGCACACGTCCACTCCCAGGGCGCTCTCGTCGTCGAGGATCCGTCGAAGCGTCGCGGAAGGGCTCGGTCCTGGCCCGTGTCGTGCCGCGACGAGGACGGTGCCCCCGTACAGATCGAATTCCCACGCGTTCGCGACGTGCATTCCCGCGTCCAAGAGGATCCGGCGCAGAGAAGTCAGCGAGTAGTACGCGAAGTGGCCGTGCCGCAGTGCGTTCCACTGGCCGCGTTCGACGATTGTTGCCAGCGAATGGAACTGGAGCAGCAACACGCCTGCGCCCGACGTGGTGCGGGCGCGTAGCCGAAATGCGGACCGCTGGTCCGGGTCGTGCATGATTCCGAAGCAGTCGAGCACCAGCGACGCCGGTTCGTCGCACGTGGGTGGACGGTATCCGCGCTCGGCAAGGAGCGGGAGCCAGCTGCCGCCGTGCGGGCTGCCGAACTCGAGCACTGTGTCACCGCGCAGCCATCCCGCTTCGTCCAGGGTGTGAATCGCCGTGGCTGCTTGGTCTTTCAAGGCCTGTGGCTCGACACCGCGCGGCTCCTGCGTCATCGTGTCGTCCTCGGCCAGTTGGGCGAGACCACAGTCCCGGCACAGTTCCATGGCTAGGGGGTGGCATGCCTCGTCAGGCGCCACGTGCGTGGATGCGAGCGGGAAGTGATCCGCGGCCGGTACTCGACCGAGGTCGAGTACCCGGTCGGTGGCGGTGGATCCGCAGCCTCGGCATTGCATCACGTTCCTCCGATCTCGCCGGATCGGTGGAATCGAGGGCCGTGGGCGAGCAGGATGGGCGTATGCACGTCGAAAAGGCCGAGCTTGCAGACGTCCTGGTGTTTCGCCCTGAGCCGTTCCGGGACGACCGAGGGCTGTTCACTCGCACGTTCGATGCGCGGGTAGGCGAGCAGGTCGGGGTCCAGGCTGCGGCCTTCATTCAGGATTCGCAGTCTCGCTCGATGCTCGGCGTTATCCGTGGAATGCATGGACGGTCGGGGCGTGGTGAGGCCAAGTTGGTGCGCTGCGCGAACGGGGCGGTGCACGACGTGCTGGTGGACATCCGCCGAGAGTCGCCGACCTTCGGCGCGCAGCAGGCCTTCATGCTCGACGACGTCGAGTTCCGGCACCTGTACGTCCCGCCGGGGTTCCTTCACGGTTTCCAAGCACTGACCCCGACCGCGGACGTCTGCTATCGGATTGACCGGCCGCACGACCCCGCCGAGGACGTTGCCGTTGCCTACGACGACCCGGATCTCGGCATCGACTGGCCGCTGCCGGTCACTCTTGTCAGCGGGAGGGACGCCCGTGCCGGTTGTTGGTCGGACCTTCTTGCGACACTTTGACACTGGCACGTCGCTGACCTCAGCCACGGCGAGCGACGCTGACCTCAGCCATGGCGAGCGCCGACGGTCTGGAATCGGAGTGATTGGTCGACAAGCCCTGATGTCCTAAGTTTTTCGAGGTGGGCAAGTCGGACGAATCGCCGGGTGAAGTCTGCTTCGGTCAAGCCGGCGGCCAGGTACTCCCGGCAGAGTTCGGCGGCCCCGTCCGGGATGCTCCACGCCGCCTCGAAGCCCAGCGCGCGGCGGATGGCCGAGAAGTCCACCCGGTACGAACGCAGGTCAGATCCGCTCTCCCCGGTGATCAGCAGTCGTGACCCCGGCACCACGTCGACCACGGCTGCGGCGATCTGCGCGACGGTGAGGTTGTTTGCCTCCGTGCCGACGTTGAACGCCGAGCAGTGCACAGCGTCGACCGGCGCGACCAGCGCTCGGGCAAACGCCGACGCGATGTCGCGCGCGTGCACCAGCGGGCGCCACGGCGTCCCGTCGGAGAGCACCCGAACCTCGCCTGTGAGTACGGCATGCCCGACGAGATTGTTCAGCACGATATCCGCACGCAGTCGTGGTGAGAAGCCGAAAGCGGTTGCGTTGCGCAGGAACACAGGGGAGAAGTCGGAGTCGGCGAAGGTCGCGACGTCGTCCTCGACCCGGACCTTGCTCTCCGCGTACGGCGTCAACGGGCGCAGCGGCGCGCTCTCGGTGACGAGGTCCTCGCCCCCCGCGCCGTACACGGAACAGGTGGACGCGTACAGGAAGCGCCGGACGCCGGCATGTTTGGCGAGTCGGGCGAGGCGAACGGACGCATGGTGGTTGATGTCGTAGGTGATCCGGGGCGCGAGGGCCCCGAGCGGATCGTTCGACAGCGCCGCCAGGTGGATCACGGCGTCGAACCCCGACAGCTGGCTCTCGCTGACATCACGGATGTCGACCTCGATGCCCAGAGGGTCGGCGGGTGCCGACCCGAGAATGCAGTCGGCGAACAGCCCGGAGTCGAGTCCGACCACGTCGTGGCCGGCCGTGCGCAGAACCGGGACCATGACGGTGCCGAGGTAGCCCTGGTGACCGGTGACGAGAACCCTCATGTCACACCCCTCCGAATCGGATCATCGACTTTTCCATCACGAACGCCTCGGCGAGCGTTCGATGGCACTGCACCCCGCGCAGGCGGGCGAGGCCGAGGAAGGCGCTCTCGTCGAACCAGTCGTGCTCGGCCTGTGACGGGTAGTGCTTGAGCAGGACACGGGCCTTCTCCTCCGCGACCTTCTTGGTGAGTGGGTGGAACACCGTCGGCCGGGGTGTGTCCGATTCCCACTTGAGGATCTCGTACCCCAGTACGAGGTGGTCGCGGAAGACCGTCGGTACCAGCTCCGCGAGCAGCCGATGGTCCTGGTGCGCATCACCGCGTTGTGGCGCGAAGACCACATCGGGGGCGACCTCCTTCCGGAACAGTTCGAGCGCACTCTTGATCGGACCCCAGTACTCGGGTGCGTGCCCGTCGGGGACGTCAAGGACGGTGAGTTCGAGATCCGCGTCCGGGCACAACGCCGCAAGTGCGTGGCGCTCCTCGATCTCGCGTCCCGAATCTTCCCCGGACAGCACGAATGCGCGGACCCGTAGGTGCGGGATCGTGGTGGCAAGGGTCAACAGGGTGCCGCCGACACCGATGGCGATGTCGTCGCAGTGGGCCCCGAGGACGGCCACCTCGACGATGCTGGCGGGGTGCAGGTCGATCATGGCTGTGGGACGGGTTGTGAGTGGTCCCAGACCGTCCACGGGTGGTTGCCGTGGGCGTAGCTGTCGTCGAGTTCGGCGCGCTCCTTGAAGGTGTCCGCGGGTTTCCAGAAGCCCTCGTGCCGGTAGCCGAACAACCGGCCCTGACCGGCGAGGGGTTGGCACACGTCCGCCACCAGATCGCCGCCCGGCGGCAGCAGGTCGAAGATCTCCTGGCTGAGCACGAAGTATCCGCCGTTCTCCCAGATCGGGAACTGGCTGATCGGGGTGATCTCCTTGATCTCGCCGTTGTCGGCGACGTCGACGCAGTGGAACGAGGACTGCGGCGGGACGACCAGGATCGACGCCGCGGCACCCGATTCGTGGAACTTCTCGACGACTCGATCGAGCGGGGCGTCGGTGAGGACGTCCGCGTAGTTGGCGAGGAAATATGGGTCCCCGTTCAGATGCCGGCGGACCCGGCGCAACCGTTCGCCGATGGCGGATTCGAGGCCGGTGTCGACGAATGTGATCGACCAGTCGCTGATGTCGGTGTGCAGCAACTCGACTCGGTCGTTGTGGAGCACGAAGTCGTTGGACTGCTCCTCGTGGTAGTCGAGGAAGAACTCCTTGATCTTGGCGGCTCCGTACCCGAGGCACAGGATGAACTCGGTGTGGCCGAAATGGGCGTAGTACCGCATGATGTGCCACAGCAGCGGGCGGGGACCGACCATTTGCATGGGTTTGGGTATTTCGTCACTGCGGTCGTTGCGCATGCGCATCCCGTATCCGCCGCAGAACAGAACGACTTTCATGCTGGTCCCCTCCCGGTGAGCTCGTGGATGTCGGCGGTCGCGTCGGCTACAGCGCGGCCGGGTGCAGGCGAGGGAGCGGGAACATGAGCTCGCCGCCCCACTCGGTGATGAATCGGAGCTGTTCAGTGAGTTCCGGCTCGAGGTTCCACGGCAGCGCGAGTACGACGTCCGGGCGGTCCTTGGCGATCTGTTCGGGTTCGAGGATCGGGATCCGCGTACCCGGGGTGAATCGGCCGTGCTTGTAGGGGTTCCGGTCCACCGTGTACCCGAGCAGGTCGGTGCGGATTCCGCAGTAGTTCAGCAGGGTGTTGCCCTTGCCCGGCGCCCCGTACCCGACCACGGTCTTGCCGTGGGATCGGCACTCGAGGAGGAATCTCAAGAGGTCGTGGCGGACGGACTCCGCCAGCGGCGCGAGCCGGAGGTAGCCGTCGACATCGTGCAACCCAGCCTGCTGCTCGGCTCGGAGAACCTCGCGTACCCGAGCGCTCGGCGCAGCACCGAACGAATCGGGCCGAGCCCAGATCCTGATCGACCCCCCGTGCGTCAGGAGCAATTCGACGTCGACGACCGCAAGTCCGGCGGTGGCGAGGGCCCGAGCGGCGGAAAGCAATGTGTAGTACTGGAAGTGCTCGTGATACACGGTGTCGAACTGGCCGAGATCGACCAGGTTCAGCGCGTGGTGGACCTCGATGCTGAGCCAGCCGTCGTCGGCCAGCAGGGCGCGGAGCGACTGGGTGAAGCCGAGGAGATCCGGGATGTGTGCGTACACGTTGTTCGCCACCACGAGATCGGCCGGCCCGTGTTCGGCACGGATCGCGACCGCCAGGTCCTGGTCGAGAAACGCGGTCCGGGTCGGCACCCGCCGGTCGCGGGCCGCCGCCCCGACGTTCACTGACGGTTCGATCCCCAGGCAGGGGATTCCGGCCTGGACGACATGCTGGAGCAGGTACCCGTCGTTGCTGGCCACCTCCACCACGAGGGAGTTGCTGTCGAGGGACAGTCGGCGTACTGCTTCGTCCACGAATTGGCGAGCGTGCTCGACCCAGGTGTCCGAGTAGGACGAGAAGTATGCGTACTCGGTGAAGGTGTCTTCCGGTGTGATCAGCGCCGGAATCTGCAACAGCAGGCAGTCCGTGCAGAGGCGCAGGTGCAGCGGGTATGTGGGCTCGGGGTCGTCGAGCTCGGCGGCGGTGAGAAACCGCTCGCACGGCGGCGTCGCGCCGAGGTCGAGGACGCTCAGGAGGCGGTCCGAGTCGCACAGTCTGCACCGCATTGGCCTGTCTTCCCCTCGTCCGAACCTTCGGCTGGTGGGCTCCGTCAAACTAACCACACTTCAGGCCCGCTTTCAAGGTCAATTAAGTACTTGAAGTTTGTTTGACCTGGCCTTTCTGCTGATTGAGTTGGTAACTGAAAGCATTCGGTGGAACCGGGATTTTGGCATTCAGTTATGTCACCCCAGTGGTGCGAATACCCGGTTATGGTGGATCTGCTGTGACCGGATCGGGAGCTGTCGCGAGCCGTGGGGAAACCCGTTCCGGGGAGGGAGCGTGGTTGAAATGCGGTCAGGGGAGATTGAGTTCGTCGAACTCGACGAAACCTTCGTGGGGGGCCTGCCGGTGCGAAGTCCCAAGCGTCCGTTGGGGATGCTGCGGGATCCGAACCTCGAGCGAGCCTGGTCCGCGGTCCTCGGGCAGAACCCGCCGGGACCGCTGGCATCCATCTACACCGATCATGCCGCCGAGGCCGGATCGTTCTACACCCAGGTCGTGGGCTACCGGTGCGAGTCGATCGGGGACGTGATGCGTGGCCATGTCATGGCCAGGGTTCCGGGCGGACGGTACGCGCGGTTCTTTTCGACTGGAGAATTTCCCGACGTCGTGAGCAACCTGTGGCAGCAGGTGCGCGAGGCGGAGGACGCGGGGCAACTCGACCGCGCATTCACCGGCGCCTTCGAGTGCTATCCGCACGCGTACCGCATCGATCTCTACATCGCGGTCGGCTCACTGTCTCGGAGCAATTGTCATGGGCTTTGAGATCGTCAAATGCAGCGTGGTCGACGTCGGAGGACTGGTCTTGCCGAATGTGGATGCAGGATCGGGGGAGCGGTCGGGAGGGCTGATGGAGTTCACCCGTGAACGCATCCTGGAACGGGGTGTGGCGGAGATCGTGACGGTGTACACCCCGAACACGGAGGGCGACTCGATTGCGGTCGTCGGGTACCGGTGCGATGGTCCCGAGCATCTTGCGGAGGGGGACGTGATGGTGCGGGTGCAGGCCGGGTACTTCGCGCGGTTCGTTCCGGACGGACCTGTCGATGATCCGATCGAAGATGTGTGGAAACAGGCGGAGGTCGCGGCACAGGAAGGGAAGATCGACCGTGCCTTCGCCGAGGAAATCGAGATCACCCGCGCGCCGAGCGGGGTCGAACTCTTCATCTCGCTGACCTAGGGCGCACGCTCCGCGGATGGTCGGGTTTCCGGTTCAAGACCGAACTCGAACATTCCGAAGTTGGAGGCAGTGATGACCCGTGCACTTTCAAGTGTGATCTGTGGGGCCGAGGAGAAAATCGAAAAGACCAGCGTGTGGGACCCGCGGTCGGAATACCGATTTGTGGCGGCGCGGCCAGACGAGGAACCCGAACTGTGGTCGGAATACCTGGCCGGGGCGCTCGAGAGTTACACCAAACATGGGGTGCTCGAGGCGCTGCAGTACGAGCAGCTCCGCGACGGCAGGTCGACCACCTTGTTCTTCGTCGCGGTGGGACCGGACGGTTCGGTGAGCGGCGGGATGCGGGCACAGGGGCCGCACGCGCGGGTGGAGCAGGTCCACGCGATCAGCGAATGGGCCGGCAGGCCGGGGGAATCCGAGCTGCGAGCGATGGTCGCCGACCGGCTCCCGTTCGGCGTGGTCGAGATGAAAACTGCATGGGTCGCAGACGGCGCCGCGCACCGCAAGGAGCTCACCCGATCGCTCGCCGATGTCATCGTGTGGGGACTCGAATTGCTCGACGTCCAGTTCGTGTTGGGAACTGCGGCCGATCACGTGCTGAAGTTGTGGTCCTCGTCAGGAGGCGAGGTCAGCAGCCGCATTCCGTCGACCCCGTACCCGGACGAGCGCTATCGCACGCGGGTGATGTGGTGGGATCGGCGCAAGCTGCCCGTCGGCCCGGATGCGCACCGACTCGCGAGGCCGGGGACCGCGGCGCACGCGGGCCGTGACGACCTCGTCGAGTTGGGTCGTTCGGTGTGACTCGGCGAGTCGTGACTGATCCATCGGGACGACACACGGCGACGTTGTTCGACGAGCGACGGGCAGAGGACGCGCAGGCTGTGGCCGAACTTCGAGCTCGTCCGGACTGTCTCGTGTACGACACGATCGACGCGCAGCGGTCCAGCTTGCGTGCGTTGGTGCCGTCGGTGGCGCCGGCCTTGGCCGACGAGGCGCCGAGTTGGGCATACTACCCGTGGCGCCGGGCGCTGGTCCACGTTCTCGGGCCGATGTCGTTCCGGCGGTTGCGGCTCGACCGCAACCGAAACAAGATCACCGACCACGAGCAGCAATGCCTTGCCTCGCTCGAGGTCGGCGTGGTGGGCCTCAGTGTCGGTCACGCAGTGGCCGTGGCACTGGCACTCGAGAGTGCCTGCGGTGCAATGCGTCTTGCCGACTTCGACACCCTCGATCTGTCCAATCTCAACCGGGTTCCGGCCAGCGTGTTCGATCTCGGTGTGAACAAGGCGGTCGTGGCCGCCCACCGGATCTCGGAGATCGACCCGTACCTGAGGGTTTCGGCGTGGCCCGAGGGAGTCACCGAAGACACCATCGGCAGCTTCCTGGAGGGGCTCGATCTCGTTGTCGAGGAGTGTGATTCGCTGGACATGAAGGTGTTGGTGCGAGAGGAGGCGCGCCGCCGGGGAATTCCGGTCTTGATGGAGACCAGCGATCGTGGACTGCTCGACGTCGAGAGGTTCGACCTCGAGCCGGACCGGCCGCTGTTCCACGGGCTTCTCGGTGAGGTCTCCAGTCGATCGTTGGCCGGCCTGACGTCGAAGGAGAAGTTGCCGGCGGTATTGGGGATTCTCGGTGCAGACGAGTTGTCTCCGCGGTTGGGGGCTTCGCTGGTGGAGATCGACACCACGATCTCCACCTGGCCCCAACTCGGCGGCGACGTCCTGCTCGGCGGTGCCAGCGTGGCAACAGCGGTCCGGCGGTTCGGGACCGGTCGGGCGCTGCCGTCCGGTCGAGTGCGCATCGACTTGGAGGCGGCTCTCGACGGTCTGGCATCGCCGGCTCCCCAGGTCGATGTCGACCGCACGGATGAGGTGTCGGTCGGCTGCACTACGCAGAGCGCCGCGAATGCGGTCGTCCGCGCCGCGTATGCGGCGCCGTCGGGAGGCAACGCTCAGCCATGGCGAGTGACTGTAGGCGCGGACGATCTTCGGATCTACCTGGATCCGGACCGCACGTCGGCGATGGACGTCCAGTTCCGCGGCAGTTTCGTCGCGCTCGGAGCGGCGTTCTACAACGCGCGTGTCGCGGCCGCCGCCCACCGCATACTGGGGCCGGTCGAGGTGTTCGGCGACGGTGATCCAGTCTCGGACGGTGCGGTGCCGGTGGTGACGATGACGTTCGGCGCCGGCGCAGACGAAGACCTCGCGAGCCGCTACGAGCGGATGCTCGGCCGCGTCACCAACCGCAGGACGGGTGCGGTGCGGCAGGTCGATCCCGAGACGATCGGGGTGCTCGAGGCCTCGGCACGGGACGAAGGGGCGCGCCTTGCGGTTCTCACCGACCGGGGTGACCTCGCTCGTGCGGCCGAGCTGCTCGCCGCGTCCGATCGCGTTCGATTCCTGACTCCTCGATTGCATCGCGAAATGATGGGCGAGGTGCGCTGGGTTGGCGAGGACGTCAGCACCGGCATCGACGTCCGCTCGCTCGAGTTCGGCGCAACGGATCTCGCGGCGCTGAGCATCGTTCGCAGGGGCGATGTCACCGCGCAGCTTGCCGAGTGGCGGCTGGGTAGCGGTCTCGGGGATGCGACGCGTGATCGAGTCAATTCCAGCTCGGCTCTCGCGGCAGTGGTCATCAGTGGAATCCGGCACATCGACTACTTCCGTGGGGGGGTGGCGCTGGAGAACGTGTGGATCACATCCGAGGACGAGGGATTCGCAGTGCAGCCGGTGTCGCCGGTATTCCTGTACGGCGTACACGAGTGTGATCTCGAGGAGCTGGCTCCACAGCACACCGGTGAGCTGGCCGAATGTCGGCAGGCCTTGCTCGATCTCTTCGGTGTCGCCGACCAGGAGGCTCTCGCGCTCGTCCTGCGTCTGAGCCACGCGCCTCCGCCGTCGGTTCGCAGCCGCCGTCGATCGTTCCGAGTCGAAAGCTGAGGTCTTCCCGTGAAACCACGAACGCTCGAGGAACTCGTCACCTCGGTTGCCTCCCTGCTGACCGCAACTCAGGCAGAGACATGGGTGGCAAGTGCCGAGCAGGTGCTGCACGAGGTCGTCGACTACTTCGGGCTCGATGTCTGCTTCCTGCGTCGAAACGACCACGAGATCGGAGCGACGGTCTTGGTCGCCGAGTGGCCACGACGCGAGAACAAGCCCGATCCAGATCCGCTTGACATCGTATATTTTGCCGATGCCGGCCCGGAGTTCGCGAGCGCGGAAAATCTCAAGGACGTCATCCTCGCCCGTCCGGGAGGAAGCAGCACCGCGTACCAGGATCGCGTTGGGCGGGCATCGGGCGTCCTTGCCGCGTCAATGGTGGCGGTGCCACTGCTCTCCGGCGAGGTGACGACCGGGACACTGGGGTTCGTCAAGTTCGGCGACCGGGAATGGAGCACGGCGGAAATCAACGTGCTCAAGGCAATTGCCGCGCTGCTCACCCAGGTCCAGGAACGGGTGCGCGCGGAAAACAGTCTGCACTACTGGGCCGACCACGACGAGCTGACCGGGCTGGCCAACCGACACTCACTGCTCGACCAGCTCAACGGTCGGATGGCGCCGGGAAGCCCGGGGCCGGTGGCGATTCTGTTCCTCGACCTGGACCGTCTCAAGTCTCTCAACGACTTCCTCGGTCACTCCGCTGGTGACCGGTTCATCGTCGAGATCGGTGCGCGCCTCACCGGTCGATGTGCACCCGACGCTCTGGTGGCACGACTGGGTGGGGACGAATTCGTCGTCGTGCTCGGTGAGGGAGTGGGCTTGGACGATGCTCGCCACGAGGCCGAGCGGATCAGTGAGTTCGTCAACGAATGGGTGTTGCTCGGTAACGTCACCTTCAGCCGCAGTGCGAGTATCGGGATCGCGGTGGGGATGCCCGGTGACTGCACCGCCGCCGACCTGCTGTGGCAGGCGGACCAGGCCGTCATTGGGGCGAAAGCGCAGGGCGGCAATGCGATTGTCGCGTTCACAGAGGACATGCGCGAAGAGATCGAGATCCGGAACATCATCGAGCTCAGTCTCAGGTCGTCGATCACGGACGACTGGCTCCACCTCGTCTACCAACCGGAGGTCGATCTTCGTACCGGTGAGATCCTTGCGGTCGAAGCGCTCGTGCGGTGGGACCACCCGGTCCTGGGGTTACTGCTGCCGCAGTCGTTCATTTCGGTTGCCGAGTCGACCAATCTGGCGGGTGAGCTGGGGGCCTGGGTGTTGGGTAGGGCGTGCCGCGAGTACGCCCAGTGGCGGGCCCGGATCCCCGGGCTGGACGTCACCCTGAGGGTGAACGTGTCGCCCGCACAGTTGGTGGGTCTCGAATTCCTCGACATCGTCGCGCGGATTCTCGAGGAGAACGGGGTCGACGGTGGCCATGTGTGCCTGGAGATCACAGAGAACGTGGTGGTCGGCGACCTGGACCGAACGCGAGTGGTTCTGCAGGGGCTCGCCGACCTCGGTGTGCGGGTGGCGATCGACGACTTCGGGACGGGGTACAGCTCGTTGGCTCAGCTCAAGCAGCTGCGGTTCGACGTGCTCAAGATCGACCGTGAGTTCGTGCGTGATCTCGGGAACAGCCCGAGTGGTCGTGCGATTGTCGAGTCAATTGTCGGACTGGCGAAATCGTTTGACCTCGATCTCGTTGCCGAGGGTGTGGAGACGGAGGTTGCCGCGCGCGCGCTGCTCGAGCTGGGCTGTCACCGAGCGCAGGGTTACCTGTTCAGCCGGCCGGTTTCCGCGGAGCGATGCGGCGAACTTCTCCGTGCGGGTCGAATTCGGGTGGGGGACCCGCAACCCTCGCGGGCATAGCGGCAGGCGAGCGCGGGGTTTGGTAGTGGTGGTCAAATAGGAGTGCGTGCACAGACTTGAGTGATCTAACCAACTTGAGGTATGTTTTTGGTCTGTTCGCCGGGGCGGCGGAATACCAAAAAGTTGGACATTCCAGATGTGCGAATGCGATACGCGAGGCGGTGTAGGGGCAAACGCCGCGCCGATGCAGGATCCGGTACGGGTGGTCTGCCCGGTATGCGGACGGCCGATCGACGCCCCCGCGGAACGGCACGGAGCCTGGGGTGTTCCGATACCGATGCCGGCGCCCCCACGCCCCAGCTGGGAATCTCGTTACGGACGGGTGGCCCTGGGCATCGACATGGCGAGCCTGCTGGCGGCAGACGTCTTCGTGTCGGCCGTCTACCACGACGTTTCCGTACTCGACCTCCGGGCCAATCTCGCTGTTGCGCTGGCAGTTCCGCTGTTGGCGCTGTTTGCCCTTGCGCTCAATCACGCCTGGGACCCGAGGATCCTCGGCTGTGGACCCGAAGAGTTCCGCCGGGTCGCAACTGCCTACGTGACGGTGATCGCCGTGATGGCGGTGGTCGGATACGCCGTCGAGACGGCGGGCGGGCATTCGTGGGTGTTCGGCGCCCTGCCCCTCGCCGCTGCGGGGTCGGTGGTCGGCCGATACCTGCTGCGCAAGTGGCTCCACCGGCGTCGTAGATCGGGTGCGTACCTGCGGTCGGTGGTCGCGGCCGGCGACGAGGCGGCGGTACGGGACCTGATCCACCGAACCAGGGGGGCCTCCCACACGGGGTGGAACGTCGAGGCGGTCTGCCTCGCGGGTGCCGCCCCGTCCGGGGAACTGCCGCTCGACGTCGACGGGGTCCCTATTGTCGGCACCGAACGGGACATCGTCGGGATCGTGGCCCTGCGGGGCTTCGACGCCGTCGCGATCCTCCCGTCGATCGGGTGGTCGCAGTCGCGCACCCAGCGGCTTGCGTGGGATCTCGAGGGTACCGGCGCGGATCTGCTGATCGCGCCCGCGCTCATGGACATCGTCGGTCCGCGACTTCACATCAGCCCGGTGGCCGGCACACCGCTGCTGCAGTTGAGCGCGCCGCGCTTCACCGGACCCGCCTGGGTGGTCAAGTCCGTGCTGGACCGTGTGCTCGCGCTCGCGTTGCTGGTCGCGATGTCGCCGCTGCTGATCGCGGTGGGCTGTGCGGTTCGCCTGACCAGTCCCGGTCCCGCGTTCTACCGGCAGACGCGGGTGGGTCGCGCCGGGACGACGTTCGAGATGATCAAGTTCCGCAGCATGGTTCGCGACGCGGATACCAGGCTGGCCGAATTTTCCTCCGTGAACGAGGGGTCCGGCGTCTTGTTCAAGATCAAGGACGATCCGCGGGTGACGCGCGTGGGTCACTTCATCCGGCGGTACTCGATCGACGAACTGCCGCAGCTGCTGAACGTCGTTGCCGGTCACATGTCGCTGGTCGGCCCCAGGCCGCCGCTGATCGCCGAGGTCGAGAAGTACGACGACGGCGGTGTGCGTCGGCGAATGCTCGTCAAGCCCGGACTGACGGGTCTGTGGCAGATCAGCGGGCGCAGCGACCTCTCCTGGGAGGAGTCGGTACGGATTGACCTGCGTTACGTGGAGAACTGGTCGATGACCCTCGACATCATGATCCTGTGGAAGACCGCGGGGGCCGTGTTGCGCTCCGACGGAGCCTACTGACCGGGAGTCCCCGCTTCGCGGTCGTCCACGGACGGGCCGGCGTCCCCGAACAGCGTCGAGCCCCAGTACCCGGCGTCGCCGACTCCCGGTGGCACCGCGAACACCGCCGACCCGACGTGCTTGATGTACTCGTTCAGCGCGTCGTTGCGGGCCAGGCTCTGCTGCATCGGGACGAACTGGGTCTGCGGGTCCCGGCAGTACGCGATGAAGAACAGCCCCGCGTCCAGGTGGCCGAAGCCGTCCGAGCCGTCGGTGAAGTTGTAGCCCCGGCGCAGGATCTGGATGCCTCCCAGCTCCTCCGCGGACGCCAGCCGCACGTGCGAGTCCGTGTCGATGACCGGCTTGCCGCCGGCGCCCTTGGCCTCGAGCTCGAGCGGGTCGAACTCGTCGCGGCCCCCGAGCGGGGCACCGCTGCCCTTGCTGCGCCCGATCACCCGTTCCTGCTCGTGCAGCACGGTCCGGTCCCACGGCTCGATCAGCATCCGGATCCGCCGGGCCACCAGGTAGGAGCCGCCGGCCATCCAGGCCTGGTCGTCGATCGGGGCCGCCCACACGAACTCGGAGACCGCCGCCGGGTCCTCGGCCTTGATGTTGCGGGTTCCGTCCTTGAACCCGAACAGGTTTCGCGGCGTCGATTGGGAGGTGGAGGTCGAGGAGGTGCGACCGAAGCCGAGTTGCGACCACTTCACCGCGACCGTGCCGAAGCCGACGCGGGCCAGGTTCCGGATGGCATGCACGGCCACCTGCGGGTCGTCCGCGCAGGCCTGGATGCAGATGTCCCCGCCACTGCGCGCCGGGTCGAGGGCGTCGCCAGTGAACTTGGGCAGGTCGGTCAGCCGTTGCGGGCGAAGGCCGGCGATGCCGAAGCGGTCCTTGCCGTCGGCACCGACGAACAGCGACGGGCCGAAGCCGATGGTGAGCGTCAGCCGGCAGGCGTCGAGGTCGAGGGCCTCGCCGGTGTCGTCCGGTGGGCGGTACTCGCCCGCGTCGACGGCGCCGCCCTCGGTGGCCTGCTTGCCGGCCGTCATCCGCTCGGCCATCGCCGTCCACTTCCGCAGCAGCGCCACCAGCTCTTCGCGTGAGTCGGTGGTCACGTCGAAGGCCGCGAAGTGCATGCGGTCCTGAACGGGCGTGACGATGCCCGCCTGGACGGCGCCGCGGAAGGGGACCACGTCGTCGTAACCGGATGTGGGATCGGGTGCGGTCAGCCGCCCGGCCACGGCGCCGGCGCCGACTGCGACAGCGCCGGCCCCGGCGGCGCCGAACAGTCGGCGGCGGGAGATACCTTTTCGCGCAACGGGTTCGGCGTGACCGTTGTCCTGGTTACTGTCCTGCGACGACACCCTGCACCTGGCTCACTTCGGCGGACAATGCGTCGATCTGGTGGGAGAGCGCCTGCCGCTGCGGTTCGGTGACGGTGCCGTAGAGGACGAACCCGTCGCCGAGGCGGTACTGGGCGAGGGCGGCGTCCAGCTCAGCGAAGCGCTGGTCGACCCTGGCCGCGAGTGCGGGGTTGCGCTCGTCGAGGATGGGGCGGACCGAGGCGATCGCGGCCTGCGAGCCGTCCACGTTGGCCTGGAAGTCCCACAGGTCGGTGCCGGAGAAGATGTCCTCCTCGCCCGTGATCTTGGTGCGGGAGATCTCGTCGAGCAGGGTCTGCGCGCCGCCCGCGACCTGGATGGGGTCGACGGTGAAGTCATCGGCACCGATGCCGTCGGAGAGTTCCTTCAGGTCCGTGAGCAGCTGGTCGGCCATCGCATTGGTGTCCGGCTGCAGGCCGCTCACCCACAGGTCCTTCTCCAGGCGGTGGAAGCCGGTCCAGCGCTGGCCGGGCTCGACGTCCACCTCGCGCAGGTCCAGACGCGGGTCGAGGTCGTCGGGGAACGACTCCGCGATCGGTTCGATCCGCTCGTAGTAGGTCCGCGTGGTCGGGTACTGGGCCTTGGCCGCCTCGATGTCCCCCGCCTTGATCGCCGCGACGAAGCCGGCGGCGGTCTCCTGCAGCGCCGCGACCTGGCCGGTGACGTACCGCTTGTAGTTCGCCGCGGCGTCGGCGAGCTGGCCGGTCTCGTCGGTGGGGGTGGTCGAGTCGCCGGTGACGGTGAACTCGGCGCGGATGCCGTCGCCGACCATGCCCGGCTTGCAGGCCGTGTGGTACGTGCCGGCCGAGGCCAGGTTGACGATCAGCCTGCGGGTCAGGCCCGGTCCGACGTTCTCGACCTCGCCCATCACCCGGTCGCCGTCGCCGTAGACGTAGAACTCGGTGACCTTCGAGCCGTTGTTGGTGATCTCGAAGGTGGTGTTGCCGGTCTCGGCGGTGTGCGCGGCGACGTCGCAGGTGGTGTCCGTCGCGGTGACGGCGATCGCGTCGCTGGACCCGGCCTTCGAGGTGCAGGCGGCGAGGGCCAGCGGTGTGAGGGCCAGCAGGGCGAGGGCGATGGTGGAACGACGCACGATCGGTGCCTTTCGGTCAGACGGGAAGTTCGGAGGTCTTGTCGTCGCCGGCGGGGGCCGGGGCCGCGGGCTTGGGCGCGAGTGGCCGCAGGAACAGCGCCAGCACGACCACCACGTAGGTCGCCCAGGCGAGCACCTGCAGCAGGGTCGGGTCGGGGCGGAGGTTGAAGATGCCCTGCAGCGCAACGGCGTACCAGCTGGAGGTGTCGAAGCCGGCGGAGACGTCGAACGCGAGGGTGGACCGGCCGGGCAGCCAGCCGGCGATCTGCAGCGCTCGGACGCCGTAGGCCAGGATGCCGGCGGCGACCACGATCAGGAAGACGCCGGTGTAGCGGAAGAACTTCGTGAAGTTGATGCGCACCGCGCCGACGTAGAGCAGCACCGTCAGCAGGGCGGCCACCGCGATGCCGAGCAGCAACCCGACCAGCGGCCAGGTGCTGCCCGCAGAGTTCTCGGCGTAGCCGACCAGCAGCAGCGCGGTCTCGACGCCCTCGCGCCCGACGGCGAAGAACGCCATCGCGGCGACCGCGAACGGGCCGACGGCGAGGGCCCGGGCGAGGTCCGCCTTCAGGTGCCCGGAGATGGAGGCCGCGGCCTTGCGCATCCACAGCACCATCGCGGTCACGATCACGACGGCGACCAGGGAGGCGATGCCGCTGATCAGTTCGGCGGCCGTGCCGGTGACGGTGGAGGTGCCGAAGTGGATGGCGCCGAACAGGATCACGACCATGGCGACGGCCGCGCCGACGCCGACCCACACCCACTTCAGGGCGTCGCGGCGATCGGACTTGACCAGGAAGGCGACCAGGATCATCACGACGATGCCGGTCTCGAGTCCCTCGCGGACCCCGATCAGGCCGCTGCCGAACAGTTGCGTCGCAATGCCCGGGGTACCGCCGGCGGCGAGGACGTGCACGGCTGCTCCTGGAGGGTGGTGTCGGTCGCGGTGGTAGGCAAGGCGAACCTTAGCTCGCCCGAAAACCCTACACCCCCGCAGAATGGCGAAACTCCGTACTGAACAGCGCTTTTGTTCGTCTTTACCTTGCGTGCGGGGTGGGTGCGCGGGCAGTGGGCCGCCCGGGGTGCCCACGACTGTGGATGATGGAGCGAGTGAACTCACGGAAGAGGCGGGCCGTCGGGTGGGCGGCGCTGGTGACCGTCGCGGGGGTGACACTGGCCGGTTGCGGCGGCGCGCCCCGGGTTGCGATCCCGGAGGGCATCCCGCCCGGACCCGGTGCGGCGCTCCCGGCGATCGACGTCGACGCCCCCGGCCGTGCCGCCGAGCAGCTGCGCGGCTGGGCCGAGGAGCAGCCCGACGCCCTCGGCATCGGCACGCTGGCACTCGAGGCGTACGGGTACGCCGCCGCGGTGATGGCGCAGTCGCGGCCCGACTGCGGGATCGGCTGGACCACCGTCGCCGGTATCGCCGGGGTGGAGAGCCGACACGGCACCTACCGAGGGTCGAGCGTCGCGCCGGACGGGACGGTGAGCCCGCCGATCCGCGGGATCCCGCTCGACGGCGGACCGGGCGTGGCGGAGATCCCGGACACCGACGGCGGGGCCCGCGACGGCGACGCGGTGCACGACCGCGCGATGGGGCCGCTGCAGTTCATCCCCGAGACCTGGCAACGCTGGGGAGTGGACGCCAACGGCGACGGCGTGGTCGACCCCGACAACATCGACGACGCCGCGCTGACCGCGGCCCGGTACCTCTGCGCCCGGGGCGGGGACCTGACCACCGCGGACGGGTGGCAGCGGGCACTGATGGCCTACAACCTGTCCGGCGAGTACCTGTCGGACGTACGCGACCGGGCCGCCGCGTACTCGGTCGGCACCCGCCCGTGACCGCGCGCAACCGCCTGATCCGGCCGGTTGCTGCGGTTAGGCTCAGACCTGGCACTATTGAGCAAAATCGTCAACAACGAAGCCGCCAAAAGGAGACCATCCGTGGCCATCATTGAGCAGGTCGGAGCTCGCGAGATCCTCGATTCCCGGGGCAACCCCACGGTGGAGGTCGAGGTGCTGCTCGACGACGGCAGCTTCGCGCGCGCCGCGGTGCCGTCGGGCGCCTCCACCGGCGAGCACGAGGCCGTCGAGCTGCGCGACGGCGGAGCTCGCTACGGCGGCAAGGGCGTCGAGAAGGCGGTCGAGGCCGTGCTCGGCGAGATTGCGCCCGCCATCATCGGGCTGGACGCCACCGAACAGCGTGTCGTCGACCAGGCCCTGCTGGACCTGGACGGCACCCGGGACAAGTCGCGCCTCGGCGCCAACGCGCTGCTGGGTGCGTCGCTCGCGGTCGCCCGCGCCGGCGCCGAGTCCTCCGGGCTGGACCTGTACCGCTACGTCGGCGGCCCGAACGCGCACATCCTGCCGGTCCCGATGATGAACATCCTCAACGGTGGCGCGCATGCCGACACCGGTGTCGACGTCCAGGAGTTCATGGTCGCGCCGATCGGCGCCGCCACCTTCAAGGAGTCGCTGCGCTGGGGCACCGAGGTGTACCACTCGCTCAAGGCCGTGCTCAAGGCCAAGGGCCTGTCCACCGGCCTCGGTGACGAGGGCGGTTTCGCCCCCGACGTCGCGGGCACCAAGGAAGCGCTCGACCTGATCATCGAGGCCATTGCCAAGACGGGCCTGAACCTGGGCACCGACGTCGCGCTGGCGCTCGACGTCGCGGCCACGGAGTTCTACACCAAGGGCACCGGCTACAAGTTCGAGGGCAAGGTCCGCACCGCCGCCGAGATGTCGGCCTTCTACGCCGAGCTGATCGCCGCATACCCGCTGGTCTCGATCGAGGACCCGCTGGACGAGGACGACTGGGAGGGCTGGGTCGCGCTCACCGAGCAGATCGGCGACAAGGTGCAGCTGGTCGGCGACGACCTGTTCGTCACCAACCCGGAGCGCCTCGAGGACGGCATCGTCAAGGGCGCCGCGAACGCGCTGCTGGTCAAGGTGAACCAGATCGGCACGCTGACCGAGACCCTCGACGCCGTCGACCTCGCGCACCGCAGCGGCTACAAGACGATGATGAGCCACCGTTCCGGCGAGACCGAGGACACCACCATCGCGGACCTCGCGGTCGCCGTCGGCAGCGGCCAGATCAAGACCGGCGCGCCGGCACGTAGCGAGCGCGTCGCGAAGTACAACCAGCTGCTGCGCATCGAGGAGAACCTCGGCGACGCCGCCCGTTACGCGGGCGAGCTGGCGTTCCCGCGCTTCTCCTTCGACGGCTCGGCGAACTGAGCGCAGACGAAGGAATCCGGTTGTGAGCCAACGCGGTAGGTCACGTCCGGGCAACAGCCCGGGTGGTCGGGATCCCCGTCGTGAACGCGACGGGGCGGGGGCGCGGCGTCCGTCGCGCGCCCGCCCGGCGGGACCTGCCGCGTCGGCCGGCCGCGGCGCCGCCGACG
>NZ_BCXG01000010.1 GCF_001894985.1 Rhodococcus tukisamuensis NBRC 100609 | reverse complement strand
CCGACGGAGCCAGAGCGAAGGGGAGAACGGTCTGGCTCCGTCGGCCGAACGGCGGGGGGCGGGTCGCCGAGGCGGGTGGACCCCGGAGCCGGCGTGGGCGGGGCAGGGGACAGGGCCCGAGGGTTTGCATGGCGCCGGTCGGCGAGCGAGCCGACGCATGATCACGTAAACTATTGGGGTGCAACATGTTTCATGGATAACAGTGATTATCCATGAAACATGGTTGGGGCGGGGTCGCGCCCTCGGTCGAGGAGGGTCGCCGGCACTGCCGCCGCTCCGTGGGTCCGGCGACGACGAAAACCTCTCCGGCGGCAATGCGTTCGCGTCGGGTCCGACGCATCGGGTTCCTCGGCGACCGAGCCGCGGTGACCCGAGCCTTGATCGACGACGCCTCGCGCGGACGCCGGCCGTTCCCGATCCGGCCCCCCGGCTGGTTGAGCCGCCGGGGGGCCGGTCCGACCGGTGGCCGTCGCGCAGGAGCCAGTCCTGCATCCGTGATGCGTTGCGCCCGAGGACCTCTCTGCGTACGCCGAACTGCTCCGATGCCCGGCACCGCCGTCCGGGGGCGTCCCGAGGAAGGAAAAATGACATAATGTACATTATCGGATCCGGATTACCGGGCGAGGTCAGCAGCCCGATCCGGACTCCGCGGCTCCTCGGCATTTCCTGACTAGAGCGCCCGTACACGGCCGGTTCGCCGCGGTGTTCCGATTCTCCGCAGCGACATGTTCGCGGCGGCTGCGGAGGCCGCGACGTCCCTGCGCGGCCTCCGCGGCCGGTTCCCGCCGAGCAGCGGTTCGCCGATCCGGCGGCCCTCGGATCGTTCTGGCCCCGATTCCGCGAAAACCTCGAATCCCTTGGAGTCGCCGGTTTTCGGGTTTCCGGATCGCTCCCCGGCCTTCCCGGCGCCCCACCCCAATACGTCACTGTGACGAAACGATCCCGGGGCGGCCGGCTGCATTCCGTCGCCCGGACGGTCCGAATCACGAGCCGAACGGCTCCGAAGGCAAAACTATGCATCGCTCAGTATCTGCCGCTAGCCTCGACGGCGACGGCACCCCGCGTGCTGTGGGCTGATGACTCCCTCCATCCCGGCTGAAGAGCCTGTGAACCCCAACAAGGAGAACGCGACATGACCGTCAACCTGTCCCGCATCAAGATCTCGCGCGGCGAGCTGTCCTTCTTCGAGGCGATGCCCGAGGCCGGCACCGACGTCAAGGGCACCGTCGTGATGGTCCCCGGCTTCACCGGCTCCCGGGAGGACTTCCTCCCGGTGGCGCCGTTCGTCACCGCCGCCGGCTACCGGCTGATCTCGTACTCGCAGCTCGGCCAGTACGACTCCGACGGCCCGGACGGCCGCGACGCGGTCGGCGAGTACACGATCGCCAAGTTCGCCGCGGACCTCGCCGAGCTGATCGACAAGGTTGCGCCCGGCGAGAAGGTCCACCTTGTCGGCCACAGCTTCGGCGGCCTCGTCACCCGGGCCGCCGTACTGAACGATCCGGCGCGCTTCCTGGACTACGTGATCCTCGACTCGCCGCCGAGTGGTCAGAACCTGGGCGGCGCCATGGACATGGGCCCGATCCCGGAGCTGCTGTGGGCGGGCGGCAACGAGGCCTTGTGGCAGGCCATGTTCGGCGCCTTCGAGGACATCTTCCCGGCGCCGGTCAAGGAGTTCCTGCACAACCGGATCATGGTGACCAAGACCGCGAACATCGCCGGGATCGCCCTCACCATGGGCACCGAGCCGGACCGCGTCGAGGAGCTGGCCGCGACCGGCGTGCCGGTCCTGGTCGTCGCCGGCGAGCACGACGTCATTCCGGTGGACATCCAGGCCGACGCCGCGGCGCGACTCGGCGTGAAGTTCGAGATCATCGCGGGCGCCGCCCACACGCCGAACGAGGAGAAGCCCGAGGAGCTGACGAAGGTGCTCGTCGACTTCTGGGCCGGGACTGCCTGACGCTGGGCTCACGCCCTCACCGGGCGCCCCGAGGTCACCGCTGGATCGTCCCGGCGGTGACCTCGGGGCGCGCCTCCCCTGGTCCGGCGCCTTCGACAACGGTGGCGAAACTTCTCGGCCGCGGGATGTCGAGAACCGGCGTGTGGCTCCGTCCCAGTAGCGAATACGACCACAATGGGTCGTACCGCACCTAGGAGAATCACAATGGCCAAGTACTTGTTGCTCAAGCACTACCGCGGCGCCCCGGCGGCGGTCAACGACGTGCCCATGGACCAGTGGACGCCGGAGGAGATCTCCGACCACGTGCAGTACATGCAGGACTTCGCGGACCGGCTCGAGGCGACCGGCGAGTTCGTCGACGGTCAGGCGCTCGCCCCCGAAGGGACGTTCGTCCGGTACGACGGCGAGGGTCGCCCGCCGGTCACCGACGGCCCGTTCGCCGAGACCAAGGACCTCATCGCCGGCTGGATGGTGATCGACGTCGACAGCTACGATCGCGCCCTCGAGCTGGCCGGAGAGCTGTCGGCCGCCCCGGGGGCAGGCGGGAAGCCGATCCACGAATGGCTCGAGCTGCGCCCGTTCCTGACCGCGCCGCCCACCATCACGGAGTGACCTCCTCAGGTGAATGAGGTCCTGCTCCGGAGCCTCACGCCGAGCGTGCTCGGCATCCTCGTCCGCCGCGGAGCCGACTTCGCGGCGGCCGAGGACGCCGTCCAGGACGCGCTGGTCGAGGCGGTCCGCGTCTGGCCGGCCGACCCGCCGCGAGATCCGAAGGGCTGGCTGGTCACCGCGGCCTGGCGCAAGTTCCTCGACGCCACCCGGGCGAACGCGGCCCGCCGTCGCCGTGAGGACCTCGTCGGCGAGGAGCCGGCGTCCGGTCCCGCGCCCGCGGTGGACGACACGCTGCAGCTCTACTTCCTGTGCGCCCACCCGTCGCTGACGCCGGCCTCGGCGGTCGCGCTCACGCTGCGCGCCGTCGGTGGGCTGACCACCCGGCAGATCGCCCAGGCCTACCTGGTCCCGGAGGCGACCATGGCGCAGCGCATCAGCCGGGCCAAGCGCACCGTGTCCGGTGTGCGGTTCGACCAACCCGGCGACGTCGCCACCGTGCTGCGCGTCCTGTACCTGGTCTTCAACGAGGGCTACTCCGGCGACGTCGACCTCGCCGCCGAGGCCATCCGGCTCGCCCGGCAGCTCGCGGCCGCGATCGACCACCCCGAGGTGGCGGGGCTGCTCGCCCTGATGCTGCTCCACCACGCCCGGCGCGCCGCCCGGACCGCGCCCGACGGCGCCCTGGTGCCGCTCGCCGAGCAGGACCGCGGCCTCTGGGACACCCGCCTGATCGCCGAGGGCGTCGAGATCCTGCAGGCGGCCCTGGCCCGCGACCGGCTCGGCGAGTTCCAGGCCCAGGCCGCCATCGCGGCGCTCCACGCCGATGCGCGCACCGCCGCGGAGACCGACTGGGTGCAGATCGTCGAGTGGTACGACGAGCTGGTGCGACTGACCGGCAGCCCCATCGCCCGGCTCAACCGCGCCGTGGCCGTGGGCGAGGCCGACGGCGCCCGGGCCGGCCTGGCGGCGCTCGCGGCGCTGGACGACTCACTGCCCCGCCACGCCGCGGTGGCGGCGTACCTCCACGAGCGCGGTGGTGACCTGGCCGCGGCGGCAGGCCTCTACACCGAGGCGGCCCGGCAGGCGACGAACCTCCCCGAGCGCGACCACCTCGTGCGGCAGGCCGCCCGGCTCAATGCCCGCCCGGGCCGTTGACCGGGAGCCTCCGGGCCGCGCCCCTACTCCCCTGTCCCGCCTCCCCGAGCAGTCCCCACCGGACCTCGGCAGCCACCCGCCCCCTCCGTCCAGGTGGTTGTGAACTGGGGTGTCGGGCTTCGGCCCGGTAGGCATGTTTTGCCGATATCCCACAGATTATGCAATTACAGATGCCGGATCGGACCCCATGCGATGCGATCCGATCCGCGGGCACCGCTGGTTGACCTACTTGACTTGACCTACTTGACCATGGACGATGGTGGCATGAGCAGCCCACTGACCGACGTCATGGCAGCGGAGATCGCGGCCAGCGGCATCGACGAGACCGAACTGAACCAGGCCGACGTGCAGTACGTCGAGCACCGGATCCGCGACGTGCTCTCCGGACTCAAGGCCCGGCGCGTCTGGGAGAACCACATCGGCCCGATCCTCACCCACAAGCAGACCCTCGAGGTGACGGGCTGGACCAAGCAGGCGCTGAGCCAGGCGGTCCGCGACCGCCGGGTGCTGCGTCTCGAGGCCGAGGACGGGACCGCCGGCTACTCGGTCACCGGATTCGACGACGCCGCCCCGGCCAAGCCGATCCCGGGGATCAAGGAGGTGCTGCGCGCGTGGTCGCACGCCGACCCGCAGGGCTGGACCGTCGCGTCGTGGCTGATGACCGAGCAGCCCGAACTGGGCGGCCGGACCCCACGAGAGTCGCTCCTCGGCGGCGACGCGACCGCCGTGGTCGCCCTCGCCCGTCAGGCCGCTGATCGGCTGGCCGCGTGAGCGCTCCGCGCGCCACGTCCCACCTGTCCACCCCGCCTCCCCCGGACCTGCTGCGTGACCGGTTCCCGGCCGCCACGGTCCGGGCGGGCACCAGGCTGCACCGCACCCACGGCTCCGCGTTCAGCCCGTGGTGGTTCGGCAGCCGCGGACACGGCCGGTTCGACCTCGCCGAGCCGTACGGCACCTGCTACACCGCCGAATCCGAGCAGATCACCCTGCTCGAGACCTGGGGCGGTATCCGGGTGGTCCCGAGCACCGAACTGCGCGGCCGGGCACTGTCCCAGCTCGAGCTGTCCGCCGACCGGCGGATCGCCGACCTGACCTCGAACCTGGCGGTGCAGTTCGGGGTGACCGCGGAGATCTTCACCACCGTCGACTACCCGCTCACCCAGCTGTGGGCTGCCGCGTTGCGCGAGGCCGGGTACGCGGGTGTCCGCTACTGGGCCCGGCACGACCTCACCCACACCCACGCGTGCGTCGCACTGTTCGACGCCGGCGGCGATCGTACCGACGCGCCCGGCACCGGCGACTACACCGTCGTGCGCACCGACAAGCTCGCCGACCGCGGCGAGGTGTTCGAGGAACTGCGCAAGCGGTCCGGCATCACGGTCCTGGCGATACCCCACTCGCTGTGAAGCCGGTCGCCGAGTCCCCCACGCGCCGAGCGACTTCCGCCGCCGTACCCGCCGAGGGGGCCGATCGAGGCACCCTCCCCCGTCCCGGGCACCGTCGCCACCACCCGGGGAGCGCCGGGCCGGCCTCGTTCGGGGCGGCCAGGAACGGGAGAACCGCTGTGGGCGAGTCGGATTGGTGGGTGACCACCGGGCAGGTAAAAGTGCCGATAAGTTGGATTATGACATTATCCTTACCGTCCAGGCCGCCGATTCTGTCGTTGCCGGACCGTCGCGAGCTCGTCGGATACGTTCCTGACCAGTGCATTCGGCACGAATATCGCACCGGCGCACGGCGGGGTCGGGGTCGACCGAAGGTCCACCGTCCCCGACGCCGGCAGCCACTCCCCTCCCCACCGTCGCGAGCGGCCTCCACCGAGACGCACAACCCTTGGCTCCGTCACGTTTTCGAGCCGCAGACCACGGAACGGGCACTCGTGATCCACTAGTTTCGAACCATGGACACGGTTTCGCTGCTCCTGAACTCGCCGCGTGGCCGGTTCTTCTGCGCCAACGTCGGCTACGCGTGCAGCGACGACGAGCGTGCCTCCCACTATCGGCGGCCCCAGACGCCGGGCGACGCACTCGAGGTGCTCGAAGACGTCGAAGCCCGCGCAGTCGCCAGGTTGTCGGAGATCGACCTGCTCGACGCCCTGGCCCTGGCCACGGACTTCGCACGATACTGGCAGCCGCCGGACGAGGAGGACCAGATGTTCGCCCGCCCGGAGATCGCCGCGGCCCTGCGGCCGATCGCCCGGGCCGCCCTGGCCTCACCCCACGCCAGGTGGTGGAACGAGGCGGTCGACCTCGCGGACCAACGGTACGTGGAGAAGTTCCATCCCCGTTGGGGCTGGTCGGAGTTGCCCCTGCGGATCCATCGCGCGGCGGGCCACCTGGAGCGGTGGCGTGCGGACGCGCTGGCCACCGAACGCCGGTTCCGGGAAGACCAGGCCTCCGATCCGGACCGGCGAGTCAGCGGCGAATGGTGGTCCACGCCGGTGGTCGCCGGAACGACCGACACCAGCCGGGCGCGGGAGGGGCTCGGCGCCGTCGAGCTGCTGCTCGACGAGGACGACAACTCGGACGGCGCACAGGCCCGCGTCTGGCCGGTCCGGGTCCACGGGACACCCCGCGTGTACGAGATCACCGATCCGTCGGACTGGGCACACCTGGTGGACGCGTACCCCTTTCCCGTGCCGGCGTCGCGTAGCTCCGACTGGTACGACACCACCGGGGAGCACCATGAATGGTTCATTCCGGACTGGGCCGCGGCGGCGGCCGACTACGACGCCGTCCACCTCACCGTCGCCGGCTACCTGACCACGCCGGGGATCGCGATCCCCCTGGCCGCCCACCCCGGCGCCACCGTGCTCGCCGGCTGGAACCCCGATGCCACCTTCTGGCTACGCAACGACTTCCTCACCATCGACGACGACCCCACCGACTGGCATCGGTACCGGGACGGTCCGTGGGAGCCCGCCTGACCCATTGACAGCCAGCTTAGCCTCACCTAATCTCCTCTCTCGTGTGCCAGTCCCCGAGCGAGGAGCCCAGCCAGTGATCGACGTCCTGATCGAGAACGCCCTCGCCCGCAATGCGGTGCGCCTGGTGACGCAGTCGCCCGACGGCTTCGACGAGTACCACCTCGATCGCGCGGGCGACTCCGCCCGGGTCGAGCCGCCTATTGCCGTCCACGTGCGCCCCGACGGCCGGTTCTCGCGCGCCGAGGGCGGGTCCGGCCTGCTCAGCATCGGCCAGGTGGCGACCCTCTGCGGGCTCTGACACCCACCTCCCGGTGACGCCACGCGCGCTGTCCGCGCGCGGCCGGCGGGCCGCGGCGCCCTTGCGGGCCGCGACCACGCGGAGCATGATCCGATGAAGGCCGGTCGTCGCCCACGCCCCGGGGAAGCGGGGCCAACCGAACTGCGATGTGGAGTCGGGTATGGACACCCACTTTCAGCCAGATCACAGCGCGGCCTTCACCGTAGAACGACGCCGGATCACCGTCCGAGGGATCGTGCAGGGCGTCGGATTTCGACCCTTCGTCGCCCGGTTGGCCACCGAACTGAGGCTCGGGGGCCACTGCGGCAACGACGACGCCAGCGTCTTCGTCGAGGCCGAGGGCCCCGCGGCGCAATTGGCGGAGTTCGCCCGCCGGATCCGGTCGGACGCGCCGCCGATGTCCGTCATCGTCGACGTCGCATCGGAATCGCGGCCGCCGCAAGGCGACCGCACGTTCCGGATCGCCCCGAGCCGCCACGTCGACGGGGCCCGCACGCTGGTCTCGCCGGACGTCGCCACCTGCGAGGACTGCCTCCGCGACCTCCGCGACCCCGCGAACCGGCGGTACCGGCACCCGTTCGTCAACTGCACCAACTGCGGCCCGCGGCTGACCGTGGTGACGGACCTGCCCTACGACCGCCCGAACACCACCCTGGCCTCGTTCCCGTTGTGTCCGCGCTGCCGGCGGGAGTACGACACACCGCAGGACCGGCGGTTCCATGCCCAACCCATCTCCTGTCACGACTGCGGGCCCCGGATCTTCCTCGAGCGCAACGGCGTCCGGACCGACGGGGACGACGAGGTGCTCGACCGGGTGCACCGGGCGCTGGCCGAGGGCCTGATCGTCGCGGTCAAGGGGCTCGGGGGCTTTCACCTGGTCTGCGATGCGACCGACCCGGCCGCCGTGCGCCGCCTGCGTGAGCGTAAACACCGGCCGGCCAAGCCGTTTGCGGTGATGGCGCCGGATCTCCGCCGGGCCGGCGAGATTGCCGAGGTCGACGAGGCGCGGGCGCGGCTGCTGGGTCTCCCCGCCCGGCCGATCGTGCTGCTGCGCAAGCGGGACTCGGAGGCCGCGTCGGCGGAGTTGGCACCCGGCGTCGGGGACCTGGGGGTGATGCTGCCGTACACCCCGCTGCACCACCTGCTCTTCACCTCGGTGCCCGGCCGGCCCGACGACAGGGTCCCGACCCTGCTGGTGATGACATCCGGAAACACCAGCGGCGAGCCGCTCTGCTTCGAGAACGAGGACGCCCGGCGCCGCCTCGGCGCGGTCGCGGACCTGTTCCTGATGCACGACCGCGACATCGCCGTGCCCTGCGAGGACTCCGTCCTGGCGGTGTCGGGGGGACGGGAGGTGCCGATCCGGCGGTCCCGGGGGTTCGCTCCCCTGCCGGTCGCGTTGCCCGCGCCCGGCCCGGTGGTGCTGGCGGTGGGCGCCGAGGTGAAGAACACCTTCTGCCTGACCCGTCAGGACTTCGCGTTCTGCTCCGCGCATCTCGGCGACATGGGCACCCTGGAGAGCCGGCGGGCGTTCGAGCGGTCCGTCGACCAGCTGACCTCCCTGCACCGCGTCACCCCCGAGCTGGTGGTGGCGGACGACCATCCCGGTTACTCGACCCGGCAGTGGGCCGCCCGCTACAGCGACGCGACGGGGGTCGAGCTGTGCACGGTGCAGCATCACCACGCCCACATCGCCTCCCTGCTGGCCGAACACGGCCGCCTGGGCTCACGGGTGCTGGGCATCGCCTACGACGGCACCGGGTACGGCTGCGACACCACCGTGTGGGGCGGGGAGCTGCTGCTGGTCGGCCCCGACGTCCTCGACGCCGAGCGGGCCGGGCACCTGCAGCCGTTCTGGCTGCCCGGCGGCGACGCGGCGGTCCGCAACCCGGCCCGGGTGGCGCTGGCGCTGCTCCACGAGGCCGGGATCACCGAGATCGACGACCTGCCGTGCACGATCGCCCTGGACGCCGCGGAGCGCCGCCTGGTGCAGTCCCAGCTGGGCTCGGGGGCGGCGGCCGTCCGCACCACCAGCGTCGGGCGGCTCTTCGACGGCGTCGCGTCCCTGCTCGGGGTGCGCCACCGGGTGAGCTACGAGGCGCAGGCCGCCGTGGAACTCGAGGCCCGCGCGCGCTCGGCGACGGGGGCGGCGCCGCTGACGATGCCGGTCGCCGACGGACAGCTCCTCCTCGGGCCGCTGCTCGACGGCCTCGTCGCCGGGGTCCGCGCCGGGGTGGCCGTCGCGCCGCTCGCCCTGGGCTTCCACCGCGCGCTGGCCGACGCGACCGCCGAACTGGCCGCGCGCACGGCGGATCGGACCGGCGTGGGCACCGTCGGCCTCACCGGCGGGGTGTTCCAGAACGCGCTGCTGCTGCAGATGCTGCGTACCGCCCTGCGGCGCAGTGGTTTCGAGGTGCTGACCCACGAGCGGGTGCCGGCGAACGACGGCGGCCTCTCCCTCGGCCAGGCGGTGCTCGGTACCGCTCTGCTCGCCCGCGGCGCCCGCAGCCCGGCGATGGACCGACGACGGATCGGAGCGATGCGATGACCGAGGCACCGGCGCAGACACCCCTGATCGACGAGGACCTCTCGCAGGACCTGGCGACGGCCGCCCTCGCCCTGGCCCGCAGGTTCAACGCCGGCGCCACGCTGTGGGTGGTCTCCCCACAGTGGGAGCCGCACGCCCACCACGTCGCGGTGGAGTTCGTCCACCCCGTGATCATGGGCAAGCGGGCACTGCCCTCCGTCGCGCTGGTCGAACCGGACCCCGTCGCGCAGTGCCGGGTGGCCACCCGGCCGGGCGACGTGATCATCGCGGTCGCGTCGGCCGACCAGCCGCAGGTGCTGGACGTGATGCGGCGGGCACCCGCGTGGGGCGCGGACACCATCTGGATCGGCTCCGGGCCGCGGCCACCGGCGGGCGGCGCCGACCACACGCTGTGGGTGGACTCCGGCGACCCGATGGTCCCCGCGACGGGGCGGTTCGTGTTGATGTACCACCTGCTGTGGGAGTTGACGCACGTGTGCTTCGAGCACCCGGGGCTGCTGACCCCGGACGCCGCGGAGTGCACCGAGACCGGCTGCGTGACGTGCAGCGACGAGGGCCGGCTCGGCGAGGTGGTGCTGCCGCCCGCGACGGCGATGGACACCGCGCTCGTCCGCACCGCGACCGGGGACGAGTCGGTCGACGTGACCGTCCTCGGCGACGTCGCGCCCGGGGACCTGGTGCTGGTGCACGGCGGCGCGGCGATCAGCCGGGTCGCGACGGCGACGGAGGCGGCGCGGTGAGCGAGAAGGAGAGCACCAACTTCCTGTACCCGTTCATCGACGCCGAGGAACGCGACGCCGCCGTGCTGCTGACGGACCTGGCGTCCTCGGCCCGGGGCAAGGCGGCCGAGAGCGCGCGCCTGCAGCGGGCCTCCCTCGACGAGTGGGGCGAGCAGGTGACGGCGGCGGGGACGCTGATGGCCGAACGGTTCGGGCAGGGCGGGCGCCTGTACACCTTCGGGAACGGTGGCAGCTCCACCGATGCCGCGACCCTGGCCTCCCTGTTCAGCCGCCCGGCGCTCGGCCGGCCGGTGGCGGCCTGGTCGCTGGCCGCGGACCAGGCGGTGGTGACCGCGCTCGGCAACGACGTCGGTTTCGAGCTGATCTTCTCCCGGCAGATCATCGCCCACGCGAGGTCCGTCGACATCGCGATCGCGCTGTCCACCTCCGGCAACTCCGACGACCTGATGACCGCCCTCGCGGAGGCGCGCAAGCGCGGCCTGCTGACCATCGGGTTCGCCGGGCACGACGGCGGCCGGATGGCCACCTCGGAGGACCTCGACTTCTGCTTCACCATCCGCTCCCAGAGCATCCACCGCATCCAGGAGAGCCACGCCCTCGTCGGGTACCGGCTCTGGTCGGCCGTGCAGGACCACATGGCACGGCCCACTCCGCATCCCGCGACGTCGAGGACAGGCGAATCCAGATGAGCAGCACACCGGTCGGCGCCCAGCCCCCCACCTCCGCCGAGCGCGAGGGCCGGGTCCTCGACCGCATCGACGCGTTCCGCAAACGCCGCCCACGGCTGCTCGAGACGGTGGTGACGTTGGCGCACGGCGCCGGCGGCAAGTCGTCCGCCGCGCTGGTGGACTCGGTGTTCGTCGAGGCGTTCCGCAACCCGGAGCTCGAGCAGCTCGGCGACTCCGCGGTGATGGGGTTGCCCTCGGGTGAGCGGGTCGCGTTCTCCACCGACTCGTACGTGGTGCAGCCGCTGCAGTTCCCGGGCGGCTCGATCGGGAACCTGGCGGTGCACGGCACCGTCAACGACCTCGCGGTCTCGGGGGCCCGGCCGCGGTGGCTCTCCGCCGCGTTCGTGATCGAGGAGGGTTTCGAGATCTCGCTGCTGCGCACCATCGTCGCGGACATGCGGGACTCGGCCGCCGCTGCGGGGGTCGCCATCGTCACCGGCGACACCAAGGTGGTCGGGAAGGGCGCGGCGGACGGGCTGTACATCTCGACCGCGGGGGTCGGCGTAGTGCCGGCCGGGCGGGTGCTGGCCGCGGACCTGGTGCGGCCCGGCGACCGGGTGGTGGTCTCCGGCACCATCGGCGAACACGGCATGGCGGTGATGCTGGCCCGCGGCGAGCTCGCCATCGAGGCGGACATCGCCTCGGACACCGCGCCGGTGAACGGCCTGGTGGAGGCGTTGCTGGCGGCCGCGCCGGGCACCCGGTGGATGCGCGACGCCACCCGGGGCGGCATCGGCACGGTGTGCAACGAGCTCGCGCAGTCCGCCGGCGTCGCCGTGGTGCTCGACGAGCAGGCCCTCCCGGTGCAGCCGCAGGTGCTCGGCGCCTGCGACCTGCTCGGGATCGACCCGCTCTACGTCGCGAACGAGGGCAAGTTCGTCGCCGTGGTGCCGGCGGAGGAGTCCGACGCCGCGGTCGCGGCACTGCACGGGCAGCCGCTCGGCGCGCAGGCCGCGGTGATCGGCGAGGTGATGGCGGACCCGCAGGGCATCGTGGCGCTGCGGACCGCGTTCGGCGGCAGCCGCATCGTCGACATGCTGGTCGGCGACCCGCTGCCGCGAATCTGTTGAGCCGCAGGACCCGCGAGGGAAGGAACACCGAGATGTGCTTGGGCATACCGGGACAGGTCGTCGAGATCGTCGACGCGAACGAACACCTGGCCAAGGTCGACGTCAACGGGATCCGCCGCATCATCAGCGTCCGGCTGCTGGCCGACGAGGGCCTTCTCGTCGGCGACTGGGTGCTGGTCCACGTCGGGTTCGCGATGTCGAAGATCGACGAGGCCGAGGCGCAGCTGACCCTCGACCAGGTCCAGAAGATGGGCGCCGACTACGTCAACGAGATCGACGCGTACAACTCCTCAGAAATCGCCTGACCGAGGCGTCCACGCAGAGCGAGGTAGCCCCATGAAGTTCGTAGACGAATTCCGCGACCCGGCCGCGGCCCGCGCGCTCGTGAAGTCGATCACCGAGCTCGCCGGCGACGACGAGTTCAAGTTCATGGAGGTGTGCGGCGGGCACACCCACACCATCTACCGGCACGGCATCGAACACCTGCTGCCCCCCTCCGTGGAACTGGTGCACGGCCCCGGCTGCCCGGTCTGCGTCATCCCCATGGGCCGGGTGGACGACGCGATGTCCCTGGCGCAGCGCCCGAACGTCATCTTCACCACGTTCGGCGACATGATGCGGGTGCCGGGGTCCGCGGGCAACCTGATCGAGGCGAAGGCACACGGCGCCGACGTCCGCTTCGTGTACTCGCCGCTCGACGCGCTCAAGGTCGCCGTGGACAACCCCGACAAGGAGGTGGTGTTCTTCGCCGTCGGCTTCGAGACCACCGCGCCGTCCACGGCGGTGACGCTGGTGCGGGCCCGCGCGCTCGGCGTGACGAACTTCAGCGTCTTCTGCAACCACGTGACGATCGTGCCGCCGATCAAGGCGATCCTGGAGTCCCCGGACCTGCGGCTGTCCGGCTTCCTCGGCCCGGGCCACGTCTCGACCGTGGTGGGCATCCGGCCGTACCGGTTCGTGCCCGAGGTGTACGGCAAGCCGATCGTGGTGGCCGGCTTCGAGCCCCTCGACATCCTGGCGTCGGTGCACATGCTGCTGCAGCAGATCCGGGACGGCCGCTGCGAGGTCGAGAACCAGTACATCCGCGTGGTGCGTCCCGAGGGCAACCCGCAGGCGCTGAAGCTGATGGCCGAGACCTTCGAGCTGCGGCCGCACTTCGAGTGGCGCGGCCTGGGCTTCATCTCCCAGAGCGCGCTGAAGGTGCACCCCGACTACGCCGAGTTCGACGCGGAGGAGAAGTTCTCGATGCCCGGGGTGCGGGTGGCCGACCCGAAGGCGTGTCAGTGCGGCGAGGTGCTCAAGGGCGTCATCAAGCCCTGGGAGTGCAAGGTGTTCGGGACCGCCTGCACCCCCGAGACCCCGATCGGCACGTGCATGGTCTCCCCGGAGGGCGCCTGCGCCGCCTACTACAACTTCGGCCGTCTGCACCGGGAGACCGCGCTGCTGGTGGGCCGCGGGTCGGAGGGCTGAGTGCCGAGCTCACCCGGCCACCGCCTCTTCGCCCGGTACGCGCACGCGCCCAACGCGCTCGGCTACTGCGGGCCCGCGGACGCACGGGCGCTGGAGCTGGCCGCGTGCGGCCACGACGGAGCGGACGTCGACATGCCCGCGGTGGCAAGCCGGTTCAGCGGCGCGTGGCCCTACCAGCAGCTGATCGCCGAGCTGTCCGGGATCGGGGACCCGCTGGACGAGCGGGTGGTGCGCGCCTACTGGACCGGCAACGAGCTGACCGACCGGATCGACCGCGACCGCTTCGGCCGGGAACTGCTCGCCCGCTTCGCCTCCCGCGCCGGCCACTACTGGAAGCACCTGACCGACGAGCTGCTCCCCGAGGTCGCGCCGACGCACACCTTCCACGTGCTGGCGGTGTACCCGTGGTCGCGGCTGCTGGGATCCGGTGTGCCTCAGCCCCTCCAGGTGCTCGACTCCTGTCGGATCACCTACGGGACGGTGACCGAGGTGCGAGAGGACGACGTGCTGGTGCGTGCGCGGCCGCTCACCTACGACGGAGCCCTGAGACTCGGGGCCGAGCAGGACCGGTCGGCGCGGTACCGCGTCGGTTCCGGGGCGTTCGTGACAGACCTGCGTGTCGGCGACCGGGTGGGAGTGCACTGGGACTTCGTGTGCGACCGGCTGGGTGCCGACGAGGCGCAACGCCTGGAGCACTGGACGCGGTGGCAGCTAGAGCGCACCAACGCGCGGTTGGCGCGTGGGGTCGAGGGCAGCTCCTCAGCCCGGTGATTCGTCACCATTCACACCGGCATCGCCTCGGGCCCGGCACGTGTTGCGGTCGACCACCTCGGGGCGGTGCCGCACGAGGACGATTTGGGAGACTGGGAGGCCGTCGCCGAGGTCTTCCTGACGGTCACGACACCCCTGCGGGTGACGACCATGGGTGGGGAACCCGCGGAAGGAATCGACGAGTACGACGGCCGACCCGGCCTCGCCGGGATCAGGGTTCAAGAACTGGGACCTGATCGTCGACGACCCCGTCGAGGACTACTGGATCCAGGTCTGGCCCGCCTGCCCGCACCGAGACCGCTGGCGTCGAGGATGCACGGGTCCGGCGTTTCGGCCCCATGGGCTTCGAGGACGACTGACGGTCATTGACCACGCATCCTCACCGGTACCGCTGGCCTGGTTCGGCGACCCGCGAGTAGGACGCCTTGGCGCCTTCAGTAACGAAACGCGGCTCGCCCAGCGATAGCTCGCGGGGAGCGTCGTTCCGCCCGCCAACACCTCGAGCGGGAACAACAGATCAGGGGGATCATCGTGAACACTCGTAAGTTGAGTCAACTGCTCGCTGCGACAGCCCTTTCCACCGCGGTCGTCACAGGTGCAGCGGCGCCTGCATCGGCCGCACCGAGATCGAATCCATTGGCCCCGATTGCCGCGTCCGTGGAGAATGCCTCTGCCGGCGGCAGTGGCGCGCCGGAGGGGCTGACCGCCGACGCCCTCATCGCCGCCCGCAACGCCGGGCTCCCGATCTACGAGTCCGGTCGAGTCGTGATCGTCTCGGCAACCAAGATGGGCGCGATCTATGCGACCGAGTACCGACGTGTACACGACGTCGATGCCCTGGACTCGCCGGCAACGAAGTTCGTTGTGGTCGGCGCCGCCGCGCCGGACAACTTCTACGTCGTGCACGGGTACAACAACCGTGACTCCATCGTGGTCAACATGCGCCCGAGTGGAGACCCCGTGTGGGGAGGTTTGTCATACGACACGACGCCGCAATCATGGTGGAACAGCCCGCTTGTCCAGCTTCCGGGTGGCGGCCCCGACGTGGGCGTCGCGTTCGTTCGCTAGCGAACCCCTTCGAAGCTGTCCGGGCAGACGCCAGCGCTTCCAGTACAGGCCGTCATCGGCGCTCGCCGGGTTGGCTTCTGCACATGTTCCAGGACTCGCGAGGCATTGCGGATGTCCTCGCCGTCCTGATGACGTGGGCGACCGTCGCCTTCATCGCCGCCACCCTCCCGCCCACCGGCGATACCAACGTCCTGCTGGTGGGACTCCTCGCCACCGTCGTGGCCGTTGCGGCGCTCGTGCTCCTGGGCCGCTCCGACGACCCGACGTGCGGGCAATCCCGCACCGCGCGAGGTCCGACCGCCGAGGAGCGACGACTCCGAGGTTCGTTCCGCCGCCACAGCCATCCCGACACCGCGGGCCGCCCGCGGCCCCGGGCACCCGGCCCCGTCGCGGGGGCCGCGCTTTCTGCAGCATTCTGACCGGTCCCCGCCTCCTCGCGCTTCCACCACGAGGAACTCCGGGAGAACCCATGCTCGACCACTCACATCGCGACGACCACCTCCTGGTCGTCCGCGACGCCGAGCGACACTTCGGCGAGCTGACCGCATTCGAACCAGTCAGTTTCGGTGTCGCAGCGGGCAACTGCTGCGCGATCGTCGGCGAGAACCCCTTTATGGGAGACCTGGCTGCGGCGGTAGCAGTGGGAGTCGGCAATAGGCCTGGGGCTCCGCTCCGTTGAGCTGTTCAGCCAGTCCTGTTCGACGATCTTCATACAGGACGGTCAGTCGATGACCCAGCCCGGAGGATCCCCTTCGGGGTGGGGAGATCCCACCCCGAAGGGGGATGTGCCGAGTCGGCTGCCTGCCGCAAGCTGGTACCGAACTCCAACGAGGTGAGGTAATCGATGTTCAGATCTGTCCGCCGACTCGCGGCTGTCGCGACCACCGGCGCAGCGGTGGCAGCCGCGATGCTCGTCACCGGACCCGGTGCGGACGCCCGAGAGCTGGGGGTTGAATGCACGGTGGCGAGGAACATCACGACCCGCATCGGCAGCGCCTGGTGCACCGCGCCAAGGTACTCGTCGTTTCGGGTGCGGGTGTCCTGCTATGAACAAGGAAACTGGAACGGCCCGCGAGGCTATGTGGTGTACGGCGCGTGGATCCCGCCGAAGGCGCAGGGACTGTCCGCAATCTCGATTGCCGAACCCTGCCGTTCCGGCTTCTCACCGTCGGCAACACTGGAGGGCCCCCGCACGATCACCTACCTCCGCTACGAGCCCACGAACGATCAGGATCGCGACGTCTACAGGATCAGCTAGCGGGGTTCGCAGGCTGCGCCGATTGCAGGGCGTGAGCAAGCGATGCATGTCCGCCTCTGGCGCAATCCTGGGCACTCCAACGATATCCGTAGCGATCGTCAGCGGGCGTTTCCGAAAACGAACGATTGATGGACTGTCGAAAGTCACGAACGAAGACACCCGCGGTCTGCAACGTCCGCGCACCTGGCGTCTTCTACTACCGACCAATCGCCGGCAAGTGCGCCCGACCACCATCGAGATCGACCCATCCACCGTCTCCGACGGTTGCGTCGACTCGACCGTGCTGCTTGTTGGCGATCTCCTCGAGGGTGTGGCTCTTGGCGGGCGAGAGGAGTTCGTCCATGACCCCCAACATGCCGCCTCCCGCATCCCCACGCTTGCCCTTGCGCCAGTAGACCCATCCCTTTCGCTCGGCCCACAGTCCGGCCTGGTCCAAGCCGACCAGCACCGTCACTGCGATCGCACCGACAAAGACGGTTTCCATCAAGCGATTCTCCTTGGATGCATGTACCCCTGGCCATCAGCAACACTTCGCTCGGATGGTAGATCCGGGACGCACGCGGGAGAGTCCCTGGGCGCCAGGCGTACGCGCGGGGGCGGCACGAAAGGACACAGAGCCTGCGGCGTCAGAACCGCCTATCGCCCCCAGCCGCTGCCGTTGAACGGGATTATCTTGGTACGGGTCCCATCAGGATGGCGAGGCGCCACGGATGAGTACCTGCTGGCAGCCCGGTCGCGGAGCAAATCTCCAGGACGACGGAAATCTAGAGCTGCCCGGATCCACCCGAACCGAGAACGAACCTCCGGCTGTCCAGGACTGCGATCCGGGATCGGCTCCTGCCTGACATAGTGGTCCATACGCAGATTCTAGGCGCGCGGACACCAAGACCACACAGAGTTTGGCCTGGTCCGGTGGTTGTTCGCGAGCGGTCATCCCCCTCTGGAACGCCAAGGAACAGCGCGAGAATACCGCCATGTATCGCCGCGAGTCACAGCCCTCGCCAGCTTCGAACGGGACCTCATCCGTGAACGCACCTCCGCCGGCCTGGCCGCCGCCCGCGCCCGCGGCCGGGTGGGGGGACGGCCGCAGAAGATGACGCCGACGATCACTCGCTCGGCGAGAGCCGTTGCGCTGCCGCCGGACTCTTCGAACGTGTCGTGCGGGCCGGGCAGGCCGTTTCCGGTGGAGATGTACATGTTCTGGCCGCGCAGCTTCTCGGCCTGGGCCACAGGGGCGTTCTCGACCCACGCCGGATCGTTCTGGCGCCCCACATGTTCGTGACGTCGCCGCCACCACGCGAGTCGACAACCATGTCCATGTAGGCGCGACCGGCCGGGGTACTGGTCTCCGCGCACCCGCTGTAGGCGCCGACGCTCTTGTACAGGTCCGGTGCGGCGACGGCGAGGTTGAGCACGGAGGTGCCCGCCATCGAGATACCGGCCAGCGAGTTCACGCCGTTGGTCTTGAGCCCGGCATCGATGACGGGCGGCAGCTCCTGGGTGAGGAACGTCGTCCACTTGTTGTTGCCGAGCATCGAGGAGTGCTCAATGTCCAGCATCGCGTCCCGCCCCACCGCCGGCGTCGCCCGCTTCGTCGCCTACGGCCGCAACCCCGTGCGGGTCGGCAACCCCGAGGACGGCACCGCGATGTCGGTCCGCTCGGGGACCTTCGTCGAGGAGTACGCGTCGATCCGGATCTCCGAGTTCGAGGAGAAGGACTCCAGCGGCGACTTCTCCACCCTGTACGTGAACGGTGGCCATCTCTCGTAATTCATCTGGGACGGCACGGTCGTCACGGGAACGGGTAACGGAGTCGGCAGTTCGACGCACCCGAAACCTCAGCCGACGCGCCGCACCTTCTCGACGACCCGCGTGAACACGTCGTCGAACTCGGGCTGGGACTGCCTGCCCTCGTATCCGAGGACCACCACCGTGTACTCGTCGACTGCGGCGTACCCGAGGAGGACCTCGGTGTCGGACCAGGCCGGGTTGTCGGGATGGCTGACCTCGTACAGGATCGCGGCGTCCTCGGCGACGAGCGCCGCGGGAAGATCGAGCCGCTCCGTCCGAATCGTGCGCTGGGACGTGCTGTCGAAGCTGGTCGAAGTCACGGTATAGGCCGAACACTGCCCGGTGTGCGCCTCGACCACCCGGGACACATCCGTGCCCGTCTCGCTGACCAGCATCACGTACGCGCCACCACTTTCGAGGAGCGCGGCGCTGGCGGAACCGTTCTCGATCAAGCCCGCACGTGCCTGGTCGGCGTACAGGCTCTCGCCCGCGCACTGCGCCGGTTCGAAGACGGGGTCCATGTCCAATCCGATCCCGTCGCTTGGCGCGTGGATGTTCAGGTTCAGGATCATTTGGTCCTCGCGCTCGAGTCGCTCGACCTGGGTTCCCGCGGGCAACTCCGAGGCGTCCGGCAGCAGGTCCGCTCGAACGATGCTCGGGTCGTCCGCGGAAGCCGCTTCCGGTGTCCCGCACGCCGCGGCGCCCAGCAACCCCACTGCGACGACCGCGACTGGCCAATTCCTCGACATGTGTCGTCCTCATCTGTGATGTACCGAGGTGGTGACCGCTGCGAGTAACTGCCTCGACAGCACTCGAACCACGATCGTCCGGCGAGATGGCAATCGTCCCACTGACGGGGCGTGGACCTACGAGGCCCGCTTCCAGAGGCGCAGGACCACATACACATTGGCCGCGGCGATCGCGAGGTACGGGGCGACGAAGATCGTCACCGTGAGAGGTGTGAGCGGCGGCGCCCAACTGTACGGATCACGCCACTCCGGCGGGTCCACCACATCCGCGACCATGCCGTACACGAGGGCCGAGGCCAGTAGCACCATCGCCCCGCTACCGATCGACGCCAGCCAGCGACCGAACCGGAACTGCCACGCCAACGCACCCGCCCCGACCAGTGACACCACCACCACCGGCAGGAACACCAGCGCACCGAAGACGCCGACGAGGTTCCAGGTGACCAGCACATCGCCGATCATCGTCCCGCGGTTGTCCTCGATCAGCCCACCCAGGAGTGAGCCACCGAGCAGGATCAGCGGCAGGAGCGCCACCCCCACCGTCCGGGCAATGTCACCCGGGCGCCGCCCCACCTCCCGGGAAGGTCGGATGTCACCTCCGGCCGCGCCGGAGGTCCCGGGACCGTCGCCCTGCAGCTCAACCATCCCAGCAGACTGCCACAGCATCACCGGCGTCTCGGCCACGGTGTCGTTGCCGGCGAAGCGATCGGCAACCGCCCGCCACGCGTTCGCGTAGTGCTCGACGAGCTCGGGGTGCTTGCCGGTGGTGTTCCAGAAGTTGTCGAACGCGCGCATCACACCGGGTTGGATGTAGTACAGCTCCCACCTGTCCTGGGGCTCCACCGGAAGGCCGTCCATGTACGTCGCCCAGGCCGGCGCACCGTTGCCGATGTTGCCGGCGCCGTTGCCGCCGTTGCCCTCCGGGGTGATCGCCCCGGAAACACGTCCTGGTGCATGTCGAGCATCACCTGGTAGCCGCGCTCGGCGTACCAGCCGACCCGGTCCTCGACGCGGTCGAGGTATGCCTGGTCGTACTGCCCCGGTGCGGGCTCGACGGAGCGCCACGAGATCAGGAAACGCACGAAGTTTGTTCCCATGTCGGCATGTTCGCGGTCCAGGTCGGTCTCAGTGACCTCCGGCACGCCGTCCGGCGCGCCCTTGGCGCTCGACGCGGTGACGCACAGGAGCTCCTACTGGTCGATTGCCTTCACTGACTTGCCCTACGCGGGCGCGGATCCGGGCGAACCCCCCGTCGTCACCTCACACTGGCTGACTGACGCTGCCCCGTCCGTTCTCGACGTGGCCGACGAGGCGGCGCCGGAAGTCCGGGTCCTCGTCGACGGTCACGGTGGCCTCGTACCAGCCGTCCACCGACCGCACCGTCCACGACTCGCTGCCGCCTGCCGCGAGTCGACTGCGCTGGCCGTCGAGCACGACGGTCAGCTCGCGATCCCCTGGGTTCTTCACGGTCAGGTCGAGCGCCCCCGCCGCCGCGTCGACCCTTGTGGACAGTGCGAGTGCGGCCGCCGCACCGTCGGTCGACCCGGCGAATTCGCGCCGGAAGCCGTTGGGACCGAGCAGGGTCAGGTCGTAGCGCGGTCCGGGGATGGCGACGGTGTCGTCGGCCGCACCGAGGACGTCGTAGTGCCGCGGCGCGTCGAACTCGCCCGCGTAGGGGTACAGGGCCAGGTGCGCCGAGGCGGCACCGGTGTTGGCCAGATGCATCGTCAGGGCACGGGCACCGGGGTCCACGGTCGCGTACGCATCGGGCTGGTACGGCAGCGCCCGCGCGAGCCGGGTACCGCTCTCCTGCAGCGGCATCCGCTGCTCGGCCGGCGGCGTGGGCGTCCACCTCGGCTCCAGCGGCGGGGTGGGCCGGGGGCGGGCGACGTTCGGCCGGCTGCGCGGGTGGGCGAAGTCGAAGGCCGAGGTCAGGTCCCCGCTGACCGTGCGCCGCCACGGGTCGATCTCCGGTTGGGTGATCCCGAACCGCTTCTCCAGGAACTGGTTCACCGACGTGTGGTCGAACACCTGCGAGCACACGAACCCGCCCACCGTCCAGGGCGAGACGATCGTCATCGGCACCCGGGGGCCGAGACCGAGGGGTTGACCGGCCACCCACTCCGAGCCGACCGAAAGCGGCGGACGCGGCGGCGGCACGTGGTCGAAGTAGCCGTCGTTCTCGTCGAAGTTGACGATCACGGCCGTCTTCGCCCAGAGGGCCGGGTCCGACGCGATCGCGTCGAGCACCTGGTACAGCAGCGTGGCGCTCGCCGCCGGCGACGATCCGGACGGATGCTCCGAGTCGACCTCGGACGGAACCAGATAACTGACCTGCGGCAGCCTGCCCGACTCGACGTCCTTCCGGAACTCGGCGGCCAGTGTGCCCGGACGCGACCGGTACAGCCCGCGGTCGTACAGCTGCCGGTCGGCGGGGGAAAGCCCGTTCACCGCGACCTCGAGTGCCCCCAAGGCCACGTCCTGGGCCGCGGGCGGCAGCGCGGGCAGCGCGAGGTAGAGCCCGGCGAGGGTCTGCAGCTCGTACGGGACCAGGCCGGGGTTCCCGAGCAGGTGCGCCCCTACCTTCTTGAAGGTGGTGAAGTACTCGAGGTTGTTGTCTCCGAAGTTGTCCCACTCCTGGTACGTCTTCCAGGTGACGCCGGCGGCCTGCAGCCGCTCCGGAACGGTGGTCCACCCGTAGCCGGCGTGCCATGGGTTGTAGGCGGCATTGGTGACCGCACGCCCCTCGGGGCCCGGCGCGCCCTCCGACCCACTCGAGCCCAACTCCTCGGTCGAACCCAACGGATTCGCGCCGGCGGGTTCGAATCCGGTGTACCCGGACACCCAGTAGTTGCGGTTGGGGCTGGTCGACGTCGGCACCGAGCAGTGGTAGGCGTCGCAGATGGTGAACGCGTCCGCGAGCTCGTAGTGGAACGGGATGTCCTGGCGGTCGTAGTAGGCCATCGTCGTGCCGGTCTTGGCCGCGATCCAGCCGTCGTGCCAGCCGTCCGCGAGGGCCTGGTGTCCGCCCTCCCAGCTGTGGTCGAGGCCGGTGACGTTCTGGGTGTCCATCCCCTGCGCGGCGGCGGAGTCCCGAATCGGGAACGGGAGCACCGGACCGTTCGCACCGGGCTGCTCGAAAACTGTGGCCCCGCCCCGCAACCGCAACGCGTTGGGGTCACCGAACCCCCGCACGCCGCGCAGCGATCCGTAGTAGTGGTCGAACGACCGGTTCTCCTGCATGAGCAGGACGACGTGCTCGATCGAGTCGAGCCCACCGGCAGGTACCGGTGCGGCCAGCGCACGCTGCAGCGACGGCGGCAGCAGCGAGGCGGCGGCGACAGCGGTCAGAAACCCCCGCCGGGAGAGAGAATTCCGGGTCACATGAGCTCCACTGTCGAACGGATCGGTACGAGTACGGGAGACTGTAGACCGATCGTCCAATTGGCATGCCGAGTCTGAAGACGGCGGGTGCGACACTGCTGTCGTTCGCATGGCCGACAGTGTGCGAGGCCTACCGGGGATCCGTGGCGCGCACTGCTAGACAACGGGTATGAAACGGATAGTCGTGACGTTGGCGGTTGTGGGCCTGGCCGTATTGGGATGTTCGTCGGAGGACGAGGCGGGGACTGCCGAAGTGAGGCCGCCGGCCGTCACATCTGCGGTGAGCCCGACGTCAGTGTCGGCACGTCCGACCACGTCGAAGCCAATCGTGGCCCCTCCGGCGCCGACCCATGCGGTGGCCGAACCGATCTCGGTTGCACCGCCCGCCGCAGCACCGCCCGCTGCGGCCGCACCGGCGGCAGTGCCCGCCACCATGCCGAACGTCGTATGCATGAATCTGCAGGCAGCACAGGATCGCATCCAGGCGGAAGGTGTCTTCTTCTCTCGGAGCGTCGACGCGACGGGAGCGGGCCGCCGACAGGTCGTCGACTCGAACTGGGTCGTGGTCGGGCAGACCCCGCTGCCTGGCTCACCCGTCGGTGAAGCCGAGGCCGTACTGTCCGCCGTGAAGATCGGCGAGCCGGGCCCCTGCTGATCGCGGTGCCGCGCCTGACCGGTCTCCGACACGATGGCAACCCCGCGGGGTCGGAGCCCGGTCGGCGCGCGCCGCCGGAGCGGGACTTCAGCGGTCCGGAGCGGTTTCCTCCCGGGGCCGGCCCATCAGCTCCAGCCCCGCCATCGCCTGCTCGGCTCCCGCCGCGTCGGTCTTGTCCACCGCCATGCCCATGTGGATGATGACCCAGTCACCCGGCCCGCACGAGTTCTCCGGCAGCATCCCCACGTTGACCCTGCGCTCCTCCCCGGCGACTTCGACCAGCGCCAGCTGGTTCCCGTAGCCGTCGAGCATCCGCACCACCCGCCCCGGGATTCCCAGGCACATCGGTCAGCCCTCCTCGCCTCGTGCCGCCGCACCGTCCGGCACGACCGTCAACCCCGCCAGTACGTCGAGCACCGCCGTCACCGCGCCGTCCACCGCGGACTCGACCTCCGGGGAGAGCCCGATGCCCTCCTCGACCGTCCGGACCTCGCAGCCGACGACGATCGTGCGGGGCGCCGTGCCGCCGAGCGCGGCCAGACCGGCGAACACCGATCCCGGGTCCATGCCGTGGGCGTCAAGTCCGCCGCCCTGCCCGAACGCGTCCACGTCGGCCTCGAACACCCGGATCGTGCCCGGCGCACCGCGATCGGGCAGGGCGTCGACCAGGACCAGCGCCTCCCAGCCGTCCAGCAGGTCGTAGGCGAGGTGCATTCCCCGGATCCCGTAGTCGACGAGGCGGGCGCCCGCCGGCCCGGCCGACGAGCCGCCGCGGTCCGTTGCGGCCAACCGCCGCAGCACTTCCGGACCGAAACCGTCGTCGCCGAGGAAGATGTTGCCGATGCCGGCGACCAGCACCCGGTTCAATCCGGCCATCACGGCTCCGGGGTCGTCCGGTGGCGGCTCACATCTGCCGCATCCGCAGGTACCGCCTCACGTCGGGGATCGAACGGACGCCGACCACGACGCCCACGACGATCAGGACCGCGACCAGCACGGTCGCGATCTGCCCTACTGTCTCCATGACTGACCCTCCTCTCTGCCCGGCGCTGGTTCACCCAGCGGTTCCAGCTCGTCCGGCGCGAAGTAGAGATAGCGCCCGTACCAGTCGTGCAGCTCGGCCGCCGGGTCGTCGTCGACGGTCACCCCGACGTGGGTGTTGCCGTCCACGTCGGAGTGCACGGACGCGACGGTGGCCGTGCGGCCGGCGAAGAAGAGGTCCTGGGCGTCGGCCCGCCGGGACGGGCGCAGGCGGACGGCGCTGCCCTTCGCCACCCGGACCCCGTTCACCAGCACCGCATCCACGTCAGGCCGCACGCTGGTGTCGGCCTCGGGGTCCCACCACGGAACGCCCTCGGGCAGTTCGGGAATCAGGCCCGGATCGGCGCGGGGGTCCCGCAGGATGCCGTGCAGCTGCCCCAACGCCTCGGGTGTCATGGCGTCACAGCGGTCGACGATCCGCGCGGCGAGCGGATCGGTGGCCCGGGCCTGCGCCTTCTCCTCGTCGGTCATCGTCATCACCCGCAGGGTCAGGATCTCGTCGATCTCGGTGGAGTCGAACAGCGCGCCGTCGCTCTCCTGCGCCACCTCCGGGTAGTCGTACAGGATGATCGGCGAGACCAGCACGGTGTCGCGCGTCCCGGGTTCCCCTGCCAGCACCGGGAAGCACCGCCGGTGGGTGCAGCGCGCGACCGCGGCCGCCGCCTCGGCCGGCGGTTCGAGGAGCGAGACAAAGGAGCCGCCGGCGACGGTGGCGATCACGTGCGCACCGATCAGCGAGCGGGCGATCGCGTCCTCCTTGTCGGTGGTCCCTGGGCCGGTGATCTCCGGGCCGGTGTTGCGCACCTCGACGCCGAGCCGGGCGAAGCCGTCGTCCTCGGTGCGGCTCAGCGTCACCTCCGCCGCCAGCGGCTGCCGGGTGCGCATGATCCGTCCCGGCCCGGCCAGCTCCTCGACGTCGACGCCCCCGTCGACCGCAACCGGGATGGTGCGCGGCGCCACGAGTTCCGGCAGCCGGACGGGGGCGAACGCGACCTCCCGTTCCACCGCCTCGTCCCAGCTGAGCCAGCGTTGCGCGCCCGCGGCGAGTTCGTCGACCGTCCGCCAGCCGCCGCCCTCGACGGGCTCCTGCACGTGGCGCGTCTGCAGCTGCAGGAAGCGCAGCACGAGAGTGACCCCCTCGTCCTCGCCGCCTTCCGTCAGCAACTGGGCCGAGAGCGCCGGCTCCTCCCCGACGCCGGCCGCGGCCGCGCCGGGCGGCCCCAGCACGCCGAACTGCCAGCGGGACTGGTTCTTCCGCGAGCTCCCGCGGTAGGGGTAGAGCAGGTAGCCCTCGTACAGGACGGCGTCGGCGACGGCGCGGACCCGGGGGCTGATGTCGGCGGCGGTCACGGGATCTCCTCCCGCGCCTGCGCGAGCAGCCCTGCGACCGCGTCGTCGAGCCCGGTCAGGCCTCGGGCCGACTTGTAGGCGGCCAACGCCTCGACGGTGTCCCGGCCGAGTCGCACCCAGCCGGTGTTCGGGAAGTGTGCGCGGATCAGGTCCCGCCACACGGTCACCGGCAGGTCGTAGTGGTCCTCGCGGTCCCACGGAATCTGCTGCACGCCGAACCCGTTGGCGCCCCGGAGGAACATGGTGCCGCTGAACAGGAAGGTGAGCGGCACGGTCCCCTCGCGCAGGGCGTGCAGGTACTTCGAGGCCGCGACCTCGAAGTCGTAGGTGCACGGCAGCGACAGGTCCACCTCAGTGGTTCCAGTGAAGCCGGGCACCACGGCGGAGCACTGCAGCCACAGGAATGACCGCAGGGTCGAGTCCCACCGTTCCCGGGGACCGAAGAGGTCGAGCAGGCCCGCGGCCTCGTCGTCGGTGTACGCACGGCGGTGCGGCTCGATCCGGACCTGGCTGCGCAGGGCCATCGCGTGGACGGGCTCGTCGCCGGTCGCCGTGACGCCGACGCGGGCCGTCAGGATCGGGGCCACCGCGTACGGCTCGACGGCGACGTCGCGGACGGCGAAGGAGACCTCGCTCATGGCGCGCCGCCGCAGCGTGTCGCGACGTCCGCGAAGAAGTCGTCGACGAACCGGCGGGCCTCCTGGCCGCCGTCGAAACCCCGCCACAGCAGGCGCAGTTGGCCGACCAGTTCGTAGCAGGCGTCGATCGGGACCAGGAAGCACGTCGCGTCGCCGGATCCGTGCTCCGGCATCCGGACCAGCAGCGCCTCTACGTCGTCGGCCAGCACGCCCAGCACCGGGTTGTCCGCGCACACCGCGCCCCAGGCCTCCAGTGGAAGCTCCGACTCGGTGGCCCCGGCCGGGCCCGGGTAGAAGGCGAGCATCCGGCCGAGCGTCGAGTTCCGGAACAGGAAGGCCAGTCCCACCGGGATCTCGAGTTCCTCCCACCGGCCCCGCCCCAGCGCGAGTCCCGGGAGCGCGAGGTAGCGGTCCGGGACGGCGCGGTACCGCAGTTCGGCGCCGGGGTCGGTGAAGAGCAGGTAGCAGCCGCGGCAGACGCACATCAGGGACCGGGCCGTCGTGTCCACCACGTGCTGGTGCCGGTCGAGGATGGGTTCGGCACACATCTCGCAGCGCTCCCCGGCGGGACGCGGGTCGGGCCGGGTCGTCGTGATGCGCGCCAGCACGGAGTACGGGTCGCTCACCTATCCCACCCCCGCGGCCTCGGCGGGCACGGCCACGGACCGGACGCCGTCGCGCACCAGCAGCGGGAGCGGGTCCAGGTGCACCGTGTCGTCGTCGAGCCCGACCCCCGCGTGGACCGCGTCGAAGTGCGCGTGGCAGGTCGGGCAGCGCAGCACCGCGTCGCCGGCGGGGTAGCCGGCCCGGCGAGCCAGCACCGCCCCGGCGAGCGTGTGGGTGCAGGAGGGGCAGCGGTCCCGGTAGGCCAGCAGGTCGTCGGCGACCCGGCAGACCAGGATCGGCAGGTCGGCCACCACGAAGCCGCCCACCTCCCCGTCGCGGAGCTGCTCGACTTCGGGTACCGCGCACCAGGTTCCGCCGGGGGCGGCGCCGCGGTGCACACGGGAGAACAGCGAGTCCGCGGGAATCAGCCCGGCCTCCGGCTCCGGGGTCGCGGCGACCACCTCGATGGTCGCGATCTCGGGCGCGGCCGCGCGGACAGCGGTCTCGACGGCCAGCTCGAGCGTCACCGCCGAGGACGGACAGCTCTTGCAGCTGCCCGTCAGCTGCAGCCGCACCACCCCGTCCGCGCCGGCGGAACCCGGCGGAAAGCTCACGCCGAGCAGTTCCACGTCCCCGCCGTGCGAACCCAGGTAGGGCCGCACGCCGTCGAGCGCGACGCGCACCCGGGTCTCGGCGTCGTGCGGGTGCAGCCCGTGGACCAGCAGCAGGCTCGCCACCAGGTCGTCGCCGGCGAGCCGCGCCGCCGCGCCGCCGTCGAGTTCGCCGACGATCCGCAGGATCCGCTCCAGCCCGGCCCCGTACAGGTCCGCCACCTCGCGCACCAGCTGCTCGGCGCGGTCGCGGGCCGCCGCACCGCCGACCGAGCTGGCCTCGAGCAGCGTCTCGATGCGGTCGCCCGCGCTGCGCCAGTATGCGTCGTCGTCCGCCGGGTGGCCGTTCACCTGACCGGTCACTCTCCGGTCATGGACTGCGTCGGCGAGTGCAGCTTCTCCAGCGTCTTGCCGTTGCCGAGGTACATGTGCACGCCGCAGGGCAGGCAGGGGTCGAAGCTGCGGACGGTCCGCATGATGTCGATCCCCTTGAAGTGCTCGCGGTCGTTCTCCTCGAAGATCGGCTGGCCCTGCACCGCGTCCTCGTACGGCCCGGGGGTGCCGAGGCTGTCGCGGGGGCTGGCGTTCCACGGGGTCGGCGGGTACGGGTGGTAGTTCGCGATCTTGCCGTCCCGGATCACCATGTGGTGTGAGAGCACCCCGCGCACCGCCTCGGTGAACCCGCAGCCGATGCCCTCCTCGGGGACGTCGAACTTCTCCCACGTCTTGGTGCGTCCGGCGCGGATCTCCTCGAGGGCCTTCTCCGCGAAGTGCAGCGCACAGGCCGCCGCGTACGCCTGGAAGTAGGTCCGGGCGCGGTTGCGTTCGATGGTGTTGCTGCCGAACTCCGGGATCTTCCACTCCAGCGAAACCGGGCCCTTGAGCGCGGTTTTCGGGAGGTTGATCTGCACGCTGCGGCCGGTCGACTTGACGTACCCGATGTCGACGAGTCCGGCCAGCGCCGTCGACCACAGGCGGGCCAGCGGTCCACCACCGGTGTCCAGCGCGAGGTGGTCGGTGCCATCGAACCACCTGGGCGACATCACCCAGCTGTACTTGTCCTCGAGGTCGCGTTTCTGCGGCTGCGGGTTGGTGTGCTGGTTCCACGGGTGACGCCGGTCGACCGGATTGCCCAGCGGGTCCTGTTTGACGAAGGTCTCCTGGTCGCTCCAGTCGTCGTAGTACGACGACCCCAGCAGGATCCGGATGCCCAGGTTGATGTCGACGAGATCGGTGGTGACCAGCTTGCCGTCGACGACGACCCCGGGGGTGACGAACATCTTCCGGCCCCAGTTCGTCATGTCCTTGTACTCGAAGTTGCAGTACTCGGGGTCCTGGAACGAGCCCCAGCAACCGAGCAACGTCCGCCGCAGGCCCACCTTCTCGTACCCAGGAATCGCCTCGTAGAAGAAGTCGAACAGGTCGTCGTGCATGGGCACGACCTTCTTCATGAACTCCACGTACCGCATCAACCGGGTCATGTAGTCCGTCATCAGCTGGATGGTTGCCACCGTCCCGACCCCGCCCGGATAGAGGGTGGACGGGTGGACGTGCCGACCCTCCATGAGACAGAACATCTCTCGGGTGGCCCGGCTGACCTGGAGTGCCTCGCGATAGAACTCACCGGTGAAGGGATTGAGGGAACGCATGATGTCCGCGATCGTGCGGTACCCGTGTTCACCCGCCCGCGGCGCCTGGGTGTTCTCGGCCTTGGCGAGCACACCGGGGTTCGTCTCCGACACCATCTTCTCGCAGTAGTCCACGCCGACCAGGTTCTCCTGAAAGATGTTGTGGTCGAACATGTACTCGGCGGCCTCACCGAGGTTCACGATCCATTCCCCGAGGTGCGGTGGCTTCACGCCGTACGCCATGTTCTGCGTGTAGCAGGAACACGTCGCGTGGTTGTCACCGCAGATGCCGCAGATGCGGCTCGTGATGAAGTGCGCGTCGCGGGGATCCTTGCCCTTCATGAACAACGAGTAGCCGCGAAAGATGGACGAGGTGCTGTGGCATTCCACCACCTCTCGGTTGTCGAAATCGATCTTGGTGTAGATGCCGAGACTGCCCACGATGCGGGTGATCGGATCCCAGGCCATCTCCACGAGGCCGCCGGGGTCCGTCTGCTTGTGCGACGGCTCGGGGATGATCTGTGTCATCGGTCTACCTCTCGAGAGGTCGGTCTACCAGGTACGTACGGCTCCCGTTTCGAGCGTCGAGCCCGGGGTGCGCCACCGCGGCTCGTGTTCGAGCGTGCGACCGGTGACGTTGCGCAGGCGCCGGATGACCGACCCGTACATCCCGGAGGCCGTGCTCGAGATCAGGCCGCCGGGCGGCTCGTCCATGAACGGCATGAACTTGTCCGGGAATCCGGGCATCGTGCAGCCGATGCAGATGCCGCCGACGTTCGGGCATCCGCCGAGCCCGTTCATCCAGCCGCGCTTGGGCACGTTGCACTTGACCACCGGACCCCAGCAGCCCAGTTTCACAAGGCATTTCGGGGATCCGTACTCGGTCGCGAACTCGCCCTGCTCGTAGTAGCCGCCGCGGTCGCAGCCCTCGTGCACGGTGGCGCCGAACAGCCACTGGGGACGCAACGCCTCGTCGAGCGGGATCATCGGAGCCTGGTCGGTGGCCATGTACAGCAGGTACGTCAGCGTCTCCGACAGGTTGTCCGGCTGAATCGGGCAGCCCGGCACGCACACGATCGGGATCCCCGCCTTGGACTTCCAGTCCCAGCCGAGGTAGTCGGGCACACCCATGGCGCCGGTCGGGTTGCCCGCCATCGCGTGGATTCCGCCGTAGGTCGCGCAGGTCCCGGCGGCGACGATCGCGGTCGCCTTCGGGGCCAGGCGGTCGAGCCACTCGCTGGTCGTCACGGGCTGACCGGTCGCAGGGTCGTTGCCGAATCCGCACCAGTACCCCTCGTCGTGCAGCTTCTCGTTGGGGATCGACCCCTCCACCACCAGCACGAAGGGTTCGAGTTCGCCGCGGTCCGCCTTCCAGAACCACTCCAGGAAGTCGTCGGCGCCGCCGGCGGGTCCGCACTCGAAGTCGATCAGCGGCCAGTGCATGGCCACCTTGGGCAGGCCCGGCAGTGCGCCGAGCGCGATCTCCTCCACGCTGGGCTGGGTGGCGGCGGTCAGTGCCACCGAGTCACCGTCACAACTGAGTCCCGCGTTGATCCACAGCACGTGGATCAGTGTTTCTTCGGCTTTGACTGCCGCCTTGGTAGGCATCATTGCCGCTCTCCGGGGCAGGGCAGCGCCCCTACGTCACCGGAGTCGACCCTCGGCCCACTTGTGTGACGCTCCTCACGGTTTACACCCGCGGAAAGGGCACTGTCAACGGCGACGAGGCCCTCCGCAGCACCGCTACTGCTCGTTTATCCATGTGTACCAATCGATTACGCCGTCGCCGCGAGTTGCCGACGTGGACAGGATCCGGACGTCCGGATTGACCGAACGCGCGTACCGGGCGCACTCGTCGAGGTCGAAGTCGACGTACGGCAGCAGGTCGGTCTTGTTGACGATCACCAGGCCGGCGGCCGCGAACATGTGCGGGTACTTGAGCGGCTTGTCGGAGCCCTCGGTCACCGAGATCACCACCACCTTGCTGCGCTCGCCGAGGTCGAACAGGGCCGGGCACACCAGGTTGCCGACGTTCTCGACGAACAGCAGCGACCCGGCCGGCGGATCCAGCGTCTCCAGCGCCCGCCGCACCATCTCGGCGTCGAGATGGCAGCCCGCGCCGGTGTTGACCTGCACCACCGAGCACCCGGCGGCCTTGATCCGTTCGGCGTCGAGCAACGTCTCCTGGTCGCCCTCGATCACGGCGATGGGCCGCTGTCCGCCCAGTTCCCGGATGGTCCGTTCGAGCAGCGTCGTCTTGCCCGCCCCGGGCGAGCTGGTCATGTTGAACGCGAGGATGTCGCGCTCGGCCAGCCACGCGCGGTTGGACGCCGCCAGCAGATCGTTCTTGGCGAGCACCTTCTGCTCGAGCGTGATCGTCTCGCTGGGCGGCGAGTGTGGGTGCTCGTGTCCGTGGGGGTGTGGATGCTCGTGTGGGTATGGATGCTCGTGTGGGTGGCCGGGTGCGCCGGGCACCGTGACCAGTGCCCCCGTGTGGTCGTCGCATCCGCATGTCGCGCACATGGCTCAGCTCACTTCCATCGACATGATCCGCAGCTCTCGGCCGGCCAGGATCTCCACGTCCGCACTCCCGCAGGGGCACAGCAGGATGAGGTCGCGCAGTTCGAACTCCGACCCGCACGAGTGGCAGCGCGCCAGTCCCGGCGGCTGGTCGATGTCGAGCCGGGCGTTCTCCATGACGGTGCCCTCGGTGACCAGTTCGAAACAGAACTGCATCGAGTCGGGGACCACGGCGCACAGGGCGCCGACCTGCACGCTCACCCGGCGCACCCGGCGACCGGCCGCACGCTCGCACACGGCATCGACGATGCTCTGGGTGATCGACATCTCGTGCATCACGTTGCCGCTTTGCGCTCGGAGAACCCCAACCCTAGGACCGCCACCGGGTACGCACAACACCGCTGGGCCCGCTCAGGAACCCCGGGGCCTATGCGGCCGGACCTGTGTCGTCCACGACAACCCAGGCCGCGATCTGCGTGCGGGTCGTGAATCCGAGCTTCGCGAGAGCGTTCTCCACATGCCCCTCGGCGGTGCGCTGCGAGATCACGAGTCGCTCCGCGATGGCCTTGTTGGTCAGTCCCTGCGCGACGAGTTCGGCGACTTCTCGCTCCCGTCGGGTGAGCCGGACACCCGGTTCACCCGCTCTCGGCGTGACGGGTGCCCTGTCGTGGAGGGCGTAGGCAACCGCTGCGTCGATGTCGAGGTGCCGACCGCGGCCGTAGGCGGCCTCGAAGGCGCGGGCGCCGAGGACCCGGCCAGCGTCCTCCCACACTCGGTCGTGGTGCCCGTGCAGGTCACGGATGACGATCGTCGGGTTGCCCGCGGACTCGCCGACCGAGACCGCGGCACCCATCAGCACCGCGGCCCGCTCGGCTCGGTTTTCATCCGACGCGATCCAGGCGAGGGTCTCGAGGCAGGTGGACGTCGCGAGCGGATCGCCCACCTCGCGGGTCAGCCGCAGTCCCTCTTCGATCAGGTCCGTGCTGCGGGCCAGCTCACGGCGCTGGAAGAGTGCCATGCCGAGCGTCCACATCACGTACGACCGGTACATCGACTCGCCATGGGATGTGGTGATGGCCAGCGCCTCCTCCTGGCAGGCGATGGCGCGGTCCGGGTCACCCCACACCCCCCGCGCCAGAGCGAGCCCGAACAGCGCCTCGACCTGCTGGAGCAGGTCGCCTTCGGCACGGAATCCTGCGAGGGCCGACTCGAAGCAGTCCACGGCGCGCGGCAGGTCGCCGGAGAACATGGACAGGAAACCGGTGCCGAGGTCGAGCAGCGTCCTAGTCGCCGCGTCGTCCACCTGGTCGACGAGCCGGCCCATCTCCTCGATCTGCGACCGAGCGGACTCGATGTCGCCCTGCATCTCGGCGAGCACGCTGTTGGCGCACAGCCCGGGGATCCGCTCGGCCGGCCCGTGTCCATCGGTGCAGGCGAGGGCTCGGTCCAGCCAGCTCTTGGCCTCGCCGTACAGGCCGCGCGAGATCCAGTACTGGTACAGCGCAACGGCCATCGCCAGCCCGGACCCCGAGTGCCCGGGCTCGCTCACGCAGAATTCCAGTGCGTCGCGCAGGTTCGGCTGCTCGCGGGCGAGCCGGTCGGCCCACTCCAGTTGGCGTGGGCCGATCCATTCGGCCCGCGCCAGCCGCGCCAGGGCCTCGAACCAGTCCCGATGTCGAAGGCGGGTGTCGTGGTACTCCCCGGCGTCCTGCAACTTCTCGCGGCCGTACTCGCGCATGGTCTCGAGCAACCGGTACCGGACGACCTCGCCCGCCACCTCCCGGATCAGGATCGACTTGTCGACCAGCGAGGCCAGCACGTCGGCAAGCTCGTCGTCGGCGAAATCGATACCGCAGACCTCCTCGGCGGCGTCGAGTTCGAAGCCGCCGGCGAACACTGCCAGCCGCCGCCACAACGTCCGCTCCCGTTCACCCAACAGGTCGTGGCTCCAGTCGACGCACAGCCGCAGCGTCTGCTGCCGGGACGGGGCGACACGGTGGCCGGTGGTCAGCAGTCGGTATCGGTCGGTGAGCCGTTGCAACAGCTGCTCGGCCGACAGCACCCGCAGCCGGGCCGCGGCCAGCTCGATCGGCAACGGCAGCCCCTCGAGCCGCTGGCAGATCCGGGTCACCGCCACCTTGTTGTCCTCGGTGAGACCGAAACCGGGGACCGCCGCGCGGGCACGCTGCGTGAACAGCTTCACCGCGTCGTAGCGAGGCAGCCCGCGCAGCGTCGAGGCCCGATCGGAATCGGGCACCGTCAGCGGAGGCACCTGCAGCACCACCTCGCCACCGGTGGCCAGTGCCTCCCGGCTGGTCGACAGGATCCGCAGTCCGCCTGCGGCGTGCAGCAGCGACTCGGCCAGCGCCGCGACCTCGTGCACCAGGTGTTCGCAGTTGTCGATCACCAGCAGGAGGTTCCGATCGGCCAGGAAGTCGGCAAGAAGCACCTGCGCCGGGCGGCCGATCCGCTCACGCAGGCCGAGCGCGGCCGCGACCGTGTCGGCCACGAACGCCGGGTCTCGGAGTCCGCCGAGTTCGACCAGCCAGACCCCGTCCTCGAAGTCGTCCTGCACGTTCGCGGCGACCCGCAGCGCGAGCCGCGTCTTGCCGACACCACCCATGCCGGTCAGGGTCACCAGTCGCGACTCGGACAGCAACCGACGGACCTCCGCCAGCTCACGGCGACGGCCGACGAAGTTGGTGAGCTCGTACGGGAGGTTGCCCACCCGCTCGCGAGCCGCGGATGGCATCGGCGAGATCCCTTCGTGATCACAGGCGCCGCCACGCGGCGGCTGTGCGGCGCAACTGGCGAAGTAAGGGTAACGCTCCCCCTGTCTATCCCGCCCGGCGAACGGTGTCACCGCGCGTCCCGGCGATTGCGAGGGCCTCGGCGCGGCAGTCGCTGCACCGACGCTCGTCACCGATCAGGGCGTATGCCGCCGCCAGACCCAGCAGGGTCGAGATCTGCTCCTCGCCTCCGCCGGCCCGACACGAGGCGAGTGAGTCCTCGAAGCAGTACACCGCGCCGCGCAGGTCATCGTCGAACACCGCCAGGTACGCGGTGGCCTCGGCCACGAGCGCGGCCAAGGTGAGGTCACCGTGGCGCGCCGCCGCGTGCCCGGCCCGGTCCACCAGCGTCGCGGCGGCCGCGAGGTCGCCGTCGTACCCGGCCAGCAGGCTGTCGATACACAGCGCCGTCACCCGGTCCGCGATCGCCGACCCGCCGTGGTCGTCGCGAGTGTGGCCGAGCTCGCGCACGATCCTGGACAGGAATGCGGCGCTCGTCATCCACAGAGACGCCTCCACCTCACCTGGCTCCGTCGGGCACCACTCCCGCGTTTCGCGAACGGTCGGCTGCTCCGTCAACAGCCGCTCCTCCCACTCCGGCGCGTGGGGCCCGGACAGTCCGGCGCTGACGGGGTCGACCACCGTACTGAAGTAGGTGCGGTGCAGCTCGGTCACGGATTCGAACATCGGTCACCTCGGGTGTCGCGGGGTTTCTGCGGCCAGGTAACAGCGTCCGCGTCGCGGGTACCCCCCGACCAGGTGAGAACTACCTGAATTTGCTCGGTCTCGCCTCGCCGTACCCGCACAGGACCAGTTCCGGGGTCCTCGTTGCGGCGGTCACGGCAGGGGCACTCCGCGAGTACGCTGGCACCGCAGCAGGGTCGGGGCAGATCCCACGCCGGAGGTCACGCCATGCGCAAGACACGTGTTCGTCGTTCGATCACCGGGACCGTCGCGGCCGCGGCCGTCCTGGCCCTACCGCTCGGCTCATCCGCCGCGGCGGCGGCGAACCCACCACAGGTCCCGGCGACGACCACGGTGTTCCAGGTCCCGGCGACGTTCGTCTCGGCGTGCAGCACGGTGGGGTTCCAATGCTGGGTGCCGTACCGGCTGGCAACCGTGACGCCGTCGGCGATTACCGGGGCACCCGGCGTGGTGACGTTCACGGCCGGGCCTCCGGCAACAAGGTCGACGCTCGACTGCATCGACGTATCGGTGAACTGGCTCAACGTCACCACCGGCGCCGCCGGCACCACCGTGCTCAGCGCCGTGACGCCCGTCGACTACAGCCGACCAGTTCCGCCAGAGGACTGGTGTCGCTACACCCCCGCGACGGTGGCAACCGGCAGCGGCACCATCGCCGCAACCGCCGACGTCAACGCGTCCGCCCGCATCGTCCCGCTCTGGAGCGGCGTCTGGCCTCAGGTGCCGGTCGGCCCGGGGTTCGGCGTCTTCCAGGTCCCCTAGTCGCGGACCAGCCGCAGGCGACCGCGCATCAGGCTGAGGCCGCCGCTGCGGGCCGCCGGGGCACGCTGCGCCGCGGCGGCTACCGACACCAGTTCCGCCGTGTCGGTGATCTTCTCGCGGTGGCGCGCCGGTGCGCGACCCCGGTCGACGACGTCGCCCATCGAGCTGACCGCGGCCGATCCGGAGACGCTGCGTGCTCGGGCGGCGGAACGCGGGGCCAGCAGCGCGAGCCAAGACCCTGCGGCCGATCACACCCTCACGGCCGTGACGGCACGAACTCCGGCGCGGAACGTACGATTCCGCGCATGGCGACGTACGGGCTGTGGCAGTCGGTCAAGCACTTCATGGTGTCGGGCCACCCGCCCTGTTACGAATCCGACTCGATCGGTGAACTCGACTCGATCGGCCGGAACAAGGGCTGGTACTCCCCCGCCCCAGCCGTGATCGCGCGGCGGAACACTGCCGGTAACTGGGTCCCCGAATCGTGGGTACGGAAGACACGCCTGGTGAACCTGACTCCCGACCAGCCGATCAAGTACCAGCAAGTCCGAGAAGGACTGCGACCCTGGCCGGGCCACTTGGGCGAACCGCCACGTCTGCCGGCGGGCCGATAGCGGGGGTTACGCCATCGCCCCTGCGTCCGGACCGACCGGACTGGCCGGGACCAGCCGGCACACCACCCCGGAGTGGTCGCTGAGCGCGAGGTCGGCGGAATGCCCGGGCCAGGTCCGCAGTCCGGTGCAGCTCAGCTCGGAGGCGACGTGGTCGATCAGCGGGCCGTGCTCGACGTCGCCGGCGGTGTGGATCGTCCACCGGCCCATCACCTCGGCCAGCCGGTCGGCGATCCGCGCGGGTTGCCGGACCCGCGGGACACACTGGTTGAAGTCGCCGCGACCACCGTCGGTATCCGCGGGTCGAATCCTGCGGCGAGCACCTCGAGCTGGTCGAGGCAGTCGAGGTGTTCGGACCACGCCGTGGCGTCACGCCGTCCGGTACTCACGTGGGCGCGGGCCCACGGGATGCAGACGGCGAGGATCCGGACCGGAAGCGGGACTCTGCCGCGTCGAAGGGGTCTAGATTCCGGGTATGGGCGAGCCGGTGTCGACGGCGGCCGGTGAGTTGGCGCACCGGCTCGGCCGCATCGAGACCGCCCCGGGCTCGGACGCCGAGGTCGCGGACCGGATGCTGCGGGCGTCGGGCCTCTCGCTGCGCGGGACCGTCGTCCAGCTCATCCACAGCGCTCTCGACCACCTGGACCTGGCAAGCCGGGACGCCGGCCCCCACGAGTTCGCACACCCGACCCTGGTCCGCTCCGCCATCACGACCGCGGCCACCGCGCTGTGGCTCATGGCCGGTCCGGTCGACGAACGGTGCTATCGCACACTGCAGTTCGGCTACCGCGACCAGGTATACCGCGGTCAGTACCTGGAGGCGTGCCGGGCCGGATCGCGCCAGCGCACCGTCGCCGACGCGCGTCGCGCGGAGCTGCTGGCCGCCGCCCGTGAGCTGCGGCCCGGGGTGAGCGAGCGCCGCTTCCACGCCATCGACTCGGACAGCTTCATCATCGCCCAGGCCGGCCTGCTCATGCCGCCGGATGCGCTCGGCGGCCCCGACCCGGCGGTGGAGGTGCTCACCCAGTGGAACCTGCTCAGCGCCTACGCGCACGGCCGGAACTGGGCCGCCGAGGAGGCGGGTGACCGGATGGACAGCGCCGAGGTCGCCCTCGCGGTGGTGGAGGCGGCGGTGACGCGACTCGAACGGTTAGGCGTCGCGCACTGACACAGGCGGCGCCCGGCCGGGGGCAACGTTCACCGTCGTCGGCCGTGTCACGAACCCGCCTCGGGCGCAGTCAAATTCGGAATCGACGACGACGAACCGCCGACCGGATGGGCTCCGGTCGGCGATGCACTTGTCGAGACGGGTCTGCAGCCGGCCGACCGAACCGACGTGTCGGCCGCGGTGATCTCCGGCTCAGGCCGTGCATTCTGCGCCGGACTCGACCTCACGCAGTTCGACCGGATGACGAACGGATCGTCCGACGTCGTCGTACTCGGTGAGCGCCTCGGCGCCGCACGATCCGGTAGCCCGGGAAATGCCGCTCCTGCCCACCGGCCACCCGAAAGTCGCACGACGTTCTCCCCGATCCCCCGGCGCCGAACACCCGTGTCGACACATGTCGGACAACCCGACGGGGGTGTTCTCGTCGCCGCGACCGCGCGCAGCCGGTCAGTCCAGGCGGGCGAGCAACTCCTGACGCTGCCGCGACCCCAACCCCGCCAGACGCCGGGTCGGCGGGATGCCGACCTCCTCAGCGATCTCCCCGGCCCTGATCTTGCCGACCCTCGGCAACGATTCGAGGACGTAGGAGACCTTCGTCTTCCCCACCACCGGGTCCTCGTCGGCCTGCCGCCGGGGCGAGGCTCGCGGGGCGTGTCTCTCGCACTCGCTACACCCGTGGCTGCGGTAGTGGCGGTAGTCACAGCCCCTGCGTGACGGCGGCGGCGAGTGGTGCGGCCGAGTGCGATGCCCCGGATCGGCATCGACGCGGTCGAGGCGGTCGACCACCTGTGAGGCGAGCATTCCCCGTGGCGGTTGTCATCGCGAACCCGGCGCTCGGGGCGAATGGCTGCAACAACCGACCGGGCCGAGTCCCTCGACGTCGGGGTGTTCGGCTCTCGCCGCACCGTCCCGCAGTTCGGGCGGATCCCGGCCCACCTCGAACGCTCCCTCGCCGACCTGGAGAAGGCAGTTCTCTAAAAGGCTCGTCGGGGCGTCGCCGGGCGAGGTTGCGCGCCCTTGCTGGACGTTCGCCCAGGTGGAGACCGGGGTCCCCTGAGGCTCACACAGTGGAAGAAACCCGGCCCACGGCACGGCAGAACTTTCGGCGTCGACGCCCGGCCGTCGACGGCGGTTTCGAACATCGTAAGAATAGTCGCCCCGGGCGGGGGAAACGCCGGGGCGACCAGGCGGAACCGTGAAATACAACGGGGCTGGCGCTTCGCGCCGAGCGCGGCGCGGGCGATGCGAAACCGGTGTCAAACAGCCCTGACCGACGAATGCCCAAGTAGACCAACAGGTCTGACATGGGCTTTAATAGGAACCGGCAATGCACATTAGTGACACAAATCATATCCAACCGTTACGGCTGGACACGCCACAACCGCAGTTCTTCGGGGGAAGGACCTCTTGCCGGGTCTCTTAGCGCTGGGGAACGGAAGGCAAGGGCTCGTGCTGCTCCCGATGTCACCGACCGACTCGATGTTCCTGCTCGGCGAGTCCCGCGACCATCCGATGCACGTCGGGGGCCTGGCCTTGTTTGCGCCGCCGGGCGGCGCCGACCCACGCCACGTGCGCGCGATGCTCGATTCGGCGCTCGCCCGTGGCGCCGTGGCACCGCTGCTGCGTAAACGGGCCGCGCGGTCGCTGACCACGCTGGGCCAGTGGGGCTGGGACACCGATACCGATGTCGACCTCGGCCACCACGTCCGCCACGACGCCCTGCCGCAGCCCGGCGGGATCACCGAACTGATGGCGCTGGTCGCCCGCCTGCACGCCACCCCGCTCGACCGCAGCCGGCCGCTGTGGGAGATGCACCTGATCGAGGGACTCGCAGACGGACGCTTCGCCGTGTACTTCAAGATCCACCACGCCCTCGCGGACGGCGTCTCGGCGATGAAGTTGCTACGTAGCGCGCTCAGCGAGGACCCGGACGCGCGTGAGATGCCCGCACCGTGGGAGCCGCTGGTGCGCGAGCGCCGCGGGCTCCGGCTCGTGCCGGACCCGCCCACCTGCGGCCACACGCTCGACCTGCCCGCGGCCGTCCTGCGCACCGCCCGCGGCATCGTCGGCGAGGTCGCCGGCCTGCTGCCGGCGCTGGCAGGGACCGTCGACCGCGCCCGCCGCGATCGCGGCGGATCCCTCTCGCTCGCCGCACCCAAGTCCATGCTCAACGTGCCGATCGGCGGGGCCCGGCGGTTCGCGGCGCGGTCCTGGCCGATCGAACGGCTCCGCCTGGTCGCCAAGCACGCCGACGCCACCGTCAACGACGTGGTGCTCGCGATGTGCTCCGGCGCCCTGCGCGCCTACATGGGCGGCCTCGACGCACTCCCCGAGAGTCCGCTGATCGCCATGGTGCCCGTCTCGCTGCGCCGCGACCCTCTGGATGAGAAGGCCGGCAACGCGATCGGGACGCTGATGTGCAATCTCGCCACCCACCTCGCCGATCCGGCGCGGCGCCTCGAGGTCGTGCGCACCTCCATGTCGGAGGGCAAGGACGCGATGCGCGCCATGAGTTCGGTGCAGAGCCTGGCGACCAGCGCCCTCGGCGCCGCCCCGCTCGCCCTCGGCATGCTCGGGCTCGGAGGACCCGTCCGGCCGGCGAACGTGATGATCTCCAACCTGCCCGGACCTGGCACACCGCTGTACTGGAACGGTGCCCGCATGACCGCGCTGTACCCGCTGTCGGTCCCGGTGGACGGGCAGGCCCTGAACATCACCTGCGCCAGCACCGACGACGAGATCGCGTTCGGGCTGACCGCCTGCCGACGCAGCCTGCCTCCCCTGGCGCCGATGCTCGGCCACCTCGACGACGAACTCGGCGCCCTCGAACACGCCGTCGGCCTGTAGAACCCGCCGGCATGCCCGACCCCGACCAGGCCCCCATACGGCCGCCGGTCTCCCGGTTCCGTGCGACGTCGGCCATCGCGCTCGGCGCCGGGGTGGCGGCCTCGGTACCGGCCCTGGTACTGACCGGATCGATCGCGCTGTGCGCGCTGATCGCGGTCCTCACCGTCGCGTACGTCGTCCTCGTCGACCTCATGATCTGACGACAAACGAAACCCGCCCCGAGCACACAGCACGACTCACCACTTCGCGACAGGAAGAGCACCTATGAACGCATCGACGACGACCACACCCACCGACCTGACCACCGCACACGGCGGCTCGATGAGCACCGAGGAGATCAAGGCCCGAATCGAGGCCATGTTTGCCCACGACGAGAACGACTCAACGGAGAGGACGTCGGCATGAATACCAACGTGGCACAACTACTGCTGGTGCTGACCGCCGGGATCGGCGGCACCGCTGCCCTGCAGGCGGCCCTCCGGCGACCTGACCGCCGCGACCCACGCCGCCGCTCGTTCTGCACGGGGGAACGGTGGTTGTCGAAGACCCCGGCCGACCGGTGAGGTGGAGGTCCATGATGGACACCGAACATGCTCGACCCGAACCCGGTGCAGTAGTGCAACCCACGACCGTGGCGCCGCGCACGGCCACTGCCGCAGACGCGTGTGCAGTCGATGAACCGAGCCGTCACTTAGCGAGGGAACGGTTGCGCACCGCATCGTCCACCGTGGCCGTCACCGGTGCGCCGGGGCCGGCTCGCAGTGCCCTCGTCCGGGACATCGCCGGCCGGCTCGAGGTGACACGGATCGACGCAGCCGATCTCGCCCGCGAAGGCGAACAGTCCTGGATCGCGCGGATGGTCGAGTTGGTGCTCACCCACGAGGGGGTGCTCACCATCGAGAACGTGGAACACCTGCCGCCGCCCCAGCAGGTGGTTCTCGGACGCATTCTCACCGGAACCGCGGCGCGGGCACGACTGGTGATCACCGCGGCACCCGATACCGGCGCATCGCCCACCCTCACCTCGCTGCTCTCACGCTGCGTCGACCACCTCGAGCTGTAACCACAGGACCGGGCCGCCATCCAGACCAAGCAGACGCGGTCAGCGGATCCAGTACCGGTGCCGAAGGAGTCCGGCGTCCGGTCGGTCGTCCTGGTCCACACCGCCCAACGACATTCCCGGCGGTTCCTGGGGTGGCCGACGTGGACGCCGTCTCCTGCGGTTCGTTGACCGGGCTGGTCGGTGCGGCAGTTGAGGTCGTCGAAGTTGGTTGCGTGCTCGGCTCGGCAGCAGCGATCGCCGTCACCGGTACCGCGGCCGCCGGCGACCTCCCCACCGATGAGCTCCCCGCCGACGTCACCATCCGAGTTGACGGCAACACCATCCGGGCGACGATGTCGGTTCACGGAACGCCCGGCCCTTTGGGCGCGCCGGGGACCAACAGTTGCCGTGGGCCGTGGGTACATACCGAGGCGAGCGCCAACCGTATCCGCACGAGCCCCGACATCGATCTGGAGGCGAACCGGGCGAGCTGGCTGATGTACCAGCCCGATTCCCCCAGCGGCGCGATGACTGGGAACCCGGCAACGGTTGCCCGCATTCTCTATCTGGACGCCGGACAGTCTGGCGAGGCCGTGATCCCTGCGGTCGCGGACGGCAAATACGTGGCGGGGTTCGTGTGCGGCCAGTACGAAGCTGCCAACGGCTACATGCTGCCGAAGTACACCTCGCTCAAGCTGTACCCGCTGACCGTCGGCACCCCCGAGGGCACCCCGAATCCCGAGGCAGGCGGAAGCCTCGCCGGTCTCGGATTCGGGTCGTCCTAGTCAGCCGACCAGCGTGACCTTGTCGCGCACCACGATCGGCGCATTCTCCGGCCCGGCGATGTAGTCCGTGATCCAGATCGGCACGTGCCGCTGCACGCTCGGGTACCACTGGTGGCGCCAGTGCCCACGCACCACCCATCGGTGCGTGTGCCGCCGACTCCTCTCCCCCGCCCGCGCCGCGCGGTCACGCGCTGTACCGCAAGTACGTGATCGTGTCGGTGCGCGACCGGCGGCCCCGCGGCCCACTCGCCGCACGTGCGGCGGTGCAGGCGGTGACGGGCTCGGCGTCGATCAGGCATTCTTGACGCAGCGTGTGCACCAGAGTCAGGAATACCGGGATCGCCCGCGGCGCCGCCTAGTGATCGGACTCGCCGCTGCCCCACTGAAGATGCAGCTCGGCTTCGAGCCCTCTGGGCAGCGGCGGCCGGGCACCACGCTGTGCGCGTTTGGATATGCCTCGAAGGCGTGGGCGACGCGTGCGGCGCGCTACTGCCCTAGCGGAGGACCCTCACGGAAGAAGATCGACGACCAGCCACTGCACAATGCCTCCCACGTTCCACAGCGCGTCTGGATTGTCGAGTGCCGCCACATACACGGCCGCAGCCTGATCGCCGGCGATCTCACCGCTCTCTCCCGACGGTGGGCTGGGCTCGAGGAACTCGGAGGGGTGCGGTCCCGGCCATGCAGGTACCGCGGCCGGGGAGATGTCGGTGTCGATGAGGCCCGGTCGGTGTACGACCACCTTGTCGGGAATGGGTACGGATTCCGCCGCCGCGGCGATGTCTGTTCCCACACCGGCAACTTCATTGCCTCCGCTGCCGCAGCCCACCACTGCGAGAGCAAGACCCGTGACTGCCAAACCCGCTACCGCACGACGTACCTGCACCGTCTGCTCCCCTCCGGTCACCCTGAACCCCTTGTACGAGTCCACCATCGCACGTAGGGGTCGCCCGCTGCCCCAGTTGGCCTGGCTGTTACGCCTCAGCTCGGCCTGTCCGGCGGTGCTCGGAGCGGACCCATGCTGCCGATTCACGGACGCGGACGTCGACGTCTGCGGCAAACCGAGCGAGGAGATCGTCGACGCCGGGAGTACGCCAAGAGTCGACGCTGTAGACGAGTTGGTACCGGACAGGGGCATCCGGGAGAGCATTCGCGCTGCTGCCGGACTCTTCGAACGTGTCGTGCGGGCCGGGCAGGCCGTTTCCGGTGGAGATGTACATGTTCTGGCCGCGCAGCTTCTCGGCCTGGGCCACAGGGGCGTTCTCGACCCACGCCGGATCGTTCTGGCGCCCCACATGTTCGTGACGTCGCCGCCACCACGCGAGTCGACAACCATGTCCATGTAGGCGCGACCGGCCGGGGTACTGGTCTCCGCGCACCCGCTGTAGGCGCCGATGCTCTTGTACAGCTTCGGTGGTCAAACGAAAGTGCTACCAGCGCGCATGGGAGACGCCAGTCGCAGGAATGCTGAGATACGCCTGTCCGTAGGGGCCGACAGCCACACCACAGACAACGCCGCTGAGGTTCCAGCATTCGAGCGCGTTGTAGGGCCCTCCCGTGTACCCGGTCCTGCCGGGCCAGCTTCCGTAGTCGGTCACCGCCCCTTGCGAACTGCACGTTGGCTCTCCCATGCCCGCCGTGGGGGCATCGAGAACCGACTGCACTGGGTGCGGGACGTCGTCTTCGACGAAGACCCAAGCACCCATCCGCACCGGCACCGGACCGCAGGTCATGGCAGCCCTCCGCAACACCGTCATCAGCTTGCTCCGACTGGCCGGGCACACGAACATCGCCGCCGCGTTAGGTCACCACGGTCGTCACGCCCAGCAGTCGGTCGATCTACTCCGGCTGTCTGACATGGGTTTATCTCACTCTGCCGGGCCCCTGGCGGCGCGCCGGCCGACGGAGGAGGTCCCCGCACCCGCCCGGCCGAGGTCCGCCCATATCCTGGGGTCATGCCGACCGGAGGCCAGCGATGGAGCCGATAGCCGACGCGATCAACCTGGACCCCCTCTGGAGAGCAGATGGGGTGCGCCGGTCGGCGCTGTCACAGGACTGGGACGAGATCAAGGCGTGGTCCGACTCGGTCTACATGCCGTACGTCGTTCGTCCGATCGGTCGCGGTCTGACACCGGCGGCGAGCATGTACTCGGCGAAGATCGCCGACATCACGCTCACCCGGTTCGGCTACGGTGTCCCAGTCACGATCGACGAGTTCGCGCCAGAGGCAGGAAATGTCTTGGTGCTCACTACGATCCGCGGCCTCACCCGGCACTCGGTGGCCCCCGGCACCTCGGCCGAGGTGACTAGCGGCGGCACTTTCGTGGCCGACTGCAGCCGCGTCGACTACCAGTTGGAAGCGGATCCGGACCACCTGCAGCTGAACTTGACCATCCCGCACCAGCTGCTGGCGGACCTGGCGCTGCGCTGGTGGGGCCGCATTCCCGACGATCAGCTGTGGCAGCACAAGTGCGTGATCGGCGGCCCGGGTAGTACCTGGTTGGCGCTGATGGAATACGTCGTGCGCACCCTCGCGCAGGCCCCGGACCGTGCCGCCGGCGGCCGCATCGCTGTCAACCTGCAGGAGTTGATCGGGTCGCAACTGCTCACCGACTGGGCCGCCCGCGCGGGCACCGACCTCGGCCCGTCGACCGAACTCGATGCCCCCGGCTACGTGCGTCGCGCCGTGCGATACATCGACGAGAACGCCCGCGAGCTGCCAACGGCGTCCGAGATCGCGCTCGCCGCGGGGGTCGGTGTGCGTGCACTCTCGGGCGCGTTTCGCCGATATCTCGACACCACCCCGCGTGACTACCTGCGTGAACAGCGCCTGCAGGGGGTGCGGAGGGAGCTGCTGACGCGACCGGCGACGACGGTGACCGAGGCCGCCGGGGCCTGGGGCTACGTCAACATGGGGATATTCGCCGCGGCCTACCGCCGCCGCTTCGGCGAGAACCCGGCCGAGACCGTGCGCCGGGCGCGACTCTGACGCGCGCCATGAGGTTTGTGCCGAACCGAGACGGGTCGTGCCGAAGCGAGACGTCGTACCCCGCCGCTCGGCCCTAGCATCACGTCCCACATTGACCCTGACATGGCAGGAGAGTGGAATGTCCGATCTCAACGCCGCGCTCGGCGCGGTTCTCGAGGGTGTGACCCGGGATGGTGCACCTCGGGTGCCCGGCGTGGTCGCGATGGTCACCGACCGCGACGGGACCGTCTTCGAGGGCGCCGCGGGCGTCCGGTCGCTGGCCGGTGACCAGCCGATGACCGCCGACACCGTCTTCGCGATCTTCTCCACCACCAAGGCGATCACCGGCACCACGGTGTTGCAGTGTGCCGAAGAGGGCCTGCTCGACCTCGACGCACCCGCGCGTGAATACGTCCCCGCGCTCGGCGACATCCAAGTCATCGATGGCTTCGACGGGCAGGGCGCTCCGGTGCTGCGGGCCCCGAAGCGGGACATCACCACGCGGATGCTGTTGCTGCACACCGCGGGTTTCGGTTACGAGTTCTTCGACGAGGTCTACAACAGGCTCGGCGTGGAGCACGGCCAGCCCAGCGTGATCACCGGGGCCAAGGCGTCGCTGACGACGCCGCTGCTCTTCGATCCCGGTGAGAAGTGGCAGTACGGGTCGAACATCGACTGGGCGGGTCAGGTCGTCGAGGCCGTCCGCGGCAAGCGGCTCGGCGCGGTGATGGCCGAGCGCGTGTTTGAGCCGCTGGGCATGCGCGACACGTCGTTCGCCCTGACCGGGTCGATGGCGAGCCGCCGGGCCGCCATCCACCAGCGGGAGGCCGACGGGAGCCTCACCCCGCTGGACCTGGTGCTGCCCCAGGACCCGGAGGTCCACATGGGCGGGCACGGCCTGTACTCCACGGTGGGCGACTACCTGAAGTTCCTGCGGATGTGGCTGAACGACGGCGACGCGCCGGGTGGCCGGGTGTTGCGCGCTGACACGGCGGCGGCCGCGGCGCGCAGCGGCCTCGACGGGCAAGAGGTGACGATGCTGCCCGGGGTGATTCCCACCCTCTCCAACGATGCCGAATTCTTTCCGGGACAGCGCAAGTCGTGGGCATACACCTTCATGGTGAACGAGGAGGACGCGTCCACCGGGCGGCCTGCGGGATCCCTCGGGTGGGCCGGACTGGCCAACTCGTACTACTGGATCGACCGGCGCACCGGTGTCGCCGGCTACTGGGCCACGCAGATCCTGCCCTTTGCCGACCCCACCTCGTTCGGCGGCTATCTGGACTTCGAGACCGCCGTGTACCGCCACGCGGCCGTGGGTGCACGGGTCTGACCGGAGGTGCTCACGGCGGGGTGTTGGTGTCCACCACCGGATCCCATCGATGAGCTGGCGTTTCGCTACGGCGTTTCAGATTGGTGATACCCCGAGGAGGAGTAGTGCGTGTTCCGTTGTGGATCGGAGGCCCGGCTGTGTTTGCGTTGGCGGCTGTCGATGCGGCACTGGAGGTCCAGACTCGAGCGGTGGGTGCGCTGACGCGAGCCCTGATCTACCGCACGGGCACTGTCATTCCCGAGCATGTTTCGACAGGACTCGCAGTACCTGGTGATGTCGGCACTGTGAGGCGAGGCGTCGATGTCGGTGAAAGCGACAGGTGACGCGATCCAACTTGACTCCACCCTGTCGCCACTGCTCGAGCGCCTGCCTGATTACCCGCACCCGCACCCGCACCCGCACCCGACGAACGACAGGTCATCATCGATCTCCCGCCCGACCATCAAAATGCTCGGCATGACATTGCCCGAGCTCGAGGGCATCCACGCCGGCCTGACCCGGCTGATCGCCGCCACATCGTGCGTGAGCTGTTCGGGCGAACTCCTGTGTTGTAGCGCCCGGGAGCACGCCCTGGCCACATGCTGACCGACGGCGGCTGCAGTAACGGGTCGGATCATCTCCACACCACCTACAGGAGCAAGAACATGAGCAGCGACACCCCCCGCCGCAAACCGAACGTCATGGAGTACATCGGCTACAGCTACGGTCGACGGCTGCCCGATTCGATGCGGGATTGGGTGCGCAACGATCTGACCGGGAAGGGCGCCATCGGCCGGTGGATGATCCGGGCCGCCATCCCAGCCGCACTCTTCCTTGCCCCGTTCTGGCTGATCCCGGCATCGCTGTATGTCCACGCCGAGATGACGCTGCCGATCTTCATCTGGGTGGTCATCTTCTCGCATGCATTCAACAATGCGTGGCGCCGGCAGATGTTGGCCAAGCACGGTCTCGATCCCGAACTCGTCGACGTACAAAAGCGCAAACGGGAGGCGCACATCCATCGGGCATACATCGAGCGGTACGGTCCGCGGCCGGACGCAGCCCAGCCGCAAGGGCACGACATCTGAGAGCTCACCTACCGGCACGATGAACGCGATATCCGCGCCGGTGAGCGTGAAGTACCGGAACAGCTCTCACGACTGATCTCCGGGAACTCCCGCAGACACGCCAACTCCTCGTCCGCGAACACCCGCGTCGCCACGAACCCCGGCCCGCACCGACCGGCGTCGCTGCAGGCGGCCGCCCCATCGGCGCCGATAAGGCGGGGAACCAATGACCGGTGCCGTACGCGGAACGGCCGGACGGCGCGCGTGGACGCTCGTCTTTCCGACGACGTCGATGGGACGCAGTTTGAACATCGGGCTAGAAGAAGTGTCGATGTCCTTGCTGCCTGTCATAGTTGCCGCTACTCTGGCGACCGGTTGAGTACACAGCCGATGCTGGAGCAGTTGCTCGTGTCGGCGCATTCGCGTATTCCACATCTCGTTCGCCGATTCGAGTTCTTCGAGTTCGGGAGTTACGCGGAATGCACCACACGAATCGAACCCCAAAGCACCCATCGACAGATCCGGTCACCAACGTCGGGTCCCAAGCGAAAATCGACCCCATCGCTGAGCACAGCGACAGCCATGACGACCCGATGTCGCCGAAGAGAAAGCGCGGATACTCTCTCAAGCTCGCTTCCGGATGCAGTGTGGCCGCAGCGCTACCTCCCGTTCTACTGGAAGCAGCCGCAATCGTCACTGCAACAATAGCTTTGATCATCTTCGTTGCGGTGATCTTGGCAGCACTGGCTATCTGACGGGCTGACCTTCGATCACCGTGTGCCGGAATCGCTTCAATCAGTCACGCAGCCATTCAGCACGCAAGTTGGAGGGCCGGGTGGCGGCCTCCACTAGACACGCGTGCACAAAGAAGGAGGAAGGCCACGGCCAATACCGCAGGTCACGCAGTGAGCAGGACACGAGCATTCGCGGGAACGGGGCGGCTGCCGACAGGACGCTGCAAGGTGACCAGCCCCTCTCCTGTGAACCGACCAGCCCAAAGAGAGATCAATGGGCCAGCGTGGTGCAACTTCTCCGATGATCCGCGAGGAGTGAACTTTCGATGTGAACGGTGCGAGAATTGTCTGGTGGCGACGCGCAGCGACAACCCAGTGCAGTCCTGATGTCCGAACAGCTCGAACGGGTCGGGAGCTTCCGCTTCTACCTCGATGGTGACCGGTGGGAGTGGTCGGACGCGGTCGCCCGCATGCACGGCTACGAGCCCGGTGAGATCGTCCCTACCACCGCGCTAGTGCTCGAGCACAAGCATCCCGACGACCGCGACGGCGCGGCGAAGCTGATGCGGCGGGTACTGCAGGACGGCGAGCCATTCAGCAGCAGGCATCGGATCATCGACACCGCAGGCAAGGTCCACTACGTCGTGGGCGTCGGTCAGCGCATCACGGCCGACGGGTGTGTCGTCGGGATGTCAGGCTTCTACATCGACGTCACCGACTCCATCCGCAGCGACGTCGACCGCACCATCACCGAAGACGTCGCCGCATTCATCGAGTCCCGCACGGTCATCGAGCAGGCGAAAGGCGCACTGATGGTGATCTACGGCATCTCTGCCGATCGCGCATTCGATGTCCTCACCTGGAAGTCTCAACAGTTCAACGTCAAGCTTCGTGTCGTGGCCGAGGAACTGGTCGCAGCTCTACCGACCGCCCTCGACATCCCGTTCGACGTGCGTGGAGCGTTCGATCATATCCTCCTCACCTCTGGCACGTAGCCGACCCAAGCAAGGTGAAACCAAGACATGAGCAGCCCTCGGCGACGGCGCAGCAAGGGTCGGGGCCTATGTGGAGCGGCTGCACGGCGCGCATGGCCATTCACCTTTCGATACGGCGACGAGGGTATGCCGTTGAGCATCGGGCATAGAGGAGCATCGATGACCACGCTGCCTGTCACGGTCGTCGCTACCCTGGCGGCAGACTGTACAGACAGCCGATGCTGGAGCACTTGCTAGCGTCGGCGCTTTTTCGGGTTCCACTCTTGTCCGTCCATTCGAGTTCTTCGAATTTCGGGAGTTTCGCGGAATGCGCCACGCGAATCGAACCCCAGAGCATCCATCGAGAATTCCGATCACCGACGTCATGTCCCAAGCAAAAAGTCGGCCCCGCTGCTGCGCTCAGCGACAGCCATGACGACCCTGCGCCGGCGAAGGGAAAGCGTGGATACTCCCTCAAGCTCGCTTGCGGATTCGGTGCGATCGCATCGCTTCCTCCCGTTCTGCTGGAACCGGCGCGGCCGGCGACGACCACGAGGCTGCCCGGTTGCAGCCTGAGGGTGACCTCGTCGAAGTGCTTCCAGCCTGTCATCAGGCCGGTCGGAACATCCCCGGACAGGCGCTGGTCGAGCAGCGCGCAGTAGTCACCGGTCTGTTCTTGGATCGACGGGAGGAGCTGCGAGGTGGCGGATGTCGAGGCGAGGGTGTCGAGGAGGAACTCGCGGTTGGTGTCGAGGTCCTGGCCGCCGTCGAGGGCGGCCAGCGCCTGCTGCAGCGCGGCGCGGCGCGGCGCCGATCGAGGGTGGCCTGGTCGGCGAGCCGCGCGACATGGTCGGTCGGGGCAGTGGAGGTGAACGACTCCTGCACGGCCGCGGAGAGCTGCTCGAATCCGCCGACGGCGGTGAGGTTGTCGCCGAGGGTGAGCATGACCGTCGACAGGTCGACGGTGCCGGTGTCGGCGGTGCGGGCGATCGCGGCGTAGACGGTGCGGTGGGCGGGGATGGTGAAGGCCGCGGGGGCCAGTCGACCGAGGGTGTCCTGGGTGAACCCGGGGTCGTCGCCGCGCAGCATCGCGCCGAGGACGATCCGTTCGGACAGCACCGCCGCGACCGGTGCAGCGCTGTGGGCACTGCATGCACCGTGGCCCTTGTGGATTGTTTGGGGCAGCGTGATCGCGTCCATCGCACAGGACCGGATCCGTGCAGCGCGCCGTACCTGACCGCCCGGTCAGCCTCGCCGCTGATTCCGGAGACGACGAAAGCCCCCACCTCGGGCAAGGTGGGGACTCGGCATCACGGATCCCCGCGCAGCCCTCGGCCTGCTGCAGACCAACGACGGCCGGCAAGCGGCATCGGCCGGCCAGCAGGCCAGCGTAATCGAGGCGGTCAACGGCGGCGGCTGGGGGCGATAGATCTTCCCCCGCCCAACGCCCCAGCCGGTCCGGGTACGGCTACCGAGCCCGGTCAGGGGACCGTCCAGGCGCCGGCACCTGGCAGAAGCATGAGTGTCGGGTACCCGGGCAGGCCGTCCGGCGGCGTGACGGTGGCGACTTCGGTTCCGGACCCGGTGTGGGCGTCGACGTTCGTGTGTCTGAGGTATGCGATCCCGGCCGCGCCGGTCGAGATGTTTCGCCAATGAATGAAGACGCAGCAGTAGCGGTCGTTGGAGAATCGCGTGACGCCCGGCGTCGCCGGATCGGTACTGGCGGTCAGATACATGATGCCGCCGGTAGGGAATCCGGGCGGAGGAGCCCCGACTGCAACGAGGGGAATGGGGAAGGCGGTATCGGTCGGCGCGGTGGCGGCCGGCTGTGCGGAGCCTGCCTCTCACCGGCTTGATGCTTCTCGCACTGATGCTTTCAGCGGTAGGTGGCGTGGTTCTGAGGGCCGACAGTGGCAGGCCCGCGTGGGGTTGACGTGGCGGACGCGTGTCAGGACGATCCCAGCGCCCCCGGAAGCTGCCCCGGCGGGGTCGGAATCGGATTGACAATGTGCAAGTTCTGCGCGAACGGGATCCGCATCAGCTGGTGTGTCTGCCGCCACGGATCGAGCTGAAAGCAGTCGAGCGGAAGCGGGCCGGTCACGGCCCCCGGCCAGGTGTAGCAGTAGATGTCGCTCGTACCGAACGGGCTGAGCAGGTTCGAGTTGTTGTCCCACGACCTGCTGGGCTCCCAGGGCAGCTTGAAATACCTCGTGTTCAGCTCGTACCCGGGTGGCGGAACGTAGGCCTGATCCGCCGCACTCGCCTGCGGCGCCGCCGCCACGGCGACACCCGTCGCGATCGCCGCACTCGCCATCAGCTTCTTCAGCATTCCGATCCTCCCCTACGTCGGACAGCTCCCACCTGGTCAATCGCGTGGCGGGCGTGGATGTTACCGACGCGACGGTCGCATCCACGCCGAGGGCCCGCACCCATTCCCGACATGGGCCTCGGGTGCCGGTGAACCCGGACTTCGGGGCCTTCCGGGCCCCTAGTCGCGGACCAGCCGCAGGCGACCGCGCATCAGGCTGCGGCCGCCGCTGCGGGCCGCCGGGGCACGCTGCGCCGCGGCGGCGATCGACACAAGTTCCGCCGTGTCGGTGATCTTCTCGCGGACCCGGTCGCGGTCGGCACCGCGCGCCCGCTCGGCCCGGTCGACGGCCAGCCAGCCCGCCCGGTCGACCACTGCGGGTTGACGCCGGCGCACCAGCGCGTCGAATTCCGCCGCGCCGGTACGCGGGTCGGCGAGCAGTCCGTCGTTGTAGTCGTCCACCAGCGCGTTCACCGTCTCCTGCGCGCAGGACTTGTTGGTGCCGATGAAGCCCGTCGGCCCGCGCTTGACCCATCCGGTGACGTACGCGCCCGCCAGCCCCGCACCGGCGGGCCCGTCGAGCACCCGGCCCTCGCGGTTCGGGATGACGGCCGCCGCGTCGTCGAACGGCACGCCGGCCAGCGGCACGCCGCGGTAGCCGATCGAGGTGAGCACCAGCCCGGCGTCGAGCACCTCGACCTCGCCGGTCGGTTCGATCCGCACCCCGTCGCCCTCGCCGGCGGCGAAGGCGTTGCGCACCAACTCCACTCCCGTCACCCGGTCGTCGCCGACGATGCGGGTGGGGCTCGACAGGTACCGCAGGGTGATCTTCCGTCCGGTTCCCCCGGACCGGGCGCGCAGGGAGGCGAGCAGGGCCAGCTTGTGTTCCACCGCGTGCGAGAGGGTGCCGTCGGCGACGGCGCGCTCGGTGGCCGGGTCCAGCACGTCGTCGCCGTCGCGGACCGCCACGTCGATGCCCGGGGTCTCCAGCAGGCCCGCGAACTCCGGGACCGTGAACGCGGACTGCGCGATGCCGCGGCGTCCGACAATCACCACCTCCTCGATCTTGCTGGCGCGCAGGGCCTCGAGCGCGTGGCTCGCGATGTCGGTGCCCGCCAGCAGTTCCGGGTCCATGGTCAGGATCCGCGCCACGTCGAGCGCGACGTTGCCGTTGCCGACGACGACCGCCCGCCGGTGCGAGAAGTCGTAGGTGTCGCCCGCGTGGTCGGGGTGGCCGTTGTACCAGGCGACGAAGTCCGTCGCCGAGGCGCTGCCGGCGAGCGACTCCCCCTCGACGCCGAGCTTGCGGTCCGACGACGCCCCCACCGCGTAGACCACGGCGTGGTGGCTCGCCAGCAGCTCGTCGTGCGAGAGGTCGCGGCCGATCTCGACGTTGAGGTAGTACTCGAAACCCGGCTGGGCGGCGATCTTGTCGTACAGCTCGGTGACCTGCTTGGTCTTCTGGTGGTCCGGCGCCACGCCGGCGCGCACCAGCCCGTACGGCACCGGCAGCCGGTCGAAGACGTCGACCCGCACGCCCGGCTGGGTGAGCAGTTCGTCGGCGGCGTACATCGCCGACGGGCCCGACCCGACGACCGCCACCCGCAGCGGCGCGCGGCCGCCGCGGACCGTCGGCGCGGGGACCACCGGCGCCAGGACGGGCCGGTCCCACTGGGTCCGGTAGAAGTCCGCGTTGATCTCCAGGAACACCCGTTGCGACGGCGCCAGTTTCGCCTCCGGGACGATCGCGTCGACCGGGCAGGCCGACACGCACGCCCCGCAGTCGACGCAGGCCGCCGGGTCGATGTGCAGCATCTCCGCCGTCAGGAAGTCGGGCTCGTCCGGCGTCGGGTGGATGCAGTTGACCGGGCACGCGTACACGCACGAGGCATCACTGCAACAGGACTGGGTCACCACATGGGGCATGGGGGGCTTCCGATCTGGGGGAGCTGGGTGGCGGGTTCCCGACGCGTCAGGCGGCGACGCGGTCCGTGCCGCGCGACGGCTCGCTGCGGTAGCGCGAGGCCTTGCCGTCGATCTTCAGCGCTTTCCACACCAGCCTCGACGCCGGGTTCATCAGACCGCTGTCGTGCGCCAGCATCCGCACGTCGGCGAAGTAGTTGCGCAGGGCCTGACGCGACTCGGGCCTGCGCCAGAACAGGTCCCGCTTGACCTGCTCGGGGATGTCGAACTCCGCCCAGAACTGCTTCGGCGGGACGACGATGGCGTCACACAGGATCCGCATGATCAGCGGCATGGCGAGCGAGGCCACGAAGCGGCCGGGCCGCGACATCATCGGGACGCGGCGACGCAGGAACTCGTGCGCGAACGAGATGTGCCGGGCCTCCTCGGCGACGTGGATCGCCATGACGCCCTTCATGATCGGGTGGATCACGCCGTCCTCGCGGAGCACGGACTTCTGCAGGTGGTCGATCGGCTCCTCGCCGGCGAGCACGCCCATGAAGAAGATCACCGGGAGCGTGTTGCCGGCCAGCGGCAGGAACTGTGCGACGAACCGCAGCGGTCGGCTCATCCCCGGGGTGTCCATGCCGATCCGGTTGACCATCTCCTGGAACATCATCGTGTGGTTGCACTCTTCGATGACCTCGTGCGTGCAGTACCGGGCCTCGGGAGAACCGTTGGGGGTCGAGAAGACGTACTGCATCATGCCGCGGATCAGGATGTTCTCGAACTGCAGGCCGACCTTGGCGACGTTGGCCTGACGCCACATCCCGATCTCGATCTGCTTCTCCAGCGGCTGCGCCTGGTACCAGGGGTGGCCGCCGAGCGGGTCGGTCTCCTTCTGGAGCACCCAGCGCGGGTCGTTCGGCACGACGGCAAAGTCCGGCGCGTCCCAGTCGATGTCCTCGAAGGGGTCGAAGTGCTTGTGCACCGAGCCCTCCGACAGCCGCACGAGCATCTCGTTGTAGGCCGCGTCCGAGTCCACCGGCGGCCGTACCGAACCGGTGCGCTCCGTCGAGATTGTCATCCGAGTCTCCTCCGTCGTTCCGGTCGCCCCGACCGTCGGCCCAGGCATCGAGTCAGTTCAGAGGACATCGCTCCGGGGGAACTCGACCTCACGGCAGTTACTGTAACCGCAAGTATCAGAGAACTCTAGTACCAGTTTCCGCGCACGCCGGTCGGGCCCGGACGACGCCCACGACCGGGGCCGATCGCCTGATCGGCCGCGTTTTCCACCTACGCTGTCTCCCACGGGTGACGGACGGGAGGCCGAGGTGGCGGACAAGACGGTGGCCGTTCCGACGGTGGGCGAGGTGATGGCCGAGCTGGCCGAGCTCGAGGACCCGAAGGCGCGCGCGGTGAACGAGAGGCACGGCGACGATCACGGCGTGAATCTCGGCAAGCTGCGCGCGATCGCGAAGCGGCTGAAGACGCGGCCGGAACTCGCGGGCGAGCTCTGGGCGACGGGCGACACCGCGGCGAGGCTGCTGGCGATCCTGATCTGCCGCCCGAAGGCGTTCGAGGGCGACGAGTTGGACGCGATGCTGCGCGAGGCGCGCACCCCCAAGGTGCACGACTGGCTCGTGAACTACGTGGCGAAGAAGAACCCGCACTCCGAGGAGCTGCGCGTGGCCTGGTCCGCCGACCCGGATCCCGTGGTCGCGAGCGCCGGCTGGGCGCTGACCACCGAACGCGTGGCGAGGAAGCCCGAGGGCCTCGACCTCCCGGGACTGCTCGACGACATCGAGGCGCAGATGAGTGACGCACCCGATCGCCTGCAGTGGGCGATGAACCACTGCCTGGCCCAGATCGGGATCGAGCACGCCGAGCACCGCGCCCGCGCACTCGACATCGGTGAGCGCCTGGGGGTGCTGAAGGACTACCCGACTCCCCCGAACTGCACGTCCCCGTTCGCGCCCGTCTGGATCACCGAGATGGTGCGCCGTCAGGCGGAAGTGGGTCCATGACCCGCGCGCGGTGCTCGCCGCGCCAAAGCCAGAATGCGATTGCCCGCGAGGTCGAACCCCGTCAGCTGGCGGGGTCGTACCCGAACGCGCGCACCTCCTGCGCGCACCGACAGGCAACCGCGATCTTCGCAGCCCATTCCAGTGCCGCCTCGCGGGAGGGCACCTCCAATACGGTGTAGCCGCCTTCGAGCTGCTTCGTCTGCGGGTACGTGCCCTCGGTCACCGCGCCATCCCCATCGACGAGGACCGGCGGAACGCTCTCGTCGATTCCACCGCCGAACACCCACACGCCGGCCTCCTTCGCCTCGTCCACCACCGCGTGCGCCGCATCCGAAACTGCCTGCATATCCTCGTCGGGAACGGCCATGGCGCCACTCGGGAACGAGATCAGGTACTTCGCCATCGCGTCGACTCCTTCTTCTCGATTCAGGGATCGGACCCATCCTCGCCGACGCGGGCGCGCTGCACACAAGATTCGCTCCACCCCCAACAGGCGGAACAGGCCGTCCCCACCCACCGCGCCCACCGCGGCCGCGACACCGCGGGCATCGGGCACTTGATCAACACGCCCTGGTGGTTCTGCCGATCGTTGGACTGTTCCGTAGCTGTTCCGGCGACGAGACGGCACTCGGACCCGACTTCGCCTACCGATCTCGGGTGCGCTCGGCGGACCACGCCGCGATCTGGGTCCGGGAGGTGAAGCCGAGCTTGGTCAGCACGTTCTCGACGTGACCCTGAGCGGTGCGCGGAGAGATGACCAACTGTTCGGCGATCGCCTTGTTGGTCAGTCCCTGCGCCACCAGATCGACAACCTGTCGCTCGCGTCGGGTCAGGTTCGTCGCGACCTCAGCCGGCTCGGGTTCAACCGCCACGTCCTCCTCTCGGAGTGCGAACGCGACTGCTCCCTCGAATGTCAACTCCCGGCCGCGGCGAAGTGCCGCCTCGTACCCCCGTTCACCGATCCCACCGACGATCTGGCGCCGGCACTCGTCGCGGTGAACGAGCAGGCTGGGAAATCGGACCGTCGGTCCGTCCACGATCTGCCACATCGCCATGGCCGAACCCCTCAAGGTCGCCGCTCGTCCGAACTCCTGCGCCGCGGCCGCAATCCATGCCAGCACGTCCAGGAACCAGGCAGCGCTCAGCGGGTCGTCCACCGACCGCGTTAACCGCAGTCCTTCCTCGAACAGGGAGACCGCTCGCGCGGGGTCGCCCCGCTGCAACTCCGCCATACCCGTGGCCCACAACGAGTAGGTCCGGAAGACGGCTTCGCCGCAGGGTTCGGTGATCGCGAGCACCTGCGTGTGCCACGCGGCAGCCCGTTCCGCGTCGCCGAGCAGTACCGTGGCCAACCCGAGACCGACCAGGTCCTCGACGATCTGCAGTCGCATGCCCTTCGAGCGGAAGACCCGGAGACTCGCCTCCAGGCATTCGACCCCTCGCCCGAAGTCACCGGCTGCGACCGACAGAAGGCCCTCGACGTGAGTGATCAGGGCGTCCGCCACCGCATCGTGGCCCTCCCGGTTCAGTTCACGCCCCTCCTTCACGCGGGCCATCCCGGCCCGGACATCGCCCTGCATCGAGGCGAGGGCGCTGCAGGCATACAGTGCCTCGGCGCGTTCGGCCGTCGTAGCCGCGCTCGGGCAGGCCAGTGCACGTTCGAGCCAGCGGCGTCCTTCGCTGAGCCGGCCACGGGAGAGCCAGAAGGGATACAACGCGGTGGCCATCCGCAGCCCGACGGCGGCGTCCTCCTCGTCCCCGGTGAGGCTGATCGTCAGCGCGTCGCGCAGATTCGCCTGTTCACGGTCGAGGCGGGCGATCCACGCCCCCTGATGAGCGCTGATCCACTCGTCCGCGGCCTGCAATGCGAGCCGTTCGTACCAGTCGCGGTACCGCCGCAGGAAAGCGGTGTGCTCGCCGGTCTCACGGAGTTTCTCCTCGCCGTAGTCGCGGATCGTCTCCAACATCCGGTACCTCACGGCACGGCCCGGCTCCTCACGGATCAGTATCGACTTGTCGATCAAGGAGGCCACGCCATCCAACAGCTCGCCGTCGACGAAGCCCTCGGAGCAGACGCCCTCGGCCGCGTCCAGTTCGAAGCTGCCCGCAAAGACCGCCAGCCGGTGCCACAGCTTCTGTTCCTGCTCCGAGCACAGATCGTGACTCCAGTCGACGCACGCACGCAGCGACTGCTGTCGCGTCGGAGCCGAACGACTTCCCCTGTTCAGCAACCGGTAACGGTCGGTCAGTCGTTCCTGGATCTGCTCCGCCGACATCGCCCGCAACCGTGCCGCCGCCAGTTCGATCGGCAACGGCAGACCGTCCAGCTGGCGACAGATCCCGACGACGGCGCCCTGGTTTTCTTCGGTGAGCCGGAACTCGGGAACGGCGGCCGCGGCACGCTCGACGAACAACGTGACCGCCTCGTACTGCGGAAGTCCCTCCAACTGTGGTGCATGCCGCGGATCCGGGACCGACAACGGCGGAACCCGCAGGACCGCCTCCCCGTCGATACCCAGCGGCTCGCGGCTCGATGCCAGAATTCGAACCTCGGGGCACCTGCGCAACAGCACCTCGCACAGCGGCGAGACCGCTTCGACCAGGTGCTCGCAGTTGTCCATGATCAGCAGCAGCCGCAGCGGCGCGAGGTACTCCACCAGCATGTCCAGGGGAGGACGGGCGGCGCGGACGCGCAATCCGACGGCGATCGCGACCGCGTCTTTCAGGGACTCCGGGTCGTGGACCTCGGCGAGTTCGACCAGCCGTATGCCATCACCGAAGCCCCTTCGAGAATCTTCGGCGACCTTCAACGCAAGCCTGGTCTTGCCTACCCCGCCGATCCCGGTCAGCGTCACCAAGCGCGAGGTGGCCAGTAGCCGCCGCGCCTCGGTCAACTCACGACGGCGGCCGACGAAACTGGTCAACGCGATGGGCAGGTTCCCAACCATGCCCGGTACGGCGAGCGTCATCCAACCGTCACTTCCGTCGACTGTCCCGATGCCTCCACGGTACGTGGGTACGCCGCCGACCGGCGGGCTGTCAACCACCGAAACGGGCGATCGAGCCCGGAGACGAATCCGATCTCCACCAGAGGCCGGCACGGGCATCCGGGTGACCCGTCCTGCATCTCAATCCTGGACACCTGACCTGTCCCGAACTCGAAGTCCAGCTCGGTTTCGGAACATGCGGAAACGTTCATCCACCAACGGCACGATGGGATCGCTCCGGTCCGACACCTGATCGCGCACAGACCTGACCACAATCTGGAACTCGTCCAGATCTGTGTGATCGGGAGCCCTCCGCAAGTGCAATTACCGACTGGTCAACCAACCCAGTCTTCGGTGCAGGAAGTTCGAGACCTCGCCCGCCTGTAGTGCCGGCCCGACGGACGCGCCAATGCTGCCCCACCGGGACGGGCCACCAGTGCAGGTCGCAGTAGCAGACGACCGTTCGCACTGCACTTGATACGGTGGCGATCGGCAGCAGATGAGGGGGCCATCAGGTGCATCAACCCAGTTGGCGGGGAATGACTTTCACGGATATCGCCCGAACCTGGGTTCGCTACCAACGAGCACGCCTCGCGTGGAGCATCCCCATCCTGACCTTCGCGGCGGTCATGTCCTTCATCATTCTGCGCATCAACTAGACACACAACATCGCGCACCGGGGCGCACCATCTCTGCAGCCCAGAGCAATGAACGACCCGACGCCCACCAGCAGCGGCGAGTCGGGGCCGCGCCAGTAAACGACCAGGGGGAAGCCGCCAGATGCGCAAAGCGCTCGCACTGCTCGGCATCGCCGCCGGTCTCGTCGTCTACATCGCTGCGTTCTTCGTCAACGCCCCAATCGAAGTTTGCATCTCGCAGCCGATCATCCCGCCATCCATCCTGGCCGGCGCCGACAGCGTGGTGGCCTCCCCCGCCCTGTTCCGCAAGGCCTGGGTCGTCATCGTCGCGTCGCGCTGTGAACTGACCTTCCCCGCTACGGGCACTCACGTCTCGACTCTCGTCATCGAATGGGGCCCATCAGCACTCGCCGTCGCCGGCCTGATCGGCGCAGCATCGTCGCTGTGGATCTGGCTCGGAGCGACGGGGCGCCAGCGCTGACCGATTGCTGCACCCCGCCGGCAGGCCCGTTGGGAGCGATGCTGGTGGACGCATCGACGACCACGGACAGGAGTCGTGGCGACGGCCGCCCTACTCGAGCTGGTCCGCAGTGGCGGCATCGGCGAGAAAGGCCGATACGAGGGCCGCGAAGTCGTCGGGGCACTCGAGTTGCGGCATGTGGCCGACACCGGGAAACAGATGCGTCTCGGCATGCGGGTACATGCTCCGGGCAGCGACGAGGTGATGTGCAGGCTGGACCCGGTCCCTCTCGCCCCACATGACCAGGGTCGGCCGAGGGTGTCGATTGGCCGCTGCCATGAGTTCGGTACGCCCGGCCGGCCGGATGCCGCACTCGGACGCGGGTGGGGCGGCCGTTGACGGAGACGATCGTCGATGTGTTCACGCGACCACTTCCTCGGGGCGTCAGAGCCGGCTCGGCCGTTGCCGATGCGGCTGGACACGCGGTTGGTCGCTCACCCGGTCCGGACCTTCAAGCGTGGTGCCACGGTTCAGCCGCGGCGAGCGATGCCCACTACCCGCGTCTTGGCGTTGAAGACGGCCTTCATCGCGCGATCCGCAATCGATCCGTCGAGGGGCAGCATCTTGATCTGGCGAGCGAACTCCATCTGGTCGTAGCGCACCGTGTTGGTGACGACCTTCCCGTCTGCGATGACGAAGTGTTCGATGCCCTCGAAGTCGATTCGCCGCCCGGTGCCCGCGATGCCGAACAAGGGGCCGACGTGACGACCGGTCAGATGCCAGTGGACGAAGACGTCGCCGCCGGACTGGGCGATCGATTCGATCTCCAGGTCGAAGTCCGGCACGGCGGCGAAGACCTGCTCGAAGTAGGCGGCGATGTCGGCGGTTCCACGACATGTCCCGGTCGGGAAGTGCACGACGGAGTTGGCCGTCCAGAAAGTGCGCAGGCTGTCGATGTCCTTGGCGTTGAGGCGGCCAATGGCCCACCGGACGAGTTCCGCGTCGGAGACGTCCCTTGGCGGGGCTGTGGTGGTCGAGGTGTGGCGGGGATCGGGCATCTCTACTCCATACGCCTGTGTGCGCGGCACGTTCGCCGGCGCCGCTCGGCAGCTTCCTCTCTCAAGGCTGACGTCGCAGACCGCCGAACGCGCGAGTAGTCGACTACTCGATTGACGGCGATGGCGCCCGGGACCGTCGACACCGGGATCGGATCCGGGTGACGCCGGACTCGATGATCGAGCGGCGCCGCCGCCGCGTTTGGCCTTGCGCGGCGCAGTTCACGCCGATCTGTCGTCGCGCAACGACGCCCTCGAACGACACGTGAAGGAGAATCCACAACCGATCAGACCCCCGGAAACGGCAACTGGAGGAGAACCCGTGATCCACGGAACCCTGGAAACGATCGACGACCACCCGACACTGCGCTTCACGCTCAGCCTCGCCGACCCGGTCGAGCGCGCGTGGCGGGCGGTCAGCGTGCCGGCAGAACTCGAGCGCTGGTTCCCTGCCTCCGTCGACTGGACACCGGCGGTGGGCGAGACCTTCGAGGCCGGCGGCGCGACCCTCGAGGTGACGGAGGTCGATCCGCCCCAGCGCCTGGCCTGGACCTACGCCGGGCTGCCGCAGAGCTTCGAGGTCGCCGCCGAGGGCGACGGCTGCCGGCTGACCTTCACCTGCGCGATCGACGACGACCTCACCCTCGTGGCGCAGACCGCGACCGGCTGGGAGGCCTACCTGTTGCGGCTCGATCCACACCTGCGCGGCGAGCACGTCACCGAGGAGATGGCACACGAGAAGTGGGCGGAGATTCACGAACGGTACGCCGAACTCTTCGGGGTCGACCCGGAGCCGGGACGGAAGTTCGCGGCCGCTCTCCGGGCCCGCCAGGGATGACCGGGTAGACCCGACCGGTGGCCGGCGTCGTCACTTCCCGCCGAGCAGGCCGTCTCTGCCGTCAGGCGACCGAAACCGGATCCGGCGACCAGACGCCGGTGGCCGCGGCGGCGCGTGCGTAGTCGACGAAGTCGCGGGGGCGCCGGCCCAGGACACGCTCGACGTCGTCGCTCAGGTACGCGTTGTGTCCGTCGAGCACGCGGGCGAACAGCTCGGACAGTGGCTCGATCTCCTCGGCCGGGACGCCCGCCCGCCCGGCCGCGTCGGCATACTGCTCGGCGGTGATCGGCAGGTATCGAATGTCGCGGCCGGTCGCCCGGGTCAGCTCGCCGGCGACGTCGGCAAAGGTGACCAGCCGGGGCCCGGTGAGCTCGTAGGTCCGCCCGGCGTGGCCGTCTCGCGTGAGCGCCGCGACGGCCACGTCGGCGACGTCCTCGGTGTCGACGAACGGCTCGGCGACATCCCCCGCCGGCAGCGCGATAACCCCGTCGAGCACCGGCTGGACCAGAAAGTGCTCGCTGAAGTTCTGCGCGAACCAGGCGCAGCGCAACACCGTCCACTCGGCGCCGGAGCCGCGCACCGCGTCCTCGGCCGGGACGGCGTCGGGCTCGCCGCGCCCGGACAGCAGCACCAGCCGGCGTGCGCCGCTGGCCACGGCCGCCCGGGCGAACGCGCCGACCCGCTCGGCCGCACCCGGGAACGAGACGTCGGGGTAGTAGCAGATGTACACCGAGTCGGCGCCGCGCAGTGCCGGGTCCCAGCTGGTGTCGTCGTCCCAGTCGAATGGCACCGCGCCGGCACGCGAACCGATGCGCACGTCCGCGCCGAGGTCGCGCAGCCGCGCCGCGACCCTGCTTCCGGTCTTGCCTGTTCCACCAAGTACGAGTGTCGTTGTCATGCAAACGAGTCAACCGGCCCGCGGCAAGACTATCCATGGCCTGGACGCTCGATTGCATTCGTCATCGTCTACTCGGATCCGGTTGGTGCCGTTGGCTTCTGCCGTGCCCGATCGGGCAAGATCGACGCATGGCAGGACAGCAACGGCTCGCATCGTGGTTCGAGGACTTCCTCGTGCACCGCAGCACCGCCAAACCCTCCCCGAACACCCTCAAGGCGTATCGGCAGGACTACCAGGTGATTTCGGAGGCGTTGGCCGCGGTGACCGGCACCGGCGCCGCCGAGCTGACCCTCGACGCCATCGACAAGGCCACGGTCCGCGCGGCGTTCGCCCGGTACGCGCGCACCCACCAGCCCGCGTCCATCCGGCGGTGCTGGTCCACCTGGAACATGCTCTGCGACTTCCTGTTCTCGCTCGACGCCATCGTCGCCAACCCGATGTCCGCCGTGCTCCGGCCGAAGGCCCCCAAGACGCTGCCCAAGGCGTTCCAGGCGGATTCCGTCGAACGACTGGTCGCGACGCTGCAGTCCGCCGACGACACCGGCGCGCGGGCCTGGCCGGAACGGGACCTGGCGGTGATCCTGACCGGGCTGCTGACCGGCATGCGGATGGCCGAGCTGATCGCCGTCGACCTCGGCGACCTGCGCGACACCGGCGACGACGGGCCGGGCGCCGCGAAGGTGATCCACGTCCACGGCAAGGGCAACAAGGAGCGGGTGGTCACCGTCGAACCCGCCGTGGTCGACGTGCTGGGTCATTACCTGGCGAGCCGGTCGGAGCGTTTCCCGGACACGGCCAAGGGCCGGCTCGCACCGAACGCCGATCCGTGGGAACGGTTCCGGCCCGGGGATCCGATGTTCGTGGGCGGCGACGGCGCGCGCATCACCCGCGGCACGCTCCAGTACCGCGTCGAACGCGCCTACCGGCGCGCGGGAATCAACGGGGACCGCGCGAAAGGCGCCCTGGTGCACCAGCTCCGGCACACCTTCGCGACCGCGATGGCGGACCAGAACGTGAGCATCTACACGCTGATGCGGATGCTGGGCCACGAGTCGATGAACACCACGCAGCGTTACACCGTCGGCGCGGGCACGGCCGTCCGGGATGCCGCCGCGCTGAACCCCGCCTACGACCTCGTCGGCAGGGCACGCGGCACCACGGTCGACGCCGTCGTCGCTGCCGACGAGATCTGCTGACAGCCTTCCTACGGGAGGGTCTTGATGAAGTCGAACACCGCCGGCTGGACCGCCGGGTTCGCGTTCGTGATGCCGTTGACGGCACCGATGGTCGCGCCGATCGCGGCGCCGGGGATGCAGCCGACGAACAGGAACAGCACACAGCCGACCACCGCGCCGACGCCCGCACCGATGCCCGCAACCTGCGAGCCACCGTTGAGCCAGCCGTTCTCGATCTGGGTGATCATGTTCTCGTAGGCCGGCTGGCTGTAGACATCGTGAGGTGCGAGCGCACCGCTCGTGGGCAGCTGCGTGGCCGGCTGTTCGACTGCTGGGTTCGCCGGTGTCGGCGGCGAACTCGCATAGGAAGTACCGGCACCAATCCCCATCATCGCAACTACTGCCACGGACAGCGCCGCGGCTTTGTGGAGTTTCATCTTGGGGGGCTCCTCCGTGAGTAGGAAGACGGCCCCGAGCAGGTCGTAGACCGTCAGGAACATCCCCTAGACTAGTGATTGGACGGCATAAAATCTGCCCCCATTCGAGGTCTCGACGACTACGGCCGCCGACGTCCAGACGCGTTCTGACCGGCACCGATCCCCGGACGCTAGGCTCTGCGGAGTGCCCCCGCGCCCCCGAACCCCACGCCCCCGCACCTCAGGCGCACGGACCCGCCGCGCGACCACTCGAAGCAAGACCTCCGGCGGTGCGGCCGCGTCCACCCCGTCGTCGGCGGACCTGCCCGTCGCCGGTCCCGGTGAGCGGATCTGGGTACTCGACATTCCCTTCCGCACCCCCGCCCCCGGCGCCCGCTGGTACCCGAAGATGCGCGCCCACGCCTACGTCGGCGAGGCGCTGCCCGCCGAACTGAGCCCGTTCGCCACCAAGCCGTACACCTACCAGCGCTGGCTCGAGGACGACCTCAACGGCACCCGCGGACCGGCGCCGACCGCGGCACCGAAGACTCCCCGCCCCGAACAGTTGGAGGCGGCCGCCGCGATCGAGGCCGCCGCCCACCGGCGGGCCCGGGGGTTCGCCCTGTTCGACGACCCCGGCATGGGCAAGACGCTCTCCGCGGTGCTCGGCGCGAAGGCGGTGGCCTCGCTGCGCGGCGGGTCCACGATCCTCGTCACCGTCGACCGTCCCGCCTCGATCACCGTCCCGCACTGGCGGGCCACCATCGCCGCCGTCGGCGACGGCGGCTACCGCTGGCTGATCATCTCCCCGGACCAGCTCAAGAAGCTGATCGCCCGCAACGGCCGGCCGCAACGGTTCGACGTCGTGATCAACGACGAGGCACACAATTTCCGGCACCGGTCCCAGCGCACCGGCTACCAGCGTCGGGTGAACCGGCTGCTGGACCTGCCCGAGAAGGCGCCGTTCGTCATCTCGATGACCGCGACGCCCGGCCACCATCCCGGCGAGTGGCTGTACCTGTCCTCGCTGCTGGCCCAGGTGCACGGCGAGGCGCCGGAGCAGTGGGACGACCTCGGCGCCCGGCTCGCCGACGCGGGCATCCCCCTGGAGAAGTACATGGGCCGCTGGCAGTGGTCGCCGGAGGCGAAGGCGTCCACCGCGGTCCAGGCGCGGGCCGTCGACACCGTCCGCACCTGGCTGACCGCGGCCGAGCCGCCGCTGATGCTGCACCGCGACGCGCCCTGGGGTCCGGCCCCGCTCGACGGCCTCGGGGTGGACCTCTCCCCCGACGAGGTGCTCCAGTACGAGATGGAGTGGGGCGCGTACCGGCGGGAGATGCGGATCGCGCGCACCGGGTCGGACACCGCCCGCGGCCGCGCCGCCCTGGTCCGGTTCCGCCAGAAGGCCGGGATGATCCGGGTCCCGCACACCGTCGACCTCGTCGCCGCGCACGTCGAACGCGGGTACCAGGTGCTGGTCGCGACGGAGATGGTCTCGACCGCGGCGCAGCCCATCGCGGACCGGCTCGAGGAGCGCGGCGTCGCGGTGTCACGGATCTTCGGCAGCCGTCCCGACGCCGAGGAGCAGCGGCTGCGGTTCCAGCGGGGGCAGACCCAGGTGTGCGTCTTCAACACCACCAGTTCGATCAGCCTGCACGCGAACGAGCGGCTCGCCGACGGGACCACCGCCACGGCCACCCCGCGGATCGGGTTCTTCCACCAGCCGCGGTACTCGGGCATCGCCGCCCGGCAGACCATCGGCCGCGCGCACCGCGACTACCAGGTGTGCCCGTGGTGGCTGCTGTACAGCACCGACACCGTCGAGGAGTCGGCCGGGCAGGTCATGGTGCAGCGGCTGCTGGTGACGTCGGCGTCCGTCGACGGCGACCTGAGCACGTTCCGGACCGTCGCCGCGCTGTTCGACGCGGACTGGCTGCCCGAGGAGTCGTTCGACTGACCCCGAAATGCAGGAAACGCCCCGGCCGCCGGCTGGCGATCGAGACGTTGCGAAGGGTGTGGTCGGTCCGCCACGCCGTCGGGCGGACCGGGAAAGGTACAGCGAGCGCACGACGCCGTTGTCGGCACTCTACTGCGGGGTGAAGCCACGAACGGTGGAACTGCGAACGGTAAAGCTACGAGCGGTGGAACCCGTCGTTCGGTGACGCTGATCTCGGCACGTCATTGGGCCGAGACCAACTTCCACGGGTTCCCGTCAGGCGCAGGGCGCGACGGTGACGTGGATCAGATGACGCCCAGTGCGAACATGGCGTCGGCGACCTTGACGAAGCCGGCGATGTTGGCGCCGTGCACGTAGTCGCCCGGCTTGCCGTACTCGGCGGCCGTCTCGATGGTGCGGGCGTGGATGCCGCGCATGATGCCGGCGAGACGCTCGTCGGTGTACTCGAAGCTCCAGGAGTCGCGCGAGGCGTTCTGCTGCATCTCGAGTGCGGAGGTGGCCACACCACCGGCGTTGGCTGCCTTGCCGGGGGCGAAGGCGACACCGGCGTCGCGGAAGGCCTGGATGCCGCCGGGGGTCGTGGGCATGTTCGCGCCCTCGGCCACTGCCTGCACACCGTTGGCGATCAGCGTCTTGGCCGCGCTGTCGTCGAGCTCGTTCTGCGTGGCACACGGGAGCGCGACGTCACACGGCACGTCCCAGATGCAACCGCCCGCGACGAACTCGGCGTGCGGGACCGCGTCGGCGTACTCGCTGATCCGGCCGCGGCGAACTTCCTTGATCTCCTTGAGGAGGTCGAGGTCGATGCCCTTCTTGTCCACGATGTAGCCCGAGGAGTCCGAGCACGCGATCGCGAGACCGCCGAGCTGGTGGATCTTCTGGATGGCGTAGATCGCGACATTGCCGGAACCGGAGATGACGGCGGTCTTGCCCTCGACGCTCTCGCCCTTGGCCTTGAGCATCTCGGCGACGAAGTACGCGACGCCGTAGCCGGTGGCCTCGGTGCGGACCTGCGAGCCGCCCCAGTTGATGCCCTTGCCGGTGAGCACGCCCGACTCGTAGGTGTTGGTGAGCCGCTTGTACTGGCCGAACAGGTAGCCGATCTCGCGACCGCCGACGCCGATGTCACCCGCGGGCACGTCGGTGTACTCGCCGATGTGGCGGTTCAGCTCGGTCATGAACGACTGGCAGAAGCGCATGATCTCGCCCTCGGACTTGCCCTTGGGGTCGAAGTCGGAGCCGCCCTTGCCGCCGCCGATGGGCAGGCCGGTGAGCGAGTTCTTGAAGATCTGCTCGAAGCCGAGGAACTTCACGATGCCGAGGTTGACGCTCGGGTGGAAGCGCAGGCCGCCCTTGTACGGGCCGAGCGCGCTGTTGTACTGCACGCGGAAGCCGCGGTTGACGTGCACGCAGCCCTGGTCGTCGACCCACGGCACACGGAAGATGATCTGGCGCTCGGGCTCACAGAGACGCTCGATCAAACCGAAGTCTGCGTACTTCGAGTTGCGCTCGAGCACGACGGTGAGCGACTCGAACACCTCGGCAACGGCCTGGTGGAACTCGGGCTCTCCGGCATTGCGATGCGCAACGACCTCGAAGTACTTGTCAACCTGCGCACGGACCTGCCCACTCACAGCAGCATCCCTCCTTCTCAAATTTACATTGAACCTGCAAAGTACAGGCAATCACACAGTTGTCTCACAACACCATGTGTGCGAACGTGAGAATTATTTCACCTGAGACGGGCGTCACCTCACCCCGACCGGTCCGGGGCGGTGAGGTCGGGCGCCCCGGCGCGACGACACGCCCCGCCGCGGCGTCTCGTCGCGACGCCCGCGCGGGGCTGCGACTACCGTGTGGGGCGTCGCCTACACCCTGCGGAGGAACGCCTCATGAGCATCCAATCGGTGGACTCGCACCGCCATCGCGTCGTGATCATCGGGTCCGGGTTCGGCGGGCTGTTCGGCGCCCAGGCACTCAAACGAGCCGACGTCGACGTCACCGTCGTCGCGCGCACCACCCACCACCTCTTCCAGCCGCTGCTCTACCAGGTGGCGACCGGCATCCTCTCGGTCGGCGACATCGCCCCGGCCACCCGCCTGGTGCTGCGTAAGCAGCGCAACGCGCAGGTCCTGCTCGGCGACGTCGAGTCGATCGACCTCGACTCCAAGAAGGTCACCTCGCGGCTGCTCGACCGCACCACCGTCACCGAGTACGACAGCCTGATCGTCGCGGCGGGTGCCGGCCAGTCCTACTTCGGCAACGACCACTTCGCAAAGTTCGCGCCCGGCATGAAGACCATCGACGACGCCCTCGAGCTGCGCGGCCGCATCCTCGGCGCGTTCGAGCAGGCCGAGCTGTCCCAGGACCCGGAGGAACGGGCCCGGCTGCTCACCTTCGTCGTCGTCGGCGCCGGCCCCACCGGCGTGGAGCTCGCCGGCCAGATCGCCGAACTCGCGCACCGCACCCTCAAGGGCGCGTTCCGCAGCATCGACCCCGGCAGCGCCCGGGTGATCCTGCTCGACGGCGCACCGGTGGTGCTGCCGGTCTACGGCGGCAAGCTCAGCGCGAACGCCGCCGCACGGCTCGAGAAGATGGGCGTCGAGATCCAGCCGAACGCCATGGTGACCGGCGTCGACGCGGACGGCCTGGTCGTCAAGGACAAGGACGGCTCGGAGCGGCGCATCGAGTCGCAGTGCAAGGTGTGGTCGGCCGGCGTGCAGGCCAGCCCCCTGGGCAAGCAGCTGGGCGAGCAGTCCGGCGCCGAGGTGGACCGGGCCGGACGCGTGCACGTGCTGCCGGACCTGACCCTGCCGGGCCACCCCGAGGTGTTCGTCATCGGCGACATGATGGCCCTGGACAACCTGCCCGGACTCGCGCAGGTCGCCATGCAGGGCGGCAAGTACGCGGCCAAGCAGATCAAGGCGAACCTTGCCGGCGACGACCGGTCGACCCGGCAGCCGTTCAAGTACTTCGACAAGGGCTCGATGGCGACGATCTCGCGGTTCAGCGCGGTCGCCAAGGTTGGCAAGCTCGAGATCACCGGCTTCATCGGCTGGGTCGCCTGGCTGGCCATCCACCTGATGTACCTGGTCGGGTTCCGCAGCAAGTTCTCCACCATGCTGTCGTGGACGGTGACCTTCCTCGGTCGCGGGCGCGCGCAGATGGCCTCGACCGAGCAGCAGGTCTTCGCCCGCGTCGCGATCGAGGACCTGCAGGACTACGAGCGGGCGCGGCACGCGGGGCTGATCGGGGACCCGGCCGTGGTGTTCACCGGGGAGGAACGCGCGGGATAGTCCGCCCCCGGAACGGGCGCTGCGCGAACTCGACCGGCGGCAGGTCCCGCCATTTCGAGCCGCTTCTATGCGCTCAGCTCACGAGGACTCGTGCCGATACGCCCCCGCGACGGCAGCCACCGGTAGCGGCACGGTCGCCGCGACCGCCACCGTCGGGATGTCCGGCGGCTACCTGATCACTGTCACCCCAGGGGTCGGCGCCTTCGCTGTCCCCTAGCCGCAGCCGCCGTCACTGCGCGTCGAGGACCTCACGAAGCCGCGAAAGGGCGACCTTCCACCCCCGCTCCATGGCGTTGCGGGTCATCTTCTGCCGACGGTCGTTGATGTCGAAGCCCGTCTGCGTCAACAGCAGTCGGGTGCCGCGGCCGTGCGGCCGGATCGACCAGTCGACGACCCAGCGGGCGGGACGGTCTGCGCGCAGGTCGACCCAGCCGAGCGTCAACTGCTCGCCCGGCGTGGCCACCAGGACCTCGCAGGCAACCTCACCGGCCGGCCGGGTGGGCACCGCGAAGATGAAGTGCGTGCCGACCGACGCGGCGAACCCGGTCGGTCGCATCAGCCACCGCGCGAGCAGGTCCGACTCCGTCAGCGCACGCCACACGGCGTCCGGCGCCTGCGGGAGGAAACTGCCGATCTCGACCGCCGCGGGATTGAGCTCCGCGTCCGATGTCACGGGCGCACCTCCTCGCCGAATCCGAACCTGCCGTCAGCATTCCACAACGGACACAGCCGAACTCGGCAAATCGGCCCGCGCCGGGCAGGCGCCGCACCCGCGGGCGCGTCGCTGCCCCGCTCAGCGGCCGAGCACGCCCGGGTCGGTGACGTTGGCGAGGCGGACCTGCCCGCGGGCGACCAGCTTGTCCTCTTCGTCCTTGACCGTCACCTGCCACAGCTGCTGCGTCCGGCCGCGGTGCACCGGGGTCGCCTCGGCGTAGAGGGTGCCGCTGCGGCTGGCACGCAGGAAGTCGGTGTTGTTGTTGACCCCGACGACGTGGCCGCGGTCGCCGATCCAGATGCTGCCGCCGATGCTGGCCAGGGTCTCCACGACCGCGCAGTGCACGCCGCCGTTCATCAGGCCGGCCGGCTGGTACAGCTCGGGGCGCACGGTCCAGGTGGCCCGCACCCGGTCCGCGGTCAGTTCCTGGTACTCGAGCCCGAGCAGTTCGCCGAACCCCTTGTTGAGAAACGGCGTCGCGGCGGCGGGGTCCATGCCCGCGAGATCGGCGGGCAGGGTGGCTTCGCTCATGTCATGCTCCATCGTCCTTCGGCCACGGCTCTCGGCGACCGCACTCCTCCTCAGTGCTACACGACCCACCCCGTGAGATGCCGACTGGCCCCGCACCTGAGGTGGTGCGAGGCCAGCCCTGGAATGGACCGGGAGTCACTGCAGCCCCAGGACTTCCGCGCGGTCCGATTGATCGTGTTCGAATCGAACTGTAGGCGAGGCTTACCTAATTTGCAAGCGTCAGCTCGCCATGGCCTGCACGCGGGGCCCACGGACGACCTGCCGGTCCGCCCGCGCCCGCACCGGGAGACCCGCCGCCTCGAACGCGTCGAGCAACCCCTGGCCGCGGCGCATCGCCACGGACTCGCCCACTCCGCCGAGGATCGGCACCAGCGTCGCGGCGCCGAGCACGGACTCCCCGACCAGCGCCCAGCAGCGCGCGCGGTCGAGCGGGACCACCTCGTCCAGGGCGTCGAAGACGGCCGCGAGCGCGAGGCGGCAGCGGCCCGCGGTCCACACCAGCAGCGCCTGCTCGCAAGGGAGCGTGACCGCGGACGGCGTCCCGGCCCAGCGGTCGCCGGGCAGCACCCGGAGCACCGGGTCGACCACGCCGGCCCAGTCGACCGCGCCGTCGCTGTCCATGTGCAGCCACAGGTTGTCCAGCCCCGAGTCCCAGGCCCGCCCCTCGAGCATCACCAGCGCGGCCACCCGGCCGACCACCGCATGGATCAGCGCGGTCGCCACCGCGGCGCCGGCCGCCTCGCGGGTGCCGACATCCTCCGCCGCCCGCTCGACCATCCGGTCCAGGCGGCCCCCGCGGATCCCCTGCCGCAACGCCCACCAGCGACGGCGGGGCTGCTCGGCCATCAGCGCCACCGCGTACACCCGCGGGTAGTCGCGGTAGATCCCCCGCAGCCGCGCGCACGACTGCGCGAGGGCGGCACCGACGTCGTGCGCAGAGTCCGGACACTCCGACGACGGGGCGGCCACCGGGCGGGAACCCAGCCACCCTCCGGTAGTGGGGTTCTCGGTCACTGCGATATCGAGCACTGCACACTCCTCGGTCGTCGGTACTCCGGACACTGAACATAGGTTAGCCTAACCACAACAGCAAATAGGGAACGGAACCGGCGTGCCCCCGGGGGCAAGGGTTCCGTAACCTAATCTCCGTAGCTCGTGCCTCGCCGATCAGGAGCCCCGACCGTGACCCTCACCCCCGCACCCCGTGCGGCGACCACGCGTGCGCCACGCTCCGAGACCTACGGGGCGCTCGACGTCCCGCGGGGCCCCGCGCCGCTGCGAGGCCGGCTCGCGGCCGACGCCCTCGACCTCGCGATCGTCGCGATCCCCCTGCTGATCGGCTGGGTCGTCGTCGACTCGCTGCGCGACGCCAACGGCGGCGGACAGATGGACCGGGTGGTGTTCGGCGCGGTCGCGCTGACCGCGAGCCTGGCACTGCTCGTCTGGAACCGCGGCATGCGTGAGGGCCGCACCGGCCAGAGCCTCGGCAAGGACTGGCTCGGTCTGCTCACCCGCGACGCCGTCACCGGCGCACCGCTGGGCACCCGGCGGGCGCTGTTGCCCCGCACCGGCATCGAGGTCGTCCGCGAGCGCACCGCCGCCGCGGAGGGGTTCACCCCACTGCCGGCCGACACCTCGCTCGCGGCCATGAGGCGCAGACGACTGGTCGGCCTGGCGGCCCTGACGATGCTGCTGGCCGCGGCCGTCCTGGCGAGCATCGCCGTCGGGGCCCGTCCGATGGACTTCGCCGAGATCTTCCACGCCCTCGTCACCCCCACCGGAACCGACACCGACCTGGTGGTGCGGACGCTCCGGGTGCCGCGGACCGCGCTCGGACTGGTCGTCGGCATCGCCCTCGGCGTCGCGGGAGCCCTGATCCAGGGTCACACCCGCAACCCGCTCGCCGACGCCGGACTGCTCGGGCTCAACGCCGGCGCCGCGCTGTTCGTCGTGCTCTCGATCTACCTGTTCGGCCTCGCCGGCCCTAGCGAGTACCTGTGGTTCGCGTTCGCCGGTTCACTCGCCGCGAGTGTGGTGGTGTTCGGCATCTCCTCGGTCGGCAACGGCCGGTCCAGCCCGCTGAGCCTGGCGCTCGCGGGCGCCGCGGTCGCGATGTTCCTCGGCGCCATGACGCAGACGGTGATCCTGCTCGACCAGACCAGCCTCGACGGCTACCGCTTCTGGGTGGTCGGATCGGTCGCCGGACGCGGGCCGGAGGTGCTGTGGCAGGTGCTCCCGTTCCTCGTCCTCGGCGTGGTCATCGCGATCGCCAGCACCCCGAGCCTGAACGTGCTCAGCCTCGGCGACGAGGTGGCCCGCGGCCTCGGCACCAACATCCTGCTCAGCCGCACCGTCGGCATCGTCGCGATCACCCTGCTGACTGGCGCCGCCACCGCGGCGTGCGGCCCGATCGCGTTCGTCGGACTGGTCGTGCCGCACGTGGCCCGCTCGATCACCGGTCCCGACTACCGCTGGCTGGTCCCGTACGCCGGACTGCTCGGCGGGATCATGATCCTGCTCGCGGACGTCATCGGCCGGGTCGTGGTGCGACCCGGCGAACTGCAGGTGGGCATCGTGCTCGCACTGATGGGTGCCCCGTTCTTCGTCGCGCTGGTCCGGCGCAGGAAGCTGGTGTCGCTGTGAGCCTGACCGACATCGACCTCCCCGGCGACGCGACCCCGGCCACGCCCGTCCCGACCACCGTGCCCTCCCGCCCGGCGTTCCGGGTCGGCCGGCTGTCCCTGGTCCGGCGCACCGCGATGACCGCCGTCACCCTCGGCCTGCTCGCGCTGGCGTTCCTGCTGCTGTGCGTGAACATCGGCCGCGGCGAGTTCAGCATCCCGATCCCCACCGTCGCCGACATCCTCTTCGGCGGCGGCACCCGGATCGAACGGTTCATCGTGATGGACGTGCGACTGCCGCGGGCCCTGGCCGCGCTGCTCACCGGCATCGCGCTGGGCATCTCCGGGGCCATCACCCAGTCCATCCTGCGCAACCCGCTGGCCAGCCCGGACCTGCTCGGGATCACCGCCGGGGCCAGCGCGGCGGCCGTCACGCTGATCGTGGTCGGAGGCGGCGGCACCTTCGTGGGTGCGCTCGCCGTGCTGGGCATCCCGCTCGCCGCCCTCGTCGGCGGCATCGTGACCGCGCTGGCGATCTACGGGCTGTCCTGGCGCGGCGGGGTGCAGGGCTACCGGGTGGTGCTGATCGGCATCGGTTTCAACGCCGCGCTGATCGCCGCGATCCAGTGGCTGCTGATCTCCGCCGACATCAACGACGTGGCCCGGGCGCAGGTCTGGCTCAACGGCTCGCTCAACGGCAGCGACTGGGCACAGGTGTGGCCGGTCGCGATCGGCGTCGCCGTGGTCGGCACCATCGCCGTCGTCTCCTCGTTCACCCTCGGCGCGCTGCGACTCGGCGACGACAACGCCCGGGTCCTCGGCGTCCGGCTGCAGGCCGGTCAGGGAGTGCTGCTGCTGGCGGCGGTGGCGCTGGCCGCCATCGCGACGGCCGCCGTCGGTCCGATCGGCTTCGTCGCGCTGGCCGCGCCGCAGCTGGCGATGCGGGTGCTGCGGACCCCCGGGCCGCCGATCCTCGCGTCCGGGCTCATGGGCGCGGTCCTGGTCGTCGGCAGCGACGTCATCGCCCGCACGATCCTGCCCGTCGAGCTGCCCGTCGGCATCGTCACCTCCGCGCTCGGCGGACCGTTCCTGCTCTACCTGCTCGTCCGCACCAACCGAAAGGTCTCCGTATGACCGAGCCCGCCGCCCAGGCTCCCACCCGCCTGGCCGCCGAGAACCTGACCGTCGGCTACGGCGACCGGATCATCGTCGACGGACTCGACCTGGAGATCCCGACCGGCGTGGTCACCACGGTTATCGGGCCCAACGGCTGCGGCAAGTCGACGCTGCTGCGCACGCTGGGGCGGCTGCTCAAGCCCAAGTCCGGGCAGGTGCTGCTCGACGGCAAGGCGATCTCGAGTCTCAAGACCAAGGACGTGGCCCGCACCCTCGGCATGCTGCCGCAGGCCCCGGTCGCCCCCGAGGGCCTGACGGTTGCCGACCTGGTGGCCCGCGGACGGCACCCGCACCAGTCGTGGCTGCGACAGTGGTCCTCCGACGACGAGGGCGAGGTGGCGCGGGCGTTGGCACTGACCGGCGTCTCCGAGCTCGCGGACCGGCCGGTGGACCAGCTCTCCGGCGGCCAGCGGCAGCGCGCCTGGATCTCCATGTCGCTGGCGCAGGGCACCGACATCCTGCTGCTCGACGAGCCGACCACCTACCTGGACCTGGCGCATTCCATCGAGGTGCTGGACCTGGTGGACCGGCTGCACGAGGAGATGGGCCGGACGGTGGTGATGGTGCTGCACGACCTGAACCTCGCGGCCCGCTACAGCGACCGGCTGATCGTCATGTCGGAGGGCGCGGTCGTCGCCGCGGGTACCCCGAGCGAGGTGATCTCCCCGGAACTGCTGCTCGAGGTGTTCGGCCTGGAGGCCCGGGTGATCGAGGACCCGGTCGCGGACCGGCCGCTGATCGTGCCGATCGGGACCCGGCACGTGTACGGCGCCGTCGGCGGGTCCGCGGCGACCGCGGCGGCGGCGGCCGCGTCTGCCTGAGGTCACCTGCGGTCTGACGGTTCGGTCCTACCCGCGGCCGATCATGGTGCGCGCCAACCGGATACCCTGACCCAACGAGACGTCCGGCAGGTACGCCCGGCCGATCGCATTGCCGATGCTCGGCAGCGCCGCCGGGTCGGGGAAGGTCATGTACATCGGCACGTACTCGGGCTGGAACTTCGACTTGAAGGCCAGCAGGGACCGGAACCCGTACACCGGTTCCAGGGTCCGGCCGAGCACGTCGAGGACCCGGTCCATCACCGCGCCGAGCGCCCCGCGCTCGCGTCGTTCCTCCTCGGCGGCCTCGTCGGCGCCGCCGGTCTCGTCGACGTCGTCGGTGTCGGGGGCGTCGACCTTCGCCAGCGGCGCCCCCGACAGGCTGACGAACTCCGCGCCCTCCTCCGCCAAGAGCAGTGCCGCAGAGGCGATCAGGAACTCCATCGCCGGCCGGAAGCCCTCGGCGCGCCTGCGCATGAAGTCCAGCGTCCAGCCGACCACCCTCCCGTCGCGGTACACCGGCATCCACGAGGTGACGCCGTGCACGGTGCGGTCCGCGTCGACCGCGATCAGGCAGCGCACCTGCGGGTCGTCGATCTGCTCGACGCCGCCGAGGGTGAAGCCCATCTCGGGCATGCCCTTGTCCGCCACCCACTCCTCCGAGATCGCGTTGACCTGGTCGGTGAGCGCGAGCGGCGCGTGCGGGTACTCGATCCACTCCGCGTGCACGCCAGACTTCTTCGCCCGGTTGAGCGCGGTGCGCACGTCCTGGAACCGCTTGCCGGTGAAGGCCAGGCCGTTCAGGCGCAGCACCGTCTCCTCCGCGACCTGGAACCCGCCCCACCCCATCGAGTCGGTGACCGCGCGCAGTTCCCCGGTCACCGAGTAGAAGCACGGCGTCCAACCCTGGGCGGCGGCGAACTCCGCGAAATCGGTGACGTAGGCGGGCAACCTCTCCCGGGGTCCGACGGGGTCGCCGGTGGTCAGCGCGACGCCGCCGATCACCCGGTAGGCGACGTAACCGGCACCGTCGGGGCTGAACCAGTACCGGTTGCCCCGCCAGGTGGTCATCCAGGACAGCGCGCTGCCCCCGCTCGCCCGCAGCAACCGCCGCGCCCGCTCGGTGTCGTCGGTCGCGGCGCCGTAGGCCGGGGCGAGGAAGGTCGCCAGCACCACCACGCACAGCACCACCCAGAACACCACCCCGGTCCACTCGAAGAGCAGGGTCGTGGCGCGGCTGTCCGGCAGGAACTCCGGGTCGAGCCACTGCAGGTACACCGGCGGGACCAGCCGCTGCGGAAAGTCGGCGAGCAGCGACGCCGCGGTCGGTTCGTGGTCGAACCCGTCACGCACCAGGTACCCGACACCGACGTACACCGCGGCCAGCCCGACGGCCGTCGCCAGCACCAGCCGCACGCAGCGCCGGTAGGTGCCCGCCGGCGCGGACACGTCGAAGAAGCGCTTGGTGGCCAGCAGCACCACCAGCACGGCCAACGGGGTAAGGAACGGCGCCAGCGTCCGGTACAGGTTCGGCGTGTGCGGGCCGTAGTACAGCGACCGGGTCCCGTCCTGGCCGAGGAAGCGGACCGCGAAGTTGGCCAGCGAGAGCGCCAGCAGCGCGACCTGACCGAACACCGACGCCCCCCACGCGAAGCGCCGACCGCGGCGCAGGCCGTCCGCGAGCACCAGCACGAACAGCGTCGGCATCAGGCTCAGCACCGTCGGGCCGATGCCCCCGAGCCGCAGCGCGAGCAGTCCCCGTCGGCAGTCCTCGGCGGCGCGCGACTGCGCACACAGTTCCCGGACCTCCACCGGCGACCAGTCCGCACCCCGGAAGAGCTCGCGCAGCACCGCCAACGGCCCCACCGCGTGCGGCGACAGCGCGGCCAGCGCCGGGCCGATCGCCGCGGCCGCGACCACCAGCGCGACGAGCACCCGGCCCTCGCGCCGGGTGCCGGCCAGTCGGTCGCCGCGCGCGGACCGGCCGACGATCGCCGGGCCGAGCAGCAGCCCGACCGTCGCGGACGCCAGCAGGACCAGGTCGTGCAGGTGCCCGCTGAACAGTGCGAGGGTGAGCAGCAGCGCGAACAACCCCACCCGGATACGACGACGCCAGAGCGTGCTCATCGCCGAACTGGCCACCAGCACGACGCCGACCACCCAGGTGCTCGGGCCGACCGCGACGCCGATGTGCAGGCGCAGCCCCCAGTCCCAGTCGACCTGCCGCACCAGCACCGCCACACCGAGGGCGACCGCCGTGCCCAGCACCTGGGTGGAGAGGGCCGCGACGGCGAACCGCCGCGAGCCGATCCGGTGCTCGAGCGGCGCGGCCACCAGCACCACGAGCACCGTCGTCGCCAGGTAGCCGACGACGCCGTCGGCCCACAGGCCTGAGGTCAGCGTCACCCACAGCCGGCCCTCCTGCAGCGCGACCACTCCCGCGGCGAAGTGCCGGTCGACGAGCTGCGACGGCCCCGACACGACGCTGGACGTGACCAGCCCCAGGACCCAGATGCCGGCCAGCAGCCCGAGGCTGACCGGTGCACCGGACGCCCCGGACCGGGCCAGCTCCGCCAGCCGCCGGGCCTGTCGGCCGGGGGCGGACGCCGCGACGCTCGCGCGGTCGAGTCCGCTCACGAGGTCAGACCCAGCCGCTGTGCGAGCCAGCCGAGCTGACCCTCGAGCCCGGCCGACCAGACGGCAAAGCTGTGCCCTCCGGGCACCTCGACATATCGCACGTCCATGCCTGCCTTCCGTGCCGCCTCGTAGACCTTCCGCTGCCCGGGCTTGAAGTCCCGGTCGTCGCCGCCGACCACGAACACGCCCGCGGAGTCGGGGTACGGGTGGGCGGCCAGCAGGTCCAGCGGGTTCACCGCGGCGAACTTCGCCGCGTCGCCGCCGAACGCGGCGGCAAGGGTGCGGTTGCGGTCGCCGAGTGTGGGTTCCTCCTGCCCGGACAGGTCGAGGAACGTCGGGTAGCGCTGCGGGTGGTTGGTCGCCATCTGCAGCGCGCAGGTGCCGCCGTAGGACAGGCCGCCGATCGCCCAGGCGCGCGGATCCGCGTTCACCTGCAGGTGCGAGGTCACCCAGTCGGGCACGTCCTGGGCCAGGTAGGTCGCGACGTTGCCGAGGCTCGAGTCCATGCACAGCGGATTGCCGAACTGCGATCCGGTGGCGTCGGCGACCACCACAACCGGGGCGAGGCCGCCGTGTGCGGCCGCGAAGGTGTTCATCGTCTGCACCAGCTTGCCGCCGGCCAGCCAGTCCTGGGGTGAGCCGGGCTGCCCGGCGAGCAGGACCAGCACCGGCAGCACGGGCCGAGGGTCGGTGAAGTAGGCGGGCGGCAGGTAGACGACGGCGTCCCGGGCCCCGAAACCCGAGACGGTGCCCGGGATCGGCGCCGTGACGACGCGGCCGCTGGACGGCAGGTCCGCGGGCGGCTGCCACACCGATGCGAGCGGGGTCCCGGTCACCGGGTCGGGGGTCGGCGGCGGCACGTCGGCGAGGGCGATCCGGTTCGGGTCGGGCAGGCCCAGCGCGTCCCGCACGGTGGGGTAGGCGTCGAAGACGAGGTTCACCTGGGCCGCGGACACCGCGACCACCGCGACGGCGGCCAGGACGGCGACCGCCGAGCGCCGCAGCCGCCGGTCCGTGGCCACTCGCACCCCCGCCAGCAGCAGCGCCCACGCCCCGAACCCGATCCAGACGTAGATCTCGGTCGCGATCGGGTCCGGGAACGGCCGCCACCACCGCTCCACGACCACCCAGCCCACCAGGGTCAGCGCCAGGGCGACGGTGGCCGTGATCGGGACCGCGAGCCTGCGGTAGCGCCGTGTGTCGGCGGTCGGCGCGAACAGCAGCCACAGACCGCCGACCACGCCGAGCGCGGCGAGAATCCACGGGACCGGACCGGAGATCAGTGACGTGCGCCACAGCCAGTCCACGATCTTCCCCCTTCGGCGGGTGTGACCTGCACGATATGCGGCGCCGACACGTGCCGCGCCCTCAACACCTTTACACCGCAATCGTTACTACTGCGAGTAGTACGCATTTGCGTCGGACGGTCCGTAGACTGGTCCCATGGCAGGCCTTGGTGAACTCGAACGAGCAGTGATGGACCACCTGTGGTCCAGTACCGAACCCCAGACCGTGCGGCAGGTGCACGAAGCCCTGGCCGCCCGGCGGGAACTCGCGTACACGACGGTGATGACGGTCCTGCAGCGTCTCGCGAAGAAGCATCTGGTGACCCAGCAGCGCGACGACCGCGCCCACCGGTACGCACCCGTGCACGGCCGCGACGAACTGGTCGCGAGCCTGATGGTCGACGCCCTCAAGCAGGCCGACGAGTCCCAGGGCCGCGCCGCCGCACTGGTGCACTTCGTCGGGCAGGTCAACGCCGACGAGGCCGCGGCACTGCGCCAGGCCCTCGCCGCACTCGAGGCCTCGGACGCCGCCAAGCGCGGACTCAGGAGCGTGCCAACGGGGACCGACCGCGCCAGCTGACCGCGCATGTCCGATGATGGGTAGGTCATGAACCCCACCACCGCGCTGGCGTTTGCCCTGACGGCCCTGCTCCTCGCCGGTCCGGTACCCGCCGTCCTCGCCCGTGCCGCCTGGCCGTACCGGGCGCCCCGCGCCGCCCTCGTGCTCTGGCAGGCGATCGCGCTGGCCGCCGTGCTGTCGGCCTTCAGTTCCGGCCTGGCGATCGCCTCGCGGCTGCTGGTCCCCGGACCGGACGGCCGCCCGACCACCGCACCGCTGGAGGAGATCGACGCGCTCGGCATGCCGTTGTGGCTGCTGTACGTGGTGGTCTTCGCGATCACCCTGTTCATCGGCGCCCGGCTGATCTTCTCGATCGCCTCGGTGGCGGTCCGCACCCGACGCCGGCGCGCGCGGCACCGGATGCTGGTGGACCTGCTGGACCGACGCGACCCCGAGCGCAGCCGCACCTCAAACCTGCGGGTGATCGAGTCGGCCGAGCCGATCGCCTACTGCCTGCCCGGGCTTCGGCAGCGGGTGGTGCTCAGCGAAGGCACCCTGGCGAACCTGAGCCGCGACGAGGTCAAGGCGATCCTGATGCACGAGCGCTCGCACCTGCGGGCGCGGCACGACCTGGTCCTCGAGGCCTTCACCGCGGTCAACACGGCCTTCCCGCTCGTGGTGCGCAGCAAGTCCGCGCTCGGCTGCGTGCAACTGCTGGTGGAGATGCTCGCCGACGACTCGGCGGTCCGGGTCACCGGCCCCACTCCCCTGGCCCGCGCCCTGGTCGCGTGCGCCGGGTCCAGCACCCCGGTGGGCGCGATGGCCGCCGGCGGCCCGCACACCCTCACCCGCATCCAACGACTGTCCGACACCGAGTCGGCCACCTCGATCGCGATCGCCGCGTACCTCGCCTCCGTGGCCATCCTCGTGGTGCCGACCGTCGCGGTGGCAGCACCCTGGCTTACCGAACTGAGCCGACTTTTCGACGTGTGAATGCCGTCTTCGGCCGGCAGTAGTCCACGTCACAACACCTCTGACGTGTAGTTTTTCCTTTTCTGCCGTACAGTGGACAGCGGCCGCACACGTGGCCCGATTCGACAATCGATCGAATCCGCTAATTTTCAGGCACTAGCCATTCACTCCGAGCCCGCCATATCGGCCAGGTTCGGCAGGCATGACGTGCCAGGCTCGTCTCTTTGCGTGCTGCATGACAGCTCGCGCTCCGCGACGCGCCCGATGTCCGGAGAGGTATCCGCGTGACCAACGCTGTCCAAATGTCTTCTGCTGCCCAAGATGAGGTCGCAGTTCCCACCCCCGACGAGGCCGTCACCGTCGCAGCCCCCGAGGCTGCCGCCGACGAGACCGCCACCGTCACCTTCGCCGAGATCGGCCTGCCCGCGGCGGTCGTCACCGCGCTCGCCAAGAACGGCATCACCGTGCCGTCCCCCATTCAGGCCATGGCCGTCCCGGACGCCATCGCCGGCCGAAATGTGCTCGGCCGCGCGCAGACCGGCTCCGGCAAGACCCTCGCCTTCGGCCTCCCGATGCTGGCCCGCCTCTCCCAGCACGAGGACCGCCCCGCCGCCAAGCGCCCCCGCGCCCTGGTCCTGGTCCCCACCCGTGAGCTCGCGATCCAGGTCGTCGACTCGCTGTACCCGTACGCCTCCGCGGTCGGCGTGAACGTGCGCGCCGCCGTCGGCGGTATGCCGTTCACCAAGCAGGTCGAGCAGCTGCGCCGCGGCGTCGACATCCTCGTCGCCACCCCAGGCCGCCTCGGCGACCACCTGCGGCAGGGCACCTGCATCCTCGACGAGGTCGAGATCACCGCCCTCGACGAGGCCGACCAGATGGCCGACATGGGCTTCCTGCCCGAGGTCCGCTCCATCCTCGACGCGACCCGCGCCGACGGTCAGCGCCTGCTGTTCTCGGCCACCCTCGACCGCGAGGTGCAGTCGCTGGTCCGCCAGTTCCTGGCCGACCACGTCACGCACTCCACCGAGGACGGCAAGGCCAGCGTCGACACCATGGAGCACTACGTGCTGCTGGTCGAGCGCGGCCAGAAGGACGTCGTGCTCGCCGAGATCGGCGCCCGTGAGGGCCGCACCATCATGTTCGCCCGCACCAAGCTGGGCTGCGAGGGCATCACCGACCGCCTGCGCGCGGTGGGCATCCCCGCCGAGTCGCTGCACGGCGGCAAGGCCCAGAACCAGCGCACCCGGGTCCTGGACCGGTTCAAGACCGGCCGCACCCCGGTGCTGGTCGCCACCGACGTCGCCGCCCGCGGCATCCACGTCGACGGCATCGACCTGGTCGTGCACGTCGACCCGCCGGCCGACCACAAGGACTACCTGCACCGCGCCGGGCGTACCGCCCGCGCCGGCGAGAAGGGCACCGTCGTCGCGATCGTGCTGCCGAACCAGCGTCGCCTGGTCCGCAAGCTCACCGGCATGGCCGGTGTCGACGCGACCGCCGTGAACGTCGCCCCGGGTTCGGAGGAACTGGCCAACATCACCGGCGCGAAGGCGCCGAGCGGTGAGCCGGTGCGCGAGCCCGCCTTCAAGAACGACCGCCGTGAGCGTTCGTTCGGTGACCGTCCCCGTCGTGACGGCGGCGGCTACCGCGGCAACAACGACAGCGGCGGCTACCGCGGCGATCGCCCGCAGCGCAGCTTCGGCGACCGCCCGCAGCGGTCCGAGGGCGGCTACCGCGGCAACAGCGAGAACCGTTCCTACGGCGACCGTCCCCAGCGCACCGAGGGCGGCTACCGCGGCAACAGCGAGAACCGTTCCTACGGCGACCGCCCGCAGCGCACCGAAGGTGGCTACCGCGGCAACAGCGAGAACCGTTCCTACGGCGACCGCCCGCAGCGCACCGAGGGCGGCTACCGCGGCAACAACGACCGCCCCCAGCGGTCCGAAGGCGGCTACCGCGGCAACAGCTCCTACGGCGACCGTCCCCAGCGCACCGAGGGCGGCTACCGCGGCAACAACGACCGCCCCCAGCGGTCCGAAGGTGGCTACCGCGGCAACAGCGAGAACCGTTCCTACGGCGACCGCCCGCAGCGCACCGAAGGTGGCTACCGCGGCAACAACGACCGCCCCCAGCGGTCCGAAGGCGGCTACCGCGGCAACAACGACCGCAGCGGCGCGGGTGCCGGCGCCGGTCAGTCGGGCGGCTTCCGCAGCCGCACCGAGCGTCGCTCGTACGACGGATTCGACGGCCCGCAGCGTGATCGCTGACCCCGAAGCCTGACTTCAACCAACACCGACAGCGCCGCCGTCTGCCCAGTGCAGGCGGCGGCGCTGTCGCGTGTGTGGGCGCCGTCCACCACACGCGTGAGCGGCCCGTGCATTTCACACGACGAGACCTCAACTTTCGTTCACGCGACGGGCAGGGAAAGCTGTAGCCCATGACCGACAACAACTCCTCGACAGCCCGCGCCCAGATCGGCGTCACCGGACTCGCGGTGATGGGCTCCAACATCGCCCGCAACTTCGCCCGTCACGGCCACACGGTGGCACTGCACAACCGCAGCGTCGCCAAGACCGACGCGCTGATCGCCGAACACGGCGGCGACGGCGACTTCGTCCGCACCGAGACCGTCGAGGAGTTCGTCGCCGCGCTGCAGAAGCCGCGCCGCGTGCTCATCATGGTCAAGGCCGGCGAGGCCACCGACGCGGTGATCGAGGAGCTGGCCGCCGCGATGGAGACCGGCGACATCATCATCGACGGCGGAAACGCCTTGTACACGGACACGATTCGACGCGAGGCGTCGCTGCGCGAGCGCGGCCTGCACTTCGTCGGCGCCGGCATCTCGGGCGGCGAGGAGGGCGCGCTCAACGGCCCGTCGATCATGCCGGGCGGACCGAAGGAGTCCTACGAGTCCCTCGGGCCGCTGCTCGAGTCGGTGGCCGCGGTCGTCGACGGCACCCCCTGCTGCACCCACATCGGCCCCGACGGCGCCGGGCACTTCGTCAAGATGGTGCACAACGGCATCGAGTACGCCGACATGCAGCTCATCGGCGAGGCCTACAACCTCTTCCGCGACGCGCTGGGCCTCGACGCCGGCCAGGTCGCCGACGTGTTCACCGAGTGGAACGCCGGGACCCTCGAGTCCTACCTGATCGAGATCACCGCCGAGGTGCTCCGTCAGAAGGACGCCAAGACCGGTCAGCCGCTGGTGGACGTGATCGTCGACGCCGCCGAGCAGAAGGGCACCGGCCGCTGGACGGTCAAGTCCGCGCTCGACCTGGGTGTCCCGGTCACCGGCATCGCCGAGGCCGTCTTCGCCCGCGCGCTGTCCGGTTCGCGGACCCAGCGTGCGGCCGCCCAGGCGCAGGGCCTGGCGGCCGGCACCCTCGGCGACAAGCCGACCGACGTCGCCCAGTTCACCGAGGACATCCGCGCCGCCCTCTACGCGTCGAAGATCGTCGCGTACGCCCAGGGCTTCGACCAGATCGCCGCCGGCAGCGCCGAGTACAACTGGGACCTGAAGCCGGCCGACCTCGCCACCATCTGGCGTGGCGGCTGCATCATCCGGGCGCAGTTCCTCAACCGGATCAAGGAGGCCTACGACGCCGACGCGACCCTGCCGAGCCTGATCCTGGCCCCGTACTTCCGCGAGGCCATCGAGACCGGCATCGACAGCTGGCGCCGGGTGGTGGCGACCGCGACGATGCTGGGCATCCCGGTGCCCGGATTCGCCTCCTCCCTCTCGTACTACGACGGACTGCGTGCCGAGCGCCTGCCCGCCGCCCTCACCCAGGGCCAGCGTGACTTCTTCGGCGCGCACACCTACGAGCGCACCGATCGTCCGGGCAAGTTCCACACCCTCTGGAGCGGCGACCGCTCCGAGGTCGAGGCGTAGTCACCACGCCGTAGTCCGAGGTACCCGGGAGCAGCGCCGCTCGGCGCTGCTCCCGGCCCCGGCATCACCCGTGGCCGAATCGCCCGACTCAGGACGCGATCCGGCCACCCGGCGGCGGACCCAGCAGGGGCTGGACGATGGTCGAGTCGATCGCACCCTCCCACGGCAGCCGGCCCTCACAGTCCGCCCACACCGCCTGCACGGCCGTGACGTCGCCGTACAGGCGCTTGGCGGTCAGCAGCCAGCCCTCGCATTCGCGGACCGGCACCATGCACAGGTCCAGCCCACCCGCGCTCACCCGCTCACCCGCGACGAATTCGCTGCCCTCCCATATCCGTTCGGCCAGGTCGTCGAGGACCTCCACGGACTGGTCTGCGACCCGGCCGGTGATCACCAGCTCGGCGCGCCCCAGTGCGGTCAATCCCACCGTGTAGCAGAACGCCGGGTGCACCCCGCGTTCGTCCACCGCCGACTCCACATACTGCAGGGCCCATCCGTACTGCTCGATGGTGCGCTCGAGGTCGCGCCGCACCTGGCTCGGCGTCTTTCCGTTGCAGATGTCGCACATGATCGTCCTCCCAGAACCACGGTCGAAGATACGTTCGAGATTCATGGTGCACCCGACCACCGACATGTTTCGGCCGCGCCACGACAACCGGCGAGGCGAGCACCGCCTCCGTCGGCTCCCGGCGGTAGTGTCGGCGGTGCGCAGACACATGGAGGTGCATGGTGAACGACGACGCCGTCAGGACCGAGATCGACACGGATGCCAGGATCGGCACCGTCACGCTGAGCCGTCCCGGGCAGCGAAACCCGTTGTCCACCTCCGCGATGCGTCAGGTGACCGCGGCGCTGCGCGAGTTCGCCACGAACGAGTCGGTGCGAGTCGTCGTGATCACCGCGGACGGGCCGGTGTTCTCCGCCGGCCACGACCTGTCCGAGATGATCGACCGCACCCTCGACGACGAGCGGGCGGTCTTCGACGTGTGCACCGAGATGATGAACACCGTGCAGCAGATACCGCAGCCGGTGATCGCCGCGGTCCAGGGTCCGGCGATCGCCGCCGGCTGCCAACTGGCGGCGTCGTGCGACCTGGTGGTCGCCGCGTCGACCGCGGTGTTCGGGACACCGGGCGTGCGGATCGGACTGTTCTGCTCGACGCCGATGGTCGCGCTCAGCCGCTCGGTCGGCCGTAAACGGGCGATGCAGATGCTGCTCACCGGGGAGACCGTCGACGCCCACACGGCCGCCGACTGGGGTCTGGTCAACCTCGTCGTCGAACCCGACCAACTGGACACGCAGACCCGAACGCTGGCCGCGAGGATCTCCGACGCCAGCCCGCTGACCCTCCAGATCGGCAAGCAGGCGTTCTACCGCCAGATCGACGTCCCCCAGGACGAGGCCTACAAGCTGATGAGCGAGACGATGGCCGCCAACGCCGTCACCTGCGACGCGCAGGAAGGCATGAGCGCCTTCCTCGCGAAGCGCAAACCCGTGTGGCAGGGGAAGTGAGCGGACTCACCGGAGCAGGAACTCCAGGGCCACCCGCTCGAACGCCTCCTTCGCCTCGACCATCACCCAGTGTCCGCAGTTCGGGAACAGGTGCAGCTCGGCGTTGGGCATCAGCCGCATCGGGATCATCGGCATGTCCGGCGGGCACTGGCGGTCGTCGAGGCCCCATGTCAGCAGAGTCGGGCACTGCACCTTGTGCATCATCGACCAGTACGGCGGCGCGTCCGAATTCGCCATCGCCTGCTGCTGCGCGGCAAATGCCTTGGAGCCGTACATCGCCGCGAGCGTCTTGTGGGACGCCGGGTCGGCGGCGCTCTCCCACCGTTCCTCGATCCGTTCCTCGGTGATCACGGCACGGTCGTAGACCATGCACTCGAGCCAGCGAACCAACTTCTCCCGGCCGGGGCTGTCCGCGAACTCCTGCAACAGCCGCGTTCCCTCACTCGGGTTCTGACTGAAGATGTTCGGACCCACCCCACCGATCGTGACGAGCCTGCTCACCCGCTCGGGATTCCTCATGGCCAGGTTGACCCCGACCACGCCGCCCATCGAATTCCCGACCATCGCGGCCGACTCGATGCCCAGCGCGTTCATGAAGCGGATCACCGCCGAGCCCGCCGTCAGCACCGGATGCCCGTCGACGGGATCACTCACGCCGAATCCGGGAAACTCGAGGATGTAGCAGTGGAAGTGCTCGGCGAACACGTCCAGGTTTCCCCGGTAGTTTCGCCAGCCACTGACGCCGATCCCCGAGCCGTGCAACAGGATCAACGGGGGTCCCTCCCCCGCCTCGTGGTACCGCAGCACCCCCCGGTCGGTTGCGACTTCCCTCTTGGTCCCCTCGTACGTCACGTCCATTGCGCGATGCTAGAAGACGTCGCGGATCGCCGGGACGGATTGGCGGACAGTGCCCGACCGCTCAGCCCAGCCGCCTCCCCCACGCCGCGAACGCGTCGTCGAAGACGTCGAATTCACACGGGTGCGGCGCATCGCCGTAAGCACAGTCGGGATACCCGGCGACCAGATCGGAGAGCGGCACGTCGCAGCACTGCGCCAAGATCCCCCGAAGCAGGTCCGCGACGGACCACCGGTCGACCGAGCCGGGCGGGACGCCGTCTTCCTCGTACACGGTCGCGAGATCCCGGTGACTCCAACGGAACTCGTGCACCGCGACGGCCTCGGGATTGAAGGCAAGGGCACGGTCGAGAGAGCCGCGCAGCACCCCGTGCGGGTCGACCTCACCGAGCACCCCGGGCGTGCCGGCCGCGGACGCCTTCTGCATGACGAACATCCAGGGCTTGCCGTCGGGGAACAGCCCGCCGAGCCCGGCCACGTTGAACGGCAGGTGACTGCTCAGGAAGTCGGACTCGACGCCCACGTCCTGGTCCGCGCCCAGCTCGACGAAATGCCCCGACGCCACCTCGTCCCCGCGAGCCTCGTCGGCCCACGTGTTGTTCCACACGTTGGTCATCCGACTGCCGTCCGGGAAGCCGAGGACCTCGAAGAGGTGCGCCATCGTCAGAACTCCATGTCGAACGCGGCGACGCTGCCGCCGACGAGCACCGATGCGGCCTGGGCCGAACTCGCCAGCACCACTCGGCTGGTCTCGAAGTTGAGCCCGTCCGAGTCGTCGACGGGCGCGGCGGCCTCCTCGACCAGCGTGACCTCCAGTTCCACCCGGGAGTCGGTGCTGGTCCGGACGGAGATCGTCAGTCCCATCTCCAGGTCCGAGAAGGTCTGCAGGGAGTTCTCCGGGTGGAAGTCTGCGGCGGCCCGGAACAGGAACGTGGCCAGGCGTTCGGCGAAGCCGTCACCGGCGGGCCGCGCCAGGTACCAGGTGAACCGGTCTGGACTGAGGAATCCGACATCGAAGACGAGCCTCTGCCCGTCGGTCGCCAGCGTGCGCGGCGGGACCACATGACTGCGCAGGAACAGCGCCGCGCCGCCGTAACCGGGCAACCGAAACTCGGTGCGCACTGCACGTCCTCCCAACTGAAGGTGAATGACTCCACCGTCCGGGTTCATCAGACACCGTGTGGCACGCCGGGACGCCGCGACACACCGGCAACCGGTATGCGCCCCCACCCGACGGTGCATCCGTTTCCGACTGGCAACACCGATACCCGACCGCGAAAACCCGGCGACACCCGGCGATCCCGGGTGTAACGTCCTTCGATGCCGCGCAGCACACGCCCGGCGCCGCCGGCCACCGGCACACGACCGAGGAGGTGAGACCCATTACCGCAATGACAGGTCGGGTGCTCTCTCCAGAACGGTCCACACCTCTCAGGTGACCGCGAGAGCCCCGTTCGGTATCCCCGAAAGGCTCCTCATGTCGACTCCTGTGTCATCGGCAGTCCATGCCGTCGTCCCGCCGCTCCCCACCGTCGTCTCGACCCTCCGCTCCGCCGGCTGCGTCTTCGCCGAGGACGAGGCCCGACTGCTCGTCGACGCCGCCTCGACCCCCGAGCATCTCGCCGAGATGGTCGACCGCCGCGTCGGCGGGCTACCCCTCGAACACGTCCTCGGCTGGGCGGAGTTCTGCGGGCTGCGGGTGGCCGTCGACCCCGGGGTGTTCGTGCCCCGCCGGCGCACCGAACTGCTCGTCCGCGCGGCCGCCGCGCTCGCCCCGTCGCGGCCGGTGATCGTGGACCTGTGCTGCGGGTCCGGGGCGGTCGGGGTCGCGCTGGCCGCCGCGCTCGCGACCGCCGAGTTGTATGCCGCGGACATCGACGCTGCCGCCGCGCAGTGCGCCCGCCGCAACGTCGGTCCGCTCGGCGGCCACGCCGTCGAGGGCGACCTGTACGACCCGCTGCCGCCCGAACTGCGCGGACGCGTCGACCTCCTGGTCGCGAATGCGCCCTACGTCCCCACCGAGGCGATCGGGACGATGCCGCCGGAGGCCCGACTGCACGAGCCGACGGTCGCGCTGGACGGCGGCGCGGACGGCCTCGACGTCCAGCGCCGGGTGGCGGCGGGCGCCGCCGAGTGGTTGGCACCGGGCGGTCACGTGCTGATCGAGACCAGCGAGCGTCAGTCGGCGCGCACCGTCGACGCGTTCGGCCGCGGCGGGCTGACCACCCAGGTGGTCCGCTGCGACGACCTCGGCGCCACGGTGGTGGTCGGCACCAGGCCGGCCGGCGGGCGCCGACCGTAGGTCACGGCCCGAGATAGGTGAAGGTGTCCAGCCGCGACCACTCGGGGTACTCGTGGTCCGCGAGCCGTCGCGTCCGGTAATGCCACACCAGGCGTCCGGCCGCGACGAGGACCAGGATGCCGAGCAGGACGAGCACGGGGATGTAGCCGGTTTCCATCGGAAGTCCTCCAGTGGCGGTGGTGGGCGGGTTGCCCGCGCGATGCGGTACCACCTCAGCGTCGGCCCCGCCCGCCACCGCGACCAGGCACCCTCGGGGTGAACAAATCCACCCCCGGCCGACGGGTCCGACCCCCACCGACGGATGCCGTCCCTGCCCCGACGGGCGGTAACCTCACTGAATGCGCCCGGCGTGCGCCGCACGGATCCGTGTGGGCGCCGCGGGGCGGAGAAGATCATCGGAGGCAACCGCGTCATGTCCACTCCCGCCACGACCGGGCCCACATTCGCCGACCTCGGCCTGCCGCCGCTGCTGGTGCAGTCACTGAACCGGGAGAAGATCACCGCGCCCTTCCCCATCCAGACCGCGGCGATCCCCGACGTGCTCGCCGGCCGCGACGTGCTCGGCCGCGGCCCCACTGGTTCCGGCAAGACGCTGGCGTTCGGCCTGCCGATGCTGGTCCGGCTCGCCGGCGCCCCCAGCAAGCCGAAGCGTCCCCGTGGGCTGGTCCTCGCGCCGACCCGCGAGTTGGCCGCGCAGATCGAGAAGGCGCTCGACGAGTCGGCGCTCGCGCTCGGGCTGCGGCTGGCCTGTGTGTTCGGCGGGGTGCCCACCAAGAAGCAGGCCGAGCGCCTCGCCCGCGGGGTGGACCTGCTGGTCGCCACCCCGGGCCGGCTGGCCGACCTTCTCGACCAGGGCGCCGTGTCGCTCGAGGACGTGCGGGTGACCACCGTCGACGAGGCCGACCACATGGCCGCCATCGGCTTCCTCCCCCAGGTCACCACGCTGCTGGACCGGACCGCGAAAGACGGTCAGCGCCTGCTGTTCTCGGCCACCCTCGACGGCGAGGTGGACGAACTGGTCCGCCGGTACCTGCGCGAGCCGGTGCTGCACTCCACCGCGTCGGCGGTCGCCCCCGTCGCCACCACCGAACACCACATGCTCTTCGTCGCCCGCGCCGACAAGCAGGCCGTGGTCGCGGAGATCGCCTCCCGCACCGGCCGGACGATCATGTTCGTGCGCACCAAGGAGGGCGTGGACGAGGTCGCCGAGCAGCTGCGGTCGGTCGGGGTGGTGGCCGGCGCCCTGCACGGCGGCAAGACCCAGAACCTGCGCACCCGCACGCTGGCCGCCTTCGCGGACGGCGAGACGCCGGTGCTCGTCGCCACCGACGTCGCCGCCCGCGGCATCCACGTCGACGACATCTCCCTGGTGGTGCACGTCGACCCGCCGTCCGAGGCCAAGGACTACCTGCACCGCGCGGGGCGCACCGGCCGGGCCGGCGAGTCCGGGACCGTGGTGACCCTGGTGACCGAGGACGAACGCGACGCGGTCACGCGGCTGACCCGCAAGGCAGGCGTCGACCTGGTGGGCGTCGAGGTCCGCCCCGGCAGCCGCGAGCTCGTCGCGCTCACCGGTGCCGCGGCACCGAGCGGCGTCCCCGTCCCGGCCGCCGAACCTGTGACCGCGCCGCCCGCCGCCCCGCGGGGCCCGGGATCGCGCGAGCGTCGACAGCGTCCCGGCGCGACCACCGTCCGCGGCGGATCTCGCCGCGGGTCCGGCGCGGCAACACCCGGACATCGGCGCCGCGGAGGACGCTGACTGACATGACCGACCTGCCCCTGCTCGCCGTCGCCTGCGCGCTCGTGGGGGCACTGCTGTTCGCCTGCGGTTCGGTGGCGCAGCAGAGCGCCGCCGCCGACGTCGCCGAGGACGGCGCGCTGCTGAGCGAGCTGATCCGCAAACCCCGCTGGTGGGCGGGCCTGCTCGGCGACCTCGGCGGCTACGTCTTCCAGGTGATCGCGCTCGGGCTCGGCTCGGTGCTGGTGGTCCAGCCGCTGATCGTCGCGACGCTGCTGTTCGCACTGCCGCTCTCGGCCCGGTTCGCCGGCACCCGGATGACGGCCCGCACCTGGGTGACCGCCGCCGCGCTGGCCGTCTCGCTGGCGGTGTTCCTGGTGGTCGGCAACCCGACCGAGGGCGTCGAGGACGCGACGTTCGGGCACTGGCTGGTGCCGCTGGGACTCGTGGTGGGGCTGTGCGTGGCGGCCGTCGCCGCGACCGCCACCCCGATCGCCGCCGGCCCGCGGGCACTGCTGCTCGGCTTCGCCAGCGGCGCGCTGTACGGCGTCGCGGTGGCGCTGACCAAGCCGGTGCTCGGGCTCCTCGACCAGGGCCCGGCGACGGTGCTCACGCACTGGCCGCTGTGGGCGCTGGCCGCGTCCGGGATCGCCGGCTTCTACCTGCAGCAACGCGCGTTCCACGCGGGCCCGCTGGCGGCGTCGTTGCCGGCGATCACCATCGCCGAGCCCCTCGTCGCCGCCTTCCTGGGGTTCGCGGTCCTGGGCGAGCGTCTGCGGGTGGCGGGCCCGGGCCTGGTGGTGATCGTGGTGGCGGTCGTGGTCATGCTGGTCACCACCGTCGCGTTGTCCCGCGCGCAGGCCCAGTCGAGCCCGCGCACGAGCGCCCCGGACCCGGTAGCGTCCTGACTTGTGCGCTTCCTCGACGACCAGCAGCCGCCCTACGACCTGACCTACGACGACGTCTTCCTGGTGCCGAACCGCACCGAGGTGACGTCGCGGTTCGACGTGGACCTGCGTAGTTTCGACGGCTCCGGCACCACCATCCCCCTCGTCGTGGCCAACATGACTGCGGTCGCGGGCCGCCGGATGGCCGAGACCGTCGCCCGTCGCGGCGGCATCGTGGTGATCCCGCAGGACATCCCGGCCTCCGCGGTCGCCGAGACCGTGAGCTTCGTCAAGAGCCGGCACCTGGTGGCGGACACCCCGGTGACACTGGGCCCCGACGACTCGGTGTCCGACGCGCTCGCGCTGCTGCCCAAGCGGGCGCACGGCGCCGTGGTCGTCGTCGAGAACGGCCGTCCCGTCGGCGTGGTGACCGAGGCCGCGTGCGCCGACGTGGACCGGTTCGCCCGGCTGCGCGCCGTCGCCGCCACCGACTTCGCGACCGCGCCGGTGACCGCGTCGCCGCGTGAGGTGTTCGAGGTGTTCGAGTCCCGGCACGACCCGATCGTGGTCGTCGTCGAGGCGGACGGCACCCTCGCCGGGGTGCTCACCCGAACCGGGACCATCCGCGCCGGCATCTACCAGCCGGCGGTGGACGCGAACGGTCGACTGCGGGTCGCGGCCGCGGTCGGCATCAACGGCGACGTCGCTGCGAAGGCCGCCGCGCTCGTCGTCGCCGGTGCGGACCTACTGGTGATGGACACCGCGCACGGGCACCAGCAGAAGATGCTCGACGCCCTGGCCTCGGTCGCCGCCCTCGACCTCGGGGTGCCGCTGGCCGCGGGCAACGTGGTCTCGGCGGCGGGGACCCGGGACCTGGTGGCCGCGGGCGCGGACATCGTCAAGGTCGGGGTGGGCCCCGGGGCGATGTGCACCACCCGGATGATGACCGGCGTCGGCCGGCCGCAGTTCTCCGCGGTCGCCGAGTGCGCCGCCGCGGCCCGCGAGCTCGGCGCGCACGTGTGGGCCGACGGCGGGGTGCGCCACCCCCGCGACGTGGCGCTGGCGCTGGCCGCCGGTGCGTCCAACGTGATGATCGGGTCCTGGTTCGCCGGCACCTACGAGTCGCCCGGGGACCTGCACGTCGACGAGGTGGGCAACGCCTACAAGGAGAGCTTCGGGATGGCCTCGAAGCGGGCCGTCGCCGCCCGCACCGCGGCCGACGGCGCCTTCGACCGCGCCCGCAAGGGACTTTTCGAGGAGGGCATCTCCAGCTCCCGCATGCGGCTGGACCCGGACCGACCCGGAGTCGAGGACCTGATCGACCACATCTGCGCGGGAGTCCGCAGCACCTGCACCTACACAGGCGCCCGGACCCTCGAGGAACTGCACGAGCGTGCCGTCCTGGGGGTGCAGTCGGCGGCCGGGTTCGCCGAGGGGCGTCCGCTGCCCGCGGGTTGGTGACCTGCGCGACTCGGGCGTGCGGCGGCGGGCGTCATCGCGCCCGGTCCCGGTAGAATGGCTGGGCTGACGCAACTCATGCGCCCGGTTTGACCGTATCCACCAGCAGTTTTCGACAGCCCGATCGGCAGCCGAAAGCAGCGGCGGGGACGGTGAGGCGGATCACCCGATCCGCCTCACCCGGGCACGACAGGAAGGACCACGGTGCCTGAGGCACCCACTACCGACATCGCCGACTCGGCCGAGTCCGGCGACGAGAGTTCCACTTCGGAGGGCTCTTCTACCGAGCCGGGCGACAAACCCGGCGGCACCATCTCGTTCCCTGCCCCCGTCCGGGGGCGATGATCCATGCAGACCGCACTCACAGTCCTCAGCGTTCTGGGCTTCCTGGCGCTGACCGCCGGCACCGCACTCTTCGTGGCCGCCGAGTTCTCGCTGACCGCGCTCGAGCGGAGCACCGTCGACGCGCACGCCCGTGACGGCGACCGCCGCGCCAAGCAGGTGCAGCACGCGCACCGGACGCTCTCCTTCCAGCTCTCCGGCGCCCAGCTCGGCATCACCATCACCACCCTGATCACCGGTTACCTGGCCGAACCGGTGCTCGCGACCTTCATCAACCCGCTCCTGCGGTTCCTGCGGGTTCCCGAGTCCGCGGCGGGCGGCATCTCCCTGGCCCTCGCGCTGATCCTGGCCACCTCGCTGTCGATGGTCTACGGCGAGCTGGTCCCGAAGAACCTGGCCATCGCCCGGCCGCTGAGCACCGCGCGGGCCACCGCCGGACTGCATGCCGGCTTCTCCACCATCTTCAAGTGGGCGATCAACGGCCTCAACGGATCCGCCAACTGGGTCGTCCGCCGGCTCGGCATCGAGCCCGCCGAGGAGTTGCGCTCGGCCCGCTCCCCGCAGGAGCTGGGCTCGCTGGTGCGCACCAGCGCCCGGCGCGGCTCGCTCGACCCGGCGACCGCGCTGCTGGTGGACCGCTCGTTGCGGTTCGGCGAACGCACCGCGGAGGAGCTGATGACCCCGCGGGTCAAGGTCGAGACCCTGGAGAGCACCGACACCGTGGCCGACCTGATCGACGCGGCGTCGCGGACCGGCTTCTCCCGGTTCCCGATCGTCGACGGCGACCTCGACGAAACGATCGGCGTGGTGCACGTCAAGCGCGCCTTCACCATTCCGGCCGCGGGCCGGTCCACCACCCCGCTGGTGAACCTGGCGCGCAAGGTCCCGATCGTGCCCTCCAGCCTGGACGGCGACTCCGTGATGGAGCGCGTGCGCGCCGACGGCATGCAGGTGGCACTCGTCGTCGACGAGTACGGCGGCACCGCCGGCATGGTCACCATGGAGGACCTGATCGAGGAAATCGTCGGCGACGTCCGCGACGAGCACGACGACCCGGAGATCGAGGTACAGCGCAGCGGCGACAGCTGGATCTGCGCAGGCCTGCTGCGCATCGACGAGGTCCGTCAGGCCACCGGCTACACCGCCCCCGAGGGCGAGTACGACACCCTGGGCGGCCTGGTGCTCGCGCGCCTGGGCCGGATCCCGGAGGTGGGCGACGAGGTGGTGCTGCCCAATCCGATCGGGGAGGGCCGACCCGACGTCGCCGGCGGCTGGGTCGCCGCGGTGTCCGCGATGGACGGCCGCCGCATCGACCGCGTACTGCTGACCCCGCTGCCCGCGGAGACGATCGCGCAGCGGAAACCGCACCCCAACCATCAGGAAGGCGACGACGATGAGTGACCTGTTCGCGGTCCTGCTGGCGGTCCTGCTGCTGGCCGGCAACGCCTTCTTCGTCGCCGCCGAGTTCGCGCTGATCTCCGCGCGCCGCGACCGGCTCGAGGCGCTCGAGGCGCAGGGCAAGAAGCGCGCGCGCACGGTGATCCGGGCCGGCGAGAACCTCTCGCTGATGCTCGCCGGCGCGCAGCTCGGCATCACCATCTGTTCGATCCTGCTCGGCCGGGTGGGCGAGCCGGCGATCGCGCACCTGATCGAGGTGCCGATGGAGGCGCTCGGGGTGCCCGCCGACCTGCTGCACCCCATCGCGTTCGGCATCGCGTTGGCGCTGGTGGTGGTGCTGCACATCCTGCTCGGCGAGATGGTGCCGAAGAACATCGCGATTGCGGGGCCGGAGCGCAGCGCGATGCTGCTGGTCCCGGCACACCTGGCCTTCATCCGGTTGGCCAAGCCGCTGATCGCGTTCTACAACTACGCCGCCAACGCGTCGCTGCGCCTGCTGCGCGTCGAGCCCAAGGACGAGCTCGACAGCACCGTCTCCGCGCTCGAGCTCGCCGAGATGATCGGCGAGTCCCGCTCGGAGGGGCTGATCGACAAGGAGGAGCACCGCCGGCTCACGCAGGCGCTGCACACGGCCGGCCGCACCGTCGCGGACGTGCTGATCCCGCTGGACAAGGTGCGCAGCGTGCCGTTGACCGAGCGCGGCACCACCCTGGGCGCGGTCGAGCGGGCGGTCACCGAGACCGGCTACTCGCGGTACCCGGCGGTGCTGCCCGACGGCACCGTGGCCGGCTACCTGCACCTCAAGGACGTGCTCGACCAGGTCCTCGACGAGGAGGCCGGCCCGGACACGGTGATCCCGCGCTCGGACGTGCGCGCACTGCCGGAGCTGCCGGTGCAGACCCCGCTGGACGAGGCGCTCTCGACGCTGCGCCGGGCCAGCAGCCACCTCGGCCTGGTGGTCGACGCGTCGGGCGCCGCCATCGGCATCGTGGCGCTCGAGGACCTGGTCGAGGAGTTCGTCGGCACCGTCCGGGACGGCACGCACCGGATCACCGACGTGGTCCCGGGGCAGCGAACGCCGTGACCGGAACACCGTCGGCAACCGGCGCGCCCGCACTGGGCGCGCCGGTTGCGCTCGCCGAGGAGGACTGGACCGGGCGCCGCGAGGCGCACCGGGCCCGGGTGGACGCGCTGATCGGCCCGCACCTCGAGCGCCGCACACGCGGGGACGCCCACCCGGTGCTGGACTTCCTGTTCACCTACTACAGCCTGCGGCCGGCGCAGCTGCGCCGGTGGCATCCGGGGTTCGGGGTGCGGCTCGAGGGCGACGCCGCCCGCGAGTACTGGGAGTACTCGGGCTACCGCCGGGTCGACGCGCCCGAGGGATCTGTGTCCGAGCGGTCAGTGGCCGAGGTCAACCCGACGGTGCTCACACAGCGACGCTCGATGCTCGAGTTCACCGCCCGACTGTTGGACGCGACCGCGTCCCGGCCGGCGCAGCTGGGCTGTTTCGGCCTGCACGAGTGGGCGATGGTCTACCGCGGCGGCGACGAGGCGGTGCGGCACTCGGGCACACCGCTGCGGCTCGGGCCGGGCGGCACCGACGCGGTGGTCGAGTCGATGAACCTGCGGTGCACGCACTTCGACGCGTTCCGCTTCTTCACCGACGACGCGGTGCCGCGCAACGAGATCCCGCTGCGACGCGAGGACCAGGCGGCCCGCGAGCAGCCGGGCTGCCTGCACGCCGGCATGGACCTCTACAAGTGGGCCTACAAGCTGGCGCCGCTGGTCGACTCCGAACTGACCGTCGACTGCTTCGAACTGGCCGTCGCCGCACGCGAACTCGACATGCGCGCCAGTCCGTACGACCTGAGTGCGCTGGGCTACGAGCCGGTGCCGATCGAGACGGCGACGGGGCGGGCGGACTACGTGCGGGCGCAGTCGGCACTGGCCGAGCGGGCGGCGCCGCTGCGGGCGGCGCTGCTCGACGTGTGTCGGGTTCTGTTGTCGCACGCCGGCTGAACGTCCTACCGTCCGGGATGGACCGCCCGGACGTGCTCGGAACCGATACCTTCGGGCCGGACAGCAATTGTCCACCCCAGCGAAGGCGGCCCATGTGACGTCCATCCCCGACTACGTCGACCTCGACGAGTTCGACCGGCAGAAGGCCCTGTACGGCCCGTTCACCGACACGGTGCGTGAGTTGGTCGACGCGACGATCCGCACCGAGGTCGACGACGAGGTGATCCGCGAGGTGCAGGCCACGATCGCGGCCGCGACCGCGAAGTTGCGTGCCAGGCAACTCGACGGCGCGTTCGGGAGGAGGTTCACCCCGACGGGCCAGTCGGTCATGTGGGGCAACGCCGGCGTCGGGTTGCGCAATGCGATCGCGCCACCGCTGGTCTTCGAGTCCGACGAGTCCGGCCGCCACTGGACCGACGTCAACCTGGGTGCCGCGTACGAGGGCCCGCCGGGGCTGGTGCACGGCGGCGTCTGCGCGTTGGTGCTCGACCACCTGCTCGGGGTCACCGCCAGCAAGGGCACGCGGCGCTTCACCGGGACCCTGACGCTGCGCTATCTCCGGGGCACTCCCCTGGGTCCGGTCCACGCCACCGCGACGATCGTCGGCGTCGACGGGCGCAAGGCGACCGTCCGCGGCACGTTGTCCGACCCCGACGGCGTCACCGTCGAGGCGGAGGGCATCTTCATCAGCCCGGCCGCCCCGAACTAGCGTCGCGGAAGCGGCGGTGCGGGCGTCGTGCGCGAATCCCTCCCCGTCACTTCCCCTGCGAGACCCACTCGATCGCCGCCAGCTCGTCGGCAAGCGCGAAAGACCGCACCTCACAGGGCATCAGGAAGCTGATCAGGTGAATCGCCTTGCCGATCCACTCGTGATCGGTGACCAGTCCGATGCGGCCCCAGCTGCGCCGGGGCCGGCTCTCGAGTTCGGCGTCCTGCCAGAGCGCGCCCGCGGTGTAACGGCTCAGGTCGTCGCCCAGGACGTAGACGAGATTGACCTTCTCGTCGGCGGCGATCTTCGCGTCGATCGCCGGGTCGAGGACGTCGCGGTAGTCCTGTGCGGTGACGGTGCCGGTCGCCCGAAACCCCAGGGTGCCGTCAGGCAGGTTCTCGATGGCTTCGATCATGAGTCCACCGTGGCACACCGCGACGTCCCATGTGTCGTGGAGCACAGCATGTCGTGAATCGAATCCTCCCGGCAGCCGACACGATCCTTCACGATCACAGGGTGAAGTTCACCCGAGAAGACATCGACAGCTCAGAACTCGACCGGCGCCGGGCGCTGTACGGCCCGCTCACCGAGGCGGTCCGCGAGCTCGTCGACGCCACCATCCGCACCGAGGTCGACGAGTCCGTCATCCGCGAGGTGCATGCGGAGGTCGCCGCCGCGGCGGCGAAGCTGCGCGCCAAGCAGCTCGACGGCGCGTTCGGCCTGCGGTTCACCACCGGCGGCGAGTCGTTCGCGTGGGGCAACGCCGGGATCGGGCTGCGCAACGCGCTCGCTCCCCCGCTCAGCGTCGAGTCCGACGCCTCCGGACTGCACTGGACGGAGGTGACACTCGGCGCACCGTACGAAGGACCGCCGGGGCTGGTGCACGGCGGGATCTGCGCGCTGGTGCTCGACCACCTGCTCGGCACCACCGCCAGTTCGATCGAACCGCGGTTCACTGGCACGCTGACCCTGCGGTACCGCCGCGGCACCCCGCTGGGCCGGCTGCGCGCCGAGGCCCGCATCACCCGCAACGAGGGTCGCAAAACCGTTGTCAACGGGACACTCTCGGACGCGGGCGGCGTGACCGTCGAGGCCGAGGGCATCTTCATCGGCCCGGCGACGGCGACGGCGTAGCGGAGTCGATGCACGAACACGTCCCGGTGACCCCGATCACAAGGCACCCAGTAATGTGACCGAGTCACGCAATGTGAGGCGATGGGCGAGCGAGTCGAGACAGGGTGGCAATGGACGCGGATGTGATCGTCGTAGGCGGGGGCACCAGCGGTGCGGTGCTGGCAGCACGGCTGTCCGAGGACCCGGATCGGCGCGTGCTGCTTCTGGAGCAGGGCCCGGACGATTCGGCGTACGACGACTCCGTCCTGCTGCCCACCTCGGCGGGGGACGTCTGGGCCGGAACGCCTTTCGCTCGGGCGTTCCCGATGCAGGCCGGGCACACCACGGTCCAGATGGTGCGCGGGCGTGTCCTGGGCGGCACCTCGGCCGTGAACTACCTCGCCACGATGCGCGGCCAGCCGGCCGACTACGACGGATGGGCCGCGCGGGGGCTCGACGGGTGGAGCTGGCCCGACATCCTCGCGACGTTCCGGGCCATGGAGAACGACCTGGACTGCGGCGCATCCGAGCTGCACGGCTCCGACGGGCCACTCGTCGTACGCCGCTCCACCCCCGACCAACAGACCGAATCCCAGCGGGCGTTCCTCGCAGGACTGCGGGCTCTCGACGTGCCGTGGGCCGACGACGTCAACGACCCTCGGCAGCTCCCGGGCGTCGGGATCTTCCCGCTGACGGTGTCCGGGGACGGCGAACGGCTGACCGTGAGCCAGGCGTACCTGACCCGCGAAGTCCGGTCGCGACCGAACCTGACCGTCGAGACCGGGGTTACCGTGGACAGGGTCGTCGTCGAGGAGGGGCGGGCGAGAAGTGTCCTCACCGCCGAGGGCCGGGAACTGTCCGCCGGCGAGATCGTCGTCAGCTCCGGCGCAACCGGTTCACCCGCACTACTGCAGCGGTCGGGCATCGGCCCGAGGGATCTGCTCGACGGCCTCGGTATCCCCGTCGTCGCCGACATCCCTGGCGTCGGGGCGAACCTCCAGGACCACCTCGGGTTCCCCCTTCTCTACCACCACGAGGGCGGCAGGCCGCTGCGCGGCGGTCCGGTCCAGCCGGTGTGGGTGGGCCGTACGCCGCAGTCGGACACCATCGACTTCCACGTTCTGAACCTGCCGATCGGCGAACCGACCGCCGACGGCGCGTACTTCTCGGTCGTCCCGTACCTGCTCGATGTCACCGGGCGGGGCACGGTCCGGATCTCGTCGGTCGATCCTGACGCCGAACCGGATGTGGTGATGCCGGCGCTGACCGCGCACGACCTGGAACGCCTCGACTGGATCCTCGGTCGCATCGCCGCACTGGAGTCGACCGGGCCGTTCTCGGAGCTCGGCGCCACCCGCGTCCAACCGATCACCGACCTGAGCGTCGAAGGCGCAGCGGCCGGCCTGGTCGACGGAGGCGTGATCAGCTACGCACACCTGGGCGGTACGTGCGCGATGGGGCCGGACGGAGACCCCAGGGCCGTCCTGGACGCACGCTGCCGCGTCCGCGGGGTCGAGGGCCTGCGGGTCGTGGACGCCTCGGCGATGCCGGTGCTGCCTGCGGGCAACACCTACCTTGGCTGCGTGATGATGGCCGAACGTGCCGCGCAACTGATCTGAGGTACGGCAAGTTCTGAGCCGGTCACGGTCTCGGCGCGGTCCGTAGTTTCTCGCGGATAACATCAGGGAGGCCGGCCGATTCAGCCTGATGGTGCAGCACGCCGAACCCACCGTCCGGTACGTGAGCGTGGAGGGGCCGGCCACCCGGATCACTGCGGTGACCGACGAGATGAACCGCGAGATGGCTGCCCGCTATCTCCCGGCGGACACCGCCGACGCCGGCTTTTCCCTGACTGTCGTTGCCCGAGAACGTGGTCACGGCACGCGGTAGGTCCACTCCGGGGTACGGAACTTGGAGTCGACCGACTCGCGTGCCGCGGCCAGTTCGGCGTCGGTGTACGTGCTGTCCCGGGTGTCGTAGCGGGCCCGGAAGTGCGCGAGGAACGCGGCGATGATGGCGTCGCGCGCCATGCCGGTCTGCGAGCGCATCGGGTCGACCCGCTTGCCGGAACTGGTGATTCCCTTGTCGGAGATCTTCTCCCGACCGATGCGCAGCACCTCGGTCATCTTGTCGGCGTCGATGTCGTACGCCATCGTCACGTGGTGCAGCACCGCGCCGGCGGCGAAGCGCTTCTGCGCGGCCCCGGCGATCTTGCCCTTGTCGGAGGCGATGTCGTTGAGCGGCACGTACCGCGCGTCGATGCCGACGTCGGCGAGCGCACCCATCACCCACCGGTCGAGGAACTCGTACGACTGCTCGAAACTCAGGCCGTCGACCAGCGAGGTGGGCACCGACAGCGAGTAGGTGATGCAGTTGCCGGGCTCCATGAACATCGCGCCGCCGCCGGAGATGCGCCGAACGATGCCGATGCCGTGCCGGGCGGCGGCCTCCTCGTCGACCTCGTTGCGCACCGACTGGAAGGAGCCGAGCACCACCAGCGGCGCGTCCCAGTCCCAGAACCGCAGCGTCGGCCCGCGGTCGCCGGCGGCCACCTCACGGGTGATCACCTCGTCGAGCGCGACGTGCATCGCCGGGTCCAGCACCACCGGCTCGATCACCTCGAAGGTGTGGTCGTGCCAGCTCGTCGCGTGGCCGAGGGCGCGGCGGATCGCGATGCCGACGGACTCCGGGGTGAAGCCGATCATCGACACCTCGTCGCCGAGCACCCCGGAGATCGCCTGTCCGAGCTTCGCGGCGTCGGCGGTGGCAGACATCCCGACGACCGCTGCGACGATGTCGTCGAGCGCCTCGTCCGGCTCGAGGAAGAAGTCACCGGAGAGCGACACCCGCGACAGGCGCCCGTCGTCCACCTCGACATCGACCGCCACGAGCTTGCCACCGGGAACCTTGTACTCACCACGCACGAGGTGAAGCGTATAACGGCCCGGGGCGCCGCCGGGGCCGCCGATACGGGGCTCGCTTGGCCCTCCCCCGGTCACCGCGACTGCGGGACCGTCGCCCGGGCATACCAGGCGCGGGCGTCGAGTGAGAACGCCCCCGACGGGAGCGCCGCTCGGCACGCCTCGCGCACGCTCACACGCCGCCCACTCGTAAGGGACTGCAGGTACTGGCCCGCGGGACCGACCGCGAAGGTGAACGGCTCCCAGAAGTCGTCGAAGCCGGCGTAGTTCGCCCGGGCCGTGAGGGCACCGCCGACCACGTCGGTCAGCCCGGCACGGCGAAAGCGCTCCGCAATGTCGCCCTCCGCGGTGCCAACCATCGCGGATTCGCCGACCACCTCGGCGTCGGCCTCCCGCACCGCGGTCCAGAACAGACGCAGCATCGTCATGCCGCCGGTGGCGGTGTCCCACATGCAAGCGGCGACGGTGCCACCCGGCCGAGTCACCCGCGCCATCTCGCGCACACCCCGGTCGGGATCACTCATGAACCCGAGCACGAGGCAGGACAGGGCGGCGTCGAATTCTCCGCTGGCCCAGGGCAACTGCTCGGCGACACCTTCGCGGACGTCGGCACCGGGGTTGCGCTCCCGACAGGCCGCCACGAACTGCGGCGCCGGATCGATCGCGGCGACGTTCGCGGCGCCAACCCGCGCGACGAGTTCCCGGGCGAGGCCGCCGGGCCCGCAGCCGACATCGCACACCCGGCTGCCCGGCGACACATCGGCCGCGTCGACGAGCGCGGCCGCGAGGGTCGGTGTGTAGCGCCCCATGAAGCGGTCGTACTGCTCGGCCGGTGCGGCGAACTGCATGGATCCAATCAAGCGGACGGAGACGGACGCGTCAAGACCCCGCCGTCACGGAACCTCGGCCGTCATGGAACCGCAGTGTCATCCCCAGGGTCTCGGTGCGGACCTGCGCTACGGCTCACCCTGGTTGCGCCCAACGGCGGCGTGTCATGTCGACGGGTCGGGTAACGTCCGCACGAGTTGGATCCCAGGACGTCGTCACGCGACCAAGGAGTTCGACGATGCAACTCTCACGACGCGGATTCTTCGGTATGGCCGGCTCGATCGCCGCACTCGGCTGGCTGGGTGCACCGTCGGCCTCCGCCGGACCGGGTGCGCCGGTGCCACCGCCGCCGGTCCCGATCCCGGACCTGCCGCCGCCGACCGGCCCGAGTCCGCTGAACTTCTCGTCGCCACCGCTACGCCGGTTCGTCACCGACCTGCCACGCCTACCGACCGCCGCGGCATCCGGAACGCTCACCGAGCAGTCCGGCATCCACACGTACCACCCGGATCTGCCGGCGACGACGGTCCTCGGCTACCACGACGGCATCCTCGGCCCCACGCTCGAGGCCCACCGCGGCACGCCGACGACGGTGTCGTTCGCCAACTCGATCGACGTCAATCCACTCGGCTATGCCGTCGACCTGACGATGCACGGCGCCACCGAGGAGGATCGGACGAATCCGCGGACGACAGTGCATCTGCACGGCGCGCCGAGCCGTCCGGACTCGGACGGGCACCCGTTGATCGCGTGGCGGCGTGGCGGCGTGCAGACCAACCGCTACGCCAACGACCAGGAGGCCGCGACTCTCTGGTATCACGATCACGCTATGGCGAACACCCGCCTGAACGTGCAGGCCGGGCTCGCCGGGTTCTATCTGCTGCGCGACGAGTTCGACACCGGGCGCGCCGACAACCCGCTCGGGCTGCCCGCCGGGGAGTTCGAGGTGCCGATCGTGGTGCAGGACCGCATGTTCAATGCCGACGGAACGCTGCAGCCGCGGCTGGCCCGCTACCAGCCGAGCGGCTACAACCAGGGCGGCCAGTTCGGCGACGTCGCCGTGGTCAACGGAGTCGCATGGCCACGGATGACGGTGCGGCGCACGCTGTATCGGCTGCGGCTCCTGCAGGGCTCGAACTCGCGCACCTACCGGTTCGGGTTCTCGAACGGAATGCGGTTCACGGTGATCGGCGGCGACCAGGGCCTGCTCGACGAGTCCGTCGACACCGACCACATCGTCATGACCTCCGGGGAGCGCGCCGACCTGCTGGTGGACTTCGCGGCGCTCGCGCCGGGCGAGTCGGTGACACTCGTCAACACCGCGCTCAACAGTTCCGGCAACGCCGTGCTCGCGGTCCCGGCACTGCCCGAGATCATGCGGTTCGACGCGGATCAGGCTGCGGCCACACCGGTCCGGGCGCCGGCGCGACTGCGCGGCGGGCCTGGACTCCCCCCGGCGATCGCGCCCGCCACCACCGACAGCGTCACCCGCACCCGGGTCATGACGTTCCTGGCGCGGTTCGACCTGGACCGGACGGCCGCGGTGCTGCCGTTGATGGGGTCGATCAACAACCTGCCGTTCCTCACCGACGACATCGACGTCGCCCGGGCCGGGACGACCGAGATCTGGCACATCGTCAACACATTTCCGTTCGAGCATCCGGTCCACCTGCACCTGGCCCGGTTCCGGGTTCTCGGCCGGCAGAAGCTGTGGACGGCCGGCTACATGGCCGCCTCACCCCCGCCACTCGAGCACGACGTCCGCTGGGCGCCGGACCCGTCCCCGTTCCTCATCGGGGAGCAGGCGCCACCGGCCGCGTGGGAGGCGGGCTGGAAGGACACCACGCTCGTCGAGTCCGACGCGGTGCTGACCATCCTCGTGCACTGGCCCTCGGTCGACGACCTCGGCTTCGACCCGGACGCGCCGATCCCGGTCCCGGCCGACGCAGCGAGTGAGCATGGCACCCACCAGGAAGTCCGCGGATACACGTGGCACTGTCACAACCTCGAACACCAGGACCACGACATGATGCAGCAGATCCGGGTGCGCGGGTAGGCCCCCGCCACCTGCCCGACGAATCAGCGACCCGCCGCCTCGTCGAACTGCGCCCCAGTACCCGGCTGCCAGCTCACGCAGCTACATGTCGGTACCCCTCGATACAATTCGCACATGGATTCGAGCAACGGATTCGGCGAACTCGGGACGGTGTCCGAGCACCTGACCGCACTCGACGCCGCCGTCGCCGGACTGCTCGACGACCAGCTTTCGCAACTGTCCGACGCCGATGTCACGGCGACCCTGCAGCGGATCGAGACCTCCCTCCGCAAAGCATCGACCGTCGGGCACCGCCTCGTCGTCGAATCGGTCGAACGAGGCCTGCCCGGCAAGTACGACTGCAAGTCGATCAACAACTTTCTGATCAAATCCCTGCGACTCTCGGTCGGCGACGCCTCTCGCCGGGTGACGGCGGCCCGGAAGGTGGGCACCTGGCACAACCTGGGCGGCGACCCCTTGCCTGCCGATCTGCCCGCCACCGCTGCCGCGCAACGGGACGGGGCCGTCGGACCGGACCACGTGGACGCGATTCGACAGGTGCTGCGAAAGGTCCCCCGGGCCGTCGAGGTCGAGAAGGTGGACGCGGCCGAGCGCGTACTTGCCGAGCTTGCCCGCTTGTCCACCCCTGACGCCGTCGCCGCCGCCGGCCAGCAGTTGCTGGGCTACCTCAACCCGGACGGCAGCCTCACCGACGACCGAGACCGCAAGCGGCAACGTAATTTCCGGATTGGCAGGCAGAACGCGGATCTCATGACGCCGGTATCCGGGTTGCTCGACCCCGAGGCACGCGCGTTGCTCGAGCCGCTGCTCGCGAAGTACGCCCGGCCCGGGATGAACAACCCGGACGACCCCACCTCCCCTACCGGCGACGCCGATTCTCCGACGACGAAACGCGACACCCTCGTGAAGGCCGCCGGCCGCGACACCCGCACCGCGGGGCAACGCAACCACGACGCGCTCAAGGCCGGCCTGCGCCACGTGCTCGGCTCCGGGATCCTCGGCAGCCACCGGGGACTCCCGGTCACCGCAATCATCACCATGACCCTGAAGCAACTCGAGGAGGCAACCGGGGTCGCCACCACCGCGTCCGGTGGGATGCTTCCGATCCGGGATGCGCTCCGCATGGCAGAGTTTGCACACCCCGTGCTGTGCATTTTCGACCACAGCGGCCGCCCGCTGCACCTGGGTAGGAACAAACGCCTCGCCAGCGCCGATCAACGCCTCGCGTTGATTGCCGCATCGCGCGGTTGCACCCGCCCGGGCTGCGATGCGCCGGCGAGCATGACCGCCGTCCACCACGTCAAGGGCTGGAAGAGCAACCACACGAAGGGACCGGATGATGGCGGCGCCACCGACATCGAGAACCTCGACCTGGCATGCGACCCGTGCCACGCCCTCATCCACGACGGACCCGGCGGCTGGCAGACGGCCAACACACCGGATGGCGGAAGGTACCGCGGCCGCACCCACTGGATCGCGCCGCCCCACATCGACCCGGACCGGAGTCCGCGGGTCAACCACCGGCACCACCTCGACGAACTGCTCGCCAAGGCGCTCGCACGTTCACGCGCCCGCAGGGAGGCCGAACTGAAGGGCCGGCGCCGATCCCGGAGAGCCGGTCCCAGGATCGACCGAGACGACGGCACCTCGCCCAATGATGACGGCGTCCCTTGAGCGTGCCACCAACCAGGCACTGACGAACTGCACTGCGACCGTTCGAGTTTTGCACGCCTACCAACCACCGAGCTGGTGAGCTGCGGCCCCCTCGAAGTGCGCCGTGCCCGCAGCCAGGTCGCGCAGCGCGCCCGCACAGTCCCCAGTGACAAATCTTCGGCTGCTCAGCGGTACCGAGGTGTCAGAGCGTTGACGGTGACAGGTTCGGCATCTCGCGGACAACGTCCTTGGCGCGCAGCCTGGAGGACATGCCGCTATCACTGGATGAGCGTCAACAGTTCCTCGCGCAGCCGCATGTCGCCGCACTTTCGTGGCGGCCCCTGGCCACGGTCCACTGACCGTACCCACCGTATCGGTGATCGACACCACCAACACCGTCACCATACCCACCGGGCTTCCCCACTGGTCGGTCATGATCACTGCAACGTGTTGCGCAAAAAGGGGTTACGGCAACTTTGGCGGCACGGATGCCTTCCGAATGACGCCGCCGCTCCGTACCATCGATATCGTCTCGCTGAAATCCCTTTCGGAGGCCGACGTGAGTGGACTCGGTATCGATCTCGGAACTGCCAACACTGTCGTCGGGACCCCCGAGGACGGCATCGTCTTGAACGAGCCATCGTTCATGCTCGTTCGAACCAAGGATCCCAACAGGGCTCTGGCGATCGGCACGGACGCGCGGAACCTCGTCGGCCGCGCTCCGATCGGAATCACACCGGTTCGTCCGATTCGCGACGGGGTGATCGTGGATCTGGAGTCGGCCGGGACATTCGTCACGGCCGTCATCAAGCGCGCCGCCCCGGCCAGGCGATACGGCCTACGGCCGAGGGGCGTCATCGCGGTTTCCGCGGGCGCCACCCCGCTCGAGCGTCGCGCATTGCTCGAGGTCGGACACGAGGCTGGTCTGCGCAAGGTCGCTCTGATACCGGAGCCGGTAGCGGGTGCACTCGGCTGCGGGATCAACCCGCTCGAACCGCGCGCCCACCTCGTCGTCGATTTCGGTGGCGGCACTTCGGAGATCACCGCGTTCTGTTTCGGTGGCATTCTCTCCCACCGCAGTTGCCGACTCGCGGGGGATGAACTCACCGACGCGCTGCACCACTATCTACGGACAGAGCACAAAACCATCGTCGGCGAGATCACCGCCGAGCGGGCGAAGCTGGGCGCGCCCGACACTGCCGAAGGACAGTCGCTCGTTGTAGAGGGCCGCGACGCCGTGACCGGCCGTGCCCGTCTGGTCACCCTCGAGATCGAGGAAATCGTCGATGCCTTGCGGCCGACCACGACGAGCATCGTCCAGACACTGACCGCGTGTCTGGAGGACCTTCCCCCGCAGGCGATCGGTGACGTGATGTCGGAAGGGCTGCTCGCGATCGGCGGCGGGTCGATGTTGCGTGGTCTGTCGCAACTGCTCGAACAGTCCTTCGGGTTCCCGGTGAAGACTGCCGAGCGCCCACTCACCTGCGTGGCCGAAGGCGCTACGGCATGTTTGGATCACCCCGAAGTGCTTGCCGCGTACGGCAGCTGATCACCGCGTCGGCACCACGCCGGGCGGTCGCGGGAAGTAACGCTCGAGGAGTTTCTTCACCACGGGCCCCGCAGTTGCCGACCCGAAGCCGCCTCCGCGGACCAACACCGACACGACGATTTCCGGAGCGTCGATCGGCGCCACGGCGGAGAACCATGCATTGAGACCTTCCCCCGGCGCCGAAGGATCCTCGGCGGTTCCGGTCTTGGCGCCGGCCGGCACCGGCAGGTCGGCGAGTTGACCGGCCGTGCCGGCCGACGCGGAGGCCCGCATCCCCGCTCGCACGGGTCCGAGTCGCTCCGCGAAGGGCAGCAGTACCGGTGCCGCCGTCGGAATCGGTACGGTGTCCGTCGTCCCGTACGCAGCCGCGAGCTGGGGCGTCACCACCGCGCCCGTGGCGATGCCCGACGTCCATCGCGCCACCTGCAGCGGGGTCGCGCTGACGGTGCCCTGACCGATGCCCATCAGCAGCGTCGATCCGGGATACCAGGTGGCCCCGATACTTCCGACGTTCTCGGGCGTCCCCAGGAATCCCTCGGCCTCGCCGGGCAGGTCGATCCCGGATCGTCGGCCGACTCCGAGTTGCCCCGCGACGTCCGCCATCTTCTCGGGGCCGAGGAGTTCGCCGAGCTTGTAGAAGTAGACGTTGTCGGACCACTGGATTGCCTGGAGCAGGTTGTGCGGGCCCATCGGTTTCCAGTTCCGGAAGGTGTGGCTGCCGTAGGTGTAGGACGCACCGGTGTCGATCACGGTCTCCGGCGCCAGCACCGGGTACTGGGTGTTCGCCGCCGCGACCACGATTTTGAAGGTCGAGCCGGGCGGTACCGCGGTCTGGGTTGCGTTGTTCACCAACCGACTCGGCCCAGGGGCCTGGGCCTGGTCCGCCAGCGCGACGAGGTCGGCCGGGGGCCCGTACACGTTGTTGTCGGCGCCAGGGACACTGGCAAGCGCCAGAACGGCGCCGGTGCGGGCGTCCATCACGACCGCGGCACCGAGGTCGCCCTTGCTGGTGCGCACCGCCTCCGCGAGCGCGTCGGTGGCCAGGATGTGCATGCCGAGGTCGAGGTGCAGTCGCAGGTCGTGACCCCGCATCGGGTCCACCCGCTCACCCGTCGCAACCGGACGCCCGGAGGGACTGACGTAGATGCACTGCTTGCCGTCGCTGCCGCGGAGCAGCGCGTCGTACTGCTTCTCGAGCCCCGCCTTGCCGACCCGTGAACCGAGCGCGAGGTGCGGCCAGCGTTCCATGTCGTCGGGGTCGGCGACACCGACGTGCCCGAGGACGGAGCCGAGCACGGCGCCGTGCGGGTAATGCCTGCGACCGGACGGCACCACGAGGACCCCGGGCAGTCGGGCGTCCACGATGCGTCGGGCCTGATCGGGTGCGATTGTGCCCACGACGACGTTCGACTCCCCTTCGCCACGTCCTCCGATCAGTTCCGTCAACGCGTCCGGAGACGTGGCGAGCAGCGCAGCGAGTCGACTGCGAGCGCCGTCGTCGTTCTCGTCGAACATCTGAGCGACCACCGCAACGGTGTACTCCGCCACGTTCTCCACGAGGGGAATGCCGTTGCGGTCGAGGATGAGTCCTCGCTCGGCAGGCAGGCGAATACAGCGCATGATCTGCTGGTCGCTCATCGCCCGGAACTCCGCACCCCGATTGTGCTGCAACTGCCACGCGAACACAGACATCGCGACAAGGGACGCGGTCAGCGTGAGGGCGCCTGCAGACAGGCCGCGAGGACGACGGCGCCGATGTGGCTCCGACGCCCACAGCGGCCGCGCGACACCGTCTCTCCGCACGGCGAGCACCAGTCCGACGGCGACGAACCCGACGATCGCGGCGGTTCCCCCGTAGCTGAACAGCGGAATCGGCATCCCGGTGTGGGGCAGCAGGGAGAGACTCGCACCGATCGACACCAGCGCGTGGAACCCGAACAGGCCCCCGATGCCTGCCGCGACGAGCGCGGCCTCCCGGGTCCGTGCCGTTCGCGCGGCGAGCGCAGCCCGCCAGACGATGACCGACGTCGCCACCACAACGGCGAGACCGGCGACCAAGCCCCATCCGTACACCAGGCTGGCGAACGCGAGGTCGTGCTCCGATTCGGGAAGGTACTCGGCCCGCACGTCGTACACCGGGTCGCGCGCCAGGCCCCACAATCCGCCGCTGCCGATCGCGATGTTCGCTTGCAACTCGGCCCATCCAACCCCGGCCGTGTCGGCGTCGCTCGACAGAAACACTTGGACGCGCTCGAGCTGATAGGGCCGGAGAAATAGCACCGCGAGGGGCAACGAGACGATCCCCGCTGCCAGCAACGGAATCAGGGGAAGCAGCGGGACCCGGGCGAGGACGAGCATGAAGCCCGCGGTCGCGACGAGGACGACGGCGGTGGACAGGTCGGGTTGCAGTGCGACGAGCGCCACGGGCACGGCGGCGATCGCCAGGGTCGCCAGGAATCGAGCCAGCGTGAACCCCGCCGCGAGCATGCCCGCGGGAACCAGGACGAGCGCGAGCTTGGCAAGCTCGGACGGCTGGATGGTGATCACACCGAAGTCGAGCCAGCGCTGGGCACCCTTGGTCGCGACCCCGGCGAGGGGCACCGCCGCCAACAGGACGGTGGCGACGCCGAGCACCGCCCAGCCGAAGGCACGCAGGTAGCTCATCCGCAGTCGGGCGACCACGCACATGACGACGAGGCCGGCTGCCGCGAACAGTGCGTGGCGAACGGCGGCCGCTGTCATTCCCGTCGCAATCAGATTCAGGAGGCCGAGCACCACGAGGACGACGGCCGCCGTGACGATCCACGGATCGGATTCCCGCTTGCCTCCGGGCATGCGTCCCCCGCTCCCCTGGCCGCTCAACAGACTGCGTTCTCGGAAGGCACCAGCAGCGGCTCGGACGCGGCCGTCGCAGGGGCGCTGGTGATCGCGGCGACAGCGAGCGCGGTGCCAGGCGGCAGGTCCGTCCGCCCGATGCCGTACACCTGATGTGTGCCCGACTGGACGGGCTGGGACACGTCACCGTTGGTCCGCACCTGCCCGGAGCATCGGTCGTACACCGTCAGCGCCCAGGTCACCGCGCCGACACTTGTCGCCGGATCGAGGTGCACGTCGACCCGAATGACGCACGATCCCCCGGCCCGGCACTCGCCGTTGGCCGGTGTGGCGGTGACGAGGGTGATCGGCCCGGCGCTGCCGGGGGCACCGACTTCGACGGGCGCCGGCGCCGTGCCCACCGTGTTCGGGGCCGGGGCGGGTTGATCACCGACGGGTTCCGGTGGTGGCGGCGAGACCGGCCGAATCTGATTCTGTTCCTCCGTTTTCACGGGGTTGAGGACGGTGTCCCAGCCACGCCGTAGCTCCGACCACATCCGCGGAGCCGTCCACACCGCCCCGAGCAGTACCAGGACGATGACGAGACCCAGTACACCCTGGCGCCGCGACAGCCGTCTTCTCCTGCGATGCCACGGACTCCGGGCCGGAGGGAACCAGTGGTCCGGCGCGAGCGACGTTCCGGCAGACATCGGCAGCCGGGTCGACCCGGCGGCCGCCTCGCCCCCGGCCTGCCCGCCGGGCAGGGAACGCCCCCTCGTGGCCGAGACCAGGTCGGCGAGTTGGCGCCGCCTTGTCCGTTCCTCGTCCAGGTCCGACTCGGTCGTGACCGCGTGACGCGCGCGTCTCGTCAGAGCGGCAATATCCGTTGCTCCGGAGATCGATTGGTCCAGCCGATCGGCGAGCACCGGATCGCCGCAGTTCGCCACGATACTGCGCAGCAAACTCGCGGCCGCCTCGTGCTGGTCGTGCCGGGATTCCGTACTCCGGGGGCACTCGATCGTGAGCTGTCCGCTTTCGGAGACCGTCACAGCGTCGCCCCCGAGACCGACCGGGGAACGGCCCTGGCTGCGCGCCATTTCCAGCTGATCGATCGCATCCGTGAGGAGCAGTGTGGCCTGCGCAGACGTCAACGTCGCCGCCGTGAGCAGCCTCGGCAGGGCGACGCCACCACCACCCGACCCGATCGCGACACGGCCGGGCGGAGCAGACCGGGAATCGGTCGGCGCGCCGCATCTCGCATGGAGCCCCGTTACTGCTTCGATCATCCTGCACCCCGAAACGCTATGCCTCCCGCATCGGCCGCGACTGGACCGAAATGGGTGGCGGCGGAACATGAGTCGGGCATCTGTCGAACTCCACTACGCTGCGCTGCTCATTAAACTCCGATCCGCGCCGGCGGACATGCCGTTTAACCATCCGAGATCGAGGTGCAGATCGAGCGCCCGCGCCGGTGGATGGAAGCCTCATTGGTCGCGTCGCTGACCTGCGGCTGCACGCGGTCTCGACGGTAGGTGTCTTGGCCGGGGCCTCACTCCGCCACCGGGTCCGACCCCGCCGAGCCCCTGGTCGCTGCCGAGGTGATGCACAAGCCGCAGTTCGGTGGCGCCGTTCGACTCGCTCAGCATCGGTTCCAGTCGCCAGTCCCCGAACTCGTCGCTCATCGACACCGCGAGCCGCCGGGGCGGTTCGCAGGTGTCAATCCGCAGTTCGCACCAGGGGGCGTTCTCCTCGAACGCCTGTTGGACATCGATCGTCGCTCCCGGCGTAGCCTCCGCCTTCGAGGGGCCGAACCACCGTGCGGTGCATTGGTGGTGCGGTGGTCCTCGCCCACAGATCCTCCGCGGCGGCACGGAAAGGTGCGGTGCAGGTGCAGGACCAGATCGGCGTCGGCTTCGAGCGGCTGTTTCGGTCTTCGCCACCCGGGCCCGCAAGATTCCCGACCGCGCGCCCGCGCCGACGCCCCGATCACACCGGCCCGGCGACCGCCGCGGAACGGCGCCCGGCCCGGACCGACGCCTGCAACACCCGGCACCGCTCATCGACACGATCGACGCATTCGCCCGATCCACCCGTCGACCAGGAGCCCCGCCATGCAGCGCGCGAACGTCGACACCTACCGCTACGACGACCCCCGACCTCGTCCCGCCCAACCCCGGCGCCGACCTGATCATGCAGGTCGGGCTCGTCGAATCCCGGCCGGGCATCGGCCCGAAGGGCGGCGGGACCTACACCGGCGTTCCCCTCGCGGTCGGACCGAAGCACACCCGCCTGCTGCGGCCCTACGACGGCGTGAAGACGCCCCCTGACACCGACCTGCCGCACTGGAACAGCCCTTTCGTCAGAGCACCACGGTAACTACGAAGGTTTGTACTCGGCGATCTTGTTACCCAGCGACTCGGCGAACCAGAGGCTGCCGTCCTTCAGGCATGGATCCGTGTGCATCGGATTGGCGGTCGGCGCCTTGGTGCAGCCGATGTCGATGGGAAGGGAAAGCGGCGTCGGAATCGGGGAATAGGTGATCGCATGCGTGACGGGATCGATGCGCCCGATCCTGTTGGGGTAGAACTCGGGGAAATACATGGCGCCATCAGGTCCAGCGGCGATCGTCGTCACACCTGTCAGCGGGAAGGGAAGTGGAATGTCGACGACCACGCCGGTGTCGGTGTCGAGATATCCGACCCTGCTCAGGCCCGCCTCTGTGAACCAGACCGAATGTCCGTCCGCTCCCGGGTCGAGATCGACGACATTCGAGAAGGTCGATGAGATCTGGTAATTGGTGATCTGGTGGGTGAACACATCGATGCGGCCGATACGGTTGCCCACCGGTTCGGCGTAATAGACGCCGCTGCCGACGACGGCAATGTCCTGCGGTACCGACAGCAGGTCCACGTTGAATTCCTGGAAGCCGTGGGTAACCGGATCGAAGCGGGCAATCTTGCTTGGGACGGATTCGGTGAACCACAGTCCACCGTCCGGCGCGGGCTTGATGTCAGCGAGGAATGCCAGCGGACTCGGAACCGGGAACAGGTCGACGTGTCCGGTTGCCGGGTCGAGTGAGCCGATGCTGTTGCACGACAACGCCGCGAACCAGATCTTGCCCTGCGGACCGCCCGTAACCGGGTACGGGCCGCACGGCTGCGGCCACGCATACTCGCGAATCTCCTTGGTGACCGGATCGATTCGGCCCAACCTGTTCGCCGGCGTCTCGGAGAACCAGATGCCGCCATCGCCGCCGGCCTTGATGTCGACAGGGGCCGACATCGGGGTCGGCAACGGGTACTCGACCATGTGAGGATCCGCATTCGCGAAGGTGGGGGCGAATACCCCTGTCAACCCGGCGGCGACGAACGCGACCACCGACGTCATCACCTTGGAGCGGATTCCACAGAGCGCTCGGCAGCGCAACATTTACCGATGCTATTCCCGATGGATCGTTGCCACAACGGCGCCGGCGATCCACAGGCCCCACCGCTGGTCCTGTTCTCGATTCGATCGAACCGTCGTCCGGCACCGCGACAGCCGAACGACACTGTGCCGGTCATCCGTACCAGGCCCTCGACCCTCGACACTGCTGGTGGCGAAGGAATAGCGTCGACAAAGGTAAGTCCCGTTGACCGGCACGCGGAAATGAGGCTGGGGGCCATGCGCACCACCACCGATCCATTGACAGCTGCCGAGGAACAGACGCGCGATCAGTTGGTGGACCGGGTGTTCGGTTCCCTGCTCGCGGGCATGGAGTTGCTGACCATGGACCTCGGCCGCAGGCTCGGGCTGTACCCCGCGATACACCGGCTCGGGTCCACCAATTCGGCCGGATTGGCGGCCGCGGCGGGGATATCCGAGCGGTACGCACGGGAGTGGCTCGAGCAGCAGGCTGCGGCTGGGATCCTCGGCGTCGTCGCCGACGGCAGCGAAAGTGACGGCCGCTCACGTCGTTACGAGATACCGCGAGCGCACGAGCCGGTCCTGCTCGACGAGCAGAGCCTGGCGCACATGTTGGGTGCCGCCCCGATGCTCGCCGGATGCGGACTCACCCTGCCGGCGGTGACGGCCGCCTACCGCACCGGCGGCGGCGTCGCCTACGAGCAGTACGGCGCCGAGATCCGGCACGGCATCGGGTCCTTCAACCGTCCCGGGTTCGTCCACGACCTGCCCGGATGGATCGAAACGATGCCCGAGGTGACGGCGCGGCGTGCGACGGCGCCGTGGTACTCGACGCCGGATGCGGTACCGGATGGTCGAGCATCTCCATCGCCGAGGCCTTCCCGAACGCCGAGGTGATCGGCGTCGACCTCGACGCCGCCTCGATTGCCGATGCCAGGGCCAACGTCACGGAACGGGGACTGGAAGACCGCGTGCACTTCGAGGTCGCCAACGCCAACGGGATCGCCGAGCTCGCGGACCGTCGTCGGCTGAGTTTCGACTTCGCCCTGATATTCGAGGCGCTGCACGACATGGGCGATCCGGTGGGTGTGCTCGCTGGGATCCGCGAGGTCCTCACATCGGACGGCGTGATTCTGATCGGCGACGAGAATTCGGGCGAAGAGTTCACCGAGGGCGCGGGCGATGTGGAGCGGCTGCAGTATGCGTTCAGCGTGCTGCACTGCCTGCCCGCCACCATGGCGGAGTCGTCGGAGACCGCCAACGGGACGGTGCTGCGCCCGTCGACCGTCCGAAAGTGGGCCGCCGCGGCCGGGTTCGAGTCGTTCACCGAACTGCCGATCGAACACGACTTCTGGCGGTTCTACCGCCTCGACCGTTGAGCGCTGGGCTCGACACCCGATGCGTGAACTCGGGAAGAAACGCCCGGACCCCGGCGCCCGTCGAGCACCTTCCCGTCGAGCACCTGATAGGTTCGACCAGCCGCGACTGGCCCGCGAACAGGACACGCGGGTGCCTCGACACGACTGGTCACCAACCACGTCGCTCGGGACCGCGGCCGGCCGGGCCGACTACGCCCGCGCCCCGTCCGCGCTCGCCTCACGCGCCGCACCACCGCGCGCCGAGATGCCGTAGCGCAGTGTGCGTCCCTCTCGCACCTGGACAAAGAGTTAGAGGATTACCGGAGAGTAACATGTAGGTCGTCTGCATGGTTTTCACTTAGAAAGAGCGAGGAAATTCATGACTGAGCGCGTTCAGGTCGGTGGGCTTCAGGTCGCCAAGGTTCTCTACGACTTCGTCAGCAACGAGGCACTGCCGGGCACCGGTGTAGACGCCGACGCCTTCTGGTCCGGCGCGGTCAAGGTCATCGAGGACCTCGCCCCGAAGAACAAGGCCCTGCTCGCCAAGCGCGACGAGCTGCAGGCCCAGATCGACGCGTGGCACCGCGAGCGTGCCGGTCAGCCCATCGACGCCGCCGAGTACAAGGCGTTCCTGCAGGAGATCGGCTACCTGCTGCCGACCCCGGCCCCGTTCGAGATCACCACCTCGAACGTCGACGCCGAGATCGCCAGCACCGCCGGGCCGCAGCTGGTGGTCCCGATCCTCAACGCCCGCTTCGCGCTCAACGCCTCGAACGCCCGCTGGGGCTCGCTCTACGACGCGCTCTACGGCACCGACGCCATCTCCGAGGCGGACGGCGCGGACAAGGGTAAGGGCTACAACAAGGTCCGCGGCGACAAGGTCATCGCCTGGGCCCGTGAGTTCCTCGACGCCGCCGCGCCGGTGGCCGCCGGCTCGCACGCCGACTCCAAGCGCTACTGGATCGACGGCACCGAGCTGAAGGTCGAGCTGACCGACGGCACCGTCACCACGCTCGCGCAGCCGGAGAAGTTCGTCGGCTACCTCGGCGAGAAGGACGCGCCCACCTCGGTGCTGCTGCGCAACCACGGCCTGCACGCCGAGATCCAGATCGACGCCTCCTCGCCGATCGGACAGACCGATGCGGCGGGCGTCAAGGACGTCGTGCTCGAGTCGGCACTGACCACGATCATGGACTTCGAGGACTCCGTCGCGGCCGTCGACGCCGACGACAAGGTGGTCGGCTACCGCAACTGGCTGGGCCTCAACCGCGGCGACCTCGCGGAGGAGATCGACAAGGGCGGCAAGTCCTTCACCCGCACCCTCAACGGCAACCGCACCTACACCGCGCCGGACGGCGGCGAGCTCAGCCTGCACGGCCGCTCCTTGCTGTTCGTGCGCAACGTCGGTCACCTGATGACCAACCCGGCCATCCTCGACGCCGACGGCAACGAGGTCCCCGAGGGCATCCTCGACGCGCTGGTCACCAGCGCCTGCGCCGTCCACGGCCTGAGCACCGGCGACGCCAACGGCCCGCTGGCCAACAGCCGCACCGGGTCGATCTACATCGTCAAGCCCAAGCAGCACGGTCCCGAGGAAGTCGCGTTCACCGCGGAGCTCTTCGGCCGCGTCGAGCAGGTCCTGGGCCTGCCCGCGAACACGCTCAAGGTCGGCATCATGGACGAGGAGCGCCGCACCACGGTGAACCTGTCCGCGTGCATCAAGGAGGCCAGCGACCGGGTCGTCTTCATCAACACCGGGTTCCTGGACCGCACCGGCGACGAGATCCACACCTCCATGGAGGCCGGCGCCGTGGTCCGCAAGGCCGAGATGAAGAAGCAGCGCTGGATCTCCGCCTACGAGGACTGGAACGTCGACACCGGCCTGGCCGACGGACTGCAGGGCAAGGCGCAGATCGGCAAGGGCATGTGGGCGATGACCGACCTGATGGCGGACATGCTCGAGCAGAAGATCGGCCAGCCCAAGGCCGGCGCCAACACCGCCTGGGTGCCGTCGCCCACCGGCGCCACCCTGCACGCGACGCACTACCACCGCGTGGACGTGTTCGCGGTGCAGGACCAGCTCAAGGGCAAGCCCCGCTGCACCGTCGACGACATCCTCACCATCCCGCTCGCCCCGAGCACCGACTGGTCGGACGCCGAGAAGCGTGAGGAACTCGACAACAACTGCCAGTCGATCCTCGGCTACGTGGTCCGCTGGATCGACGCGGGCGTCGGCTGCTCGAAGGTGCCGGACATCCACGACGTCGCACTGATGGAGGACCGCGCCACCCTGCGGATCTCCAGCCAGCTGCTGGCCAACTGGATCCGACACGGCATCGTCACCGAGGCCGAGGTCGTCGAGGCGCTCGAGCGGATGGCTCCGGTGGTGGACCGCCAGAACGAGGGCGACGCCGACTACCGTCCGATGGCGCCGAACTTCGACACCAACATCGCCTGGCAGGCCGCGAAGGAACTGATCCTCGAGGGCGTCAAGCAGCCGAGCGGCTACACCGAGCCGATCCTGCACCGCCGTCGCCGGGAGTACAAGGCCGCCAACGCCTGACCCCTCCTGACCGCCGCCGATGCCGCCGTCCCGACCTGTCGGGGCGGCGGCATCGGCGCATCTTCCGGCCCGGCCCGGATCCGTAGACTGGCGTCCGGCCGATCATCGACAGGCCCGCTCGGCGCGGGCAGACGGAGTGGGACGTGGGTCAACATCGCGGGGCATCCGGATCCAGAGGTGTCAGCCGGGGGCCCGTCATCGCCGTGGTCGCGGTGCTGCTGGTGATCCTTGCGGTGCTCGGCTGGATGCGCCTGCGCGATCGCATCTCCGACCAGGGCACCGCCGCCGCACAGACCTGCGTCGAGGGCGACGCCGTGCTCGACGTGACCGCCGACCCCGACATCGCACTCCCCCTCGGCGAACTCGCACGCCGCTACAACGACTCCGCGCCCGTGGTGCGCGACCACTGCATCAGCGTGACGGTGACCCCGGCTCCCGGGGAGTCCGTCGCCGACGCGCTCGCCGCCGGTGACCCCGTGCACTGGACCGGACCCGGACCCGCCCCCGCGCTGTGGATCCCGCAGAGCTCGCAGTCCCTGGACCGGGTCGCCGACCGTCCCGGTCTGGTGAACGGCCAGCCGAAGTCGGTCGCCTCCTCCCCCGTCGTCCTCGCCGCACCGCCCGCCCTCGCCGACACTCTCGCCGGCCGACCGACCGGCTGGCAGGATCTCGCCGGCCTGCAGTCGGACCCGCGCTCGCTGGACGCGGCGGGCCTGTCCGGGTGGGGGTCGCTGCGGCTGGCGCTGCCCACCGGCGCCGGCTCGGAGCCGACCGGCCTGGCCGCGGAGGCCGTCGCGGCCGCGGTGTCGAACGCGGGTGCCGGCCCGGTCACCGCAGAGCACGCCGCCTCCACCCCGGTGGTCGCCGCCCTCTCGCAGCTCGGGATCGGGTCCGCGGCCCTCGACGGCGGCCCGCCGGCCACCACCGCAGCCGCACTGGTCGCCCTCGGCAGTCAACCGCATCCCGCGGCCGGCGCCCTGCACGCGACGCCGGCCACCGAGCAGCAGGTGTACCGGGCGACGCGGTCCGGCGCGCCGCTGGCCACCCTGACGCCCACCGGCGCCACGCCCATCGCCGACCACCCGGCCGCGGTCCTGGCCACGGGTTGGGTCGACGAGACCCACAGCCGCGCCGCCGCCCAGTTCGTGGAGTACCTGCGACAGCCGGAGCAGGCGGCCACGTTGCGTGACGCCGGGTTCCGGACCGAGGACGGCGTGCCGACCGGCACCGACGCCGTGCCGTTCGCCCCGGTCGCGACCGCTCTGCAGCCGAGCAGCGGCGCCGTCGCCGCGACGCTCACCGGCGTGGTCACGCATCCCGTCGCCGCCGCGAACGCCACGGTGCTGCTGGACGTCTCGGGTTCGATGAGCACGACGGAGGGCGGCGCCAGCAGGTTGCGCAACACCGCGGCGGCACTCACCGCGCAGGTCGCGCGCGCGCCGGACTACTCCGGACTCGGACTCTGGACCTACTCCCGCGGGCTCGACGGCACCAAGCCGTACCGCGTCGTGGTGCCCACCGGGCCGCTGACCGACCCGGTCGCCGGCGTCACCCGCCGGGAGGCCCTCGAGACCGCGCTCGGCGGCCTCACCCCGGCCACGGCGACGTCCACGTACGCGTCGGTGCAGGCGGCGTACAAGGCCGCGGTCGACGGCTTCGTCACGGGGCGCCCGAACTCGTTGCTGCTCATCACCGACGGCCCCAACGACGACACCTCGATCAGCTCCCGCCAACTTCTCGCCTCGATCCGGGACGTGACGGTGCCGGGCAAGCCGGTGCCCGTCAACGTGATCGTCATCGGCGAGAACTCCGACGTCGCCACCCTGCGACAGCTCGCGGAGCAGACCGGCGGCACCGCAGTCACCGTGCCGACGTCGGACGGACCGGAACTCGAGCAGGCCGTCGGAAAGCTGCTGTCCTGACGGATGATCCGACTTCTCGTCTTCGGTGCGTTCCTCGCGCTCGTCAGTTGGCTGCTGCACCGGCGCCTCACCCACGCGGTGGGCCTCGGCCCGCGCGGCACCCGCGCGGTCGCCGTCGCCCTCGCCGGGGCGTGGGTGCTCGCCCTGGTCGGCCTCGGCAGCGGCGAGGTCTTCGACCCGTCGTGGGCCCGCGGACCTGCGTTCGTGGGCTGGGTCTGGCTCGCCGTGATGCTGTACCTGGCGCTGGGACTGCTGCTGGTCGCCGCCGTGTCCGGTGCCTCCCGCCTGCTCTCCCGCACTGGCGGTGGTGAGTCGAGCGGCCCCGGCCTGACGCGGCGCCGGCTGCTGCGCGGGGCGACCGCGACGGTCGTCCTCGCGTCCTTCACCGCGGTCGGGTACGGCGTCGGCGAGGCCGCCACTCCGCGCGTACGGCACGTACGGGTCCCGTTGCGGCGCTTGCCCGCCGAATTCGCGGGGACGCGGATCGCCCTGGTGACGGACCTGCACGTGGGACCGGCCCGCGGTGCCGGTTTCACCCGCGAGGTCGTGTCCGCGGTCAGCGCCGAGCGACCCGACCTGGTCCTGCTCGGCGGCGACCTCGTCGACGGCACGGTTGCCAAGGTCGGCACCGACCTGGCGCCGCTGGCCGACCTGCGCGCCCCGCTCGGTGTGTTCGGGGTGAGCGGCAACCACGAGTTCTACGCGGGCGACGGCGGCCGATGGCTGGACCTGTGGGACCGGCTGGGCATCCACACTTTGCGCAACGCCCGCGTCGAACTGAGCCGTGGCGAGGCCGTCGTCGACCTGGCCGGCATCCACGACTTCACCTCGCCGGCGCCGTACGAGCCCGACCTGCACGCGGCGCTGGCCGGACGCAACCCGGACCGCCTCGTGATGCTGCTCGCGCACGAACCCAAACAGGCGCTCGAGGCCAACGAACTGGGCGTGGACCTGCAACTGTCCGGGCACACGCACGGCGGTCAGATGTGGCCGCTCGGGTACCTGGTGCCGCTGCAGCAGCCGTCGGCGACGGGCCTCGACCGGATCGGCGAGACCGTGCTCTACACCAGCCGGGGCGCGGGCGCGTGGGGTCCGCCGGTGCGGGTCGCCGCGCCGCCCGAGATCACGATCCTCGAGCTGGCCGTCGACCCGGGCTGACCGTCCGTCACCCGCAATTCCTCATGTCCGAATGTCGCATTCGTTCGGTTCGAGTGGACGAATGCGACACTCGGTCAGCCAGGCGAGGTCACAGGCACCAGACGAGATCTGCGGAGCCCGGCAGCGGGACCGAGAAGCAGATGTTCAACGACCCGTTCCCGAGCGGGCGGGACTCGGCAGAGGCGATCGGGGCGGTGACCGCGCCGATCGCGACAACGACGGCGGTGGCAGCGACGGCTCTTGCGAGGATGGACTTCATGGCCTGCACCTTTGGCTGGACGACGGCGGCGTTGCGGCCGCCATCCGCCATCGTCCTCCCCGCGTGACGTTGTACACAATGATCATTCGGGTCGCTCACGACTTGGCGTCAGCACCGATGTCCGCGCCCCCCAATGTCACAGCAACCGCCCGTATGGGCAGCCGCTGTGACATTGGGGGCCAGGAATTCCGGGTCTAGTCGGCGAACGCCTCGATCGGCGGGCACGAGCACACCAGGTTCCGGTCACCGTGGGCGCCGTCGATACGACGGACCGGCGGCCAGATCTTCGGGGCGTCCTTGCCGGCGGGGAACACCGCGAGCTCGCGCGAGTACGGGTGCTCCCAGTCGCCGACCAGGCAGGCCGCGGTGTGCGGGGCGCCGCGCAGCGGGTTGTCCTCCACCGGCCACTCGCCGGCGGCGACCCGGCCGATCTCGGCGCGGATCGCGATCATCGCGTCGCAGAACCGGTCGATCTCGGCGAGGTTCTCCGACTCGGTGGGCTCGATCATCAGCGTGCCCGCCACCGGGAAGCTCATGGTCGGGGCATGGAAACCGTAGTCCGCCAACCGCTTTGCCACGTCGTCGACGGTGACGCCGGTGTCCTTGGTGATCGGGCGCAGGTCCAGGATGCACTCGTGCGCGACCATGCCGTTCTCGCCGGTGTAGAGCACCGGGAAGTGCTCGTCGAGGCGCCGGGCGATGTAGTTGGCGGACGCGATGGCGGTGAGCGAGGCCTGACGCAGCCCTGCCGCGCCCATCATCCGGATGTACGCCCAGGTGATCGGGAGGATCGACGCGCTGCCGTAGGGCGCCGCCGAGACCGGCCCGGCGCCGCCCAGCTCGGGCGCCATCGGGTGCCCGGGCAGGAACTGGCTCAGGTGCGAGCGCACCGCGACCGGCCCGACGCCCGGACCGCCGCCGCCGTGCGGGATGCAGAACGTCTTGTGCAGGTTCAGGTGGCTGACGTCGCCGCCGAAGCGCCCCGGGCGGGCGAGCCCGACCAGCGCGTTCAGGTTGGCGCCGTCGACGTAGACCTGTCCGCCCGCGTCGTGCACGGCCGCGCAGATCTCGGCGACCTCGTGCTCGTACACGCCGTGTGTGGACGGGTAGGTGATCATGATGGCGGCGAGCCGCCCGGCATGGTCGGCGATCTTCGCCTTCAGGTCGTCGAGGTCGACGTCGCCGTTGGGACGGCACGCCACGACCTCGACCCGCATGCCCGCCATCACCGCCGAGGCCGCGTTGGTGCCGTGCGCGCTGGACGGGATCAGGCAGGTGTCGCGGTGGTCGTCGCCGCGGCTGAGGTGGTAGCTGCGGATCGCGAGCAAGCCGGCGTACTCGCCCTGGCTGCCCGCGTTCGGCTGCAGGCTCACCGCGTCGTAGCCGGTGATCGCGGCCAGCCAGTCCTGCAGGTCGGTGATGATCTGCAGCATGCCGGGGGCGTCGCCGGTCGGCGCGAACGGGTGCAGCCTGTTGAACTGCGGCCAGGTGATGGCCTCCATCTCGGCGGCTGCGTTGAGCTTCATGGTGCACGAACCGAGCGGGATCATGCTGCGGTCCAGCGCGATGTCCTTGTCCGAGAGCCGGCGCAGGTACCGCATCATCGCGGTCTCGGTGCGATACGCGACGAAGGCCGGGTGGGTCATGAACAGGGAGGTACGCGCGAGCGACGCCGGCAGCGAGTCGGCGCCCTGCGGCACCGCCGCACCGCCCACCCCGAACGCGGCCAGCACGGACTCGAGGTGCGCCGCGGTGGTCGCCTCGTCGCAGGAGATGCCCACGTGGTCGGCGTCGACGCGCCGCAGGTTGACGTTCCAGGCCTTCGCGGCCGAGGTGACGGCGTCGGCGCGGCCGGGCACCCGGGCGAGCACGGTGTCGAAGAACGCCTCGTGCACCACCTCGATGCCCGCGGCGCGCAGCCCGGCGGCGAGTGCGGTGGCGTGGCCGTTGACGCGCCGGGCGATCGCCCGGAGCCCGTCGGCGCCGTGGTAGCTGGCGTACATCGCGGCCAGCACCGCGAGCAGCACCTGCGCGGTGCAGATGTTGGAGGTGGCCTTCTCGCGGCGGATGTGCTGCTCACGGGTCTGCAGCGCCAGCCGGTACGCCTTGTCGCCGTCCGCGTCCACGGAGATGCCCACGAGTCGGCCCGGAAGCTGGCGGGCGTGCTTGCTGTGCACCGCGAGGTAGCCGGCGTGCGGCCCGCCGAAGCCCATCGGGACACCGAAACGCTGGGTGGTCCCGAAGCAGGCGTCCGCACCCTGGTCGCCGGGCGGGGTCAGCAGGGTCAGCGCCAGCAGGTCGGCACCGACCGCGACCAGCGCGCCACGCTCGTGCGCGGCGGCGATCAGGTCGCCGTGGTCGACGACGCGGCCGGACGCGCCGGGCAGCTGCGCCAGCACGCCGAAGAACTCGCCCTCGGGCAGTCCCTGGGTGAGGTCCGCCTCGACGAGCTCGATGCCGAGCGGCATCGCCCGGGTCTCGATCACGGCACGGGTCTGGGGGAACAGGTCCACGTCGATCACGAACCGCGGCGAGCGACTACGGCTGGCGCGACGCAGCAGGGTCATCGCCTCGGCCGCGGCGGTGGCCTCGTCGAGCATCGACGAGTTGGAGACCTCCATGCCGGTCAGGTCGGCGACCATGGTCTGGAAGTTGAGCAACGCCTCCAGCCGGCCCTGGCTGATCTCCGGCTGGTACGGCGTGTAGGCGGTGTACCAGGCCGGGTTCTCGATCAGGTTCCGCACCAGCACCGGCGGGGTGAGGGTGTCGTAGTAGCCCAGCCCGATCATGGAGGTGGCGACGGTGTTCTGGTCTGCCAGCCGGGTCAGTTCGGCGAGCACCTCGTGCTCGGAGAGCGGCGCGGGCAGCACGTCCAGGCCGTCGCTGACCCCGTCCGTGACGGTGTCGAGGATGACCTCGGGAACGGCCTTGCCGGCCATCTCCTCGAGGCTCGCGACGCCGACGACGTCGAGGATCCGGGCGAGCTCGCCCGCGTCCGGACCGACGTGGCGGTCGACGAAGGTGTGGCTTCTGGCGTCTGACAAGGCAACTCCCGCGGGGTGAAGGGTCCTAGGACACGCCCCGCGTCCTGCGGTGCGCTCCTCCCCCTCTGTCGCCTGCTCGTCGCCGCGAGCGCCTGAGAGATTCGGAAACCGACGACGGTCGGCCCCTTTCCCCGTGGGCGGGTGGGTACTCCCACCGCTTTCCAGAGACGTCGTAGCCCGCGCGGTCCCTTGTGCCTGAGAGATTGACGGGGAGGTGTTGCTCCTTCGGCGTCCGGAGCGAAATCCTCCGGAACTCTCCCGCGCGACGCGACGTACCTAGAATTCTAGGCTACGAATTCACCTGCGCGCGACGGCCCAACCCGTCGGGGACTGTGTCCGCCGACACGTTCTTCGACGCCGATGTCAGCCGATCTTGCGGTTGGCCCGGTTCTTGCGACGCGACGCCAACTCGTCCTCCGGGCTCGGCTCGCTCTCGCCGCCGTCGGCCCGCTCGGCGGGGAAGTCCGCGATGGCGCCGGTCAGCTCGCGCATTGCGCCGCTGACCGCGATCCCGAACACGCCCTGACCGCCCTGCAGCAGGTCCACGACCTCCTCCGCGGAGGTGCACTCGTAGACGGTGGTCCCGTCGGAGAAGAGGGTGATCTTGGCCAGGTCGCCGACGCCACGCTTGCGCAGGTGATCGACCGCGACGCGGATGTTCTGCAGGGAGATGCCGGTGTCGAGCAGTCGCTTGACGATCTTCAGGACCAGGATGTCCTTGAAGGAGTACAGGCGCTGGCTGCCGGATCCCGCGGCCCCGCGGATCGACGGCACCACCAGTGAGGTGCGGGCCCAGTAGTCGAGCTGGCGGTAGGTGATGCCGGCGATCTGGCAGGCGCTGGGCACCCGGTAGCCGACCAGTTCGTCCGGCACGGAGTCGTCAGGGAACAGGCCCGGCTGCATGTCCTCCACCGGGCCAGAGGGAATCTGGGACTCGGGGACGGGGGTCTCGACGACCGGAGCGTTCGGGTTCTGGGCGTTCGGAGTCTGGGAATCGCCGCTCGATGCACCGTCACCGGCCGACCCGGCCCGGTCTCCCGGGTTCGAGACGAGGTTTCGCCGAGGATCCTGCGGCTGATCTACCACTGACTGCTCCCTCTCGCACGGACAAATCCCATACCGTGGATTCAACTCAGGGTACGCCCCGGGACGAATCACATGATGGATATTTACTGGTGCAGACGGTATGGGGCCACGAAACCGCGGTCAACGCAACACGCCCAAGCGGCACCTACCAGAAGTCACAACGATCTGGTTTCACCAGGTCGCGACACGGAGGCAATTGTTACGTATCTGTTGCTTTGAAGTCGTCGGGGGACACCGACTCGAGAAACTCCTTGAACTTCTCGACCTCGTCCTCACGCTCGTCCGGCATCACCAGGCCCGCCTCGGCCAGCACGGTCTCCTCCGCGAAGATCGGCACCCCGGCCCGCAGCGCGATCGCGACGGAGTCCGACGGCCGGGCCGAGACCCGCAGATCCTCGTCGAAGACCAGGTCCGCGTAGAACGTGCCTTCCTGAAGGTCCACGATCCGCACCTCGCGCAGCGTGTGGCCGAGCGCCCCGATCAGGGTCGTGATGAGGTCGTGGGTGAGCGGACGCGCCGGCTCCACGCCCTGCTGTTCGAGGGCGATCGCCGCGGCCTCCGTCTGACCGATCCAGATGGGGAGGTACCGGTCGCCGTCGGCCTCCCTGAGCAGCAGTACCGGCTGATTCTGTGGCTGCTCGACACGAATACCGATCACACGCATCTCGCTCATCGCGTCTGCCTTCCGTCTGCCGTGGCACTGTCCCCGCACACCGAAGCGGTACCGCCGATTCTATTCCGACACCGCGGCGCGTTCGACTCCTGCAGGGTCAGCGGTCGAGGGCGCCACGCACCGCGGTCTTGACCAGGCAGGTGTGCAGCGTCAAGGACAGCGCCGCCAACTCGCGGACCATCTCCTCCGCGCGGTCCCGGGCGCCCGCGTCACGGCCCTTGGCCACCGGCCCCGCGATCTGGGCGACCAGACCGGCCTCGCGGTCGGCCGCCAGCTTGAACGCACGCAGGTGCCGCACCTCGAGCCCGAACGCGGACATCGCCTTCGCGGTCCGCGCCAGCGTCACCGCCTCCTCGTCGAAGAAGCCCGCGGCGCCGGGCACCACCAGCCCGCCGCGGATCAGCTCGGTGAGGAATCCCTCGTCCGTCCCGGAACGGGCCAGCAGGTCCACCCGGCTGATCCGCACCTCACGGTCGGCGCGGAACTCCTCCGGGGAGACCTCACCCGGCGCGATGGCGAGCGCCCGCGGCCGTCGCGGCGGCGAGTCCGGGGACCCGACCACCGCGACACCGCGGTCGATCGCCTCGAGCTGTTCCTTGATGACCTTTAGCGGCAGGTACTGGTCGCGCTGAGCAGTCAGCACAAACCGCAGCCGTTCACAGTCCGACACCGAGAACCGCCGGTATCCCGACGGAGTGCGCTCCGGACTGATCAGCCCCTCCGCCTCGAGGAAACGGATCTTCGAGATGGTGATGTCCGGAAAGTCGGGGCGCAACCGGTCCAGGACGGAGCCGATCGACATCCCGCCCTGGGTCCGCTGCCGGACGGCAGTCATCAGCTACCCGAACCCGCAGCCGAGTCGCCGGACGCGCCGCGGGGGCCGGTCAGGAACACGAGACGGAACTTGCCGATCTGCACCTCGTCGCCGTTGGCGAGCGTGGCGGAGTCGACCGGCTCCCGGTTGACGTAGGTGCCGTTGAGGCTGCCCACGTCGACGACCTGGAAGTCGTTCTCGTCCTGACGGAACTCGGCGTGCCGACGGCTGACCGTGACGTCGTCGAGGAAGATGTCGCTGTCCGGGTGCCGACCGGCCGAGGTGGTCGGCTGGTCCAGCAGGAATCGCGATCCGGCGTTGGGGCCGCGCTTGACGACGAGCAGCGCCGAACCGACAGGCAGACCCTCCACCCCGGACACCGGCGCCTCGGCGGCGGGCGTAGCGGTCGCCGTGCCGTCCAGTTCACTGAGGAAATCTGCGCGGAAAACCGACGTGGTTTCTGCCGGCGTTTCCCCAAGAACCGCGTCGTTGTCGTTCTCGCTCACCGTTTCTCCTCCTCAGTCCGACCGATCCGGGAGACCTCCCGGACAAATCTATAGCCACAACCACATTCCGATGCGGACCTGCGCCCCGACACGGCGAATGCGCTCGCCTTCGACCGTACCCTGCGACAGCCCGTCCGCGTAGACATCGCCGGTCGAGTCGCGTGCAGGTTACTCGCCCGCGAGCGCCTTGTAGGCGTCCGCGTCGAGCATGCCCCCGAGCGCGGCGTCGAGGGTCGCCTCGTCGGCGACCTCCAGCTCGACCAGCCACCCGCCAGCGTACGGAGCGGAGTTCACCAGCTCCGGGCTGGCCTCCAGATCCGCGTTTGCCGCAATGACTTTCGCGTTCAGTGGAGCGTAGATGTCCGAGACGCTCTTGGTCGACTCGACCTCGCCGAAGGAGTCACCGGCGACGACGTCCTCCTCGACGGCGGGCAGCTGTACGAAGACGACGTCGCCGAGCTGCGACTGCGCGAAGTCCGTGATGCCGACCCGAACGGTGGCCGGTCCGGTCCGCTGGACCCATTCGTGCTCCGCCGTGTAGCGCAATTCGCTCGGCGTATTGGTTTCACTCACCGTGAGGTCCTTTCGACGATCTTCCGAGGGGCGCGCCGCGCGCGCCGTTGACAAATCGGAGATCTCAGTTGCCGGGACGAGAGTATTGGCGTGGTTTCGTCTCTCGCAAGGCGGCGATCGTGACCTGCTGCGATTGATCGACCGAAACCCGGCCGCCGCTGCGCGCGACGGTGTCCACCACGCCACCGGGAATGTTCAGCGCCGCCGCCAGTGTCGGCGGGTCACCGATCGCGACCACCTCGTACGGCGCCGCCAGCGCGGTCCCGTCGAGCTGAATCCGGCCCGCCTGCCCGGTCACCCAGGAATTCACCCCGATCCGGATCGGCTCGGATCCCGCGCCGCCCACCTCGATCGCCTCGGCACCGGCCGCCCGCAACTCCTGGATCAGGTCCAGCAACACCTCCGAGCCGACGCCGTTGTTCGGGTCGGTGACGGTCAACTCCACACCCGGTCCGGTCGCCGGGGCGGCGCCCACCTGGATCGACAGCGCCGCCAGCCGCGCCTTCGCCTCGGCCAGCGCCGCCTCGGAGCCACCGCCGCTGCGCTGAAGGGTCGCCAGCGTGGCCTCGAGCGAGGAGACCTCCTCGCGCAGCGCCGCCTCCCGCTGGTTGAGGTTGTCCAGCAGCACCAGCAGGTCCGCCGGCCGGGCGGAGTCCAGGCTGTCGCCGGAACCGGTGTCGCGCACCTGGGTCACGATCGCGACGCCCAGGACCCCCACCAGCAGCGCGGCCAGCAGCCCGAAGACCACCCGGGACCGGCGCGCGGCCGCGGTGGTGTCGGTGCGCAGCTCATGCCTGCCCTCGCCGTTCACCGCTCACGCACCGAACAGTCGACGCCGCAGCGCGGCGGCGTTGCCGAAGATCCGGATGCCCAGGACCACCACGATCGCGGTGGACAGCTGGGTCCCCACGCCGAGCTGGTCACCGAGCCACACGATCAACGCCGCCACCAGCACGTTGAACACGAAGGACACCACGAACACCTTGGCGTCGAATATCTCGTCCAGGTACGCCCGCAGGCCGCCGAACACCGCGTCCAGCGCCGCCACCACCGCAATCGGCAGGTACGGCTGCACCGCGTCGGGCACCTGCGGGCGGAACACCACGCCAAGCACGATCCCCGCGACCAACGCGAGCACCCCGTAGATCGCGTACCCGTTCTTCACGGCCTTGACCGGCTTCACTGCCCACTCACCTCGCGTGCGGTTCGAATCTCCCGGGCGGATGCCCCGGGTACGGAAAGGTCGTCCTGCTCGGTCACGGTGAATCCCGCGCCGTAGAGCTGTGCCACGCCGGACATCCGCAGGTAGGCCTCGCTCACCACGAACCCGGTCTGCATCTTGGCGGTGGACCCGATCGCCGAGATCACGTACGGCGACGGCACCGGCTGGTTGTCCACGAGCATCGCGCCACCAGCCTGCCGGACCGTGACGGCCGGACCAACCCGGACACCGCCCACGGCGACCGCCTCGGCGCCGCCGGCCCACAGCGCGTTCACCACCGACTGGATGTCCCGGTCCAGGACCACCGGCTTCGCGGCGCGCGCGTTGGGCCTGGACTGGTCGGACAGGTCCGGCCGAGCCGACGGGTCGGTGAGGGTCACCTGGAGTCCGGGTCCGTGCACCGGGTCCAGCGCCGCCGCCTGCTCCATCGCGCCGAGCCGGCCGAGGACGTCCGCGCCGTGCGCGTCGCCTGCCAACGCGGCGGCCCGCAGGGTCTCGGTCTGTGCGGCCAGCTCGTCCCGGGTCCGGGCGAGGTCGTCGCCGCGGGACTTGGCGGCGTCGACCTTGGTCAGTATCTCGCTTCGCACCTGGTCGGTGCCCGGCGCACGGTCGCTGGCCTGCGCGTACGCCACCCCGAACAGCAATCCGAGCACGATGCCGCCCGCCACGCACCACGCGGTCGCGTGCAGCGGCTTGTGCAGCGAGTGGCCGCGCGACCGGTCCTCGGCGGCCGCCGCGTAGCCCGGGTCGAGCCCTTCGTTCTGCAGTGCGCGCAGCAGCGCCGGGGCCGGGTTGCGGCGAACTTCCTCCCGTTTCACCGGTGTTCTGGCTCCGTCTGCCGCGCACCCACCGGCACCTCACGGGCGATGTTCGCCGCGGCCAGCAGGTACAGCAGGCCGGTCCACACGTACAGGCCGGTGCCCCAGATGAGCAGCGCGTAACCCCAGGCCCGCGCGATCGGGGCGAATCCCCAGTCGCCCTGCGCGGCCAGCACCAACGGCAGCGCGAACATCAGGGCGAACGTGGCGGCCTTGCCCAGGTACAACACGGCGGGCGGCGGCAGCCCACGACGACGGTAGATCGGCAGGACCAGCGCCAGGATCAGGTCGCGCCCGATCAGGATGGCCGCCACCCACCACGGGATGATGCCGCGCAGCGTGAACCCGACCAGGGTGGTGATCACGTACAACCGGTCCACCAGCGGGTCCAGCAGCGCACCCAGCCGGGAGGTCTGGTTCAGCAGCCGCGCCAGCTTGCCGTCGGCCCAGTCGGTGAACCCGCTGAGCATCAGGATCGCCAGGGCCCAGCCGTCCGCCTGCGGGACGAGCAACAGGTACAGGAACAGCGGGATGCCGAGCAGACGGATCACGCTGAGCACGTTGGGGACCGTCAGCACCCGGTCGGTCACCACCGGCTCCGCGACGGCCGGCGCGCCCGCAGTCGCTTCTGGGACGTTCGGGCCGTCCGCCACACCACGTGGCCGGTCTCCGGTGTCCATTGGTCCCCCTGCGCTGTCGGTCCGCGATTACTGCGGACCAGCGTGTCACACGGAGTGGCCCGGTGCCCGGACCCGGGCCACCGCGTCGGCGCTGAGGCTGCCCAGGTAGAGCCAGCCGTCGGCCTCCCGCACCCCCGTGACCGGCGCGTAGCTGCCCTTGCCGCCCTGCAGGCTGTGCACCACGGTGCCGTCGCCATCCAGGCCGAGCACCCACCCCCGCTGCTCCGGATCCGGCTGCGCCCACCCGGGCAGGTTCGCCGCCACGATCCGCAGGGCCGGGTGCGGCGCCATCAGGTCGAGCAGGCGCATGCGCGGACTGTAGAGCGCCACCCAGAAGATCCCAGCGGCGGTCTGCGAGGTGACGTTGTCGGGGATCCCCGGCAGGTTCTCCGCCCACGTCGAGACCGTGCCCGCCCGCGGCCCGGTCAGCTCCACCCGCCGGATCCGGTAGGCGCCGGTCTCGGCGACGATCAGGTAGGACTCGTCCGCGGACAGGCCGACCCCGTTGCCGAACTGCAACCCGTCGGCCAACAGGTCGGTCTCGCCGGTCGCCGGGTCCAGTCGCACCAGCCGCCCGGTGCCGCAGTGTTCGAGCAGGTCGTTGCGGTGCTCGGCGATGGTGAAGCGGGCGGAGGAGTCGGTGAAGTAGACGGCCCCGTCCCGGCCGACGGCGGAGTTGTTGCAGGCGACCAGCGGGGTGCCCAGGGCGGTGTCCGTCAGTGTCTCGATCCGGCCGGTGTCGTCCACCCGGAGCACGCCGCGTTCGGCGTCACAGACGAGGTACCGACCGTCGTCGAGGACCTCCACCCCGAGCGGGCGGCCGCCGGTGTCGGCGACGACGGTGGCCCGGCCCGGGGCGCCGAAGCGCCACACCCTGCCGTCGTCGGTGCCGGTGACCAACCGGCCCTCGTGGTCGACGGCCACGTCCTCCGGTCCGCGGCCGGCGGGCATGGTCCAGCGCTCCGCGGCGTCGAGTTCGGTGTTCGGCGCCAGCACTCCCGTCAACGGGGGCGGGGTCGGCGCATGCCAGGCCACCGGCTCGACGCCGGTCCGGTCGAGCCGCCGCAGTGCCGAGTACACGATGCCCATGACCGAAACGGTAGACGCGCTGCGGCACCGGCGCGCGGCGATCGCCGCTCCTGCCGAGGTAACCGCGCTCGGGCACCATGGACACGTGAACCTCGCCGCCTACGAATCGAAGCCACTGACCTACCCGGAGGTCGGGGCCACCCGCGGCCGCCTGCCCGCGGGATACCACCACGTGCACGAGGCGCGGTCGGTCGGCCACGGGGCCGCGACGTTCGAACGTGCGGCCGCGACGGTTCTCGGCTGGGACATGCACCGGGGCGCCGGGCTGCGCGTCACCGCGTCGACGCCGGTGGCGCAGCCCGGCGCCGTCGCCGTGCTGGGCCTCGGGCCGCTCCGGGTCCCGTGTCGCGTCGTGTACGTGGTCGACGAGCCGCTGCGCCGGGGATTCGCGTACGGGACCCTCCCGGGCCATCCCGAATGCGGCGAGGAGTCCTTCGTCGTGGAGCTGGACCCCGATTCCGGCGACGTACTGACCCGCATCACCGCATTCTCGCGGCCCGGAAACCGGCTCGTCAGCCTGGCCGGTCCCGCGAACCGGATGGTTCAGTCCGTGATCACCCGCCGCTACCTTCGCGCCGTCAGGTCCGTCTAGGGTCGCCGATCAGCGGGCCGCGAAGTCCGGCTGGGCGAACGCGTCCACCCGGGTGTGCCTGCCGCGCAGCACCACCTCCCGGAACTGGTGCATGACCGCGGCGGTCGGCGCGAACAGGTACTCACCGCGAAAAGGCCACTGGATCAACGGTTCCGGGCTGTCGGCGATCGCGTGGAAGCGCGGTTCGCGATCCAGTTCGGCCATCGTCACCTCGAAGACGAGGGCCACCTCGTCGGGGTTCGGCGCGAGCGGCGCGTCCAGGTCACCGACCCACACGACCACCGGGGTGATGACGTACCCGGAGCGGGTGACGAAGTCGTCGAGCCGACCGAGCACTCCCGACGGCGCGGCCCGCACCCCCAGCTCCTCCTCGAGCTCCCGGATCGCGGCCTCCGGCGGCGTCTCCCCCGGGTCGATGGCGCCGCCCGGCAGCGCGAACTGGCCGGGGTGTGCGCGCATCTTGCTCGGGCGCAGGGTGAGCAGGAGGGTCGGCTCCGCGCCTGCCCGCGTCACCACGGCCAGCGCGACCGCGGCGTGACGTCGGCCGCCCAGGTCGGCGGTGCGCGTCTCGAACGCCCCGAGGGCGGCGGCGCAGGACTCGCGGGTGAGCATCGGTGCCTCCATGGACCGACAGTAGCGGCCCGGTGCGGTTCCGGACCGCAGGTCCGAGCGACTCGAGTCCCGAGCGCTGAGTTCCGACGGCACGGGAATCCACCCGCCCCGGAACACAGAAAAGGCGGTTCCGGATTTCTCCGGAACCGCCTTCAACTGTCGGGCTGACAGGATTTGAACCTGCGACCACCTGACCCCCAGTCAGGTGCGCTACCAAGCTGCGCCACAGCCCGTTTGCCCCCTTGCGGGTGCTCGATGAGATTACATCAGTGGCACTCCGGATCGCGAATCGACTGGTCGGCGGCCTGTTTCACCCGTCCGACAGCGCCTCCCCGGACACCACCGCGGCAAACGAAACGGGGCGACGGCACATTGCCGTCGCCCCGTCGCGTCAGTACCGCGTCTTGTCAGTACCGCTTCTTGTTGTTGCGCTCACGCTTCTCACGCACCCGCACGGAGACCCGCACCGGGCTGCCGTCGAAGCCGAACTCCTCGCGCAGCCGGCGCTCCAGGAACCGACGGTAGCCGGCCTCCAGGAAGCCCGTGGTGAACAGCACGAAGGTCGGCGGACGGGTGCCCGCCTGGGTGGCGAACATGATCCGCGGCAGCCGGCCGCCGCGCATCGGCGGCGGCGTCGCGGCCACGACCTCCTTGAGCCAGGTGTTCAGCCGGCCCGTCGGGACGCGCTTGTCCCAGGACTCGAGCGCCGTCTCCAGCGCGGGCACCAGCTTCTGCACGGCCCGGCCGGTGTGTGCGGAGATGTTGACCCGCTGCGCCCACGGCACCCGCACCAGCTCGCGGTCGATCTCCTTCTCCAGCATCAACCGGCGGTCCTCGTCGACGAGGTCCCACTTGTTGAAGGCCAGCACCAGCGCCCGGCCCGCGTCGGAGACCATCGACAGCACCCGCAGATCCTGCTCGGTGATCGGCTGAGAGGCGTCGATCAGCAGGATCGCCACCTCGGCCGCCTCGATGGCGCCCTTGGTGCGCAGCGAGGCGTAGAACTCGTGCCCGCTGGCATGGCTGACCTTCTTGCGCAGGCCCGCGGTGTCGACGAAACGCCACACCTTCTCGCCCAGCTCCACCAGCGAGTCGACCGGGTCGACGGTGGTGCCGGCGACGTCGTGCACGACGGACCGCTCGGAGCCGGAGAGCTTGTTGATCAGGCTGGACTTGCCGACGTTCGGCTTGCCGACCAGCGCGACGCGGCGCGGGCCCTGTCCGGCGGTGCCCTCACGAGGGGTCTCCGGCAGGTCGGCCAGCACCTGGTCGAGCAGGTCGCCGGTGCCGCGGCCGTGGATCGCGCTCACCGAGTACGGCTGGCCCAGGCCGAGCGACCAGAGTGCGGCCACCTCGGACTCGGTGCGCTCGTCGTCGACCTTGTTGGCCACCAGGATGACCGGTGTCTTCGACCGACGCAGCACCCTTGCGGCGGCCTCGTCGGTGGCGGTCGCGCCGACCACCGCGTCTACCACCAGGATGATCGCGTCGGCGGTCGACATCGCCAGCTCGGCCTGACGCGCCACCGACTGCTGCAGGCCCTTCGCGTCGGGCTCCCAGCCGCCGGTGTCCTGCACCAGGAAGCGTCGGCCGGCCCAGTTGGCGTCGTACGAGACACGGTCCCGGGTCACGCCCGGAATGTCCTCGACGACGGCCTCACGGCGGCCGATGATCCGGTTGACCAGCGTCGACTTGCCGACGTTGGGGCGGCCGACGATCGCGAGGGTGGGGACGGCAACGTCCTCGAAGCCCTCCTCACCGTCGACGAAGTCGGCAAGCTCCCAGTCCGACTCCTCGTTCCAGACGCCATCTCCGACGAAACTCGCTCCGCCGATGTCCACACTCTCGGTCACTGCACTGCTCCAGTTCTTTCGCGCACCACCAGCAGCAACCTGCCGATCACGTCTTCTATGCCCAGTTCACTGGTGTCGACGGTCACCGAGTCCTCTGCGGGCCGCAGCGGGGACACCTCACGGGTCGAGTCCAGATGGTCGCGCCGCTTCACGTCGGCGAGCACTGCCGCGAGGTCGTCACCGCGACCCTCGGCGACATTCTGTGTGTTCCGCCGCTGCGCCCGCGCCTCGGCGGACGCGGTCAGGTAGATCTTCACGTCGGCGTCGGGCAGCACCACGGTGCCGATGTCCCGGCCCTCCACGACGATCCGCTCGGTGCCGGCGACCAGCTGCCGCTGCTTGTCCACCAGGATGGTCCGCACCTCCGGCACCGCCGCGACCGCGGAGACCGCGGCGGTCACCGCGGCGCCGCGGATCTCGTCGGTGACGTCCTCGCCCGCGAGCAGCACCCGGTTCGACTCCGGATCGGTGCCGACGTTCAGCTCGAGCGACTCGGTCGCCGCGGCGACCGCCGCGGGATCGGACACGTCGACGCCGGAGCGCAACGCGTGCAGCGTGGCGATCCGGTACATCGCACCGGTGTCGAGGTAGCGCGCGGCCAGTCCGATCGCGAGGCGTCGGGACACGCTCGACTTGCCGGTGCCGGACGGTCCGTCCATGGCCACGACGAGTCGGCTACCGGTCCTCTGAGCGGTCTCGGTCGCCGCGCTCGCTCCGGTCACAGACCGACCGCCTGGTACAGGCTGCCGACCTCGCCTTGTCCGAGCACCCGCAGGGTGCCCGGACGCCCGTCGCCGAGCGCAACCGCACCGATGTCGGTCCGGACCAGGCGCACCACCGGGTGCCCGACGGCCTCGAGCAGCCGGCGCACGATGTGCTTGCGTCCCTCGTGCAGCACGATCTTCACCAGGGACTTGCCCTCGCCGATGTCGAGCAGCGCGAACTGGTCGACCTTGGCCGGGCCGTCCTCGAGTTCGACACCCGCCTTCAGTGTCTTGCCGAGACTGCGCTCGACCGTCCCGGACACCGTGGCCAGGTAGGTCTTCGGCACCTCGAACGACGGATGCATCAGCCGGTGAGCCAGGTCGCCGTCGTTGGTCAGCAGGATAAGTCCCTCGGTGTCGGCGTCGAGCCGGCCGACGTGAAACAGCCGCTGCCCTGCGGACACCCGCTCGGAGACGATGTCGCCGATGCACGGGCGACCGAGGTCGTCGGACATCGTGGACTGCCAGCCACGCGGCTTGTTCAGCGCGATGTGGACCAGGTCCTTCTTGACGACGACGCGGACGCCGTCGACACGGACCACCGCGTTCTCGGGGTCGACCCGCAGGCCCTGCTCGACGACGATGCGGCCGTCGACCTCGACGCGCCCCTGGTCGATCAGTTCCTCGGCGGCACGCCGCGAGGCGACGCCGGCCTGAGCCAGCACCTTCTGCAGGCGCATGCCCTCGCCGGCCGCCATCCGCGGAGGCCCGGAGGCCTCGTCGGTGTGCTGGTGCCGTGCGGGCTTGGCGTTGCTGATCTTGGGTGCGGCCGCCTGGGCGCGCTGCGGCTTGGCCGCCTTGGGCTTGCCGTACTTGTTCTGATCCGCCGGCGGCTGGCCCGCGCCACGAGGGGCGGCACCACGGGGAGCTGCGCCACGGGGGGCGCCGCCCCGCTCGGTGCGCTCGTACGGAGCACGAGAATCGCCGCCACGGGGAGCGCCGCCACGGGGTGCTGCGCCGCGGTCGTAGGAACCACGCGACTCGCCACCACGGGGAGCACCGCCACGGGGCGCCGCACCGCGATCGTACGAACCATGCGACTCGCCGCCGCGCTCGTAGCCGCCACGGGGAGCGCCGCCACGAGGGGCCGCACCACGGGGTGCTGCGCCGCGGTCGTAGGAACCACGCGACTCGCCACCACGGGGAGCACCGCCACGAGGCGCGGCACCGCGATCGTACGAACCACGCGACTCGCCGCCGCGCTCGTAGCCGCCACGGGAAGCGCCACCACGAGGGGCCGCGCCGCGATCGTAGGAACCACGCGACTCGCCACCACGGGGAGCACCGCCACGAGGCGCCGCGCCGCGATCGTAGGAGGAGGAGCCGCGAGTGCTGCCGCCGCGGGGGGCGCCGCCACGCGGGGAGTCATCGCGCTGGTAGGAATCGCGCGGGGAGGAACTGCGGGGTGCGCCACCCCGCGAACCCGACCCCGTGCGGGGTGAGTCCTTCTGGTACGAATTTCTGTCGGCGGGATTGCTCCTGCCACGGTCCGGTGTGCCATCTCGGCGAGCGGGCTTGTTCACTTGAGGGTCCTGTCACTCTTCACTATCAATTCGGGTGTCCAAATCGGGTTTGGATCCCGCCCGGCCGGTTCCCAGTTTGGTGAACCGCGGGTCTGACTCCATGTCGTCGCTGATGTCGTCGATGACGTCGACGTCGGGTAGCAGCGGTGCCAGTGCCGGCAGGTCTGCCAGCGACGCGAGGCCGAGCCGTTCCAGGAACAGCTCGGTCGTCGCGTAGGTCGTTGCATTGGTCTCGGAGTCCACACCGGCCTCCGAGACCAGTCCGCGGGCAAGCAGGGTACGCATCACGCCGTCGACATTCACACCGCGAACCGCACTCACCCGTGCACGGGTCAATGGTTGACGGTACGCAACAACGGCCAAGGTTTCCAACGCCGCACGTGTGAGCTTCGACCTGGCACCGTCGAGGAGCAGTCGCTCGACGTACGGCGCGTACTCGTTCCTGGTGTAGAAACGCCAGCCGTCGCCGGCGTACCGGAGGTCGATTCCGCTGCGCCGTGCGGTCAGTGCCGCCGCCATCGCACGCAGTCGCCCGCGTACCCGCGCGGGCTTGTCGCCGACCGCGGACGCGAGCGCGTCGTTACTCGCCGGCGAGTCCACCACCAGCAGCACTGCCTCCAGCGCGGCGTCGAGTTCACCGTCCGAGAGCCGGTCCTGCGCCTCCGCGTCGTCGAAACCGTCGTCGTCGAAACCGTCGTCGCCGACGCCCGCGGCTTCGAAACCCCCGGCTTCGAAACCGTCGTCGCCGACGCCCGCGGCTTCGAAACCCCCGGCTTCGAAACCACCGATGTCGAACTCGGAGGCCGCTCCGGCCTCCTCCCGGCTCTCGTCGACCGCGCTCATCCGTAGTCCTCCGCACTCACCAGGGTCCGCCCGTCCGCGTCCACGTCACCGGTCCAGCTCACCCGTAGCTCGCCGAGCGGCTCGGGCTGTTCGAACGCCACGGCCTGCTCACGGTAGAGCTCGAGCAGCGCCAGAAATCTTGCCACGATCTGCACGGTGACGTCGCAGCCGACGATCAGCTCGTCGAAGGTCGCCCACTCGCCGATCCCCCGGGCCTTGAGCAGGTCCAGCACGAGCGCGGCCTGCTCGGGTACCGACACCGTCGGCACGTGCAGGTGGTCGAGGCCGACGGTGGGGACCGGCCGCGGCGCGAACGCGGTGGCGGCGATCTCCGCGAACCGCTGCGGGTCGACGCCGAGCAGGACCTCGGGCAGCAGCCCCGCGAACTTGTCCTCCAGGGAGACGGACCGCGGGTACCGCCGCAGCGCCGCCGCCTCGAGTTCCGCGAACAGCTGCGCCACCTGCTTGTACGCGCGGTACTGCAGCAACCGCGCGAAGAGCAGGTCCCGGGCCTCGAGCAGCGCCAGGTCCTCCGCGTCCTCGACGTCGCCGGAGGGCAGCAACCGCGCCGCCTTGAGGTCCAGCAGCGTCGCCGCGACCACCAGGAACTCGGTGGTCTGGTCCAGGCCCATGTCGCTGCCCAGCAGCCGCGTGTACGCGATGAACTCGTCGGTGACAGCGTGCAACGCCACCTCGGTGACGTCGAGCTTGCGTTGGCTGATCAGGCTGAGCAGCAGGTCGAAGGGGCCCTCGAAGTTCCGCAGCCGGACCCGGAATCCGCTCTCCACGGTCGACGGAGCCGACAGCCCCGCAGTCTCCGGCCGCCCAGGATCGGCCACGTCAGGAACTGCCACTTCAGGATCTACCACTTCAGGATTGACCGGGAAGGGATCGGTCGACTCGCTCTCGATCGGTGCGGTCTCGTCGCCCACTACCGACCGGACCGGTGAATCACCTCGCGCGCGAGCGCCCGGTACGCCTGCGCGCCACCGGACTTCGGCGCCCAGGTGGTGATGGGCTCGCCGGCGACGCTGGTCTCCGGGAAGCGCACGGTGCGGTTGACGACGGTGTCGTAGACGAGGTCGCCGAACACCTCGACGACCCGGGACATCACGTCGCGGGCATGCAGCGTCCGCGCGTCGAACATGGTCACGACGATGCCAGACATCTCGAGCCGCGGGTTGAGTCGGTCGCGGACCTTCTCGACGGTGTCGTTGAGCAGCGCCAGCCCGCGGAGGCTGAAGTACTCGCACTCCATCGGGATGATGACGCCCTCCGCGCAGGCCAACGCGTTGACGGTGAGCAGGCCCAGCGACGGCTGGCAGTCGATGAGCACGTAGTCGTAGCGGTCCAGCACCGGGTGCAGCACCCGGCCGAGGGTCTGTTCGCGTCCCACCTCGTTGACCAGCTGGATCTCCGCGGCGGACAGGTCGATGTTGCTCGGCAGCAGGTCCAGGTTCTCGACGCGGGTGCGCATCAGCACCTCGTCGATGGAGACCCGGGGCTCCACCAGCAGGTTGTGCACGGTCAGCTCGAGGTCGTGGTGCGCGACGCCGAGTCCCGCGGACAGCGCGCCCTGCGGGTCGAGGTCCACCAGCAGCACCTTGCGCCCGCACTCCGCGAGAGAGGCGCCCAGGTTGATGGTCGACGTGGTCTTCCCGACGCCACCCTTCTGGTTGCACATCGCGATGACCTTCGCCGGCCCGTGCGAGCCCAGCGGCTGCGGCTCGGGCACGAACCGCAACGGCCGTCCCGTCGGTCCCAGGTTCTCCTCGTCCCCAACCCCGTGATCGCCGTCTGCACGGCCTGCTACGTCCAAGTTCCGGCTGTCGAAGAGCGCTCTCTCCTGCCCTGGGCGCTCTGACTCCGCCGCGGGCGGCTGCGGTGTCACCACGGTTCGATGCTCCCCTGTCGTCCGATTGCCTGTGCAGCAGACGCTACCGCCTGCCGTCGACAACCCGGCACGGACACGCGCGGGCTTCCGTGGGCCGAAACACCCCCACCGCGGCCCACGGCCGGCTCAGCGGGAGGTCAGCGCCCCCATCAGCGTCGGCCACGACGCGTGCAGTTCGTCGTTCCAGTAACCCCACTTGTGGGTGCCGGTGGGGCGGAGGTTGGTGGTGTGGCCGATCCCCTGCGCGGACAGGGCGGCTCCCAGCTGCGCGGTGCACACCATCGCCCCGAACTCGCCGAACATGCCCTGGACCGTCTCCATCGGCGGGTCGGCGAGCAGGTTGTTGTACCGGCCCGGCAGGCCGTTGCCCGAGGACAGGTAGATCTGCTTGCCCCGCAGGTTCCCGGAGAGCAGGTGCGGGTCGTGTGCGGCCCAGGCCGGATCGTCGAAGGCGCCCCACATGTTGGCCACGTCGCCGCCGCCTCGGGCGACGTCCCACCGGACGAGCAGCTGGTTCACGGGATTGCTGATGCCGGCGCAGTCGCTGTAGGCGGCCACTCCCCGGTACAGCTCCGGGTGCCGGGCCGTGAGGGTCAGCGCCGCCGCGCCGCCCATCGACGCGCCGGCGATCGCGTTGACGCCGTTCCCCCCGAACTGCGCGTCGATCAGTGGCGGCAGCTCCTGGGTGAGGAATGTCTCGTACGACAGCCGGCCCATCACCGGGTCGACGTTGCGCCAGTCGGTGTAGTAGCTGTGCGCCCCGCCGACAGGAAGCACCACGTTGACGTTCGCGGTGCGGGCCAGGTTCCCCACATCGGTCATGGCGGTCCAGCCGCTCTCCTCCTCGTGCGCCTCGGCGCCGTCGAGCAGGTACAGCGTCGGCCGGACACCGGACGCCGCGACCGGGCGTTGCAGGTCGACGGTGATCGGCCGGTCCATCGACGGCGAGAACACCGACAGCCGGGTCCGCACGTCATTGACCTGCGACTGCGAGAGCACCCGCGCCGCGCCGCCGGGCACCGGGTCTGCCTGGGCGGGCGCGACGAGCACCGCACCGAGAACGGACGCGACGAGGGCGGGCGCGACGGCCGCGCGCCCCGCCCGGCGCAGCACCGTCAGTGGACGGACACGGGAGGAAACGGGCATCGGGATGTCCTTACGCTCGTCCGGCAGCGCGGGGATCCGCTCACCGCTGCGCGGAGTCTAGGCCGACGGCACCGCGGGACCCGGGGCTTTCCGGGCCGTGTCCTCCGAACGTCACCGACCCGTCACCGGGTACGACGGCTCACCTCGCCCGCGGGTGCGCCCCTGCCCAGACCTCACGCAACGAGCCGACGGTGACGAGCGTGTAGATCTGCGTGGTGGTCACCGACGCATGGCCGAGCAGTTCCTGCACCACCCGGACATCGGCGCCGCCCTCGAGCAGGTGCGTGGCGAACGAGTGCCGCAACGTGTGCGGTGACACCCCGTCGGCGAGTCCGATCCGGTCCGCCGCCGAACGCAGCACCTGCCAGGCGCTCTGCCGTGAGAGCCGGCCGCCGCGCGCATTGAGGAAGATCGCGGGTCCGCCGGTGGACACCAGCGCGGGCCTCCCCCGCACCAGGTATGCCTCCAGCGCGGCGATCGCGGGCCGACCGATCGGGACCACCCGCTCCTTGCCTCCCTTGCCGCGCAGCAACACCGCGCGGTCCGCGCCGTCGACGTCGTCGATGTCCAGGCCGACGGCCTCGGAGATCCGGGCGCCGGTGGAGTAGAGCACCTCGAGCAGGGCGCGGTCGCGCAGCCCGCGCGCCTGGTCCGACGCGTCCGGGCCGCCGGTCGCCTCGAGCATCGCGATCACCTGGTCCAACGGCAGCGACTTGGGCAGCCGCTGGCCCGGCGCGGGCGGCTTCACGGCCCGCGCGACGTCCACGTTCGCGATGCCCTCCAACGTCGCGAACTTGTGCAGGCCGCGCACCGCGATCAGCGCGCGGGCCGCGGAACTGGACGCGAGGGGACGCACCTGCGCGTCCCGGTCGCCGCGCCGCAACGCCACCACGAAGTCGCTGACGTCCCGTTCCGAAACCCGGCCAAGGTCGTCGATGCGCCGCGTGCCGAGGAACTCCTGGTACCGGCGCAGGTCCCGCCGGTAGGAGCTGAGGGTGTTCTCCGCCACCCCGCGTTCCACCGCGAGGTGGTCGAGGTAGCCGGCGACCTGGTCGGCGAGCACCTCAGCCGCCGTGGCGACGCCGCGCGAACGCCTCCGGCCGGTCCGCCCACGGCGCGTCGGCCGGCCGGCCGGTCGCTTCCCGGCCGTCCCGGGCGCGGGCCGCGGCCAGCGCCAGGATGCCCGAGAGCGCGGTCGCGTTCACGATCTCACCGGACAGTGCGCGGTCGACCGCGTCCGCGACCGGCACCCGGCAGATCTCGAGGTCGGCCTCCTCGTCGCTGGGGTCCGGCCGCTCCACCTCGTGCAGCGCGGTCGCGAGGTACACCCGCACCACCTCGTCGGTGAATCCCGGGCTCACCGCGACGTCCACCAGTACCGACCAGTGCTCTGCGGCGAGGCCGGTCTCCTCCGCCAGCTCGCGGCGGGCGGCGTCGAGCGGGTCCTCGCCCGGCTCGTCGAGCAGGCCGGCGGGCAGCTCCCACAGCCGCCGGCCCACGGGATGGCGGTACTGGTTGACCAGCACCAGCCGATCCCGCTCGTCGACCGCGACCACCGCGACCGCGCCGTAGTGCTCCACGACGTCGCGGAGCGCGGCGGTGCCGCCCGGCATGGCGACCCGGTCCACCCGCACCGCGAAGATCGCGCCCTCGTACGCGGTGCGGGTGTCGTGGGTCTCGAACTCGTGCTCGCCGGGCCGACTCATCGCGGGTGGGTCAGCTCGCGCTCGGTGCGTCGACCGCGTCGTCGTCTGCGGCCTCGTGCATCGCGACCTCGAGGGTCGACTCCGGGTGCACGTCCACCTCGAGCCGCTCGGCCGCCTTGTACTTCAGCGCCGCCGAGACGAACGCCGCGAACAGCGGGTGCGGACGCGTCGGACGGCTCTTGAGCTCCGGGTGCGCCTGGGTGGCGACGAAGAACGGGTGCACGTCCGCGGGCAGCTCCACGAACTCGACGAGGTGTCCGTCCGGGGAGGTGCCGCTGAACTTCAGGCCGCTCTTGGCGATGCGGTCACGGTAGGCGTTGTTGACCTCGTAGCGGTGCCGGTGCCGCTCCGAGACGCTCTCGGAGCCGTAGGCGCGCGCCACCACGGAACCCTTGTCGAGCACCGCCGGGTAGGCACCGAGGCGCATGGTGCCGCCGAGGTCGGCCTCGCCGGCCACGATCTGCTCCTGGTCGGCCATGGTGGAGATGACGGGGTGCTTGGTGTCCGGCTCGAACTCGGCCGAGTTGGCGTCGTCGAGGCCCACCGAGCGGGCGGCCTCGATCACGACGCACTGCAGGCCCAGGCAGAGGCCGAGCAGCGGCACCTGGCGGGTGCGGGCGAAGCGGATGGCGCCGAGCTTGCCCTCGATGCCGCGGATGCCGAAGCCGCCGGGGATGAGGACCGCGTCCACGTCGTCGAGCGCCTCGTGGGCGCCGGCCTCGGTCTCGCAGGCATCCGAGGGCACCCAGGAGATCTCGACCTTCGCGCGGTGCGCGAAACCGCCGGCGCGCAGCGCCTCGGTCACCGACAGGTAGGCGTCGGGCAGGTCCACGTACTTGCCGACGAGGGCGACGCGGATCGTCTCGCGGGGCTCGTGGACGCGCTCGAGCAGGTCGCCCCACACGGTCCAGTCCACGTCCCGGAACGGCAGGCCGAGCTTGCTCACCACGTAGGCGTCGAGGCCCTCGCTGTGCAGCACCTTCGGGATGTCGTAGATGGACGCGGCGTCGGGGGTGGAGATGCAGGCGTCGACGTCCACGTCGCACATCAGCGCGATCTTGCGCTTGAGCGGCTCGGGCACGTCCCGGTCGCAGCGCAGGATCAGGGCGTCGGGCTGGATGCCGATGTTGCGCAGCGCCGCCACCGAATGCTGGGTCGGCTTGGTCTTGAGCTCGCCGGACGGGCCGAGGTACGGCACCAGCGAGACGTGCAGGAAGAAGACGTTGTCGCGGCCGATGTCGTGACGCACCTGGCGGGCGGCCTCGAGGAATGGCTGCGACTCGATGTCGCCGACGGTGCCACCGATCTCGGTGATCACCACGTCGGGGCGCTGACCCTCGCCGTCCGGTCCCGACATCGCGAGGATGCGGCTCTTGATCTCGTCGGTGATGTGCGGGATCACCTGGACGGTGTCGCCCAGGTACTCGCCGCGGCGCTCCTTGGCGATGACCGTGGAGTACACCTGCCCGGTGGTGACGTTCGCATCGCCGGAGAGGTCGCGGTCGAGGAAACGCTCGTAGTGCCCGACGTCCAGGTCGGTCTCGGCGCCGTCCTCGGTGACGAACACCTCACCGTGCTGGAACGGGTTCATGGTGCCCGGATCCACGTTGAGGTACGGGTCCAGCTTCTGCATGGTCACCCGCATTCCCCGGGCGGTCAGCAACTGTCCGAGGCTCGAGGCCGTCAGACCCTTGCCGAGTGAGGAGGCGACGCCCCCGCTCACGAAGATGTGCTTGGTGGCGGTACGCGAATTACTGCGTGACAGTGACAAAAGGGCTCCCGTGACGACCTTGCAGGGCTTGACCAATGGTAGTGCTGGGGCCTGCCGACCCACGGGACTTCACGGTAACACCTGTCGGGGCGAACCTCTGCATGGCGCGCGCCCACGGCCCCCGAAGCGCCGTGGCGTCCGCCACACGCAGGACTCGCACGCGCGTCAGCCGACCGTCGCGCCGACCGTCACCGCGGTCGCGTTGGGCCCGGTGCCGTACCGGCCGGCGTGTCCGCTGAGCTGCTCCTGCAGGCCCAGCACCGTCGTGATCCGGCCGGACTCGCGGTCCACGTTGTCGACGGTGGTGACGCCGGTCGACAGCGCGGTGTCGGAGCGGGTGACGGCGACGGGTCCGTTGCCGACCGCCGAGTCGGGCCGCCCGGCCAGCACGGTGCCCGCGCCACGCGCGTCGAGTGCGCCGGCGAACCGGGCGACGATCGACCCGCGGTTGCCGGATGCCGCGCCGTCGGCGGCACCGGAACCGGTCAGCACCAGTGCCAGCTGGGCGGGCGCGACCGCGCCGTTGTCGTAGCCGACGAAGCCGCCGGCGCGCAGCGCCTCGAGGGCCAGCGTGAGCTCCTCCGGGGTGCTCTGCGGCTGTGCGGTCTGCGCGTTGAGCAGCAGCACCGAGCCGAGCAGGTCACCGGCGAGGCTGCCCTGGTCGACGGCGCCGGTCCGGAGCTGGACCCCGGCGGGGATCACGTTGGTGACGGTGGTGCGCAGTTGGTCGCTGTTCGCCGCGTCGACGAAGGAGTCGGTCAGCGAGACCCGGCCGGTCACCGATCCGCCGGCCGCGCCGATCAGCTGGGTCACGGCGTCGAGGTCGCCGGGGTCGGCGTCCGGGGTGGTCACCAAGACCACGGAGCGCTGACCGAGGGCGTCGCGGACGGCCCGGCCGGAGATCGCGGCGTCGAAGTTGTCCGCCGCGGTCAGCTGCTCGGCCTGCTGGTTGTTCGTGTCGTGCAGTGCGTTCACCTGGTTCTGCAGGTCGGACTTGTCGTCGCGCAGACCCGAGAGGAGGCCGCCGGAGAGGGTGCCCGAGCCGAGCACCACACCGACGGCCAGTGCCAGGAAGACCGCGGCGAGGGAGATCGCGTGCTGACGAGCAGAGATCACTTGACCATTCCCTGGACCCAGAGCGCGAAGCTGTTCCACGTCTGGACACACCAGTCCCACGCCTCGCCGCCGACGTTCGAGACCACCAGGGCCACGATGACCGCGGTGAGGGCGGCGAGCACCAGCAGCGCGATCGCCGCGCCGGAGACGCGACTGCGGTAGAGCGTCGCGACCGCCTTCGAGTCGACCAGCTTCGATCCGACCTTGAGCCGGGTCATGAACGCGGCCGGGTTGCTGTCCCGGCGTCCGCGGTCGAAGAACTCGTCGAGCGAGACGGTCGAGCCGACGGTGACGATCAGCGAGGCCCCGTGGTGGTCGGCGAGCAGCAGCGCGAGGTCCGCGGGCGCGCAGGACGCCGGGAAGGTCATCGCGCCGATGCCGAGGTCCTGGATCCGTTCGAGGCCCTGCGCGTGCCCGTCCGGGTCCGCGGGCAGGACCACCTCGGCGCCGGACTTGAGGGTGTCGGCGGTGATCTCGTCGGGGTCGCCGACGATGAGGTCGGGCCGGTAGCCGGCGCTGGTGAGCGCGTCCGCGCCCGCCCCGACGCCGATCAGGATCGGCGAGTACTCCTTGATGAACGGCTTGAGGTTCTTCAGGTCCGCGACGTGGTCCGCGCCGTCCGCGACGATCACCACGTGCCGGTCCTGCAGGTCCACCTCGATGTCGGGCACGCCGACGCCGTCGATCAGCAGCGGACTCTCGGTCCGGATGAACTCGATGGTGTTGCCCGAGAAGGCCTCGAGGTGGTCGACCAGGCCGGTCTTCGCCTCGATCATGAGGTCGGAGATCTCCGCCTCGCTCTGCTCGGTGCCCTTGGCGAGGCGGCGTTCGCCGGCGTAGACGCCGCCCTCGTGCAGACGCACCTTGGCGCCGTCCTTGACCTTCTTGAACACCTCCTCGCCGGCGGAGTCGACCAGGATGATGCCGTTCGCGACGATCACCTCGGGTCCCAGGTTCGGGTAGCGCCCGGAGATCGACGGCGACGCGTTGACGACGGCCGTCACCCCCGCCGCGACCAGCGCGTCCGCGGTGACGCGGTCCAGGTCCAGCTCGTCGAGGACGACGATGTCGCCCGGGCCGACGCGGCGCAACAGCTTCGCCGTGTTGCGGTCAACCCTGGCGATGCCGGTCGTTCCCGGCAGCGATTCGGTGTTTCGTGACAACAGAGCGGGCATCTTCATGACTTCGATCATGACGCCGCGCGGGCCTTCACCCACGGAGGCGCGCCGAAGCAACTCCTGGTCGGGGCGCCGCCCGGCGAAGTGCGCCCGATGCGGGTGCCGCCGCGCGGCGGCGCCCGGCTACCCCGCCCGGTCGGCCATGGCGGTCGCCAGCAACTCCTCCGCGTGCGCCCGGCCGGTCTCGGTGTCGTCGAGGCCGGCGAGCATCCGGGCCAGTTCGACCACCCGCTGCTCGTCGGTGAGGGTCCGCACGCCGCTGTCGGCACCCTTACCCCCGTCCACCTTGTCCACCACCAGGTGGGTGTCGGCGTAGGCCGCGACCTGCGGCAGGTGCGTCACGACGATGACCTGGTGGGTGCGTGCGAGACGGGCCAGGCGGCGGCCGATCTCCACGGCGGCCCGGCCGCCCACCCCGGCGTCGACCTCGTCGAAGACCATGGTCGCGCCGGACTCCGCCCCCGCCAGCACCACCTCGAGCGCCAACATCACCCGCGAGAGCTCACCGCCCGACGCGCTGCGGCTGATCGGCAGGGGCGTCGCGCCGCTGTGCGCGGCGAGCCGGAACTCGACCTCGTCGACGCCGGCCGAGCCGGCGTGCACCTCCTGACCGTCCACCGTCAGCGGCGCGGTGTCCTGGGGGCCGGCGGGGATCGGGCGCACCGCGACCTCGAGCCGTGCCTTGCCCATGGCCAGGCCGGCCAGTTCGGCGGTGACCGCCTTGCCGAGCTTGACGGACGCCTTGGCCCGGGCCTTGCTCAGCGCGCTCGCGGCGGCCGCGAGCGCGGCCGCGGTCTCCTCGACGCGGGCCGTCAGCGCGGCCAGCGCGTCGGCGGAGACGTCGATCCGCGACAGCCGGTCCCGGGCCTGGGCGGCCCACTCCAGCACGCCGTCCACGTCCGCGGCGTACTTGCGGGTGAGGGACTTCAGTTCCGCCTGCCTGCCGAGCAGGGTGTCGAGCGCGCCGGGGTCGGACGGCAGGTCCGCAAGGTACCCCGCCAGGTCCGACGAGACGTCGGTGAGCACGGTGATCGCCTCGGCCAGCCGGGGCCCGAGCACGGTCAGCTGCTGGTCGTCGGACGACTCGATCCGGGCGCGGGCCTCGCCGAGCAGGTCCAGCGCTCCGGCCGCCTCCGATCCGGTGTCGCCGCCGAGCTCCGCGTCGGCGCCACCGACCAGAGCCGCCTGCGCGGCGGCCGCCGCGCTGCGCAGCGAGTCGAGGTCGGTCAGCCGGCGCACATTCGCGACGATGTCGACGTCCTCGCCGGGTTGCGGTGCGACGGAGTCGATCTCGTTCAGCGCGAACTCGAGCCGGTCGACCTCCTGCGCGAGTTCGCGGCCGCTGCGGGTGCGCTCGATGAGCTCGTCGCGGGCCTCGACCCACTGCGCGCGCAGGGACCGGTACTTGTCGAGCAGGAAGCCGATCGCGGCGCCCCCGAACGCATCGAGCGCCTGGCGCTGCTGGTCTGGTCGCTGCAGCCGGAGCTGGTCGTTCTGTCCGTGCACGGTCAACAGCGGCGCGGTGAGCTCCGCGAGCGCGCCCGCCGGCACGCTGCGACCGCCGAGGTGCGCCCGGGAACGGCCGTCGCTGCTCACGGTGCGGACCGCGATGACGGTGCCGTCCTCGTCGCGTTCCGCACCGGTCGACTCGAGCAGCCGGTCGACCTCCTCGGCGGCCCTCGTCGAGGTGTTCGCGGTGGAGAACCGGCCCTCCACGACGGCCCGCGCCGCGCCCTGGCGGACCCGTCCGGCATCGGCACGGGCGCCGCTGAGCAGGTGCAGGCTGGTCACCACCATCGTCTTGCCCGCGCCCGTCTCACCCGTGAGGACGGTGAGACCCTCGTGGAACTGGGCGCTCGCCTGCGAGATGACGCCCAGGCCGTCGATCCGGATCTCAGCGAGCATGCGCACCGTCCCCTTCCCCATCGGTCCGGCGGCCGCGCCACCCCTTGACCGGCAGCGCAAACTTGCGCACCATCCGGTCGGCGAAGGGCGCAGAGTCCAACAGGATCCACTTCACCGGGTGCTGACCACGCACCACCTCGACCCGGCCGCCGGCCGGCAGCGACAGCGTCCGGCTGCCGTCGCAGAACACCAGACCGTCGTGCCCCTCGGAGAACGTCTCGATCGCGATCAGCGACTCGGGACTGGTCACCAGCGGCCGCGCGAACAACGCGTGTGCGTTGCTCGGAATCACCAGTAGCGCTTCGAGTTCCGGCCACACCACCGGCCCGCCCGCGGAGAACGCGTAGGCGGTGGACCCGGTCGGCGTGGCGACGAGCACGCCGTCGCAGCCGAACGAGGAGACCGGTCGGCCGTCGACCTCGAGCACCACCTCGAGCACGCCGAGCCGGGAAACGTTCTCGATGCTCGCCTCGTTGAGCGCCCAGCCGCGGCCGACCACCTTGTCGTCGACCCGGACGGTCACGTCGAGCGTCATCCGGTGTTCCACCCGGTACTCCCGGCGGACCACGAGAGCGAGGGCCTCCTCGAGATGCTCGGCCTCGGTCTCGGCGAGAAAACCGATGCGCCCCAGGTTGATTCCGAGCACCGGGATCCCGGCCTCGCGGGCCAGTTCGGCCCCACGCAGGAAGGTGCCGTCGCCGCCGAGCACCAGCACCAGTTCACAACCGGCAGCGGCCGCGGGGCCGGCCTCGACGATGGTCAGGTCCACGTCCGATGCGGTGGACTCGTCGGGGGCACCGACCGGACTGGTCCGGTCGACCTCGTTCGCGAGCAGTCGCAGCCCGATGCCGGCCTGCTCGAAGATCGCGGCGACCCGGCGCGCGGTCGCGGTGACCTCCGCGCGGCCGGTGTGCGCGACGACCAGGATCTCCCGTTCCGGGCTCTGCCCTTCCCTTTCCTGACGCTGCCCTTCCGGTGCCGAAGTCACTGCGGGCCGTCCTGCACCGCACGCTCGATGACCTCACGCACCGACTCCACTCCCGGCTCGGCCTGCTTGCGCAGCCACAGGAAGTACTCCACGTTGCCGGACGGCCCGGGCAGCGGACTGGCCACCACACCGAGGGTCCGCAGACCGAGCGCATCAGCCGCGAGGGACACCTCGTGGACCGCCTCCACCCGCAGCGCCGGATCACGCACGACGCCGCCCGAGCCGACGCGGTCCTTGCCGACCTCGAACTGCGGCTTGACCATCGGCACCAGGTCGGCGCCGTCGGCCGCACAGGCCACGAACGCACCCAGCACCAGTTTGAGCGAGATGAACGACAGGTCGGCGACCACGACGTCCACCTGACCGTCGATCTGATCGGCCTCCAGGGACCGGACGTTGGTGCGGTCGACCACGGTGACCCGGTCGTCGGACTGCAGGCGCCACACCAGCTGGCCGTATCCGACGTCGACCGCGACCACCTCGCGCGCCCCGCGGCTGAGCAGGACGTCGGTGAAGCCGCCGGTGGACGCGCCGGCGTCGAGGCAGCGTTTGCCGTCGACGGACAGGCCGAGCGGTTCGAAGGCCTCGAGTGCGCCGAGAAGCTTGTGCGCGCCGCGCGACGCCCAGGACACCTCGTCGACCTCGTCGGTGACCAGCAGCGGGGTGCCGGCCTCGACGGCGGTCGCGGGCTTGACGGCGACCGACCCGGCGATCAGCACCCTGCCGTCGGAGATCAGTTGCGCCGCATGTTCTCTGGATCGCGCCATCCCCCGCCGAACCAACTCGGCGTCGACGCGTGCTCGCCTGGCCACGTCAGATCTTGTCCACGGTTGCGAGCGCCTGGACCAACACGTCGTGCGCCTGCTCGAGCAGATGTGCCTGCCGGGGCAGCTGGCCCAGACCGGTCGGATCGTCGTGAACGGCCGAGGCCGTGTCGAGACCGGCCAGCAGCTCGTCGACCTCCGCATGGATCCGGGCGGGGTCGACAGTCGGCGGCGGGCCCGGCAGGTGTTGCCCGGGACGGGGAATCGGCGTACTCATCGCCGTCAACGCTAGTCGATGCGCCCCACACTCGCGCACACCGACTCGTGGCGCGGGGCGGTCAGCCGAGCAGGTCTGCGACGACCTCGACCGCGAGCGGGTCCTCACCGCGCAGGTCGGTCACCTCGGGGCCCTCCCAGGCGGCGAACAGCACCGCACGCAGGACGGCGGCGCGGTCCGCGGACCCGGTCGGATCGCAGGCCACGACCAGGGTTCCGCCGTCGCGACGGACCGTGACACCGGGGTGCGGGGCGATCGCCAGGTCCTCGGCGGGCCGGTCCAGCGCCGCAAGTTCCATGGCCAGGTACGTCGGCCGGTGCCCGAGCGGCGCACGCAGCAGGTCCGTCGGACGACTCACCCCGCTCAGCACGAGCAGCGATTCCAGCCCGACGGCGTTGGCACCGGCGATGTCGGTGTCGATCCGGTCGCCCACCACCAGCGCGTTGACGGCGCCGCTGCGGCGCAGGGCGTCGTCCATCAGCGGTCGGGCCGGCTTGCCGGCCACCAGCGGTTCGCGGTCGGTTGCCGCCCGCACCGCCGCGACCAGCGCGCCGTTGCCGGGGCACAGACCGCGCTCGGTGGGCAGGGTGGTGTCGACATTGGTGGCGACCCAGACGGCACCCGCCCGGATCGCCAGGGTGGCCTCGGCCAGGATCGACCAGTTCGTCTCGGTCGAGTGCCCGTGGACGACGGCCGCAGGGCCGTCCTCGAACCGGCGGACCGGCACGAGGCCGACCTGCCGCACCTCGTCGGCCAGGGCCTCGGTCCCGACGACCAGCACCGCCGACCCTGCGGCGACATGTTCGGCAACCAACCGGGCGCCGGACTGCGAGCTGGTCACGACCTCGTCCTCGGTGGCCGCGAAACCCAGTTCACGCAGGTGCGCGGCGACGGACGCGGGGCTCCGGCTCGCGTTGTTGGTGACGTAGAACAACCGGCTCTCGCCGGTCTCCAACGCCTCCCGAGCGCCCGGGATCGCCTCGGCGCCCTGGTAGACGGTGCCGTCCAGGTCCAGCAGCAGGACGTCGTGACGCTGCCGCAGGGACCGGTCGTTCTCGGTGGTCGAGGACCCAGAGGTCACTGTTCGCCCGAGAGCTCGGCCACGCGGTCCTCTGCGTCGGTGTCGCCGTCGAGGTCTGCCGCTGCCGAGTTGAGGAACCACTTGAGGCCGTCCTCCACCCGACCGGCCGCGACCAGCGCGTCGGCGTAGGCGTAGAACAGGCGGGCGGCGGTGGGTCCGGACTGGGACGCGTCGAGTTCCGGCGTCTGCAGCGTGACCACGGCCTGGTCGAACTGGCCGAGGTCCATCCGGGCGCCGGCCACGACGATCCGCAGCTCGGTGGCCTCGTCGCCCGTGAGCGCGCGGGCTTCCTCGCTGCGACCGAGCTCGATGGCCCGCTCCGGACGACCGAGACCGCGTTCGCAGTCGGCCATCACGGCGAGCAGACCGGGTCCACCTGCCATCCGGCGGGCGGCACGCAGCTCGGAGAGCGCCTCGGCCCATTCGCCCGCGTGGTACGCGGTGATGCCGGCCGTCTCACGGACCACGGCGACCCGGCCGGCACGCTGCCGGGCGGCCCGGGCGTGCGCGAGGGCCAGACGCGGGTCGTCCTCGATCAGCTTGCCTGCCATCACCAGGTGACGGGCGACTGCGTTCGCATTGGACTTGTCCAGGCTCAGCAGGTCCCGACGCACGGTCGGGTCGAGCTCGCCGGCCTGCACGTCCTCGGGAAGGTCCGGCTCTTCGGGGCGCGGAGCGCGACGCTCGGCGTACGCGCCACCGTCGCGCGGGGGCGGACCGAAACTGCCCTCGCCGCCACGACGCCTCGGCGGTCCGTCACCACGACGGTCTGGGCGGCCTGCGCCGCTCCCGCCACGGGGACCGCCACCGGTGTTGCCTCGGGGGCCACCGGTTCGGCCGCCACGGGGGCCGCCGGCGTTGCCGCCGCGGTTCTCGCCCGAGCGACCACGATCAGAACCGCCGTTCCCATACGAACGACGATCATCGTTGTTGTCCGACACAGCATCTCCTTTAAGACAACATACGCTTGAGAAAACACGAAAGGGGACCCAGTATGTCGGGTCCCCTTTCGGTAACGATTGTACGGCGGTGTCCTACTCTCCCACACCCTGTCGAGTGCAGTACCATCGGCGCTGGAGGGCTTAGCTTCCGGGTTCGGAATGGGACCGGGCGTTTCCCCTCCGCTATGGCCGCCGTAACTCTGTGAAACTGTCACACACCCCTCTCCCCGCCCGGACCGGCACACCCGACAAATCGGGTGTGCCAGCGGGGGAAAAGGGTATCTGTGTGTTGTCT
>NZ_BCXG01000009.1 GCF_001894985.1 Rhodococcus tukisamuensis NBRC 100609 | reverse complement strand
GCCGCCTCAGGACGGGATGTCGGGGATCAGCGTGGCGCGGGCGTAGACGGTCTCGCCCTCCTGCAGCTGCAGCGCCTCGCTGTCGCCGCGGGTCACCTGCGCGGCGAACAGGTCGCCGGTGGCCGCGTTGCGCAGCTCCACCCGCACCTCGAACCCGAGGTGCACCACCCGCTCGACCGTGGCGCGGGTGACGCCCGCGGACTCCGCCGTGCCGGCCTTCTGCGCGACCGCCATGCTCGGGTCGCGCCCGACGCGGATGTCGTGCGGCCGGACCAGCTGGCCGTTGAGTTTGGCCACGGGCCCGAGGAACGACATCACGAAGTGGTTCGCCGGCCGGTCGTAGAGGTCCCGCGGGGTCCCGACCTGCTCGATCCGCCCCTTGTTGAGCACCGCGATCCGGTCGGCGACGTCGAGCGCCTCCTCCTGGTCATGGGTGACCAGCACGGTGGTCACGTGCACCTCGTCGTGCAGGCGCCGCAACCAGGTCCGCAGGTCCTCGCGCACCTTGGCGTCGAGCGCGCCGAACGGCTCGTCGAGCAGCAGTACCTGCGGGTCCACCGCCAGCGCGCGGGCCAGCGCCATCCGCTGACGCTGACCACCCGACAGCTGCGCCGGGTAGCGGTGCTGGAACCCGTCGAGACCGACGATCTCGAGCAGGTCGTTGACCTTCTTGGTGATCTCGTTCTTCGGCCGCTTGCGGATCTTCAGGCCGAACGCGACATTGTCCCGCACCGTCATGTGTTTGAACGCCGCGTAGTGCTGGAAGACGAACCCGATGTCCCGCTTCTGCGGCGGCACGCCGGTCACGTCCTTGCCGGCGATGGTGATGGTGCCGCCGTCCGGGTTCTCCAGGCCGGCGATCGACCGCAGCAGCGTCGACTTCCCCGAGCCCGACGGCCCCAGCAACGCGGTCAGCGACCCGGCCGGGATCTCCAGGGTCAGGTCGTCCAGCGCGGCGAAGTCGCCGTAGTTCTTTCGCGCCCCGATCACGGAGATCATGCGTTGCTCCTCTTGCGGTCCAGCAGCGTCATCAGCAGCAGCGTCACCAGGGCGATGCCCATCAGCAGTGTCGCCGCGCAGTACGCGCCGTAGGTGTTGTGGTCGTCGATGTAGCGCGAGTGCACCAGCAGTGTCAGGGTCTGGGAGACGCCCGGGAACCCGGACGAGACCATGATCACCGCGCCGAACTCGCCGAGCGCGCGGGCCACGGTGAGCACCACGCCGTAGGTCAGTCCCCACCGGATCGCCGGCAGCGTGATCCGCCAGAACGTCTGCCACTTGGACGCCCCGAGGGTGGCCGCGGCCTGTTCCTGCTCGTCGCCGATCTCGTGCAGCACCGGTTCGACCTCACGCACCACGAACGGCAGCGTGACGAAGATGGTCGCCAGGACCATGCCGGGCAGGCCGAAGATGACCTGGAACCCCCACGAGTCGAGCGCACCGAACCAGCCGTTGACGCCCCACAGCAGGATCAGCGAGACGCCGACCACGATCGGGGACACCGCGAACGGCAGGTCCACCAGCGCCTGCATCAGCCCGCGGCCGGGGAACCGGCCCCGGACCAGCGCCAGCGCCGTGACCACGCCGAACGCCACGTTGATCGGCACCACGATGGCCACGATCAGCAGCGACAGGTTCAGCGCCGAGATGGCCGCCGGGGTGGAGATCGCCTCGATGAACGAGGCGATGCCGCGCTCGAAGGTGCGCCACAGGATCACCATGATCGGCACCAGCAGCAGCATGAACAGGTAGCCGAGCGCGACCACCCGCATGCTCAGCCGGGCCGGGGTCGAGACGTTCACTGGGAATGCTCCTGACGTCGCTGGTTACGGCCGGCCACCACACGCAGCACGAGCAGCGTAAGGAACGAGATCGCCAGCAACGCCACCGAGATCGCGGCGGCGTCGACCGGCCGGTCGATCTCGATGCGCTGCTGGATCAGCTGCGAGGCCATCTGCGTCTCGTGCGGGATGTTGCCGCCGATCAGGACCACCGAGCCGTACTCGCCGATGGCCCGGGCGAACGCCAGCCCCGCGCCGCCGATCATCGCCGGGGCGAGCGTCGGCAGCACCACCTTCCGGAAGATCGTCAGGTTGCTCGCGCCGAGCGACGCCGCGGCCTGCTCGACGTCCCGGTCGAGTTCGATCAGCACCGGCTGCACCGACCGGACGACGAACGGCAGCGTCACGAACGCCAGCGCCACCACCAGGCCGGGCTGGGTCGCGTTGAGCTCGATGTGCACCGGGCTGTTCGGGCCGTACAGCGAGAGCAGCACGATGCTCGCCACGATCGTCGGCAGCGCGAACGGCAGGTCGATCAGCGCGTTGACGATGCGCTTGCCGGGGAACTCGTCGCGCACCAGCACCCACGCGATCAGGGTGCCCATCACCACGTTGATCAGGGCCACCACCACGGACACGCCGATGGTGATCCGCAGCGACGACAGCGCCGCCGGGCTGGTGACCGCCTCCCAGAATCCGGCCAGTCCGTCCTCGAGCGAGGTCACCGTCAGCGCCGCGAGCGGCAGCAGCACGATGACGCTGAGCCAGAGCATCGCCACGCCGATGCCGAGCGGACCGACGGTGCCGGTGACCGAGGACCAGCCGCGGCGCCGCCGGGCCTTCGGCGCGGGCGCCGGGCCGGACGCGACGTCGGCGGCCGACGGGGAGCCGATCTGGGACACCGCTCCCCCCGTCGCCGTGTCGGTCGCACTCGTCACGGTCAGGCTACTTGCTGACGCCGTCATAGATCCTCGCGATCGTTCCGGAATCCTTCTTGAACAGGGATTCGTCGATGGCCTTCCAGCCACCCAGGTCCGCGACCGTCCACAGCTTCGCCGGGGCCGGGAAGTCCGCGGCGAACTCGGCCGCGACCGCGGGGTCGACCGGGCGGAAGCCCGACTCGGCCCAGAGCTTCTGCGCCTCGGGGGTGAACAGGAAGTCCTTGAACGCGCTCGCCTGCTCGGGGTTCTTGCTGTTCTCCAGCACCGCAACCGGGTTCTCGATCTTGAAGGTCGTCGGCGGGGTGACGTGCTCGACGGGGTCGCCGTTGCGCTCGGCGAAGAGTGCCTCGTTCTCGTAGCTCAGCAGCACGTCGCCGCGGCCCTGCAGGAACGTCTCCGTCGCCTCGCGACCGGACTTCGGCTGCACCTTCACGTGGTCGGTGACCAGCGCGTTGACGTAGTCGAGTCCGGCCTGCGGGTTCGCCCCGCCTTCGCTCTTGGCCGCGTAGGGCGCCAGCAGGTTCCACTTCGCCGACCCGGAGCTGAACGGGTTCGGGGTGATCACCTCGATGCCCGGCGCCAGCAGGTCGTCCCAGTCCTTGATGCCCTTGGGGTTGCCCTCGCGCACCACGATGGTGACCACCGAGCCGAACGGAATGCCGTGGTAGGCATCGGCATTCCAGTCCTCGCTCACCAGGCCGGCATCGACGAGCCGGGTGATGTCCGGCTCGACGGAGAAGTTGACGACGTCGGCCGGCGCCCCGTCCTTGACCTTGCGGGACTGGTCGCCCGACGCCCCATAGGACGGCTGGACCGTTACGTCCTTGCCCGCCTCCGTCTGCTGGAAGGCGGGGGTCACCGCGTCGAAACCGACCTTGGGCACCGCGTAGGCGAACAGGTTGATGGTGGTCGCGCCGCCGTCGGAGCCGGAGCCGGACTCACCGCCGATCACGTCGGACGAACCGCCGCTGCACGCGGTGAGGGCCACCGTCGCGGCGGTGAGGGCCGCGGTGAGGAGGAGTCCGGAACGGGTGACGCGTGAGCGAATGCTCATGAGGGTTGTGCCTTTCACGACTGCGCCACGAGGGCGAGAGGATTCCTCGGTCACAGACCGCACGAACGCCACGCCGGAACGGGCGTGGTGTCGGGGTGACCGAGGAGAACAAGAGAATGGTGCCCACTGACGTGGGGCGAACCGGCCGCGGCTTCAGCCAGGCGGGGACGTCAACAACAGTCGATGTCGGCGACCGCAAGCATGCCGACAGCGATCAACGCCAATTCATGGCGGACCTGGTGCACGACAGTTGCAGACACGCGGGTGAATGTATCAGAGCCCGCGACCCGGATCGAACCGGGCCGCGGACGAGGGAGGCTAGCGGGTCAGCAGCCAGCCGACCAGGACCAAGAGGATCAGCGCGATCAGCGCGAGGGTTACTCGTGAACGGGGCATCAGTGCTCACCTCCGACCACGGTCGGGGCCGGCACCGACGCACGGTCACGACCGAGCAGCGCAAATACCCGGGCGAGCACCAGATCGAATCCACGGGCGATGCCGAAGGCTGCCGGCAGCACCACGCCCATCACCAGCAACAGCTGCGGGACGTACGGCAGACCGATGAGCCACAGCTCGGCTCCGTCCCACCAACTGGCGATCTGATTCACGGACCCACCCTATCGTCCGGCGCCCGGGTGGACGCCCGCGCCCGGCGGGCAGATGATGAGCTGATGGGAACCTCCGAGGATGCCGAGCTCCCCGCCAACCTGCCCGCCGTCGTCGACTCGACGCACCGCAGCACCTTCCCGCCGATCGACGACTACGCGTTCCTCTCCGACTGCGAGAGCACCTGCCTGATCTCTCGCAGCGGCGCCGTCGAGTGGATGTGCCTGCCCCGCCCGGACTCCCCCAGCGTGTTCGGGGCCGTCCTGGACCGCAGCGCCGGGCACTTCCGGATCGGGCCCTACGGGCAGAACGTGCCGGCCGCGCGGCGGTACCTGCCGGGCGGCCTGATCGTCGAGACCACCTGGCAGACCGAGACCGGCTGGCTGGTGGTCCGCGACGCCCTGGTGATGGGTCCGTGGCACAACAACACCCACCGCTCCCGCACCCACAAGCGCACCCCGACCGACTGGGACGCCGAACACATCCTGCTGCGCACCGTCAAGTGCGTGAGCGGGACGGTCGAGCTGGAGATGAGCTGCGAGCCCGCCTTCGACTACCACCGGTCCACCGCACGCTGGGAGTACACCGGCAAGGTGTACGAGGAGGCCACCGCGACCTGCGAGGCCAGCGCGCTCGGCGAGCAGCCGACGCTGCGGGTGACCACCAACCTCAAGCTCGGGCTCGAGGGCCGCGAGGCCCGGGCCCGCACCCGGATGTTCGAGGGCGACAACGTCTTCGTCGCCCTGACCTGGGCCGACCAGCCGATGCCGACGACCTTCGAGGAGGCCGCGGACAAGATGTGGAAGACCGCCGAGTGCTGGCGGCAGTGGATCAACATCGGCCGCTTCCCCGACCATCCGTGGCGGGGCTACCTGCAGCGCAGTGCCCTGACCCTGAAGGGACTCACCTACGCGCCCACCGGCGCCCTGCTCGCCGCGTCGACCACGTCCCTGCCGGAAACCCCCGGCGGCGAACGGAACTGGGACTACCGCTACGCGTGGGTCCGGGACTCCACCTTCGCCCTGTGGGGCCTGTACACCCTGGGCCTGGACCGGGAGGCCAACGACTTCTTCGCGTTCATCTCCGACGTCTCGCAGTCCGAGGACGGGCATCCGAACCCGCTGCAGGTGATGTACGGGATCGGGGGCGAGCACTCGCTCGAGGAGCTCGAGCTCAACCACCTGTCCGGCTACGACGGCGCCCGCCCGGTGCGAATCGGCAACGGCGCGTACAACCAGGAGCAGCACGACATCTGGGGCACCATGCTGGACTCGGTGTACCTGCACGTCCGCTCCCGCGACCAGGTGCCGGACGCGCTGTGGCCGCTGCTCAAACGCCAGGTCGAGGAGGCGATCAAGCACTGGCGCAAGCCCGACCGTGGCATCTGGGAGGTGCGCGGCGAACCGCAGCACTTCACCACCTCCAAGCTGATGTGCTGGGTGGCCCTCGACCGCGGCGTGAAGCTCGCCACCCTGCACGGGGAGAAGTCGTACGCCCGGCAGTGGTCCGAGATCGCCGAAGAGATCCGGGCCGACATCCTCGAGCACGGCGTGGACGAACGCGGCGTGTTCACCCAGCGGTACGGGCACCCGTCGCTGGACGCGTCGCTGCTGCTGGTCCCGCTGCTGCGGTTCCTGCCGGCCGACGACCACCGGGTCCGCGCGACCGTGCTGTCCATCGCCGACGAGCTGACGGAGGGCGGGCTGGTGCTGCGGTACCGGGTCGAGAGCACCGACGACGGGCTCTCCGGCGACGAGGGCACGTTCACCATCTGCTCGTTCTGGCTGGTGTCCGCGCTGGTCGAGATCGGCGAACTGCCCCGTGCCAAGCGGCTCTGCGAGCGTCTGCTCGGCTACGCCAGCCCGCTGAAGCTGTACGCGGAGGAGATCGACGCCCGCACCGGCCGGCATCTCGGCAACTTCCCGCAGGCCTTCACGCACCTGGCGCTGATCAACGCCGTCGTGCACGTGATCCGCGCCGAGGAGTCCGCCGCCTCCGGCACCTTCCAGCCCGCGCACTCCCCCACGTAGGTCTCCGCCGTTCCCCAATGTCACATCGGGTGCCCCGGGGTTACCCGATGTGACATTGGGGACCTGCATCCGGGTAGTGAACCAGGCCGACGGGCGCCCGCGCTCAGGCGAACCGGCGCAGCAACCGCTCCGCGTCGGCCGCGATCGACCGCACCACGTCGCCCGCCGGGCGCTCCGACGTCACCAGTCCCGCGACCTCTCCCGCGTACACGACGCCCTGCCGGGGGTCGGCCGGATCGTATGCGGCCGAAAGGGTTTCGTTGTCGGCGCCGCGACCGTCCCACTTGTCGGTGTAGTCGTTGGTCAGCGCCCGGCCGCCCCAGCGGGCCGGCCACGGCTGATCGCGAGCCTGGTCGAAGACGGACGTGTACACCGTGTCGGCGCTGCCGGCCTCGATCAGCCGTCGCCGCGCGTAGTCCGGGCCGATGGTCTCGGGGCTCGCGAGCAGCGCGGTGCCGATCAGCGCACCCTCCGCGCCCGCGGCGACGACGGCGGCCAGGCCGCGTCCGGTGCCGATGCCCCCGGCCGCGAGGACCGGCAGGCGGGTCGCGTCGAGCACCTCCTGCAGCAGCGGCAGCGTCCCGATCCGGCCGGTGTGGCCGCCGGCCTCGCCGCCCTGCGCGATCACGAAGTCGACCCCCGCGCGTTCGACGACCCGCAGGTCCTCGACGGTGTTCACCTGCGACACCGCCAGCGCGCCCGCCGCGTGCACCCGCTCGACGTAGGGCGACGGGTCGCCGAACGACAGGGAGACCACCCGGGGCTTCTCCGCGAGCGCCGCCCCGAGCAGGGTGTCGTCGTCGTCGAGCGCCCACGTCATCAGCCCGATACCCAGTGCGCCGCCGCCGATCTCGCGCGCGACCGCGGACTCGGCGGCGATCCACTCCGGCGTCGCGTACCGCGCCGCACCGAGCAGCCCGAGCCCACCGGCCCGGGTCACCTCACCGGCGAGCTTGCCGCCGGCCCGGCCGCCCATCGGCGCACCGAGGATCGGCACCTCCAGTCCCAGTTCTCGGGTCAGCCAGGTGTCGATCACGGCACCCTCCTCCGGTTCCGGACGGCCGGCGTCGGTCCGCCGGACTACTTCTTGGGCTTCTCGCCGACCGACTCGGACGTCAGCGCCGCCACGAAGGCTTCCTGCGGGACCTCGACGCGACCGATGGTCTTCATTCGCTTCTTGCCCTCCTTCTGCTTCTCGAGCAGCTTGCGCTTACGGCTGATGTCGCCGCCGTAGCACTTGGCGAGCACGTCCTTGCGGATCGCGCGGATGTTCTCGCGGGAGATGATCTTCGAGCCGATCGCCGCCTGGATCGGCACCTCGAACTGCTGACGCGGGATGAGCTCACGCAGCTTCGAGGTCATCCGGCCGCCGTACGCGCCCGCGTTGGTGCGGTGCACGATCGAGGAGAACGCGTCGACCGCCTCGCCCTGCAGCAGGATGTCGACCTTGACCAGGTCCGACTGCTGCTCGCCGGACTCCTCGTAGTCGAGGCTGGCGTAGCCCTTGGTCCGCGACTTGAGGGCATCGAAGAAGTCGAACATGATCTCGCCCATCGGCAGCGTGTAGCGCAGCTCGACGCGCGTCTCCGACAGGTAGTCCATGCCGCCGAGTTCGCCGCGGCGGCTCTGGCACAGTTCCATGATCGCGCCGGTGTACTCGCTCGGGGCGATGACGGTGCACTTGGCCATCGGCTCGTACACCTCGCGCACCTTGCCCTCGGGCCAGTACGACGGGTTGGTCACCTCGTGCTCGGCGCCGTCCTCCATCACCACGCGGTAGACCACGTTGGGTGCGGTGGAGATGAGCTCGAGGCCGAACTCGCGCTCGAGGCGGTCGCGGGTGATCTCCATGTGCAGCAGGCCGAGGAAGCCGCAGCGGAAGCCGAAGCCCAGCGCCACGGACGTTTCCGGCTCGTAGGCCAGCGCGGCGTCGTTGAGGCGCAGCTTGTCCAGGGCGTCGCGCAGCACCGGGTAGTCGGAGCCGTCCATCGGGTACAGGCCGGAGTAGACCATCGGCTTGGGGTCGCGGTAGCCGACCAGCGGCTCGGTCGCGCCGTTGCGGAAGGTGGTGACGGTGTCGCCGACCCGCGACTGGCGGACGTCCTTCACACCGGTGATCAGGTAGCCGACCTCGCCGACGCCCAGACCGGTGGTGGCCTTGGGTTCGGGCGAGATGATGCCCACCTCGAGCAGCTCGTGGGTGGTGCCGGTCGACATCATCGTGACCTTCTCGCGGGGACGGATCTTGCCGTCCACCACGCGCACATAGGTGACGACGCCGCGGTACGCGTCGTACACCGAGTCGAAGATCATCGCGCGGGCCGGGCCGTCGGCGTCGCCCACCGGGGCAGGCACCTGACGGATCACCTCGTCGAGCAGTTCCTTGACGCCGACGCCCGTCTTGCCGGAGACGCGGAGCACGTCGCCGGGCTCGCAGCCGGTGATGTGCGCGATCTCCTCCGCGTAGCGCTCGGGGTCGGCGGCGGGCAGGTCGATCTTGTTCAGGACCGGGATGATCTTGAGGTCCTTCTCCATCGCGAGATAGAGGTTGGCCAGCGTCTGCGCCTCGATGCCCTGGGCGGCGTCGACCAGCAGCACCGCGCCCTCACAGGCCTCGAGCGCGCGCGAGACCTCGTAGGTGAAGTCGACGTGGCCGGGGGTGTCGATCAGGTGGATGACGTATTCCTCGTCGTCCATCGTCCACGGCAGCCGCACGTTCTGGGCCTTGATGGTGATGCCGCGCTCGCGCTCGATGTCCATCCGGTCCAGGTACTGGGCACGCATCGCCCGCTCCTCGACCACACCGGTGAGCTGCAGCATCCGGTCCGCCAGCGTCGACTTGCCGTGGTCGATGTGCGCGATGATGCAGAAGTTCCGGATCCGGGCGGGATCCGTGAACGTCGTGTCGGCGAAGCTGCTGATGGCGAACCCCTTAACTGGACGGCACCGACCCGCTTTCGGGCCGCTGTCTCCCTAGCAGGATATCCGTATCGCGCGGCCGTGAATGCCGCGGTGTGCGTCGGCCGCGCAGGTCCGCCGCGATCACGCCGCCGCGCGGTCGGGAAGACCGACATCAGGACTCCCGTTGTGCGGTGATCCTGCCGTCGTCGATCGCCTCGAGCAGCGCGGCGTGGTCGCGGGCGTTCTGATCGGCGTAGGACTCGGCGAACTCGGTCAGCGCTCTGTCGAAGTCGTCGTCCGAGCCGAGATACCCGGCGATGGCGAACCGGTCACCTGCGCGTGCATGCGCGAACGCGAGGACACGGGCGCACAGCCGGCCGTAGAGGGCCATCAGGTCGGCGGACATGGTCTCGATGACCGCCGAGCCCTTGCCGTCGCGCAGTTGACGGACGTAATAGTCCCGGACCGTCCCGTTTACGTCGGGCCCCTGCTGCCAACCGAGGAGGATGTCGCTGGCGGCCTGCGTCACCCGCTGCCCGGCCACGACGCGTTCGCCCTGGTTCGTATAGGACGGACCCTCCAGGTATCCGGCGAGGACCGACGGCCCCGCCTCCTTCGCCTGCAGGAACAGCGGGTCGCCACCGGGGCCGACAAGGAGGATGATCCAGGCGCGGGTGCCGACACTGCCCACGCCGACGACCTTCCGTGCGGTCTGGACGTATTCGAATCGGTCGAACAGGACACGTCGCGCGGGTTCGAGGGTGTCGCGGTACTCACGTAATCGCTGGATCAGCTCGCGGTTGATCCGCTCGGCCTCGGTGTCGCTGAGGATCTCCTCGATGGGGGCGATCAGCGGCGGCGCGCTCACGATCCGCGGCTGCCCGTTTTGCATCGTGGTCAGTTTGGACAGCGCCTGCATGCTGTCGCGGCCCCAGGATTTACGGATCGTCTTCTGGACACGCTTGCGCGTCGAGGAGTCCAGGACATCGCGGAGCTCGTCCAGTTGCGCGGTCGCGTCGATGTGGGAGTAGCAGACCGCGAGCTCGCCGCGGGCGGCCTGGTAGGTCATCGTCTCGCGGTACTCGGCCGCGCAGGCGCGGGCGATCCGTTTGCGCTGTTTGCCACCGAACCCGTTCTGGCGCCCGGCCACGGCCAGGCTAGCGATGAGTCGTTTGACATCCCATTCGAACGGTCCGGGATAGGTCTCGTCGAAGTCGTTCACGTCGAAGGCGAGTTCGCGTTCGGGCGTCGCGAAGAGTCCGAAGTTGCTCAGGTGGGCGTCCCCGCAGAGCTGTGTGTACAGACCCGTGGTCGGGGCCTGCGCGAGGTCGTCGGCCATCACCAGCGCAGCGCCTCGGTAGAACGCGAACGGCGAGTCGGCCATCCGCCCGTACCGGATGGGGACGAGGTCCGGGACCCGGCTGGCCGCCTGGGACTCGAGCAGTCCGACCGGGTCACGGTCACTGGTCGGAGCGTGTTCGGCGATGGCGCCGAACGGGATCCGGCGCCGGACCTTTTCGCCGTGTTCGATGCGGGCCGCCCGGGTCGGGTGGCCGACCCCGCCTGCGGGGCGCAGATCGGGGAACGTTTCCAGTTCTGCCATGGCGTGATCCCTTGGGTGATGTCGTCCGCGGATGAGGGGAGGTCCGCCCTGGCGAGCGGCATGCCGTCGTCACTTCTGTGGGCCAGCCTGTCCCGGATGGGATCGCTGTCCTCACCGTCCCCGCGTTCTCGACCGTCGGATTCTGGACATCCTGGCGGTCTCGGACACGGGACGGGCGGTGGTCACCGCCCAATTGATCGCAAGCGGGGCGCATCTGGGCATCGGCGGCGGAGCCGTCGAAAGCTCACGCGCGAACCAGACGCCCACGGATCCCGCCCAGCGGTTTCGCCGTCAGGCGGGACCAATCCGTGCGCAGGCGCACCTGTCAGGACTTGGACGCCTCGTCGATCTCCTTGCTGACCTGTTCGGGGTCAGCCTCGAGCTGCTTCTTGGTCACCTTGGCTGCGCGTTCGAGCGCCTGCTCGACGCGCGCTTCGAGATCCGTCGCCGCGATGACGATCAGCCCGCTGTTGCCCTCGTCCAGGAGCTCGCCCACCTCCTTGAGGTCGGAGCGGCTCATCCCGGCCGCGACATGGCCGCCGAGAGCCCCGAGGCCGGCGCCACCCGCACCGCCCAGCAACAGCCCTGCCCCGAGACCGACGGCCGGGAACAGGGCCACCAGCGCGCCCCCGACCAGGCCGATGCCGAGCCCACCCCACGCGCCCTGCCGGGTCGGCTGCTCGTGCTTCTTGACGATCTTGACCTTGCCCTTGTCCGTCCTGGTGATCACGGCCGCGTCGTAGGTGTCGACCAGGCCCGCCTCGACGTAGAAATCGTGCACGGCGTCGTAGTCGGCAAGCGCGGCGTCCTGCGAGTCGTAGACCGCCGCCAGCAGAGCGAATGTATCGAGGGCCATGATTTCCTCCGAGTGAATTGGTCGAGGGTGGGCCAGGTGGACGCCGTCGGTGAGTCGCTACCCGGTTGACGGGACGGCGATACCCAGGACACGAACCGCCTGGCCGTCGCACAGGGGCGGCGGCCGGGGACGGATCGGACGTGGCAGTACCTACCGGCAGTCCGGATGCCGAAGCCCAGAGGTCGAGCGCGATGCACTTGACGTCCGGCTTCCAGCCTCGGCACCCGCAGCGCCGGGCGCATCCCCCAAAACGGGTGAACACCGGCCAACTACCGGTACGACGCACCGAGTTGCAGGTTCCGGCTCGACGCACTCGACCTCGTGCAGTGGGAACTGCAGATCCTCGGAACCGAACAGCCTCCGCCCCAGCCTCGTCGAGGCGGGGGCGGAGGCTTTGTCGGGGCTCTCAGGAAGAGCCCGTGGCGTACGTGACGAGCGCAATGCCGACGCCAGGTCCGCCGTCGGGCAGCTTCACCAGCGGGCTCCTGGTGAACTTCAGTTCGGTGAGGTCGGACTCCCAGATCGGGCTCCCGACGTTCGCATGCCAAGACTCACGCATGTTGACCCGGATCCAACTGGTCAGGACGCCGGGATCCACCCAGAAGGTGTCCGGCGCCACCGGTCCCGCACCCACGAACTTCGTCGTAGGCGAGCTGAGCGCGTTGATGTCGAACACCCGCCGATACTCGGTCCTGGGGTTGCTCGACTTCGTACCGGGGTAATCCTTGGTTCCGACCTCCTCGTAGATCGGAACCCCCGCGTTCCAAGCCGCGATCAGTGCCTGGCTCGTCATCCCCTGGGGCGCGGCAATGTCGCCGACACCTGCGCCCGCGGCGAAAGTGGTGACGGGCGCCGGCGGATCCGTCGTTGCGCCCGCCGGTGCCGCCACTCCGATACCGATCGCGACCGCGGCCACGCCCCCAGCTATTGCGCGTTTGGCTGAAATGCCCATGTCGATATCCCCCTCCTGGTTGGTGCCCTGTGGTGGGCCAAGGGGGTGCCGAACAATCCGCCCCCGACTGCTTCCCATCCCCAATGTCGGCAATGGATGCGTGGCCGTTACAAGAGGATTGGGAACTTTCGATGCCCCGAGTCCTGGCGCGTGCCGGCACTCCTCCCACGTCGGTCACCGGACCGGACCGAGTCGCTCCATGCAGGCATTCGAATCTCTGGAGCATCGACAGAAGCACAGGACGTCTCCCGGACAATCGGATCGGTCCTGCGCTACTCGCCCCGCTTCCTCCACGGCCGCATTCGCTCACCATCATTCGCCGATCGAACGGCAGATCCTCCAACAGCCAACGGATGGCAATTCGCCCACCCTCAGACAGGGAGAATTGCCGCATCCGGCGGCCCACGAACCGGATCGATGCCCGATACCGTCGGCCTATCGCAGAACTGGCCACCGATATCTCTTGGCGCCGGTCACGAGAATCCCTGCCGTCAAGATGGCGACAACCGCGATGCGTGACGTCTTGAACTTGCCGGCGGCTGTTGTACGTGAAGACATGGCGACCACCCCTCCGATTCGCCCCAGCGTCCGGAACTGCCCCCGGACGGGGCTGGGTAACCAACGATAATTCGAAACATAGCAATTTTCCAGCAAATATATTCTCAATGCGGCGCAGACGATGGCCGTACGATCGCTTGGACCGCCTACGACGACAAGCTTTCGCCTCGCGACCGGTCGCCAGCTGTGCCAGAGCAGCCTGCAGAAGGACGGAGCCGATGTCACGCCCATTGGTGAACTTCATCGCGATCATCGCCCGTCGCTCCGGCGGGCCGAGCTCGAAGCCATGCTGATCTACTCGATGAGCGTCTCGGTGGACGGCTTCATCGCCGACCGCGAGGGCGCGTTCGGGTGGACGGTTCCCGACGAGGAGCAGTTTCGCTTCCACACCGCGCAGGTGCGCGAGCTCGGCGGTTATCTTTGCGGCCGTAGACTTTACGAGACGATGCTGCCCTGGGAGACGGATCCGTCGCTGCGCGACGACGACCTCAGGTCGGCGTTCGCCGACGTCTGGTGCTTGAATCTGGTCGAGACCCGGACGTTCGGCTCGCGCGTGATCTACGAGCGCTACCGGCGCGCCCGGGACCGGTGCGGGCCGCCGGGCCGGGAGGTCGGTCGATGAGACAACGTCACCGTCTACGCCGGGTATCGATCGTCGCCGGAGCCGGCATCGCACTGCTCGTCGCTGCACAGCCGGCCGCCGCCGCGCCGACCGACACCGTCTTCCCCATTCCCGTCGTAGGAGTCGGGTGGATGAATCCGCCCGGACTCCCCACCGGGGGCAGCATGTACGTGACCGCCAGCACCGACCCGGCGACGCCGGGCGTCACGCGATTCTCCAACGACCGCTACTGCTGCGTCTTCATTCATTGGCGAAACATCTCGACCGGCGCGGCCGGGATCGCGTACCTCGGGTATCCGAGCGTCGAGGCCCAGACCGGGCCCGGAACCGTTTTCGCCGCCGTCACGGTGCCGACCGGCCCGCCCGGGTACCCGGCACTCATGCTTCTGCCCGGCGCCGGCGCCTGGACGGTCCCCTGACCGCCGGCGCTTGTTCTTCGCGACGCGACCGGTGACGGCCTGTGAGGACGACGAGTCGCTGGGTCGCCCGGGTCATCGCGACGTAGCGGTCGACCGCCCCCTCGATGCCGTCACCGAACTGCTCGGGGTCGACCAGGACGACCAGGTCGAACTCGAGGCCCTTCGCCAGCTCCGGGGTCAGCGACCGGACGCGGGTCGTCGCCGGGAACGTCCTGCTGCCGACGTCACCGGTGCCGATGACGCAGGCGATCCCGTCGGCACTCTCCGCGAGCCAGGTGTCGAGGACCGCGTCCAGGTCCGAGACGGACCCGTGGGCGACGGGGATGCCGCTGCTGCGGATGGAGGTCGGCACGTTGGCGTCCGGGAGGGCGGCCCGGATGACCGGCTCGGCCTCGGCCATCACCTCGGCCGGCGTCCGGTAGTTGATGCTGAGGGAGGCCAGGTCCATCCGGTCGAGCCCGATCCGCGCGAGCCGGTCCTGCCACGACTCCGTGAACCCGTGCCGGGCCTGGGCGCGGTCACCGACGATGGTGAAGCTCCGAGAAGGGCAGCGCAGCAGCAGCATCCGCCACTGCGCGTCGGTCAGTTCCTGCGCCTCGTCCACCACGATGTGCGCGAACGGACCGGCGAGCGCATCTTGACTGACGCGAGTCGGGTCGACGGCAGGCAGCGCGGCCTCGTCGACCAGCATCTCCTGCAGGTCCTGCTGCCGCAGCTGCGTCATCAGGCCCTCGCCGTCGGCATAGGTGTCGGACGCGATCAGGTCGTCGATGACCCTGGACCGCTGCTCGCGCTCGGCCGCGACGGCGGCGTTGTACCGACGCTGACGTCGTGACGCCTCGGGATCTCCGAGCCGCTGCCGTGCGGCGTCGAGCAGCGGCAGGTCGGAGACAGTCCACGCTTTCGCGTCCGCGCGCTGCAGCTTCCGAACCTCGTCGGGGCTGAGCCAGGGCGCGCACTTGCGCAGGTAGGCGGGCACCGACCACAGGTCGGCGACGAGGTCGGCCGCCTCGATCAGCGTCCATGCGTTGTCGAGGGTGGTGCGCAGTTCGTCGTTGCGTTGCAGCGACTTCCGGAGCTGGGCAGCCGGGACGGCACCGTCGTGCTTGTCCACCAGGATCGTCAGCAGCAGCTCCCAGATCTGCTCGCGGGCTTCGTTGTGCGGGGTCCCCGGCTCCGGTGCCCCGAACGCCTCGGCCCAGTCGTCGGGGCTGAGCCATATGTCGGACCACTCGGACGCGACCGTCATCCCCTTGGTCGGCGGCTGCTCGTAGAACCTGACGGCCTCCTCGATCGCCTTCACCAGATCCGCCGACGACTTCAGGCGGGCCAGCTCCGGGTCGGTCTCGTCCCGGGCTGCGGCACCCTCGGCGACCAGGTCGCGCAGGGTGCACAGCTGCACGCTGTCCTCGCCGAGGCTGGGCAGCACGTCGGCCACGTAGGCGAGGTAGGGCTCGTGCGGACCGACGAACAGCACGCCGTGACGGAGCCGGGGGTCGGAGTAGAGCAGGTACGCCGCTCGGTGCAGCGCGACGACGGTCTTGCCGGTGCCGGGACCGCCGTCGACGACGAGCGCGCCGCGAGATCCCGCGCGCACGATGGCGTCCTGGTCGGCCGCGATGGTGCCGAGCACGTCCCGCATCCGGGGCGACCGGTTGCTGCCCAGGCTGGCGATGAAGGCGGACTGGTCGTCGAGCGCGGCGTTGCCCTCCAACCCGTCGGGTGTGAACACCTCGTCCCAGTAGTCGCTGACCCGGCCACGGGCCCAGCGATACCTGCGGCGGCTGGCCAGGCCCATCGGGTTGGCGTGGGTCGCCCCGAAGAACGGCTCGGCCGCGGGCGAGCGCCAGTCGACCAGCAGCTGGTTGCCCGCGCCGTCCATGAGGCCGAGTCGTCCGACGTACACGGGCTCGGAGTCGTCCGCGCCGACCATGCGTCCGAGGCACAGGTCCAGGCCGTAGCGACGCAGGGCGCGCAGCTCGGCGCCCAGCCGGTGGACCATCATGTCCCGCTCCATCGCCTCCTGGCCCATTCGGCGGGGCGCCTTTCGCTCCGCGTCGATGCGGTTGGACAGGTCCGCGACGGACCTCTCGAGACTGTCCGCGAGGGCCGCGAAGTGCCGCTCGTCGTCGGCGATCAGCGTCGGGTCGGCCTTGGGGGCGAGGCGGTCGGAAAGGTCGAACGCACTGGTGGTCAGAGGGCTCACAGCATCAGCTCCGAAGTCCGTAGGTTTTGGCCTGGCCAGCGATTCTGCGGCACCACCCGGGCCTTGCCGCAAGCCCCGGGGTCGGCTATAAATTGAAAATGGAAGGGAGTCGGTACCCCTTCATTCGCGTCGGCGACCGACACTCGACGAACTCGCCACGATCACGGATCCGGAACACCTGGCCCACTGCCTGGCGGCTACGCCCCCACCCTTCCGAGCGCATCAGCCCCCGCCGAAACACGCTCCGTACCCGCCTGTTTCGAATGTCGCGGTCGAACAGTACGTCGCCTCCGGGTAGTACGCACCCATGCTCGCCGCCGGGTCGGTGTGCTGGTCCTGCGAGGCCTGCACCGACTGCGGGTAGAACTGCTGGCTCGGCAGCATGTGCCGCATGAACAGCACCTTCCGCGGCACCGCCGTCGAACCCCAGGGCAGGACCGTCACGGTCGGATCCGCCTGGGCTCGCGGCGGGACGTCGGCCGGCGCGGCCACCACGTAGGTGTAGTTCCCCGCGTGGTCGACCCGGGTCTGGAAGTCCGCCGCGCAGGCAACCACCGGGTACGGCGAGACCTGGTCGTTCTGGCACATCGACCAGTAGCGGACCTGGGTGCCCGGCTCGGTCGGCAGCGCGCCGGCGCGGGTGTCCGGGAAGGTCGGGGCCCGGCCGCGGACCACCACGATCCGGCCGGGCCGATAGGTCAGGCCGGCGCCGAGGTACTTGTTGTCGCCGTTGGGGAAGAGCCCGGACGTGCTGGCCGGGTTGACGAAGGTGGCCTCGGGCACGCCGCCCGGGAAGGCGCCGGAGGCGGCGCCGGCGATGACGTTGTCGAACGCCGCCGTCAGTGCCTGACCGACCGGACCGTTCTGCACGGCCGCGGGGTCGAACGCCGCCGCGCAGGTGGGCACCGGTGTCCGGACCGCGCCGTTGCCACGGACCAGCGTCACGTCCGGTAGCGGCACGCCGCCGGGCGCCGAGTTCGGGTCGTCGGGGACGTACACCCGGATGATCAGGAACCCGAGCGGCGCGGACTGGCCGGCGGCGGGCAGGCCCCGGATCTGGTTGACCGAGTGGTCGGCGGCGCCGGGCACCACCGTCGCATGCCAACGCCGTGCGGACTCGGGCGCGGCCGCCGCGGCGGGATCGGCAAACGGGTTGCCGCTGCCGGGGTCCGGTGCGATCTGGTTGTCCCGCAGCGTGTCGACGGTCCCGAAGTCGGTGCCGTAGGTGTTCAGGGACATGTAACGCGCGTCGGGGAAGGTGCCGCTCAACTCGATGCGCTCGTCGGGGGTCAGTGCGTAAGGCAGCACCCAGTACGTCGCGTTGACGTCCGGGAACGCCACGTTGAGCACCTGACTGTCCGACATGAACTGCCAGGCGCAACCGGGCTGGGACGCCGGCTGGGCCCGTTGCACCGCACCGGCCGGAGCCGCCGAGAGCGACGCGCACAGCACGGCGGCGGCCGCGAACGCGACAGACCTCGAACGTGGCAACGAGCCAGCTCTGCCCATGACCCACCCGTCCCGTCTCGTCGGAGTGCGGAGCGCAACGCGGTCGCGAATTCCAGTAAACACCCAGCGCCATGGCCATGTCGGCGCTCTCGTGGCAATACTGTGTCGTCATGAACTCTGCACGGGACTTCGTCGAGCTGTTGACCCTGGAACCTCTCGGTGCGGACGTCTACCGCGGGACCTGCCATTCGGGGTCCCCGATGCGCGCGTTCGGCGGACAGGTGGCCGCGCAGTCGCTGATCGCCGCCGGTCACACGGTCGGCGAGGAACGGGTGGCACACTCCCTGCACGGCTACTTCATCCGCGGCGGACGCACGGACCAGCCGATCGAGTACCACGTCGACCGCACCCGGGACGGCGGTTCCTTCACCACCCGACGGGTCACCGCCGAGCAGGACGGCAAGGCGATCTTCAGCCTCTCCGCGTCCTTCCAGGTCCCCGAGGCCGGCACCGACCACCAGCCGACGATGCCGCAGGTGCCCAGGCCGGAGGAGCTCACCGCCGACAAGCACAAGTGGACGGCCTGGTTCGACGACGAACCCCCGGTGCCGGCGCTGGTCCTCGACCTCCGGTTCGTCGGCGACAGCACCGTCGGCCTGCCCGACGTCGGGAACGGCCCGCGGCAACGGTTCTGGGTCCGGGTGCGCGACGACCTGCCCGACGAGAGCCTGCTGCACACGTGCGCGCTGACCTACATCTCCGACGTCAACCTGGTCCGCACCGTGAACCTGACCCGGGGCACCAGTTCCACCCCGCGCCAGGTGGCCTCGCTCGACCACGCGGTGTGGCTGCACCGCCCGTTCCGCGCCGACGAGTGGCTGCTGTTCACCCAGGAGGTCCCCAACGCGTCGGGCGGCCGCGGCCTGGCCCGGGGCCAGATCTACTCCGAGGACGGGGTACTCGTCGCCTCGGTGATGCAGGAGGCCCTCCTGCGCGACACCCCGCCCAGCGCCTAGGACTTCTCCAGGAATTCGATCTTGTCGATCGCCAGCGCGGCGGTGACCATCGAGGCCAGGCCGGGGTGCGCGGTCAGCTCGGGGTCCGCGGTCACCACCTTCTGCGCGAACTCCCGGGCCGCCTCGATGACGTCCTCGTGGTCCAGTAGCGAGAGCAGGCGCAGCGTCGACAGGCTGCCGGACTGGGCGGCGCCGAGCACGTCACCCTCCCGCCGCTGCGCCAGGTCCAGCTGCGCGAGTTCGAAGCCGTCGTTGGTGCCGGCGACCGCGGTGAGCCGCTGGTACGCGGGCGACTGGGGGCTCATCTCCGTGATCAGGATGCACAGGCCCTGGTGCCCGCCGCGGCCGACCCGGCCACGCAACTGGTGCAGCTGACTGACGCCGAACCGGTCCGCGTCCTGGAGCACCATCACCGTCGCGTTCGGCACGTCCACGCCGACCTCCACCACCGTGGTGCACACCAGCACGTCGATCCGGCCGGCCGTGAAGTCCTTCATCACGGCATCCTTCTCGTCGGACGGCAGCCGGCCGTGCAACAGCCCCACCTCCAGCGACGAGAGCGCGCCGAAGCGGAGCTCGTCGAACAGCGCCAGCGCCGCGACGGTGTTCTGTTCCTTCGCGTCGGGCCCTTCTTCGTCACCCTCTCCGATCCGGGAGCACACCACGTACGCCTGCCGGCCCTGCGCGACCTCCTCGCGGATGCGTTCCCAGGCGCGGTCCACCCACGCCGGCTTCTCGCTGGCGGAGACCACCCGGCTGACGATCGGCGACCGGCCCCGCGGCAGCTCCCGCAGCGTGGAGGTCTCGAGGTCGCCGAGCACGGTCATCGCGATGGTCCGGGGAATCGGCGTCGCGGTCATCACCAGCAGGTGCGGGCTCAGTCCCTCGCGGGCGCGGCCGCGCAGGGCGTCGCGCTGTTCGACACCGAAGCGGTGCTGCTCGTCGACCACCACCATGCCGAGGTTGAAGAACTCCACGCCGTCCTGGATGAGGGCGTGCGTCCCGATCACGATGCCGGCGTCACCGGTGACCGCCTCGAGCAAGGCCGTCCGGCGCGCCGCGACGGGCATCGACCCGGTCAGCAGGGTGACCCGGGTGGCATTCCCGGCGGCGTCGAGTTCCCCTGCGGTGCCGAGGTTTCCGAGCATCTGACGGATCGACCGCGCGTGCTGGGCGGCGAGCACCTCGGTGGGGGCGAGCAACGCGCACTGGTGTCCGCTGTCCACCACCTGCAGCATGGCCCGCAGCGCAACGATGGTCTTGCCCGAGCCCACCTCGCCCTGCAACAGGCGGTTCATCGGGTGTGGACGGGTCAGGTCCGCCGAAATCTCCTCCGCCACGGCCTGCTGGCCGTCGGTGAGGGTGAACGGCAGCATCGCGTCGAACGCCGCGGCGATGCCGTGCGGCTTCGGCGGGCAGGCCGGGGCGACGCGGCCCTCGGCGGTGTGCCGACGTTGCGCCAGCACCAGCTGCAGCGCCGCGGCCTCGTCGAACCGGAGCCGCTCACGGGCCCGGACCACCTCCTCCTGCGTCTCCGGCAGGTGCACCAGGCGCAGGGCCTCGTCCAGCCCGATCAGGCCGTGCTCACGCCGGACCGACTCGGGCAGCGGGTCCTCCACGTCGTCGAGTTGGTCCAGCACCTGACGCATGCACCGCATCAGGGTCCAGCTCTCCACGTCGCGGGTCGCCGGGTACAGCGGGATGAGGCTGCGTTCGAAGACCGACATGTCCACGCCGGAGCCGTCCTGCGCGCTGCGCGCCATCCCCGCCAGCTCACCCGCCCCGCGGATGCTGCCCGAGACGATGTCCTCCTCGCCCGGCTCCGGCAGGAGCAGGTAGCTCGGGTGGGTCAACTCGGGCTTGTTGTTGAAGTACTTCACCTTGCCCGAGAACATCGCCCGGGTGCCGGTGCGGACCAGGTGCTTGACCTTCTGCCCGTTGAAGAAGGTGGCGTCGATGCTCTGCTGGTCGGCGGCGTCCTTCTGGTCGGGGACCAGGGTCGCCTTGAGCAGGAAGCCGCGCCCGGACCGCATTGCCCGCAGGTCCGTCTTGCTCACCCGCGCGACGACGGTGAGGTGCGCGCCCTCTTCCGGGCGCTGGTCCACCAGCCCCGTGCCCCGGGTCGCGTAGCGGTGCGGGTAGTGCCGCAGCAGGTCCTGCACGGTGCTGATGTCGAAGACCTCGGCCAGTGCGTCCGCCGTCTTCTGTCCGAGCAGGTGGTCGAGTCGATCCGTCAGTGTTGCCAATGTTCCTTCTCGTCCCTACTCGACGCCGAGTTGCAGCAGGTCGCCGTCCTGGCCACCGGGGTAGACCAAGACCTCCACCCCCGGATGGTGCCGGTCGACGTGGTCGATGAGCATGTCCGCGAGTCCGTCCGGCGCGGCGACGCCGAGCAAGAGGGTGACCATCTCGCCGCCCACCCCGAGCACCTGGTCCAGCAGTCGCCTGCCGGCCTCCGACGCATCGGGCGCGATCACCACCACCTCGTGACCGATCAGGCCCAGACCGTCGCCGGGTTCACAGGTGCCGACCAGGGTCAGGGCCCGTTCCGGGGCAATCCGCAGCGACCCCCACCGGGTGTTGGCCGCGGCCTCCGACATGGTGAACGCGTCGTCCGCCGCGACCCGCGACGGGTCGTGCACGGCCAGCGCCGCCAGCCCCTGCACCGTCGACGAACTCGGCAGCATCAGTACCGAATGGTTCTCGTTGCGGGCCGCCACGCTGACGGCCACCAGTTCCTGTGCAGACAGGGCACCGTTCGGCAGCACCAGGACCTCGCCGTGCCCGACGTCGCGGATTGCCGCGAGCAACTGCCCGGGGGTCACCGACTGCTCGTACCGCAGCACCTCGGCGCCCTCCTCCTCGAACAGGTCCGCCACACCCGCACCCGCGACCACCGCCAGGATGCCGCGGGTGGTGGCCGGCGCCGGGCCGTGGCGGCGACGCTGGTCGAGGACGAAGCACGAGATCCGGACCTGATGGGGGCGGCCGGCGGCCAGACCCGCCTCCACGGCCGCACCGGGGTCTGCGCAGTGCACGTGCACGGAGTACACACCGGCCCCGTCACCGACGATGATCACCGAGTCGCCGAGCGCGTCGAGGTCGGACCGCAACGCGCCGACCCGCACATCGTCGCTGTCGGCGAGCAGATACATCACCTCGTAGTCCTGGTCGTCCGCCTGATCCACGCAGTCCGGCGTCGGGACCTCGACCTCGACGACCGGCGCCCGGGGCACCGCCACGCCGAGGTCGGCCCGTTGCGGGGTCTCGCCCGTCACCACGCCGACCAGCGCGTCGAGGATCACCACCAGGCCCAGGCCGCCCGCGTCGACGACGCCGGCCAGTCCGAGGGCGGCGAGCTGGGACGGGGTTCGGGCGAGCGCCTCGGCGGCTGCGTCCGCAGCCGCGCGGACCACGTCGGACAGCGGGGTGTCGTGCGGGCAGGCGCTGGCGGCGGCGGCCCCGTGCCGCAACACCGTCACGATGGTGCCCTCGACGGGCACGCTGATCGCCTCGGCGGCGAGAACCGAGGCCTCGTTCAGCGCGGACCGGGCGGTGGCGGCGTCGAGGCGCCCACAGTCGGCGGCCTCCGCGATGCCACGCAGCACCTGGGAGAGGATCACGCCGGAGTTGCCACGGGCTCCCGCCACTGCCCCGCGGGCCAGGGCGGCCGCGACCTCGCTCACCGACGCGTCCGCGGCCGTCAAGGCCTCGGCGGCCGCCGCACGCATCGTGACGAGGAGGTTGGTGCCGGTGTCGGAGTCCGGGACCGGGAAGACGTTGAGCCGGTTGATCTCGTCGCAACGGCTCTCGAGGCCGTCCACACAGGCCCGCGCCCAGCGCCCCAGGGCCGTACCGTCCACGCTGTCCAGGGCCTTGAACACGTCGCTTCGTTTCCTCCGCCCGAGTGGGTATTGTCGACCTCGCAAGACTAGCGGTCGGGTCGGACAGTGCGCCCCGAGCGATGCGCAGGCGAGGCCGGTTTGGTCAATCGAGGCAAATACGGCTAGTCTTTCGGGGTTGCCTCGCAAGGGTCGCTTCAGTGTCTCCTGTTCGTAGGCAGGCTCAATCGCTCCACCTGCAAGACAATTTCAGTTTCCATTCACTTAAATCAAGGAGTTCGCGACTATGGCTGCCGTCTGCGACGTATGCGCCAAGGGGCCCGGCTTCGGTAAGTCGGTCTCGCACTCGCACCGGCGTACCAACCGTCGCTGGAACCCGAACATTCAGACTGTCCGGGCCCAGGTTGGAACCGGTAACCGTCAGAGGCTCAACGTGTGCACCTCTTGCCTCAAGGCAGGCAAGGTTGTCCGCGGCTGATACCTCTCAGCGCATCGACTGTGCCCCGGCACCCTTTGGGTGTCGGGGCACAGTCATGTCCGGGGCACGCACATCGGGAGCACGGTAGTCCTACCAGTCGGTCCGCGGTGCAGGTTGCGCTCCGGACGACAGATATGGTCGTCGAGTGACTTTCTTCGATGACCTCAGCCAGGTGCGCCTCGAAGGCGACGTTCTCCGCATTGCCATCGCCACCGACGCCAACGGCACCTCTCTCGACTTCGACGGCGTCGCCCAAGGCACCCACGCGCTCCGCGCACTGAGCGCCGGCACCATCGCCGCCCGCAGCGTGTTGCTGGTCGGCGAGGGCGCCAACTTCTGCGCCGGCGGCAACGTCCGCGCATTCGCGAACGCCGAGGACCGCGGCGCGTTCGTCGGCGGCCTCGCCGGGACGCTGCACGACTTCGTCCGAGAGCTCGACGCCACCGAGGTCCCAGTGGTTGCCGCCGTGCACGGCTGGGCAACCGGCGCCGGGATGAGCCTGGTGTGCGCCGCGGACATCGCCATCGGCGGTCCCGCCACCAAGCTGCGCCCCGCCTACCCCTCGATCGGCTACACCCCGGACGGCGGCATGTCCTGGTCGCTGCCGCGGATCGTCGGCATCGCCAAGGCCCGTGAGCTGCTACTGACCGACGCCGTGATCAGCGGCGAGGAGGCCGCCCGGCTCGGCATGCTCAGCCGCCTGGTCGGCGACGACGAGGTCAAGGACGAGGCGCTGCGGGTGGCGCGCACCCTGGCCGCGGGGCCGACTAGTTCCTACGTCGGCATCAAGAAGCTCCTCGCCCGGTCCGGGCAGGCCACCCTCTCCGAGCAGCTCGACGCGGAGACCGCGTCGATCGCTGTGGCCGCGGAGTCCCCCGCGGGCCGCGAGGGTGTCAACGCGTTCGTGGAGAAGCGCCGCGCGGACTTCGCGGGCCTCTAGGGCAGCCGCCAGTCGACCGGCTTCTCCCCGAGTCCGTCGAGAAGCTGGTTGACCCGGCTGAACGGGCGCGACCCGAAGAACCCGCGGCGGGCGGAGAGCGGCGACGGGTGGGCGGACTCGATCACCGGGGCGGCGCCGAGCATCGGCTTGAGCGTTCCCGCGTCGCGGCCCCAGAGGATCGCCACCACCGGGCGCGGCGTCCCGTCCGGGCCGCGGCGCTCGACGAGCGCCCGGATCGCCTGTTCGGTGACCTGCTCCCAGCCCTTGCGCCGGTGCGAGGCGGCCTCCCCCGGCTGCACGGTGAGCACCCGGTTCAGCAGCAGCACGCCGCGGGCGGCCCACGGGGTGAGGTCACCCGACGTGGGCGTCGGAAAGCCCAGGTCCTCGGTGTACTCGGTGAAGATGTTGACGAGGCTGCGTGGCACCGGCCGCACATCCGGCGCCACCGAGAAGCTCAGTCCCACTGCATGTCCCGGGGTCGGATACGGATCCTGCCCGACGATCAGGACGCGCACGTCGTCGAAGGGCTGCGCGAACGCGCGGAGCACCAGCTCGTCCGCGGGCAGGTAGCCGCGGCCCTGCTCGGTCTCCTCGCGGAGGAACTCCCGCATCGCGGCAACCCGATCCGCCACCGGGTCCAGCGCCCGCGCCCAACCCGGTTCCACGAGTTCGTCCAGGCACGCCCCGGCCATCAGTCCAGCCTGCGCAGCGACTCGCGGTAGTACGCGGAGTTCGCCGCGTACATCTTCACGTTCAGCTCCACGTGCCCGAGCGGCACCTCGTAGCCCTCGCGGATCTTCGCGGGCACGCCGAGCGCCATCCGCCGTGCCGGCACCTCGAAATTGAACGGCACCACCGCGCCCGCGCCGACGATCGCCCCGTCGCCGATCCGCGAACCGTTGAGCACCACCGAGCCCGACGCGATCAGGCAGTCGTCGCCGATCACCGCCCCCTCGATGTGCGCGTTGTGGCCGACCACGCAGCCCGCACCGATCACGGTCGCGTCCACCATGGTGCAGTGGATGACGGTGCCGTCCTGGATGTTGGTGTTCGCGCCGATGCTGATCGTCCCGTAGTCCCCGCGCAGGACCGCCTGGGGCCAGACCGAGGCACCGGCCGCGAGGGTCACCGCGCCGATGACGACGGCGTCGGGATGGACGTAGGCGTCGGGATGGATGTCGGGCACGCGGTCGCCGAGGGCGTAGACGGTCATGGGTGCATGTTAGCCACGTGCGGCGGCGGCAAGGTCCCGGCGTCGGCGGCGTCCGATATTCTGCGCCGGGTTGCCGTACGGATCACAAAGGGGATTGAACGTGAAGATTGTCTTCCTGCACGGCATCGGCGACGGCGACCCGGCCGCCGGGTGGCTCGAGGGGCTCAACCGGGGCCTCGTCCGTGATCGGTTCGAGCCGATCGATCAGGCGGACACCTGCGCGCCTCGCTACGCATCCTTCCTCTCTACCGACGGGATCTCGGCGAAGCTCCCGGCCACCACCTACAAGGCGGGCGACGAAACAACCGGCCGGCGCGAGTTCGAGCGTCGACAGGCCCGAGTCCGCCGGGTACTCGGACTCGATCCGGTGTCCTCGACAGTCGGTTTCCACCGCGTGCCCGAGCAGGTCCTCGACCCCACCCGACAGGCCGCTCTCCGCTTCGTCAACCGCTTCGACCTGCCTCAGGTCAGGCGTTACGTCGGCAGCGAGGCGGTGCGCGGCGCCGTGCTACGACGAATCCTCGACCAGATCCCGGCCACCGGCGAGATCATGCTGATCGGCCACAGTCTCGGCAGCGTCATCGCCATCGACCTCCTCGATCACCTCCCGGCGGAAGTGCACGTCCGTCGATTCATCACCATCGGCAGCCCCGCGAACGCGAAGGTCTTGCACGAGGGAAGTGAACGCCTGCTCAAGAAGTTCCCGTACCGGCGTGTCGACGACTGGACAAACTTCCTCAACATCGGCGACCACGTCACCGGCGGACGCGGCCTCGGTGCCACCTTCACTGCCGCGCAGGATTTCAGGATCGAAGTCGGCCTCCTGGAACACTCTGCGGCCGCCTACCTCGGCCACGAGTCCGCCACCCGACTGATCGCCGATCTGCTGTATCCGACAAAGGTTGTCGCACTGCGTAGTTCCGCGGTGGCGGTCCGGCTCACCGACTCCGAGGCGTCCGCGCTACTGGTCCTGCACTACGCCCAGTTGGTGGCCCGGTGCATCAAGGACAAGGACCGCGCGACCCGTTATCGATCCGCGCTCGACATGACCCGCGACAATGTTGCGGCCCGACTCGCCGAGCAGGCCGCGGCAGAAGGCCGTCCCCCGGCACCCGAGCTCATGGCGCTTCAGGGCGGCGAGATGCCCGCACTGCCGCAACGCTGGGATCTGTCCCGAGCGGTCAACGCCCTCGTCGCGCTCGCCGTCACCAATGTCGTCGAACCGTTCGAGATCGACGTGGCCAGGGCGCCGCTCGACGCGCTGCCCGAGATCGCCGAGGCCCTCGGGTTTCGGCGGGATGCCGGGGAGAAGATCGGCAGGGCCATCACCGAGGTACAACAGTCGGTCGACCGCCGAGGCGGAGTTCCGTGGGGGCGCGTCCTCACTGTCGCGGCGGGTGTGGCGCTCGTCGCGGCGGGTCCGGTCGGTCTTGCCGTCGCCGCACCCGCCTCGGTGTTCGGGGCAGCGGCGATCACGGGCGGCCTGGCCGCCTTCGGGCCCGGCGGAATGGTCGGCGGACTCGCACTGCTCGGCGGTCTCGCCTCGACCGGAGCCGCCGTCGCCGCCACCGGGGTGGCCGGCAGCTCGGATGTCGACCACGTCATTCCGGACGCGGTCACCCTCGTCCTGCGGGTCGCCACCGAGTATGCACGCAAGCTGCTCGACCTCGAGTACGACGAACAACTCTGGTACCTACTCGCGAATGCAGAGATCCAGCTGTCCGGGCAGATCAATCACCTCTCGGCATTCAGCGATCCCAAGTCGGCCAAGATCACCCAGCTCACCGCGGCCCGCACCACGGTCACACGACTGATGGCATTCCTGATCGAGAAGGGTCTGGCACCACGGGCACTCGACTGCGCCGAATCGACGGCTCCCGATGACAGCGAGCGGCTGCCGGTCGAGGCCTAGGAGAAGCTCTGCCACCCGCCGGCGCCGGCCCAGCTGCGGCCGTCCACGTGAACCCCGTCACCCGCGCGCACCACGCCGATCCGTCGCCAGCCTTCCGGCAGCGCGGCACCGGCGGGGAAGGTCGCGGCCAACGCGTGATCCTCGCCACCGGTGAACACCCACTCCCGCGCGTCGGCGCCGAGTGCGGTGGCGGCGGACCGCAGCTGCGCATCCGGCTCGAGCAGGTTCGCGTCGAGGTCGACGCCGACACCCGAGGCCACACTCAGGTGCCCGAGGTCCGCCACCAACCCGTCGGAGATGTCCGTCATCGCGGTCGCGCCGGCCCGCGCGGCCGCCGGCCCACATCGGTAGGGTGGCGTCGGAACCTGATGCGCACCAACGAGTTCCGGAAAGTCTGCCGAGCCGGCGAGTAGCGCGGCCAGCCCCGCGGCGGACCAGCCGAGCCGGCCCGCGACCGCCACCTGGTCACCGGCCCGCGCGCCCGACCGCAGCACCGGTTCGTGGCCGCCGAGGTCACCGAGCACCGTGATCGAGATCACCACCTGCTCGGACTGCACCATGTCGCCGCCGATCACGCCTGCCCCGAATTCGGCCACCTCGGACCAGATCCCGTCGGTCAGCGCGTCCGTCACCGACACCGGGGTGTCGGCGGGACAACCGAGCGCCACCAGGAACGAGGTGGGCCAGGCACCCATAGAGACGATGTCGGCACCGTTCTGCGCCACCGCCTTGCGCCCGACCTGCTCCGGGCTCGACCAGTCCAGCCGAAAGTGTCTGCCCTGCACCAACATGTCGGTCGACGCCACCACCCGGCCGTCCGCGGCGCGGACCACCGCGGCGTCGTCTCCCGGCCCCAGCAACGTGGACGCGGGCTGCACGCGACCGGCCACCGCACGGTCGATCACCGCGAACTCACCGACGTCGGCGACCGTACGACCGGCGTCCGGATCCGTCGAGTTGATGGCGCACCTCCGAGAAATCACACTGCGGTACCTTGGGAAGGCAGCCGGGACTGCCCCGGCCACGCACGACGCGAACCAGAGCCAAGGCGACTCTACCGAGGTCACCGTGGCACTGCGCCGAGAAGGGCTCCATCACCGAGGTGGACGCACCCGCGCGTCGGCCAGCCGGATGACTGAGAGCACAGGACGATGACCGAACCCACCCAGCCCCCAGACTCCACCGACACCGAGGACTCGCCCACCCGCCGCAACCCGGCACTGATCGCCGCCGCGGTGGCCCTGCCGGTGGCGACGGTCGTGGGCATCGTCGTCGCCGCGGTGATGGCCGGCAAGAACCCGGTCCTCGAACCCGTCGCGCTGGGCACCGTCCCGGCCGCGGCCGCCGGTTCCCCCGAGTGCGCGAGCCTGGTCGGCTCACTGCCCAAGCAGCTCGGCGACTTCGACCGCGCAGAACTCGTCGACCCGGCGCCCGAGGGCGCCGCGGCCTGGCAGAACGTCGACGCCCAGGAGATCGTGCTGCGCTGCGGTGTCGACCGGCCGGGCGAGTTCAACGCGGCGAGCGCGCTGCAGGTGATCGACGGGGTGCAGTGGTTCGAGATCCCCGGCGGCGAGGGCCTCGACGCCAGCACCTGGTTCGCCGTCGACCGCGGCGTCTACGTGGCGTTGACCGTCCCGTACGGCCTGGGACCGAGCCCCCTGCAGGACGCGTCCGGCGCCGTGGCGGCTGCACTCGAGGCCAAGCCCATCGACCCGGCGGCCGTGCCGGTGCCGGTGCCCGTCCCCAACCCCTAGCCCCTCACCAACCGAAGTCCCTCACCAGCCGACTCCGCCCGAGCGAACGAGACGTTCGACTCGGGCGGAGTGCTGTGGCCGGGACTCAGCGCAGGCCGGTCCCCCGCGCCAACGCGGTCTCGACGAGGGTGCTCACCAGCGTCGCGTTGTCGATGCCGGCGGCCTCCCACATCCGCGGGTACATCGAGATCGAGGTGAAGCCGGGCATCGTGTTGATCTCGTTGATCACCGGACCGTTCTCGGTGACGAAGAAGTCGACCCGGGACAGACCCTGGCAGTCCAGCGCAGCGAACGCGCGGACCGCGAGCGCCCGGATCTCCTCACTGACGTCGTCGTCCAGCTTGGCGGGCACGTCGAACTCGCAGATGTCGTCGAGGTACTTGGTGTCGAAGTCGTAGAAGGAATCCTCGTCGGCGCTCACCTCCGGCATCCGGATCTCCGCGACGACGCTGGAACGCACTGTGCCGTCCGGGAACTCGAGCACTCCGCACTCCACCTCCCGGCCCACGATCGCGGCCTCGACGATGACCTTCGGGTCGTGGCTGCGGGCCTCGGCGATCGCCTCGTCCAGCTTGTCCCAACTCGACACCCGAGAGATGCCGATCGACGATCCACCGCGTGCGGGCTTGACGAACACCGGCAGGCCGAGGTCCGCGCGGTCCGCCGCGGAGAGGGTGGCGGTGCCCGGGCGGAGCACCACCTGGCGGCCGACGGGCAGTCCCTCGGCGGCGAGCAGCTTCTTGGTGAACTCCTTGTCCATGCCGGCCGCGCTGGCCAGCACCCCGGGTCCGACGTACGGCACCCCGGCAAGCTCGAGCAGACCCTGGACGGTGCCGTCCTCGCCGTACGCACCGTGAAGTACCGGGAACACCACGTCCACCGAGGTGAGAACCTTGCCTGCCTCCGTCGCCGCGAGGGAGACCACCGCGCCGGCCCGGGTCGGGTCCGCGGTCAGCGCGAGCGCGGTGCCTCCGGCGTCGACGGTCGGCATCGTGCGCCCGTCGATCGACAGCGCGGAGGCGTCGGCGGGGCCGAGCACCCAGGCGCCCTCCTCGGTGATACCGATCGGGATCGCCTCGTAACGCTCGGGATCGAGGTTGCGCAGCACACTACCAGCGGATACACAGGAAACGGAGTGCTCACTGCTGCGACCACCGAAGACCACAGCCACCCTCGTACGCGGATTACTCACCAACAAACAGTACCGGCTCACACGCCCACGAGCCCGCTCGGTACCGGGGTCGACCGGCGCTCATTCCGGCTTGACGCGCCTGCCCAACAGCAGGCCGACGGCCTCCCGCACCGACATGCCCTCGTGGCACACCCGGTGCACGGCGTCGGTCAGCGGCATCTCCACCCCGTGGCGCAGGGCCAGCGCCCGGACCGACGTGCAGGACTTCACGCCCTCGGCGACCTGCCCGTTCGTGGCGGCCTGCGCACTCGCCATGTCGCCGCCCGCACCGAGGTGCGCGCCGAAGGTGCGGTTCCGCGAGAGCGGCGACGAGCAGGTCGCGACCAGGTCACCGACGCCGGCGAGTCCGGCGAGCGTCGCCGGGTTGGCGCCGAGCGCGACGCCCAGCCTGATCATCTCCGCCAGACCCCGGGTGATGATCGAGGCGCTGGTGTTCTCCCCCAGCCCGATGCCCGACGCCATGCCGCAGGCCAGTGCGATGACGTTCTTGCACGCCCCGCCGATCTCGCAACCGACCACGTCAGAGTTGGTGTACGGGCGGAAATAGCCTGTTGCACAAGCCTTCTGAAGCTCCAATGCCCGATCCGAGTCGGTGCACGCAATGACCGTGGCGGCCGGCTGACCGACAGCGATCTCCTTCGCCAGGTTCGGCCCGGAGAGCACCGCCACCCGAGACGGGTCCGCGCCGGTCACCTCGACGATCACCTCGCTCATCCGCATCAGGGTGCCACTCTCGATGCCCTTGGCCAGCGAGAGCATCGTCGCGTCCGCCCCGATCGAGGGCGCCCACACCGCGAGGTTCTCGCGCAGCGACTGCGACGGCACCGCCAACACCACCACGGAGGCCCCGTCCAGTGCCTCGCGATAGTCGCTCGTCGCCTTCAACGTCGACGGGAGGTCCACCCCGTCGAGGTAGAAGCGATTGACGTGGTCGGTCGAGATCGCCTCGGCCACTTCCGTTCTGCGCGCCCAGAGCGTCACATCGGTGCCGGCATCGGCCAACACCTTCGCAAATGCCGTGCCCCACGAACCCGCACCCAGTACTGCCGCCCTGCCCATGGAAGTCCCTCCGCCGATGCTGCACCTGAAACGCATTCTGACAGTAATCGGCCCGTCAGGTGCCGCGGTCCCTCTCACCGGCACCCGTGCTGGCAGGATCGACACCATGGACACCGCACTCCACATGCCGCCGCACCGCGCGCACGTGCTGATCGCGGTCAAGGACCTGGGTCGGGCCAAGACCCGGCTGGCCAGTCGTCTGCTACCCACCCAACGGACCGACCTCGTGTTGGCGATGCTGCGCGACACCGTCGCCGCCGCCCGCACGGCGGCCGCGGTCGGTGAGATCACGGTGATCACGCCGGACCCGACGGTGGTCGCCGTCGCCGAGGAGTGCGGGGTCGGATGGCTGCCGGACCCGCAGTCGCCGGGCGACGATCCCCTCAACGCCGTGCTGCGCGCCGCGGCCGCGCACCCCGGCGCCCGCCCCGGCCGCACCGCGGTGGTGGCCCTGCAGGGTGATCTCCCGTGCCTGCTCGGCAGCGAACTGGACGCGGCGCTCGCCGCCGCCCGGAATCACCCCCGGGCGATCGTCGTCGACCACCACGGCACCGGCACCGCGGCGCTGATTGTCGGCGAACCGGCCGCGGGGCTGGACCCCCGCTTCGGCCCCGATTCCGCGGCACGTCACCTCGGTTCCGGCGCAACGGCTTTGACCGGCGACTGGCCGGGCCTGCGGCTCGACGTGGACACGGCCGCCGACCTCGACGCGGCCGCCGCACTCGGCCCCGGGCCGGCCACCGTGGAGCAACTGCGCCGGATCGGCTGGCACAGCGGCGCCGCACCCACCCGAAAATTCACCTGACATCTCCGCCATCGATTGTCGCGCACTCTCGATCTGAGGGATGATCGAGCTGTGACCAATGCCGAGAACGTCCGACACGAGCCCGGATCCAAGCCCTCCTCCGCGGTGAGCGAACGCGAGCGGCTCGCCGCGGTCACGAACCACCTGCCGGTAATTCCCACCGCGCCGCCCGCGGCCACCCCGCTGCCCGTCGACGGCTCCCTTGCCCCGCTGCCGGAGGACCGCTACCTCAACCGGGAGCTGAGTTGGCTCGACTTCAACACCCGGGTGCTCACCCTCGCCCAGGACCCGTCGCTGCCGCTGCTCGAGCGCGCCAAGTTCCTCGCGATCTTCGCCTCGAACCTCGACGAGTTCTACATGGTCCGGGTCGCCGGGCTCAAGCGACGGGACGAGACCGGGCTGTCGGTTCGCTCGGCGGACGGGCTGAGCCCGCGCGAGCAGCTTGCGCTGATCAACCGCCGATCCCAGCAGATCGCCGAGAAGCACGCGCGGACGTTTCTCGACATGGTGCTCCCCGCCCTGGCCGAGAAGGGCATCTCCATCATCGGCTGGTCGGACCTGACGACCGACGAGGAGCGCAGGCTCTCGGAGTACTTCCAGGAGCAGGTGTTCCCGGTGCTGACCCCGCTGGCGGTGGACCCGGCCCACCCCTTCCCCTACATCAGCGGCCTGAGCCTGAACCTCGCCGTGACGGTCAAGGACCGCACCACCGGCGGCGAGCACTTCGCCCGGGTCAAGGTGCCGGACAACGTCGACCGCTTCGTCCGCGTCAACCGCCCGGACTCGCCGTCGTCCATCCCTGCCTTCCTGCCGACCGAGGCGCTGATCGCGGCGCACCTGGACACCCTGTTCCCCGGCATGGAGATCGTCGAACACCACGCGTTCCGGGTCACCCGCAACGCCGACTTCGAGGTCGAGGAGGACCGGGACGAGGACCTGCTGCAGGCCCTCGAACGCGAACTCGCCCGCCGCCGGTTCGGTTCTCCGGTTCGGCTCGAGGTGGCCGACGACATGACCGAGCACATGCTCGAACTCCTGTTGCGTGAGCTCGACGTGGACCCCGGCGACGTGATCCAGCTACCCGGACTGCTCGACCTGTCCTGCCTGTGGCAGGTCTACGGGGTCGACCGCGCCGACCTCAAGGACGCGCCGTACGTGCCGGCCACCCATCCGGCGTTCGGTGAGCGGGAGACCCCGAAGAGCGTGTTCTCCACGCTGCGGGACGGCGACGTGCTGGTGCACCACCCGTACGACTCCTTCTCGACCAGCGTGCAGCGCTTCATCGAACAGGCGGCGGCGGACCCGCACGTGCTGGCAATCAAGCAGACCCTCTACCGCACCTCCGGCGACTCCCCGATCGTCAACGCCCTCATCGACGCCGCCGAGGCGGGCAAGCAGGTGGTCGCGCTGGTGGAGATCAAGGCACGCTTCGACGAGCAGGCGAACATCAAGTGGGCGCGCAAGCTGGAGCAGGCCGGCGTGCACGTGGTGTACGGACTGGTCGGTCTCAAGACCCACTGCAAGACTTGCCTTGTGGTCCGACGCGAGGGCTCCACGATCCGCCGGTACTGCCACATCGGTACCGGCAACTACAACCCGAAGACCGCCCGGATGTACGAGGACGTCGGCCTGTTCAGCGCCGCACCGGAGATCGGGGCCGACCTGACCGACCTGTTCAACTCGCTGACCGGCTACTCGCGAAAGGCGAAGTACCGCAACCTCCTCGTCGCCCCATACAGTGTCCGGTCCGGCATCGTGGAGCGGATCGCCGCGGAGGTGGCGCACCAGCAGGCGGGCCGCCCGGCCGGGGTGCGCCTCAAGGCGAATGCCCTGGTGGACGAGCAGGTCATCGACGCCCTCTACCGTGCCTCGCAGGCCGGCGTGCCCGTCCAGGTGGTGGTACGCGGGATCTGCGCCCTCAAGCCGGGCGTGCCGGGCCTGAGCGAGAACATCGAGGTGCGTTCGATTCTCGGCCGCTTCCTCGAGCACTCGCGCATCCTGCACTTCGTCGGGGGGAACGAGTTCTGGATCGGCAGCGCCGACATGATGCACCGCAACCTGGACCGCCGGGTCGAGGTCATGGCGCAGGTCAAGGACCCGCGACTGGCCGATCAGCTCAGCGGCATCTTCGACTCGGCGCTCGAACCGACCACTCGTTGCTGGGTGCTCGAGCCGGACGGACGCTGGGTGGCCTCGCCGGCCCGCGGCGAGAAGGTGCGCGAGCACCAACAGGAACTGATGCGCAGCCGACGCGGAGGCGGGGTCTGATCCGGCACACCGTCGGTACCAGGTTCCGCCCACAGAGAGGAAGTTCGTGAGCTCGAAGTCGGACCGACCGATCAAGGCAAACATCTTCGCCGCCGGCGCGGTGCTCTGGCGCAAGTCGCCCACGAACCCGTACGAGATCGAGATCGGACTGATCCATCGTCCTCGCTACGACGACTGGTCCTTCCCCAAGGGCAAGCTCGACCCGGGCGAGACGCCTGTCGTCGCGGCCCTGCGTGAGGTGGAGGAGGAAACCGGGCACCGGGTCCAACTCGGCCGCCACGTCACCCGTGTCGCCTACGAGATCCCGGGCCACCGCAAGCGCAAGCGGGTCGACTACTGGGCGGCCGAGGCACGCGGCGGCGAGTTCGTGCCCAACAACGAGGTCGACGAACTCCGGTGGCTCGCCCCGGACGACGTGCCGGGCGCGCTGTCCTACTCGGTGGACCTGAAGGTGATGCGACGGTTCATCTCGGTGCCTGCCGACACGACCACCGTGCTCGTGGTCCGGCACGCCAAGGCCGGCAGCCGCGCCCGGTACACGGGTCCGGACCCCGAACGTCCGCTGGACAAGCACGGACGCGCCCAGGCGCTCGCGCTGTCCCCGGTGTTGCAGGCATTCGGCGCCACGGAGATTCACGCGGCCGACCGGGTCCGCTGCGTCCAGACGGTGGAACCGCTGGCCGACGCGCTCGGCGTCGACATCGGCCTCGAGCCGGCGCTGACCGAGGAGGCCTACACCGAGGATCCCGCACGGGCCCGCGCGCTCGTCCGCAAGATCGCCGCGCGCGGCGGCGTCCAGGTGATCTGCACCCAGGGCCTCGTGATCCCCGACCTGCTCCAGTGGTGGGCGCAGCGCGACGGCATCGCCCTCCCCCCGGCCCGCAACCGGAAGGGCAGCATCTGGGTCCTGTCGCTGTCCGGCGGCAAACTCGTGGACGCCAACCACATCGACAGCGCGCTTCCCGACCTCTGAGAGCGCCGCAGAGACAGCCGCAGACATGAATCAGGGGCGGCCCCGGGAATTCCCGTGGCCGCCCCTGATCAGCACGCCGGCGCGTGCACAGTCGGTCTACTTGCGCGCAGCCTTCTTGGCAGGTGCCTTCTTCGCGGGCGCCTTCTTGGCCGGTGCGGCCTTCTTGGCGACGGTCTTCTTGGCCGGCGCAGCCTTCTTGGCCGGCGTCACCTTCTTCGCGACCGTCTTCTTGGCCGGTGCCGCTGCCTTCTTCACAACGGTCTTCTTCGCGGGCGCTGCCTTCTTGGCCGGCGTCACCTTCTTCGCGACCGTCTTCTTCGCGGGCGCTGCCTTCTTGGCCGGTGTCACCTTGGCGGGCGTCACCTTCTTCGCGACCGTCTTCTTCGCGGGCGCCGCCTTCTTGGCCGGCGTCACCTTCTTCGCGGGCGCCGCCTTCTTGGCCGCGGTCTTCTTCGCCGCTGCCTTCTTGGCCGGAGCCGCTGCCGCGGAGCCACGCTTGACGGCCGGGCCGCTGGCGGGAAGCTTCTGCTTGCCCGCGATTACGGCCTTGAACTGAGCGCCGGGGCGGAAGGCGGGCACCGAGGTCGGCTTGACCTTGACGGTCTCGCCGGTGCGCGGGTTGCGGGCCACTCGGGCCGCGCGCCGACGCTGCTCGAAGACACCGAAGCCGGTGATCGTCACGTTCTCACCGGAGTGCACCGCGCGGACGATGATGTCGACGATGTGCTCGACGGCCTCCGTCGCGCCGCGCCTGTCCGAGTTCAGTCGCTCGGTGAGCTGATCAATGAGCTCTGCCTTGTTCATGGAAATTCCTCCGCAAACCAAATGGCCCATTGTCGGACCGACTATGAATCACGGTAAACCTGAAAAGAGCAGGAGTCTATGTGCCACGCCAATTCTCATGCCGCTCTCAGTGGCGTGGCACACCGGACGGTACCCGTTTTTGGTTAGCCCGTCACATCAGTTCGCGTCGTCCACCCGGGCCGGAAGGGTGACCGGTTTCCATGAAGGCCTTGACTTTTCGAAGCTGGAAATGGCGTCTACCTGGCGCAACGTCAATCCGATGTCGTCGAGACCCTCGAGCAGACGCCACCGCGTGTAGTCGTCAATCGTGAAGGGCACCACCAACGTTCCGGCTGTGACGGTGCGCTCTGTGAGATCCACGACAACTTCGAGACCGGGCTGCTCTTCGAGTGCCTTCCAGAGCAACTCGACGTCGGACTGCTCCACCTGAGCCGCCAGCAGACCCGCCTTGCCGGCGTTGCCGCGGAAGATGTCTGCGAAGCGAGATGCGATCACAACCCGAAATCCGAAGTCCGAGAGTGCCCACACCGCGTGCTCGCGGGAGGAGCCGGTGCCGAAGTCCGGGCCGGCCACCAGAACCGAACCCCTGTCGTAGGGCTGGATGTTGAGGATGAACCCGGGGTCGTTACGCCAGGCGGCGAACAACCCGTCCTCGAAACCGGTACGCGTGACGCGCTTTAGGAAGACCGCCGGAATGATCTGGTCGGTGTCGACATTGGACCGCCGCAGGGGGACGCCGATGCCCGTGTGAGTCGTAAAGGCTTCCATCGAGATATCTCCTGTCGTTCGAAGTGGTCTTCAGTCCAGGTCGGCCGGTGCGGACAGCGTGCCGCGCACCGCCGTCGCCGCCGCCACCAGCGGGGAGACCAGGTGAGTGCGCCCGCCCTTGCCCTGCCGACCCTCGAAGTTGCGGTTGGAGGTCGACGCCGATCGCTCCCCCGGCGCCAACTGGTCCGGGTTCATGCCGAGGCACATCGAGCAGCCGGCCTGCCGCCACTCCGCTCCCGCGGCGGTGAAAATCTCGCCCAGGCCCTCCTTCTCGGCCTCGACCCGCACCCGCATCGAGCCCGGGACGATGAGCATCCGCACGCCGTCGGCCACCTTGCGACCCTCCAGCACGCTCGCCACCTCACGAAGATCCTCGATGCGCCCGTTGGTGCAGGATCCGACGAACACGGTGTCCACGGCGACCTCACGCAGCGGTGTGCCCGCCTCCAGGCCCATGTAGGCCAACGCCTTCTCGGCCGAGGCCCGCTCGCCCTCGTCGACGATGTCCGCCGGGTTCGGCACCGACTCACCGAGGGGGGCGCCCTGCCCCGGATTGGTGCCCCAGGTGACGAACGGGGTCAACGTGTTCGCGTCGATGCGCACCTCGTTGTCGAACACCGCGTCGTCGTCGGTCTTCAGCTGTGACCAGGCCGCCACGGCCGCATCCCAGTCCGCACCCTGCGGAGCGTGCGGGCGACCCTTGATGAACTCGTAGGTCGTCTCGTCGGGCGCGATCATGCCGGCCCGTGCGCCCGCCTCGATGGACATGTTGCAGATGGTCATTCGCGCTTCCATCGACAGCTTCCGGATGGCCTCGCCGCGGTACTCGAGCACGTAGCCCTGACCGCCGCCGGTGCCGATCTTCGCGATCACGGCGAGGATCAGGTCCTTGCTCGTAACCCCGGGCTGCAGCTCGCCGTCGACGGTGACGGCCATCGTCTTGAAGGGGCGCAGCGACAGCGTCTGCGTCGCCATCACGTGCTCCACCTCGCTGGTGCCGATTCCCATTGCGAGGGCACCGAAGGCGCCGTGCGTCGAGGTGTGGCTGTCACCGCACACGACGGTCATGCCGGGCTGGGTCAGACCCAGCTGGGGGCCGACCACGTGCACGATGCCCTGGTCCAGGTCGCCCATCGGGTGCAGGCGCACACCGAACTCCTCGCAGTTGCGGCGGAGGGTCTCGACCTGGGTGCGCGAGACCGGGTCGGCGATCGGCTTGTCGATGTCCACGGTGGGCACGTTGTGGTCCTCGGTGGCGATCGTGAGATCCGGGCGCCGCAACGGGCGGCCCGCGAGCCGGAGCCCGTCGAAGGCCTGCGGGCTGGTCACCTCGTGCACCAGATGCAGGTCGATGTAGATGAGGTCGGGATTACGCCCGGAACCCTCGCCCTCACCCTTGACGACGACGTGGTCGTCCCACACCTTCTCCGCCAGGGTGCGTCCTGTGCTCGCCATGCTCTCCACCTCTTCGTGATTCGTCCGGGCCGAAGGTCCTGCCGGGCCTCGGCAACCTCCGACACCCATCATCTCTCGGTTCGCGGGCGAACCGTCCCGAGCTTCCATCTCAGCATTCGAGAAGATAGTATCGACCTATGAGACAGCATAGCGGCCCTCCCGCTGCCAGCGGGATCGGGGTGCTCGACAAGGCAATGGCGGTCCTGTACGCAGTGGCCGAGCAGCCGTGCAATCTGGGCGAACTGTGTGCCCGCACCGGACTGCCCCGAGCGACGGCCCACCGACTCGCAGTCGGCCTGGAGGTCCACCGACTCCTGGCCCGCGACGGCGACGGGTTGTGGCGCCCCGGCCCCGGGCTCGCGGAGCTTGCCCCCACCGCCCACGACAGCCTGCTCGAGGCGGCGTCACTCATCCTGCCCCGCCTTCGCGAGATCACCGGCGAGAGCGTCCAGCTGTACCGGCGCGAGGGCCTGCAGCGCGTCTGCATCGCGGCCATGGAACCGCCGACCGGCCTGCGCGACACCGTGCTCGTCGGCGCCCGGCTGCCGATGACGGCAGGCTCCGGCGCCAAGGTGCTGCTCGCGTGGGCGGACCCCCAGGTGCAGCGGACCGTCCTCGCCGACGCACTGTTCAGCGAGCGGGTGCTCGTCGAGATACGCAAGCGCGGATGGGCACAGAGCGCGGCCGAGCGCGAGGCAGGCGTCGCGAGCGTGGCCGCACCCGTGCGCGACCGCGCCGGCGTCGTGATCGCCGCGATCTCCGTCTCCGGCCCCATCGACCGGATGGGCCGTCGGCCGGGTGCCCGCTGGGCGGCCGACCTGCTAGCGGCGGCCGAGGCGCTGCACAAGCGGCTCTGACTCCCCGGAGGCGCCCCCTCACCCGGGGACGCCTCCGGGGCGCCCACCGAGAACCACTGTGCCGTGGCCCATGCCGTGGCACAGTGCATGCGAGAAACAGATTCCGATCCCCATGGAGGACCTCGCAGTGGGCACCAACCAACGATCTCAGATCACGATGGCTGATACCGAGATCACGCAATTCGTCGAGCGCAGCCGAGTCGCCACCATGGCCACTGTCGGCCCGAACGGTGCCCCGCACCTGATCGCCATGTGGTACGCGCTGATCGACGGCGAACTGTGGTTCGAGACGAAGTCCAAGTCCCAGAAGGCCGTGAACCTCCGACGCGACAACCGGATCACCGTGATGATCGAGGACGGCCAGACCTACGACACCCTGCGTGGCGTGTCCTTCGAGGGCACCGCCGAGATCGTCGACGACGCCGACGCGCTGTGGCAGGTCGGAGTGAGCATCTGGGAGCGCTACACCGGCCCGTACACCACGGACGTCGACCCGGCCATCGAGATGATGCTGCACAAGCGTGTGGCGGTGCGGGTCAGGCCGGAGCGGGTGCGGTCCTGGGACCACCGCAAGCTCGGCCTGCCCGAGCTGCCGATCGGCGGCACCACCGCGCAGTACCTGTGACCACGGGTAATTGACGGGCCCCGAGGCCCTTACCGCGGTACGGTCACGATGCGACCGACAAACAGGAGGAACGCATCGTGACCGAGTCCGAGAACGAACAGATCAAGCAGCAGTTCCGCGAGGCGCTCGACCGCAAGAACGAGAAGAGCGCGGGTCCGGGAGCCGCCACCGCCGGCGACTCGAAGATCCATCACACGCACGGACCGGCGGACCACAAGCGAGAATTCCGCCGCAAGAGCGGATAGGCCGTATCACCGCGTGACACAACGAGAGAGACCCCCCGGCGTGAGCCGGAGGGTCTCTCTCGATTTGTAGCCCCGACGGGATTCGAACCCGCGCTACCGCCTTGAGAGGGCGGCGTCCTAGGCCGCTAGACGACGGGGCCAGGAACTTGATGGTGCGTGATCTCGGTGATGCGTGGAACTTGGGTGGTACCTGCGTCAGGGATGAAACCCTGCGCCCAAAAGAAAACCCCCCGATCGCTGATCGGAGGGCAATTCCCTGGTAGCCCCGACGGGATTCGAACCCGCGCTACCGCCTTGAGAGGGCGGCGTCCTAGGCCGCTAGACGACGGGGCCAGAACATTTTCAAGGTGCGCCGCCACATGCTCGCGACACGGTGGAACTCTTCCGATTTCGACAAGATCCTGTCGGATCAGATCAACGGTGGAAGCTCGGCTAGCTTAGCTGGCCGGAGTTCAGAGTCAAAATCGGTGTCAAACCGAAATTGGCTGAACTCTCCGCTGGGGTACCAGGACTCGAACCTAGAATGGCGGTACCAGAAACCGCTGTGTTGCCAATTACACCATACCCCAATGCTGTTCCGGGCTCGTCCTTGCCTCTCGGCTTGGCCGCTCCCTTCCAACGAGGAGAACACTATCAAAGCCCCCCACCGTTTCTCCAAATCGGCTGGTCAGAGGGCTAAATTTGCCCTCTGACCGCCAATCGGAAGCTATTTACCCGAGCTGGGCGCGGGCGGAACGCAGCCGGCCGAGCGTCTTCTCGCGACCGAGCAGTTCCATCGACTCGTACAGCGGCGGGCTGATGTGGGACCCGGTCACCGCGACGCGCACCGGGGCGAACGCCTTGCGCGGCTTGAGTTCCAGACCGTCGATCAGGGCGCCCTTGAGCGACTCCTCCAGGTCCGCGGTCGCCCACGTCTCCAACGCGTCCAGCGCGGCGATCGTGGCGTCCAGCACGGGCGCGGAATCGGCGCCGAGGTTCTTGGCGGCGGCCGCGGGGTCGATCGCGAACCCGGACTCGTCGACGAAGAGAAACTTCAACAGGTCCCACGCGTCGGACAGCACCACGATGCGGGTCTGCACGAGGTCCGCCGCGACGTCGAAGGCCTGGGCGTCCACGGAGTCCACCGAGTGGCCGTGCATCGTCAGGAACTCGCGCAGACGGCCGGAGAAGTCCTCGGGGGCCAGCAACCGGATCTGCTCCGCGTTGATGGCGTCGGCCTTCTTCTGGTCGAACCGGGCCGGATTGGAGTTCACCTTCGAGATGTCGAAGGCCTCGACCATCTCGGCGAGGCTGAACACGTCGTGGTCGTCCGCGATGCTCCAGCCCAGCAGCGCCAGGTAGTTGAGCAGGCCCTCGGGGATGAACCCGCGGTCGCGGTGGATGAACAGGTTCGACTCGGGGTCGCGCTTGGAGAGCTTCTTGTTGCCCTGTCCCATCACGAACGGCAGGTGCCCGAACTCGGGGGTGGACTCGGCCACCCCGATGCGCTGCATCGCCTCGTAGAGGGCCAGCTGACGCGGCGTGGAGGACAACAGGTCCTCGCCACGCAGCACGTGGGTGATGTTCATCAACGCGTCGTCGACGGGGTTCACCAGGGTGTACAGCGGGACGCCGTTGCCACGGGTGAGGGCGAAGTCCGGCACCGTGCCGGCCTTGAAGGTGGTCTCGCCGCGGACCAGGTCGTGCCACGTCAGGTCGTGGTCGGGCATCCGCAGGCGCACCACGGGCTTGCGGCCCTCGTCGAGGTACGCCTGCCGCTGCTCGGCCGTCAGGTCACGGTCGAAGTTGTCGTAGCCGAGCTTCGGGTCGCGGCCGGCGGCCTTGTGCCGGGCCTCCACCTCCTCGGGCGTCGAGAAGGACTCGTAGGCCTCACCCGCGGCGAGCAGCTTGGCCACCACCTCGAGGTGGAGGTCGCGGCGCTGCGACTGCCGGTACGGCTCGTGCGGCCCGCCGACCTCCGGACCCTCGTCCCAGGTCAGGCCGAGCCAGCGCAGCGCGTCGAGGATCGCCTGGTACGACTCCTCCGAGTCGCGGGCGGCGTCGGTGTCCTCGATCCGGAACACGAACTTGCCACCGTGATGCCGCGCGTAGGCCCAGTTGAACAGGGCCGTGCGGATCAACCCGACATGCGGGGTTCCGGTGGGAGACGGACAGAATCGGACGCGCACTTCGCTGGTGGTCATGGCTCACTAGGGTCTGCGAGGGTGGATTGGTCCCTTACAGGCTAGTCGCCGCCACCAGCGCAGTGGCATCCGATGCGTGGGCTCAGCCCTTGGCCGCCACCGGGTTGGTGAGCGTGCCGATTCCCTCGATGGTCACGCTGACGGTGTCGCCGGCCACGATCGGTCCCACACCCTCGGGCGTGCCGGTGAGGATGACGTCGCCGGGCAGCAGGGTCATCACGGCCGAGACCCACTCGATGATCTTCGGAATGTCGTGCAGGAGCAGCGAAGTGCGGCTGCGCTGCTTGACCTCGCCGCCCACCTCGGTCTTGATCTCCAGGTCGGACGCGTCGAGCGTGGTCTCGATCCAGGGCCCGAGCGGGCAGAAGGTGTCGTGCCCCTTCGCGCGCGTCCACTGGCCGTCGTGCCGCTGGTGGTCACGGGCCGAGACGTCGTTGGCGACGGTGTAGCCCAGCACCACGTCCAGCGCCTTGGCGGCCGGCACGTCCTTGCAGGGGCGGCCGATCACGATCGCCAGCTCACCCTCGTAGTGAACCTCGTTCGAACTGGGCGGCAACAGGATCGGCGCGCCGGGGCCGACGATCGAGGTGTTCGGCTTGAGGAAGATCACCGGGTCCTCGGGCGCCTCGCCGCCCATCTCGGCCGCATGCGCCGCGTAGTTCTTGCCGATGCACACGACCTTGCTCGCAAGGATCGGGGCGAGCAGTCGGACGTCCGCGACGGGCCAGCTGCGGCCGGTGAAGGTGGGTGTCCCGAAGGGGTGCTCGGCGATCTCCTTCGCCGTCTGCGCATCGCCCTCCCCCTCGATGGAAACAAAGGCGACCCCGTCCGGGCTGGCAATTCGACCTAGGCGCATGAGCGAAGTCTATCGACCGTGCCGCGGCCCACCCGCCTGCCCCGGCACGGGGCGGCTCCGGGCGGGTATAGACTCGCGGCTTAATCCACTTTGTAAGATCTTTATTTCATATGTTGGGACGTGCCGATGAACGACGTCACCCCGGACCGCCAGCTGTCCGCCGCTCGCAGATGGTCGATGCTCGGCCTCGGCGTCCTCGCCCAGGCCGCGGGCGCGGTGTTCTCCAACGCCCCCGCGTTCCTCATCCCCACCCTGACCACGCAGACGGGGATGTCGCTGCCCCAGGCCGGGCTCATTGCGGCCGCGCCCACCGTCGGCTTCCTGTTCACGCTCTTCGCGTGGGGCATCGTCGTCGACCGGATCGGCGAACGGCGGGTGCTGGCGATCGGGCTCACCGCGACCGCGCTGGCCGCGGCGGCCGCCGCGACGAGCTCGTCCTACGTCGCGCTGGGCATCTTCCTGCTGCTCGGCGGCATGGCGGCGTCCAGCGCCAACGCCGCCAGCGGCCGGGTGGTGGTGGGCTGGTTCCCGGCCCACCGCCGCGGCTTCGCCATGGGCGTGCGTCAGATGGCCCTGCCGCTCGGCGTCGCGGTGGCCGCGCTGACCATTCCCGGCCTGGCCGCGGCGCACGGCATCGGCTGGGCGCTGGCGGTGCCCGCCGCGATCTGCGCGGTCGCGGCGCTGGCCTGCCTGCTGTTCGTGATCGACCCGCCGCGACCGAGCAGGGCCGCGGCGGCAGAGCAGGGCCTGCTCGACAACCCGTACCGCGACCAGGCCGTGCTCTGGCGCATTCACGGCGTCTCCATGCTGCTGGTGGTGCCGCAGTACCTGGTGTGGACGTTCGCGCTGGTCTGGCTGATGACCGACCGGCACTGGTCCGCGGCGTCCGCCGGCATCCTCATCACCCTCACCCAGCTGCTGGGCGCGGCCGGACGCATCGCCGCGGGCTTCTGGTCCGACCGCGTCGGCAGCCGGATGGGTCCGCTGCGTCAGGTCGCCGCCGCCGCCGCCGTCGCCATGTTCGCGCTGGCGGTCACCGACTGGCTCGACTCCCCCGTCTCGGTGGCGCTGCTGGTGGTCGCGTCGGTGATCACCGTCGCCGACAACGGACTCGCGTTCACGGCCGTCGCGGAGATCTCCGGGCCGTACTGGAGCGGTCGCGCGCTGGGCGCGCAGAACACCAGCCAGTACCTCGCGGCATCGCTGGTGCCGCCGGTGTTCGGGGCGGTGATCGCCGCGCTCGGCTTCCCCGCCGCCTTCGCACTGGCGGCGTTGTGCCCGGTGGTCGCCGTCCCCCTCGTGCCCGCCGACCATCCGCCACAGGCCTGACCGGCCCGGTGAACGCACTCCGCCCGCGAACCTTTCGTCGGTTCGCGGGCGGAGTTGTCGATACGGCGTGAGGCCGGACTAGACGGCGGCGGCGATCCGGTCGCCCACCTCGGTGGTGACGATCGGGGCGTCACCGCGCGAGGCCAGGTCGGCCTCGACGGCACGCTCGATGCGCGCGGCGTCGTCCTCGCGGCCCAGGTGACGCAGCAGCATCGCGGCCGACAGGATCGCCGCGGTGGGATCGGCGATCCCCTGGCCGGCGATGTCGGGCGCGGAGCCGTGGACGGGCTCGAACATCGACGGGCTGGTGCCCGACGCGTCGATGTTGCCGCTCGCGGCCAGGCCGATGCCACCGGTGACGGCGCCCGCGAGGTCGGTGATGATGTCGCCGAACAGGTTGTCGGTGACGATCACGTCGAAGCGCGTCGGGTCGGTGACCATGTAGATGGTCGCGGCGTCGATGTGGCAGTACGCCGTCTCGATGTCGGGGTACTCGGCGCCCACGGTCTCCATCGCACGGGTCCAGATGCGGCCGGCGTTGGAGAGCACGTTGGTCTTGTGGATCAGCGTCAGGTGCTTGCGGCGGGTCCGTGCCAGCTCGTACGCGGCGCGGACGACGCGCTCGGCACCGAACCAGGTGTTGACCGAGACCTCGGTGGCAACCTCGTGCGGGGTGCCGATGCGGATCGAGCCGCCGTTGCCGGTGTACGGCCCCTCCGTGCCCTCACGGACCACGACGAAGTCGATGTCCGGGTTGGCCGCCAGCGGCGACTTCGACCCCGGGTACGTGCGGGCCGGACGCAGGTTCACGTGGTGGTCGAGCAGGAAGCGCATGTTCAGCAGCAGTCCGCGCTCGAGTACGCCCGGGGCGACGATCCGCGGATCGCCGATGGCGCCGAGCAGGATCGCGTCGTGGGTGCGGATCTCCGCGAGCTCCGCCTCGGGCAGCAGGTCGCCGGTGGCGTTGTAGCGCTTCGCACCGAGGTCGTACTCGGTGGTCTCCAGGTCCGGGACCAGCTTCCGCAGCACCTTCAGTGCCTCGGCCGTGACCTCGACACCGATGCCGTCACCGGGAATGACTGCAAGCTTCATGTACTACTCACTTCCTTCGCGGCGACGCCGCAACCAAGACTGGGCTGTGCGACGACGGCCGCGACCGTACGAGACGATCGCGGCCATCGCGGTTGGTGCTGAGGTCCGATCAGGACAGGTCGACCTGTGCAACGCGGGCATCGAGCTTCTCGACGATCTGCGCGACCTCGGCGTCGCCGACCACGCGGTCGACGCGCAGGATGACGGTGGCGCCCTCGCCCTCGACGTCCTGGCTCAGGGCCGCGGCCTGGATGTCGATGCCGGCGGTGCCGAGCACGGTGCCGAGCACACCGAGCACGCCCGGGCGGTCCGCGTAGTGCACGACGATGTTGTGGCCCTCGGCGCGCAGGTCGAAGCTGCGGCCGTTGACGTTGACGATCTTCTCGACCTGCTGCAGGCCGGTCAGCGCGCCCGCGACGGCGGTGACGGTGCCGTCGGCCGCGACCGCGCGCACCTCGACGGCGCTGCGGTGGCTCTGTGCCTCGCTGTGCTTCTCCACCTCGACGCTCACGCCGCGCTGCTCGGCGAGCTGCGGGGCGTTGACGAACGTGACGGCCTCGTCGCTGCTGGCCGAGAACAGGCCGCGCAGGGCCGCGAGGCCGAGGATCTCGACGTTCTCGGCGGACAGCTCACCGGTGACGACGACCTGCACGTTCTGCACGGCCTCGGGCGAGAGGGTGCCGGCGAGCAGACCCAGCTTGCGGACCAGCTCGAGCCACGGCGCGACCTCTTCGCCGACCGGGCCACCGGAGACGTTGACGGCGTCCGGCACGAACTCCCCGGCCAGGGCCAGCAGGACGCTCTTGGCGACGTCCGTGCCCGCGCGGTCCTGGGCCTCCGAGGTGGAGGCACCGAGGTGCGGGGTGACGACGACGTTGTCGAGGTCGAACAGCTTGGAGTCGGTGCACGGCTCGGTGTTGAACACGTCGAGGCCGGCGGCGCGGACCTTGCCGCCCACGAGCGCGTCGTACAGCGCGTCCTCGTCGATCAGGCCGCCGCGGGCGGCGTTGACGATGATGACGCCGTCCTTGGCCTTGGCCAGACGCTCGGCGTTGAGGAGGCCGGCGGTCTCCTTGGTCTTGGGCAGGTGCACCGAGATGAAGTCGGCGCGCTCGACCAGCTGGTCGATGTCGACGAGCTCGATGCCCAGCTGCGCGGCGCGAGCGGCCGGCAGGTAGGGGTCGTACGCGATGATCTCGGTCTCGAACGCGGCGAGGCGCTGCGCGAACAGCTGACCGATGCGGCCCAGGCCGACGACGCCGACGGTCTTGCCGAGGATCTCGGTGCCGTTGAAGCTCGAGCGCTTCCAGGTCTTCTCACGCAGCGTGCGGTCGGCGGCCGGGATCTGGCGCGCGGTCGAGAGCAGCAGCGAGACGGCATGCTCGGCGGCGGAGTGGATGTTGGAGGTCGGCGCGTTGACGACCATCACACCGCGCTCGGTCGCGGCCGGGATGTCGACGTTGTCGAGTCCGACGCCGGCGCGGCCGACGATCTTGAGCTTCGGCGCCACGGCGAGGACCTCGGCGTCGACGGTGGTCGCGGAGCGGACCAGCAGGGCGTCGGCCTCCGGGACGGCGGCGAGGAGCGCCGGGCGGTCCGGGCCGTCGACCCAGCGAACCTCGACACCGTCTCCGAGCGCATCGACGGTCGATTGTGCAAGCTTGTCGGCGATGAGGACTACGGGCCGGCCATTCTGGCTCACGAGTGAACTCCCTGCGGTAGATGTCGGGCGGATCGACCACGGCCAGCCGCCGCACCGGGCGCCCACGTCAGCCGTGACCCGGACAGCTTAGTCTCCGGCCCCGGCCAATCCACCTCGTGGGGGCCGGATACCACATAGTGGGCACCCGGAACGCCAAGAACCCGGTGCCGCTTCGTCGACAGTCGAGACTGTCCGGAAGCGGCACCGGGTTCAGGTGCGTGCTGCGGCGCGACGGCCGGAGCGCAGGTCCTGCCTACTGACTAGGCAGTTTCGGTGATCGGGCGATCGACCCAGCTCATCAGGTCGCGCAGCTTCTTGCCGGTGACCTCGATGGGGTGCTCGGCGTTGGCCTTGCGCAGGCCCTCGAGCTCGGTGTTGCCGTTCTCGACGTTGGCGACCAGGCGACGGGTGAACTCGCCGGACTGGATGTCCGCCAGGATCGCCTTCATGCGCTCCTTGGTGCCGGCGTCGATGACGCGCGGGCCGGAGAGGTAGCCGCCGAACTCCGCGGTGTCGGACACCGAGTAGTTCATGCGGGCGATGCCGCCCTCGTACATGAGGTCGACGATGAGCTTGAGCTCGTGCAGCACCTCGAAGTACGCCATCTCGGGCGCGTAGCCGGCCTCGACCATGACCTCGAAGCCCGTCTTGACGAGCTCCTCGGTGCCGCCGCAGAGCACGGCCTGCTCGCCGAAGAGGTCCGTCTCGGTCTCTTCCTTGAAGGTGGTCTTGATGACGCCCGCGCGGGTGCCACCAATCGCCTTGGCGTAGGACAGCGCGAGGGCCTGGCCCTCACCCTTCGGGTCCTGGTCGACGGCGATGAGCGCCGGGACGCCCTTGCCGTCGACGAACTGACGACGCACCAGGTGGCCGGGGCCCTTGGGGGCGACCATGCCGACCGTGACGAACTCCGGAGCCTTGATCAGGTCGAAGTGGATGTTGAGGCCGTGGCCGAAGAACAGCGCGTCGCCGTCCTTCAGGTTCGGCTCGATGTCGTTGGTGAAGATCGACGCCTGGGCGGTGTCGGGCGCGAGCACCATGATCACGTCGGCCCACTCGGACACCTCCGCCGGCGTGCCGACGGTCAGGCCCTGCTCCTCGGCCTTGGCGCGAGACTTCGAGCCCTCCTTGAGGCCGATGCGCACATCGACACCCGAGTCGCGCAGGCTCAGCGAGTGCGCGTGGCCCTGGCTGCCGTAACCGATCACAGCGACCTTGCGGCCCTGGATGATCGACAGGTCGGCGTCATCGTCGTAGAACATCTCGACTGCCACTGGTATTACCTCTCCTCTGGGGATCTTTGAAAAAGTTCTGAAATGAAGCCTGGTTCGTGCACTTAAGGTACTAGCGAGCCGCCGTGATCGACTTGGGCCCACGTCCGACCGCAACGACGCCGGACTGCACGATCTCACGGATGCCGTACGGGTCCAGCATCCGCAGCAGCGCGTCGAGCTTCGAGCGGGTACCGGTCGCCTCGATGGTCAACGACTCGGTGGAGACGTCGATCACCTTGGCGCGGAACAGGTTCACGGTCTCGAGGACCTGTGTGCGGACGCTCGCGTCGGCCCGGACCTTGATCAGGACCAGCTCGCGCGCGACCGAGGCGTCGCCTTCCTGCTCGACGATCTTGAGCACGTTCACCAGCTTGTTGAGCTGCTTGGTGACCTGCTCGAGCGGGAACTCGTCGACGGTGACGACGATGGTCATACGGGAGACCTCGGGGAGCTCGGTCGCCCCGACCGCGAGGGACTCGATGTTGAAGCCCCGACGGGAGAACAGCGCGGCCACGCGGGCCAGCACTCCCGGCTTGTCCTCGACGAGAACGCTCAGGGTGTGACTCGTGCTCACTTGTTGTCCTCGCTGTCCGTGGCGGCGGCCGAATCGACGACCCGCTGCTCGCGTTCCATGGCCTCGTGGATGACGGCAGGCTCGGCGGCCAGTTCGTCGTCGTCGAAGAGCGGCCGGATTCCCCGGGCCGCCATGATCTCGTCGTTGCTGGTGCCCGCGGCGACCATCGGCCACACCTGGGCGTCGTCGCTCACGATGAAGTCGATCACCACGGGCTTGTCGTTGATCGACTGCGCCTCGCGGATCGCGGCCTCCACGTCCTCCTCGCGCTCGACCCGGATTCCGTGGCAGCCCAACGCCTCCGCCAGCTTCACGAAGTCAGGGATCCGGACCGCGCCGTGGGTACCGAGGTTGGTGTTGGAGTAGCGCTCCTCGTAGAAGAGGGTCTGCCACTGCCGGACCATGCCGAGGTTGCCGTTGTTGACCAGCGCGACCTTGATCGGCACGCCCTCGAGGGCACAGGTCGCCAGTTCCTGGTTGGTCATCTGGAAGCAGCCGTCGCCGTCGATGGCCCACACCTCGGCCTCGGGCCGGCCCATCTTGGCGCCCATCGCGGCAGGCACGGCGTAGCCCATGGTGCCGAGACCGCCGGAGTTCAGCCAGGTGCGCGGCTTCTCGTAGTTGACGAACTGCGCGGCCCACATCTGGTGCTGGCCGACGCCGGCGCAGTAGATCGCGTCGGGACCGGCGAGCCGGCCGACCGCCTCGATCACGAACTCGGGCGAGAGCGCGCCGTCCGAGGGGCGTGTGTACGCCAGCGGGTAGGTCTTGCGCAGGCCGTCGAGGTACGCCCACCACTCGGTCAGGTCGGTGGTGGTGCCGGTGGCCATGTCGGCCCGGATCGCCTCGATCAGCTCGACGATGACCTCCTTGCAGTCACCGACGATCGGCACGTCCGCGTACCGGTTCTTGCCGATCTCGGCCGGGTCGATGTCCGCATGGATCACCTTGGCGTCGGGCGCGAAGGAGGTGAGCTGGCCGGTGACCCGGTCGTCGAAACGGGCACCGAGGGTGATCAGCAGGTCGCTCTTCTGCAGCGCCGCGACGGCCGAGACCTTGCCGTGCATGCCGGGCATGCCGCAGTGCAGCTGGTGGCTGTCCGGGAAGGCGCCGCGGGCCATCAGGGTGGTGACGACGGGAATCCCGGTCAGCTCCGCCAGCTCGATCAGTTCCGCGGACGCGTTGGCCTTGATGACGCCGCCGCCGACGTAGAGCACGGGCGACTTGGCGTCGGCGATCAGCCGGGCCGCCTCGCGGACCTGCTTGCCGTGCGGCTTGCTGACCGGACGGTAGCCGGGCAGCCGCATCTCCGGCGGCCACGAGAAGGTGGTCTGCGCCTGCAGGATGTCCTTCGGGATGTCGACGAGGACCGCACCCGGTCGACCGCTGGACGCCAGGTAGAAGGCCTCCGCGATGATGCGCGGGATGTCGATCGCGTCGGTGATGAGGAAGTTGTGCTTGGTGATCGGCATCGTGATGCCGGAGATGTCGGCTTCCTGGAAGCCGTCGGTGCCGATGAGGCTGCGCGCGACCTGACCGGTGATCGCGACGACCGGGACGGAGTCCATCTGCGCGTCGGCCAGCGGCGTCACCAGGTTGGTCGCGCCGGGGCCGGAGGTGGCCATGCAGACGCCGACCTTCCCGGTCGCCTGTGCGTAGCCGGTCGCGGCGTGGCCGGCGCCCTGCTCGTGACGGACCAGGACGTGACGGACCTTCTTCGAGTCGAAGAGCGGGTCGTAGACGGGCAGCACTGCGCCACCGGGGATCCCGAAGACGGTGTCGACCTCGAGCTCCTCGAGGGCCCGAACCACGGACTGCGCGCCGGACACGCGCTCCGGGGCGACCTGGCGGCGGGCGCCGGGCTGGGTTGCTGCGGTTGTCGGGGCGGGCTGAGCCGTCGCCCCCGCCTTGCGCGGCGTGGGCTGCGGCCGTGCGATTGGTGCGCTCACTACGTAATCCTCTGGTCTTGAAGTTTTGAAGCTAGCTCCGGGCAAGAAAAAACCCCCGTCAGCAATTCATGCTGTACGAGGGTGGCGCGTCGTGCTTGCGAGTTGACGGGTATCGACTCAGGCGACGACGCGCCAGCCGATTACGAGCAACTCATTCTGCTTCACGCGCTCGAAGGTAGGCGCATCAAGGATGAACAGTCAACCTGGTGAGTTCTCTGTCCCAGAATGTGAGAGCGCTGGCGGCGATGCGAGGATGGTGCTGTGTCATCCCCATCGCAGCCCGTGCCACCACGCCCATCCTCCCACACCGCCGAACCGGTCGAGCAGTCCATACACATCTCCAAGCTCTCGATCCTGCCCGTCCTCCTGCTGGCGTTCGGCCTCACCTTCGTCATCTTCGCGAGCCCGCCCTGGGTGTCCGTCCTGTGGCTCGTCCCGGTCGCCGTCCTGGTGTGGACCCTGCGGGTGCGCACCGTCGTCTCCCCCGACGGCCTGCGAGTGCACCGGATGTTCTCCAGCCGGAACATCGAATGGAGCGAGCTCAAGGGTTTCCGCTTCCCCAAGCACGGCTGGGCCCGGGCGGAGCTGACCGACGGCAACGAGGTCACGCTCCCCGTGGTCACCTTCGGCCGACTCCCCCAACTGGCCGCTGCCAGCGGCGGCCGGGTCACCGATCCCTACGCCGCGGCCGACCGCGCCGCCCGCGAAGCCGCGCAGGCAGAAGCCGAGACCGACACCGAGCCCGAGGGCCCCACCGGCACCGAGCCGGACACCGACGCCCACTGAGACGCGAGTACCGTTGCGCCGACAGCACTCGACGTCTACACGGTCGGTCCGTTGATGTCATCGCGGTCCGTTCTGCGGCAGCCCCCGCAGGCCGGGTGCCTACGCTCGCGTCACGTCGACCGATCCCCACACCAGCGGATCCCCAGATAGTGAAGGACACCCCATGCCCCCGTTGAGGTCACGCACCACCACCATCGGCCGCAATGCCGCCGGAGCCCGATCCCTGTGGCGCGCCACCGGAATGACGGACTCCGACTTCGGCAAGCCGATCGTCGCCGTCGCGAACTCCTACACGCAGTTCGTGCCCGGCCACGTGCACCTCAAGAACGTGGGCGACATTGTTGCCGAGGCGATCCGCGAGGCGGGCGGCGTCCCGCGCGAGTTCCACACCATCGCTGTCGACGACGGTATCGCCATGGGTCACGGCGGCATGCTCTACTCGCTGCCCAGCCGCGAGATCATCGCCGACTCGGTCGAGTACATGGCGAACGCGCACACCGCCGACGCCCTCGTCTGCATCTCGAACTGCGACAAGATCACCCCCGGCATGCTCAACGCCGCGATGCGCCTGAACATCCCGACGGTCTTCGTCTCCGGCGGACCGATGGAAGCCGGCAAGGCAGTGGTCGTCGGCGGCGTCGCACAGGCTCCCACCGATCTGATCACGGCCATCTCCGCATCCGCCAACGACGCCGTCTCCGAAGAAGGCCTCGACGAGGTCGAGCGCAGCGCGTGCCCCACCTGCGGCTCCTGCTCCGGCATGTTCACGGCGAACTCGATGAACTGCCTCACCGAGGCACTCGGCCTGGCACTGCCCGGCAACGGCTCCACGCTGGCCACCCACGAGGCTCGGCGCGCACTGTTCTCCCGCGCCGGCACCGTCGTCGTCGAGGCCGCGCTCCGGTACTACCGCGACGAGGACGACTCGGTGTTGCCCCGCAACATCGCGACGCCGGCCGCGTTCCGCAACGCGATGGCACTCGACGTCGCCATGGGCGGGTCGACGAACACCGTGCTGCACACCCTCGCCGCCGCCCAGGAGGGCGAGGTCGACTTCGACCTCGACACCATCGACGCGATCAGCCGCAGGGTCCCCTGCCTGTCGAAGGTCTCCCCCAACTCCGACTACCACATGGAGGACGTGCACCGGGCCGGCGGAATCCCGGCCCTGCTCGGCGAGTTGCGGCGCGGCGGAATGCTCGAGACGGACGTCTCGACGGTGCACACCAAGAGCTTCGACGAGTGGCTCGACACCTGGGACATCCGCTCCGGCAAGGCTTCCGAGGAAGCGCTCGAACTCTTCCACGCGGCGCCGGGCGGGGTGCGCACCACGGAGCCGTTCTCGACGGCCAACCGCTGGTCCGCGCTGGACACCGACCCCGCGGGCGGCTGCATCCGCGACGTCGAGCACGCCTACACCGTCGAGGGCGGCCTGGTCGTGCTGCGCGGCAACATCGCCGTCGACGGCGCGATCCTCAAGACCGCGGGCATCGACGAGGAACTGTTCTCCTTCCAGGGGCCGGCGCTCGTCGTCGAGTCGCAGGAAGAGGCCGTCTCGGTGATCCTGCAGAAGAAGATCAAGCCGGGCGATGTCCTGGTGGTCCGCTACGAGGGACCGAAGGGTGGGCCGGGCATGCAGGAGATGCTGCACCCCACCGCCTTCCTCAAGGGCGCGGGCCTGGGCAAGGAGTGCGCCCTGATCACCGACGGCCGCTTCTCCGGCGGCACCTCGGGACTGTCCATCGGGCACATCTCGCCGGAGGCCGCCGCCGGAGGCGTGATCGGCCTGGTGGAGACCGGCGACCAGGTTCGCATCGACGTCGCCACCCGCACCCTCGAGATCCTCGTCGACGACGCGGTGCTCGCCGAGCGTCGCGCGAAGATGGAGACCTCCGAGCGCCCCTGGCAGCCCGTGGACCGTCAGCGCACCGTCACGACCGCGTTGCGGGCCTACGCCGCGCTCGCCACGTCGGCAGACAAGGGCGCCGTCCGCTACGTCCCCTGAGCAACCGGCAGCCCCGGAAATCCCTCGGCCCCGTCACCCTCCCGTCCCGTTCGGACGCGGTGGGTGGCGGGGCCGAGTCGTGCGCCCGGGGCGTCGCGAGGGTGCTTGCCGCAGTGTCCGACCTCCGTCACTGTCGGCACCTGACTGTTAGTTCCGTCACATGAATTCATCCGCCGGCCGCCGACATCCCAGAGCTCGCACCGATGCCCCGCGCTCGGCCTCGGGCGACGCCCACGGCCGACCTCGACCCGCCGCCGGGCGACGGAAACCCGCACGGGAGCCACACCCGAACCCCGCCCGCCGCCGGTCACGTCCGGCCGCGCCGGGCGCCCGCGGACACCGTGTGACGTAATCAAATAAGGCGTGCTGACCGCATACTTGCACCCAGAATTCTAGTTTTGAGATACGTAAGTTCACACATAATTCGGCGCAATACTACTTTTCGGTAATTTACCGCGAAGTATCGAATGAACCGCGATTTCTACCCATAGGTAGCTTCGCAGTTTCTTACGGCAGACAATCCGGAGAAATGCGACAACGGGACCACGAAACGCGCCCCCGACTGGGCATCGACCCGGCTCCTCCAGCCGAGACACATGTCTGGCGTCCTCCGTGCACATCGCTTACCGTCTGCCTCGGCCACAATTCCGAGGCCCTGGTATTTCGTTATCCAGATGCACTGAATTGTTTTCCCCGAAAATGGATCCACGGGGTGCGTCTGGATGCAATTGGGAATCGACACAGGGGATGAAATGAGCACCAGTAATACCGTTGGCTGTGCAGTGCACAGGGTGACGATGTGCGACCTTGCCGATCTCGAGGGGCAGGTGCTCGCGGGATCTTCCCGGGTACTGATATCGCAGCAACGCATCGACACCTTCGCCGACGCGACCAACGACCACCAGTGGATCCATGTGGATCCCGTTCGAGCCGCACAGGGCCCGTTCGGCACCACCATCGCGCACGGCTACCTGACCTTGTCGCTCGCCGTGGAGTTGTTCTGGGGCATCCTCGAGGTCACCGACTCCGTGCAGGTGATCAACTACGGACTCAACAAGGTGCGCTTTCCCGCCCCCGTCCCGGTCGACTCCGAGGTCGGCGCCACCGCCACCGTGCTGTCGGTCGATCCGGTCCCGGGTGGACACCAGTTGACGGTCAAGCTGACCTTCGACGTGGCGGGCATCGACCGGCCGGTCTGCGTGTGCGAAATGATCCTGCGCTACTTCGGCGACAGCCCCGACTCGACGACAAATGGCACGAATGAGACGAACGGTGGCGGCAATGCTTGAGAATCTGCAGCGCCGGATCGGCGCCAAGGTGGACCCCGTCGGCTGGTTCTCGGCAACCGGGTCGGTGTCGAAGAACGCGATCAAGAACCCGGCGGAGGTGACGGCGGCGACCGGCCGGCTGGCACGGACCCTGGCCCAGATTCCGCCGGCGACCCTGCGGGTCGCCCTCGGCACCGAGGCCTCGGCGCCGCAGTCGGTGAGCGAGTGCGACAACCGCTTCCGCGATCCCGCGTGGCGGGAGAACCCCGCGTACTTCGCCCTGCTGCAGTCCTACCTGACCACTCGGACCTTCGTCGACGACCTGGTCGACGCCGGCACCGAGGACGAGTTCACCGCGGCCAAGGCACGCCAGTTCGCGCACCTCGCACTCGACGCGGCGGCCCCGACCAACTCGCCGTTGACGAACCCGACGGTGCTCACCCGGGCGATCCAGACCGGCGGCAAGTCCTTGGTCCGCGGCGCGGGCTACGCGCTGGAGGACCTCGTCAAGCGCGGCGGCCGGCCGTTGCGGGTGGACCATGACGCCTTCACTGTCGGCGAGAACATGGCCGCGACCGAGGGCAAGGTCGTCTTCCGCAACGAGATGATCGAGCTGATCCAGTACGCGCCGCAGACCACACAGGTGCACGAGATCCCGCTGCTGGCCTGCCCGCCCTGGATCAACAAGTACTACATCATGGACATCGGTCCGGACCGCAGCTACCTCGAGTGGGCCGTCCAGCACCACCGCACCGTGTTCGTGATGTCGTACCGGAACCCGGACGAGTCGATGGGCGCGGTGACGTTCGAGGACTACCTCGACCAGGGCATCGACGCGGCGATGGACGCGGTCCTGGAGATCACCGGGGCTCCGCGGGTCGACATCGCGGGCCTGTGCCTCGGCGGGGCCATGTCCGCGATCGCGGCCGGGCACTTTGCCGGCAAGGGCGACCAGCGGATGGGCACCCTGACCCTGATCAACACGCTCCTCGACTACAGCGAGCCGGGTGAACTCGGGTTGATCTCCGACCCGGAGACGCTGTACAAGATCGACATCATCATGGGGAAGAACGGCTACCTCGCGGGCGAGGACATGAGCCTGACCTTCGATCTGCTCCGCGCGAACGACCTGATCTTCGGCTACTGGGTCAGCCGGTGGATGCTCGGCGAAAAGCCTGCCGCCTTCGACCTTCTCGTGTGGAACGAGGACTCCACCCGGATGCCGGCCGCCATGCACAGCCGCTACCTGCGTTCGCTCTACCGGGACAACGAACTGGCCAGGGGCGAGTTCACGATCGGCGACGAGAAGATCTCGCTGTCCGACTTCACCAACGACGTGTACGTCATCGGCGCGGAGAACGACCACATCGTGCCGTGGGCGTCGTCGTACGCCAGCGCGGGGCTGTTCGGCGGCAACGTGCGCTACGTGCTCTCGAACGGCGGCCACATCGCCGGCATCGTGAACCCGCCCGGGAAGAAGAGCTGGGTCGAGGCACTGGGGTCCCCCGACGCCAAGCAGGCGCCCGCCCTGCCGGCCGACGCGCAGACCTGGCGAGAGAAGGCGAAGCGGAGCCCGGGGTCGTGGTGGGCGGACTGGACGACCTGGTCCAACCAGCGCGCCGGCGCGCTGCAGGCTCCGCCGCCGATGGGCGGACCCGGGCACAAGGTGCTCGGCGCCGCACCGGGCACGTACGTGTTCAGCTGACCGCAACCCTGGAGAGTTAGCAGTGATCATGCTAACCTGCTAACGTGCCGTAGGCGGGCAAGGACTGTTGCCGCACACGCGATTCCACCGCACATCCGATCACCACGAGGAGTAGCCATGACCGTCACGAAGTCCGCTCAGAGCACCATCGACGCCAGTGTCGAGAGCGCCACCAAGGTCGTCGACGCCAGCGCCGCTCGCGCCGCCAAGGTCGTCGACGCGACCACCGAGCGGGTCACCAAGGTCGTCGACGCGACCACCGAGCGGGTCACCAAGGCGGTCGACGAGAGCGCCGAGCGCGCACAGAACTTCAACGAGAAGGTCTACGCCGCGGCCAAGCAGGCCAGCCTGCTGACCCTGGACAGCTACGAGAAGTCGCTGGGCACCGTCACGGAGTTCCAGAAGAAGCTCGCCGGCGCGTCGGGCCTGGACTGGGTCGGGGCCGTCGTCAACGCGCAGGCCGACCTGGTCTCCGGCCTCAGCGCCACCGCCACCTCCGCGGCCCGCGAGATGCTCAAGTAGGACAGAGCGGCGCACCAGGCGCGGTCCCCGGCAGGCACACTCACTCCTGCCGGGGACCGCGCCGTCTTTGTCCACAACTACAGAAAGCAACGCATGCGCGTGATCAGAGAAGTCGCCGAGGCCGCCGTCACCAGCTGGACGGGGTACGCACGCGGCGCGCTGCGCCGCGATCGGGCTCCGTGGGGACCGCTTGCCGACGCCGCGGTGTTCTGGCAGGTAGTACTCCACCGGTCGCCGCCGCGTTTCCACCACGACAGCGTCACCGAAAAGCTCTGGACGCAGGCCTGCCTGCGGAACTTCTCCACCGCGGCCGCGGCCGGACCGGGATCGATCCTTCCGACCCTGGTGGTGCCGCCCCGATCCGGGCAGACCTCGTGCGTCGTCGACCTGTCCCCCCGGCAGAGCCTGCTCGGCACCTGCCTCGAGGCCGGCCTGGACGACCTGCACTGCATCGAATGGCTCGATCCGACTGCGGCCGAGGACGACTGGGGCATCGAGGAACACCTCCGGGTGCTCGACGAGGCCGTCACCGCACTCGGCGGCCGGGTCAACCTGGTCGGCTTCTCCCAGGGCGGCTGGCTGGCCGCGACGCACGCCGCCCGGCGCCCCGAATCCGTGGCCACCCTGACCGTGGCATCCGCACCGATCGACTGCGAACGCGGAGTCGACGCGCAACGCACTGCCTGGATGCGGGCGGGACGGAGCAGGGTCGGTGCCGGCGTGGTCGGTGGGCTGCCCTGGGACCTGCTGCAGTCCGGACGCACCCAGGCAGCGGCTCTGAACCTGGCGGAGTGGCCGACCGAATGGGGTCGGATGATGGCGCTGTGGGGTGCCATCGACGATCCGGCGGCGGTCGAGGCGGAAACCGCGTTCCGGAACTGGATCAACCATCCGCAGGACGTTCCGACGGCGCTCTACCGTTGGACGCTCGAGCACCTGTTCCTGCGCAACGAACTCGCCCGCGGCGAGATGACGGTCGGCGGCGAGCGTATCGACCTGGCCGCCGTCGAGTGCCCGCTCTTCCTCCTCGCCGGCACCCGCGACACCGTCACGCCGCCCACACAACTGTGGGCGCTGGCCGACCTCGTCTCGACGCCCCGGGAGTCCGTCACCAGGATCACCGCGGACACCGGCCACCTGGGCATGGTGTGCGAGACGGAAGTGCTTCGCCGGCAGTGGCTTCCGCTGCTGCGGGACGTTGCCGTCGTATCGGCCCGGCGGGGCTAGTCGGTACCGGCCTGGCCACGGCCACGGCGCCGGTTGGCGACCGTCATCTCGCGGAAGGTCGTGTACATCTCCTCCAGCGCGGCGCGCTGCGCCTTCGTGAGGTCCTTGTCCCTGCGGATCGCCACGACCACCTCGGGCTTGCCGTCGGTGTCGCCGCGGTGCGCCCGGGCCGAGAGCAGGTCGGCGGACATCTTCAGGTGGTCCGCGATCGACTCGAGCACCTGCTCGCTCGGCTCACGCAGGTTGCGTTCGATCTGGGACAGGTAGGGGTTCGAGATGCCCACCATCTCGGCGAGCTGCCGCATCGGGAGGGCCGCCAGTTCGCGCTGTCTGCGAATCATCTCCCCCAGCGTGGGCAAGGGGGGCGTCTCGTCGGCCATTGGCCCATCCTACCCACCGCACGGACGCCGAAAAGTGCTGCTGCCGACCCGCTCGCGCCCCGGCGGGTCCCACCCACCGGGGCGCGGCCGGCCGCTCAGGCCGCGGCGAACTCGGCGATCCGCCGGCGGGCGAGCGACACCGCGGCCGTGTCGCTGTCCACCCCGACGACGCGGGCGTAGTCGAGGATCTCGAGCACCACCTCGCCGATCCGGTCGACCCGGTCGACGAAGTCGCTCACGCCGTTCACCTCCGCCTCGCACGAGATCAGCCCGCCGGAGTTGGAGACGAAGTCCGGCACGTACACGACGCCACGGGCAGCGAGCGCAGCGCTGACCGTCGGCTCCGCCAACATGTTGTTCGCCGCACCCACCACCGCGACCGCGGAGAGCCGTTTCGCCACGGCATGGTCGACCACCTGCCCCGGTCCCGCCGGGCAGACCACGTCCACCTCGGCGTGCAGGATGTCGGACAGCGGACTCGGCTGCGCGCCAAAGCTTTCCACTGCCTTCTCGACCCGCACCGGATCCGGGTCGGCGACCAGGACGGTGGCCCCGCGCGCGGTCAGCTGCTCGACGATGCCCAGGCCCACGTTGCCTGCGCCCTGCACCGCCACCCGCAGCCCCTCGACGTCGCGGCCCAGGTGCGACGCCACCGCCGCGATCGAGGCCACCACGCCGCGGGCGGTGTACGGCGAGGGGTCACGCCCGGCACTCGAGACCCGCGGCACGTACCGGCCGATCACCTCGAGGTCAGCGCTGCCGGTGCCCATGTCGGCCCCGGGGATGTACCGCCCGCCGAACATTCCGATGTGCCGGCCGTGCGCTTCGAGCAGGTCCCGGGTCTTGTCACTGAACGGGTCGGCGTTGACGACACTCTTGCCGCCGCCGAGCGGGAGGCCCGCCAGGGCGGCCTTGAAGGTCATCGCGCGCGCCAGCCGCATGGCGTCGGTGGCCGCCAGTTCGTCGCTGGCGTACTTGCGGATCCGGACCCCGCCCAGCGCCGGGCCCAGCGTGGTGTCGTGCACCGCGACGATGCTCGCGAATCCGCCCTCCGTCCGGCGGATCGACAGCTGCTCGAAGTCCTGATCGGCCAGCGAATTCACGACGCTCATGACGCTCTCCTGTGATACTCCGCCCGCGACGAGTCCACCCTCGTGGGGCTGACTCGCTGTGGGGCAATGATTTACGGCACTTGTGGCACGTTCCGGCGGGACCCCGCCGGAGAAGAACTGTAAGCGGCGTCACACAATTGTCAACCCCGCTGGGCCGCACGCCGCGCGGCCGCCGATCCGCCTGCGCACGGAGCGCAGCTGCGTCGACGGATGGCGCACCGAGGTGAGCATCCTGCTCAACTTGTCCGCCGGGTATTGCCGCCGCGGGCCCTCGGATGATTCCCTTCGTCTCGCCACTGAGACCTGGATCACAGTCCACCTACGATCGCCTTCGGTGACACCGCCCATTTCCCGGCCCACGAGGCCGCAGGCTGCACAGCAAGGAGTCCACCCATGCCCGGAGCAGGCATCTGGCGAACGAAATCAGTCGAACAGTCGATAGCGGACACGGACGAACCCGGCACCCGCCTGCGGCGCGACCTCACGGCCTGGGACCTGACGGTGTTCGGCGTCGCCGTGGTCGTCGGCGCGGGCATCTTCACGCTGACCGCGCGGACCGCGGGCAACGTGGCCGGGCCGTCGATCTCGCTGGCCTTCGTCCTTGCCGCCGCGGCGTGCGGGCTGGCGGCCCTGTGTTACGCCGAGTTCGCGTCCGCCGTGCCGGTGGCCGGCAGCGCCTACACCTTCTCGTACGCCACCTTCGGCGAGTTCGTGGCCTGGATCATCGGGTGGGACCTGATCCTCGAGTTCGCGCTCGCCTCGGCGGTGGTCGCGAAGGGCTGGTCGCTGTACCTCGGCAACGTGATCGGCGCGGCCGGGTCCACGACCGCGCATCTCGGACCGATCGCCTTCGACTGGGGCGCCCTGGTGATCATCGGTGCGATCACCCTCGTCCTCGCCATCGGCACCAAGGTCTCCTCGCGGGTCTCGGCCGTCATCACCGCCATCAAGATCATCGTGGTCCTGCTCGTCATCGTGGTCGGCGCGTTCTACGTCAAGAAGGAGAACTACTCGCCGTACGTCCCGCCCGCCGAGGGCGCCGCCAGCACCGCCAGCGGCGTGCACCAGTCGCTGTTCTCGTTCTTCACCGGCGCCGGCGGCAGCACCTACGGCTGGTACGGCCTGCTCGCCGCCGCCAGCCTGGTGTTCTTCGCGTTCATCGGATTCGACGTCGTGGCCACCACCGCGGAGGAGACCAAGAACCCCCAGAAGGCGCTGCCGCGGGGCATTCTCGGCTCCCTCGCCATCGTCACCGTGCTCTACGTCGGCGTCACCCTGGTGCTGACCGGGATGGTCAAGTACACCGACCTGCGCAGCGGCAGCCCACTGGTCGGCGACAGCAGTGCGACGCTCGCCACGGCCTTCGAGGCGCACGGCATCACCTGGGCGCAGTGGGTCATCAACTTCGGCGGGCTTGCCGGCCTGACCACGGTCGTGATGGTCATGATGCTCGGCCAGACCCGGGTGCTGTTCGCGATGTCACGGGACGGGCTGATGCCCCGCGGCCTGGCGAAGACCGGCAAGAAGGGCACCCCGGTGCGGATCACCCTCATCGTCGGCGGCGTCGTCGCCCTGCTGGCCGGTTTCTTCCCGATGGGCACCCTCGAGGAGATGGTGAACATCGGCACCCTGTTCGCCTTCGTCCTGGTCTGCATCGGGGTGATGGTGCTGCGCCGCACCCGGCCGGACCTGCCGCGTGGCTTCCGGGTCCCGCTGATGCCCGTCGTCCCGATCGTCGCGGTGCTGGCCTGCCTGTGGCTGATGCTCAACCTGTCGGTGGAGACCTGGATCCGGTTCGTCGTCTGGATGGCGCTCGGCGTCGCCGTCTACTTCTCCTACGGGTACCGCAAGTCGGTCCTCGGCCGGCGCCTCAACGCCCCGGTGGAGCCCGCGCCGCAACCCGAGCGGGCCAGCCTGCCCGTCTGACCTCACTCACCTCTCAGCCAGCCCCCTGGTCACTCAGATCAGGGGGTTGGCGCCGTCCAGGAAGATCCACAGGCACACCCCGGCCGCGACGCCGAGGATCAGCGCCAGCGCCGATCCGGTGCGCGGGCGGGTGGCCCACCGATGGGCGCCGTCCACGGCGATCCGGCCGGGTCCGCAGAGGATCACCGCGATCAGGGCGGCCACCAGCAGGGTCTCGTACTCGACACCCGCCGGGGCGAAGAACTGCAGGCCCGGTTCGGCGACCTGCCGCACACACCAGGCGTTGATCATCACCACGAGCACCGCGGCGGCGGCCAGGGGCGTCATCAACCCGACGATCAGGAACACACCGCCGGCGACCTCGGCGACCGCGCCGAGGATCGAGAGCAGCCGGGCCTGGTCGAACCCCGCCTCGACCAGCGTGGTCTCGAAGCCGTCGAGGCCGGGTCCGCCCCACCAGCCGAAGAGCTTCTGCAGGCCGTGCCCGAGCGCGAGCGCGCCGACCGCGACCCGCAGCACCAACAGTCCGAGGTCCAGGGTGCCCCGCGGCGCCGCGGCAACCGCGGCATGCGACGCGGCGGCGGCCGGGTCCGATTCCGCGGAGAGTCGAGCCGGGGCGGGTGCCACGACGGTCGGCGCCGGCGTCACGTACGGCTCCTCGAGGGCGAAGGAGCCGTCGACGTCGTAGGCGTCGCCGGTCGGCAGCACCTCGGTGGTGCGGGTCGGCGACTCGTACTCCGCCGCAACGTACTCCGGTTCCGTGTATGCCGTTGCGACGTACTCCGTGACCGGTTCGGGGGTCCGGCGGGCAGCCGGGAGGGCGGGACCGTTGTAGGTCGGAATCTGCTCGGTGGGCAGCAGACCCAGGTCCTCGTCGGTGGTCGGGATCCGCTCGGTGGGGTGGTCGAACGGGCTGGAGACGTCGCGAGGCTTCTGTGTCACGGTGACAGGGTAGAGCGCGCGGGCAGCCCGTGGTGCATGGCGAGGGTCGGCGCGCCGCACCGGCCGTCACTTCCGTACCGTTCGAAGGCATGGGAGTCTCACGCGGACGGCCGTCGACTGCGGCACTGGCACTGCGTCGCACCGCAGCGACGGCACTGATCGGGCTGTCCGTCGTCGGCTGCGCGAAGTTCGACGACACCGCGTCGACCCCGTTCACCCCGGTGCCGACCTTCGCACCCGGCGGCGACACCGCGCCCGGCCGGCCGGCGCCGACCGCCGAGAGCCCCGCCCCGAGCACCTCCCCGCGGCCGCTGGCCCCGTGCGAGGACGCGGACCCGTCCGTCGTCGCGACCTGCCTCGACACCACCGGCAGCCTGACGATGCTGCCCGACGGCCAGACCGCACTGGTCACCGAGCGGCGCACCGGCCGGATCCTGCGCGTCGCCCCCGGCCAACCTCCCGCCGAGGTCGCCCGGCTCGATGTGGACGGTTCCGCCGACGGCGGCCTGCTCGACGTGGCCCTGTCCCCCACCTATGCGGAGGACAACCTGCTCTACGCGTACGTGAGCACGTCGTTCGACAACCGGGTGGTCCGGATCGCGCCCGGGGACCTGCCCAAGGAGGTGCTCACCGGGATTCCGCGCGGCCCGGTCGGCAACACCGGCGCACTCGCCTTCAGCTCACCGAGCGAACTCCTGGTGTTGACCGGTGACGCCGGGAACCCTTCTGCCGCAACAGATCCCGGTTCCCTGGCCGGCAAGCTGCTGCGGGTCACCACGCTGGGGCCGGCCCCCGTCACCGGGCCGTCCGCCCCCCGCGTCGCGCTCTCCGGTGTCGGCACCGCGGGCGACGTCTGTGTGGACCCGCACGGCGGCGCCGTCTGGGTGACCGACCGGACCCCGCTCGAGGACCGGCTGCAGCGGATCACCGCGGACGGCGCGTCCGGGGTGCCGGTGTGGTCGTGGCCGGACCGGCCGGGCGTCGCGGGATGCGTCGCCGGCGGCGCCGCGGTCGCGGTGTCGCTGAGCGACGCCAACGCACTCGCCGTGCTGACGCTGGACTCGCAGACCGGCGCGGTGACGGCGGCACCGTCGCTGGTGGCGCAGGACAAGTACGGGAAGCTGCGCGGCGCCGGACTCGGCGGCCAGGACCAGATCTGGGTGTCCACCGAGAACAAGACCGACGGTCAGCCCGGCCCGACCGACGACCGGGTGGTCCGGATCGACGCCCCCCTCGGCGGCGGCGGCTTCGACTAGAGCGGGCCGCCGTCCCCGCCTGTCGGATCCCATTCTCATTCCGGCAGGAGGCGACGGCTAGCCGTCGAGCAGGGTCTGCACCGCTGCCCCGTACCGCCGGACGATCAGCGCGTGCGGGGCGGCCGCGAGTCCGGGATCTTCGACCACGAACAGCGCCGTAAGTAGTCCCGTGACAAGAGCCGACACCAGTCGAGATCGGATCTCGGCATCCGGGCCGGACAGTCGCGGCGCCAGCGGTGCAACGATCATCTCGTCCACGGCATCACGCAGGTGCTCCTGCACGGTGGGCCGGTCGGATGCGCGCAACAGTGCGGCGAACACCCCGGTCGACAGCGCGGTGGGCCGAGCGTCGGCGTTCCCGACGATCAGCCGAACCAACGACTCCCCCAGCCCGTCCAGCGGGCCGTCCATCACCTCGGAGAATGCGCTCGACATCGTCATGGTGCGGAGGAACAGCTTCTCCTTGGATCCGAAGTAGCGGATGACCAGGGCCGGGTCGACGCCGGCACGACCCGCGATCTCACGGACGCCGGTGGCGGCGAATCCATGCACGGAGAACAACTCGGCGGCCACCTCCTGCACCGCGTCCCGATGTCGCTGGGACCCGTCTGTAGCCATTGTCCGCTCCCGTTTCGTCGACTCGAACTCTCCCTGGACTCAGCGAACGCCACTGGCGCAAATGAGTCAACAGTGTTGACTGTCACTGTCAACGCTGTTGACGCTAGCTTGTCAACACTGTTGACTCACCTCTCGACAGCGATGACGCCTGTGATCGCAGAAGGGTGGCGACATGGCCGGACAACACGCAAGCAAACACCTCGACGAAACGGGGCCGTCGGCAGCGCCGCCGAACGTCCCACTGGTCGCCATCGCCAAGGCGATGCTCTTCCCGCTGTTCTTCGTGGTCATGTTCGCGCTCTGCTACATCAGCGCTTTCCATGCGCCCACGCCGCAGGACGTGAAGCTCGCCCTCGTCGGGCCGACACAGCAGACCTCGAGGGTTGCGGACCAGATCGCCCAGCATTCCCCGGGGCATTCGAGATCTCCGCCACGACTGACCTCTCGGCGGCGCTCGAGGACCTCGGTGGACAGCACGTCGCCGGTGTGATCGAGGTCGGCCCGACCGTCACCGCACACATCGCCTCCGGCGGCGGAGTCAGCGTGTCCCAGACGGTGGAGCAGGTGGCCCAGCCGCTGGCCGACGCGAGCGGCAGCACGCTGGTGGTCGAGGACGTCGCGCCGCTCGGCACCGGCGACACGACCGGAATGGGCCTGTTCTACTTCCTGGTCGTCTGCACCATTGGCGGCTATCTCAGCGTCATGGTGTTCTCGCAGCTGGCGGCCAGGATGCCGCTGCGTCGACAGCTGGGGATCGTCGCGGTCATGTCGGTGCTCTTGACGGTCGTGGCCTTCGCGGTCTCGACGGCATTCGTCGGCGGATACGGCGCCACGACCGCCGGACTGACGGTGTTGCTGCTGATCGGCATCGCCTACACCTTCGCCGTTGGACTGGTGGCGATCCTCCTGAACAAGCTCGCCGGGCAGGCCGCCATCTTCCTGATCATGACGTTCGCGATCTTCGTGAACTTCCCCAGCGCGGGCGGCGCGATGCCGGCATCCTTCCTGCCGGGGTTCTGGCATGCGCTGCATGGCTTCTGGATCGGCTCCGGCGCGATGCAGTCGATGCGGTCGGTGATCTACTTCGGCGGCGCGGGGCTGGGCGGCGGCCTGACGATCCTGGGCGGCTGGATCGCGGCGTCCGCGGCACTGCTCGCAATACTGCAGGTCCGGAGCGCAAGCCGTCCCGCGTCCGATGCGACGGCTCCGCGTGAGGACGAACTAGTCGCGGCTCAATAATGCTGCAGCTCAATGAAACTGATGCATCTCCGGCGGAGGCGTCCCGTTCAGCGGGCCCTTCCATGGCTGCTGCCGGAACCCGAGATGCATTGCCCTGCGGTAGTACCGTGACAAATGGGCCTGACGAAAGGACCGTGATGAAGCGTCTCACCGACAAGAGGATCGTGATCACCGGAGCGGCAAGCGGCATCGGCCGCGCGGCGGCGGCCCTGATGGTTGCGGAGGGCGCGCGCGTCCTCATCGCCGATCTCCACGAGGATGCCGCGGCGGCCGCCGCGGCCGAACTCGGCGGCGAGGACGGGCAGGCCGTCGGCATCGCCGTGGACGTGATGGACGAGAGTTCGGTCGCGGCCATGATCGACCGCGCCGTCGCGGAGTTCGGCGGCGTCGACGTGCTCTGCAACCACGTGGGCGGGAGCAACCCGCGCGAGGACCTCGATCTGCTGCGCCTGGACCTCGACGAGTGGGATCGGACAATGGTGCTCAACGCGCGCAGCACGGTCGTCGCCTCCCGGCTGGCGCTTCCGCACATGATCTCGGCGGGCGGTGGGTCGATCATCAACACCGTCTCCGTCGCAGGTCTGGCCGGCGACACACTGCAGTGCGCCTACGGCGCATCGAAGGCCGCGGTCATCCGGTTGACCCAGTACATCGCCACCCAGTACGGCCGCGACGGCATTCGCTGCAATGCGATCGCGCCGGGCGCGATCATGACCCCTGCACTGCGCGACAATCTGCCCGAGGACGTCATCGCCGACATCCGGCACCACAATGCGCTCGACCTGATCGGCGATCCCGAGGACATCGGGTGGGCCATGGTCTACCTGGCCTCCGACGAGTCCCGGTACATGAGTGGACAGACGCTCGTGCTCGACGGTGGCCTGACCGCCCAGAGCCCGATCGCGGCGAGCCGCCGGGCCCTGCTCGCCGACGAACCGGGCAGCGCCGGCTAGCCGCAACAAACCCGTCGGCAACTCGACGACGAGGACCGCCGGGCAGACGGCCGGGGCAGCTAGGGAACCCGCTCGACCGGCTTGGGCTCAGGTTTCGAGCCGAGCAGCGACGCGGTCAACGGCAGCACCAGCACGGTGATCGCGCCCGCCGCGACCAGGATCGAGGCGTTGGACGCGGTCATCTGACCGGCGTTCACCGCGACCTCCGTCACCGCGACGATCAGCGGCAGCCCGGTCGCGGCGTACAGCGCCACCTGACCCCGCTCGCGCGCGGTCGGCGGCGGATCCTCGAGGTCCGGGCCCCGGTCGAATCGTTCGGCGAAGAACACCGGCAGCCCGCGCACCAGCAGGATCAGCACCAGGAACGCGAGCAGGATGCCCGGCGCGGCCGCGACGGCCTTGACGCCGATCGCCATGCCCGAGGTGACGAAGAAGATCGGGATGAGCAGCCCGAAGGCCAGCCCGTCCAGCTTCGCCTCCAGCTTCTCGTCCCCCGCGGGCCTCGCCCGGCGCAGGATGAAGCCCGCCGCGAAGGCGCCGAGGATGATGTCGAGGTCGAAGATGGTCGCGACCGCGATCAGCGTGACCAGCAGCAGCATCGTCAACCGCACGGTCGTCTGCGCCGTGGTCTCGGAGCCGAGCCGGATGATCGAGGCCAGCTTCGAGCCCTCGCGGCGCAGGCCCGCCGGGATGAACGCGACTCCCACCGCCGCCGCCGCGAACGCCGCCAGCACGACCAGCGACGCGCCCGCACCCCGTGAGCTCAGCAGGATCGCCATCGCGATCACCGGGCCGAGCTCGCCGAAGGCACCGTGGTTGAGAACGGTGCGGCCCAGGCGGGTGCCGAGCATGCCGCTGTCCTTGAGGATCGGCAGCAGCGTGCCGAGCGCCGTGGAGGTCAGCGCGATGGCCACCGCGATCTCCGCGTCGATCGCGCCGCTCAGGCCGAGCAACCCGACCACCACGAAGGCCAGCACCAGGCAGGACAGCCAGGTGATCAGCGCCCGGCGCCCGGCACGGCCCGTCAGCTCGCTGGTGTTGATCTCGTAGCCGGCGAGCAGGAACAGCATGCCGAGGCCGAGCTCACGGAGCAGGTCGATCTCGCTGCCCACGACGGCGAGGTCGAGGACGTGCGGACCGACGATGACGCCCGCGATCAGCAGCAGCACGACCTCCGGCACCAGCTTGCGCGGGACCAGCCCCGCCAGTAGCGGCGCGACCACCGCACAGAGGGCTATCCAGAAAAGTGAGGCACTGACCGACGGCATCTGCTGATTCTGCTGTGCGGATCGCCCGTTACGCGCGAAGGCCCGCGCCGTGTCGGCGCGGGCCTTCGGTCAGATCCCCTTCGAGCAAGACCTAGGAGCAGGCCGCGATGACCATGTCCTTGACCTGAGCCGGGTCGGCCTGGCCGCGGGTGGCCTTCATGACGTCGCCGACGATCTTGCCCGCCGCGGCGACCTTGCCGGAACGGATCTTCTCGGCGATGTCCGGGTTGGCGGCGAGCGCGGCGTCGACCGCGGCCTGCAGCGCCGAGTCGTCGCGCATGACGGCGAGTTCCCGCTTGGCGACGACCTCGTCCGGCTCGCCCTCGCCGGCGAGCACACCGTCGACGGCCTGCCGGGCCTGCTTGTTCGCGAGGGTGCCGTCGGCGACGAGCGCGATGACCCGCGCCAGCTGCACCGGGGTGATCGGCAGCTCGGCCAGCTCGACGCCACGGGTGTTCGCCTGCTGCGAGAGGTAGGCCACCCACCAGGACCGCGCCGCGTCGGCGGGCGCGCCGGCCTCGGTGGTCGCGATGACCAGGTCGAGCGCGCCGGAGTTCACCAGGTCGCGCATCTCCTCGTCCGAGAGACCCCAGTCGGCCTGGATGCGGGCGCGGCGGATCCACGGCAGCTCGGGCAGCGTGCCGCGCAGCTCCTCGACCCACTCGGCGCTCGGGGCGACGGGCTCGAGGTCCGGCTCCGGGAAGTAGCGGTAGTCCTCGGCGGTCTCCTTGCGACGGCCGGCGGAGGTGGTGCCGTCGGCCTCCTGGAAGTGCCGGGTCTCCTGGATGACCTCGCCGCCGGCGCTGAGGACGGCGCCCTGACGGCGCATCTCGTAGCGGACGGCCACCTCGACGCTCTTGAGCGAGTTGACGTTCTTGGTCTCGGTGCGGGTGCCGAGCTCCTTGGCGCCGATCGGCATCAGCGAGATGTTGGCGTCGCAGCGCATCGAGCCCTGGTCCATCCGGACGTCGGAGACGTCGAGCGCCTTGAGCAGGTCGCGCAGCGCGGTGACGTAGGCGCGGGCCACCTCGGGCGCGCGTTCGCCGGCACCGGAGATGGTCTTGGTGACGATCTCCACCAGCGGGACGCCGGCGCGGTTGTAGTCGAGCAGCGAGTGGCTGGCGCCGTGGATCCGGCCGGTGGCGCCGCCCACGTGCAGCGACTTGCCGGTGTCCTCCTCCATGTGCGCGCGCTCGATCTCGACGCGCCAGGTGGTGCCGTCGTCGAGCACCACGTCGAGGTAGCCGTCGGTGGCGATCGGCTCGTCGTACTGCGAGATCTGGTAGTTCTTCGGCTGATCCGGGTAGAAGTAGTTCTTCCGGGCGAACCGGCCCCACGGGGTGATCGAGCAGTTCAGCGCCAGCCCGATCCGGATCGCGGACTCCACCGCGGACGCGTTGACCACCGGCATCGAGCCGGGCAGGCCCAGGCACACCGGGCACACCTGGGTGTTGGGCTCGGCACCGAACGTGGTCGGGCAACCGCAGAACATCTTGGTCGCGGTGTGCAGTTCGACGTGCACCTCCATGCCCATGACAGGCTCGAAACGCGCGAGCACCTCGTCGTAGTCGAGAAGGTCTGTCGTGGTCGCCACCTGGCCGGCTGCAGTCATGGCCACAAGTTTATGCGGCGCGTCCCGACAGCAGGAGGTCGGCTACCGGTGGCCGCGTCAGCCGAAGATTATGCGCATCTCCTGATAGCGGTGTTCGGGCACCGACTTGTGGTCGACGAGCGCCTCGTCGAACCCGACCCGGACGATCTCCGTCCCGTGCAACGCCACCATGTGGCCCCACTGTCCGTCGGCGACCAGGTCGGTCACGGCCATCCCGAGCCGGGTCGCGAGGACCCGGTCGAAGGCGGTGGGGACGCCGCCCCGCTGGATGTGCCCGAGCACCGTCGCCCGCGTCTCGATGCCCGTACGCTCCTGGATCATCGGGGCCAGCACCTCGGCGATCCCCCCGAGCCGCGGCCGGTCGAACCCGTCGAGACCCTTGGTCGAATGCGCCTGCGCCATGCCGGGCAGGGTGAAGCCCTCCGCGACCACCACCATCGGGGACCGGCCGCGGTCCCGGACGCTGGTCACCCACTCGCAGATCTGCTCGATGGACTCGGGATGCTCCGGGATCAGGATGGCGTGCGCGCCGCCGGCCGTCCCCGAGTGCAGTGCGATCCACCCGGCATTGCGCCCCATCACCTCGAGGACCATGCAGCGCTTGTGGGAGTTCCCCGTGGTGCGCAACCGGTCGATCGCCTCGGTGGCGATCTCGACGGCGGTGTCGAAGCCGAAGGTGTAGTCGGTCTGGTCGAGGTCGTTGTCGATGGTCTTCGGCACCCCGACGATCCTGATCCCGCCCTCGTGCAGGCGCTGGGACGCCGCGGCGGTGCCCTCGCCGCCGATCGCGATGACGGCGTCGACACCGAGCCGGTCGAGCGTCCGGGCGATGTTCTCCGCTCCCCCGTCCGGCCCCTGGAACGGTCCGAACCGGCTGGTCCCGAGGATGGTGCCGCCCTCGTGCGAGAGACCGCGGACACGAGGACGGTCGAGCGGGATCGCCTCCCCCTCGACCAGCCCGCGCCAGCCGTCGAGGAACCCGACGAACTCCTGCCCGTGCACGGTGGCGCCCTTGAGGACGGCCCCGCGGATCACCGCGTTGAGTCCCGGGCAGTCGCCGCCGCTGGTCAGAATGCCGATCGTCGTCATGGAGGTCCCCGTTCCCCGGGTGTGCGTGGATGTCTCTCCACCGCCATACTGCCCGCGACGCGGCGCTCGGGCATCCCGGGACGCGCCGTCAGCCGGGCGTGACCAGTCCGCTCTCGTACGCCAGCACCACCGCCTGGGCCCGGTCTCGCAGGTGCAGCTTGCCGAGCACCTTGCCGACGTGGGTCTTGACGGTCTGCTCGGCCACGAACAGCGACTCGGCGATCTCCCCGTTGGACAGCCCCCGCGCGATCAGCTCGAGCACCTCGCGCTCGCGTGGGGTCAGCGCGGCCAGCTTGGCCGGCTCGGGCCGCGGCGCGGCGCGGCGGCTGGTGACGTCGGCGATCAGCCGCCGCGTGACGGTCGGCGCGAGCAGCGCCTCGCCCGCGGCCACCACCCGGACCGCCCGCACCAACTCCTCGGCGGGCGCGTCCTTGAGCATGAAGCCACTCGCCCCCACCCGCAGCGCCTGGTAGACGTAGTCGTCGATGTCGAAGGTGGTGAGCATCAGCACCCGGACCGGCGGGTCGAGCCGCGCCGACAGGATCCGTTCCGCGGCCTCGAGCCCGTTCATCACCGGCATTCGCACGTCCATCAGCACCACGTCGGGCCGCAGCCGCAGCACCTCGTCGACGGCGACCTTCCCGTCGGGTGCGTCACCGACGACGGTGAGGTCGGGTTGCGCGGCGAGCAGGGCACCGAAACCCTGCCGCACCATCGCCTGGTCGTCCGCAATGAACACCGTGATCGCCACCCGGCCAGCCTATGTCGGCTGGACGGGTCCGCCCGACACCTGCATCCCAAGGGCGGTCGGGATTCTCGCCCGGACCGCGAAACCCCCGCCGGCATCGGTGCCGGCGCCGAGGATGCCGCCGACGGACGAGGCCCGCTCGCGCATCCCGGCGATGCCGTGACCCCCGGACGAATGTGCCTTTGCACCACTCGAATTCGCGCCCCCGGCGGCCGCCGGTCCGGACGCAGCCCGGTCGTTGAGCACGTCGAGCACGGCCAGGTCACCGTCGTGGCCGAGGGTGACGCGGACCGCAGCACCCGGCGCGTGCCGGGCCGCGTTCGACAGCGACTCCTGCAGGATCCGGTAGAGGGCGAGTGAGACGGAGTCCGGCATCGGATCGGGCAGGCCACCGTCGTCGACGGTGACGACCATGCCCGCCCGCCTGCTGCCCTCGACCAGTTCGCCGATGCGGTCGACTCCCGGCACCGGCGCGTGCTCGGCGAGTTGGCCGTCGCTGCGCAGCACCCCGAGCATGCCGCGGATCTCGTTCAGCGCGTCGCGCGCGGTGGCGCCGATCGACTCGAACTCCGCGCGGGCCTCCGGGGAGACCCCCTCGATCCGGTACGGCGCGCTCTGCGCCTGCACCACCACCAGCGACATGTGGTGCGCGACCACGTCGTGCAGGTCCCGGGCGATCCGGGCCTTCTCCTCCAGGACGGCCCGGCGGGCCCGCTCGACCTCGTTGACCTCCTCCTGCCGCGCCAGCTCGCGCCGCGAGAGCACCAGCCAGCGGACCAGCAGCCCGAAGATCACCAACCCGGTGAGGCCGACCGCCCAGCCCCGGCCGTCCTGGCCGGGGGCGTGCGCCAGGAACAACAGCACCGTGGACACCCACGCGACGGCCACCACCTGCAGCGGCGACCGCATGCTCACCGCCACCAGGAGGGCCGTCAGCACCATCACGTGCACCACCTGCCACGGGAAGCCGTAGTCCGGGAACGGCTCGAACACGATCGGGATCACCAGCGCGGCACCAGCCGAGATCGCCCATCCCAGAGCGGGATTCGCCCGGATCAGCAGGAACGGCAGCGCGGCCAGGCCACCGATCACCGGCTGCACGCCCGCCGGTACGTGATGCGTCACCTGCAGCGTCGGCCAGGCGATCGCGAACAGCACGAGGCCGACGAACACGACGAGTGCGTCCCACCGCTGGCCCGCGTCGAGCCGGCGCAGCCGCGGCCGCGCCCTGCCCGCCAACCGTCGCAACGCCTTGGCGTCGCCGGCCTTCTTGTCCCTGTTCTCTCCCACGCCCAGAACCCTAGGAAACCCGGCCCCGGAAGTCCTCACCCCACGGAGTGAGATCGGCGTGGCTCCACGGTACGAGACCGGGCCGCCGATCGTCCCCGGGCGGGAGTCCCGGAACCGCGCCACAGGGTGATGTGCCAGCGTACGGCCAATTTCTAGCGTTCTCGGCATGCGAAAAGCCACCTGGACAGTGCTGGCGGCGGCGGCCGTCTCGACCCTGATCTCCGGCGTCCCCGTCACCGCCCACGCGGACTCCACCCGCGAGGACGCGGCGGCCGCCCGGGCCGTGCTCGCGTTGACGACGCAGGCACCCGACGCGGCCGTGGCCTCGATCCCGGACGGCTTCGCGGCCGCGGCCGGCTACCGGCCCACGACGGTCGACGGGATGCTGGTGAACCCGAACGGGGACTGCTCCTCGCCGGTCCCGCTGCCCGCCGAGTTCGACGCCTCCTGCCAGGCGCACGACCTGGGCTACGACCTGCTGCGCTACGCGGACGGCGCGGGCGCGCCGCTCGGCCCGTGGGCACGCAGAAGCCTTGACGCGCAGCTGGACCGGCGGATGCACGACGCCTGCTCGACGCGGACCGACGAGACGGGTCGGGCGTCGTGCTTCGTGATGGCGAACGTCGCCACCACGGCGGTGACGTCGAACTCGTGGCGGCAGGGCTACGTGGCGCCGCGCCCGGAGCCGGTCACCGGCTACCTGCTGGCCGCGGGCGGCGGGCTCGTGGTGCTCGGCGGCGCGGTGGCGGCGGGCCGGCTGCGCCGCCGCGGCCTCGCACCCCGGCGCCTCCGGACGGACGCAACCCGGCACCTCGGCGCGGCGACGGCGGTGACGGCATGAGCGCCGTGCTCGACCGCCGCTCCCGGGGCTGGGACCTGGCCCGGTCGACGGCGCTGCCGTCCGTCGCGACGAGCCTGTGGGTCAGTGCCGCGGTGGTGCTGTCGCTGGCGCCGTCGCTGCTGCCGCGGTCGGCGACCGTGCAGGCGGTGGCGACCGGGGTGCTGGCCGCGCTGGGGTGGGCGCTCGCGGCGGCGTGGCGCCGCCGACCGTGGCAGCGGGGCGCCGGTGCCGACGGCCGCGGCCGGCTGCCCGCGGCGTTGATCGGCGCGGCGGCGGTGGCCGTTGCGCTGGTCGGCGCGGACCGCTGGCAGGGCACGCTGCGCGCGGCGCTGGACCGGCCGGCGATCGGTCCGGGGTACTGGCTCGAGGTGTTCTCCGGGGCGGGTGCGCTGACCCTGGCCGCGGCCCTGGTGGTCACCGCCGTGGCCGCGGGGTGCCGACGGCTGGGTCGGGTGCGCGTCACCGCAATGGTGCTCACCCTCGCCACCGCGACCGCGCTCTGGCTGGGCCCGGCGGCCGCGGGCGCCCTGGAACGGTCGTACGCGGCCGCCAATTCGGCCGTGGACGCCGCACTGCCGCAACCGGTTTCGTCCACGCTGTCGGGCAGCGCCGACTCGCTCAGCGAGTGGCGGACGCTCGGCGCCAACGGCCGCAAGTTCGTGGCCGGCCCGACCGCCCCCGGCGCGGTACGCACGTACGTCGGCCTCGACGCGGCACCCGGCCTCGATGCCAGGGTCGCGCTGGCGGTGCGGGAACTCGAACGCGCCGGCGGCCTGCAGCGCGCCGCCGTGGTGGTCGCCGTGCCGACCGGGTCCGGATGGATCGACGGCGGCGCCGTCACCGGCTTCGAGCGGCGATTCGGCGGCGACGTCGCGACGGTGGGTGTGCAGTACTCGACGACCCCGAGCTGGGTGACGTTCCTGTTCGGCAGGCGCGACGCCGAACAGTCGGCGCGGGCGCTCTTCGACGCGGTGTCCGCGCGCATCGGGCAGCTGCCCGCGGGCGAGCGCCCGAAGCTCTACGCGTACGGCCAGAGCCTCGGCGCGGTGGGCGCGAGCGCGATCTTCCGCGGCGGGGACGACCTGCGGGCCCGGTCCTGCGGCGCCCTCTACGCCGGGCCGCCCGCCGGGGCCGTGAACACCGACGGCGCGGTGGTGCTGGCCAACGCGTCGGACCCGGTGGTGTCGTGGTCGCCGGGTCTGCTGGTGCGCCCGCCCGACCTGCCGCCGGTGCGGGCCGACGCCCCGGTGCCGCCGTGGCTGCCGGTGGCCAGCTTCGTGGCCACCACCGTCGACCTGCTCACCGCTCTGGACACCTCCCCCGGCCACGGGCACCGGTACGGCACCGACCAGGGCACCGCCTTGCCCGACTGCGCGGCTCCCGCGACCGGAGGGACCCTCACGCCGCCCACGTCGCACCGTTGAGCAGAGCGCAACGCGACCTGACGGTGAAAGCAATACCCAGGACACACCGGGTCGCCAGACTGGTGACCATTCCCGCACCTGGAGGTTTTGCCGTGTCCTACGTTCCGCCCGCCGAACTGGCACGCTCGATGGTCGATGCCGGCCAGAGCAAGGTCCTCATGTCCACCCGTGACACCCTCATCCGAGGCTTCATGGGCGGCGCACTGCTCACGCTCGCCGCCGCCTTCGCCGTCACTGTCACCGTCCAGACGGGCAGCGCCCTACTCGGGGCGGTCCTCTTCCCCGTCGGCTTCTGCCTGCTCTACCTTCTCGGGTTCGACCTGCTCACCGGCGTCTTCACGCTGACACCGATCGCCTACCTCGACAAGCGTCCCGGCGTCACCGTCGCGGCGATTGCGCGCAACTGGGCTCTGGTCTTCGTCGGCAACTTCGCCGGTGCGTTCACCGTGGCCGTCCTGATCACGTTCATCCTGACCTACGGGTACTCCATCCCGCCGAACGATGTCGCCGAGAAGATCATGCACATCGGGGAGGCGCGCACCGTCGGCTATGCCGAGCACGGCGCCGCGGGCATGATGACCCTGTTCCTGCGCGGCGTCCTGTGCAACTGGATGGTCTCGACCGGCGTCGTTGCCGCGATGATGTCGAAGAGCGTGCCGGGCAAGGTGCTCGTGATGTGGATGCCCGTCATGCTGTTCTTCTACATGGGCTTCGAGCATTCCGTGGTCAACATGTTCCTGTTCCCGGCCGGCCTCCTGCTCGGCGCCGACTTCTCCCTCGGCGACTACCTGGTGTGGAACGAGATCCCGACGGTCCTCGGCAACCTGGTCGGCGGCGTGGTCTTCGTCGGGCTGGCGATCTACACCACGCACGTGCGCACGCAGCCGAAGCGCGTCGTCACCGAGCCCGCACCGGCCGCGCAGCGGGAAATCGAGACCGTCTGAACCGACCACCTCTCATGCCGCCATCGCCGAACATCAGACACAATCGGACATCGTGAGATCGCGAGTGCCTGCGGTTTGCATTCCGATGAGACGAATCCGATGACGGGCGCTACCGCGACGGAGGCAGAACTGCGGCGCAATCGGATTGATGGCCGGGCGGCGGTGCAAGAGCGAGACCAGCGAAGGGTCGACAGTCGGGGTGACTGTCGACCCTTCGCTGGTCGGGTTCGCCTACGACGGGGATTCGTAGCTCGCGACCTGGGCGAGGCGGTCAAGATCCGCCCGCGGCAAGTCGGTGGAGGCCGATCCGGATCCGGAGCAAGACTGTCAACTGTCGTGGACCAGTGTCGCTAGAGACTCGTTGGCAAGCCGGCGTCATAGAGCGACAGCACGTCTGCCGCGCCGCGGAGCGCTTCGACGACACATGGTGCCGGCGAGTCGAAGATCCTCGGATAGTCGACTTCCCCGAGAGAGGGGACAACGCGCCAAGCAAGTTGTTCCGAATCGAGTGAGAACTGTGCGTCAACGCCATCCTTGTTTCCGCGCGGATCCTGCCGCCGCCAGGCGCCGTCGAGGTAGATCGCCACCAACCCGTGCAGAACATGTCCATCTCCGTGCACGAGACGCTGGTAACACAGCCCAGCCGGAACGCCTTCGGATCGCAACAACGCCGCCAGCAGATGCGACTTGGCATAACAGAGTCCGACGCGCTGCGCGAGAACCTCGCTCGCAGCCAAGGTAACCCGTGAATCCTGGACATCGTACGAGTGCCCTACCTCGTCTCGCACCCACTCGAAGGCAGCCTTGGCGAAGGACGCGTCGCTGTCTGCCCCTTGTCGCAGCGTCAGAGCAAGTGTTCGGACGGATTGGTCGTCGACATCAATGAACTCGTTGCCGGCCAGATAGTTTTCCGGTGGTGCGGTTTCGAGCACCGAATCGGTGGTTGCCATTCAAGGAATGATCGGGGAGCCCGTGCGGGACAGTCAAGCCCGCAAAACCACCGCACCAGGGGACTTGCCCGACCACAAGCGACATAGGTTCACAGAAGTTCGACCCCGGGCGTCACCGATGCGCCGGGGTCGAACCTGCTTGTGTGCCGAGCGTCAGGGCCGGGCGATCGGCCCGCGGGCCGCCTCGTAGGCCGCACCCACGCGGTAGAGCCGCTCGTCGGCCAGGGCGGGCGCCATGATCTGCAGGCCCACCGGCAGCCCGTCGTCGGCCGACAGGCCGGACGGCACCGACATCGCGCAGTGCCCGGCCAGGTTGGTCGGCAGCGTGCACAGGTCGGAGAGGTACATCGCCAGCGGGTCGTCGACCTTCTCGCCGATCTTCCACGGGGTGAACGGGCTGGTCGGCGAGACCAGCACGTCGACCTGCTCGTAGGCCCGGTCGAAGTCGCGGGCGATCAGCGTGCGCACCTTGAGGGCCTGGCCGTAGTAGGCGTCGTAGTACCCGGAGGACAGCGCATAGGTGCCGATCATGATGCGGCGCTTGACCTCCTTGCCGAATCCGGCGGCACGGGTCGCGGCCATCACCTGGTCGGCGCTCATGTTGCCGTCGTCGACCCGCATGCCGTAACGCATCGCGTCGAAGCGGGCCAGGTTCGAGGACACCTCGCTGGGCAGGATCAGGTAGTAGGCGGCGAGCGCGTGCAGGAAGCTCGGGCAGGACACCTCCACCACCTCGGCGCCGAGTTCCTTCAGCTGCGCGACCGCGGTGTCGAAGGAGGCGATGACGCCCGGCTGGTAGCTCTCGGAGTGCAGTTCCTTGACGATGCCGACGCGCACGCCCTTCAGGTCACCGTTCGCGCCCTGGCGGGCCGCCTCGACGACCGGCCGGACCGGGGCGTTGACCGAGGTGGAGTCGCGGGGGTCGTACCCGGCGATCACCTCGTGCAGCAGCGCCGTGTCGAGGACGGTACGGCCGCAGGGGCCGCCCTGGTCCAGGGAGGACGCGCACGCCACCAGCCCGTACCGGGACACCGTGCCGTAGGTGGGCTTGGTGCCGACGGTGGCCGTGACGGCCGCGGGCTGACGGATCGAACCGCCGGTGTCGGTGCCGATCGCGAGCGGGGCCTGGTTCGACGCCAGCGCGGCCGCGGAGCCACCGCCCGAGCCGCCGGGGATCCGGGTGGTGTCCCACGGGTTCAGGGTCGGCCCGTAGGCGGAGTTCTCGGTGGACGAGCCCATCGCGAACTCGTCCATGTTGGTCTTGCCGAGCACCGGGATGCCGGCCTCACGCAGCCGGGTGGTCAGCGTCGCGTCGTACGGCGCGACCCAGCCCTCGAGGATCTTCGACCCGCAGGTGGTGGGCATGTCGGTGGTGGTGAACACGTCCTTGAGCGCCAACGGCACACCGGCCAGCGCGGACGCGGGCGCGTTCCCCGCCGCCAGCGAGTCGTCGACCGCCTTGGCCGCGGTGAGCGCCTGCTCGCCGGCGACGTGCAGGAACGCGTTGAGCTCGCCGTCGACGGCGGCGATCCGGTCCAGGTGCGCCTGCGTGACCTCGACGGAGGACACCTCGCGGGCATGGATCTTCGACGCGAGGACGGAGGCGTCCAGCGCGGTGAGGTCGGCGGTCACTGCTCTTCTCCCAGGATCTGCGGCACGGCGAAACGGTCCTGCTCGACGGCCGGCGCACCGGAGAGCGCCTGCTCGGGGGTCAGGCCGGGCACGATGACGTCGGGGCGGGTCACGTTGGTGATCGCGCTCGGGTTCGCGGTGGGGGGCACATCGTCCGCGGCGACCTCCGCGACGGTCTTGACGTGGCTGAGGATCGAGTCGAGCTGGCCGGCGAACTCGTCGAGTTCGGCGTCGGACAGCGCGAGCCGGGACAGCCGGGCGAGGTGGGCGACCTCGTCACGGGAGATGGCAGGCACCGCGTGGGCCCCTTTCAGGTCGGAGACAGCAATCGCCCCTAAGCGTAGAGCGTGTGCCCGACCGCGCCGCGGGCAGCGCCGTGTCGGGACGCGCGAGCAGGTCGGTGTGTTTCGCAGACGGAACATGTTGGTGTCGCGCGGATGACCGATCGGCGGCAAGCTGGGCCTTCGCCGTACCCGGCCGGATCCCACCGGGACGTTGCCCCACTGACCCGCCGCTCGATGGTGAAGGATGAAGACCGCGCGGGGGCACCGACGACCCTGGCGTTGCCTCAGACAAAGGAACACCGTGTCCTATCTACTGCGCGTCCAGTTGCCCGATCGACCCGGCAGCCTGGGCGCGTTGGCCGTGGCGTTGGGCTCGGTCGGCGCCGACATCCTCTCGCTCGATGTCGTGGACCGCGGCACCGGGTTTGCCGTGGACGACCTCGTCGTCGACGTGCCGCAGGGAGCGCTGCCCGACACCCTGATCACCGCGTCCGAGAAGCTCGTCGGCGTGCGGGTGGACTCGATCCGGCCGTACTCGGGGATGCTCGACACGCACCGCGAGCTCGAACTGATCGACCAGGTCGCGACGGCCCGCGACGACCGGCTGCAGGTCCTGGTGGACGGCGCGGCCCGGGTGCTGCGGGTCAGTTGGGCGAGCGTGGTCGGGACGGGCCCGCACGGGACGTTCCAGGTGGTCGGCAGCATGGGCGCACCGGAGACCCAGGCCGGCGAGATGCCGTGGATGCCACTGCAGAAGCCGGTTGTCCTCGACCCCGAGGCCGACTGGGTGCCGACGGTCTGGAAGGACATCGACACCAAGCTCGCCGCGGCACCGCTCGGCCACTCCGGCCGCGCGCTGCTGCTCGGCCGCGCGGGCGGGCCGGAGTTCCGCCCTTCGGAGATCGCACGACTCGGCTACCTGGCCGGCATCGTCGCGACGGTGCTCGGGTAGGCCCGGCTCAGGCGCGCTACGCGACCTCGCGCACCAGCACAGTCAGCGGCACGCCCGGCACCGGCTCCCAGTTCCGGTCCGGGGCGGGGACGAAGTGGTTGCGGTCGTAGATCCGGCGGGCATCGATCATGCCCGGCTCGGTGGAGATGACCACGGCCTGCTTGCCGCGGTCGTACGCGGCGTCGAGGGCGTACTGGACCAGCGCCGAGCCGGCGCCCTTGCCGCGGGCGGTCGGGGCGACGGCGAGCATCCGGAACTCGAGTTCGCCCGGGCCCGCGACGTCCGCGAACGGGGACTCGGGCTCGGCTACCGTCACGGAACCGACGATCTCGCCGTTCGCGACGGCGACGACCACCTCGGCCTGTTCGGCCCGGCCCTCGGTGTCCTGCAGTTTCTCGACGTATGCGCTTTCCTCGTGAACGAATCCACCGTTCACGTACACGTCCATGGTGAGGGCCGCGACGGCCTCGAAGTCTGCGGGTCCTGCGGGTCGAATCTCGATCATTGGCACACTATCGCAGCAACAAAGCGCTGTCCCCAAACCAGTTCCGGGCCCTTTCCGCACCGGATCAGGCGGGCGAAGTACCTGCTCACCGCGGTGGCCGGGCCGACTCGTGCGGGATCGGCGGGCCGGCCGGCGGACGCCAACCGACACCCGTTCCCGCCGCCCGCGGGCGGCCCGGCACGCTGCCCGGCGAGCGGCCGTTCGGGCCGAACGACGACGCGACCCCTCCTGCCCGACGCATCGTCGCAGCAATCAAAACTGTTCCGACATATGGAATCTCGACCCGCCGGACGCACCCCGCGCCTCCACACCCGGCCGCCCGTCCGTTCGCCGCACATCTCGCGGACGCACCTCCCGTCATCCCACTGACAGCAGCATTTCCATTGCACGACAATATGATCCGACGAATCCGCGGCGCCCGATCCGCACGGACGGCACACACACTTTCCCGAGCACGCCGAGCGACCAAAGATGCCGCCCCGGCGCCACGACCGACTCGCCCACCGCTTCCAGGGTCCGGACGGAGCCCACAACGCGGTTTTCGAAATGACTTGCAGCCAAAGACCGTTCACCAGGCGAACGCGCGGTCCCACGTCCTGGCAGCGCACCCACTCGGCACACCGGCCGACGACGGCAGCGCCCGGGCGGGGCGACGGGATCACCCCGCCGTTCACTCGTCGCTGCCACTTCCGAACCCGGCCGGACGGACCGGAATGCGTGTCGCACAGGAAGAACCACGCACCGGCGCGACGGACCCCCGCGGCGACCCGGCGCACCGCCGTCGGGGCCACGCAATGCTGTGACCTGACGCGACCGGACCGCCCGAAGGTGACGTTCAACACTATCGGCCGCGAACCCCTGCCACCTGGCGTTTCGCCGGCGGACACGGTCCGCGCGAACACCTTGCGCGGCGGCGACACCGGGGCCATGCTGAAGTTCGAGTCCACTTCAACTCACCGGCTGTCGAGAACGTCCGGCTGTCGAGAACGCGAGGTCACCGATGCGCACGACGGACCTGCTGACCATGGGCGAGGTGGCCCGCCGCAGCGGCCTGGCACCGTCCGCGCTGCGCTACTACGAGCGGGAGGGCTTGATCGTCGCCACCCGCACCGCCGGCAACCAGCGGCGATACCAGCGCAGCGTGCTGCGACGGATCGCGTTCATCCGGGCGGCCCGCAGCATCGGGCTGCACCTGGACGAGGTGGCGCAGGCGCTCGACCAGCTGCCGGGCGGACGCACACCCAACCTCGACGACTGGGCTCGGCTGTCGCAGAGTTGGCGCGGCCGGCTCAACGAGCAGATCGACGCGCTGGTGGCGCTGCGCGACGGGCTCGAGTCCTGCATCGGCTGCGGCTGCCTGTCCCTGAAGACGTGCGCGCTCTCGAACCCCGGGGACGCGGCGGCGAGCTACGGTCCCGGGGCGGCGTTCCTGCCGGAGGCGCTACACCGGGAACCCCACGCCGACGATCCAGAACATCAGCCCCCGCGGCGCGAGTAGCGGCCTGGGCCGAATGCGGCGTCGCGTCCGTCAGTCGTCGGCGTCGGACCCGGCGGCCGACGTCACCGCCTCCGGACCGCCCGCGAGCAGCGCCCGGAAGCCGTCCTCGTCCAGGATCGGCACGCCCAACTGCTCGGCCTTGTCGGCCTTCGAGCCGGGGGCCTCCCCGACCACCACGAACGCGGTCTTCTTCGACACCGATCCGGCGGCCTTGCCGCCGCGGACGAGGATCGCCTCCTTGGCGCCGTCGCGGGTGAACCCGACCAGCGAACCGGTCACCACGATGGACAGGCCCTCGAGGTTCCGCTCGATGGACTCGTCCCGGGCATCCTCCATGGACACCCCGGCCGCCCGCCACTTCTCGACGATCTCCCGGTGCCAGTCCACCGCGAACCACTCGACGACGGCCGCGGCGATGGTGCCGCCGACCCCGTCCACGGCCGCCAGTTCCTCCACGGACGCGTTCTCGATCCGCTCCAGGCTGGCGAACTCCGAGGCCAGCGCCCGGGCGGCGGTGGGGCCCACGTGCCGGATCGACAGTGCCACCAGCACCCGCCACAGCGGCTGCTCCTTCGCGGAGTCCAGGTTGTCGAGCAGGCGTTTGCCGTTCGCCGACAACGTGCCCGCCTTGGTGGTGAACAGGGACGTCTTCATCAGCTCGTCGGCGGTCAGCGAGAACAGGTCGCCCTCGTCGGCGATCACACCGGCCTTGAGCAGTTCCGTCGCGGCCTCGTAGCCGAGCACCTCGATGTCGAACGCGCCGCGGCCGGAGACGTGGAAGACGCGTTCGCGCAGCTGCGCCGGGCAGGACCGCTGGTTGGGGCAGCGGATGTCGGCGTCGCCCTCCTTCGCCGGGGCGAGCGCGGTCCCGCACTCGGGGCAGTGCGTGGGCATCTCGAACTCGCGCTCGTCGCCGGTGCGCATGTCCACGACCGGGCCGAGGACCTCGGGGATCACCTCGCCGGCCTTGCGGATGACGACCATGTCGCCGATCAGCACGCCCTTGCGCTTGACCTCCGAGCCGTTGTGCAGGGTGGCGAGCGAGACCGTGGACCCGGCCACCGTCACCGGCTCCATGTACGCAAACGGGGTGACCCGGCCGGTGCGGCCGACACTGACCCGGATGTCGAGCAGCCGGGTGGTGGCCTCCTCCGGCGGGTACTTGTAGGCGATGGCCCACCGCGGCGCCCGGGAGGTGGAGCCGAGCCGGCGGTGCAGCGACATCTCGTCGACCTTGACCACCAGGCCGTCGATCTCGTGTTCCACGTCGTGCCGGTGCTCGTCCCAGTACCGGACCTTCTCGACCACCGCGTCCGCGCCGTGCACCCTCGCGGTGTGCGTGGAGACGGGCAGCCCCCAGGCCGCCAGCGCGATGTAGGCGTCGTGCTGGCTGGCCGGCTCCCAGCCCTCGACGCGGCCGAGCCCGTGGCAGATCATGCCGAGCCGTCGCTTGGCGGTGACCGCGGGGTTCTTCTGCCGCAGCGAGCCGGCGGAGGAGTTGCGCGGGTTCGCGAACGGCGCCTTGCCCTCGGCCACCAGCGACGCGTTCAGCGCCTCGAAGTCCTCGAGCCGGAAGAACACCTCGCCGCGGACCTCGAGCAGGGCGGGGATCGGGTACTCCGCGCTCGGGGTGAGAGTGTGCGGGATCTCCTCGATGGTGCGGGCGTTGAGCGTCACGTCCTCGCCGGTGCGGCCGTCGCCGCGGGTGGCGCCGCGCACCAGCCTGCCGTTCTCGTACACCAGGTTCAGCGCGACGCCGTCGATCTTGACCTCGCACAGGTAGTGCAGGTCGGGGCCGGTCTCGACTTCCACCTTGGCGATCCAGGCACGCAGTTCGTCCTCGTCGAAGACGTTGTCCAGGCTGAGCATCCGCTCGAGGTGGTCGACCGAGGTGAAGTCGGTCGAGAAGCCGCCGCCGACCAGCTGCGTCGGCGAGTCCGGTGTGCGCAGGTCCGGGTGCCGCTCCTCGAGCGCCTGCAGCCGGCCGAGCAGGGCGTCGAACTCACCGTCGGTGATGACGGGCGAGTCGCGCACGTAGTAGCGGAACTGGTGCTCGCGCACCTCCTCCGCGAGTCGCTGCCAGTCTTCGCGTTCGTCGGCGGTCGCCGCCGGGGTCGTCGACGTTCCGGCCTCGTTCTCATCCACCCGAGAAGGTTATCCCAGCGCACCGACACGACCGGTGCGACGACTCAGCCCGACGCGAGCCCCTGCTTGCGCAGGTAACGCAGTGCCGACTCGGCGGCGTTGTAGCCGCACATGCCGTGCGCACCCGCACCCGGCGGCGTCGAGGCCGAACACAGGAACATGCCGGGCACGCCGATGCGGTACGGGTCCAGCGCAATCCGCGGTCGCAGCGCCACCTGCAACCCGCTGTTCGCGCCGCCGATGATGTCGCCACCGACCTGGTTCGGATTGGCCGCGGCCAGGCCCGCGGGTCCGGTGCCGACCACCGCGACGATCCGGTCCCGGAAACCCGGCGCGAAGCGTTCGATCTGGGCGGTGACCGCCTCGGTGGCGTCCCCCGGGTACCCGTGCGGCACATGGGCGTACGCGTACAGCGGGTGCAGGTTTCCCCGCGAGCGGGTGGGATCGGCGAGGTACTGCTGGCCCACCAACACGAACGGACGCCCGGGCATCGCGCCCGCGGCCACCGCGCGCTCGGCGGCGGCGACCTCGGCGAACGACCCGCCGAGGTGGACTGTTCCGGCGCGGCCGCAGTCCGCATTGGTCCACGGCACCGGGCCCTCGATCGCGTAGTCCACCTTGAACGCGCCGGGCGCATGCCGGAAACGCCGGTAGGCGCGGGCAATTCGGGGCGGAACCCGGTCGCCGAGGATGTCCAGCGCGGCCCGGGGCGCGAGGTCGAGGAGCACCACGTCTGCGGGCGGAAGGTCCCCGGCCCGGTGGATCGCGACGCCGGTGTCGATCGCGCCGCCGTGCTCGACCAGCATCGCCGCCAACGCGTCGGTGATCGATCGCGACCCGCCCTCCGCCACCGGCCACCCGTGGCGGTGGCCGGCCGCGGTGATCATCAGCCCCACCGCGGAGGTCGCCGGGCGGTCGAGCCGACCGAACGCGTGAGCGGCCACCCCGCCGAACAGCGCCCGCGCCCTCTCGGTGCGCCACCACCGCGCGGTCACCGTCGCGGGCAGCAGGGCCCGTGGACCGAAGGCGGCCAACCGGAGCGGATGTCCGGGGACGCCCAGCACCGGCCGCATCAGGTCGGCGGCCAGGGCGTCGAACCCGCCGGACAGGTCACCGAACATCCGCTGCCAGCGCGGACCGTCCTCCCCCAGCCCGGCGGCGGTGGCCACGAGCGACCGGTGCAGGGCGCCCGCAGTGCCGTCGTCGAGCGGGTGCGCGCAGTCGATCTCGGCCCAGCGCCAGGTCAGTCCGTGCCGCTCGAGGTCGAGGGTGGCCAGGTACGGCGAGCCGATGCCCATCGGGTGGAACGCGGAGGCGTAGTCGTGGATCAGGCCCGGCAGCGTCGCCTCACCCGAGCGGGTTCCGCCGCCGATCTGATCGGCCGCCTCGAGCACCCGGACCTCGACGCCACTGCGCGCGAGGTGGACCGCGGCGGCCAGCCCGTTGGGTCCGGCACCGACGACGACGGCTGTGGTCACCGCGTCATTGTCCCCCGACGACCGCCCCGGGACGGTCGAACCCGACGTGCCCGGCGGAGTGCTACTCGAACTCGGCGCCGTCCGCGAACGCCCGCGCCACCTCGGCGGCGCCGCGCAGCGCGGCCCGGGCCCAGTCCTCGCTCGCGCCCGCCAGCCCGCAGCCCGGGGTGACCAGCACCTGGGTGGCCAGCACCGTTCGCGGGAAGCCGAGACGGTCCATCAGCCGCACCGCGGGCTCGGCCAGCTCACGCCACGTGGGTGGCCGGTCCGGCTGCGTGGTCGGCACCAGGCCGAGCGCCAGCGACAGCCCGGCCTCCAGGATCTCCCCGACACCGTCGAGGTCGGCGGTCTTCAGTTCGCCGAGGTCCAGGCCGATCATCGCGGCCCCGCTGCGGCGCAGCAACGCCAGCGGCGCGCCGGCGGCGCAGCAGTGCACGAGCACCGGCCGGTCGAGCCGGGCGATCAACGAGTGCAGCACCTCGAGCGCCTCCGGCTCGGGCATCGCGCGCGGCGCCTGCAGGATCGACACCCCGGGCAGCGTGCCGGCCAGCACCGCGGGCAGCCCGGGCTCGTCGACTTGGACCACCACCGGCGAGCCGAGCCTGCGGGTGACCTCGGCGACGTGCTCGACCAGCCCCTCGGACAGGGACTCGGCGAGGTCGCGGACCGCGCCCGAGTCGGTCAGGGCGCGGTGCCCGCCGAACAGTTCGAGCTGCGAGGCCAACGTCAGCGGCCCCACCACCTGCACCTTCACCGGCTGGTCGGTGCCGCGCAGGCCGGCGACCTCCCAGGCCTCCTCCATCGCGTCGAGGTCCCGGGAGAGCAGGTCGCGGGCGCGTCGGGTCACCTTGCCGGGGCGCTGCGCGACGCGGTAGCCGGTGGTGGAGGTGTCCAGCGGCAGGTCCACCAGCACCGCGGCGGCGCGGCCGATCATGTCGGCGCCGAGCCCGCGGGCCGGCAGTTCCACCAGGTGCGGCAGCCCCGACAGCTCGCCCACCGACACGGCCGCGGCCTCGCGGGGATCCTCGCCCGGCCAGGACCCGACGCCCGTCGCGATGCCGACGGGGATGGCGGGTGTGCTCACCCGATGACCGGTTCGGACCCGGTGCCGGCGATGGTGCCGCTGCCGAGTACCTCGTCACCGGCGGGGTCGGTGCGGTAGAGCACCACGGCCTGGCCGCGGGCCACGCCGGTGAGCGGCGCACGCAGGCGGACCTCGATCCCGCCGTCGACCGCCTCGGCCACGGCGTCCGCCAGGCCGCCGTGGGCGCGGACCTGCACCGTGCACTCGAGGGGGCCGGTCGGCGCGACCCCGGACGTCCAGATGGCGCGGTCGGCGGCGATGGTCCACACCTGCAGCCGTTCCGCGGACCCGACCTTCACGGTGCCGGTCTCCGGTTCGATCGCGGTCACGTACCGGGGCTTGCCGTCGATCGCCGGGCCGTCGACGCCGAGGCCCTTGCGCTGCCCGATGGTGAAGCCGTGCACGCCGTCGTGGTCGGCGAGTTCCTCGCCCGAGTCGGCGTCGACCACCTTGCCGGGCCGGATGCCGATCTTGGCGCCCAGGAAGGCACGGGTGTCGCCCGACGGGATGAAACAGATGTCGTGGCTGTCCGGCTTGTCCGCCACCGCGAGCCCGCGCTCGGCGGCCTCCGCCCGGATCTGCGGCTTCGGGGTGTCCCCGATCGGGAACATCGCCCGGGACAGCTGCTCCGCGGTGAGCACTCCGAGCACGTAGGACTGGTCCTTGTCGGCGTCGACGGCGCGCCGCAGCACCCCGTCGGAAAGCCGGGCGTAGTGCCCGGTCGCAACGGCGTCGAAGCCGAGCGCGATCGCGCGGTCCGCCAGGGCCGCGAATTTGATCTTCTCGTTGCACCGCAGGCACGGGTTGGGGGTCTCGCCCGCGGCGTAGGACTCGATGAAGTCCTCGATCACGTCTTCCTTGAACCGGTCCGCGAAATCCCATACGTAGAAGGGGATCCCGAGGACGTCCGCGGCCCGCCGCGCGTCACCCGCGTCCTCCTTGGAGCAGCAGCCCCGGGACCCGGTGCGCAGCGTGCCGGGCGCCGTGGACAGCGCCAGGTGCACGCCGACCACCTCGTGTCCGGCGTCCACGGCGCGTGCCGCCGCCACCGCGGAGTCCACTCCGCCACTCATTGCCGCCAGTACCCGCATCAGCGCGATCCTCCCCTTGCTCCGACGCTTGCCAGGCCCGCGGCCCGCGCCCGCTGCACTACCTGCGGCAGGGCCGCGACCAGCGCGTCCACGTCCGCATCGGTCGACGTGTGGCCGAGCGAGAACCGCAACGATCCGCGGGCCACCCGGGGGTCCACCCCCATCGCGACCAGCACGTGGCTGGCGCTGGCCACCCCGGCGGTGCATGCCGAACCGGTCGAGCACTCGATGCCGGCCGCGTCGAGCAGCATCAGCAGCGAGTCGCCCTCGCAACCGGGGAAGGTGAAGTGCGCGTTGCCGGGCAGGCGCTCGCCGGGGTCTGCGCCGTTGAGCACCGCGTCGGGAATCACCCGACGGACCTCGGCGATCAGCCGGTCCCGCAGCCGGGTCAGTTCGGCCCGGCGGATGCCGAAGTCGGAGACCGTCTTTCGCAGCGCGGCCGCCATCGCGACCGCCCCCGCCGTGTCCAGGGTGCCGGCCCGCAGGTCGCGCTCGTGGCCGCCGCCGTGCAGCAGCGGCACACACGGCACCTGACGGCCGAGCAGCAACGCCCCGGCGCCGTGGGGTCCACCGAACTTGTGCGCCGCGATGCTCAGTGCGGACAGCCCGCTCGCCGCGAAGTCCACCGGCGCCTGCGCCGCGAACTGGACCGCGTCGCTGTGCATGGGGACACCGAATTCGCTTGCGATGGAAGCCAGTTCAACGATTGGCAGGACCGATCCGACCTCATTGTTGGCCCACATCACGGTGACCAGTGCGGTCTCGTCGCCGTGTGCGGCAAGCTCGGCACGCAGCCACTGCGGGTCCACCCGGCACTGCTCGTCGACCGGCATCCAGCTCACCTCGGCGCCCTCGTGCTCGACCAGCCACTGCACCGCGTCGAGCACCGCGTGGTGCTCGACGGTGCTCGTGACGATGCGGCGGCGGCGCGGGTCGGCGTCCCGGCGGGCCCAGAAGATGCCCTTGACGGCGAGGTTGTCGCTCTCGGTCCCGCCCGAGGTGAACAGCACCTCGGACGGCCGGGCCCCGAGGTCTGCGGCGATGGACTCGCGGGACTCCTCGACGCGCCGACGCGCGGCGCGACCCGAGCCGTGCAGCGAGGAGGCGTTGCCCACGGTCGCGAGCACCGCCGTCATGGCGGCGGCCGACTCCGGCAGCATCGGGGTGGTCGCGGCGTGATCGAGGTAGACCGGGGGTACGGCAAATTCCTCGGCGGACTGGCTGGGCACGGGCGAAATCATGATTCGACCAGGATAGCCCGTGCTCCGGGCCACCGATGTCAGCGGCAGGTCCGGCGCAGCGCGGCGCTCACGCCGCGACGGACTGACGCCCCGCCAGGCCCCGCTCGAGCAGGATCCCCGCGGCTGCGTCGGCGTCGGCGAACGTCCGTACCTCGCGGTCGCAACGCGCGGCGAGGTCACGGCGGCACTCCCCCGGTTCCTGGGTCGGCGCCAACCGCACCCGCACGAGCACCCGGCGGGTGCCGAGGATCCGGCGCAGCGACGCCACCAGCGTCTGCTCCCCGACGAAGCAGACCGTGGTGTCCAGCTCGCCGTCGCCGCCGCAGTACCTGATCCCGACCGGCTGCACCAGCGCGTCCGCGTCGATCGCCGACTGGAACATCGCGGGCCGGAGACCGCCGTACGCCCGGCCGCACCAGGTGGTCGCCTCGGGAAAGGCCACCACCCGTCCGCCGGTCCGCAGCCGTTCCGCCGCCTCGTCGACGGCGCCACGCAGTTCCCCCAGCCGCTCCCGCTCGATCGGGATGACCCGCATCCGGCCGGCCAGCCGGCCCAGCAGCGGCCACTGCAGCAGGTCGGCCCGGGCCACGAAGTCCGCCGGCCCCAGCGCGGTGAGCACCAGCACGTCGGTCCACGAGACGTGCCCGGCCACCACCAGCGTCCCCCGGCCCTCCTCGACCGCCGGGGCGGTCCGGTCGTCGCGCACCTGCAGCCGCAGGCCGAGTCCGCGCAACACGGCCCGCGCGAAGCCGCACTGCAGCCGCTGCCGCGGCGTCCGGGGCAGCACCCCGCCGGCCACCAGCAGCACCGGCAACGCGAGCGCCAGCGCCGTGAGCAGCGCGCACCGCGCCACCACCCGTGCCGGGCCGGCGCGGCGCACCCGGCCGGGCAGGCAGCCGTCGCCGCACGGGCTGGTCGGCAGCCAGGGGTGACTCACCGGGTCACCAGGGGGACGGCGGACGCGACCGCCCGCAGCCGGCTCAGGTACCGCTCGTCGGCCTCGTCCATGCCGAGCAGGGCCACGAAGTCGGCGACGCCGAAGTCGGGGTCGTGGGCGGGTTCCCCGCAGATCGACGCCCCGAGGCGCAGGTACCCCCGCAGCAGCGGCGGCAGCGTCACCCGGCCGGGCGGGTCCAGCGCGTCCAGTCCCGGCACCGGGCGCAGCGGACGCACCCGCAGGTCCGGGGGGCTGGCGTGCTCGGCGAGCACCCGGTCCCGCACGCCGCGCACGTCGACGCCGGGCAGGTCGGTGGGCCGCTGCCGCATCGGCACCGACACGCAGCCCATCGCCCACCGGTAGCCGGTGAGCTCGAGGTAGTTGAGGATGCCCGCCCACATCAGCCCCAGCACGGAACCGGTGCGGTGGTCGGGGCGCACGCACGCACGCCCCATCTCGACCAGCCCCGGCCGCAGCGCGTCGAGCGCGGCGAGGTCGAACTCGGTCTCGGTGTACAGCCCGCCCGCGGCGACCGCCGCGTCCGGGGTGAGCATCCGGTAGCAGCCGACCACCTCGTCGGCGACCTCGTCCAGCACCAGCAGGTGGTCGCAGTGCTCGTCGAAGCGGTCGGCGTCGAGGCCGTCCGCGATGCCGTGGACAGCCGCCTCGAAACCGGGCTCGGCGGCGAACACCTCGTACCGGAGGCGCTGGGCTGCCACCCGGTGCTCCCGGTCCGAGGACAACAGCAGGCGGTACCGGGGAGTGGTCGGCGTGGTGGCGCTGGGAGGGGTGAGGACCTGCGTAGTCGTCATGCCGCCAGGTCTAACGAGCCGCGGCGGCATCCCGGCATCGGCGTGGTGTCAGGTCGGCGGCGACCGGGTGAACTGTCCGCCCGCGCAACGACGGCGGCCCCGCTCCCTGGGATGGGAGCGGGGCCGCCGAGCGGTGCGAGGTGATCAGCCCTTGTGAGCCTTGACCGCCTCGGTCAGCTGCGGTGCGACGTTGAACAGGTCGCCCACGACGCCGTAGTCCGCGATCTCGAAGATCGGGGCCTCTTCGTCCTTGTTGACCGCGACGATGGTCTTCGAGGTCTGCATGCCGGCCCGGTGCTGGATGGCGCCGGAGATGCCCAGCGCGATGTACAGCTGCGGGGAGACCGTCTTACCGGTCTGACCGACCTGGAACTGGCCCGGGTAGTAGCCCGAGTCCACCGCGGCACGCGAGGCGCCGACGGCGGCACCGAGCGAGTCGGCGAGCTCCTCGACGACCGAGAACTTGTCGGCGCTGCCGACGCCACGGCCACCGGAGACGACGACCGACGCCTCGGTGAGCTCGGGGCGGTCGCCACCGACGATCGGGTTGCGCGAGGTGACCTTGACGGCGCTCTCGTCCTGCGCGGGCACCTCGACGGCGACCTGCTCGCCTGCGGCGGCCTGCGGCTGGGCCTCGATGGCACCCGGGCGGACCGAGATGACCGGGACCTCGCCGTTGGCCTTGGCCTCGACGGTGAACGCGCCACCGAAGATGGAGTGCACGGCGCTGCCGTCCGCCTTGACGTCGATGACGTCGGTGAGCAGACCGGAGCCGATGCGCGCGGCCAGGCGACCGGACACCTCCTTGCCCTCGGTGGTGGCGGCGGTGATGACGGCGGCGGGGCCGACCGACTCGACGAGCGACGCGAGCACGTCCACCTTGGGGGTGATCAGGTAGCCGTCGATGTCGTCGGACTCGGCGACGTAGATCTTGGCCGCGCCGGCCGCGGCGAGCGCCTCGGCGAGCGGGGCCGCGGTGCCGGCGGGACCGGTCACGACGGCGGCCGGCTCACCCAGTGCGCGGGCGGCGGTGATGAGCTCGGTGCTGACCTTCTTGAGCGCACCCTCTGCGTGCTCGACGAGCACGAGTACTTCTGCCATGGCTTACTTCTCCTACGTGTGGTTCTGCTGGTTCAGGGGCGCGATCAGATGATCTTCTGGCCGACGAGGTAGGCGGCGATCTTGGAGCCGCCGTCGCCCTCGTCGGTGACGCGCTCGCCAGCGGTACGCGGGGGCTTCGGGGTGGACGCGGTGACGGTGGTGCCCGCGTTCGCGACGCCCACGGTCTCCGGGTCGACGCCGAGGTCGGCCAGCGTGAGGACGTCAACGGTCTTCTTCTTCGCGGCCATGATGCCCTTGAAGGACGGGAAGCGCGGCTCGTTGATCTTCTCGGTGACCGAGACGATGGCCGGCAGCGTGGCCTCGAGGCCGAAGATGCCCTCGTCGGTCTCGCGCTCACCGGTGACGATGCCGTCGGCGACGGTCAGCTTGCGCAGCTGGGTGAGCTGCGGGATGCCCAGGTACTCGGCGATGATGGCCGGAACCGCGCCGACGCGGCCGTCGGTGGCCTCGTTGCCCGCGATGATCAGGTCCGCCGGCTCCTCGTTCTCGAAGCCGATCTGGCCCAGCGCGGCGGCCAGGGTCCAGCCGGTCTGGATCGCGTCGGAACCGTGCAGCGCCGGGTCGTTGATGTGGACGGCCTTGTCGGCACCCATGGACAGCGCCTTGCGGATGGCGTCGGTGGCGCGGTCGGGACCGGCGGACAGCACGGTCACCTCGCCGCCCTGTGCCTCCTTGATGAGCAGTGCCTCCTCGACGGCGCGCTCGTTGATCTCGTCGAGCACGGCGTCCGCGGCCTCACGGTCCAGCGTGAAGTCGCCATCGGTGAGCTTGCGCTCGGACCAGGTATCGGGGACCTGCTTGATCAAAACGACGATGTTCGTCATGGGTCTACGTCGACCTCCTGTGTGTGTCTGCCTGTTTCGCGAACTTTGCCGCGGTCGGCCGAGCTCTTGAGTAACCACCATCTCTCGCGCGATGGGCTGTGCGAGAGATTACCTCATGCTAAGTTACCGGTGGGTAACTTGAGCGGGAATGTCCGTTCACCATAACCGCGGGGGGATCATGAGCACCTGTGATGTGGACCACCCGCCCGCTTATGGCACCGAGGGCACTAACCTCGCTGCGGTGAGCGACTCATCTGTGACGGCCCCCGCTGCGAGCGGCGCCCAAGCCACCGACCCCGGCACCACGGCCGAGGCCGGCGAAGCGACCCTCCCCCTGACCGGCGAGCGCACCGTCCCGGGCGTGCCGGAGGAGAACTACTGGTTCCGACGCCACGAGGTGGTCTACCAGCAGCTGCTCGCGCGCTGCGCCGGGCGCGTCGTGCTCGAGGCCGGTTCGGGAGAAGGCTACGGCGCCAACATGATTGCCGATGTCGCCGAGAAGGTGATCGGACTCGACTACGACCAGTCCGCGGTCGAGCACGTGCGCGCCCGGTACCCCCGCATCGACATGCGCCAGGGCAACCTCGCGGACCTGCCGCTGCCGGACGCGAGCGTGGGCACCGTGGTCAACTTCCAGGTGATCGAGCACCTCTGGGACCAGGCACAGTTCCTGACGGAGTGCTTCCGGGTGCTCGAGCCCGGCGGCGAGCTGATGGTCAGCACGCCGAACCGGATCACCTTCTCCCCCGGCCGCGACACCCCGCTCAACCCGTTCCACACCCGCGAGCTCAACGCCGCCGAGCTCACCGAACTGCTCGTGGAGGCCGGCTTCGAGGTGGAGCTGATGACCGGCGTGCACCACGGTCCGCGGCTGCGCGAGCTCGACGCCAAGCACGGCGGGTCCTTCATCGACGCCCAGATCGACCGCGCGCTCGCCGGCGAACCGTGGCCGCAGGACCTCGTCGCCGACGTCGAGGCCATCACCGTCGACGACTTCGCGCTGGTCGAGGCCGACATCGACGCCAGCCTCGACCTGGTCGCACTCGCCCGCAAGCCCGCGGTGGACCGGTGACCAACGCGTCCGGTGCGGGCACGGGCCGGGGGATGTTCTGCCTGGTCCTGCACTCCCACCTGCCCTGGCTCGCCAACCACGGCCGGTGGCCCGTGGGCGAGGAATGGCTCTACCAGTCGTGGGCGGCGACCTACCTGCCGGTGACCCGCGTGCTGCGCACCCTCGCCGCGGAGGGGCGTACCGACCTGCTCACGCTCGGCATCACCCCGGTGCTCGCCGCGCAGCTCGACGACCCGCACTGCCTCGCCGGCATGCACCACTGGCTGGGCAACTGGCAGCTGCGCGCCCACGAGGCCGCCGGCATGGACGACCAGGCGCGCCGCGACCTCGGCGCCCGTGAGCACCGACTCTCGGCGGCGGCGCTCACCGACTTCGAGGAGCGCTGGGCACACGGCGGATCGCCGGTGCTGCGCGAACTCGTCGACGCGGACGCCATCGAGCTGCTCGGCGGCCCGCTCGCGCACCCGTTCCAGCCGCTGCTGCACCCCCGCCTGCGCCGCTTCCAGCTCGGCGAGGGCCTGGCCGACGCTCAGATGCGCTGGGGCACAAAGCCGTCCGGCATCTGGGCACCGGAGTGCGGGTACACCCCCGGCATGGAACTCGAGTACGCCGACGCCGGCGTCCGGCACTTCATGGTGGACGGGCCGGCGCTGCGCGGCGACACCTCGCTGGGTCGGCCGGTCCGCGACTCGGACGTCGTCGCGTTCGGCCGGGACCTGCAGGTCAGCTACCGGGTGTGGTCGCCGAAGTCCGGCTACCCCGGGCACGGCGCCTACCGCGACTTCCACACCTACGACCACGACACCGGGCTCAAGCCGTCCCGCGTCACCGGGCGGACCGTCGACTCCAAGGACAAGGCCCCGTACGACCCGGAGCTCGCGGCCGCCGCGATCGACCAGCACGTCGAGGACTTCGTCGCGACCGTCAAGGCCCGGATCCGCGAGGAGAACGACCGCACCGGGCGACCGTCCCTGGTGGTGGCCGCGTTCGACACCGAACTGTTCGGGCACTGGTGGTTCGAGGGTCCGCAGTGGCTGGAGAAGGTGCTGCGCGCCCTGCCGGAGGCCGGCGTCGACGTCGGCACCCTGCGTCAGGCGCGCGAGAAGGGGTACGTCGGGGAGCCGGTGGACCTGGCCGACTCCTCCTGGGGCAGCGGCAAGGACTGGCGGGTGTGGGCCGGCGACCAGGTCCAGGACCTGGTGCGGCTCAACGACGAGGTGGTCCAGACCGCCCTCGACACCGTGGACAAGGCGAGGGCCGGCGAGCGCGCCCCGGGACGTCCCGAACTGCGCGACCGCGTCAACGACCAGATCCTGCGCGAGGCGATCATGACCGTGCAGAGCGACTGGGCGTTCATGGTGAGCAAGGACTCCGCGGCCGGCTACGCACGCGAGCGCGCCCACAAGCACGCGCACGCCACCCGCGAGATCGCCGAGGCGGTCGCGTCGGGACACCGGGAGCGGGCGCAGCGACTGGCCGACGGCTGGAACGGCGCCGACGGGTTGTTCCCCGGGCTCGATGCACGGCGGCTGCCCGACGAATGGACCGGAGGCCAGGCATGAAGGTTCTGATGGTGTCGTGGGAGTACCCACCGGTGGTGGTCGGCGGTCTCGGCCGGCACGTGCACCACCTGGCCACCGAGATGGTCCAGGCTGGCCACGAGGTGGTGGTGCTCTCGCGCCGGCCCACCGGGACGGACGCCGCCACCCACCCGACCATCACGCACATCTCCGAGGGCGTGCTGGTGGTCGCGGTGGCCGAGGACCCGCCGCACTTCGTGTTCGGCGAGGACATGCTGGCCTGGACCCTGGCGATGGGGCACGCGATGGTGCGGGCCGGCGTCGGGCTGGCCAAGCCGGGACTCGGCGAGGGCTGGTACCCCGACGTCGTGCACGCGCACGACTGGCTGGTCGCGCACCCGGCCATCGCGCTGGCCGAGTTCTTCGACGTGCCGCTCGTCTCGACGCTGCACGCCACCGAGGCCGGCCGGCACAGCGGCTGGATCTCCGGCACCATCAACCGGCAGGTGCACTCCGTCGAGTGGTGGCTGGCCAACGAGTCCGACGCGATCATCACCTGCTCGGCGTCGATGGAGGACGAGGTCACCGAGCTCTACGGCCCGCAGTTGGCGCCGATCACGGTGATCCGCAACGGAATCGACGTGACCACCTGGAACTACCGTGATCGCGCGCCGCGTTCGGGCCCGCCGCGGCTGCTCTACGTCGGCCGGCTCGAGTACGAGAAGGGCGTGCAGGACATCATCGCCGCGCTCCCCCGGATCCGGCGCAGCCATCCCGGCACCACGCTGGCCATCGCCGGCGAGGGCACCCAGTACGGATGGCTGCAGGACCTGGCCCGCCAGCACCGAGTGGTCCGGTCGGTCACCTTCCTCGGCAGCCTCGACCACGCCGAGCTGCTCGGCTGGCTGCACGGCACCGACGCGATCGTGCTGCCGAGCCGCTACGAGCCGTTCGGCATCATCGCGCTCGAGGCGGCCGCGGCCGGCGCCCCACTGGTGGCCTCGCGGGCCGGCGGTCTGGGCGAGGCCGTGGTGGACGGCGTCACCGGGATGTCGTTCCAGCCCGCCGACGTGGAGGGCCTGACGTCCGCGGTCCGGGAGGTGCTCGACGACCCGGCGGCAGCGCAGACCCGTGCGAAGGCGGCCCGGGACCGGCTCACCTCCGACTTCGACTGGCAGCAGGTGGCTCAGGACACCGCGCAGGTGTACCTCAGCGCCAAGCGCCGGGTGCGGCACCCGCTCGCCCGCCCCGACATCCCACAGCGCCCGCTACCGGATCGGTAGCGGGCGCCGGGGTTGTCCTGGTGCGGTTCGGTCGGGTGCGCGGTACCTACGCCCCGGCCGAACCGTTGGCCGATGCGCCGGCGGCGTCGAGCTCGGCCGCGCGGGTCTCGGCGGCCGCCTTCTTGCGGGCGATGTCCTCGAGGGCCGCGACGTACTTCGCGCGGTCGGCGGCGCCGGCCTCCCACGCCTCCTTGCGGTTCTTCACGACCTTGGACGGGGCGCCGACGGCGATGCTGTAGTCCGGCACCTCGCCCTTGACGACCGCGTGGGCGCCGAGCACGCAGCCCCGGCCGATCGCGGTGTTGCGCAGCACGGTGACCTTGGCGGCGACCCAGGTGTCGGGGCCGATCCGGACCGGGCCCTTGACGATGCCCTGGTCCTTGATCGGCACGTTGACGTCGTCCATCCGGTGGTCGAAGTCGCAGATGTAGCACCAGTCGGCGACCAGGGTGGAGGCCCCGATCTCGATGTCGAGGTAGGTGTTGACGACGTTGTCCTTGCCGAAGACGACCTTGTCGCCGATCCGCAGCGAACCCTCGTGGCACCGGATCGCGTTGCCGTCGCCGATGTGCACCCACTTGCCGATCTCGAGGCGGGAGAGCCCGGGCGTCGAGTGGATCTCCACGTTCTTGCCGAGGAACACCATGCCCCGCAGCACCACGTGCGGATTGGCCAGCTTGAACTTGGCCAGGCGGTAGTAGCGAACCAGGTACCAGGGTGTGTATGCCTTGTTCGCGAGCACCCAGCGCAGCGAGTCACGGGTCAGGAACTGTGCCTGGTCGCTGTCGGTCCGCCTGGATCCTCGCCACCTCGTGCGCAACGGTGCGCCCCACATGCTGGTCATGGATCGACAGCCTACGGCTAGCCGTGGTGAGCTCCGCCACTACCCGGTCACCCCACCGGGTTCACCTACCGCGCGTCACCGAATCTCGCCGTCACCGAAGCGACAGGCCCGGCACAGCACCACCGAGGCGCCGGCGCCGGCAAGCCCGACGAGGATTCCGGCCCCGAGCGACGCCGTCATCGCGCCGACGAGCAGGGCCACCCCGAAGATGAGGGCGATGACGACGACAACGCCCGCACCACGACAGCCGAGCAGGTGGTCGACGTCGGTCTCGACAGCAGGCAGCGATTGCATTGGTCTGTCCGCGATGCTCATCCGACCCCGTTCCATTCAGCCATTGAACACAAATTCGATCGGGACCGAAAGTTTGTCTGGCTAACTACGAACACGAACCAGGAACTCGAAGCTCGCAGTAATTCAATCACGAATCAATTACAGGGTCGAGAGAAATCTTCGGGCCGGGTCAATTCGAAATGCCGGGGTTCCGAATTGATTGAAATGTCCACGAATTCGGGGGGCGGGTGTCTCCTCCGCAGCGGTGGGACCGATAGTCTGCAACGAGCGAAATCCACACGAGGAGTGAAGAAATGCGGCGTGTCCTACGTTCGACGACGGTCTCCCTGACGGCGGTCGCGGCGCTGACCCTCGCCGCGTGCGGAGGCGAGCCACAGGTCCAGGACATCTTCGCCGCAGGCGGTTGGCCCGGCGCGCACGCCGACGCCCGCAACAGCAACACCTCGCCGGTGACCGGCCCCCAGTCCCCCTCGTTCGCGTGGTCGCGGCCGCTCCTCTCACCGACCACCAGCGGCCCCACCGTCGCCGCGAGCGGGCAGATCTTCGTCACCACCCACGCCGAGAACGGGTGCAACCTCTACTCGTTCGAGATGGACAGCGGCCGCAAGCGCTGGTGCAACCGACTCGCGCCCGCCGTCGCCGCGTCCACCCCGGTCGTCGACGCCGCCACCAACGTGTACGTCGGCGAGGACGGCGCGATGAACTCGTTCACCGAGAACGGCCAGCTGCGCTGGCGCACGATCGTCAGCGGGACCCCCCTGTCGGCTCAGTTCACCGGCGACGGCAACCTCCTGTTTGTCACCCAGTTCGGCGTGGTGACCGTGCTGAACCCGCAGAACGGCCGCGAGGTGGTCCCCTCGCACCAGCTGATCCCGGCACCGACCGCGGCCGAGGGGCAGAACCTGCCGCTGCCGCCGGCCGACCTCGGCCTGGACCAGTGCGCCTTCGGCGCCCCCGAGTGCCCGGTGCCGGCCGGTCCCGCGATCGACCTCGCCAGCGGCAACTTCTACCTCACCCTGCGCCTGCCCGACCACGACCGGGCCTCCGTGGTCGCGATGCGGTACGCCGACGGCACCCTCACCGGACTGTGGTCCGCGGACGTCCTCGACGGCGGCACCTCGTCGAGCCCCAGCCTCTCCGCTGACGGCACGACGGTCTACGCCGGGGACAACCAGGGCACGCTCTGGGCGCTCGACGCCGCCACCGGGCAGGTCCGCTGGAACCAGTCGCTCGGCTACCCCGCTGCGGGCACCCCGTCGGTGTCGGCGGACGGGCTGATCATCCCGGCTCCCGGCGAGGGCGGGCATCTGTTGGCGCTGCGGGACGAGGGCGACCACGCGGAGGTGGCGTGGGAACGTGAGGACGTCGCCCCGGTCGGCGCGTCCGCGCAGGCCGGCGGCGCCGTCGGCTACACCGAGGTGCGGGAGGGTCCCGACGCGTCGGCCCCCACGGCGCTGCTGACCTTCGACACCGGGACCGGCGAGACGCTCGACCAGGACACCCTGCCCGGCGGCAGCGGTCCCACGACGGGCACCGCGATCGGGCCCGACGGCGAGGTGCTCACCACCACCGTGATCGGTGAACTGTTCGTCCTACGCTGACGCCCCGCCGAGTGTGACCTGCCGCCGGGCGCTCTCGGGCGACGCACCGGTGGGTGCACACTCGGCGCGGGACCGGGCGGCGCTCAGTCGCGGGCGCCCGCCGCACAGACGAAGGCGACCGGCGTGCGGCCGATCCGGGTCAGCACCACCGACAGCGACACGGAGCCACGCAGCTTGAGCCGGGGCCGCAACACCGCCGGGTCCACGTCGACACCGCGCACCAGGATCTCCACCACGCCGCAGTCGAGCCGGGCCAGCTCCTGACGCAGCGCCTTCTCCGTGTACTTGAGCTGTTCGATGATCCGGAAGCCGCGCATGCCGGCGGGCACCGCGTCCCCCGTCAGGTAGGCGATCCGCGGGTCGAGCTGCCACAGCCCGTGCCGGGCGCCGTAGTGCCGCACAAGGCCGGCCCGCACCACCGCGCCGTCCGGGTCCACGATCCACTCCCCGGGCTCACGCTCCGGAATGTCGTCCGGTTCGGCGTCGGTTATCTCCCAGCCCGTGCCGTCGGCGGCCAGCACGGTGGCCCGGCGTCGCACCCCCGGTTCCGCCAGGCCCGGCGACCACAGGCAGGCCTCGCGCACCCCACCGGCGAGCGAGACGACCTCCACCTCGCCGTCCCAGTCCAGGGCGTCGTAGTCGAGGCCGGGCGCGCACTTGACCGACAGGTCTCGACCGCGGTACGCCTCGAGCAGGTCCGGCAGCGGCGGCTGCAGCGCGGACGGGTCGTGCCGCCGCTTGCCGCCCGCCCGCCGCGCCGGGTCCGCCAGCACGACGGTGTCACGGCTGACCGGGACCAGGGCGTCGGCCCGCAGCACAGTCGCGGCGGGCACGTTGCGCGCGGCCATCGCCAGGCGCACCGGGTCGAGGTCGCTGCCGAGGACGTCGCTCGCGACACCCACCAGCGCCGACAACTCGGCGCCGACCGAACAGGTCACGTCGTGCACCGCCCGGCCCGCGACGCGGCGGGCCCGACGGCGGGCGACCACCGTCGGGGTCGCCTGCTGCAGGGCGTCGTCGGTCAGCAACCAGTGCGCGGGCTCGTCGAGCTTGCCCACCGCCCGCCGGCGCAGCAGCACCGTCTCCACGAGCGCGCCGGATCGGTCACCGAAACGCGTACGCACCCGGCCGATGTCGGCCAGGTGCGTGCGCGTGGACAGTTCGAGCTGATCGACCTCCGCGAGGGCGGCGGCACCGTCGGATGACCTCAGGTACCGGACGTCCTCCGTGGTGAAGTCATAGCCCACAGAGAATCTTCGCTCCTACTTCTTCGCTTCCGGCTTCACGCCGGTGATCATCACGTTGTAGAAGAAGTTGCGCGGGACGATGTGCTTGAGCACCTTCTCGTCGACCCAGCTCAGCGTCTTGAACCCGCCGAACGCGAACTTGGCCCAGCCCCAGCCGAGCTTCTCCGGCGGAACCGCCGCCTCGAAGGTCCGGACCGGCCAGCCGAGCAGCGCCGCGGCGAACTCCTCGGTGATGGCCCGCACCTCGGTACCGCCGGCCGACTTCGCCATGTTCTCGAGGTCGGTGGGGTCGAAGGTGTGGATGTCGACGACGGCCTCGAGCGCCGCGGCGCGGGAGGACTCGTCGAGCTCTTCCTGCGGACGACGCCAGTCGGCCAGGAACGGCAGCTTGGTGACCGTGGTGGTGGCCTCCCAGGTGGCGCGGCCGAGCCAGCGGGCGTAGAAGTTGCCGACCGTGGAGGGCTCGCCGGCGAAGACGAAACGGCCTCCCGGCTTGAGCACCCGCAGCACCTCGCGCAGCGACTGCTCGACGTCCGGGATGTGGTGCAGCACGGCGTGTCCGACGACGAGGTCGAAGGTGTTGTCGTCGTAGGGGATCCGCTCGGCGTCGGCGACGCGACCGTCGACCTCCAGGCCGAGGTGCTCGGCGTTGCGCAGCGCGACCTTGACCATGCCGGGCGAGAGGTCGGTGACGGAGCCGGTCTTGGCGACCCCGCCCTGCATCAGGTTGAGCAGGAAGAAGCCTGTGCCGCAGCCCAGTTCGAGCGCCCGCTCGTACGGCAGCGGCAGGTCCCCGGCGACGGCGTCGAACCGGCCCTTGGCGTAGTCGATGCAGCGCTCGTCGTACGAGATCGACCACTTGTCGTCGTAGGTCTCCGCTTCCCAGTCGTGGTACAGCACCTGGGCGAGCTTCGTGTCCTTGCGAGCCGCCTCGACCTCTTCGGCGGTGGCGTGCGGACGCGGCGCGGGGTCCACCACATCTCCGGGGGCGGTCGCGGCGACGGATGTGTCGTCAGTGGGGCTTGCAGTCATGGGGCGATCCTACTCGCTGGTAAGAGATGAACAAGTTCTAGTTTTTCGCGCCGGAATGCGCTACTACTCCCCCGTGAACTGGGCCTTGCCCGGGCCGTTCTCCACAAAGGAAGCCATGCCGATGGTCCGGTCCTGGGTCGCGAAAAGGGCTGCGAACTGCTGCGCCTCGATCTTCAGGCCCGTGTTCAGGTCCGTGTCCAGACCCTGGTCGATGGACGCCTTCGCGGCGGCCAGTGCACGGCTGGCACCGCCGACGAACTTCGACGCCCAGGCGCGGGCCGCGTTGTACACCTCGTCGGGGGCGACCATCTCGTCGATCAGGCCGATCGCGAGGGCCTCCTCGGCGCCGACGAAGCGGCCCGTGAACACCATGTCCTTGGCCTTGCTCGGGCCGATCAGGCGCGCCAGCCGCTGCGTGCCACCGCCGCCGGGGATCACACCGAGCAGCACCTCCGGAACGCCGAGCTTCGCGTTGTCGCCGGCGATACGCCGGTCCGCGCCGAGGACGATCTCGAGTCCGCCACCGAGCGCGTAGCCGGTGATCGCCGCGACGGTGGGCTTGGGGATCTCCGCGATCGAGCCGAGCGCCGACTGCAGTTCGCCTGCGATCGGCGCCATCTCGGCGAAGGACATCTCCGCCATCTCCTTGATGTCGGCACCCGCCGCGAAGACCTTCTCGCCGCCGTAGACGATGACGGCCTTGACCTCCGAGTTGACGGTGGCCTCGCGGGCCGCGGCCCGGAGCTCCTCCTGCAACTGACGGTTCAACGCGTTCATCGGTGGACGGGCCAGCCGGATGGTGCCGATGCCGTCAGAAACCTCGAGAGTCACAAACTCAGCCATGCCGCGAAGGCTACCGTTTGCCCCACGGGTGCGCCCCGGCGGCGTAGTAGGGCTCCTGGTTGGGGAAGCGAACCCGCAGTTCACCGTCCTCTTCGTACAGCTTGGGCAGGATCACCGGGATCTCGGGCTCGGCGGCCAGTACCCCGGCCACGGTGTCGAACTCGGCGATCGAGCAGAGCTGCGACCAGGTCGGGGGCAGCAGCATGGTGTGGCCCTTCGACCAGTCCGCGATGGCCTCGGCCGGCGTCTGCCACGACACCTCCTCGGCCTCGGAGGTCTCGCCGTCCGCGACCTGCCCGGCGGGCGCCGCGGCCACGAAGAAACGGGTGTCGTAACGGCGGGTCTCCCCCACCGGGGTGATCCAATTCGACCAGGGCCGAAGCAGATCCGCGCGCAGCACCAGGTTCTCGCGGGCCAGGAACTCGCTGAAGGAGAGCTCACGCGCCTCCAACCGCCTGCGGGCGTCCGCGTAGCCCGAGGTGTCCGCGACGACGGTGTCCGCGGTCGGACCGGCGAGCAGCACACCGCACTCCTCGAAGGTCTCCCGGACCGCGGCGCAGACCAGGGCCTTCGCCCGGCCCTCGTCCACGCCGAACCGCTCCGCCCACCAGGACACCGGCGGCCCGCTCCACGCGACGTCCGCGTCGGCGTCCTGCGGGTCCACACCGCCGCCCGGGAACACGGTCATGCCGCCGGCGAAGGCCATGCCGATCACACGGCGCAGGAGGAACACCTCCGGCCCGGATGCGGAGTCCCGCACCAGGATCACGGTGGAGGCGTCCTTCGTCGGGACTTCGGGCAGATCGTCGATTGCAGCCATGTGTCGGACGCTACAACGTGCCCTCCGTCCACGTGCGTCCGACCGTCGCAACGTTGCCGTCACTCGTGTGAGCGGGCCTCGGCTGCCCGTTGACGTCGGCGCTGCGGGTCGGCGTAGACGATCGGTAAGGTCTCGAATCCGGTGTCGAGCACCCAGCCGTCGAAGCGCGCTGTCTCGTCGATCTCACGCCACATGTCGGCGAGATCCAGCTCGTCCGGTGCAGTCGTCCATGACGCTGCATGGTTGGCAACCTGCGTGGCGAGCGCCTCGATCGGCTCGGCGTACACGGCCTCGGGTTGTCCGGCGCCCCACTCGAACTGTGGGTGGATCGTCATCGTTGCAGGCGCAGTCATTCGATTGTGGTGTGCGTCGTGTGCGGCTTCCCGACTGTTGCACGTCCCGAACAGCATCAAAGACGTCGGAATATCCGCCGGAACGTCACGCCAGTTCAGCGTCGGCCGCTTCGCCCCACCCATCGACCACTGGCCGTCCTCGGCGTAGCCACCGTGCCCGAGGAGAATGATTGCGGTCGACGGTGTCGCGAAAGCAGCCGCCGGATCACACACCACTGTCGGACCGAAGGTGGACTCGAGCTTTGTCGCGAGTCGCTTCGCCCACCTGTCCGTACGCGAGGGGACGATGAACACTTTACCCATCTGGAGCCTCCTGGCCTCCCGGGCGTGATTCGCCCGGAATCGCGGCCGTCATGCGGTCAGCGACGGTGCTGACCGGGCACCCTGCTGCGCCGCGCGAAGAAGCGGCCGTCGACCTTCTCCAGGACGATCGACTGGCTGAACGCGCTGGTCAGGTTCTCCGCGGTGATCACGTCGTCGATCAGCCCCTGCGCGACGACCTGCCCCTCGTTGAGCAGCAGCGCGTGCGTGAATCCGGGCGGGATCTCCTCGACGTGGTGGGTGATCAGCACGGTCGCGGGGGCGTCCGGGTCGGCCGCGAGGACGGACAGCCTGGCCACGAGTTCCTCACGGCCACCGAGGTCCAGGCCCGCGGCCGGCTCGTCGAGCAGCAGCAGTTCCGGGTCGGTCATCAGGGCGCGCGCGATCAGCACCCGCTTGCGTTCGCCCTCGGAGAGGGTGCCGTAGGTGCGCTCGGCGAGGTGCTCGGCGCCGAGGCTCTCGAGCATCTCCACCGCGCGGGTGGTGTCCATCTCCTCGTACTGCTCACGCCAGCGGCCGAGCACCGCGTACCCCGCGGAGACCACCAGGTCGAGCACCGTCTCGTCGGCGGGCACCCGGTGCGCCAGCGCGGACGAGGACAGCCCGATCCGCGGGCGCAACTCGCTCACGTCCACCTTGCCGAGCACCTCCCCGAGCAGGTGGGCGCGACCGGCGGTGGGATGCACCTCGGCAGCCGCGATCCGCAGCAGGGAAGTCTTGCCGGCGCCGTTGGGGCCGAGGACGACCCAGCGCTCGTCCAGCTCCACCTGCCAGCTGACGGGCCCCACCAGGGTGACACCGCCGCGACGGATCAGAACGTCTTCGAAGTCGATCAGCAGATCGGGATCAGGTTCGGACACGACGCCCATCCTCTCGCACATGCTCGACGCGGTTGCAGCAGGACCGGTACGCGTGTCGCCGCACCGGTCTTCGCTCAGACCAGTGCGTCCCAGAACTGCACCTCGAAGGCGGCGACGCGGCCGAACGCGACGCGCTGCGCCTCGGTCGGGTGGTCGCCGCCGAGCAGCGTGCCGAGGTCGGCGACGTACGCGGCGAACGGTTCCGCGGCCCAGTTGTCGATGAACTCGCGGTACCGCGAGCCCGCCGCAGCGGCCCGCTCGCGCACCGTGGTCCACGCGTCGAGGTACGCCTTCTCCACCCCGTACAGCACCGCCGAGGCCACCTCGTAGCCGTCGTGCAGGCTCGCCAGCATGAACCCGGTGTACGACGCGCACCCCAGGCTCGGGGTGTGCGCGGCCGGGTCCAGGCCGCGCCGGGCCAGTTCCTCCCGGAACAGCGTCAGCTCGGGGGTCAGCGCGGCGATGCCGCCGGCCAGCACGTCGCGGGAGGCCTCGTCCGGCGCGAGGGTGAGCACACCGGCCAGGAATCGGCGGAACTCCACGACGAAGGCGTGGTCCTCGAGCAGCCACCGGTCGAAGGCGGCCTCCGGCAGCGTGCCGTCGGCGGTGGCCAGCACGAACGGGTGCTCGGCCAGCGCCGGCCACACCGCGGCCTGCTCGGCGAGCAGCGCCTCGGCTCGGGTCACCGGGCGTCCCAGAAGTCCAGCTCGTGCCGCATCGCCGTCATGAAGGCCTCCTCAGCGACGGCCTCATCCGGGGCCGCCTCGTCGAGCATCGCGGCGCACCGGTCCGCCAGCGCGGCGAAGCCGGGATCGGCGTAGGTGTCCACCCAGCGCCGGTATCGCGGGTCGGCCGGCGGGTCGGCCGCGAGCGCCTTGCCGAGCTGGGAGTAGCCCCACGTGCACGGCAGCAGCGCGGCCAGGCCCCGGCCGTAGTCGGCCGCCGCGTCGAGCAGGAAGCCGGTGTACGCCTCGCACTGCGGGCTCTTGACGGCCGAGTCGAACTGCGCGCCAAAGGGTTCGGACAGGGTGCGGTGCAGGTCGAGTTCCTCGCGGTAGGTGGCGTGGGCCAGGTCCACCAGGTCACCGAGATGCCCGTCCGGGGCCTGCCAGGCCAGCCGCGCGAACACCCGGGTGTAGTCCAGCAGGTACAGGTAGTCCTGTTCGAGCCAGCCGCGGAAGACCGCCGGGTCGAGGTCGCCCGCACCGATGCCGGCCACCGTGGGGTGCTCGAGCTGCGCGGCCAGCAGCGGCCGGCCCATTTCCTGCAAACGTGCCGAGAGGCTCACGCCGGCACCACCTTTCGTCGACGGATGAGCCCGATCAGGGCGGTGCCCGCCGCCGCGACGACGAGCGAGATCAGCGAGGCGGACCAGCCGGTGGCCGGGATCCCCAGCGCGGACTGGAGGTCCGTCCACCACTGGGTCCACCCGGCACCGAAACCGGTGAAGTAGGTGGGCGTCACGAGCTGGTACACCACGAACCCGACCGCCCACGGCAGCAACATCTCCCAGCGCGCGGGCGAGGACGCCGAGACGTCCCAGCTGCCACGGCGCAGCAGGTAGAAGGCCACCAGGAAGGTGCCGGTCAGCGGGACGAACACCGCGCCGATCAGGAACAGGAACGGCTCGTAGCTGTAGGCGTCGACGGTGAGCGCCAGCAGCGTCGCGACCGCGCCGACGCCGACCACCAGGTAGCGCCGGTCCAGGCTGGGCCGCAGGTTCTGCGCGCTCATCGCCGTCGAATAGATGTTCGCGAAGGCCTCGTCCACCTCGTCGATCAGCAGGATCAGCAGCGCCACCCCGGCCAGCGGGAGCACCAGCAGGCTGCCGATGATGTCGAAGCCGGGCTCGAGCCCGAACGCGACGAACGCCAGCACACCGAGGCTGAAGAAGGCGACGGTCGCGCCGCCGTAGCCGACGGTCGCGCCGAGGAACGCCGCCCGCGGGGACTTGGAGTGCCGCGCGTAGTCGGCGGCCAGCGGCACCCAGGAGATCGGCATCGCGATCACCAGGTCCACGCTGGTCCAGAACCCGGCGAAACTCCCGTCGGTGAGCGAGGGCAGGTCCTTCATCAGCACGTTCACCAGTAGGTACACCGTCGACGCCAGCGCCGCCCACACCGCGTACCGGGCCAGGATGCCGACCACCTTCAGCGGTCGCAGCGCCATCACGGTGGCCAGGGCGCCGCCGAGCAGGACGAACGGCCAACGCTGCCAGCCGGTGAGACGGGCGGCAGCCTCGGCGATGACGAACACCTCGAAGGTGGCCCAGCCGACGCACTGCACCAGGTTGAACACCGTCGGCAGCGCGGACAGCCGGTTGCCGAGCAGGCCCCGCATCATCACCATCGCGGGCGCGCCGACGGTCGCGCCGGCCGCCGCGCACAGCCCGAGCAGGGTCGAACCGATCACCGCGCCGAGCAGCACCGCGAGCAGGGTGGCGAGCAACGACTGCCCCTGCAGCACGGCGAAGGTCGCGGCCACCGGGAGGAGTAGCGAGATCCCGAGGTTGCCCCACAGCCCGATCTGCGCGGCGAGGCCGAGGGTCCGTGCGGGCGCCTCGTCGAGGGTGAAGGACGGCTCGACGCCGGCCGGGGACGAAGTGGGGCCGGACGGCTGTGCGGCCGCCTCGTCAGGACGTGGATGTACCGTGGACATCGCGCTGCTCCCTACGCCGGAATGACCCGGATCAGGTGTGACGGTCGGAGCAGCCGTGCTCCCTCTCAGCCCATCGATGCCTGGGCTCCCGTGCTTGGACGGGCCAACCTTAGGCCGAACCGGCCCGGCAGTCCAAGCCGCTCACCACGAGTCCGCCCTCAGGGGTGCGCGATCACCGTCATCGAGCCCGGCGCCACCTCGGTGAACCCGGCGTCCCGCACAGCGACCGCTCGTCCGCTCTCCGCCAGCGCGACAAGCGGTGCCCAGCGGTCCGGGTCGGCGTCGCGCACCGAGCACCGGAACCCGCTGCCTGCCCACTGCGCCGCCTGCGCGAGCGTCATCGCACCGGCCAGCAGCATTGCCGCGTGCCCCACCTGCGCGGCGGTCTTGCCGACCGTCATGTCGAGGGAACGGTTGAGCCACAGCACCGGCAGGTCGGGCTCCGGGCCCCCCGGCGCGTCGTGCTCGAGGTCGGTCCCGCCGATCTGCAGCTTCCGGATCCGGGGGTCGAGCTCACCCACGGGACCCGGCACGAAGGCCCGGGCCTGGGCGCCGTCGACCTCGACGGTGACGCCGTCGACGTCCTGGGCGGCCAGCCACTGGGCGCCCCGGGCCCGCCGGGCCACCTTGCGGATCCGGGCGCCGGTCCAGGCCAGGTAGTCCCGTTGCCACGGCCCCGGTTCGCCGTCCTCGCCGGTGCCGACCCGTGGGTCCAGGCACAGCGCGGCGGTCGCGGCGGCGGCCGCCGCGAGCACCGCGCTCCGCGGCGGCGGGTCCGCCTTCGGAAGGTGCAGCACCAGCGGCATCGCCAGCACCAGGGCCGGGTCCGACGGGTCCGGCCGGTGCCCGTACCCGGCGGCCAGCACCGCGTGCCGGGCCGTGAAACCCTCGTCGAGCACCCCGAGGGGCCCCGGCTCCGTCACAGCGGGACCCGGCGCACCAGACCGTCCACGGCGTCGGCCGCCTCGACCTCGTCACGGGTGACGCCGAGGATGAACAGCACCGCATCCAGGAAGGGATGCGAGAGCGCGGTGTCCGCGACCTCGCGCAGGGCCGGCTTCGCGTTGAAGGCGACGCCCAGCCCGGCCGCGGTGAGCATGTCGATGTCGTTGGCGCCGTCGCCCACCGCGACGGTCTGCTCCATCGGGACCCCGGCCTGCGCCGCGAAATTGCGCAGCGCCACGGCCTTGGCCGCGCGGTCCACGACCGCGCCGATGACGCGGCCGGTGAGCTTGCCGTCGACGACCTCGAGGGTGTTGGCCTCGACGAAGTCCAGCTCCAGGTCGTGCGCGAGGCCCTCGATGACCTGGCGGAAGCCGCCGGAGACGACGCCGCAGTGGAACCCGAGGCGGCGCAGGGTGCGGATGGTGGTGCGCGCGCCCGGCGTCAGCTCGAGCGCCTGCCCGACCTCCTCGATCACGGACTCGTCCAGGCCGGCGAGCACCGCGACCCGCTGGTGCAGCGACTCCGAGAAGTCGATCTCGCCGCGCATGGCGGCCTCGGTGACGGCCCGGACCTCGTCCTCCTTGCCGGCACGGGCGGCCAGCATCTCGATGACCTCGCCCCGCACCAGCGTCGAGTCCACGTCGAAGACGATGAGCCGCTTGGCGCGACGGGCCAGTCCGGCCCGCTCGACCGCGATGTCCACGGTCTGCGAGGCAGCGATCTCCGCCAGCCCGGTCCGCAGGGCGGCGTCCGTCTCGGCCGCGGCGTCGGCCGCGGTGACCATCAGTTCCAGTCCGGTGACCGGGTAGTCCGCGATGCCGCGGATCGAGTCGATGTTCGCGCCCTGGCGGGCCAGTTCCCGGGCCAGCACGCTGAAGGCACGCGCGGTGACGGGACTGCCGAGGACGACCACGGCGTGGGTGGACGGCGCGGGCCGGCCCACCGGGTCGGCGCCGATCTCGACGTCCGCGTGCATGCCGACGGTCGACATCGAGTCCTCGACCGCCTCCTGCAGCGCCTCGGGGTCGTTGGGGCAGGCCACGAGGACCCCGAGGGTCAACCTGCCCCTGATGACCACCTGTTCGACGTCGAGGAGGCTCACGTCGTGGCGCGAGAGCGCCGCGAGCAGAACCGAGGTGACGCCCGGGCGGTCGGGTCCCGTCACCGTGACCAGGACCGTGGTGTCTGAACCCACCGAGAACTCCCTCCATCCCGCAGCCGCGGGGTCTTCAAGCCATTGTGCCAACCGGCGTATTTCCCAAACACAAGGCCCCGCCCGAAGCTCGGGCGGGGCCTTGTGTTGGTTCGTCGTGACTTAGTGCGCGTCCTCGAGCACCGCGGTGGCCTGCTTGCCACCGTGGCCGCCGCCGACGTGCGCCTCCGCGCGCATCCGCTCGACCATGTGCGGGTAGTGCAGCTCGAAGGCCGGGCGCTCGCTGCGGATCCGGGGCAGCTCGGTGAAGTTGTGCCGCGGCGGCGGGCAGGTGGTGGCCCACTCGAGCGAGTTGCCGTAGCCCCACGGGTCGTCGACCGTGACGATCTCGCCGTACCGGTAGCTCTTGAAGACGTTCCAGATGAACGGCAGCGTGGAGGCACCGAGGATGAACGAGCCGATCGTGGAGATGGTGTTCAGCGTGGTGAAGCCGTCGCTGGGCAGGTAGTCCGCGTAGCGACGCGGCATGCCCTCGTTGCCGAGCCAGTGCTGGACCAGGAACGTGGTGTGGAAGCCGACGAAGGTGGTCCAGAAGTGCCACTTGCCGAGGCGCTCGTCCATCAGGCGGCCCGTCATCTTCGGGAACCAGAAGTAGATGCCGGCGTAGGTGGCGAACACGATGGTGCCGAAGAGCACGTAGTGGAAGTGCGCGACCACGAAGTAGCTGTCGGTGACGTGGAAGTCGATCGGCGGGCTGGCGAGCAGCACGCCGGACAGACCACCGAAGAGGAACGTCACCAGGAAGCCGACCGAGAAGAGCATCGGCGTCTCGAAGGTCACCTGGCCCTTCCACATGGTGCCGATCCAGTTGAAGAACTTCACGCCGGTCGGGACCGCGATGAGGAACGTCATGAAGGAGAAGAACGGCAGCAGCACGGCGCCGGTGGCGTACATGTGGTGCGCCCACACGGCGATGGACAGCGCGGCGATACCGAGCGTGGCGTACACCAGGCCGCTGTAGCCGAAGAGCGGCTTACGGCTGAAGACCGGGAAGATCTCCGAGACGATGCCGAAGAACGGCAGCGCGATGATGTAGACCTCGGGGTGACCGAAGAACCAGAACAGGTGCTGCCAGAGCAGGACACCGCCGTTGGCCGGGTCGAAGATGTGGGCGCCGAAGTGCCTGTCCACGAACACGCCGAGCAGCGCCGCGGTCAGCAGCGGGAAGGCGAGCAGGATCAGGATGCTGGTCACCAGGATGTTCCAGGTGAAGATCGGCATCCGGAACATGGTCATGCCGGGGGCACGCAGGCAGACCACGGTGGTGATCATGTTGACGCCACCGAGGATGGTGCCGAGACCACCGACGGCCAGGCCCATGATCCACAGGTCCGCGCCGACGCCGGGCGAGTGCACCGCGTCGGTCAGCGGGCTGTAGGCGGTCCAGCCGAAGTCGGCCGCGCCGCCGGGGGTCACGAAGCCCGCGGTCGCGATGATCGCGCCGAACAGGTACAGCCAGTAGCTGAACGCGTTCAGACGCGGGAACGCCACGTCGGGTGCGCCGATCTGCAGCGGCAGGATGTAGTTCGCGAAACCGAACACGATCGGGGTCGCGTACAGCAGCAGCATGATCGTGCCGTGCATGGTGAACAGCTGGTTGAACTGCTCGTTCGACAGGAACTGCATCCCGGGAACCGCGAGCTCGGTCCGCATCAGCAGGGCCATCAGGCCGCCGATGAGGAAGAAGGCGAACGAGGTGACCATGTACATGATCCCGAGGGTCTTCGGGTCAGTGGTGGTCACCATCTTGTAGATGTACGAGCCCTTGGGTCCCAGTCGCGCCGGGTATGGCCGGGCGGCCGTTATCTCGGGGACTGGCTGGGGCGCTACGGCAGTCACTAATCCTCCTGAATGCGCGTCCTACCCCGCTGCGAGGCGAACGTCCTCTGGCTTGCGCTCTGTGAATCGTAGACCGTCGCCCCGCGATCCGCGGAGCCGGTCCTACCCACTGTCGTACTTCGTGTCGCGTACAGCGTCCAGAAGTGCCGTGAGCAGGGAGTTTCCTCCTCCGAGGCCGGGTCGAGGTTCCACCGACACGGTGAGTCGCCCGCAACCGAACTCGACGGGACCGGCGATCCGTGGACAATCCCGGCGCCCTCCCCGGCGACGCGACGCAGGATCCTTGCCCGCCGCGGCCCGGGCCGGGTGCGCGAGAGCCACGACAGGGCACCTCGGCCCGACACACGTGACCCCGGCTAAGGACATTGCTAAGGTTTCCCTTGCCTAAATTTGAGGGAGTTCTTTGTGAAGTTCAAAACCAATGCCTTGGTCGCGCTCGTGGGCTGCGCCGCGGTCGCCCTGATCGGCGCCACCGCCGGTTGCTCCAGCGCCACCGACTCCCCCGCGGCCGCATCCGCGGCCGGCGAGTCCACGGGGTCCTTCCCCCGCACCGTGACCCACGCCCTCGGCAGCACCGAGATCCCCGCCGCACCGAAGCGGGTCGTCGCGCTCGACACCAGCTACTCCGACGCGACGCTGCTGCTGGAGACCGAGCTCGTCGGCTACGTCACCTACCGCAGCGCCGGACTGCCCGACTACCTCGGCGAGTCCCGCGGCGAGTTCGCACCGAATGCCGTCGCGGTCGGCGAGCTGACCACCCCGAGCCTCGAGAAGATCGCCGAGCTGCAGCCCGACCTGATCGTCTCCGCCAAGGTCCGGCACGGCGACATCTACGACCAGCTGTCGAAGATCGCGCCGACGGTGATGTCGGAGACCACCGGCCCGACCTGGAAGGACAACATCCGACTGCTCGGCCAGGCCCTGGGCAAGGAGGACCTGGCGGATCAGAAGATCGGCGCCTACGAGACCCGCGCGGCCGCGATCGGTGCGGACATCAATACGAAGGCGGACAACCCGACCGTCACGGTGGTCCGCTTCGCCGGCGAGCCGACGGCCCGCATCTACCGCACCACCTCCTTCAGCGGCATCGTCCTCGCCGACGCCGGAATCAACCGCCCGGCCAGCGCCGGACCCGACCCGGCCAAGCCGTCGAGCATCTCCAACGACATCAGCCCCGAACTGATCACCGAGGCCGACGCCGACCTGATCGTGGTGAGCACGTACCACTCCGGCGACGGGAAGAGCGAGGCCGCCGCCCAGCCGTTCCTGACCAACCCGCTGTGGGCCGGACTGCAGGGCCAGAAGGTCGACGTCGACGACGCGCTGTGGATGTCCGCGGTCAGCGTCCAGGGCGCCGGCGGCATCCTCGACGACCTGGCCACGCACTTCGGCGTCGACAGGCGCCGCGGCTAGTCTCGACTCGCCCGAGCTTCAGGAGGAAGACCCCACCATGCGCAAGCCCGCACTCATCCGCCGCGCCGTGCCGGCGGCCCTGCTCGCCGCCACCGCCGTCATGCTGACGGCGTGCGGCGGTGGCGACGCCACCGAAGACGCCGCCAGCAGCATCGTTCGCAGCACCACCAGCGTGGCCGGGGCGGGCGTGCTCGGCAACGGCCGCAGCACCGAGAACGTCTGCGGACCAACGGCTCCCGTCGACCCGGCCGGCGTCGAGGGCACCACCCGCAAGGTCGCGCACGCGGCGGGCGAGTCGGCGGTCCCCGCCGATCCGCAGCGCATCGTGGTCCTCGACACCGACAAGCTCGACACCGTCTGCGCGCTCGGACTGCAGGACCGACTCGTCGGCGCCGCAGTGACCGGCGCGGTAGGCACACAGCCGCAGTACCTCGGCACGGCCGTCGCCGGGGTCGAGCCCGTCGGCACCCTGCAGGAGCCGAACATCGAGAAGATCGCGGCACTGAAGCCGGACCTGATCCTCGGCTCGAAGTTCCGCACCCCGGAGCTGTACCAGCAGCTCAGTGCCGTCGCCCCCACCACGTTCACCGAGAAGGTCGGCACGACGTGGAAGGAGAACCTGCTGCTCGACGGCACCGCGCTGGGCCGCGGTGCCAGCGCGAAGGCGGTGCTCGACGCCTACCAGACCGAGGCCACCGAGACCGGCCGAAGCCTCGACTCCGCGCAGACCGAGGCCTCGGTGGTGCGGTTCATGCCCGGCGTGGTCCGCACCTACGGCCCGGACAGCTTTTCCGGGCAGGTACTCGCGGACGCCGGCGTGCGGCGTCCGGCGTTCCAGCGCCTCGAGGGCGCCAAGGACCAGCGGTTCGCGGAGATCAGCACCGAGGAACTGTCCAAGGCCGACGGCGACATCATCTACGTCAGCTTCTACGGTGACGAGGCCCGCGGTCAGGGCACCGACGTGATGAACGGCGGGCTGTGGCAGGGCCTCGGCGCCGTCAAGGACCGCCGTGTGTTCGCGGTGGACGACGAAATCTGGATGACCGGCATCGGCGTCGTCGCCGCCCGCGGCATCCTCGACGACCTGAAGGCATCCCTCAATGGCTACACGAACTAGGGTCCTCGCTCCCGCCGCCCTCGTGGGCGCGCTCCTCGGCGCGCTGACGCTGGCCCCGACGGCGGCCGCGGATCCCGCCGCGGCGGCACCCCGGATCGAGGTGTTCGCCGCCGACGGCGCAACCCCTCTCGGCGACACCGCGGTGCACGAGGGCGATCGGATCGTGGTGCGCGGCAACGGCTTCGACCCGAACGCCAACACCGGCGGGCTGCCGGTCCCGGTGCCGCCGGGCGTCCCGCACGGCACCTTCGTCGCCTTCGGGGCGTTCGCCCCGCAGTGGCGTCCGTCCGAGGACGCGCCCGCCGGGGCGCGGGTCGGGCAGCAGCGTTCGGCCACCGCGTGGGTGATGTCCGAAGACGCCCTGAACCGGGTTCCGGACGCGCCGTTCGACTTCCGGCGCACCATCCGCCAGCAGTGGGTGCCGCTGGCCGGCGACGGCTCCTTCACCGCCACGCTGACAGTCAAGAAGCCCACGAAGGCCGCCGACGGCGCGGCCTACGGGGTGTACACCTACGCCGCGGCGGACGCCGTCAACGCGGCGGAGGAGCTGGCCGTCCCGGTCAACTTCGACCCCGCACCGGGGCCGAACGCCCCGGTACCGCCCGCGCAGGACCTGCTGTGGGCCTTCGCACCCGGCTACACCGACCTGGTGAGGAACACCACGCAGGGCTCGGTGGTGGGCAGCGACGGCGCGACTGTCCGCGGCGACGGCCGGCTCACCTTCGAACTGGACTCCGCGGACGTCGACCCGGCGACCGGGCTGGGGACCGTCCGCTACCGCGGCACGGCGGTCTCGTTCACCCGCTTCCACCTGGCCGAGATCGCGTTGGCCGACCCCTGGGTCGAGTTCACCCCCGAGGGCACCTTCCTGTCGGCCGAGACCTCGGACGGCAACATGGTCGGCACCGACGAGACGAGCCGGATCCGGTTCGCGCAGTTGGACACCCGCGCCGGCAGCCGGGAGTTCACCGACGTGCCCGCCCGGTTCTCGGCGCCACTGGCGCCGAGCATCCTGCTGCCGTACTCCGGCCAGCAGGCCGCCCCGGTGACCTTCCGGTACTGATGCCCGTCCCCGCGTACGTCGCGGCGCTGCGCGCTCACGTCGGACACGCCCCGTTGTGGCTGTCCGGCGTGAGCGCGGTCGTCGTGGACGGCGACGGCCGAATCCTGTTGACCCGCAGGGCCGACAACGGCCGATGGGCGGTGGTGTCCGGCATCCTCGAACCCGGCGAGGAACCCGGCCCGGCGGCCGTGCGGGAGATCCGCGAGGAGACCGGCGTCGAGGCCGAGCTGGTTCGCATCACCAGCGTCGACACCGCCGGGCCGATCACCTACCCGAACGGAGACGTCGCCAGCTACCTCGACGTGTGCTTCCTCGCCCGCGCGGTCTCCGGCGAGGCCCGCGTCGCCGACGAGGAGAACATCGAGGTCGCGTGGTTCGCGCCGGACGCGTTGCCCGCCGACCTCACCGAGAGCTCGGCCCCGCGCATCGAGAAGGCCCTGCGCGGCGAGCCCGAGGCCTGGTTCAGCCGGCGTTCTCCCACAGGCCCATGACGTTGCCCTCGGTGTCCTTGAAGTAGGCCGCGAACCCCATCTCTCCCACCACGGTCTTCTCCCCGACCGTCGAGCCGCCCAGCTCGGCGATCTTCACCAGCGCGTCGTCGATGCTGGGCACGTCGATGGTGATCACCGGCCCCTTCGGATACTCCGGGACGCGCTCGAACATGCCGCCGTTGATGTACCCCGGTTCGGTGGGCATGCCCTGCTCGCTCACCGGGCCGGTGCCCGCGATCGTGTAGCTCATCTCGGGCATCTCGACGGTGTTCCACCCGAACGCCTGCCGGTAGAACTCCCTCGCGCGGTCCCCGTCGTCGAACGGGACCTCGAAGTGCACAACCTTGCCGCTCATTTGCCGCCTCCTCGCCTGAAATGGAAATCGGACGATTCCGACACTAGGCCGGGTGCGGACTCCCCCACAACGACCGAATGCGACATTCGTCCACGCGAGGTGAACGGATGTCGCATTCGGTCAGTAGTGCAGGTGCACGTGCGGCGAGTGGGTTAGAAGTCCCAGTCCTCGTCCTCGGTGTTGACGGCCTTGCCGATCACGTAGCTCGAGCCCGACCCGGAGAAGAAGTCGTGGTTCTCGTCCGCGTTCGGGGACAGCGCCGACAGGATCGCCGGGTTGACGTCCGTCTCGTCCTTGGGGAACAGACCCTCGTAGCCGAGGTTCATCAGCGCCTTGTTGGCGTTGTACCGCAGGAACTTCTTGACGTCCTCGGTGAGCCCGACGCCGTCGTACAGGTCCTGGGTGTACTCGACCTCGTTGTCGTAGAGCTCGAAGAGCAGCTCGAACGTGTAGTTCTTGAGCTCGTCGCGCTCGGCCTGGCTGAGCTGCTCGAGGCCCTTCTGGTACTTGTAGCCGATGTAGTACCCGTGCACGGCCTCGTCACGGATGATCAGCCGGATCAGGTCCGCGGTGTTGGTGAGCTTGGCCCGCGAGGACCAGTACATCGGCAGGTAGAAGCCGGAGTAGAACAGGAACGACTCGAGCAGCGTCGAGGCGACCTTGCGCTTGAGCGGCGACTCGCCGTTGTAGTAGTCGAGGATGATCCGCGCCTTGCGCTGCAGGTTCGGGTTCTCCTCCGACCAGCGGAAGGCGTCGTCGATGTCGCGGGTGGAGCACAGCGTCGAGAAGATCGAGCTGTAGCTCTTGGCGTGCACCGACTCCATGAACGCGATGTTGGTGTACACCGCCTCCTCGTGCGGGGTGATCGCGTCGGGGATGAGCGACACGGCGCCGACGGTGCCCTGGATGGTGTCGAGCAGCGTCAGGCCGGTGAAGACCCGCATGGTGAGCTGCTTCTCGTTCTCGGTCAGGGTGTTCCACGACGGGATGTCGTTGGACACCGGCACCTTCTCCGGCAGCCAGAAGTTGCCGGTCAGGCGCTCCCAGACCTCCGCGTCCTTCTCGTCGGGGACGCGGTTCCAGTTGATCGCCGAGACGCGATCAATCAGCTTGAGGTGCGTGCCCCCAGCGGGGGTGTGTGCGGATGTCATGTCGATCCCTTGCTGGTCTGTGGTTGCTCTGTCGTCTTTGTCGGTGCCGCCGGCCCTACAGCATGCAGGAAACGCAGCCCTCGACCTCGGTGCCCTCGAGCGCCATCTGCCGCAGGCGGATGTAGTAGAGCGTCTTGATGCCCTTGCGCCATGCGTAGATCTGCGCCTTGTTGATGTCGCGGGTGGTGGCGGTGTCCTTGAAGAACAGCGTCAGCGACAGGCCCTGGTCGACGTGCTGGGTGGCCGCCGCGTAGGTGTCGATGATCTTCTCGTACCCGATCTCGTACGCGTCCTGGTAGTACTCCAGGTTGTCGTTCGTCAGGTAGGGCGCCGGGTAGTAGACGCGACCGATCTTGCCTTCCTTGCGGATCTCGATCTTCGACGCCACCGGGTGGATGGAGCTGGTGGAGTTGTTGATGTAGGAGATCGACCCGGTCGGCGGGACGGCCTGCAGGTTCTGGTTGTAGATGCCGTGCGCCTGCACCGACGCCTTGAGCTCGGTCCAGTCCGCCTGCGTCGGGATGTGCACGCCGGCGTCGGCGAACAGCTGCCGGACCCGCTCGGTCTTCGGCTCCCACGCCTGGTCGGTGTACTTGTCGAAGAACTCGCCCGAGGCGTACTTGGACTCCGGGAAGCCCGCGAAGTAGGTGCCCCGGTCCTTGGCGATCTCGTTCGACGCCCGGATCGCGTGGAACACCACCGTGTAGAAGTAGATGTTCGTGAAGTCGATGCCCTCGTCGGAGCCGTAGTGGATCCGCTCGCGCGCCAGGTAGCCGTGCAGGTTCATCTGCCCGAGACCGATGGCATGTCCCTCGTCGTTCGCCTTCTTGATCGACGGGACGGAGTCGATGGAGGTCTGATCGGCGACGGCGGTCAGCGCCCGGATCGAGGTCTCGATGGTCTGCGCGAAGTCCGGCGAGTCCATCGTCTTGGCGATGTTCAGCGAACCCAGGTTGCAGGAGATGTCCTTGCCGATGTGGCTGTAGGACAGGTCGTCGTTGAACTCCGACGGCGTCGAGACCTGCAGGATCTCCGAGCACAGGTTCGAGTGGGTGACCTTGCCGGCGATCGGGTTGGCGCGGTTCACGGTGTCCTCGTACATGATGTACGGGTAGCCGGACTCGAACTGCAGCTCCGCGACGGTCTGGAAGAACTCGCGGGCCTTGATCTTCGTCTTGCGGATCCGCTTGTCGTCGACCATCTCGTAGTACTTCTCGGTGACGTCGATGTCCGCGAACGGCTTCCCGTAGATGCGCTCGACGTCGTACGGCGAGAAGAGGTACATGTCCTCGTTCTTCTTCGCCAGCTCGAACGTGATGTCCGGGATGACGACGCCGAGCGAGAGGGTCTTGATGCGGATCTTCTCGTCCGCGTTCTCCCGCTTGGTGTCGAGGAAGCGGTAGATGTCCGGGTGGTGCGCGTGCAGGTACACCGCGCCCGCGCCCTGACGCGCGCCGAGCTGGTTGGCGTACGAGAACGAGTCCTCGAGCAATTTCATGATCGGGATGACGCCCGAGCTCTGGTTCTCGATCTTCTTGATCGGGGCCCCGTGTTCGCGAACGTTGCTGAGCAGCAACGCAACTCCGCCGCCGCGCTTGGACAGCTGCAGGGCCGAGTTGATGGAGCGACCGATGGACTCCATGTTGTCCTCGATGCGCAGCAGGAAGCAGGACACGGGCTCGCCGCGCTGCTTCTTGCCGGAGTTGAGGAAGGTCGGGGTGGCCGGCTGGAAGCGGCCGGCGATGATCTCGTCGACCAGCTTGACGGCCAGGTCCTCGTCGCCCGCGGCGAGGGTGAGCGCGACCATGCAGACCCGGTCCTCGAACCGCTCCAGGTAGCGCTTGCCGTCGAACGTCTTGAGCGTGTACGAGGTGTAGTACTTGAACGCGCCGAGGAAGGTGGGGAACCGGAACTTCTTGGAGTACGCGTGGTCGATCAGCGACTTGACGAAGTTGCGGGTGTACTGGTCGAGGACCTCACGCTCGTAGTAGTTCTCCTTGACCAGGTAGTCCAGCTTCTCGTCCTGGTTGTGGAAGAAGACGGTGTTCTGGTTGACGTGCTGGAGGAAGTACTGGTTCGCGGCCTCGCGGTCCTTGTCGAACTGGATCTCGCCGTTGGGGCCGTACAGGTTGAGCATCGCGTTGAGCGCGTGGTAGTCGAGCTCCCCCGAGGAGACGTCGGGTCGTGCCACAGCGCGCTCTACACTCCCAGCCGGGGCTGTGTCTGTGATGGTCGGTGCCACTGTTCACTCTCCATGAATTGTTCGAGGCCCTCGCGGACGCGAATGACGTCCTCGGCGGTGCCCATGAGTTCGAAGCGGTACAGGTACGGGACCTGACACTTCCTTGAAATGACGTCTCCGGCGAAGCAGAAGGACTCACCGAAGTTGGTATTGCCTGCCGCGATGACCCCACGGATCAGCGACCTGTTGTGCTCGTTGTTGAGGAACCGGATGACCTGCTTCGGCACGTAGCTCGTGTCCCGACCCGTCGCGGTGATCCCGCCACCGTAGGTGGGCAGGATCAGGACGTACGGTTCGTCGACCTCGAATGTGCCGGCGCGGTCATGCAACGGAATGCGCGTGGCCGGGACACCCAACTTCTGAACGAAGCGGTGGGTGTTCTCCGACGCGCTGGAGAAGTAGACCAGCGATGTCATGGCCTGTCATCTCCGTAAGTTCTTCAGGCGGCGTTGACCGTGAGCGACTTGATCCGGTCCGGACGGAAGCCCGACCAGTGATCGTCACCGGCCACCACCACGGGGGCCTGCAGGTAACCCAGCGCCATCACGTAGTCGCGGGCCTCCGCGTCCTCGCTGATGTCGATGATGGAGTACTCGATACCGGCCTTGTCGAGCGCCCGGTAGGTCGCATTGCACTGAACGCACGCCGGCTTGGTGTAGACGGTGATGCTCATGTAAGTCCCTCTTTCCCTGGCTTACGGAACTGATGGTCAGTGAAGCGGAGGATCACGGTGTGAATCTCACCTACTGGAACAGCTGTCCGGCCTTGACAAACGATGGTCGAGCCTTCGGACTGGGGTCGCGGCCGCTCTGCCCTCTTGGCGTTCCTGACACTACACCTTGTGTCCGACAATCCATAGAACCCGAGATGTTGTGAACGACAAAGATGAAATTCCCTGGTCGTAAGCACCCGAAGTCGCCAAATCGTGTCGCGAACCGGCGTGTCGCACGTCACAAATACTGGGTGCTGCTGGTCACACTCACCGGCGTGTGCATGGCCACGTCACCGGCCGCCTAGGGTGGGCCCGTGCCCACCGACGACGAACCCCGGTTCCACGCCGCGGTGACGGCCGCGGTGCCCGTCTCCCCCAGCCTGCGCCGGATCCGGTTCGCCGGGCCCGGGCTCGCCGGCTTCGCCTCCAGCGGCGACCCCGACGAGCGCCTGCTCGTGGAGTTCGGCGACGAGGCCCGCAGCTACACCGTCCGGCACTGGGACCCGGCCGCACACGCCCTCGACGTCGACTTCGCGGTGCACGCCGGCGGCGCGGCCGCGGCCTGGGCGCGTGGGGCGACGCCGGGGATGCCGGTGCGGCTCTCGCGGCCGAAGGGCTGGTACCGCCCGCCCGCCGACGCGCGATGGCAACTGCTGCTCGCGGACCTGAGTGCGCTGCCCGCGGCGGCGCGCATCGTCGAGACCCTGCCCGCCGGCGTCGCCGCGCACCTGATCGCCGAGGTTCCCGAGGCCGCGGACGAACAGCGCTGGACCACCCCGGCGGACCTCACCGTGACGTGGCTGCACGGGACCGGCAACGGCCTGACCCCCAGCGCGCTGCCCGACCGGCTCGCCACCCTCGACTTGCCGGCCGGCCCCGGCTACCTCTGGTCGGCCGGCGAGACCGGCGCGTCCCGGCGGATCCGCCGACACGTCCGCCGCGAGCTGGGCTGGACGTCGGACCGCTTCGACGTCATGGGGTACTGGCAGGCCGACAAGGAGCGCTGGCTCGCCGGCTACCGGCGGGTGGAGGCCCGGATCGAGGAACTCACCGTCGCCGGGCTGTCCGCGGGCCAGAGCCTCGACGAGGTCCGCGACACCGTCGACGACGCGCTCACCGAGGCCGGACTGTAGCCACCGGCCGCGGCGTCGGTCAGGCCTCGAGCCGGCCGATCCCGACGACCGCGGAGTCGCTCGCCCAGTCCACGGTGTGCACCCGGATCCGGCCGAACTCGTTGCCACCGACGGTCGTCACGGTGTCGCCGTCGACCGCGACCACGAAGTTGGTGTGCTGTCCGACCCAGCTGCTGTTGTCGTAGAGCACCACGTCGCCGACCGTCGGAACGTATCCGCCGCCGACCTCCTCGAACCGGCCCTGCGACTGGTAGTACTCCTGCAGCGTGTAGACGCCGGGAATCCGCCAGTGCCCGGAGTTCGGGTTCGACAGCGGCCGCCCGGCCTCCCGCATGACCCAGCTCACGAAGTCCGCGCACCAGGGCTCCTCGATGCCCTCCGCGTAGAAGGTGCCCGGTCGCTGGTCCCGGTGCTCGGCCTCGAGCAGCTCGACGATCTTCGCCTGGTCGGCCGAGAGCACGGACGTGTCGACGTCGGGGAAGGCGGTGGTGTCCCACGGCAGGTACCGGCTCGGCAGCATCAACGCCACACCCGCGGCGACAACGGCGATCACGGCGACCACGGCGGCGATCCACAGCGCCGTGCGGCGACGACGGGTGGGCGCGAGGGTGCTCATGGGAGTCGAATGTAGCGAAACGCCCGCCGGGGGCGGTGGGATCACCACCTCCGGCGGGCGTTCGGTCTGCCGCGTTGCTCAGGCGTGGGCCGCGGGCCTGCCGCGACCGGCACCGTCCGTACCGCCGGCGAGCGCGGGCTCGACCTCGTCGATCTCCGCGACCAGTGCCGCGTCGACCGCCTGGCCGTCAGTCGTCTGGCCGTCTGCCTTGGCGACGTTCGCCGCCCGCTCCTGGTCGAGCTGTTCGAGTCCTGTGGTGGTCTTGAGCGCCACCTCCTTCATGAACGCGATCGCGACCAGCCCGAGCAGCGCCAGGACGCCGGAGACGAGGAACACCCGGGCGGTGGCGTCGCCGTAGGCCGCCCGGACGATGTCACCGACGGCGGCGGGCAGTTCCTTCAGGTTCGACAGCCCGGCACCCGACCCGGCCGACGGCCCGGGGTCGATTCCCGCGCCGACGAGACCCTGGGTGGTCAGCGTCGCCACGTGCGAGGACAGGACCGCGCCGAGCACCGAGACGCCGGCCGCGCCGCCGAGCGAGCGGAAGAACGTGATCGTGGCGGTGGCCGCGCCCAGGTCCGAGGGAGCGGCGTTGTTCTGCACCGGCAGCACCAGGTTCTGCATGGCCATGCCCATGCCGGCGCCGAGGACGAACAGGTAGACCCCGATCAGCGCCATGTCGGTGGTGTGGTCGGTGGTGGCGAGCAGGAGGAACCCGGCGGCCATGGCGGTGGCGCCGATCAGCAGGAAGCGCTTCCACTTGCCGTACTTGGTGATCAGCTGGCCGGAGACGGTCGAGGACAGCATCGACCCGAACACCATCGGCAGGGTGAGCAGGCCGGCGGCGGTCGGCGAGTAGCCGCGGGCGATCTGGAAGTACTGTCCGAGGAACACCGCGCCGCCGAACATGGCGACACCGACCGCGATGCTGGCGAGGGTGGCCAGCGTCATGGTGCGGTCACGGAAGAGACGCAGCGGCACCACCGGGTCGCTGGCCTTGGTCTCGGTGAAGATCGCCAGCGCGAGCAGGACGGCGCCCAGCGCGACGAGCCCGAACGACATCCCGGACGCCCAGTCGAAGTTCTTGCCCGCCAAGGTGACCCAGATCAGCAGGACGCTGACACCGCCGGCGATGAGGGTGGCGCCGAGGTAGTCCACCTTCACGTCGCGCTTGACGACGGGCAGGTTCAGGGTCCGCTGGATGACGACCAGCGCGACGATCGCCAGCGGGACGCCCACGTAGAACGTCCAGCGCCAGCCGAGCCAGCTGGTGTCGACGATGACGCCGCCGATCAGCGGGCCGGCGACCGTGGCGAGCGACATGACCGCCGCCAGGGGGCCCTGGTAGCGGCCGCGTTCCCGGGGGCTGAACATCGCGGCGATGACGATCATGACCAGCGCCTGCAGTCCGCCGAGGCCCAGTCCCTGGACCGCGCGGAAACCGATCAGCATCGGCACCGACGTCGCCAGGCCGGACAGCACCGAACCGAGGGTGAACACCAGCAGCGACAACTGCACCAGCATCTTCTTGCTGACCAGGTCGGCGAACTTACCCCAGATCGGGGTGGTCGCGGTGGAGGCCAGCAGGGTGGCCGTGACCACCCAGGTGTACTGGTCCTGGGTGCCGTGCAGGTCGGTGATGATGGTCGGCAGGGCGTTGGAGACGATCGTCGACGACAGCAGCGCGACGAACATGCCCATCATGAGGCCGATCAGGGCCTCGATGCGCTGACGATGGGTCATCCGGCCGTCACCGGACGACCCTTCTCTTACGGGCGGAGCGTCCTGGGACGCGGGGTTGCTCACGATGTGGCTCCTCGGGCTGTTGGGTGGTGCGGTGTGATGGGCAGAGTCAGGGACCGGCGAGGGTCAGGGACCGGCGAGGGTCAGCGACCGGCGGGGGTCACCGGGTGGTTGGCGCCCGCCTCGATGGCGGCACAGAATCGGTCCAGGCGGGCCGTCAGGTCACCGACCTCGTCCTCGGTCCAGTCCGCGAGCGCGGTGTGGACCCAGCGGGCCCGCATCTCGCGATGGCGGCGCAGCGCCTCGGCGCCGGCCTCCGTCAGCGACAGCAACGCGGCCCGGCCGTCGAGCGGATCCGGGTGTCGCTGGACGTATCCGAGCGCCTCGGCCTGCGCCACCTGGCGGCTGAGCGCCGACTGGGTCACCCACAGTTCCTCCGCGAGCGCACTGGGCCGGTGCCCCGCCGAGCACTCGATCCGCGTGAGCAGCGCACCCAGCGGCGGTGGGAGCGCCCCCGCGCTCTGCTGGCCGGCGGCCACCGCGCGGCTGCGCAGCACCACCCCCCGCAGGGCGTCGATCAGTTCTGACGCGGCTTCCGGGCTGATCATTCCCACTCCTTTTAGTTGATACTTGCAACCATAGCATCAGTTAGTTGCGTCCATCAACTATCAAGGTGACGAGGCGGTCGGACTACCCGAGGCGACGCAGCAGCGCGGTCAGCATCCGCACGTCCACCGGATCCCACTGGGACAGGTCCCGGCGCCACTGCGCGATCCCCTCCGCGCGCTGCTGACCCAGCCTGCTCCGCCCCTCCTCGGTGAGCTCGACAAGCTTCGCCCGCGCATCCTCGGGATCCGGGATCCGCCGCGCCAGCCCGAGTCGCGTCACCGCGTCGATCTGCCGGCTGAGCGTCGACTTCTCGACCCCGAGGTGGTCGATCAGCTCGGACATCGGCACCGCCTCGTCCCGTCGGGTCAGCAACATCAGCAGCGGGTAGCAGGACGGGTCCAGGCGGGGATGGATCCGGTGCGCGCGCTCGCGCATGCGAATGCCGCCCCGGCGCCACATGTCCACCAGTTCGACCTCGAGGTCGGTGATCGGATCCGAAGCCACGCGGGTATCCCTTCACGTCGATGTGCGCGACCATCAAATCAGTAGCCCACCGTCTCCGGGCACCGCGATGGCGATTTCCGCCCCGCGGCGCGTCGGCGCAGACACACCTTCAGTTCCCGAACGGTGGACCCGACCATCGGAGGCAGACGTGGAACCACTGGTCTCGATCGCCCAGGGAGCGATGCGGGGGGCGGCGCACGACGGGGTGCTCTCCTTCAAGGGGATCCCCTACGCGGCCGCGCCGGACGGCCGGCGCCGGTTCACGGCGCCGTCGCCCGCGCCGCACTGGGACTGGCTCCGCGACGCGACCGGCTACGGCCCGACCGCGCCCAAACCCCCGTACCCGGACCCGCTGGCGAAACTGTTGCCCGAACCCGTGATCGCCGGCGACGACTACCTCAACCTCAACGTCTGGACCCCGGATCTCGACGGCCGGCTGCCGGTGCTGGTCTGGCTGCACGGCGGCGCCTTCGTCCACGGCTCGGGCGCGGTCAGCCTGTACGACGGGACCGCGTTCGCGCGGGACGGGGTCGTCTGCGTCACGGTCAACTACCGGCTGGGAGCCGAGGGGTTCCTGCTGATCGACGACGCCCCGGCGAACCGTGGGGTGCTCGACCAGCTCGCGGCCCTGCGCTGGGTCCGCGAGAACATCGGCTGCTTCGGCGGCGATCCGGACCGGGTCACCGTCGCCGGCGAGTCGGCGGGCGCGATGAGCGTGACGACGCTGTTGTCCATGCCCGAGTCTGCGGGGCTGTTCGGACGGGCCGTGGCGCAGAGCGGCGCCGGCCATCACGTGATGGCCGCCGAGACCGCGCGCCGGGTGACCGCGGCGCTGGCCGAGCAGCTCTCGGTGCCGCCGACGGTCGAGGGGTTCGCCTCGGTCCCGGCCACCGACCTCACCGCGGCGCAGGCCGAGTTGTCCGCACGGATCGCCCGCGAACCGAACCCCGAGCTGTGGGGCGAGATCGCCGCCGACTCGATGGCGTTCGAGCCGTGCGTCGACGGCGAGGTCCTCACCGCCCGCCCGGTCGACGCACTCGCCGCGGGCGCCGGCGCCGACGTGGACCTGTTGATCGGCACCAACGCCGACGAGTTCACCCTGTTCCTGACGCCGACCGGGATCGCCGACGCGGTCGGCGAGGACGCGCTGGCCCTGACCGCCACCGCACTCGGCCTCGACGCGGCGACCGCGCTGCCGGCCTACCACCGGGCCCGCCCGGGCTCGACCCCCGGCGACGTGCTGGCCGCGGTGTTGCGCGACCGCACCTTCACGATCCCCGCGATCCGGGCCGCCGAGGCCCGGGCCGATCACGCCGCCGACACCTTCGTCTACGAGTTTGCCTGGCCGTCACCACAATTCGACGGCCGCCTGGGTGCCACCCACGGCCTGGAGATCAGCTTCGTGTTCGACACCCTGCACGACGCCGCGGGCAGACCGCTGGCGGGGGCCCAGCCGCCACAGGAGTTGGCCGACGAGATGCACCGCGCCTGGGTGTCGTTCGTGGACAAGGGCAACCCGGGCTGGCCCGCCTACGGCAGCGACCGCACGGTCCGGCGGTTCGGCGCCGACGATCCCTTGGTCACCGACCCGAACCCCACCCTGCGGGCGCTGTGGGACGGCGTGCGGTGACGTGGCGACGATGCCCCCCCCCGGACACAGTGAGGCCCCGGCCGGATGCTGGATGCATCCGGCCGGGGCCTCACGTGTCGGTACGGGACCGAGTAGTCAGTTGACTAGGCGTCGACGAGGTCCTTCGCGGCCGCGACGAGCTCGGCGACCGCCTTCGTGACCTCGGCCACGATCTCCGCATTCTCGCTGGGGTGGCCGGCACCGAACTTCTCATGGGTGGCGCCGATGGACAGGGTGACGTCCTCGACGACCTTGCCGCCCGCGATGCCCACGGCCTTGCGGGCCTCGGCATGCGCCCACTGCGCACCGTTCGGGCTCGGCGAGGCGCTGATCACGGCGACCGGCTTGCCGGAGACCGCGCCGGCGCCGTAGGGCCGCGAGATCCAGTCGATCGCGTTCTTGAGCACGGCGGGCATGGTGCCGTTGTACTCGGGGGTGACCAGCAGCAGCGCGTCGGCCGCGGCCGCGGCGGCGCGCAGCTCGTCGGCGCCCGGGATGGTCGCGCCGGGGACGTCGACGTCCTCGTTGTAGAAGGGGACCACGGCCAGGCCGTCGAACACCGTCAGTTCGGCACCCTCGGGAGCGTGGGCGACCGCAGTCTCGGCGAGCTGCCGATTGACGGAGCCGGCGCGCAGGCTGCCGACGAGGACGAGAACACGGGTGTCAGTCATGTAGAGATTCCTTCGGGGTCCGGGGGCGATGCAGTTGAAGATGCAACAGCATAAACGGACTGCGGTCCACTTGTGTTCCCGGGCGGCTACGATCGCGGCGTGCAGAACACCCCGATCCCGATGGCCGACGGCCCCGACGCCGAACGCTGCGACGCCGTCCGCAACCGCGCATTGCTACTGGAAGCGGCCACCGCGCTGGTCTCCGAGCGCGGCGCCGACGCGGTCACCATGGATGCGGTCGCGGAGCGCGCCGGTGTGGGCAAGGGCACAGTGTTCCGACGGTTCGGCAGCCGATCCGGGCTGATGCAATCCCTGCTCGACCACAGCGAGCACGAACTGCAGGGCGCGTTTCTCACCGGTCCGCCGCCGCTGGGACCGGGCGCCGACGCCGTGGCCCGACTGATCGCCTTCGGCCGCGCCCGACTGGCCATCGTGGAACTGCAGGGCGACACCCTGCGCGCGGTCGAGGTCTCCCCCGAACTCCGGTTCGGCGGCCCCGCCCGGCAGGTCAGCCTCACCCATGTGGTCGCGTTGCTGCGCCAGACCGGGGCCGCAGGCGACCTCGAACTCCTCGCCCAGGCACTGCTCGCCACCCTGGAGGCAGGCCTCGTCCTCTACCAGATCCGCGAGCTGCACATGCCCGTCGACCGGATCGCCGACGGCTGGGAGACCCTGGTGCGCCTCGTCACCGGAACCCCAAGTGCTGGCTAGGCTCCGGATATGCACATCAGTCGCGCCGCCGGACTTGCCCTCTTCACCGCGCTCACCCTGACGGCCTGCTCGAACTCCGCGGTCGCCAGCGACGGACCGCCGAACGCCGAGCTGCTGGGACGCACGTTCGTCTCCACCGACGTCGAGGGCACCACGATCCCGGGCGGCGGGCCGCTGACCGTCGCCTTCCCCGAGCCCGACCGGATCGCCATGCACGCGGGCTGCAATCGCGCGACGGGCAGCGCCGACCTCTCCGGCGGCACCATCGACACCGGACCGCTGGCGATGACGATGATGGCCTGCGTCGGCGACGCCGCCCTGTCCGACCAGTGGATGACCGGGTTCTTCGAGGAGAACCCGCGCTGGAGCCTCGACGGCAACACCCTCGCCCTGCGCACCGACAACGCCACCGTCACCCTGCTCGACAAGAAGGTCGCGCAGCCGGACCGCCCGCTGACCGACACCGTCTGGATCGTCGACACGCTGATCACCCCGACCGCCATCACCACCTCACGCGCGCTCGAGACCGCACAGCCGTCGCTGCAGATCGCCGCCGACGGCGCCGTCACCGGCTTCACCGGCTGCAACCGGATGTTCGGCACCGCACAGGTCGCCGGCGAGAAGGTGACCTTCGGCCCCCTCGGCGTCACCCGGATGGCGTGCACGCCGGAGACCGCCGAGATCGAGCAGGCCGTGCTGACCGCGTTGTCCGGCGAGACCACCGCGACGATCGACGCCGACCGGCTGCGCATCATGAACGCCGAGGGTCACGGCCTGGGCCTGCACGCCCAGTAGCGCGACTCCCCCTGTCCCGGCCCTGGAGGGGCGAGCCCCTGCCCTAGAGGTTCTGGGTGAGCCAGTGCGCGAGGACCCGCGCACTGGCGTCGACCTGGGCGGGCCAGTCCATCGCGGAGTCGTCGGCCCGGTCGCTGACGTGCTTGACCAGCCGGCAGCGCGCACCCATCCGCGCGCACGCCGAGGCCACCGCGAACCCCTCCATGTCGACCAGGTCCGCCCGCACTGCGAGCGCGTCCCGCACCGCCGCGTCGGAGACGAACGCGTCGCCGGTCGCGAGCACGGTCCCGTCGCCGTCGTCGAGACCGATCCGGTCCAGCACCGGGTGCCCGAGCGACCGCAGCACCTCCGCGCTGATGTCGTGGTTGAGCGCCGCGGACGGCAGGAACAGCCCGGCGTGCCGGTCGTGCAGCGCACCCGCCGTGCCGATGTTGACCACCAACGGCATCGCGCCGGGGCGGTGGCGGGCCAGCGCCTCGGTGACCGCGACGGCGGCGTTCACCTTGCCGATCCCGGTGACCAGCACCTCGAAGCGGTCGGGGACATGGGAGGCCTCCCCGGCGGTGGCGGAGACGACGAGAATCGGCGCGGTGGTCACGACGGGCACTCTATCGACCCACCCGCCCGCCGCCGACGCCGCTGCGGGCCCGGGCCACCCTCGATAGAGTGGCCCGCATGGACAACCTCCGCGCCCAGATTCAGAAGGAACTCGGCGTGCAGCCGACCATCGACCCCGCCGACGAGGTCCGCGCCCGCGTCGACTTCCTCAAGTCCTACCTGTTGTCCACGCCCGCAAAGGGATTCGTGCTGGGCATCAGCGGCGGGCAGGACAGCACGCTGGCCGGCCGACTCGCGCAGCTCGCCACGACGGAACTGCGGGCGGAGGGCCACCCCGCGGAGTTCGTCGCGGTCCGGCTGCCCTACGGCGTCCAGGCCGACGAGCATGACGCCCAGATCGCGCTGAAGTTCATCGCGCCGGACCGGTCGGTGACGGTGAACGTGAAGCCGAGCGTGGACGCGGTCGCCGCCGAGAGCGCGGCGGGTCTGGCCGCGATCGTCGGCGACGGCGGCGAACTGCGCGACTTCGTGCGGGGCAACATCAAGGCGCGCGAGCGGATGGTCGTCCAGTACGCCGTCGCGGGCCAGCTCGGCTACCTGGTGATCGGCACCGACCACGCCGCCGAGGCGGTCACCGGCTTCTTCACCAAGTTCGGCGACGGCGGAGTGGACCTGACCCCGCTCACCGGCCTCACCAAGCGGCAGGGCGCGGCCCTGCTCGCGCACCTCGGCGCCCCCGGGAGCACCTGGAGCAAGGTCCCCACCGCCGACCTCGAGGACGACCGGCCCGCACTGCCCGACGAGGAGGCACTCGGGGTCCGCTACAGCGAGATCGACGACTACCTCGAGGGCCGCGACGTGAGTGCGACGGTCTCCGAGCGGCTCGAGAGCCTGTACCTGGCGACCCGGCACAAGCGCACCGTCCCGGTCACCCCGCTCGACACCTGGTGGCTGTGACCGGTGACCACGGCACTGGTCGTCGGCGGCACCGGCACCGCGGGTAGCGCGGCGGCCCGGGCGCTGCGCTCGCGCGGCTACCTGGTCCGGGTCCTCAGCAGGCACGCGCCCACGGACCCGGCCGCGGCGGTCGGGCACGTGCGCGGCGACCTGCGCACCGGCGAGGGACTGCCCGAGGCCCTGGCCGGGGTCGAGGTGCTGGTCAGCGCCGCCGACGGCCGCTCGCGCAAGGCCCGGCCGGTCTTCACCGACGGCGCCCGGAACCTGGTGCGGGCGGCCGAGGCCGCGGGGGTCCGCCGAGCCGTGCTGCTGTCCATCGTCGGCGTCGACCGTCCGGCGTTCGCCTACTACCAGGCGTTGACCGAGCAGGAACGGATCTACTCGGCGTCGGCGCTGGACGTGCGGGTGGTGCGGTCCACCCAGTTCCACTCGTTCCTGTCGATGATCTTCCGGCCGGCCGCGCGGGGCGGGCTGGTACCCGCGTTCACCGACGTCTCGTTCCAGCCGATCGCCCCGGCCGACGTGGGCCGAGCGCTCGCCGACGCGGCGCTGTCCGAGGCGCCCGGCCCGGACGGCCCGATCGAGGTCGGCGGACCCGAGGTGCTGACCATGCGTGAGCTCGCCGCCACCTGGAAGCGGGTCACCGGCAGCCGGGCCCGGGTGGTCGACGTCCCGCTTCCCGGCGAGTTCGGCCGTTTCCTGCGCGAGGGCGGCAACCTTACCCCCGAGAACCGCTACGGGAGAACCACTTTCGCGCAGTGGCTGGCGGCCGGCTAGCGCACCGCACCCGGCGGGACCGCTCAGCCACCGGCGAACGGTGGCAGCACGTCCACCCGGCCCGCCACCGGCACGGCCGGATCGCGGGTCAGCTCGTCGTCCTGCAGGAAGGCCGCGACCGCGAGCACCCGCTCCATCCGCGCGCCGTGCCGCGCGGCCAGTGCGGTCCGGAGGTCGCCGAGGCTCGCACCGGCGCCCAGCGGGAGGGTCTCCTCGGTGCACCCGGCGGCCTCCGCCGCCGCCGCGAAGTACCGCACCGTCACCGAACCGTCAGCCACCGATGGCCCCCATGCTCCGTCGCGGCGGCTCGAAACCCGCCGAATCCATGCCGTGACCGGCCCACTTGTCCCACATCGCGGCGCGCCACTGCGCGGCCAGCTCCGCGTCGGTGGCGCCGGACCGCAGCCCGGCTCGCAGGTCCACCTCGTCGTCGCTGAACAGGCACGAGCGCACCGTGCCCTCGGCGGTGAGCCGGGTCCGGTCGCAGGCGTCGCAGAAGTTCCGCGTCACCGACGCGATGATGCCGACGGTCGCCGGCCCGCCGTCGACCAGCCACTCCTCGGCGGGCGACGCCGGGTCCTCGCGCTCGACCGGGTGCAGAGTGAACCGCCCCCCGAGCACGTCGAGCAGCCGGGCCGCGTCGACGATCGAGTCGCGGTCCCAGGCGTGGTCCGCATCCAGCGCCATCTCCTCGATGAACCGCAGCCGGCAGCCCTCGTCGAGGCACCACTGGAGCAGATCCGCTGCGCCGGCAAGGGTCTCCGGCATCAGCACCGCGTTCACCTTGAGCGGCGTCAGCCCCACCCGGGCGGCCGCCCGGATACCCGCCAGCACCGCGGGCAACCGGTCCCGGCGGGTGAGCTCGGCGAAGTGGGCGCGGTCCACCGAGTCGAGCGAGACGTTGACCCGGCTCAGGCCCGCCGCGACCAGTCCCCGCGCCCGGTGCTCGAGCCCGACGGCGTTGGTGGTCATGGTCAGCGGCACCCCTGGCACCGCCGCGGCGCAGCCCGCGACGATCTCCTCGAGGTCGTGGCGCATCAGGGGTTCGCCACCGGTGAAGCGGACCTCCCGCACCCCGAGGTCCGTCACCGCGATCCGTACCAGTCGCACGATCTCCGCGACGCTCAGCAGCCGCTCGCGCGGAATCTGCGGCAGCCCCTCGGCGGGCATGCAGTAAGTGCAGCGCAGCGAACACTTTTCGGTGATCGAGACCCGCAGGTCGCGGGCGACCCGGCCGAACCGGTCCACCAGCTCCGGGACCTCGGGGCGGTCGGCCGCCGACATGCCCGCGCGCGGACGCACACGGGGCAGCCCCATCTGCACCGGTCGCTGCGTCGTCGTCATCGGGTCACCGCCTTCTCCTGCGGTCCAGTATGCCGCCCGGACGCGGTACCCGACCGACCGGCGGCCTGCCTAGGATGTGATCTCATGCCTGAGGGATCGCGATGACCAGCAGATCTGTCGAAGACCACGCACGCGCGGTGGCGCGCCTGCTCGGCCCGGCCCTGACGCCGCACACCGAGTCCGTCGCGGTGGCTGCGGCGCTGGGTCGCGTGCTCGATGCCGACGTGCACTCCCCCCTCGACCTGCCGCCGTTCCGCAACTCGCAGATGGACGGTTTCGCGGTCGCGGCCGACTCGGTCCGCGCCGTGCCCGTCACGCTGCCCGTCTCCGCGACCGTCGCGGCGGGGTCGGCCGGACCCGCCCGGCTCGTGCCCGGCAGCGCGGTCCGGATCATGACCGGGGCGCCGCTCCCCGACGGCGCGGACGCGGTGGTGCCGGTCGAGGACACCGAACCCACCGCCGGGGCGACGACGGACACGGTCACCGTCCACCGGGGGCGAGCGTCCGGCGAGTTCGTCCGCGACCGCGGCGGCGACGTCCACGCCGGGGAGCTGCTGCTGGGCGCGGGCGCGGTCCTCACCGCACGGCACCTGGCGATGTTCGCGGCGGTCGGTGCGGCCGAGCTGCCGGTCCGGCGCCGGCCCCGGGTCGCGGTGCTCACCACCGGCAGCGAACTGGTCGCCGCGGGAAACCCGTTGCGGCCCGGTCAGATCTACGAGTCCAACGGCATCGCCCTGGCCGCGAGCCTGACGACGAACTCCGCGGACGTGGTCTTCGCCGAGAGCAGCACGGACGACCCGGACCAATTCCGCGACCTCCTCCGGCGGGCCACCGAGTCCGCCGACCTGGTGCTCACCTCCGGTGGGGTGTCGATGGGCGAGTTCGAGGTGGTGCGTGAGGTGCTCACCCCGCTCGGTGGCTGGTTCGGGCACGTCGCGATGCAGCCGGGCGGACCGCAGGGCCTGACCGTGGTCGACGGCGTCCCGGTGCTGAGCTTCCCGGGCAACCCGGTGAGCACGCTGGTCTCCTTCGAGGTGTTCGCACGCCCGCTGCTGCTGCGGGCCGCCGGACTGGCCCCCGTGCACGCCGGCGCCCGCGCCCTCGCCGGCCCCCTGACCTCACCTGCGGGCCGACGCCAGTTCCTGCGCGGGCGCCTCGTCGACGAGGGTGTGAGACTGGAGTCGGGACCGGGTTCGCATCTGGTCGCGGCGCTGGCCAGGGCGGATGTCCTGATCGACGTGCCGGCGGACGTCACGACAATGGAAGCGGGAGAGAACGTGCAGGTGTGGCCGCTATGAGTGAGCTGACCCATCTCGACGACGAGGGCCGGGCCCGGATGGTCGACGTGAGCGCCAAGGCCAGCACCGCGCGCGTCGCGGTGGCCGCGGGCGAACTGCAGACAACCGCCGAGGTCGTCGCGCTGGTGCGTGCCGATGGCATGCCGAAGGCCGACGTCCTGGCCACCGCGCGAATCGCGGGCATCGCCGGGGCCAAGAAGACCTCCGAACTGATCCCGCTGTGCCATCAGCTCGCGCTGTCGTCGGTGAAGGTGGAGTTCGCGTTCACCGACACCACCATCACCATCGAGGCGACCGCGAAGACCTCCGGCCAGACCGGGGTGGAGATGGAGGCGCTGACCGCGGTGGCCGTCGCCGGGCTGACGCTGCACGACATGGTCAAGGCCCTCGACCCGGCCGCGACGCTGAACGCGGTGCGACTGCTCACCAAGGACGGCGGCAAGCGAGGCCACTGGGTGCGCGATGCTGCGACCACGGCCCCGGACCCCGGGCCCGCCCCGGCCGGGGACCTCCCGGTCCGGTCGGCGGTCGTGCTGGTGGCGTCCACCGGCGGCGCGAGCGGTACCCGAACCGACACCACCGGACCCGAGCTAGTGAGTTGGCTTGCCGAGCAGGGGTTCTCGGTGCGCGGTCCGCTGGTCTACCCGGACGCGGACATCGCGGCGGGGCTGGCCGATGCGCTCAGCGACGCGCCCGTGCTGGTGCTGAGCACCGGCGGTACCGGCGCCTCCCCCACCGACCGGACTCCCGAGGCCACCCGGGCGGTTCTGGACCGCGAGCTCCCGGGCCTGGCGGAGGCCATGCGCCGCAAGGGATCCGAGAAGACTGCGCACGCCTCGTTGAGCCGGGGACTGGCCGGGCTGGCCGGACGCACCGTGGTGGTGAACCTGCCCGGGTCGCCGGGCGGTGTGCGCGACGGGATCTCGGTGCTCGAACCAGTCCTCGACCACCTGCTGGCACAGGTCGCGGGCGGCGGGTCTCACGATGGGTGAGCTGCTGGCCGCGATCTCGCCGGACCCGCTCGACCCGGCCGCGGTGGACGCCGCGGTCGCCGGTCCTGAACACGGCGCCGTGGTGCTCTTCAGCGGTGTGGTCCGCAACCACGATGGCGGACAGCCGGTTTCCGCACTCGAGTACCAGGCACATCCGGATGCGCAGCGATTCCTGCGGACCTGCTGCGAGCAGGTCTCGGCCGAGACCGGCCTGCCGGTTGCGGCGGTGCACCGGGTGGGCCCGCTGGTCGTCGGGGACCTGGCGCTGGTCGCCGCGGCCGCCGCCCCGCACCGGGCCGAGGCCTTCGCCGCGTGCTCGTTGCTGGTGGAGCGGATCAAGACCGAGGTACCGATCTGGAAGCGTCAGCACTTCGCCGACGGGGTCACCGAGTGGGTGGGCCTGTAGTTCGACGCGCGACTGCCCCCGTCATGCTCTCGCGGCAGGAGAACTCTCGCGCGAGACCCGATAGAATCGCAGTCGTCAGTGCGCCGAGCCGTGGCGGCCGAGCACGGGCTCACGCCACGCTCTCACCAGCATTGACACCGGGGGTGATGCATCTGATGCAACCGGGCTCGCCGAACACATGCACATTCACGGGGCCGTGATTCGCGGGCCAGTGGGCGGAGTCTTGCCGCTGATCTGGTCCTGCCCGCTGATCGAGTCCTTCCCGCTGATCAAGTCTCGCGTGAGAATGAAGTCGACGCGACCGAATTCGGCCACGCCCAAGTCGATCACAGCCGCCGTCGTGGGCCTGATGCGGTACTACGCAATTACCTTGGCGGAGAAGAACATCCGGGTCAACACCGTGCACCCGGCCGGGGTCGCCACTCCGATGACCCTCAACCCGCAGTTCGGACAGTTCTTCGACGAGCACCCGGAAGATCTTGCAGGACTGCAGAACCCGTTGCCGGTCCCGCTTCTCGAGCCGGTCGACATCAGCGAGGCATTGATCTGTCTCTGCGGCCGCACCGGCCGCTACATCACCGGTGTCACCCTGCCGGTCGACGCCGGGTACACCCTCGAGTAGCGCTCACCGCGACGGGCGCCCCAGGGGCCGGCGTCACCGGCGGCCGCAACGCTCGACATACGACGGTGCGCCGAACACTGAGCCGGGTGTGACGCAGTCGACGGCGGGATTGCCCACACCGTCGGCTAAGGTGGGTGTCACTTGGCGCGGGTTTTCGGCGCCAGCCGTCGTGGAACGGTTTTCACGTGCACAGCACGAACTCTTCTTACGGCGATCGATTTTGCCCACCGGCAATCTCGCCATTCTTGTGCTGACATAGCGCGTGGCTCCTCGGGGCCGACCGTGCGATGCCCGGCGCGACCCGATGCCCCGAAAGGCCTCGACCCACATGACGAAAACCTTTGCCGACCTCGGCGTACGCGATCCCCTCGTGAAGGCGCTTGCCGCCAACGGAATCACCTCGCCGTTCCCGATCCAGGTCGACACCCTTCCCGACACGCTCGCCGGCCGCGACGTGCTCGGCCGCGGAAAGACGGGCAGCGGAAAGACGCTGGCCTTCTCCATCCCCATGGTCGCCCGGCTCGCCGGCGACCTCGCGGGCGGCAAGCGCCGCCCGGGCCACCCGGTCGGCCTGATCCTGGCCCCGACCCGCGAGCTGGCCACCCAGATCAGTGCCGCGCTCGAGCCCCTGGCCGGTGCGTACAACCTCAAGGTCACCACCATCTTCGGCGGCGTCTCGCAGCACCGTCAGGTGCAGGCGCTCAAGGCCGGTGTCGACATCGTCGTCGCCTGCCCGGGCCGCCTCGAGGACCTGATGAAGCAGAAGTTCGTCTCCCTCGACGCCGTGGAGATCACCGTCCTCGACGAGGCCGACCACATGGCCGACCTCGGCTTCCTGCCGGTCGTCACCCGGATCCTGTCCGCGACCCCGCAGAACGGACAGCGGCTGCTGTTCTCGGCGACCCTGGACAACGGCGTCGACAAGCTGGTCAAGCGCTTCCTGCACAACGAGGTGCTGCACTCGGTCGACGAGGCCAACTCGCCGGTCGCCGCGATGACCCACCACGTCTTCGACGTCGCGGGCGTCGAGGCCAAGAAGGTGCTGGTGCAGAAGCTGGCGTCGGGCACCGGTCGCCGCATCCTGTTCATGCGCACCAAGCACCAGGCGCGCAAGCTCGCGCGTCAGCTCACCGAGGCCGGCATCCCGTCGGTGGACCTGCACGGCAACCTGTCGCAGGCCGCCCGTGACCGCAACCTGGCCGCGTTCTCGGCCGGCGAGGCCCGGGTGCTGGTGGCCACCGACGTCGCCGCCCGCGGCGTGCACGTCGACGACGTGGAACTGGTCGTGCATGTGGACCCGCCGGCCGAGCACAAGGCGTACCTGCACCGCTCGGGTCGTACGGCCCGCGCCGGCAGCGCCGGTGACGTGGTCACCGTCGTGCTGCCCGAGCAGCGCAAGGACCTGGCCATCCTGATGCGCAAGGCCGCCATCAAGGTGACCCCGCAGCAGGTGACGGCCGATTCCGACCCGGTCAACGCGCTGGTCGGCGAGATCGCGCCGCACGTGGTCCCCGTCCCCAAGGCGGCGCCGCAGCCGGCAGGCAACGGCGGCGGTGCCCGCCGTGGTGGCGGCGGTGGCGGCCAGCGCCGCAGCGGCGGCAGCGGCCAGGCCGGCGGCGGACGCGGCGGTCAGGGCGGCGGACGCGGCGGTGCACAGGGCGGCGGACGCGGTGGCAGCCAGGGCGCCGCTGCCGGCGGCGGTCGAAGCTCCGGCGGCCGCGGACGTGGCCAGGGCTCCGGCCAGCCCACGGTGATGTACAGCAGCGAGTCCCCGCGGTCAGGTGGCTCGCAGGGCAGCGGCAACGGCCAGCGCCGTCGCGCCACCCGCCCCTAGTTCGACACCACGTAGCGGTGCACGCCAGTCATGGCCTCTGCACCGCTTTCGTGTTCCTGCACCGCGGTGCACTCCTCCAGCCGGTGTGCGACGGCGTCGGGGTCGATGCCCCACCCGATCAACACCAGCGTCGTCGTGCGCGGCTCCCCGCGTGCCCAGCCGGTCCGTTCGAACCTGATGTGCGGGCCGACGGCCTGCAGCAGGTACTTCTGCCGGTGCCCCGCGACCGCGAAGTGGACGAAACCCTTGACCCGGTACAGGCCCGGCGGACGGTTCTCCAGGAACGCGATCAGCGCCCGCGGGTCCATCGGCCGCTCGCCGACGAAGCTGACGCTGTCGTAGCCGTCGTGCAGGTGTGAGTGGTCACCGCAGGCGGCGTCCCCGCAGGCATGGTCGTGGCCGTCTGTCTCCGTGAGCAACTCGTCGAGGCTCAGCTGCCGCGGGCCGTCGTCGGCCCGGGCCGCCTCGTCGAAGAGCAGTCGCGGGTCCACCCGGCCGTGCTCGGTGCACAGCACGGGCGCGCGGTCGTTCAGCTCGGCCACCACGGCGACCGCGCGGTCGCGCTCGGCCTCGGCGATCCGGTCGATCTTGTTCAGCACCACCAGGTCCGCCATCCGCACGTGCAGATCGAGCTCCGGGTGCCGGGCGCGGCTGTCCTCGAACTCGGCGGCGTCGACGGTCACCACCAGTCCCCCGTAGCCGATGTGGGGGTTCTCGCTGCCCAGGACCAGCCGGACCATGTTGCGGGGTTCGGCCAGCCCGCTGGCCTCCACGACGATCACGTCGATGTCCGAGCGCGGATGCGCCAGCCGGTCCAGCATCTCGTCCATCTCGCTGACGTCCACGGCGCAGCACAGGCACCCGTTGCTCAGCGAGACCATGGAGTCGACCTGGCCCGCCACCATCATCGAGTCGATGTTCACCGAGCCGAAGTCGTTGACCACCACGCCTATTCGCACGCCGCGGTTGTTGCGCAGCAGGTGGTTGAGCAGGGTGGTCTTGCCGGAGCCGAGGAAGCCGGCGACGAGGATGACCGGTATGAGCCGCTTCGCCACTCGCCGTCCCTCCATTCGATTGCCGCACCCATCCTAGGGTGGGTGCGGCAGCCGAAGGCGAAGGGTCAGCCCTGCGCGGCCCCGCCGTTGAGGATCCCCAGCAGCTTGCCGATCAGATCGGCGAACAGGCCCAGGTTCTCGGCGGTGGCGAAGTCCTGCAGTCCGTCCAGCCCGACCGCGTCGAGCAGGGTGCGGATGGTGGCCAGTCCGCCGAGCAGCTCGTCGGCCGGGGAGGCGTCGGGCACAGCTGCCTTGGGGGTCGTGAACTTCGGTGTCGTGGCCTTCGGTGTCGTGGCCTTGGGCGCGGCCGTCTTCGGTGTCGTGGTCGAAGGCGCAGTGGTCGCGGGCTCGGCCGTCGACGGCGCAGTGGCGGCCGGCGCGGCGGTCGTGGTCGGGGCCGCAGCGGTGGTCGAGGGGTCCGCCTCGGCGGCGGCCACCGGGGTGCCCATCAGGTAGTTCACCGCGCCGGTGATGATCGCGATGGCGTGCTTGAGCTGGCCGTCCTGGGTGTCCAGCACCGCGGCGTCGTCGGGGTTGGAGCCGTTGCCCATCTCCACGAACACCAGCGGGACGGTGGTCAGGGCGGGCCCGGCGATGTCGCTGCGGCTCTGCAGCCCGTCGACGACGCCGGCGTAGTTCGCCGGGGTGAAGCCGTTCTTGACGTAGGCGTCGCGCATCAACTTGGACGCCTGCAGGCCAGACGTCGACTGCACGGCGTCGACCTTCTGGTCCGGCACCGGAAGCGTCGGCACGATCATGTGGAAGCCGTGGTCCCCGGCGTCGGCACCGGCCGCGGTCGAGTCCGCGTGCACACTGAGCGCGAGGTCCGCGGCGGACGCGTTCGCCGCCCTGGCCCGCTCGTCGACGCAGCCGCCCCAGCCGGTGTCGTCGGCGCGGCTGAGTACCACCTTGGCCCCGAGCGTCTCGAGGCTCGTCTTCACCAACTGGGAGACGTTCCAGGTGATGGTGTGCTCGGGCACGCCGCCGAGGCTCGTCATGCCGGTGGTCTGGCAGTCCTTGGTGCCACCGCGGCCGTCGTCTACCTGCTTGGCCAGGTTCTCGCTGTGTCCGGTGCCCTGGTGGCCTGGGTCGAGGAACACCGCCTTGCCGGTCAGCGGGGTGGGCTGGTCCGCCTCGGGCGCGGCCACGGCCACGGCGGGCACCAGCATCGCGGTGAGTGCGGTCGCGGCCAGCGCGGCGGTCAGGGTCGACTTCTTCATCGGCTGGTAGTCCTCACAACATCAGTAACACCGGTCACATGTGCACCGAGTGAAACAGTGTTTGCGCCCACCCGCGGGTATCGAACTCGCTTCGGCATCGAACCGTTGGGATTCCGTGACCTTCCCCACACGGCGGGCGGGCACCCACCCGAACGAACCTTCAGACACCTGAACGAACCCCGGACAGCAGAAAACCCCCCGCCTGAGGCGAGGGGTTTTCTGTTCGGGTGGAGCTAAGGGGACTCGAACCCCTGACCCCCACACTGCCAGTGTGGTGCGCTACCAGCTGCGCCATAGCCCCGTGTTCAGTTGTGCTCCGCAGCAGGGCTTGTCTTGCTCCCTGCTTGCCTGGACGAAGTTACACCATCGCCGCCGCAGGCAACAAATTGGCTGGTCACGGCCCTGGTTGCCACATCGGCCCCACCGACACGAACGGGCACCACGGCGGACCTGCCGCCGGGTGCCCGTCCGTCGAACGTCAGTTGAACTGGGACACCCAGTCGGGATCGCCGAGCGCGTCGATCAACGTGCCGTCGTGGACCACCGTCGGCGTGCCACGGGCGCCGCTGGCCGCCAGCGCCTCGCTGCCCTTCTGCGCCGCCGCGGACGCGGCCTCGACCTGGGTGCCGTCGGAGATGCAGGCGACGGTCGCGTCGTCGGCGCCCGCGTCCTTCGCGATCTGCGCCAGGTCCGCGTTGGAGTGATCGGACTTGCCGTTCTCCGGCGGCAGGTTCGCCGGGGTGAACAGGGCACCGTGGAACGCCGAGAACGCGACCGCGTCACCCGACTTCGCCACGCACATCAACGCGCCGGCCGCGCGGGTGGAGTAGTCGCCGCTGGCCGAGAGCCGGTTGAGGAAGTCGAGGGTGTGGTACCGGACCGCGAGCGTGCCCTCGTCCACCTTCTGCGCGACCTCCTGGCCGTTGGTGTTCTCGAGCTGCGCGCAGTAGGGGCACAACGGGTCCTCGAAGACGTCGATCGTGTTCTTCGCGTCCGGAAGGCCGAGCAGGACCGCGCCGTCGTCGGCGACCGAAACCTGCACCGCGGTGTTCGACACCCCGCCGTAGCCCTCGTTGCGAGGCTTGCTGCGGCTGCTCGTCCACAGCACGCCGCCGATGACGAGCGCCGCGATCACCAGGATCGCGAGCCCGCCGAGGATGTACGTCGACCGACTCGAGGAAGCCTGCGGCGTGTACTTGCCGGGCTTGGGCTTGGGCTTGTTCGAGCTCACTGATCAGTCCTTCGCATCCGAATTGCAAATAGTGGCTTTACTCTGTCACCTCAGGCTGAGCCGCCCCTGAGAGCACCGGCCGCGACCGCGGACCGAGCGAGAAGGGACTGCGCGGGAACACGATCAGCCATCCGGCGAGCGCGAGAAAGCCGACGTCGCGGGCGATCTCACGGGCGTAGTCCCAGCCGTCGACGTCCGCGGCGCCCCCGCCGCCGAAGCACCCGCAGTCGATGGACAGCCCGCGGGCCCACACCGAGACGATGACGGCGATCAGCACCACCAGCACCGCCGCGGACGCGATCGCCGCCACCCGCACCCCGAGTCCGATCAGCAGCAGCAGCCCCAACGCGATCTCCAGCATGGGCAGGGTGTTCGCCACCGGCCGCACCAGCGACTCGGGCAGCAGTTGGTACGCCCGCACCGCGACCTCCGTCTGCGTCGGGTCCACGAACTTGACTGCGCCCGAGATCAGCCAGACCGCGGCGAGGCCGAGTCGGGCGAGGAGGCTGACGATACGAATCCACACGCGCCCCACGCTACCCACCGCCGGGGACGCGGCCCGCGTAGATTCACGGACATGCCCGACTCGACGCCGGCAGCCGGGGGCGCACTGCCCCACGATTTCGACCACACCCACGCCGACGTGTCCGGCGGTTGGCTGCGGGCCGCCACCTTCGGCGCGATGGACGGACTGGTCACCAACACCTCGCTGATCGCCGGTGTCGGCGGCGCCGGCCTCGAGCCGCGGTCCATCGTCCTGAGCGGCGTGGCCGGCCTGGTCGCCGGGGCATTCTCGATGGCCCTCGGCGAGTACACCTCGGTCTCCACCGCCAACAAGCAGATCGACGCGGAGGTCCGGGTCGAGGCGAGCGCCCAGGCCCGGCACCCGGAGGCGGAGCAGGCCGAACTCGTCGGGATGTTCGTCGAGATGGGCATGAGCGAGCCGACCGCCGCGGCCGCCGCCGCCGAGGTGCACAACGACTCCGACCGCGCGGTGACCATCCACCTCACGCAGGAACTGGGCGTCGACCCGACCGAGCAACCCTCGGCACTGCTCGCGGCGGTCTCGTCGTTCCTGATGTTCTCGATCGGCGGGATCGTCCCGCTGATCCCCTACCTGCTGGGGTTCGCCTCGCTGGCCGCCGGTCTGGCCGCGGGCGCCGCCGGCCTGCTGGTCACCGGCGCGCTCGCCGCCGGGTTCACCTCGCAGTCGCGGGTGCGCGGCGCGCTGCGGCTACTTGTGTTCGGGACGATCGCCGTCGGCGCTACGTACGCCGTCGGCAGCCTCCTCGGCGGCGGGGTCCCCGGCTGACGCCTGCGGGACCCGGTTCGGCGCCACCAGCCAGAACGCGATCGGGAGCAGCATCAGCGCGCCCGTGACCGCGAATGCCACCCCGTACGACAGGTACTGGGCCAGCACGCCGGCGATCAGCGGGCCGGCCACCACGCCGACGTCCGAGGCCATCTGGAAGGTGGCGAGGACCGGGCCGCCCCGGGCCTTGGAGCCGATCACGTCGGCGACCGCCGCCTGCTGGGCCGGGTTCATCAGCCCGGACCCCATGCCCGCGACCAGCGAGAGCGCCAGGAACACCAGCAGGTTCTCGCTGAACCCGAGCACCGCGGTCGCGCTCCCGCTGACCACCAGCCCGGCCAGCACGAAGGGCCGCCTTCCGCGCAGGTCCGACATCCGCCCCGCCGGGATCTGCACCAATGCGTTGCCGACGGCGTACACGGTGAGCGCGACACCCGCCAGCGCGGTGCCCTCGTCCAGCGCCTCGACCACGAACAGCGGCACCATCGCCACCCGGACGCCGAACGACACCCAACCGTTGGCGAAGTTCGACATCAGAGCCGCCCGGTACGTCGCCGAGGCCAGTGCCTGGCGCAGCGTCATGGTGATCGGTGCGCCGGTGGTGTCCGGTGAGGCGAGCGCGGACCCCTTCAGGCTCACGTAGACCACCGCCGCCGCGATGAGCAGCGCCACCGCGTAGATCAGGAAGGGCGCGCGCAGGCCGAAGCCCGCCAGCGCGCCGCCGAGCAGCGGGCCGCCGATGGTGCCGAACAGGAAGGACGTCGCATACAGGCCGGACACCCGGCCGCGGATGCCCGGCGGCGTGATCCGGATCAGCAGCCCGAACGCGGACACGGTGAACATGGTGGACCCGACGCCGCCGGCCGCCCGGAACAGCAGCAGCTGCCAGTAGTCGCCCGCGAACGCGACCGCGCCCGACGACGCGGCGACGATCAGCAGCCCGGTGAGATAGGTGGGGCGCTCCCCCAGCCGCTGCACCAGGGCACCGGCCAGCGGCGCGAACAGCAGTCGCATCAGGGCGAACACGCTGATCACCGCGCTCGCCGCGATGTACCCGACGTCGAAGCTGCGGGCGAACTGCGGCAGCGCCGGAGCGACGATGCCGAACCCGAGGGCGATGACGAAGCTGGCCGATACCAGGACCCAGATCTCGCGTGGCAGTTTCGCTGCGGTGGTGTGCATGATTACCGCAGAGCCTAGTCAGCGGCCGGACGGGTCAGGCGCCCGCTCCCAGCGCCCGGGACACCAGCTCCCGCGCCTCGTCCTGCACCCGAGCGAGATGCTCTCCGCCCCTGAACGACTCGGCGTAGATCTTGTACTTGTCCTCGGTGCCCGACGGCCGCGCGGCGAACCAGGCGCCCTCGGTGCACACCTTGAGGCCGCCGAGCGCGGCACCGTTGCCGGGCGCCACCGTGAGCGTCGCGGTGATCGGCTCGCCCGCCAGCTCGGTCGCGGTGACCTGGTCCGCCGACAGCGCCGCCAGGGCCGCCTTCTGCTCGCGGTCCGCCGGCGCGTCCACCCGCGCGTAGACGGGGCTGCCGTACCGCTCGGCGAGGTCGGCGTACCGGGCCGACGGCGTCCGGCCCGTGACGGCGAGGATCTCCGAGGCGAGCAGCGCCGCCGCGATGCCGTCCTTGTCGGTGGTCCACACCCGGCCGTCCCGGCGCAGGAACGACGCGCCCGCGCTCTCCTCGCCGCCGAATCCCAGTTCCCCGGACAGCAGCCCGGGGACGAACCACTTGAACCCGACCGGCACCTCCACCAACTCCCGGCCGAGCCCCGCGACCACCCGGTCGATCATCGACGAGCTCACCAGGGTCTTGCCGACCTTGGTGCCCGGCGCCCAGCCGGGCCGGTTCGCGTAGAGGTAGTCGATGGCCACGGCCAGGTAGTGGTTCGGGTTCATCAGCCCGCCGTCGGGCGTGACGATGCCGTGCCGGTCGGCGTCGGCGTCGTTGCCGGTGGCGATGTCGAACCGCTCCCGCGCGCCGATCAGCGAGGCCATCGCGTCCGGGGACGAGCAGTCCATCCGGATCTTCCCGTCCGTGTCCAGCGTCATGAACCGCCAGGTCGCGTCGACCAGCGGGTTCACCACGGTCAGGTCGAGGCGGTGGCGCTGCGCGATCTCACCCCAGTAGTCGACACTCGCCCCGCCCAGCGGGTCGGCGCCGATCCGGATGCCGGCGCCGCGGACGGCGTCGAGGTCGACGACGGTCGGCAGGTCGTCGACGTAGGTGCCGAGGTAGTCGTACGGCTGGGCCGCCCCGGACAGCGCCCGCGCGAGCGAGACCCGGCGGACCCCGGCCAGTCCGGCGGCGAGCAACTCGTTGGCGCGCGCCTCGATGGCCGACGTCGCGTCGGAGTCGGCGGGGCCGCCGTGCGGCGGGTTGTACTTGAAGCCGCCGTCGCGCGGCGGGTTGTGCGACGGCGTCACCACGATGCCGTCTGCCTGCGCCGTGGCACCGGATGCGTTGTGCCGCAGGATCGCATGGCTCACCGCCGGCGTCGGGGTGTAGCGCCCGCGGGAATCGACCAGCACCACAACGTCGTTGGCGGCCAGCACCTCCAGCGCGGACGTCCAGGCCGGTTCGGAGAGCGCGTGGGTGTCCCGCCCGAGGAACAACGGGCCGTCGACGCCGTGGGCCGCGCGGTACTCGACGATGGCCTGCGTGGTGGCCAGGATGTGCGCCTCGTTGAACGCCCCGTCCAGGCTGGACCCGCGGTGCCCGGACGTCCCGAACGCCACCCGCTCGTCCGGATTCTCGGGGTCCGGGGTCCTGGCGTAGTACGACGTCACCAACTGCGGGAGGTCTTCGAGGTCCCCCGGCTGCGCGGGTAGGCCTGCTCGCTCGTGCGCCACGGTGGATCTCCTAGCTCGGTCGGACGACTGCTCTCGTCATTCGATCACGCGAACATCGCGTGCGCCGCGGCGAACCCGACCGATGCCGCGGTGAGCCCCGCGACCAGGGTGGCCGCGACGTTGGCCAGCGCGTTGCGGCGGTCGCCGCTCTCGAGCAGGCTCACCGTCTCGTAGCTGAAGGTGCTGTAGGTGGTCAGTGCCCCGCACAACCCGGTGCCGAGGATCGCCATCACCTCGCCGTCGTGGGCGACGGCCGCACCGGTCAGCGTGCCGAGGATCAGCGACCCGATCACGTTGACCGTCAGGGTGCCCCACGGGAAGGGGCCCGTGGTGCGCGACTTCACGGCGCCGTCGATCAGGTACCGCGCGGGCGCACCGATCATGCCGCCGAGAATCACCAGCAGGAACATCACGGCCGGTCAGTCCCCCCTCTCGGTGAGCGCGCCCGCGGCGAACCGGGCGGCCGTCAGCCCGGCCAGTGCGGCTCCCAGCGCCAGCAGCAACGTGCCGAACAGGTAGAAGACGGCCACCGGGAGGTGTCCCTCGTAGGCCAGCCCGTGCACCTCCACGGCGTAGGTGGAGAACGTGGTGAAGCCGCCGAGGAATCCGGTGACCAACAGGGGGCGGACCAGCGCGGGCGCGCTGTACACCTCGGTGACGACCACCGTGACGATCCCGATCAGGAAGCAGCCGAGGACGTTTGTCAGCAGGGTCGCCCACGGGATGTGGCCGGCCTCGGCGGGGATCGCCCGCTCCAGGCCGTAACGGGCGAGTGCACCGAGTCCGCCGCCCACCGAGATGACGGCCAACACCGATCCCTCCGGCTTCACCTCCCGGTTTCCAGCCCCGAAAGCCGAAATCGCGCCGCCGCGAGCACATCCTCGACGGTGTCGGCGAGCACCTCGAGGCGCGCGCCGACGCCGGGCGCGGACAGCACCCGGAGCCGATCCGCGGGTCCGAGCGGCAGCCGGGAGGCCAGGCCGTAGGTCTGCGCCGCCGCGTCCCCTGGCAGCTCCCCGAGCGCGGGGAAGACCGGCGCCGACAACCCGCGACGGCGGGCGAGTTCGCCGTACACCTCGCCGAGTTCGGCGACCCGGTCGTCGAGAAGGCCGATGACGCCGTCGCCGATCGCGGACCGCTCGTCCGGCCAGGGCGCCACCTCTGCGCGCGGGTACGGGGCATCCGCCAGCCAGCGCTCGACCCGGATCCGTTGCGTGCCCTCGCAGTCGAGCAGCAGCCGGCCGCCGGCGACGGGCCGCGCGCTGACGATTCGGGCCGCCGTCCCGATGGCGGTGCGCTCGTCGCCGCCGCCGACCTCCTGCCCGCGGGAGATCAGCACGACCCCGAAGCTCATCCGGTCCGGGTACGCGGTGCACTCCTCGATCATCACGAGGTAACGCGGCTCGAAAACCTGCAGCGACAACAGTTCACCCGGCAGCAGCACCGCACCCAGGGGAAACATCGGGAAAGCGTCCACCGTGCCAGCATGCACCACCGCGGCGACGTCCGCAGACCCGTGGCCCGGCCAGGCGGACTGTGGTTCACTTGTGAGGTTGATCACCCAGCAAACTGGGAGGGATCTCATGGCCCAAGTAGCCAGGCCCGCCGCAGTCTCGAAGTCCCGGCCCGCCGCAGTCTCGAAGTCCCGGCTCACCACGGTTGTATTCGCCGTTCTCGCAGTGGCACTCACGTTCCTGCCGGCGGCGCACGCACAGCCGACGATTCCCCGACCGGACCCCGACCCGTTCTACGCGGCGCCGCCGGACCTGGCCGGGCGCGGCAACGGCGACGTGCTGAGGTACCGACCGGTGGACGTGTCCCGGTTCGGCAATGCCGACGGCTGGCAGATCCTCTACCGCTCCACCAACTCCACCGGAGGACCACTCGCCGCGGTCACCACGGTGATGGTCCCGCGCGGCGGCGTGGACGGTCCGCTGGTGTCCTACCAGGCCATCATCAACTCGCTCGGCACCGAATGCGGCCCGTCGCACACGTTGTTCAACGGCCAGCTCCAGGAGGCCCCGACGTTGCGGGTGCTCCTCGCCCGCGGCTGGGCCGTCGCACTGCCGGACCACCTGGGCCCGTACAGCGCCTACGGCGCCGCCCGCCTCGGCGGCCAGGTGACGCTCGACGGGATCCGGGCGGTCCAGCGCCTGCCCGAGGCCCGGCTCGGCCGCAGCCCCGTCGGGCTGACCGGCTACTCCGGCGGCGGGATGGCCACCGCGTGGGCCGGGGCACTCGCCCCGACGTACGCACCGGAGCTGCCCATCGTCGGCGTCGCCCCGGGCGGGGTGCCGGCCAACCTGAACGAGCTCGCGACGGGCCTGGGCACCGCGCCGCACCCGCTGTTCGGCCTGGCCTTCGCCGCGACCCTCGGGCTCGAGCGTGAGTACCCCAGCCGGATGATGGTCAGCGCCGACCTGAGTCCTGCCGGGATGTCGCTGCGCGACCAGATCGAGAACGACTGCTCGCAGGAGATCATCGACGCGGGTGCCAACCGCAGTGCCGCGGAGGTGGCGAAGGACCCCATGCAGATCGAGTCGCCCCTCGCCCGTTCGGTCTTCGACGAGAACAGCGTGCTGTTCTACGGCGGCGCCCCGCGCGCGCCGGTGCACATCTGGCAGGGCAGCGGCGACGTCCTCGCCCCGGTCGGCTCGGTCGCCACGACCGTGCGCAACTGGTGCAACGCCGGCACCCGGGTGCAGTTCGACGTCGTGCCGGGCGACCACGGCCCCGCCGCGATCGAGGGGATCCCCGGGGCCTTCGGCTGGCTCGGCGACCGCTTCGCCGGGGCACCGGCGCCGAGCAACTGCTGAGCGCTCCGCAAGCTCAGGACGGCACGGGGCTCAGGACGGCCAGGGCGGCAACGGCGGCTTGACCCACATGATCTTCTCGTCGGCGTGCGCCGGCGTCGCCTGCGGATGCGCCTGGTGCGCGGCCGCCCAGCGCGACTTCTCGTCGAGCAGGGACGCCACCACGGTCCAGGTCTCCCGCGTGCTCGGCGGGTTCACGTCGGCCGCACGGGCCAGCTTGCGCAACCGGTCGTCGGGCAGTGCCAGCAGTTCCGCACCGCTGATCGCGCGTTCCCACACGTAGCGGGCCAGGCCCACCGCCTTGTCGCGACGCATCCGGTCGGCCAGGTCGGTGTGCGCAAAGTCGACATCGTCGGGCTCCATCTGCGGGCACCTCCTTCTGCGGGTTCCGAGCCTATCGAGTGGGTGCAGCGTTTTCAGCTCTCGGGTGCCTGGTTGCGGACCCGCCCACCTCGCGCGCCGTGAGGTCGGCGGCGCTGCCGCCCGACGCGACGCCCGGGCGGTGGCGGCGGCCCCGCCGACGCCGAGGTCCGACGCCGGGACCCGGTAGCGGCCGACCCTCGCCCCTGGACCACCGACGTCGACGCAGGCCCGACAACGACGAAGGCCCCGGACAAGTTCGGCCCGCTACCTGCAGTGTTGCGACGACTCCGTGAACCCGCCGTTCGACTGCGACGGCGACTGGGTGGGGCATAAGATCCCCGACGGCCAATCGGTATGTTTCTGACACTCGAGGTGGACTCCGTTGTCGAAGAAGTCGTTCAATGCTGAACGTACGAATGAACACTCCGCCTCCGTCGTCCTGCCGGAGTTCGCTCGCCGTCAATTTCTGAGGACCCTTGCCATCGGCGTCCCGGCACTCGCCGTGGGTAGCGCCGAAGCCAATGCCACCGTGCTCGACGCGAAGCCCGGCACGGGACCCGCCGGAGGCGGTGCGGGCACGAGCGGATCGCCCCACATCTCCTCGTCTCCCGTCACCGTGCGGCCTTGGGAGCCCGAGGCCGTGGCCGAATCGACCGCGGTCTTCCCCCGCACCGTGATCGCGGGGGACATGCGACCGACGTCGTTCGTCGTCGCGTGCTACGTGGCTGACAAGGCACCCAAGCACCTGGTCGTCTGGCGGGCAGGCGCGACGCCGAAAACGGTCGAGGTCGCCTTCGAGTCGGACGTGGTCCCCGATGCGGACGGCTTCTCGAAGACCAAGGTCGACAACCTGGAGGCGGGAACCTGGTACTCCTACGGCCTTTTCGACGGAGAGGCCGAGAGTGCGACACTTCGCTCACTCATCGGACGCGCACGCACCGCGCTCGCCGAAGGCAGCCTCGAGCCCGTCACGGTCGGCGTCAGCTCCTGCGTCGGACAGGGCACCGTCCTACCCGACTACGCGAACCCGCTCAACATCACCCCCTTCCACTGGCCCCTGCTCAGCAAGGCCGCCGAACGCGATTTCGACGCCTTCATCACGCTCGGCGACCAGGGCTACATGGACCTGGTGTATGCCAACGGTGGCACGTACGAGGGCTATCTCGCCGGATGGGGGGCGTATCACGCCGGCGGCTATCGCGACCTCTTCCCACGTTCGGGGATCTACGCAACCTGGGATGATCACGAGGTCACCGACAGCGGCACAGTCGTTCCCTGGACCAGCAACCCGGCGGAGCGGCAGAAGATCGACAATGCCAAGCGCGCCTATTACCGCGTGCAGGCGCTCGAAGCCGACGACCCCGAAGAGACGCCGCTGTGGCGCACCTTCCGTTGGGGCAACACGGTCGAATTCATCATCCTCGACTGCCGTCAGGAGCGGACCGCCGATCGCATGATGAGCCAGGCGCAGCTCGACTTTCTCCTGCAGCGCCTCGAGCAGTCGCCCTGCCATTTCAAATGCGTGGTCACCTCCGTGCCCTTCGCACGGGTCAACCACCTCACTTCGAAAGAGGACCGCTGGGAGGGGTACGGCGCCGAGCGCGACCGGGTGAAGGCATTCATCAACGAGAAGAACATCCGCAAGGTCCTCTGGGTCACCGGCGACATTCACATGTGTTACGCGGGCCAGATGGAGCTGCCCGCCGATGACGGGTCGCTCGCCGGGCAGATGTGGGAAATCTGCTGCACGTCCGGCAACACCAACCCCGGATGGATACTTCTTCCAGACCAGCAGTTCGTTTGGAAGAGCGGGACCCCGCATGTGCCGTTCCTGACCTTCGATCCGCACGCGGACTCGGTGAAGCTCGTCTTCGTCGACGACAAGGGCGGCGCCGCCTTCGAGCGGACGATGATCCTCCCCTAGCGTGACCGTGGTCCGATTCCACCTCGAAGGCAGGAGGTTCCGACAGTGAAAGCCGCTCTGCTTACGCTTGCCCTCGCGACCAGCACCGCCGCCGTTCTCGGTATGCCAGGCGCTGCCGCCGCACCCACGAGCGCCTTCGATCTGCAAGCGCACCGCGGCGGGCGTGGGCTCGTGGTCGAGAACACGCTGCCCGCCTTCGCGAATGCGCTCGATCTCGGGGTGTCCACGCTGGAACTCGACATCGCGATCACCAGGGACAGTCGCGAAGTCATTACCCACGACGCCGCCATCGACGGCGGCAAGTGCACGGACACACAACCCGCGACACCGGGTGACTTGCAGTTCCCGTACGTCGGCAAGTTCATCAAGGACCTGACGTTCGACCAGGTGCGGACGGTGGATTGCGGTTCCACGGCGCAGTCCGACTACCCCGGTCAGCGCACCGCCCCCGGCGCGAAAATGCCCACCCTTGACGAGGTGTTCGCCCTCACCCGGGACCGCTCCGCCGACGATGTCCGCTTCAGCATCGAGTTGAAGACCGACGCGAATGGCAGGGACACCGCGTCGCGGGAGGCGTTTGTCCAGCGAGCGGTGCAGGAGATCACCCGGGCCGGGATGCGGGACCGCGCGGCCATCCAGAGCTTCGACTGGGGCACGCTCATCCTGATGCACCAGACCGATCCCGGCCTGCGTCTCTACGCCCTGACCGAGCCCACAAAGGTCTACCCCTTTTCCCCATGGCTGGGCGGGCTGTATCCGATCCAGTTCGGCGGCAGCCTCGTCCGCGCTGCGAAATCCTTCGGCGCTACGGCCTTGTCGCCCATGTACGCCCTGCCGCCCGACGGTTCGGTGAGCCTGCCGCTGGTAACGCGCGCCATGGTCGACGAGGCCCACGAAAACGGCATGCTGGTCGTGCCGTGGACCGTCAACGATGCCGCCGCCATGCGCTCGCTCCTGGACATCGGCGTGGACGGCATCATCACCGACTACCCCGACCACCTGCGCGAAGTCATGCGCGAGCGCGGCCTGCCGCTTCCGCCGCGGTATCCGGTCGGGTAGTCCGAACGAACCCTCGTAGGGCCAACCCCCCGGCCGGACGGGTCGCGGGAGGCCATCGAGCTATCCCCACGGTCTCCTACGGCACGCTACGACCCGTCGGTTCGAACACGACGCCGCTCCGACATACAAGTCGGAAGCCGCGGCCTGCACCGATGACAAACGCCCCCACCCTCGAAAGGGTAGGCACGCGCGGGTGTCGATGACGCAGGACGTGTACACGGGGCGAGGCCGGACACATTCGGTGGTGGCGGACGCCCTGGACGCCGTAATCCATTCCGGTGAGTGGTCGGTGAGCGCCGGTTGCATGGATGCAAAAGAGGCCCGGTCAGGGTTCCCATTTCTGGGGCCTGACCGGGCCTTTGTGGAGCTGCCGGGAATCGAACCCGGGTCCTCTGCCGAATCGCTAGGGCTTCTCCGTGTGCAGTTCGCTAAGCCTCTACTTGGATCTCCCGGTCTCGCGAACAAGCCGTGATGACGATCCCAGTCACTGTTTGATGTCCCGTTCGACTCCGTGACCGAGCCGCGCGGTAAAGCCCTCTAGCTGATGCCAGTACCCGACCCGAGGGCGAGATCGGACTGACAGACACGCTTCGCTACTTAGGCAGCGAGAGCGTAGTCGCGCTGATTGGAATCGGCGCTTATAGGTTTGCAGCGACGCTTACGGTGGTCTCTTGCCTGCACCGACACGCTTCCCCTAACTCAACGTACAAAGTCGAAACCGTTCAGCCCCGTACGTCCCAGCAACTTGCTGGGACCACATACTGTAACGCCCCGCGGCGCGGAAATCATCCCCATTAACGCGCCCGCGTGTCTGACCCCGCCCCATACCACGAAAACATCTGGACGAGCGTCCAAAATGAACTAGTCTGCGGGGAATCCGTCAGCTGATTTCAGGGGACACAGAACACACATGACACCAATCGCCACGCGGCGCCGCCGCCGGTTCGTCCAGGCCCTGTCCGCCGCGCTCGTGTTGGCCGTCGGGGGCGCCACCATGGCGGGCGCGGCGCCCTCCCCTGACCCGGTGGCCCCCGGGGACGATCCCGTCTACGGCCTCGCCAACGGCTGCTACGCCCTGCAGTCCGAGCCGACCGGACAGTTCGTCCGGCTCACCCCCGAGGGCTACCGGGCGAACGGCGCGACCGTCAGCGACGCCGAGCCCTTCCGGGCCCACGCCGCCCAGCTCGGCCGGTTCATGTTCTACGGCCCCGGCGGCAACATGCTCGCCCACGACAGCGCCGGCGCGGTGGTCCCCACCCGCGACGCCCTGCCGACCACGGACTGGACACTGACCCACACCGACGGCGGCTACAGCATCACGGCCACGTCCAACGGCAGCCAGCTCACCGCCGCCGGACCCGACCTGCGACTCACCGACCCCGGCGTGAACCCCACCGGCGGCCGCTTCTCTCTGGTGTCCACCGGCGGCTGCGCCGAGTTCCCGGACTCCGAGGTCAACGCCACCGGCACTCCCCTGGCCGGCACCGGCCCCAACGGCGAGGTCCAGGGCTTCATCGACGCGCACGTCCACATGACCGCGAACCTCTTCATGGGCGGCGACGTGCACTGCGGCAAGCCCTTCGACCCGCAGGGCATCACCGCGGCACTGAAGGACTGCGAGGACCACGGCACAAACGGCATGCCGGCCCTGCTCGAGAACGTCATCTCGCACGGCTCGCCGTTCGAGGAGCACGACACGACCGGCTGGCCGACCTTCGCGGACTGGCCCGCCCAGGACTCGCTGACCCACGAGCAGACCTACTACAAGTGGGTCGAACGGGCCTGGCGCGGCGGCCTGCGGATCTTCACCAACCTGCTGGTCAACAACCGGGTGCTGTGCGACCTGTACCCGCTCAAGTCCAAGTCGTGCAACGACATGGACACCATCCGGCTCCAGGCCCAGCAGGCCCACGAGATGCAGGACTACATCGACGCCCAGTACGGCGGCCCCGGCCGGGGCTGGTTCCGGATCGTCAGCTCCCCCGAACAGGTCCGCCGGGTCGCGGCCGAGGGCAAGCTGGCCGTCACCCTCGGCATCGAGACGTCCGAGCCGTTCGGGTGCAAAATCGTCAACGACGTACCGCAGTGCACCGCCGAGGACATCGATCGCGGCCTCGACGAGGTGTACGCGTTGGGCGTGCGGCAGATGGTCGTCACCCACAAGTTCGACAACGCCTTCGGCGGGGTGCGGTTCGATCCCGCCGTGCAGGGCGTGGCCGTCAACGTCGGCAACTTCCTGAGCACAGGCAAGTTCTGGGAGGCCGAGCCGTGCACCGGTGCGGCGAAGGACAACCCGCTGCTCAGCCTCGGCGAGGGGCCCGCTGAGGCCGTCGCCGCGCTGCCGCCGGGCGTCACCACCCCGATCTACCCCGAGGGCCCGGTCTGCAACACCCGCGGCCTGACGCCGCTGGGCGAGCACATGATCCGCGGCATGATGAGCCGCGGCATGATCGTCGACATCGACCACATGGGCGTCAAGACGGCCGACGCGACGATGAAGATCCTCGAGGACGCCAAGTACTCGGGGGTGGTGTCGAGCCACAGCTGGTCCGACACCTCGATGTACCCGCGCATCTACGCGCTCGGCGGATTCGTCGCGCTGTACGCCAGCCAGCTCGACCCCCAGAAGGCCGAGCCGGGCCAGGACCCGAAGGCCGATCGCGAACCCGGTTTCGTCGCCAGTTGGCGTAAGGCCCGCGAGGCCCGCAGCGACAAGTTCTACTTCGGCTTCGGGTACGGCGCCGACACCAACGGCTTCGGACCGCAGGCCGCCCCGCGCGCGAGCGCCGAGACCGACCCGCTGCAGTACCCGTACACGACGTTCGACGGCGGCACCGTGATGGACCGCCAGCGCACCGGCGAGCGGGTCTTCAACGTCAACACCGACGGCGTTGCGCAGTACGGCCTGATCCCGGACTGGATCGCGGACATGCGCAACGCGGCCGGCGACGACGGCGATCAGCTCATCGAGGACATGAGCCGCGGCGCCGAGGCGTACCTGCAGATGTGGGAGCGCGTCGCGAAGTAGCGTCCTTTCCTCGCAAGCCCCGCGGCGGCGGGCTGCCACGCCTAGACTCGTGGCAGCCCGCCGCTTTGGGAGGAGTACTCCCGTCGCTTGGGAGGAGACCTCCATGGCCGACCGCAACTCGGTACGAACGGGGCAACCGCCGCCCGTCGACAAACCGGAGCAGTTGCGCAACGTGGTGCTGGTCGGCTGCAGCGGAACCGGCAAGACCACGCTCGCCGAGTCACTGGCCCTCGCGTCCGGCGCGATCGGCCGGGCCGGCCGGGTCGCGGACGGGAACACCGTCTCGGACTACGAGGACATCGAGCACCAGCAACAGCGCTCGGTTCAGCTGGCGGTGCTGCCGCTGGAGTGGAACGGCCTCAAGGTCAACCTGATCGACACCCCGGGCCACCCCGACTTCGACGCCGAGGTGCGGGCCGGACTCCATGCCGCGGACGCCGCGGTGTTCGTGGTCTCGGCCACCGACCCGGTGTCCGCGCCCACCCGCGCGCTGTGGCGCGAGTGCGCCGAGGCCGGCATCCCCCGTGCAATCGTCGTCTCGAAACTCGACGTCGCCCGCAGCGGATTCGACGAGATGCTCACCGCCTGCCACGACGCGTTCGGGCTCGGCCCGGACTCGGTGCGACCGCTGTTCCTGCCCGTCTACCGGGACGGCCGTCCATGCGGTTCGATCGACCTGCTCACCGGCCGCAGTTACGGCGAAGCCGGCCCACACCCCGACGCGGACGCGGCGCGCGAGAGCCTCGTGGAGGCAATCTCCGGCCAGGACGACACGCTGATGGAGCGGTACCTGGCGGGCGAGGAACTCGACGCCGAGGCGCTGGCCGAGGGCCTGCGTCGCGAGGTCGTCGACTGCGCCCTGCACCCGGCGCTGGCCGTCACCGACAACGGGCTCGGGGCCGTCGAACTGCTGGACCTGGTGGCCACCGCGTTCCCGGACCCCACGCGCCGCGGCGGACGCCCCGGCCCCGCCTGCGATCCCGACGCGCCGCTGTCGGCACAGGTGCTCCGCATCACCGGCGACGCGTACGTCGGGCGGATCAGCCTGGTCCGGGTCTTCGCCGGGACGCTGCGACCGGACACCCACGTCCGCGTCGCGGGCAACGACGAGGCCGAGGAGCGGGTGACCACGCTGACCGGGCCGTTCGGCAAGCAGCAACGGCCGGTGCCGGAGGGGATCGCGGGCGACCTCGTCTGTGTACCGAAGCTGACCGTCGCGCGGATCGGCGACACCCTCGGCGACGACGAGCATCCCACGGCCCTGCCCACCTGGCCGCTGCCGGACGCGCTGTTGCCGATCGGCGTCGAGGCGCACACCAAGACCGACGACGACAAGCTCTCCCAGGCCCTGACCCGGCTCACCGTGGAGGACCCGGCGCTGCGCCTGGAGCAGAACACGGACACCCACCAGCTGGTGCTGTGGTGCACTGGCGAGGCCCACGCCGAGGTCACCCTCGACCGGCTGCGCAACCGGCACGGCGTGCACGTCGACACGGTGCCGTACCGGGTGGCGTTGCGGGAGACCTTCGCCGGCGCCGCCGCCGGGCACGGCCGACTGGTCAAGCAGTCAGGCGGGCACGGGCAGTACGCCATCTGTGACCTCGAGGTCGAGCCGCTGCCGACCGGCACCGGCTTCGAGTTCGCGGTCCGGGTCGTCGGCGGCGCGGTACCCAAGAACTTCGTCCCGTCCGTCGAGAAGGGCGTACGCACCCAGCTCGCCAGCGGCGTCGGCACCGGTCACCCGCTGGTCGACGTGCGGGTGACGCTGGTCGACGGCAAGGCCCACTCGGTGGACTCCTCCGACTCCGCCTTCCAGACCGCGGCCGGCCTGGCCCTGCGGGACGCGGCCACGCACACCGACATCCGACTGCTCGAACCGGTCTCGGCCGTCCGGGTGATCCTGCCCGACGACTACCTCGGCGCGGTGCTCAGCGACCTGTCCGCACGCCGCGGCCATGTCCTCGGCACCGAGTCGAGCGAGCCGGGGGTCGCGCTGTTGCGCGCCGAGGTCCCGGAACTCGAACTCTCCCGCTACCCGACCGACCTGCGGTCGCTGACCCACGGCACCGCCGAGTTCGCCCGCGCGCACCTGCGGTACGAACTGATGCCGGCGGCGGTGGCCGCCCAGTTCACCGGCAACGGCCACTCGCCTGCCTGAGCGTCAGCGCATGCCCTTCACACGGCGCCCCAGCTCGCGAGTGACCTCGCGCTCCGCGGTCCGCCGCGCCAGGTCCTGACGCTTGTCGTAGTCCTGCTTGCCCTTGGCCAGCGCAAGTTCCACCTTGACCTTGCCGTCGTTGAAGTACATCGACAGCGGCACCAGCGTCTGGTTGCCTTCCCGGGTCTTGCCGACCAGGTGCTCGATCTCCCGCTTGTGCAGCAGCAGCTTCCGGGTGCGCCGCGGCGAGTGGTTGGTCCAGGTGCCCTGGGTGTATTCGGGGATGTGCAGGCTGCGCAGCCAGACCTCCCCGTCGTCCACGGTGGCGAAGGCGTCGACCAGCGACGCCTTGCCCTCGCGGAGGCTCTTGACCTCGGTGCCGACGAGGGCGATGCCGGCCTCGTAGGTGTCGATGATCGTGTAGTTGTGGCGAGCCTTGCGGTTGCTTGCAATGACCTTGCGGCCCTTTTCCTTCACGTCTGGGCCCCTTCAGTCCACGCGTGCGATGTTCGGTGTCTCCACCAGGATAGGTCGAACGGGCAACTGCTTATTCCCGCACGTACAGCCGGAGCGTCACGTACGCCGTGACGGCGGCCATTCCGACGCCCACCAGCACCAGGAACGGCGAGACCAGCAGCACGTCGCTGTTGGAGATCTTGGCCACGATGTTGGCGTCGTAGACGTCGGTGAGCACGTCGTCGATGAACAGGTTCTTCGCGGTGAACAGCGCGACGATCGCGAGGACGGCGCCGACCAGCGCGGCCGCGATGGCCTCCAGCAGGAACGGCAGCTGGGTGTACCAGCGGGTCGCGCCGACCAGCCGCATGATGCCCACCTCGGCCCGACGGGTGAAGGCGGCGATCTGGACCATGTTGGCGATCAACAGGATCGACGCGATCGCCTGGACGATCGCGATCGCGAACGCGGCGTTTCGGATGCCACCGAGCACGCTGAAGAGCCGCTCCACCAGGTCCCGCTGGTTGAGCACACTGTCCACGCCGGGCCGGCTGGCGAAGGTGTCGTTGACCACGCCGAACCGGTCCGGGTCGGACAGCTTGACCTTGAACGAGGCCGGCAGCGCGTCGGGGCTGACCATCGACGCCAACTCGGGCTGGTCCTTGAACACCCGGTCCTTCGCGTCGGCGACGGCGTCGTCGCGGTTGAGGAACTGGACCGAGACCACGGAGTCGGTGTTCTCGAGGTCGGCACGCAGGTTCCGGCAGAGGTCCTGGGTGCAGCCTGGGTCCGAGACGGACACGTCGTCGGTGAGGAAGATCTGCACCTCGACGCGGTCCAGGAAGATCTGCTGGGTCTTGCCTGCCATCTGGACGACGAGCAGGCCACCGCCGAACAGGGCGAGCGAGATCGCGGTGGTGAGGATCATCGCGATCGTCATGGTCAGGTTGCGGCGCAGGCCGGTGAGGACCTCGCCGAAGATGAAGCTGGCACGCATCGGAGTTGACTGTCCTTCGTGTGGTCGGGGTGGGTCGGCGCTGGCTCGGTGTTGCGGCTAGCGCCCCACGCCGTAGACACCGCGAGCCTCGTCGCGCACCACGCGACCGAGATCGAGTTCGACCACCCGGCGCCGCATCGAGTCGACGATGTGGTTGTCGTGGGTGGCCATCAGCACCGTGGTTCCGGTGCGGTTGATCCGTTCGAGCAGCAGCATGATGTCGCCGCTGGTGTCCGGGTCCAGGTTGCCGGTCGGCTCGTCGGCGAGCAGGACCAGCGGCCGGTTCACGAAGGCACGGGCGATCGCGACCCGCTGCTGCTCGCCGCCGGAGAGTTCGGTGGGCAGGCGGTCCGCCTTGCCGGACAGACCGACCAGGTCCAGCACCTCGGGCACCGTGCGCTCGATCATCGCCCGCGGCTTCCCGATCACCTCGAGGGCGAACGCGACGTTCTCGGTGACCGTCTTCTGCTGCAGCAGCCGGAAGTCCTGGAACACGCAGCCGATGGACTGGCGGAGCTTGGGGACACGGCGGGCCGCGAGCCGGTTGACGTGGAACTCACCGACGTGGATGTCGCCCGAGGTGGGCGTGTCCTCCTTGAGCAGCAGGCGCATGAATGTCGACTTCCCCGAGCCCGACGGGCCGATCACGAAGACGAACTCACCCTTGTCCACGGAGACGTTCACCTTGTCCAGGGCAGGCCGCGACGAGGTCTTGTAGGACTTGGACACATTCTCCACGCTGATCACGAGGAGCCAGTTTAGCCATGTTCACGGCGTGCCCATTCGGGTAACGACGAGGCCGCAGGCCAGGCCGTCAGCGGGCCTCGGTCAGGGGGTGCTCGGCGTCGGTTCCGGCGTCGGCGACGTCGGCGTGGTCGGCGTGGTCGGGGCCTCGCCCACCACGCCGGGTGGTAATTCCATCCCGGACGGGATGGTCATCCCGGGCGGCAGCACGATCAGCGGCGGCTTCGTCGGGGTGGTCTCCGTGGTCACGGACGGCTCGGCGCCCGGGCTCGGCGACGGCGTCGTCGGGGTGGGCGTGGTGGAGGTCGGCGGCCGGCTCGTCGACTGCTGCTGCCGCGGCGCCTCGGGCTCGGCGGTGGTCTGTACCGGCGCGGGCGACTGTTCCGATTCCGGCGGCGGCGGATTGAGGTAGATGTAGAACACCGCCGTCGCCAGGAAGGCGACGACGAGGAGCACCGTCGAGGTCCGGACACGCCCGCCGAGAAGGCGCTTCGGCACCTTCTCGTACCAGCCGAGACCGGGCGAGTCAGGCCCCTGCTCCGCGGTCACGAGGAATGATCCGGCTGGGAGGAATGAACCGGCTGGTCGGTGATCAGCTCCGGGCCGACGAGGATCCCCTCGCGGCGCAGCCGCTCCGCGACCCGGGCCCGCAGTTCGCGTCCCACCTGGAACTGCTTGCCGGGCAGGGTGCGGGCCACCATCCGAATGTTCACCGTGTCCACCTCGATGCTCTCCACCCCCATCACCGACGGCTCGTCGAGCAGCAGCGGCTCGAGGTCCGGGTCCTGGTACGCCTCCCGGCCGACGCTGTGCAGCACGTCGTTGACGTGGTTGATGTCGACCGTCGCGGGGATCGGGACGTCGACCACCGCGCGTGCCCAGTCCTTGGAGAGGTTGACCACCTTGACGATCTGACCGTTCGGGATGGTGATCACCTCGCCGTCGGACGAGCGCAAGCGCGTGACCCGCAGCGTCACGTCCTCGACGGTGCCGAGCGCCGCGTCCCCGGCGCCGACGGCCATGATCGATACCACGTCACCGAAGCCGTACTGCCGCTCGGCGATGATGAAGAACCCGGCCAGGATGTCCTGCACCACCCGCTGGGCGCCGAAGCCGAGCGCGGCGCCGAGGACGGTGGCCGGGGCGACCAGGCTCGACACCGCGAAGCCCAGGCGTTGGAGCACCTCGACGGTGACCAGCACGTAGACGATGGTGATGAGCACCCAGGTGATCACCTGCGCCAGCGCGTGCCGGTGCTTGGTGGCCTCCGAGCGCACCAGCGCGTCGCCCTGGCTGTAGTTCAGGTCGATGCGGTCGGTGATGCGGTTGCCGGCCCAGCTGAGGAAGCGCCCGACGATCAGACCGCCGAGGACGTACAACACGATCTCCAGGAAACTGGTCCTCAACCAGTTGCTCAGGGTCGTGGTGTTCTCCGGCAGCAGGTTGAGCGCGAGGACCGACAACTAGTTCTGCTCCCCGCGCATCCGCCAGCGGATCCCCGACTCGAGGAAGCCGTCGATGTCGCCGTCGAGCACCGCGGACGGGTTGTTGACCTCGTACTCGGTGCGCAGGTCCTTGACCATCTGGTACGGGTGCAGCACGTAGGAGCGCATCTGGTTGCCCCAGGAGCTGCCGCCGTCGCCCTTGAGCGCGTCCATCTCGGCCCGCTCCTCACGGCGCTTGACCTCGAGCAGCTTGGCCTGCAGCACCCGCATGGCCGAGACCTTGTTCTGCAGCTGCGACTTCTCGTTCTGACAGGTCACCACGATGCCGGTGGGGATGTGCGTCAGCCGCACCGCGGAGTCGGTGGTGTTGACCGACTGGCCACCGGGGCCGGACGAGCGGTAGACGTCGACGCGCACGTCGTTCTCGTTGACGTCGATGTGGTCGGTCGTCTCCACCACGGGCAGCACCTCGACCTCGGCGAACGAGGTCTGCCGGCGGCCCTGGTTGTCGAACGGGCTGATCCGCACCAGGCGGTGGGTGCCCATCTCCACGGAGAGGGTGCCGTACGTGTAGGGCGCCTTGACCGCGAACGTCGCGCTCTTGATGCCGGCCTCTTCGGCGTACGACGTGTCGTAGACCTCGACGCCGTAGCCGTGCTTCTCGGCCCAGCGGATGTACATGCGCATCAGCATCTCGGCCCAGTCCGCGGCGTCGACTCCGCCGGCGCCGGAGCGGATGTTGACCAGCGCGTCGCGCTCGTCGTACTCACCCGACAGCATGGTCTTGACTTCCATGGCCGCGATGTCCTCGCGCAGGCTCGCCCGCTCCGAGTCGGCGTCCGCCACCGCGTCGCCGCCCTCGTCCTCGGCGAGCTCGTAGAGGATCGGCATCTCGTCGAGCCGCTGCCGCAGGCCCTCGACGCGCCGCAGTTCGGCCTGCGCGTGGGACAGCTGGCTGGTCACCTGCTGGGCGTGGTCCTGGTTGTTCCACAGGTCGGGGTCTGCTGCCTGATGCTCGAGTTCGTCGATGCGTCGGCGCAGCTCATCCACGTCCAGCACCCTCTCGACCGTGGTGAGAGTGGTGTCGAGCTCGGCAAGGTCTGCGGAAACGTCGGGTTGCACGGTTCCCAAGGCTACCGGTGCCCGCCGACAGCCGGTGCCGCGGTCGTCGTGGGGCGGTCCGTGGTGCCCGCCGCCCGCACGGGACGGCGGTCCGGAGGCACAGTCGAGTAGGTTCGTCCGGTGACCGATCTCGAACTCGCCCTGAGCATCGCCGACGACGCCGACACCATCACCCGCGCCCGGTTCGGCGCGCTGGACTTGAAGGTGGACGACAAGCCGGACCTGACGCCGGTCTCCGACGCGGACCTGGCCGTCGAGCGCGCGGTGCGCGCGAGGCTGACGGCCGAACGTCCGGACGACGCGGTGCTCGGCGAGGAGTTCGGCGGCGACGCCCGGTTCGAGGGCCGGCAGTGGGTGATCGACCCGATCGACGGCACCAAGAACTTCGTGCGCGGCGTGCCGGTGTGGGCCACGCTGATCGCGCTGCTGCAGGACGGCGTCCCGGTGGTCGGCGTCGTCAGCGCCCCCGCGCTGACCCGGCGCTGGTGGGCCTGCGCCGGCGACGGCGCGTTCACCAGTTTCGACGGCGGCGCGGCCGCACAGATCTCGGTGTCCGCGGTGGACCGACTGGGTGCCGCGAGCCTGAGCTTCTCGAGCCTGAGCGGCTGGCGCGACCGTGGCATCCGTGACCAGTTCGTCGATCTCACCGACGAGGTGTGGCGGGTGCGCGGCTACGGCGACTTCTTCTCCTACTGCCTGCTGGCCGAGGGCGCGCTCGAGATCGCGGCCGAGCCCGAGGTGTCGCTGTGGGACCTGGCGCCGCTCGACCTGCTGGTCCGCGAGGCCGGTGGACGCTTCACGTCGCTGGACGGCACCGCCGGCCCGCACGGGGGCAGCGCGGTCGCGAGCAACGGGCTGCTGCACGACGCGGTGCTCGAGCGCCTTCGCGCCTGACCACAGAAGGACCTTCGTGCCTGACCACAGGAGGACCTAGTGCCGAAGACGACCATTCCCCACCCGCCGCGCCGAGTGCCGTTCGTGGGGGACGTGTTGGGCCTGAACACGGTCACGCCGAACCAGACCACGCTGAAGCGGTTCGAGGAGATCGGACCGATCTACCGCCGCTCGATCATGGGCACCGACCTCACCTTCGTCGGTTCTGCGGAGCTGGCTGCGCAGGTCTACGACGAGACCGTGTGGGAGAAGTTCGTCGGCCGCCCGCTCGAGCGTCTGCGGCCGGTCGTGGGCGACGCCCTGTTCACGGCCTACAACTGGGAATCGAACTGGGCGAAGGCCCATGAGGTCCTGCTGCCGGCATTCACCAAGGAGGCGATGGTCTCCTATCACGGCACGATGACCGAGGTCGTCGACGAGCTGTGTACGAGCCTGGACACCCGCGCCGGCGAATTCGTGCCCGTCGTCGAGCAGATGGGCAAGCTCACCCTCGAGGTCATCGGCCGCTGCGGGTTCGGGTACACCTTCGACTCGTTCGGCGGCGCCGAGCACCCGTTGGTCGGCGCGATGAGCCGCACCCTGACCCACGCGCAGAGGTCCGCTCTCCCGCTGCCGTTCGTCGGGAAATTGCTGCGACGCAAGGAGGAAAGGCAGAACGAGCTGGACCAGGGACTGCTGGTCCGCACGGTCGACGAGGTGATCGAGGAGCGGCGAACCACCGGCGAGCGACGGTCCGACCTGCTCGACCGCATGCTGCACCCGGACGGCGCCATCGAGCTCGACGCCGAGAACATCCGCAACCAGGTGCTGACCTTCCTGGTGGCCGGCCACGAAACCTCGGTGAACGCCCTCGCGTTCGCACTGCACTTCATCGCGCAGAGTCCCGAGATCGCGGCGCGCATGCGCGCCGAGGCCCGCTCCGTCGTGTCGAGCGGCGAGGTGACCTACGACGATGTCCCGCGCCTGCGCTACACCCGCCAGGTGATCTCCGAAGCGCTGCGCCTGTGGCCGACCGCGCCCGGGTTCTTCCGGTCGGCGAAGCAGGACACCACGCTCGGCGGCCACGACATCTCGGCCGGCGAGTGGGTCTTCGTGCTCCTGCTCGCCGTCCAGCGCGATCCGGCCTGGGGGTCCGACGCGGAGGAGTTCAACCCGGACCGGTTCGCTCCGGAGAACAGCCGCGGCCGCGCGCCGGAACTGTTCAAGCCGTTCGGCACCGGGATCCGGTCCTGCATCGGGCGCCAGTTCGCGCTGCACGAGATGACGCTCGCCTTGGCCACGCTGCTCGTGCGGTTCGACGTCGAGCCCGAACCCGGATACGCGCTCGCCGTCGAGGAGACGTTGACGCTGCGCCCGAAGGGCCTGCGGCTGAAGTTCTCTCGCGCCGAGGGTTAGAACTGGCCGGCGCGGGAGACCGTGCCACCTCCCGCCTAGACGACCGCCGCGGCGAGCAACGCCAGCACCGGGAAGACCCCCTGCACCGCGGCGGCCCGCAGGTACGCCGCACCGCTGGAGGCCAGCACGATCGCGGCACCGATGATGCTCACGCAGCAGAACACGACGATCGCGTGCCCGCCGACTCCCCCGATGACCAGACCGGCCACGATGCCGATCGCGAGGAAGAGGTTGTAGTAGCCCTGGTTGTAGGCCAGCGGCCGCGTCACCTCGGCGTCCTGCTGACTGGTCAACCCGAACCGTTTCCACACCTGCGGCCGCGTCCACAGCAGGCTCTCCATCGCAAAGATCGCGACGTGCAGCAGGGCGGCGAGGGCGGCGAAGACCTGCGCGATGACCGGCATGGGGAAACGATCCCACAAACTTCGAGCCGCCACCGCGACCCGGCACGGGGCGGGTCACCACCGACCGAGGTCGCACGGCCCCACCGGGCGCTCCCGCAGGATCTGCGCCGCCCGCGAGCGCGCGGCGTTGTACGCGAAGCCCGATGCGCCGCCGCCGACGCCGATCCCCAGCAGCGCGCAGGAGCGCACCGGCTCGGGCAGCCGGTCCAACGCCGGCACCGCGTCCACCGACAGCCCCCGCAGGTAGGACACGTCGATGCTGCCGGTCTCCGCGTACCGCGCCACATTCCGGTCGGCGATGTGCCCGTCGGGGTTGATCGCGGCGAAGGCCAGCGTCCCGAGCACCGCCGACGCCAGCACCGCCCGCGGCAGCCAGCGACCGGTCATCCGCACCCCGGCCGCCAGCAGGGCCACGAACACCGCGCCCAGCCACAGCTCCGTCGCCATCACGCCCAGCCGCAGCCGGGTGAACCCGAATACGCTCTCGTACAGGGCCATCCGGTGCACCGCGGACGCGACGACCACCAGCGTCAGCAGGCACAGCGGGCCCAGCGCCACCCTGGCGAGTCGGCGGTCGCGCGGCGCCGTGGTGTCGATCCGGCGCACCGCGACCGCGACGACCAGCAGGGTCAGCACCGTCACCGCAGACAGCTGCCAGAACCCCTGGCGTGCGTAGTCGGCGTAGGTGAGGTGGTCGGTGCCCATGACGTGACCGTCGCCGCCGAACAGCACCCGCAGCTGCACCGCGACGAAGGCGGCGAACAGCAGGTCGAGCAGGGCCACCGGCACCGCCCACTCCCAGCGGGCCAACGGACGCGCGGGGGCGGGGGCGAGCGCGTCGAGCCGCGGCGATCGCCGGCGCAGGTAGGCCGACGCCAGTGCCGCACCCGCCACCAGGACGCCCAGCACCAGGTGCGGAATCGGATTGCCCAGTCCCACGCTGGGTACCACCGATTCGAACACCCGGCCGAACTCCGGGTCGGCGCTGACGAACAGTGCACCGAAGAGCAGCACCAGGCATGCGCTCACCGCGGCCACCGCCAGCACCCGCCCCGGCCGCACCCGGGACGCGCTCGGGTACCGCGCCCGGCCGCGGTGCACCCAGCCCACCAGCCGGGTAGGCGTGCACCACAACGAAACCGGGGCGAGGGCCAGGCCCGTCCAGGTCCGGCCCCCCACCAGCGCGACCGAACCGACCATCCAGCTCGCGGCCACGCACACCAGGACGAGCCAGCCCGCGCCCCGGATCGCCGCCACGGCCAGCAACGCGAGCGCGGCGGCGACGGCCCACACCTGCAGGCCCGTCGGTCGCGGCGCGACCGTGACGAACGCCGTGGCCGCCACCGCCGCACCGGCCAGCAGGTACGCGATGCTGACCAGGGACGGGTCGAGCGTCACCGCAGCAACGGCACCCGCCCCCAGGGCCGCGACCAGGGTTGCCCGCGGAGCCACCGACGTCCGGTCGGGGCGCCAGGCGGCGCGGAGCCGCCCGGGCCGGGCCGGCGTGGGCACGGGTGTTTCGGTTGTGGTTGCAGTCGTCGTCACAGGGTCTCCTCGGGTCGGTGGGCGTCAGGCAGGGGTCGTCTCGGGGCAGGGGTCATCGCGGGACGCGCCGTCGGGTGACGACGCGTCCCGACGGAATCGATCGGGAGGAGAAGGGGATCCGGCGGTCAGCCGGGCGGTAGGACCACCCGGATACAGCAGCCGGTCTCGGTGTCGACGACGCCGATCCGGCCGTCGTGCAGTTCGACCGCCCAGCGGGCGATCGCCAGGCCGAGGCCGGTGCCGCCGTCCTGCGCGCCGCCCCGGGTGAACCGTTCGAAGACCCGGGACCGGTCGACGGCCGCGATCCCGGGGCCGTCGTCGTGCACGTCCAGGACCAGCCCGCACGCCGCGTCACCGGGGCGGGCCCGCACCAGCACCGGCGACTCGGGGGAACCGTGCCGGGCGGCGTTGTCGAGCAGGTTGGCCACCACCTGATGCAGCCGCGCGGGGTCGGCGTGACCGCGCAGCCCCGTCGGCTCGACGTCGATGCGGACGGCCGTGGGGCGGGCGGGGTCGGCCGCCAGGCGCACCACCTCGTCGAGGAACGGCCGCACCTCGAACACCGTGCGCTGCAACGGAACCACGCCGCCCTCGAGCCGTGAGAGATCCAGCAGGTCCGTCACCAACCGGCCCAGCCGCTCGGTCTGGGCCAGGGCCGCCCGCATCGTCGCCTCGTCGGGCTCGGCCACCCCGTCGACGACGTTCTCGAGCACGGCCTGCAACGCCGTGATCGGGGTGCGCAGCTCGTGCGAGACGTTGCCCACCAGCTCGCGTCGGTACCGGTCCTCGGCCTCGAGGTCCGCCGCCATCTGGTTGAATGCGACGGCCAGCTCGCCGATCTCGTCACGGGACGTGGCCCGGACGCGGCGCGAGTAGTCACCGGTCGCCATCGCTCGGGCCGCCGCCGTCATCTCCCGCAACGGGGACGTCATCCCGTGCGCGAGCACCTGGGTGACCACCAGCGCGACGACCAGCGCCGTCAGCAGTGCAAACCGGAACTGCCACTGGGAGGCGGCCCAGAACGTCACGGACGCCAGGACCAGCGAGGCCACCACGAGCAGGCCGGTCTTCACCTTGAACGAGCGCAGCGGGTCCAGTGGCCTGGGCAGCCTCATCGCGGCGCCTCCAACGCGTACCCGACGCCGTGCACGGTGCGGATCAGGTCCCCTCCGAGCTTGCGGCGCAAGGCCTTCACGTGACTGTCGACGGTGCGGCTGTTCGCCCCGTCACCCCAGCCCCACACCTGTTCGAGCAGCGACTCGCGGTCGATCACGGCGCGCGGCCGGGCTGCGAGATGCGCAAGCAGGTCGAACTCGGTCCGGGTCAGGTGCACCTCGAGGTCGGCGGCGCGGACCCGCCGCTGGGTCAGGTCCATGGTCACGTCGCCGAACACCAGGACGTCCGACTCGGCTGCCACGAGCGTGCGGTCGGCGCGGCGCAGCAGCGCCGCCACCCGCGCCACCAGCACCCGCATGCTGAACGGCTTGCTCAGGTAGTCGTCGGCGCCGACGCCCAGCCCGATCACCAGGTCGGTCTCGTCGGCACGGGCGGTCAGCATCAGCACCGGGACCGGGCGGTCCGCCTGAATCCGCCGGCACACCTCGAGTCCGTCGAAGCCGGGCAGCATCACGTCCAGGACCACCAGGTCCGGCCGGTACTCGGCGCAGCGCATCACCGCGTCCGGACCGTCGGCGGCGGTCTGTACGTGGTGGCCCTCGGCGCGCAGGCGTGCCGCGATCGACTCGGAGATGGTGCGTTCGTCGTCGACGACGAGCACTCTGCGCTGGGTCATGATCTCGACACTAAGGGGCGGGTGTGGGGATGCCAGTCGGGAAATGTGAAGGTTTCGTGCAGGTTCGGGACACCACTGCCCACAGTGACGGTGATCACTGACCGGATCCGCTCGACTTCACTTCTTACTCCAGAGTAAGATAAGGCCGTCCAAGACCGAACACCGAGAAACCTGGTGATCATGAGCAAGCAAGACAGCGTTGTGAAATCGAACGGTGCGACGCGCGAGCCCCGCGACACCTCGGGCGTCGGACTGAACCCGATCAAGCGGGACGCCATGGGCGCCGCAATGCGTGTGCTGACCCGGATCACCGGTTCCGACCTGGCCGAGAAGTACAACCTCCGGCAGACCATCGACCGCGTCACCTACGAGGGCACCAAGACCGGCTTCAAGACGCTCGGCGCCGCCACCCGCACCTTCACCAAGGTCGCGGGCGGCAACCAGCCCAAGCGTCTCCCCGACGGTGCCAGCAAGAACGCCGGCTACTTCGACCTCACGCCCAACGACGAGCAGCAGATGATCGTCGAGACGGTCCGGGACTTCGCCGCCGAGATCCTGCGCCCCGCCGCGCACGACGCCGACGAGGCCGCCGCCTCCCCCGCGGACCTGACCAAGCGGGCCGCCGAGCTGGGCATCACCCTCATCAACGTCCCCGAGGAACTCGACGGTGCGGCCAGCGAGCGTGGCGCCGTCACCAACTCCCTGGTGGCCGAGGCGCTCGCACACGGCGACATGGGCCTGGCCCTGCCGATCCTCGCGCCCAGCGGTGTCGCGGTCGCGCTCACCCAGTGGGGCACCGACGGTCAGCAGCGGACCTACCTGCCGGCGTTCACCGGCGAGCAGGTGCCCAACGCCGCGGTCGTGGTGAACGAGCCGCGGGCACTGTTCGACCCGTTTGCCTTGCAGACCAAGGCCGTCCGCTCCCCCAGCGGCTACAAGCTCAACGGCGTCAAGTCGTTCGTCCCCGCCGCCGCCGACTGCGAGCTGTTCCTGGTCGCCGCCGAGCTGGACGGCCGGCCCACCTTCTTCATCGTCGAGTCCGACGCCAAGGGCCTTGTCGTGGAAGCCGACCCGAGCATGGGCCTGCGCGCCGCCGGCCTCGGCCGACTGATCCTCACCGACGTTGCGGTGCCCGAGTCCGCGATCCTCGGCGACGGCGACGCGACGGCCCGCACCGAGGACTACGCCAACGCGATCCGCCTGGCCCGCCTCGGCTGGGCCTCGATGGCGGTCGGCACCGGCCAGGCCGTCCTGGACTATGTGATCCCGTACGTCAACGAGCGTGAGGCCTTCGGCGAGCCGATCAGCCACCGCCAGGCCGTCGCGTTCATGGTGGCGAACATCGCCATCGAACTGGACGGCCTGCGCCTGGTCACCCTCCGCGGCGCCTCCCGCGCCGAGCAGGGCCTGTCGTTCGCACGTGAGTCGGCGTTGGCCCGAAAGCTGGCGTCCGACAAGGGCATGCAGATCGGACTGGACGGCGTCCAGTTGCTCGGCGGCCACGGATACACCAAGGAGCACCCGGTCGAGCGTTGGTACCGCGACCTCCGAGCCATCGGCGTTGCCGAGGGCATCGTCCTCATCTGACGCCGCTGCTGCACCACTAGGAGACTGTGATGATCAACCTCGAACTCCCCAAGAAGCTCAAAGCCTCCGCGAACCAGGCGCACCAGGTCGCGGCGCAGATCATGCGGCCGATCTCGCGCAAGTACGACCTCGCGGAGCACGCCTACCCCAAGGAACTCGACACCATGGCCGCCATGGTCGAGGGCCTCAACGACTCGGGCGCGGGTGCGTCCGGCGCCGCGCTCGGGCGCGGCGACGCACCGAGCGTCATCGGAAATGCCAACGGCGGCAACATGTCCTCGCTGATGAACGTCATCGAGACCTGCTGGGGCGACGTGGGCCTGACCCTCTCCATCCCGTACCAGGGCCTGGGCAACTCGGCGATCGCCGCCGTGGCCACCGACGAACAGCTCGAGCGCTTCGGCAAGGTGTGGGCCTCGATGGCCATCACCGAGCCGAGTTTCGGCTCCGACTCGGCGGCGGTCACCACCACCGCCGTGCTCGACGGCGACGAGTACGTGCTCAACGGCGAGAAGATCTTCGTCACCGCCGGCGAGCGGTCCAGCCACATCGTCGTCTGGGCGAGCGTCGACAAGAGCAAGGGCCGCGCCGCGATCAAGTCGTTCGTGGTCCCGCGGGACGCTCCGGGCCTGAGCGTCGCCCGGCTCGAGCACAAGCTCGGCATCAAGGCGTCCGACACCGCGGTGCTGCTGCTGCAGGACTGCCGGATCCCGAAGGACAACCTGCTCGGCACCCCCGAGGTGAACGTCGAGAAGGGTTTCGCCGGGGTCATGCAGACCTTCGACAACACTCGCCCGATCGTCGCCGGCATGGCAGTGGGCCTCGGTCGCGCGGCCCTCGAGGAGCTCCGGACGGTCCTCTCCGACGCCGGCGTGGAGGTCTCCTACGACACCCCCGCCTACAACCAGCACGCCGCGGCCGCCGAGTTCCTGCAGCTCGAGGCCGACTGGGAGGCGTCCTACCTCCTGTCGCTGCGCGCGGCATGGATGGCCGACAACAAGAAGCCGAACTCGCTCGAGGCGTCGATGTCGAAGGCCAAGGCCGGACGCACCGGCACCGCGGTCTCGCTCAAGGCCGTCGAGCTCGCCGGCACCCTCGGCTACTCGCAGCGTCCCCTGCTCGAGAAGTGGGCGCGCGACAGCAAGATCCTCGACATCTTCGAGGGCACGCAGCAGATCCAGCAGCTCATCGTCGCCCGCCGAATCCTCGGCAAGTCGTCGTCCGAGCTGAAGTAGCAGGTCAGGTCAGCATTACAGCACCAAGCCGCCCTCGTCGCAGTTCCCCGCGACGGGGGCGGTTTCGTCATCCGAGCCAGCCTCGCCACCGCCGGTCCCGACCCGGTCGCGGCTTGGCGCGGAGTCCATCGCAAGCCGGGTCCGCTCATCCTCGCCGGGCCACAGGTGCGTCCAGACCTCTGGCGTCTTCACGCTCGCGCCGGCATGAATCAGCGAGCTCGCACAGGAGTGCCGAAGGCTGACAACAACAAGGTGACCCCGAGTACGACGACGCCATCCAGGGCGGCACCGGCACGTACCTCACACTGCTACGTCCGCCTATACCATCGTCGGGTGATTGTCTGCGTGCGGCGGACTGCCCAGTCGGATCGCGGCTGCCACATACAGGGCAACGACAAGGCCAACTGCCACAGCAATAGATTTCCAAAGCGCACGTAACGACATCGTCAAATGCAACCACACGGCAGGACGGCCGCACGCATCTAGGCCGCCACGCACCTGATGCGCCCCGGCAAGTCCACCGTCGACGGCGAGTCAGCCTGCCCCGTCGCCAACTCCTCGCACTGCAACTCCGCGTTCACTGGCGCAGCCTTCGCGTCCCGCGCCGCCTGCCGTATCTCGTCGGACACCCCGCCGCTCACGGCTGGCGCATCCGCGACATCCTCGCCGCCTCCGCCGAACATGGCACCCATCGCCGCGAGGGCCACGACCGCCCGGGCGATGCCGCCGGCGATCTTCGGGCCGCGCTTCGTCGGCTCCCGCTCAGCGGGCGTCGGCGCGGGGATGGGGGCCGTCGGGATGGTCGGTGCGTCATTCGCCTGCACGGCGGTCCACTTCTGGCCGTCCCAGTACCGCATCGAGTCGGAGCCGTCAGGGTTCGGGTACCAGCCCGGTGTCGGTGCGCCCGTGCCCGGCATCCTGCCAGAGGGGGCCGACGAGCGAGGTCGACCGGCACATCTCGTCCCGGCCCGGTCCCGACTCAGGTCACTGGCGTCGACATTCATGCAAAACAGGAAACCAGTGAAAGCAATTGCCACCTGCGGTAATTCGAACACCCAAGGTGGCGACCACACGTAACGAAGATCCTCGACATCGTCGAGGGCACGCAGCAGATCCAGCAGCTCATCGTCGCCCGCCGAATCCTCGGCAAGTCGTCGTCCGAGCTGAAGTAGCAACGCCCGTTTCGACCGAGGGGCACCGCGGCGAGGTCCGGCCTCGCCACGGTGTCCTTCCGCCGTTTTCAAACCCTGCAGATTTACGCGCCCGACATCTAGGCTGGATGCCGACCGACCCCGGCACACTTTCGCATCCGTTTCCCAGGGGGGCAGAACCACATGCCAGGCGCACTCAAGAAGGTGACCGACAACCTCGGAGCAGCGAGGGTCATTCTGCGCGCCGGCCTGGTGCCCATCCCGCGGGCGGACCGCGGCATCTACTCGATCCTCTCCGTGGACAGGTACGGGCCCTTCGCCGGGGTGGTCCACGCGCACGCCCGGAACGGACTCGACGCGGTCGCCGTCGTCGACGAGCGGGGCCAGCTCACCTACGCCGAGCTCGAGGAACTCTCCAACGCCCTGGTCCGCGCCTGGGTCGCGGACGGCGTCACGCCGGGTTCGGTGATGGGCGCGATGTGCCGCAATCACCGCGGCCTGGTGCTGGCCATGCTCGCGGCCGCCAAGGCCGGCACCAAACTCGTGCTGATGAACACCGGGTTCGCCCCGCCGCAGTTGATGGATGTCGCTGCCCGCGAACAGGTTCGAGCGTTCGTCTACGACGAGGAGTTCCAGGAGGTCGCGGACGCGCTGCCCGCCGACGTGCGGCGCTACCTGTCCTGGGGCGAGGACCCCTCCGGACGCGTCCGCGCCCTGGACGAACTGGTGCTCGACCGGCCGACCGACACCGTGCCGCGCCCGCCCACGCACGGCAGCTTCGTACTGCTCACCAGCGGCACCACCGGAACACCCAAGGGCGCGCCCCGCGAACGCACCTCGGCGCTGTCCGCCGCGCAGTTCCTGGACCGGATCCCGCTGCGCAACGGCCAGACCATGGTGATGGCCGCGCCCGCGTTCCACGGCACCGGGCTCTCACAGGTCGGCGTCGCGCTGGCGCTCGGTCAGACCGTCGTGATGCAGCGCAACTTCGACCCCGAGGCGGCCCTGTCCCTGGTCGCCGAGAATCGCGCCGACACACTGGTGGTGGTGCCGACCATGCTGCAGCGCATCGTCGACCTCGGCGCCGAGACGGTGGCGAAGTACGACACCTCGAACCTCAAGGTGATCTTCGCCGCCGGCTCCGCCCTCTCCCCCGACCTGTGCACCCGGACCACCGAGGCGTTCGGGCACGTCCTGTACAACCTCTACGGCTCAACGGAAGTCGCGGTCGCGACGGTGGCAACTCCCGCCGAACTCGCCGAGGCACCCGGCACCGCCGGCCGCGCGCCGGTCACCTGCCACGTGGAGTTGTACGACGACGCCGGCACCCGTATCACCAAGCCCGGACGGATCGGCCGGATCTTCGTCTCCAGCGGGCTGAGCTTCAACGGCTACACCGACGGTCACGACAAGGAGCGCATCAACGGGCTGCTCTGCACCGGCGACGTCGGACACTTCGACGAGCACGGACTGCTGTTCGTCGACGGCCGCGACGACGACATGATCGTCTCCGGCGGCGAGAACGTCTACCCGCTCGAGGTCGAGAACCTGCTCGTCGCCCGTCCGGATGTCTTGGAGGCGGCGGTAATCGGTGTCGAGGACACCGAGTTCGGTCACCGCCTCAAGGCCTACGTGGTGACCGCCGCTGGCGCGCCGCGCGACGAACAGGACCTCAAGGCCTACGTCAAGACGCACCTCGCCCGGTACAAGGTGCCCCGCGAGGTGGTCTTCCTCGAGGAGCTGCCCCGCAATGCCACCGGCAAGTTGATGCGTCGGGTGCTGATCGAGATGGACTCGCCGTACACCTGAGTGCCCGGGAGAAGACGAAAGCCCGGGCTCACCACCCCGGAAACGACAAAAGCCCGGTCCTTGCGGGACCGGGCCTTCGTACCTTGGTAGCGGGGACAGGATTTGAACCTGCGACCTCTGGGTTATGAGCCCAGCGAGCTACCGAGCTGCTCCACCCCGCGATGCATTTACTACTGTAGCCCACTTTTCGGACGTCAATTACCACTCGCCCAGAGGGGGCCTCTAGTCGACGGCGAGCTCGCCCATCAGCGACCAGTCCGCGGCGTCGATCTTCGTGTTGATGATTCTCGGCGTGCTCACCAGTGCCGGCTTCAAGTCCCGCATTGCGTCCTGAAAGTGCCGGCTCTGCACGTGCGCAACGGCCGCCTCGTCGTCACGGAAGGCCTCGACCAGAACGAAGACGTCGGGGTTCTCGGTCGAGCGGGACCAGTCGAACCACAGGTTGCCCGGTTCGGCCCGGGTCGCATCGGTGAACGGTTGCACCAGTTCGAGCCATCTGCCCGAATACTCGGGCCGCACAGTGAAGTTGACGACGATGAAGATCACGGCTTCCGCCCTTTCGTCTTCGGACCACTGAACGTGTCCGTCGGGAACGAACCTACGCCGACCACCCGCAGAACCCCAGAGACGACGGATGCCCGACCCGAGAAGCCACACAAGCCCGGGGCTCACCACCCCGGGAACGACAAACGCCCGGGCTCACCACCCAGGGAACGACAAACGCCCGGGCTCACCACCCAGGGAACGACGAAAGCCCGGTCCGAGGACCGGGCTTTCGTACTTTGGTAGCGGGGACAGGATTTGAACCTGCGACCTCTGGGTTATGAGCCCAGCGAGCTACCGAGCTGCTCCACCCCGCGATGCACTTACTACTCTACACGAACTTCTGAGTGCCCCTGACCACCCGCCGTAGGCGCCGGTCCGACCACGACCGGCCGCACCCGGAAACGCCGAAAGCCCGGTCCGAGGACCGGGCTTTCGTACTTTGGTAGCGGGGACAGGATTTGAACCTGCGACCTCTGGGTTATGAGCCCAGCGAGCTACCGAGCTGCTCCACCCCGCGATGCATGAACGAAGTTACACGAGTGCGCGAACGGAACACAAATCGCCAGTTCGACCCCAGCGAGGAGGGTCCGACGGGTGACCGGGGGCACAAAATGCCGGTGATCCCAGCCACATAACGGACAGGTAACAAACTCGCACCTAACCGGCAACGATGCGGCGCGAGCTGGGGAAATGCCGGAATCCGCGCCCCCAAACCCATGGATTGAACAAACGTTCAGCTAAGTGACCCGCCTCGTTTTGATGCGTACGGTCGCCACCGGCCCGAAACAACCGGGCTGAGCCGACCCGCCGCTGCACGACTCTGCCCCGCGGGATCGGAACCCCAAAACCTTCGAGGGGCAGGGACGCGGCGCCATCTCGATGCCGGGCGAGGTCGACAGTCTCGACCGCCCAGGCCGGCCCCGTCAGCAAGCGCGGAGAGGATTTACCCGCATGACGACTCGTAAGCTCAGCACTCGCGCACTTGGATTCGCAGCCGTCACCGGCGCCCTCGTCGCAGTCCCGTTCGGTCTCGCCACCGGCACCGCCTCCGCCGCCACTCACAACTGGGACGGCGTCGCGCAGTGCGAGAGCGGCGGCAACTGGGGCATCAACACCGGCAACGGCTACTACGGCGGCCTGCAGTTCTCGCAGAGCACCTGGACCGCCAACGGCGGCACCGGTTCCCCGCACGGCGCCTCGAAGGCCGAGCAGATCCGCGTCGCCGAGAACACCCTGCAGAGCCAGGGCCCCGGCGCGTGGCCGCACTGCGGTCAGTACCTGACCACCGCCGCCGAGGAGACCCCGGCGCCGGCACCCATCGCCGAGCCCGCGCCCGCCGCCCCGGCCGCGGTCGCCCCGGTCGCTCCCGCCGTGCCGGTCCTGCCCCCGAGCTTCCCGGCGCCCTCTGCCGACCAGGTGAAGCAGGCCACCGATGCCGCCGTCGCGGCCGCCCACCAGGTCGGCTACGGCGACCAGGTCAAGCAGCTGATCGACTCGAACAACGTCTTCCTGGCCAGCCTCGCCCGCTGACCCGGAGACCGGAAAGGCCCCGCCATCGATGATGGCGGGGCCTTCCTCGTGTGCTGCCGGACCTACTTCGGCAGGCCCTGGTAGGCGTCGACCGCCTTCTGCAGTCGATCGAGCGCGGCGCCGTACGCGGCGAAGTCACCGCTCTGCTGCGTCGCGCGCAGGTTCGCCAGCGCGGCGTCGAGTTCCCCGACAACCGCGGCCGCGTTCGGCGCGAGCGGTGCCGGCGCCGTCTCCGGTGCGGGCGGCGTGCCACCGCTCGGCGGCGGCGTGGTCGCGCTACCGCCCGGAGCCGTTGCGGTGCCGGATGTCCCGCCGTCGAAGACCTGGTCAAGCGCCTCGGCCAGGGTGGCGGCATAACCCACCCGGATGCGGCCGGTCGGGCCGGGCTCCTGGTAGCTGGCCAGCACCCGGGTCAGCTGCGGGAAGGTCGCCGTGTTGGCCCCGCTGCGCTCGGTGTACATCGGCTCCACGTAGAGGATGCCGCCCTTCGCGATGGGCAGCGCGAGCTGGTTGCCGTACTGGATCTTGTTGGTCTTCTCCAGCAGCGCCTTCTCCGAGCCGACCCGGGCGTCGGAGATCATCGAGTTCTGCGACTGCGCCGGCCCCTGCGTCTGCTTGTTGATCGGCAGCTGCAGCACGGTGATCTTGCCGTAGTCCTTGGGATCGGAGTTCACCGTGATGTAGGCGGAGAGGAACTCCCGGCGGAACCCGACCATCGGGCTGGTCAGCCGGAACGACGGGTCCCCGGTCTCCTGATCACCCACCAGCACGTAGTACGGCGGCTCGTTCTCCTTCGAGTTCTCGACGGTCGGCTCGTTGGGCACCGACCAGAAGGCGTTGTTGGTGAAGAACTCTCGCGGATCGTCCACGTGGTACTTCGCGAGCATCTCGCGCTGCACCTTGAACAGGTCCTCCGGGTAACGGAAGTGCGCCCGCAGTTCGTCGGTGACCTCGCTCTGCGGCTCCACCGTGCCGGGGAACACCCCCATCCAGGCCTTGAGGACCGGGTCCTTCTCGTCCACCTGGTAGAGCTTCACCGTGCCGTCGTACGCGTCGACGGTCGCCTTCACCGAGTTACGGATGTAGGAGACCTCCTTCTTGGGGAGCAGTCGGCCGGTGTTCGCGTCGACGCTGTCGGCCACCAGTCCCTCGAGCGAGCTGCGCTGCGCGTACGGGTAGTTGTCGAGCGTGGTGTAGGCGTCGACGATCCAGACGATCTTCCCGTCGACCGCCGCGGGGTAGGCGTCGCCGTCCGTGGTCAGCCACGGGGCCACCTCACCGACGCGGTCGCGGGGGTCCCGGTTGAAGATGATCTTCGAGTCGGAGCCGATCGTGCCGGAGAACAGGATGTTGCGCTCGGTGTACTTGGCCGCGAACGCCAGACGGTTGACCCAGTTGCCGAGCGGGACGCCGCCCTGGCCGTCGTAGGTGAACTTCGTGGTGTCCGTGTCGTACTCCCGCGGCGCCGAACCCGGCGTACCGCCGACGATCGAGTAGTCCTCGGCACCCTGGGCGATCACCTCGCCGTAGTAGATTCGCGGCTGGTCGACCTTGATGATCTGCTTGCCCTCGGCCAGCGACGCGATGTCACTGACCGTGTAGATCGGGTATCCCGCGTTGTTCGAGGAGTCCTGGGTCGGGTCCAGCACCGGGGCCGTCACCCGGTTGGCGGGCGCCGCCACCAGCCCGTCACCGTGCGTGAAGACGGTGTGCTTGTTGATCCAGTCGGTCTGGTTGCCCTGCAGGTTGTTCGGCGAGAGCTCGCGGGCCGCCACGATGTAGTCGGCCATCGAGCCGGCGATCGTGTAGCGGTCGATGTCCAGGGTCGGAGGGAACCCGTAGAAGTTCTGCCGCTGCTGCTGCTGCGTGAAGGTGGGCGAGAGCACGTTCGGGTCCAGCAGGCGCGCGTTGGCGATGGTGGTGACGTCGGCCGGCACGTCGCGCGGCGCCGCGGTGCCGTCACCCGAGTACGGCTGATACGTCACCTGCTCGTTGGTGATGCCGTACGCCTCGCGCGTGGCCGCGATGTTCCGCTCGATGTACTCGCTCTCCTTGTCCGCCGCGTTCGGCTTGACCGAGAACTGCTCGACCACGAGCGGGTACACCGCACCGACCAGCACCGAGGACAACACCAGCAGACCGGTCGCCATCGCCGGAATCCGCATGTCCCGCATGAAGATCGCGGAGAAGAACGCGAGGGCGCAGATCACCGCGATGGCGAGCAGGATCAGCTTGGCCGGCAGCACCGCGTTGATGTCGGTGTAGCCGGCACCGGTGAAGGTGGGCTCCTTACGACCGCTCGTGAGCAGGGAGTAGCGGTCGAACCAGTAGGCAACGGCCTTGAGGAGGACGAAGGTACCGGCCAGCACGGCCAGCTGGATGCGGGCGGACTTGGTCAGCGCACCGTCGTGCCCGCTCAGCCGCAGCCCGCCAAAGACGTAGTGGGTCAGCAGGTTAGCGAGGAACGCAAGGATGACCGCCACGAACAGCCAGTTCAGCACCAGCCGGTAGAACGGCAGGTCGAAGGCGTAGAACCCGACATCGAGTCCGAACTGCGGGTCCGTGATCCCGAACGACTCGCCGTGGACGAACATCTGTGCCGCAACCCAGTTCGACTGGGCGATGAGGCCGGCGAGGATGCCCATCGCGATCGGGATACCGACCCCGAACACCTTGAGCCGGCTCATGACCGTGGTGCGGTACCGCGCGATCGGATCGTTCGGTCCGGCGACCGGCACGAACACCGGCCGGCTGCGGTACGCGAGGAACAACGCGAGGAAGGTGGCGAGACCGATGAGGAGTCCGAAGACGACGAACATCGCCACGCGCGTGAACAGCACCGTGGTGAAGACCTCCCGGAAGCCGACCTCGCCGAACCACAGCCAATTTGTGTAGGTGTCGATCAGCCGGGGTCCGATCAGCAGCAGCGCCGCCGCAACGAGTGCCAGCACCAACAACACTCGGCTCCGTCGGGACAACGTCGGTAGACCGGTGGGGGGCCGCATGCCCACGTGCCACTCTCCGTATTTCAGGCGGCACGCCAGGCGCCGCGGTTGCGGCGGTGACGTGCACCGCCGTGGTTGCCGTCCACTGTACGTCGATTCACGGACCGGCAAGGCGCCTGCCGTCCCCGCGAGGTGGGAGGATGGTCGGGTGAGTGATTTCGACGGCCTCGACTACGGCTACCAGCCAGACCTCTCCCCCGACGCCCTGCCGCGCTGTGTGCGCGAGGTCGCCGACTTCGCGGACGCGGGCGGCTGGGGCCGGCCCCCGCAGATGTTCGCCCTCGTCCCGACCGCCGTGCTGGCCGCCGCCGAGCCGGAACTGCACGACCAGCTCGAGGACGGCGCCGAGCTGACCCCGATCGAGCAGGAGCCGTTCCCGGACGACGTCGGCGGCGGGTCACCCGCCCTCGACGAGTTCCTCGCGACCACCAGCTGGCCCGACGGCGTCGTCGGGTGTGTCCTGGTGCAGGAGATCGTGGTGCTGCCGCCGACCGCCGAGTCCGACCTGGACCACGCGGTCGCGCCGGTGCTCACCGACGAGCACGCCGCCGACGAGATCGCCCGGGCCACCGCCCAGGCCCACCCGGAGCGGCGCGCGGCCAGACTGATCGCCGCGGTGCTGCGAGACGGGCCGTCCGCCTGCGTCCTGCAACTGATGCCCGAGGACGACGACGACGCGGAACCGGAACTGGTCACCTACGACGACCTCGCGCCGAACCTGGTGCACGCGCTGTACGCGACGTTCGACGCGTCCGACGACTGAGTCCGGGGCGCAGACCGACACGCGGTCGGCTCAGGCCACCGGGTCAGCCCGCGACCGAGCCGAGCTCGATCAGCAGCACACCGCCGATGATCAGGGCGATGCCGAAACGCATCGCCCTGGTCAGCGGCTCGCCGAAGACCACGCGGCCGAGGACGGCGGTGAGCGCAACGCCGCAGGCCACCCAGATGCCGTAGACCACCCCCACCGCCATGCCCCGCGCGAGCACCACCGCGATCAGCCCGAACGACGCGAGGTAGCCCAGGACCACGGGCGCGATCCACCGGCGCCGAGTGAAGCCGTCGGACGCCTTCAGGCTCAGCGTCGCCGTCACCTCCAGCACGATCGCGGCCATCAGCAGCACCCAGGTCATCGCGAGCGCTCCGACCCGACCGGCACGTCCGTGTCGGCCAGTGCCCGCGCCCGGGACTCCTCGGCCTTCTGCGAACCCACCTCCACGATGAGGACGCCGCCGATGACCAGCGCGATCCCCGCACCCATCAGCCAGGTCAGCGCGTCACCGAACAGCCAGGCCGCCAGGATCGCGGTCGCGGTGACCCCGCTTGCGCCCCAGATGCCGTAGGCGACGCCCACCGGCATCTGCCGCTTCAGGACCGCCGCCAGGAACACGAACGAGGCGCCGTAACCGGCCACCACCAGCACGTACCACCCCGGGTGGTCGACGGCCGCGCGCAGCGACAACGTGGCGGTGACCTCGCTGACGATCGCGCCGACCAACAGCAGCCACCTCATCAGCAGGCGGGCGCTTCGCCGCCGGCGTTCAGCGAGTCCAGCGCCTCGACCGCACCGTCAAGGTTCTCCACCTTGACCAGTCGCAGCCCGTCCGGCGTGCGCTGACGGGCCTCGTCGCAGTTGCGCGCCGGCACCAGGAAGGTGGTCGCACCGGCGTCGCGGGCGGCAATCAGCTTGTACTGGATGCCGCCGATCGGGCCGACGGCGCCGCCGGAGTCGATGGTGCCCGTGCCCGCGACGAACTCCCCGCCGCTCAGCTCGCCCGGGGACAGCTTGTCGATCACCGCCAGGGTGAACATCAGCCCCGCCGACGGCCCGCCGACCTCCGCCAGGTTGAAGTCGACGGTGAACGGGACCTCCGGATTCTCCGTCGGGGTGATGCCCAGGTAACCGGCGCCGTGTCCGCCCGGTCGTTCGCCGAGTGTCACCGGCACCGTCAGGTCCTGGCCGTCGCGCCGAACCCCGATCTGGACCACCGTGCCCGGGCTCAGCGCGGCCACGGCCTTCTGCACCTCGCCGACGGTGCGCACCGGCTCACCGTTGACCGTCAGCAGTTGGTCGCCCTCGCGCAGCGCCCCGGCGGCCGGCCCGTCAGCCGACACGTCGGACACCTCGACCGCGACCGGCAGGTTCAGGTAATTCAGTGCGGCCAGCTCGGCGGAACTCTCCGACTGCTGCATCTCCTGGGTGTTCTCCTCCTTGACCTGGTCCCGGGTCTTCTCCGCCGGGTACACCTCCTCGCGCGGCACCAGTCCGTGGCGGCCGCTGAGCCAGTAACCGAAGGCCTCGAAGATGTTCAGCCCGTCCCGCACCGAGACGGTGGTCATGTTGAGGTTGCCCGACGTCGGATCGACCTCGGTGCCCTTGATCTCGACGACCTGCTTGCCGTCCACCTCGCCGAGGGTGTTGAAGGTGGGGCCGGGACCGAGCGCCACGAACGGCACCGTCACCGACATCCCGAACAGCAACAGCGCCAGCACCGGCACGAGCGCAGCGACCAGGGTGACAATCCGTCGATTCACCCGGCCCAGCGTAGAGGTCGGGCCGCGGCGGAAGAGTAGAGGAGGCCCGCGGGTCGCGGTGATGTTCGCCCTCGGCGTCATTTCCCGTGCCACCACACGCCGCGTCGCCTTGTACCGTTGAGATATGAGCAATCTGCCGTTTGGTTTCTCGAACTCCGACGACGACTCCGACCCCGGCAAGGGGCCCGGCCAGGGAGGCCAGGGCGATCCGTTCGGTTTCGGCGCGCAGGGCTTCGACCCGGCGGCGTTGGGCCAGATGCTGACCCAGTTCGGCCAGATGCTCAGCGGCATGGGCAACTCGATGGGCTCCGGCGGCTCCGCCGGGCCGGTGAACTACGACGTCGCCAAGCAGCTCGCGAAGCAACAGCTGGGCACGGTCGCCCCGATCGCGGAGGGCACCGGTTCCGCGGTCGCGGACGCCTCGCACCTCGCCGAGCTGTGGCTCGACGGGGCCACAACGCTGCCGGCGGGCGCCACCCGGACGGTCGCATGGACGGCGGCCGACTGGCTCGACAACACCCTCGACACCTGGAAGCGGCTGTGCGACCCGGTCGCGGAGCAGATCTCCGGCATGTGGGCCTCCGGCCTGCCCGAGGAGGCCCGCGAGATGGCCGGGCCGATGATGGGCATGCTCACGCAGATGGGCGGACTCGCGTTCGGCTCGCAGCTCGGCCAGGCCCTCGGCCAACTCTCCTCCGAGGTGCTCAGCTCCACCGACATCGGCCTGCCGCTGGGGCCGACCGGGGTGGCCGCGCTGCTGCCGACGGCCATCGAGAAGTTCAGCGAGGGCCTCGAGCAGCCGGACCGCGAGATCCTGGTGTTCCTCGCCGCCCGCGAGGCCGCGCACCAGCGGCTGTACGTGCACGTGCCGTGGCTGCGTCAGCGACTGCTCGCCACCGTCGAGGAGTACGCGCGTGGCATCCGGATGGACTTCTCCGCGATCGAGGAGGCCGCGCAGGGCATCGACCCGAGCGCGCTGACCGATCCGTCGAAGATCCAGGAGATCCTGCAGCAGGGCGCCTTCGAACCGCAGACCACCCCCGAGCAGAAGCAGGCCCTCGAACGCCTCGAGACGCTGCTGGCCCTGATCGAGGGCTGGGTGGAGACGGTGGTCGCGGCCGCTCTCGGCGATCGGCTGCCCGGCGTGGCCGCGCTCAGCGAGACGCTGCGTCGTCGCCGCGCGACCGGCGGACCGGCCGAGCAGACCTTTGCCACCCTCGTCGGCCTCGAGTTGCGGCCCCGCAAGGTCCGCGAGGCCGCGCAGCTGTGGCGTCAGCTCGCCGAGGCCGGCGGCATGGAGGGACGCGACGGCGTCTGGGCGCACCCGGACCTGCTGCCTGACCCGAGCGACCTCGACGACACCGCGGCCTTCGTCGACCGGGTGATCGGCGGCGATTCGAGCACCTTCGACCCGATGGCCCTGCTCGAGGAGACCGAGGCCCGTGAGCGGGAAGAGGGCCGTGGACCGTCCGCGGACCCGGAGCGCCCGACCGACTGATCCGTCGAGTTTCGACAGATCCGGAGAAGACACGAAACACCTGGTCCGGGTGCCGTGAGCCTGTGGACAACCGGCTCCGGAGCGGCCGTCGCGGCGGACGGGGCTGACAGAGTCGGTGCATGGCACCGGCCCCCGTCCCCGCAGCCGGACCGCAGCTCGATCCGCGGATCCCGGTCCTGCTCCGGCCCAGCGGCACCCTCCAGCTCGGCTGGGACCCCGAGCGCGCCCT
>NZ_BCXG01000008.1 GCF_001894985.1 Rhodococcus tukisamuensis NBRC 100609 | reverse complement strand
GGGCGGGACGGGCACCGGCTGGGCCCCGGCGAGCGGGGCACCGACGAGCGCGCCGGCGACCACGGCGCCGACCATCGCAACGCGGGTCAGAATCATGGCGCCTATTTGATCACGAATCGGTTTCCACCGTGAGGTTGACCACCGTTCCGGTTTTCAGGGTGCGGCCGACGGTGCAAACCTTGTCCACCGACTTGAGCACCACGGTGAGCAGACGCTCCTGCGCCTCGGCGTCGAGTTCGCTCAGATCCACCTCGAGCACCTCGTCCAGACGCGGGTACACCTCGTTCTCGCGGTCCGCGGCGCCCGAGACCCGCACGGTGGCGTCGTAGTTGTCGCCGAGCCGCCGGGAGAGCGGCATGTCCGAGCTCATCCCGGTGCACGCTGCCAGCGCGATCTTGAGCAGCTCGCCGGGCGTGAACACGCCGTCGACGGTCTCCGAACCGATCAGCACCTCCGCGCCCCGGGAGCTGCGCCCGGTGTAGCGACGGGTTCCGGTCCGCTCCACCCACAGCTCCGTGCCGGCCGACGTGGTCTGGGAATTCTGTTCAGCCATGCCGCAATCCTGCCATCCCGTCCCGGCGCTCCGGCCACGACGGGGTGTCCGTCCAGGCCTGGACGCCGACCAGGTCGGGCATGTCCCCACGGTGGAAGACGGGATCGAGGCCCTGCCTGCGCTGGTCCGTGTAGTGCTTCATCAGCCGGAACGCGATGACCGACAGCGGCGCGATCGCGATCAGGTTGATCGTCGCCATCACGCCCATCGACAGGTCCGCGATGCTCCAGACCAGCGGCAGCGACCCGATGGCGCCGCCGAAGGCACAGAGCACCACCAGCGCACGGAAACCGTTCAGCGCCTTCGTCGACGGGGTGAGGAATCCGATGTTGGACTCGCCGTAGTAGTAGTTGCCGATCACCGAGGTGAAGGCGAGGAAGAAGATCGCGACCGTCAGGAAGTGGATCGTCCACGTGCCCAGGTGTTCCGCGAGCGCGATCTGCGTGAGCGAGGCACCCGACGCGCTGCCGTAGTCGGGGTCGGCGAGCAGGATGACGAAGGCGGTCGTGGTGCAGACCAGCAGGGTGTCGAAGTACACCCCGAGGCTCTGCACCAGGCCCTGCTTGACCGGATGCGAGACCGATGCCGTCGCACCGGCGTTCGGCGCCGAGCCCATGCCGGCCTCGTTGGAGAAGAGCCCGCGCCGGATCCCCTGCATGATCGCAACGCCGATGCCGCCGCCGACCGCTTCCTGGAGCCCGAAGGCGTTCTGCACGATCACGTTCAGCATCTCCGGCACCCGGTCGATGTTCAGCAGGACCACGGTCAGGCCGAGCAGCAGGTAGGCACCGGCCACGATCGGGACGACGACCTGCGAGACCGACGAGATGCGGCGCACCCCACCGAAGATCACCGCGGCGGTGAGCAGCGCGACGACCACCCCGACGATCACGTTGACCGAGTCCCCGCCCGTGCCGACCGAGGTGGAGACGGCGTCGGCGATCGAGTTGGACTGCACGGCGACGAACACGAAGCCGTAGGTCACCGTGATCACCACCGCGAAGATGACGCCCATCCACCGCTTGCCCAGGCCGTACTGCATGTAATAGGCCGGCCCGCCGCGGTAACTGTCCTTGTCCGGCACCTTGTACAGCTGCCCGAGCGTGGACTCGACGAACGACGTCGCGCCGCCGACGATCGCCATCACCCACATCCAGAAGACCGCGCCCGGCCCGCCGATGCTGATCGCGATGGCCACGCCCGCGATGTTCCCGGTGCCGACCCGGGAGGCCGCCGAGATGGAGAACGCACGGAAGGCCGAGATGCCGGGCTTGCCGTCCTCGAGGTCGCCCGGCTTGTCGGTGATGACGCGGAACATCTCGCGCAGCAGTCGGACCTGGACGAACCGCGTCCGGAACGAGAAGTACAGTCCCAGGCCAACCAGCAGCGCGATGATCAGGTACCAGAACCTGCCGTTGACGTCGGTGACGAGCTCGGTGGCCCTGTCCATGGTGATCCTTCTCGGGTCGCGGCAGCACGGTCCGTGCAAGCGAGGATCATGGCGTACCGGGCGCCGTCGCCGCAAATGAACCGCTAACGGCGCGGTGTCCACAATCACCCCAGTCGGAAACCTGTGGGCCGGCTCACCGGCTCCGGGGATCGCCGGACCCCGCCGGACCTCATTCCTGGAACCGGTATCCCATCCCGGCCTCGGTGATCAGGTGTCGAGGACGGGACGGGTCGTCCTCGAGCTTGCGCCGCAACTGCGCGAGGTAGACCCGGAGGTAGTGGGTCTCGGTCGCGTACGACGGCCCCCAGACCTCGCGAAGCAACTCCTTCTGCCCCACCAGCTTTCCCCTGTTACGCACCAGCATCTCGAGCATCCCCCACTCGGTGGGCGTCAGATGCACCTCCGCACCGGCCTTCGTCACCTTCTTCGCCGCCAGGTCGACGGTGAAAGAGTCGGTTGCCACCACGGGCTCGCCCGGGTCGGCGACGGTGGAGTTCCGGCGCACCGCGGCGCGCAACCGGGCCAAGAACTCGTCCATCCCGAAGGGCTTGGTGACGTAGTCGTCCGCCCCCGCGTCCAGGGCGGCGACCTTGTCCGCGGAGTCGGTCCGCGCGGAGAGCACGATGACCGGCGCCGTGGACCAGCCGCGCAGGCCCGCCAGCACCTCGATCCCGTCCATGTCCGGCAGCCCCAGGTCCAGCACGATCACCTCGGGATGACGCTCCGCCGCGGCCCGCAGCGCCGCGGCCCCGTTCGCTGCGGTCGTCACCTCGTATCCCCGCACGGTCAGATTGATCCGCAACGCCCGCAGAATCTGCGGTTCGTCGTCGATCACCAGCACCCTTGTCACACAGCCACCTTCCCGATCCCTGCCAAGTCCACCACCATCGTCAACCCGCCACCCGGGGTGTCGGTTGCGCTGACCGTGCCGCCCATCGCCTCGACGAAGCCGCGAACCACCGCGAGCCCCAGCCCCACGCCGGTGGACATGTCCCGGTCGCCGAGGCGCTGGAAGGAGTCGAAGATCTGATCCTCCGCTCCCCTTGCGATGCCCGGCCCGGTGTCCGCGACCGTGATGAGGACCCGGTCCTTGACCGGCGCCGCGGCGATCCGGACCGCGCCGTCGGGCGCGTACCGCAGCGCGTTGTCCACCAGGTTGGCCAGCACTCGTTCGAGTAGGCCGCTGTCGGCGAGTACCGCGTTCCCGCCGACATCGACGTGCACGCGGTCGCGACCGGCTCGTCCGAACCCGGGGGTCCCGACGCCGACGCCGACCAGCGCCCGGTGCACCACCTCCTCGAGGTAGACCGGCCGCAGCGTCGGCCGGATCACCCCCGCCGCCAGTCGCGACGAGTCGAGCAGGTTGCCGACCAGGTTGGTCAGCTGGTCCGTCGACTCCTCCACCGTGGCCAGCAGTTCGGCCGTGTCCTCGGGCGAGAACTCCACGTCGTCGCTGCGGAGGCTCGACACCGCGGCCTTGACCGCGGCCAGCGGGGTCCGCAGGTCGTGGCTGACCGCGGAGAGCAGCGAACGCCGCAGCCGGTCGGCCTCGGCCAGCGCCTGCGCCTGACTGGCCTCCTCGGCCAGCTCGCGCTGCCGGATCAACCCGACCGCCTGGTTGGCGACCGCGAGCAGCACCCGTCGATCGCGGGCGTGCAGCTCGTCGCCGCGCAGCGCCAGTGCGTACTCCCCGTCGTTCACCTCGCAGACGGTGTCCGCGTCCTCAACCGACGACGGCGCCTCCGCACCCACCGAGCTCACCACGCCGAACCCGCGGCGGATCATGCTCACGGACCGCTGTCCGTACGTCTCGCTGACCTTCTCCAGCAGGGCCTGCAGGTCCGCCCCGCGGAGCACCGACCCGGCGAACAGGGCCAGCAGCTCCGCTTCCTGCGAGGCCCGGCGCGCCTCCCGCGCCCGCTCCGCCGCCGCGTCGACGAGCACCGCCACCGCGACGGCGATCACCAGGAGAACGACCGTGGTGATGAAGTTGTCCGGCTCGGCGATGGTGAAGCTCCGCACCGGCGGCGTGAAGAAGTAGTTGAGCAGCAGGCCCGAGATCAACGCGGACAGCACGGCCGGCGCCACGCCGCCGAGCAACGCGACGAGCAGCACCACGATGAAGAAGAGCGCGCTCTCCCCGCCGACCTCGAACCTGCTGTTGATCAGCCACATGATCAGCGCCGCCACGGACGGGACCAGCACCGCCGCGATCCAGGCGAGCAGCCGGCGCGGCGGCGAACCGGACGGCAGCCACCGGCGGGGCCTGCTGGCCTCGCCGTGGGTGACCATGTGCACGTCGATCGAACCCGACTGCTGCACGACGGCGGCACCGATGCCCTCGTCGAAGATTCGCGCCCACCGCGAGCGCCTCGACGTCCCCAGGACCAGCTGGGTGGCGTTGGAGGCCCGGGCGAACTCGAGCAGCGTCGAGGGGACGTCGTCCCCGACCACGCTGTGCAGGCTCGCGCCGATGCTCGCGGCGAGCTTGCGCACCTTCCCCATCTCCGGCGCGGACACGCCGGCGAGGCCGTCGCCGCGCACCACGTGCACGACGATCAGCTCCGCACTCGACCGCGACGCGATCCGGCTGGCGCGCCGCACCAGCGTCTCCGATTCAGCGCCGCCGGTCACCGCCACGACCACCCGCTCCCTGGCCTCCCAGGTGTCGGTGATCTCGTTCTCCGCCCGGTACTTCGCCAGCGCCGCGTCGACCTGGTCGGCCACCCACAGCAGCGCAATCTCCCGCAGTGCGGTGAGGTTGCCGCGCCGGAAGTAGTTGCTCAGTGCGGCGTCGACCTTCTCGGCGGCGTAGATGTTGCCGTGGGAAAGCCTGCGGCGCAGCGCCTCCGGCGTGATGTCGACCAGCTCGACCTGAGTGGCAGCGCGCACCACCTCGTCCGGCACCGTCTCCTGCTGGACGACCCCGGTGATCTGCTCGACCACGTCGTTCAGGCTCTCGAGGTGCTGGACGTTCAGCGTGGTCAGCACGTCGATGCCGGCGGCAAGGAGCTGTTCGACGTCCTGCCAACGCTTCTCGTTGCGGCTGCCCGGCGTGTTGGTGTGCGCGAGCTCGTCGACGAGGACCAGAGCCGGCCTGCGCCGCAGCACCGCCTCCACGTCGAGCTCGGCCCCGGTGGTACCCCGGTACTCGACGAGCAACGGCGGGATGACCTCCAGGTCACCGAGTTGCGCGGCGGTGCGGGCGCGGCCGTGGGTCTCCACCACGGCCGCGACCACATCGGTGCCCCGTTCCCGGCGCCGGTGCGCCTCGCCCAGCATCGCAAAGGTCTTGCCGACGCCGGGTGCAGCGCCCAGGTAGATACGCAGTTCACCGCGCCCGCGTTCGCCCCCGCGCTCGGTACCACTCACCCGGCCATCATCCACCAGCAGTCGACTCGCCGCACGAAGGTGCCGTGAGACCGAGCGCGAGGTTCAGCTCGAGCACGTTGACCCGCGGCGACCCAAGCACCCCGAACTGACGGCCCTCGGTGTGCTCGTCGACGAGCCGGCGAACCGCGTCCTCGGACATCGCGTTGACCTCCGCCACCCGGCGTACCTGCAGCTGCGCGTACTCGGGGCTGATGTCCGGGTCGATGCCGGACCCGGAGCCTGTCACCGCGTCGACCGGGACGGACGACGGCGGCACCGACTCGCGGTCGGCAATTGCCGTGCGGCGTTGGTCGACGAACGACGCCAGCAGCTCCGAGCTCGGGCCCTGGTTGGTCGGTAGGGCCGCGGCCGGGTCGCCGGGCGCGAAGGCGTCCTCGTCGGCCACCGAGCCGGTCACCCGGTTGTGGAAGAACGGGTCCGGGGCACCGGCGGGCACCTGCGGGTCCACCCCGACCAGGGCGCTGCCGACGACGCAGCCGTTGGCGTCGCGCAGCGCCGATCCCTCCGCCGAACCCGCGCCGAGCCGGCCGATGCCCCACACCGCCGCGGGGTACAGCACCCCGACGAACGCGGTCAGCGCCAGCAGCACCAGCAGCCCCGCCCACACCTGACGGAGCATTCCGATAGTGAATCGCATTACAGCTCACCCAATCCCGGGGACAAGTCGAACGACGAGGTCGATCAGCCAGATGCCGACGAAGGGCGTGACGATCCCGCCCACTCCGTAGATCAACAGGTTCCGTCCCAGCAGCGCCGACGCCGTGGACGGCCGGTACCGGACGCCCTTGAGCGCCAACGGGATCAGCGCGACGATCACCAGGGCGTTGAAGATCACCGCGGACACGATCGCGGACTGCGGCGTCGCCAGCCGCATGATGTTCAGTGCGTCGAGCTGCGGGTAGATCCCGCTGAACAGCGCGGGCAGGATCGCGAAGTACTTGGCCAGGTCGTTGGCCAGCGAGAAGGTGGTCAGGGCCCCGCGGGTGATCAGCAACTGCTTGCCGATCTCCACCACCTCGATCAGCTTGGTGGGGTCGGAGTCCAGGTCCACCATGTTGCCGGCCTCCTTGGCCGCCGACGTCCCGGTGTTCATCGCGACGCCGACGTCCGCCTGCGCCAGCGCGGGGGCGTCATTGGTGCCGTCCCCGGTCATAGCGACCAGCCGGCCACCATCCTGTTCCTTCCGGATCAGCTCGAGCTTGTCCTCCGGGGTGGCCTCGGCCATGAAGTCGTCGACGCCGGCCTCGGCCGCGATCGCCTTGGCGGTCAACGGGTTGTCGCCGGTGATCATCACGGTGCGGATGCCCATCGCACGCAGCTCGGCGAACCGCTCGGCGATGCCCGGCTTGACCACGTCGGAGAGCGCGATGACGCCCAGTACCCGCGCGCCGTCCCGACCGTCGACCGCCACCACCAGCGGGGTGCCGCCGCCGCGCGCGATCTCGTCGACCGCGGCACCGACCGCCGGATCCGCCACGCCGCCGGCGACCCGAACCCAGTTGAGCACCGAGTCGGTGGCGCCCTTGCGGATCCGCTCGCCCGCCATGTCCAGGCCGCTCATCCGTGTCTGCGCGGTGAACGGCACGAACTCGGCGGCCTTCTCCGCCTCGCTCGGCTCGGTGGCGAGACCGAAGTCGCGAGCAACCAGTTCGACGATGCTGCGGCCCTCGGGGGTGCCGTCGGCCAGGCTGGAGAGCCGCGCCGCGGCGGCGAGCTCGGGCGCACTCACTCCCGGCGCCGGGTGCAGCGCGGTCGCCTGCCGGTTGCCGAAGGTGATGGTGCCGGTCTTGTCCATCAGCAGGGTGTCGATGTCGCCTGCGGCCTCGACCGCCCGGCCGGACATGGCGAGGACGTTGCGCTGCACCAGCCGGTCCATGCCGGCGATGCCGATTGCGGAGAGCAGCGCGCCGATCGTGGTCGGGATCAGGCAGACCAGCAGCGCGATCAGCTTGACCGGGTCCTGTTCCTGGCCGGCGTAGAGCCCCATCGGGCCCACCGCGACCACGGCCAGCAGGAAGATCACGGTCAACGACGCGAGCAGGATGTTCAGGGCGATCTCGTTGGGCGTCTTCTGCCGGGAGGCCCCCTCGACGAGGGCGATCATCCGGTCCACGAACGACTGCCCGGGTGCGGCGGTGACCTGGACGACGATCCGGTCGGAGAGCACGATGGTGCCGCCGGTGACGGCACACCGGTCGCCGCCGGACTCCCGGACGACCGGCGCAGACTCGCCGGTGATGGCCGACTCGTCCACGGTCGCAATGCCCTCGACGACGTCGCCGTCGCCGGGGATCACCTCGCCGGCCACCACCACCACGCGGTCACCGACGACCAGTTCGGTCCCGGGCACCGACTCGACCGACCCGCTGTCAGTGATCCGATGGGCGACGGTGTCCTGCTTCACCTTCCGCAGGCTTGCGGCCTGCGCCTTGCCGCGGCCCTCGGCCACCGACTCGGCGAGGTTCGCGAACAGCACGGTGAACCAGAGCCATGCCGCGACCAGCCACGCGAACAGCGACGGATCCACCGCCGCCATCACGGTGGTGACCACCGATCCGACGAACACGACGAACATCACCGGGTTGCGGGCCTGGTGCCGTGGGGTGAGCTTGCGGCAGGCGCCCGGCAGGGCGGTCCACAACTGTCTGGGACTGAAGATTCCGGCCTTGACCGGCTGCGGGCCGTGCCCGTGGTCGTCGACCGGGTCGGGTGCCGCGACCGCGTCGCGCGGGTCGGCGAGGGTGGTGTGCGCACTCATTGCAGTGCCTCCGCGATCGGGCCCAGCGCGAGGGCCGGGAAGAAGGTCAGCGCCGCGACGAGAACCGCGGTGCCGGTGAGCAGTCCGGCGAACATCGGGCCGGCGGTCGGCAGGGTGCCGGCGCCGGGTGTCGACTTCCTCTGCGACGCCAGCGATCCGGCGAGCGCGAGCACGAAGATGATCGGCAGGAACCGACCGAAGAGCATGCAGAGGCCGAGTGAGGCCTGGAACCAGTCGCTGGTGACGGTCAGCCCGCCGAAGGCGCTGCCGTTGTTGTTCGAGGCCGATGCGTAGGCGTAGAGCACCTCGCTGAAGCCGTGGATGGACCCGGGGCTGCCCGTCGGGCCGCTGTTGCCGAGGAATCCGGTCGTGGCGGACGCGATCACGGTGATTCCGGTGCCGATCAGCACCAGCGCCGGCATCACCAGCACCGACAGGGCGGCCAGGGTGATCTCCCGTTTGCCGAGCTTCTTGCCGAGGAACTCGGGAGTCCGTCCGACGAGCAGCCCGCCGACGAACACCGCGACCACCGCGAGGACGAGGATGCCGTAGAGGCCGGTCCCGACCCCGCCCGGCGCGATCTCCCCGAGCAGCATGTTCAGGATCAGGGCCCCGCCACCGAGCGGCGAGAAGCTGTCGTGTGCCGCGTTCACGGCGCCCGTCGAGGTGCCGGTGGTGCTCACCGCGAACAGCACGGACCCGGGGATCCCGAACCGGACCTCCTTGCCCTCCATCATGGCGCCGGCCGCAGTGGCGGCGACGCCGCGCTGAGCGGATTCGGCGGCGAGGGTGACGGCCAGCAGCGAACCCCACAGGACACCCATCACCGCGAGCACGGTCAGGCCCTGCTTCCGGCTGCCGACCATGGTGCCGAAGGTGCGGGTCAGGCTGACCGGGATCAGCAGGATCGCGACGATCTCCACGACGTTGGACAGCGGTGTCGGGTTCTCGAACGGGTGCGCCGAGTTGGCCGCGAGGATGCCGCCGCCGTTGGTGCCGAGCTCCTTGATCGCCTCCTGGGAGGCCACCGGGGCGAGGGCGTTGGTGACCGAGCTGCCGTCGAGACCGGTGGACGAGAACCCACTGTGGAACGACTGGATCACGTCCTGGCTCAACAGGATCAGCGCGATGACGAACGCGAACGGCAGCAGGATCCGGAGCGTGCCACGGGTCAGGTCCACCCAGAAGTTGCCGACCTCGCAGCCGCGGGAGACCCGCACGAAGCCGCGGATCAGCGCCACCGCGACGGCCATGCCGACGGCCGCGGAGACGAAGTTCTGCACGGCCAGGCCGAGCGCCTGGGTGAGGTGGCTCATCGTGGTCTCGGGCGTGTACGACTGCCAGTTGGTGTTGGTGACGAACGAGACCGCGGTGTTGAACGCGACCGCCGGGCTCACCCCGGACAGTTCGCCGCCGAGCGGGAGCACCCCCTGGATGCGTTGCAGCAGATAGAGGAACAGGACTCCTGCGGCGGAGAAGCCGAGCAGGCTGGCGGCGTAGCCGTACCAGGTCTGCTCGGTGCGGGCGTTGATGCGGCAGAGGCGGTAGAGCGCCTTCTCCACCCGCAGGTCCCCGGAGCGCAGGTCGGTGTCGGTCGTGTAGACCTTCGCCATGTAGTCACCGACGGGGACGTATGCGAGTGCCAGGACACAGACCACCAGCGCGATCTGCAGCCCCGCCGCGAGTGCGGGATTCATGTGTCAGAACCTCTCGGGATCGAGAAGTGCGACGAGCAGGTAGACCACGAGCGCGGCCGCGAGAGCGACCAGCACCACGCTGAGGGTCCCGGCGGCGGTCAACGGTTCCCCCTGCTCCCCAGACCACGGCTCTTCGGACCGGCGCTCTTCAGGGCGCTGCCCTGCAGTCCGCGCAGCACCAGCGCGCACGCGCTGAAGCCACCGATGATCAATACCACGTAGGCCAGATCAGCCATCACGCATCCTCTTCGACACAGTTCACTGCCGCCGTCCGTCGGCGGGCCACAGTGAACAGTGCTCCCGATACCGGCCCGTCGGTGACTTCCTTACGGCTCACTGACGTCGTGACCTGGTGCGTTGACGCGATCCTTACGCGGGCACGGGTCGATCAGGTCCGTGGGCCCCCGACCTGCTCGACGACCCAGGCCGCGATCTGCGCGCGGGAGGTGAATCCGAGCTTGGCGAGAACATGCTCCACGTGACCCTGCGCCGTACGCTGCGAAATCACCAACGCCTCGGCGATCGCCTTGTTGGTCAGCCCCTGCGAGACCAGCTCGGAGACCTGCCGTTCTCGTTTCGTCAGTCGGACTGCTGCCGCAGACGACGCCACCGACGACGGCGCGGCCGGCGGATGCTCGCCCAGGGCATAGACCACGGCATCGTCGAAGGTGAGCTCGCGACCGCGGCGCAGCGCGGCCTGGAAGCCACGCGGCCCGAGCGCGGCACGGGCCTGCTTCCGACGCCGCCGCTGAAAGGCGTGCAGCCCCGGGATGACGAGCGCCTTGATGCCCGACGCCTCCCCCACCGACTCGGCCGCACCCATCAGCACCGCGGCTCGCTCGGACTCGTGATGCTCGGCGGCGATCCAGGCCAGGGCCTCGAGACATGTCGCGGCGGTGAGCGGATCGTCCATGAGGCGAGTGAGCCGCAGCCCCTCCTCGAGCAGTTCGGTCCCCCGGACCGGGTCACCCTGCTGCCACACCGCCAGGCCCAGCGAGCACAGCGAGTAGGCCCGGAACATCGACTCACCGCGAGATCTGGTGAGCGCGAGGATCTCCTCGTGGCAGACGATCGCCCGCCGGGTGTCCCCGCGCAGCCCGGAGGCGAGCGCGACACCGAGCAGGCTCGAGACGCGCCGCAGCGGGTCGTCGCCGGCGCTGAACACGTCCAGCGCGGCTTCGAGGGACAGCACCGCACGAGGCAGGTCGCCGGCAAAGATGTCCAGATACCCACTGGCAGAGTCGACGAGCGCCGTCGTCGACTCGTCCCCGACCTGCTCGGCGACGGCACGCCCCTTGTCCGTCAGTGCAGTCCCCTCCCGGATGTCGCCCTGCATCACGGCCAGCACGGTGTCGTCGCACAGCGCCTCGACCCGCGTCGCGGTCGGTTGCCCGCCCGGACAGGCCAGGGCCCGATCCAGCCAGTGTCTGCCCTCGCTGAGCAGACCGCGGGAGAGCCAGAAGGGATACAGCGCGGCGGCAATACGCAAGCCGCTGTCCCCTTCGCCGGGCTCGGTGAGGCAGAACGTCAATGCATCCCGCATGTTCGGCTGCTCCCGCTCGAGGCGAGCGATCCATTCCAGCTGCCGGGGGCCGATCCACTCATCCTCCGCGCGCTGCACCAACTGCTGGTACCAGTCCCGGTGCCGACGACGTAGCGCCGCGTAGTCGCCGGTCTCCTGCAGCTTCTCGCGACCGTAGTCGCGGAGAGTCTCCAGCAGCCGGTACCGCACCACGGCCCCGGCCTCTTCGCGGATCAGGATCGACTTGTCGACCAGTGAAGCCACGATGTCCATCAGATCGTCCGGCACCTGCTCCCCGGCGCAGATGCCCTCAGCGGCATCGAGTTCGAAGCTGCCCGCGAACACCGCGAGGCGGCCCCACAGCACCTGCTCCTGCGGCGTGCACAGTTCGTGGCTCCAGTCGATGGACAGCCGCAGCGTCTGCTGCCGTAGTGGCGCGCCCCGACTGCCCATGGTCAGAAGTTGCAGTCGATCCGTCAGCCGCTGCAGGATCTGCTGCACGGACATTGCCCGCAACCGCGCCGCCGCGAGTTCGATCGGCAACGGCAGCCCGTCGAGCCGCTGACAGATCCGGGTCACCGTGAGCTGGTTCTCCTCGGTAAGGCCGAATCCGGGCACCGCGGCACCCGCCCGTTCGGCAAACAGGGCCACCGCGTCGTAACGGGGCAGGCCTTCCAGCGACGACGGCTGATCCGGGTCCGGGACCGTCAACGGCTGAACCCGCATGGTGACCTCACCGCCGACGCCGAGCGGCTCCCGGCTGGTCGCCAGAACGGACAACTCCGGGCAGGTCTTCAGCAGCGCCTCCGCCAGCATCGCGACCGCCCCGACCAGGTGCTCGCAGTTGTCCAGCACCATCAGCAGACGGCGGCCGACAAGGTAGTCCTCCACAAGTGCCCGCGGCGGGTTGGCGGACTGCTCCCGCAGCCCGAGCGCGGCCACCACGGTGTCCGCCAACAACTCCGGGTCGTGCAGCTCGCCGAGCTCGACGAACCACACCCCGTCCTCGAACGTGCGGCGGTAATCCTCGGCCACGCGCAGGGCAAGCCGGGTCTTGCCGACGCCACCGATCCCGGTCAACGTCACCAGACGCGAGAGCGTGAACAGTCGCTTCACCTCGGTCACCTCGCGCCGACGACCGACGAAACTGGTCAGATCGAGCGGCAGGTTCCCGACTTTGCTCCTAGCGGAGGCCGGCATCCAATCGTCACCCTCATCTCACGGACCCCGATCCTCACGGTACGCCGAGACTGCCTCCGGACGGCTCTACGGAGGCCGCTACCGGCCCCGCGGCCGCGGCTGACACTTCGGGCAGCTGTACGACGACCGATTCATGAACTTCTCGCGCCGGATCGGGGCACCGCACCGCGGGCAGGGCCGGTCCTCGCGGCCGTAGGCGGACAGCGACCGGTCGAAGTAGCCGGACTCACCGTTGACGTTGACGTACAACGCGTCGAACGAGGTGCCGCCCTGGGCCAGCGCCTCACTCATCACCTCGGTGACCGAGTCCAGCAGCAGCCGCAACTGCGGACGGGTCAACCGGTCCGCGGGGCGATTGCCGTGGATCTTGCTGCGCCACAACGCTTCGTCGGCATAGATGTTGCCCACCCCGGAGAGCACCGTCTGGTCCAGGATCACCCTTTTGATCTCGGATCCCTTCGCCCGGATCGCGGCAACGACCGACTCCGCGTCGAAAAACGGGTCCAGCGGGTCGCGCGCGATGTGGGCCACTGGTTCGGGCAGTGCCGTCCCGTCCACCTCGACGATCGGTGCCAACGCCCAGCCGCCGAAGGTGCGCTGGTCCACGAACCGCAACTGCGACCCACTGTCCAGGTCCGCCAGGATGCGCAGGTGCTTCTCCCGGGGCGCGGCCGGCGGCTGCACCAGCATCTGCCCGCTCATCCCGAGGTGCACCACCACGGCGAGGTCGCCGGGCGCGAGTTCGAGCCAGAGGTACTTGCCTCGACGCCGCGCCGCGGCGACCGACAGGCCCGCGAGTTGGGCGGCCAGGTCGGCGCCGCCGAGCAGGTGCCGTCGGACCGCGCGGGGATGCAGCACCTCGACGGCGTCGATGCGGGAACCGACGACGTGTGTGTCGAGCCCGCGCCGGACCACCTCGACCTCAGGCAGTTCTGGCACGAGCTAGTCGCCGGTGCCCGCGTCGCCGGGCTTGGGGTCGCTGTCGGAGAGGGCCTGCCAGGCGAGCGCGGCAGCCTTCTGTTCGGCTTCCTTCTTGGACCGGCCTACCCCGACGCCCAGTGCCGCACCCGCGATCATCACGGTGGCGGTGAACTCCTTGTCGTGATCGGGTCCGGTCGCGGTGATCTCGTAGGCGGGCACTCCGTGTCCCCGCTCCGCCGTGATCTCCTGCAGGCTGGTCTTCCAGTCGAGACCGGCACCGAGCTTCGGCGCCCGCTCGAGCAGTCCGGCGAACAGGTTCAGCACCACGCTGCGCGCAACGTCGATGCCGTGCTGCAGGTGCACCGCGCCGAGCAGCGACTCCATTCCGTCGGCGAGGATGCTGGGCTTGTCCCGCCCACCGGTCATCTCCTCGCCCTTGCCGAGCAGCAGGTGCGCGCCGAGGCCACCGTCGCCCAACTCCCGCGCGACCTCCGCGAGTGCGTGCATGTTCACAATGCTGGCGCGAATCTTCGCCAGCTCTCCCTCGGACTTGTCCGGGTGGGAGACGTAGAGGTTCTCGGTGATGGTCAGGCCCAACACCGAGTCACCGAGGAACTCGAGCCGCTCGTTGGTCGGCAACCCACCGTTCTCGTACGCGTACGAGCGATGCGTCAACGACAGCGTCAGCAGCGGTTCTTCCAGGACAACGCCAAGAGCGGCGAGGAGGGATGCATGTTTCCCCTCCTCGCCGCCGGCGGGAGCACTCTTGCTCGTACTGCTCGTCACTGCGCGACTAGACCGCAGCGGTGACCTGACGACCCTTGTAGGTTCCACAGGCCGGGCACGCGATGTGCGGCAGGGTCTTCTCACCGCAGCTGCGGTTCGCGCACGTGATGAGGGTCGGCGCGGTGGCCTTCCACTGGCTGCGACGCGACCGGGTGTTGGACCGCGACATTCTGCGCTTGGGGACAGCCACTTCTACTTCTCCTCGGCTTCGGTGTTCACTCGACTCTTGCTGGACTGGGATGCTGCATCAGCGTCGACTTTCCCCGCGAGGGCAGCCCAGCGAGGATCCAGTATCTCATGCCCATGCCCTGATTCTGCAATCGCCAGGCGGACCCCACATTCGGGGCACAGACCCTGGCAGTCTTCGCTGCACAATGGCTGCAGCGGAAGTTCTAGTCCGGCGGCGTTGACGATCGCCGGCTCCAAGTCGACGAGGTCGTCGACGATCCGGTACACCTCGTCCTCTTCCGTCGTCTCCTCGGTGGCGCTGTTCGGGTAGGCGAACAGCTCCGTGAGGTAGATGTCGAGCTCACCGGTGAACGGCTCGAGGCACCGCGAGCACTCGCCTTCGGTGTCCGCCCGGACGGTGCCGGTGACCAGCACGCCCTCGGAGACGGCCTCGAGGCGCACGTCCAGTTCCACCTCGGCACCGACCGGGACCGCGACGAGGTCGAGGCCGATCCGGGACTTGGCGGGCACCGACCTGGTCAACGTCCGCGTCGACCCCGGCCGACGGCCGAGAGAGCGGACGTCCAACACGAAACCGCCGTCGTGCAGACGGGGCGAGCCGGAACTGTGGGAGGACACGCAACACTCTTTCGTCGTCTAACCAACCGGAATGGGCAACCACTCAACGGTACGCGATGGGGCGCCTGCAGGGGAAATCGTGCCCGGCCGGACGGCTACCGGCGACGCTCGGAAGGGCGCTCGTCGGGCTCGTCGTAGGTCGGGATCCCGGTCCCGGTCCGCAGCTGCTGACGGCCCCGGCCCACCGAGCGGACGGTGCCGGTGAGGAACTCCTCGAACTCCGCCAGCTTGGTGTCGACGTAGAGGTCGCAGTCCCCGCGGAGCCGGTCGGACTCGGCGTGCGCCGCGTCGATCACCCGGGCGGACTCGGCGTGCGCCGCCTTGACCACCTCGGTGTCCGAGACCAGGCGCTCCTGCTCCGCGCGACCGTCCGCGACGGACCGCTCCTGCGAGGACCGGCCGGACTCGATCATCCGTTCCGCCTCCGCGGCGGCCCGCGAGGTCAGGGTGTCGTACTCGTGCTGGCCGTCGGCGACGGTCCGGTCCGCCTCCTCGCGGGCGTCGCCGACGAGCTGCTCGGCGTGCGCCTGCGCCTCGGCGACCATCCGGTCCGCCTTGGCCTTGGCGTCGGCGAGGATCCGGTCCGCGTCGGCGCGGGCGTCGGCCAGCGTGGTGTGGGCCTCCTCGTTGGCAGAGGAGACCGTCTGCTCCGCATTGGTCCGGGCGTCGCCGACCAGCTTGTCGCGGTGGTCGAGCACGTCCTGCGCGTCGTCGAGCTCCCCGGGGATGGCGTCGCGCACGTCGTCGAGGAGTTCGAGCATGTCGCCGCGCGGGACGACGCAGCCCGCCGTCATCGGCACCCCGCGCGCCTCTTCCACGATCGCAACGAGCTCGTCGAGCGCCTCGAATACCCGGTACACGCCTAACCCCAATTCCCGACGGCGACAGTGACGGTTACCAGTCTGCCGTAGCCGCGCCCCCAGACGCGACGCCACGCCCGGTGTGTCGAAGACCTACCGCTGCGCGGCACGCTCCGCCAGCCGCGCGAGCAGCCGCTCGTGCACCTTCTCCGGCAGCATGTCGGCGACGTCGCCGCCGAAGGCCGCGACCTCCTTGACCAACGAGCTGGACAGGTAGCTGTAGACCGGGTTCGTCGCGATGAACAGCGTGTCGACGCCGGTCAGCTTGTGGTTCATCTGCGCCATCTGCAGCTCGTAGTCGAAGTCGTTGGCGCCCCGCAGGCCCTTGACGATTGTGCCGGCGCCGTTGGCCTTCGCGTAGTCCACCAGCAGCCCGTGCCAGGAGTCCACCCGCACGTTGGGCAGGTCGGCGGTGGCCTCCCGCATCATCTCGAGCCGTTCGTCGATGCTGAACATGCCCTGCTTGTTCTTGTTGATCATCACCGTGACGATGACCTCGTCGAATTGCGCCGCGACACGGCCGATCACGTCGAGGTGACCGTTGGTGACGGGGTCGAAGGACCCGGGGCAGACCGCACTGCTCATGACTGCAGACCGTAACAGGCGATCTCGACCCGGGTGTCGCCGTACTTGCGGACCCGCTCCGTCTCGAATCCGGACGGCCACACCGTCTCCGGGGCCCGGACGCCGCGTTCGAACACGACCAGCGAGCCCTCGCCGACCCAGCCGCCGGACGCCAGCCCGGCGAGGACCGCGGCCACCTCGTCCTCCCCCACCGCGTACGGCGGGTCGAGGAACACCACGTCGTACTCGCGGTCGGGTGGGCCGGCGACCACGGCGGACGCCGGCGCGGTGCGCACCACCGCGCCGGGCAGGCCCAGCGCGGTGATGTTCTCGCGCACCACGGCGGCGGCCTTGGCGTTGGTCTCGACCAGCAGCACGTGCCCGGCTCCGCGCGAGAGCGCCTCGAGTCCGAGCGCCCCCGAGCCGGCGTAAAGGTCGAGCACGCTGGCGCCGTCGAGGTCGATCCGCGCCGCCAGCGCGCTGAACAGGGCCTCGCGGACCCGTTCCGACGTCGGCCGGGTGCCCTGGGTGGGCACCTTCAGCCGACGCCCGCCGGCGGTGCCGGCGACAATCCGAGTCACTGCGGGCTGTCCTCCCCACCGATCGTGATGACGGCCAGCAGGTCGCCGCCCTCCACCTGCGCCACCGGCGCCACGGCGAGCCGGGTGACGGATCCGCCCCTGGGCGCGGTGATGGCGGCCTCCATCTTCATCGCCTCGATGGTGGCGATGGTGTCGCCCGCGGCCACGTGCTGGCCCTCGGCGACGACGAGGGTGACGGCGCCCGCGAACGGCGCGGCCACGTGGCCCGGGTTGCCGCGGTCCGCCTTCTCGGCGACCGGCACCTCGCTGGCGATCGACCGGTCGCGCACCGACACCGGACGCAACTGGCCGTTGAGGATGCACATCACCGTGCGCATGCCGCGCTCGTCCGGCTCGGAGATCGCCTCCAGCCCGATCAGCAGTTCCACGCCCGGGGTGAGCTGGACTCGGTGCTCCTCGCCGCGGCGCAGGCCGTAGAAGAACTGGTTGGCCGACAGCTGCGAGGTGTCGCCGTACTTCTCCCGGTGGGCGATGAACTCCCGCGCCGGGCCGGGGAACAGCAACCGGTTGAGGGTGCTGCGGCGCTCGTCCGAGGTGCCGTCGAGGCCGGCCTTGTCCACCTCGGTCAGTTCGGTCTCCGGCTTGGCGCTGCCGCGGCCGGCGAGGGCCTTGGTGCGGAACGGCTCCGGCCATCCGCCGGCGGGCTGGCCGAGCTCGCCCCGCAGGAAGCCGATCACCGAGTCCGGGATGTCGTAGGCGGCGGGGTTCTCCGCGAAGTCCTCGGTCGAGACGCCCGACCCGACGAGGTGCAGGGCGAGGTCGCCGACCACCTTCGAGGACGGGGTGACCTTCACCAGCCGGCCGAGCATCCGGTCCGCGGCGGCGTACTTCGCCTCCACCTCCTCGAACTGGTTGCCGAGGCCGAGCGCGATCGCCTGCTGGCGCAGGTTCGAGAGCTGACCGCCGGGGATCTCGTGGGTGTACACCCGTCCGGTCGGGGACGGCAGCCCGGACTCGAACGGCGCGTACACCTTTCGCAGGGCCTCCCAGTACGGCTCGAGGTCGCAGACGGCCTGCAGGTCCAGACCGGTGTCGCGCGACGAGTGGGCCGTGGCCGCGACGATCGCGGACAGGGACGGCTGGCTGGTGGTGCCCGCCATCGCCGCACTCGCACCGTCGACGGCGTCCGCCCCGGCCTGCCAGGCCGCGAGGTAGGTGGCCAGCTGGCCGCCCGGGGTGTCGTGGGTGTGCACGTGCACCGGGAGGTCGAAGTTGCTTCGCAGCGCCGTGACCAGGGTTGCCGCGGCGGGCGCGCGCAGCAGTCCGGCCATGTCCTTGATCGCCAGCACGTGGGCGCCGGCATCGACGATCTGCTCTGCCAGCTTCAGGTAGTAGTCGAGGGTGTAGAGGTTCTCGTTCGGGTTCGACAGGTCGCCGGTGTAGCTCAGCGCGACCTCGGCGACCGCGGTGCCGGTCTCGCGGACCGCCTCGATCGCCGGGCGCATCTGGTCGACGTTGTTGAGCGCGTCGAAGATCCGGAAGATGTCGACGCCGGTGTCGGTGGCCTCCCGGACGAAGGCGCGGGTGACGGTCTCGGGGTACGGCGTGTAGCCGACGGTGTTGCGCCCGCGCAGCAGCATCTGCAGGCAGATGTTCGGCATCGCCTCACGCAGGGCCGCGAGCCGCTCCCAGGGATCCTCGTGCAGGAACCGCAGCGCGACGTCGTAGGTCGCGCCGCCCCAGGCCTCGACGGAGAGCAGTTCGGGGGTCATCCGGGCGACGTGCCCGGCGACGTCGAGCAGGCCGCCGGTGCGCACCCGGGTGGCCAGCAGCGACTGGTGCGCGTCCCGGAAGGTGGTGTCGGTGACGGCCAGCGCGTCCTGGGCCCGCAGCGCCGCCGCGAAGCCCTCGGGGCCGAGCTGCATCAGTCGCTGCTTGGAACCGGCGGGCGGCGGCGTCGAGAGGTCGATCGCGGGCAGCTTGTCTCGTGCGTACACCGTCGTCGGACGCTCGCCGTGCGGCTTGTTCACCGTCACGTCGGCGAGGTAGCTGAGGATCTTGGTGCCGCGGTCCGCCGACGCCCGTGAGGTGAGCAGTTGCGGCCGCTCCTCGATGAACGAGGTGGTGACCTTGCCGGCCCGGAAGTCCGGGTCGTCGAGGACGGCCTGCAGGAACGGAATGTTGGTGGCGACGCCACGGATCCGGAATTCGGTGACCGCGCGCCGCGCCCGGGCCACCGCCGCGGGCAGGTCGCGGCCGCGACAGGTCAGCTTGACGAGCATCGAGTCGAAGTACGCGCCGACCTCGGCACCCAGGTTCGCGCCGCCGTCGAGTCGGACACCCGCGCCGCCGGGGGTGCGGTACGCGGTGATCCGGCCGGTGTCGGGGCGGAATCCGTTGGCCGGGTCCTCGGTGGTGATCCGCAGCTGCAGCGCGGCACCGCGAAGCTTGATCGAATCCTGGCTCAGCCCAAGGTCTTCGAGGGTCTCGCCGGAGGCGATCCGCAGCTGCGCCTGCACCAGGTCCACGTCCGTCACCTCCTCGGTGACGGTGTGCTCCACCTGGATTCGCGGGTTCATCTCGATGAAGACGTGGTTGCCGCGGGTGTCGAGAAGGAACTCGACGGTGCCGGCGCAGGAGTAGTTGATCTCCTTGGCGAACGCCACCGCGTCGGCGCAGATCTTCGCGCGCAGCTCGGCGGACAGGTTCGGGGCGGGCGCGAGCTCGATCACCTTCTGGTGACGCCGCTGCACCGAGCAGTCGCGCTCGAAGAGGTGGATGACGTTGCCCTGGCCGTCCGCGAGGATCTGTACCTCGATGTGCCTCGGGTCGACGACGGCCTGCTCGAGGAAGACGGTGGCGTCGCCGAAGGCGGACTCGGCCTCACGGGCCGCGGCCTCGATCGACTCACGCAGCTGGGCCGGCTCGGCCACCCGCCGCATGCCGCGGCCACCGCCGCCGGCGACGGCCTTGACGAACAGCGGGAACTGCATGCTCTCGGCTGCGGCCAGCAGCTCCTCCACATCGGCGGAGGGCTCGGACGAGTTGAGCACCGGCAGACCCGCGGCCTTGGCCGCCGCGATCGCACGCGCCTTGTTGCCGGTCAGTTCGAGGACCTCGGCCGAGGGACCCACGAAGGTGATGCCCTCCGCGGCGCAGGCGGCGGCGAGGTCCGGGTTCTCGGACAGGAAGCCGTAGCCGGGGTAGATCGCGTCGGCGCCCGACTTCTTCGCCGCGGCCACGATCTCGTCGATCGACAGGTATGCCCGGACGGGGTGCCCCTGCTCACCGATCTGATAGCTCTCGTCGGCCTTCAGACGGTGGACCGAGTTGCGGTCCTCGTACGGGAAAACTGCGACAGTTCCGGCGCCGAGCTCGTAGCTGGCGCGGAAGGCGCGGATCGCGATCTCGCCGCGATTGGCAACCAAGACTTTTGAGAACATCGCTGAAAATTACCCTTGCGTTCGCGGGGTTCACCGGACAGCGTCCCAGAATTCGGGAATCTCCCGCATAACAGGCCACCTGTATCGGTCATGTACGGTACCGGGCGCGACCTCACCGATCCACGGCACCACCCGTGAACTGCGGTGACAGCCAATTCATGGGGCGTACAGAAGGTCTGTCCTGGCGATGCAACCGGTCCGCCGGCGAGACCATGAGGAGCCCCGAGGCACTGATGGCCTGTGCAACGACCCCGGGTCCACCCCGACCGCGGCATGACGATCCGCGGGCCGTCCGAGGTGGAGGCGTCGCTGCGCAGCATGGTCGACGCGGCCAAGGAGGTGCGCGCCGACCCGGCGGCCGGAAGTGCTGTGCCCAGGGCGTCCTACCGCCGGGCGCCCTGGCGTCGCGGGGCACCGAACAGGAACCAGGCCAGGGCGCCGAGAAAGGGCAGCACAACGACAACCGCACACCACCAGTACCTCGACCCGGCGCGATCAGGTTCGGAGCGGGACACCGAGACCAGTGCCGCGGTCGTCAACGCGATCCACACGACTGCGACGGCGGTGAAGGCGATGTCGTAGGCCAGTGGCAGCGTCGGATTGACAGTCCCGTCATCCATGCCGGAATCCTCCCCGCGGTTGCCGCCGGACGTTACCGGGCGGCCGACGACGGCGCCCGGCTTCGCCTCTACCGCGAGAACTTCCCACTCCACAGCAACGAGAGCCGGCTTCGATCGACCATCGAAGGATGGTGACCTGCTGGACTTTCCGGCGTTGCCCAGTGCCCATGTTCGAAAGCCGGGGATGGATGGCGGCGGCGGTCCGCGGCCCCGCCGCCACCTGCCGAGGAACCCCCGGACCCACTGATCTACGAACCGACCTGGCAGGAACCCACGTCTCCTGCCTGAACGGACAATCTCCCGCGAAACCCGCGGACTCCTCACGAATCAGCGGCAGGCGCCGGCACGTCATGGCCGCACCGAGCGGCGTCCGTGCGCACGGTTAGGTTGAACCCCATGGCACAGAGCTGGAAGGCGATCGGCACACAACTCGGCAACCTGGCGCGACAGCACGGCCCCCGACTGCTGGCCGAGCTGCAGAAGTCGGGTCTGCTGGGCGGACGCGGCGAGGCCGGGAAACCCAAGGGCACCAACCCGACCCGGACGGTGACACCCGGGCGGCCGGTGGCGTCGACGATGGTGCCGACCGCGCACCGCGCCCGACGCGTCGAGTACTCCCCCGATCTCGACGGCCGCGCCGACCCGGGCGAGGTGGTGTGGACGTGGGTCGCCTACGAGGAGGACGCCAGCCAGGGCAAGGACCGCCCGGTGCTGGTGGTCGGGCGCGACGGCGGCACCCTGCTGGGGTTGATGCTGTCCTCGAACGCGGGCCGCGGCGACGAGCGGAACTGGCTGGGCCTGGGCGCCGGGCCGTGGGACGAGGACGGGCGGCCCAGCTGGGTGCGCCTGGACCGGGTGCTCGACGTCCCGGAGTCCGGTATCCGCCGCGAGGGGGCCGTCCTCGACCGCAAGCGCTTCGACAAGGTCGCCGCGCGGCTGCGCTCCGACTACAGCTGGAGCTGACGGCCACCCGTCTCGAACAACCTGGTCCCGAAACGGCCGGAGGGCACCGTCGCGCGGTCGAACCGCGCCACGGTGCCCTCCGGCCGGAGAGTGTCCTCGGATCAGGACTTCAGCAGGTCAGGACTGCAGCCGGTCGTAGCGACCGAACAGTCCACGGTAGGCCAGCGCCCCGAGTGCGCCGCCGATCAGCGGGAAGACGATGAACGCCCACAACTGCGGGACCGCGCCGACCTGGTACGGCGCGACCGCGATGCTCCGCGCCGGGTTGACCGAGGTGTTGTCGATCGGGATCGACATCAGGTGGATCACCGCCAGGGTGAAGCCGATGGAGATGCCGGCCAGCGGCACGTCCGAGATCTGGTCGGTGGATGCCAGCACCACGAACACCAGCAACGCGGTGAGCAGCACCTCGACGATGATCATCGCGGCCATGCCGTAGCCGTTCTCGAGCACCCCGCCGAGCGGGCCCTTGATGGCGGACGGGCTGTGCGCGCCCCAGCCGTTGGCGCCGAGTCCCATCGACTCGCGGTCGTATGACGGCAGGCTCTGGGCCACCGAGTACAGCACCACGCCGGCAACCAGACCGCCGAACACCTGGGCGACCACGTAGAGGCCGGCCTTCGCCGCGCTCAGGCGTCCCAGCAGGAAGTGCCCGAAGGTGACGGCCGGGTTGACGTGGCAACCGGAGATCGGGCCGATCGCGTAGACCAGGAAGAGCAGGGTGAGACCGAAAGCCAGCGCCACGCCGAGGTTGCCGACCTTGGGGCCGGCCACCACCGCGGTTCCGACCGAGGCGAATACCAGGACAAATGTGCCGATGCCTTCTGCGATGTACTTCTTCGCATCGGAGATCGGTTCCTTCTCGACGAACTCCTGCGCTGTAGGAGACATGTGCCACCTTTGCTTCGAGTGTGAGGTCGGGATGTGCCAGAAGACTTCTCGGCGGACGTTACGCGAGGCATGTGACCGGAACAACAAGATCAACTAGCGTGTCGGCACACACCCAGACAACACGCAATGCGGGCCCGGACCGGTCGAGCGGGTACTGTGTCATTGCGTCGGCGGTACCGAACACCGTGCGACACACCCAGACCCGTAACCATGACCCGGACCGCAGCTGCGCGGCCAGCGTTCGCGCGCCGGTTTGGGATCAGACAACCATGCCTGGTAATCTCGAAGTTCGGCGCCCGTGTGCGCCCGAAGCTTCTTTGACAGAAACCAGCAAAGACGACAGGATTTTACGCGTGGCCAACATCAAGTCCCAGGTGAAGCGGATCCGTACCAACGAGCGTCAGCGACTGCGCAACCAGTCGGTGAAGTCTTCGCTGCGTACCGCGATCCGTTCCTTCCGCGAGGCCGCGGCCGCCGGTGACAAGGAAAAGGCCGGCGCCCTCCTCCTCAGCGTGAGCCGCAAGCTCGACAAGGCTGCCAGCAAGGGCGTCATCCACGCCAACCAGGCTGCCAACAAGAAGTCGGCCCTCGCGCTGGCCGCCAACAAGCTCTGACGTAACTCGCGTTACGGCTCGAAAAGCCGCCCGGTCACTCGACCGGGCGGCTTTTCGCGTCTCTTCTTCGTTGGGTGTGACAGCTCACGGTGGTGTGGCCGCTCACAGTCAGGTGTCGCTGCGCAGGTCTACGGCTTGGCTGCACCGAGGAACTGCGCGAGGCCGTGGAACTGCTGACGCACGCCGGTCAGACCAGCGGCGTGGAAGATCGCCGGCAGCGTGTCCCGGTCGAACATCCGGACGCCGAGGGTCCCGGCGACCAGTGACAGCGCCGAGCGCACCGGTTCGCGTCCGCGCCCGTAGCTCGTCATCACCGCGATCCGGCCTCCCGGCGCGAGCACCCGGATCAGCTCGTTGACGATCGTCAGCGGTTCCGGAACCAGGTACAGCGCGGCGTAGCAGCACACCGCGTCGAACGTGCCGTCGTCGAAGGGCAGGTGCCGGGCGTCACCGCGCACGTAGGCGACCCGCTCTCCGCGGTTACGCCGGACCGCCTGCGCGAGCATCGGCCGGGAGATGTCGAGGCCCACCGCGATCCCGTCGCCGGTGAGCTGCGTCCCGAAGAAGTGGGTGAAGTTCCCCGGCCCGCACGCCACGTCGAGGACACGCTGCTCGCCGCCGAGCGCGAGGTCGGCTGCGGCCCGCTCCCGCTCCGACTCCCCGGACAGGCCACCCACGCCCATCGCGGCCGCGCCCACCGGACGCCAGAGGTTTTCGTAGATTGCGGCGACGAAGCCGTTGTTCATGGCGTGTTGCGCGGCCGTCGGGCGCGGCGCCTCCCGGTCGCCGATCAGGTCCAGGAAGCCCTCGTCCGTGCGCGCATCCGCGGCGAGGTCGGCCGGCCGGACCAGCGCCAGGGCTCGGTCGAGCGCGGGGTCACTGGCGCTCTCCGTCATGTCGTCTCGCTTCCTTCGCCACCGACGGTGATCCGGATCTAGTTGTGCAACTCCACGATTCGTGCCACCGCGTACTCGACCGCGTAGTCGGCGTCCGCGGCCGCACCCTTGACGTCCGCGTTGAGCTGCGCGACCACGCCGAGCGCCTCCCCGATGGTCTCGGGTCGCCAGCCGCGGGCCTGGGCCTGCGCCTTCTTGATCTTCCACGGCGGCATGCCGAGCTCGGACGCCATCCGGAACGGATCGCCGCGCCCGGCGGAGGCCACCCGGGCGACCGTGTGCACCGCGTCCGCGAGGGCGTCGGCGAGCAGGACGTGCGGGACGCCGCGCAGCATCGCCCAGCGCAGCGACTCCATCGCCGCCGCCCGGTCCCCGGTGACGGCCAGCTCAGCGACGTCGAAACCCGAGACCTCGGCCTTGCCGGAGTAGTACCGCTGCACCGCGGCGGCGTCGATCACGCCGCCGGTGTCCGACGCGAGCTGCGAGCACGCGGCGGCCAGCTCCCGGAGGTCGGAGCCGACGGCGTCGAGCACCACCTCGATCACCTCCGGAGACACCCGCACCCCCGCGGCGCGGAACTCGCCGCGGACGAAGTCGGTGCGCTCACCGGCCTTGAGCTTCGCGCACTCGTGCGTCACCGCCCCGGACTTCTGCAGCGCGCCGACCATGGCCTTGGCCCGGCCGCCGCCGGAGTGCAGGATGACCAGCACGAATCCCTCGGGCGGCGCGGCGGCCGCGTCGAGCACCAGGGCGACCGCGTCCTTGCCCGCCTCGGCCGCGGACTCGAGCACGATCACCCGGTCCTCGGCGAACAGGGACGGGCTGAGCAGCTCGGCCAGCTCGGGGCCGCTGGTGTCGCCGGCGCGCAGCCGGGTCACCGGCAGGTCGTCACCGTTGGCGGAGCCGGCCCGCACCCCCGCGACGATGGCGGCGACGGCTCGTTCGACCAGCAGTTCCTCGTCTCCGAGGACCAGGTGCAGCTGCGCGGGCGGGGTGCTCTGACTCACCGGACGATGGTCCCACGCCGACGGTGGCTGATGGCAGTGGCCCCGCCGCCCGACCGGCTCACCGCGAGGTCGCCGCTGAGGTCGGTCCGCGCCACCGTCGCGCCCGAGCGCCGGATCTCCTCGAGCACCCCGGGATTGGGGTGCCCGAAGGTGTTGCCGGCGCCCACCGAGACCAGCACCAGACCCGCCCCGACCGCGCGCAGGAACTCCGGCGTGGTGGTGCGCGAACCGTGGTGCGGCAGCTTGAGGACGTCCGCGCGCACCGGCGCGCCGTCCCGCAGCAGGTCTCGCTGGCCGTCCGCCTCGACATCCCCGGTGAGCAGGACCCGGCCCACGTCGGTGTCCACCGACAGCACCAGGGACTGGTCGTTCGCCGCGTCGGCGCCGTCCGCCGGGTCCCGCGGCGCGGGCAGGGTCGGCCCGAGCACCCGCATCGTCAGCCGTCCCACCCGCAGCTGCTCCCCCGCCCGGGCCGTCCGCACCGACACCCCGGCCGACGCGGCCTGGCCGCGGACCTGACGGAACCGGTACTCCGGCAACCGCATCGGTCCGAGCACCAGCTCCTGCACCCGGCGGCCCCGCAGCACGCCGGGCAGTCCGGCCACGTGATCGGCGTGCAGGTGGGTGAGGACCACTGCCGCCACCTCCCGCACCCCGAGCCGGTCCAGGCACCCGGCGACGGGGCCGGGGTCGGGTCCGGCGTCGACCACCACCGCGGCGCCGCCGCCGGCCGCCAGCACCAAGGCGTCTCCCTGCCCGACGTCGCACGCCACCAGCACCCAGTCGCCGACCGGCCAGCCCGGCCACACCACCCGGACCGGCACCCACACGGCCGCCAGACCCAGCACCGCCGCAGCCACCAGCCACCGGACCCGGCGCGCCCGCACCGCCGCCCACAGGGCGAGCATCGCCGCGGCCACGACGGCAGCGCCCACCGGTCCCGAGGGCACCGACACCGTCGCGCCCGGGACGGCGGCGGCGCGGCGGGCCACCCACAGCAGCCACCAGAGCGGGGGGCCGGCGGCGTGCGCCACCAGTTCGCCGAGCGGCGGCCAGGCCGCCGCGCCGAGGGCGGCGAGCGCGCCGACCACCGTCACGAAGGCCACCACCGGCGCCGCCGCGAGGTTCGCCAGGACCGCGACCGTGCTCACCGTGCCGGACATCGCGGCGACGATCGGGGCGGTGACCACGTGCGCGGCGGACGCCACCGCCACCGCCTCGGCGACCGTGCGGGGCCAGCCGCGCGACCGCAGCCCCTGCGCCCAGCCGGGCGCGAGCAGCACCAGCGCCGCGGTCGCCGCCACCGACAACCCGAACCCGAAGTCCACCGCCAGCGCCGGCGCCACGGCGAGCAACACGATCACCGCGGCGCCGAGCGCGGGCATCGCCTGCTTGCGCCTGCCGGTGACCAAGGCCAGCAGCCCCACCGCCCCCATCATCGCGGCCCGGAGCACGCTCGGCGACGGCCGGGCCACGATCACGAAGGCCACCAACGCAATCGCCGCGACGGCCACGCAGGTACGCGGACCCAGCGCAAGCGCCCGCAGGACCAGCAGCACCGCGCCGATCAGGATCGAGACGTTGGCCCCGGACACGGCGGTCAGGTGGGTCAGCCCGGCGACGGTGAAGTCGTCGCGTACGCCCGTCGGCAGCGCCGAGGTGTCCCCGACCACCAGACCGGGCAGCAGGCCCGCCGGGTCGGGTGGCAGCGCCGCGGCGGACGCGGCCGCGAACCGCTGCCGGACCAGCCCGGCCGCGCGCTGCGCCCACGACGCCTGGGCAACCGAGCGTGGCGGCCCGCCCGCCCGGAGCACCGCGACGGTGAGGTCGCGGCGCAGGGGCGTGCCGACCTCGGCGCGCAGGCGCACCCGCTGGCGCGGCAGCAGGTCGCGCCAGCCCTCCGCCGGGGCGAACAGCACCACCGTGCCGCCCACCTCCACCTCGGCGCCGCCGATCTCCATCGAGCGCAGTGTCGCCCGGATCAGCACCGTGTCCCCGGACGGCGAACGCACCGGACGCGGGTCCTCCACGGGAGCGAGGGTGACGTTGGCGTGACCGCCGCGCGCCGCGACCGCCGCGAGTGGATGTGCCGCCGCCGCGTGCTCCCGGGCCGCGACCGCGACCGCGAAGCCCGCCCCGACCAGCAGCGCCGCGAGCATTCCCGCCGACACGGTCACCCGCACACCGGACCCGCTCCGAGCGGCGCGGCCACCTGCCGGGCCTGGATCCTCGCGCCGAAGACGGTCACGAACACCCGCCCGGACACCGATCCCCGCCGCGAGCGCCGCGACGGCGGCCATCCCGACCGCCAGCCACAGTGCCGCCCGCCACCCGAACTGGATCCCGAACACCGTTGCGGCCCAGCACATCAGCGCCGACGGAAGCAACCGCAGGTCCAGGGCGCGCGCCTCCGGGGTGGTCATCTACACGGCGACGAGGTCGCGGAGCTTCTCCAGCCGCGCCGGGCCGATGCCGTCCACCTCGCCGAGTTGCTCGACATCCGTGAACCTCCCGTTGGCCGTGCGCCAGGCGAGGATTGCAGCGGCGGTCACCGGCCCCACCCCCGGCAGCGCGTCGAGTTGCTCGGCCGTCGCCGTGTTCAGGTCCACCTTCCCTCCGGGGCCACCGCCGCCGGCGACGCCGCCCCCGGACGCCCCCGGCCCGGCCTCCCCCACCCCGGCCTGGCCCGCCGCGCCGGAACCGGCGGCGCCCGCGCGGACCGTGCCGCTGCCTGCGGTGACGGGTCTGCCGTCGGCGGGCGCCACCCCGACCAGGATCTGGTCGCCGTCCGCGACGCGCTGGGCCATGTTCAGCCCGAGCAGGTCGGCGCCCTCGCGGGGCCCACCCGCCGCGGCCAGTGCGTCCGCGATCCGGGACCCGTCGGGCAGGTGGACCAGGCCCGACGTCTGCACCAGTCCGACCACGCTGACCACCAGGTCCGCGGGCGCGGCGGGCACGGAGGTCGGTCCCGGTGCGGTCGGTGGGTCGGGCGGGCCCGAGGCGGCCGGTCCGGCCGTCGGGTCCCCGGCGGCGAGCACCCCGTCGGTCTGCACCTGCGGCAGCGGGGCCACCGCCTGCGCCGAGGGGCGGTCCCGCCAGGCGCCCACCAGTCCGACGCCGGCCGCGACGACACCGACCACCACGAGCGCGATCACGCCGCCGCGGCCCGGGGCGAACCTCGCGCGTGGCCGGGGCGGTTCGTCCGCGGCGCCGTCTGACTCCAGCCAGCCGGGCTGCCGCATCCCGTCGTCGTCCGGATTCGACCCGTCGGCCGATGAGCCGGCCCGGACCCCCGGGACGCCGCCGGTGAGCGCGTCCAGTCGCTGCCTGATCCGGTCCCTCGCCTCGTCGGTGCTCCGCATGCCTAGGACGTTAGGTCCGAGCGGGCGAAGGCCCGGCGGCGCGACCTGGAGGAACAACTCGCCTGTGGATCGACCGCGGGGCTGTGGATATCGCCGAGCCGGAGAAGTCAACCCAGGTCAGACCCGGGAGAGCGCAGGCCAGGACAGGAAGTTCCGAGCCGCTGCACGAAACGCAACCTGACACGAAGGCCCAACCGTCACAGCGATGGTCGCGCTACCGGCCCTGTCGCCCGACGGGTCGGTCCCGCAGGCCCCGCCAATGACCTGTCGCACAATCGGACTCGGCACAGTCAGCGTCGCAGTTTCCCGAAGTGCCATGCTCCCTGCACTCGTCATGGTGGGATCTGCCGGGGTCCAACCCCAGAAGGGCGAAAGCCGCGCATCAGACAGGACGGGACGAATGAACAAACCCACCAGGCTCGCAGGACTCGCAACCGCCGGCATTGCGATCGCGGCTGCTGCCGTCGTCACGATGAGCACCGCCAGCGCATCGCCCACGGCCCCGGCAACCCAGGGCGACGGCAGCTACCTCGTCGGCCAGGCCTTCAAGCCTGGCGTGTACACGGCTCCGGGTGTCGGCTACTGCATGTGGCAGAGGTACGAGCTGGCGGCATCTGGAAAGCTCATTCAGGTCCAGGAAGGCAGGCAGCCCTGGGTTGAGATCAGGAAGACCGACGCAATGTTCACCACCTGGAACTGCGGCGACTGGACAAGAAGCGGAGAGACCGGCGGCCTCGGCTCGCTCGGAGCACTCGACTTCGGATCACTCGGCCCCGTCGGATCGTCCGACGACGCCCCGCAGTCCCCGCCGCCGTGGACTCCGCCGCGTACCAACGAACAGCAGCTACCGCCGTACACGACGACGCCGACCACGACGGCCTACGTGACGCCGACCTGCTGCTGGACCACGACGGAGTACCCCACCTATGACCCTGATGCGCCCGTCGGGACCACAGGCGAACCCGGCGCGAACTAGCCCCACCGCTCCACGTCGAAGTCGAGCTTCGAAGGGGGCCCGGCATCGAATCTCAAATGGGTGATGCGAGGCTCGTGCGCCCAGCGGTCACGCTGTGGATGTAGCCCGACGTCCAGGTGACGGCGCCGCATTCACGCAAGCGTGGATGCGGCGCCCGAAGCAAGAACTGCGGGCTCATGCGCCCCAGTCGACGAGGCAACACCGCGGGCAGATTTCGCGCTTGTGCAGTCAGCCCTGGTCGTCCACGTCGGCCCAGTCCCCCGCGCCCGCACCGCCGGGGAACACCAGCACACCGATTGCGCCGGGCCCGACGTGCGCGCCGAGCACCATGCCGAACTCGCCGACCACCACCTCGGTGATGCCCTCGATCCGGGCCTGCAGCGCCGCCGCGACCTCCTCGGCGCGCTCGGGTGCCTGCAGGTGGTGCACGGCCACCGCGGCCTCGCCCCCGGCCGCCAGGTCCACCGCGCTGTCGACGAGTCGGGCCAGCGCCTTGGTCATGGTGCGGGTCTTCTCCTTGAGCACCAGCTTGCCGTCCACCAGGTGCAGCACCGGCTTGACCGCCAGCGCGGTCCCGAGCAGCGCCGCAGCGGTGCCGATGCGCCCGCCCCGGCACAGCTGTTCGAGGCGGTCCACCATGATCAGGGCCTTGCCTCGGCTGGCCACGTCGACGGCCCGCTGGTACACGGCCTTGAGTCCGCCTCCGGCCTGCGAGACGCGGGCGGCGGCCAGCGCCGGGTAGCCCGTTCCCATTGCGGTGGACTGGGAGTCGACGATCCGGACCTTGCCGTCGAAGGCCTGCGCGGCCTGACGGCCGGCCTCCCAGGTGCCGGACAGCTGCCGGGAGAGGTGCACCGCCAGCACGCCGTCGCCCTCACTGTCCTCGAGCGCGCGGGCGTAGGCCTCGGCGAGTTCGCCGGGCGAGGCACCCGAGGTGGTGACCACCGCGCCGGACGACAGGTCGGCGGGCATCTCGTCCACGCCCTCGCGCAGGTCGTGGCCGTCCACCAGCAGATGCATCGGCACCACCCGGATGCCGTGTGCGCGCGCCAGTTCCGGCGCCAGGCACGCCGAGGAGTCGGTGACGACGACGACGGGCACGGCGGGCTACCGGGCGCCGTCGGCCGAGGGCAGCGGCTCGAAGGGCAGCGGCTCTGAGGGAAGCGGCGATGAAGGCGCAGGCACCGCGTCGGCGGGCATCGCCGACCGGATCGCCGCGAGCATCGCCGCGGCCACCCGCTCGTGTCCCTCCCAGCCCCAGTGGATGCCGTCCGGGTTGCCCCGGTCGGAGAAGACGTTCTCGCGCACCGCCTCACCGAGGTCGACGAGCGGCACCTGCTTCTCCGCTCCCCACGCCTGCAGGGCCCGGACCGCACCGGCACGGCCGGCGTGGACGCTCGCGTAGGCGTCGCTGCGGTGCACGGACGGCAGCGCGCCGATCACCGGCAGCTCCGGTCGCATGTACTCGAGCGCGGCGCGGGAACTCTCCAGGTACTCGACGCTCAGCTTCGGGGGCAGCGCGACCGGCCAGCCGAGCGGCGCGAGGCGCGGCTGCAGCCACTGGTAACCGGACCGGACCACCCGGCGCAGCGCGGGCGGCCGGACGTACCGGATCTGCTCACGCAGCGCGGTGGGGATCGGCGACGGCAGCGAGTCCATGCCGCCGACGGCGAAGACCACGGCGGCCGCGCGCGGCACCGTCGCCCACACCCGCGGGTCCTGGATCAACGCCCAGTAGGCGTCGCGGCTCGTCCAGCCGATCCGGGCGACGAGCTCCACGTCCCACCCGAGTTCGGCGGCAACAAGGTTCGGCCAGATCCGTGGGTGGTCGGCGGGCAGCCCGCCCTTCGGCCCGAAGTACGACAGCGAGTCGGCGAGCACCAGAAGAACCGGGCGGGCGGCGTCAGACGCCGGCGAGGAATCTAGTTCAGAGGACATCGCTGGCTACGTTAGCCGACGCGTTCCAAACGTCCAGCCGCCAGCCGAGTGCATCGGGTTCGCCGTGTCCGCTCAGCTGCACCCAACTGGTGTTGCCCAGGCCCCCGAGCACGGCCCAGCGGTCCACCGGCAGGTCCAGGAGCGTGGCGGTCAGCGCCGCGATCAGTCCGCCGTGCGCCACCAGGACGAGGGGCGCCTCGCCCCACTCCGGGCGCTGCGCGACCAGTTCGGCGACCACGGGGGCGGACCGCCGCGCGACGTCGATCCGGCTCTCGCCGCCGGGCGGGGCCCAGCGCGCGTCGGCGCGCCAGGCCGCCCGGGCACCGGGGTCGCGCTCGTCGACCTGGGTGTGGGTCAGCCCCTGCCACTCACCGAGATGCGTCTCGCGGAGCCGCTCGTCGGTGCTGACGGTCAACCCCGACTGCTCGGCGAGCGCGGTCGCGGTGTCCAGCGCGCGCCGCAGGTCCGAGGAGACGACCTCGGCGGGCCGGCGCTCGGCCAGGGCCCGCGCCGCGGACTTGGCCTGAAACCGGCCCAGCTCGGACAGGTCGGTGTCGAGCTGACCCTGCATCCGGTCGCCGGCGTTGTACTCGGTCTGCCCGTGGCGGAGCAGGATCAGCCGCCGGACCGGGACACCGTGCGAGGGGCGTGCTGTCACTGCGTGGGCTCGTCGCGGTCGTTGAGGTTCGCGTTCTCCTCGTCGTCGACGGCGGGTCGCGGGGTGGCCTCGATGCCCTCGACGGGGACGACCGGGCAGTCCTTCCACAGCCGCTCGAGGCCGTAGAACTCGCGCTCGTCGCTGTGCTGGATGTGCACGACCATGTCGATGTAGTCGAGCAGCGCCCAGCGGCCCTCGCGGGTGCCCTCCTTGCGGACCGGCTTGTGCCCGGCCTCGCGGAGCTTCTCCTCCACGTTGTCGACGATCGAGTTGACCTGACGCTCGTTCGACGCCGAGGCGATGACGAAGCAGTCAGTGATGACGAGCTGCTCCGAGACGTCGAGAACGACCACCTCGGTGGCCAGCTTCTCGTCGGCTGCCAGCGCGGCGATGCGCGACATTTCGGTGGCTTCGGCGGATGCGCTCACTTAAGTGTTCTCCAGGTTCTGCGGTTGGGGGTGGATCTTGTGCGGTGCCGGTTGCGACACCGTGACGGCCCCGTCGAGCCGCTCTGCGTCGAGCGGCCGGTAGAGGTTGCGTTTGGAGATGTACTGGACCACCCCGTCGGGCACCAGGTACCAGACGGGTCGGTTCTCGCTGGCCCGGAGCCGGCACTCGGTCGAGGAGATCGCCAGCGCGGGCACCTCGACGAGCGTCAGCGCACCCTTGGGCAGATCGGCCAAGTGGTCGGCGAGATGCTCGATGCCGAGCTCGAAACCGGGCCGGGACACGCCGACGAACCTCGCCAGCTGGAACAGCTCCTCCCAATTCTGCCAGGAAAGGATGTTTTCCAGCGCATCCGCACCGGTGATGAAGTACAACTCGGCGTCCGGGTGCTGCGCCCGCAGGTCCCGCAGGGTGTCGACGGTGTAGGTCGCCTTCTCCCGGTCCACGTCGACGCGGCTGACGGAAAACCCCGGGTTGGAGGCGGTTGCGATGACCGTCATCAGGTACCGGTCCTCGGCCGGGCTGACGCTGCGCGCCTCCTTCTGCCAGGGCTGGCCGGTGGGGACGAAGATCACTTCGTCGAGCCCGAATCGGTCCGAGACCTCACTGGCCGCCACGAGGTGTCCATGGTGGATGGGGTCGAAGGTGCCGCCCATGACGCCGAGCCGTCTCGGCTTTGCCACACCGGTCCGCCTCGGCTCCGCCGCACCTGGCGACAACGGCTCCGCCGCACGAGGCTGCGGCGTCGTCGCCGAGCCGCTCTTCGTCGCACCCACTTCGTCCTGCACGAGTGACCAGCTTACTGGTCGGTGCGTCGCCGCCTCCCGCTCGCGTGGTCAGACCGGCAGCAGTCGCTCGACCACCGTGGCCAGCTGGCTCGCCGAGCGGCACTCGTGCATCGTCACCGCGTCGGCGTACACCAGCGCGGCCGAGTCGCCGCTGCCCCACTGCCCGGTCGGCTCCGGGTTCAGCCAGTGCGTGTGCTTGGCGACCGCGGCCAGGTGGGTCAGCGCCGTCAGGTTCGGGTCCCGGTAGTTGTTCCGCGCGTCGCCCAGGATCAACAGCGACGACTTGCTGGTGAGGCTGTGCGCGAACCGCTCGGCGAACACCCCGAGCGCGTTGCCGTAGTCCGAGTGCCCGTCGTACGTGATCAGGTCGGCCTCGCGGATCATCCGGGACATCGCCGAGCCGAGGTCGGCGCCGGCGTCGAAGAACCGGGTGACCTCGTCGGTGGTGTCGATGAACGCGAACACCCGCACCCGGGAGAACTGCTCGCGCAGCGCGTGCACCAGTAGCAGCGTGAAGTTGCTGAAGCCGGCGACCGAACCGGACACGTCGCACAGCACCACCAGCTCCGGCCGGGCAGGCCGGGGCTTGCGCTGGACCAGGTCGATCGGGACACCGCCGGTGGACATCGACTTGCGCAGCGTCTTGCGCAGGTCGATCGCGCCGGCACGGCTGCGCTTGCGGCGGGCGGCCAGCCTGCTGGCGAGCTTGCGGGCGAGTGGGGTGACGGTGCGGCGCAGCGCGACGAGCTCGGAGTCGGACGCCCGCAGGAAGTCGACCTCCTCGGCGAGCCGCGGCACCCCGTAGGTGGCCACCCGTTCCTTGCCGAGCTGCTCGGCGGAGCGGCGCCGGGTCTCCTGCTCGACCAGCTTCCGGAAGTCCGCGACCCGCTGCGCGGCGGTGCGCCGGGCCACCTCGGTGGCGTAGTCGCCCGCGTCGTGCTGGCCCTCGACCCGGTTGCCGAGCAGCCCGTCGAGGATCCGCTCGACCAGCGTCTCCGGTGCCACGTCCCGCAGCGCCTGGTACGCCGAGAACGACGGGCCCTTCGACGACTGGTACTGGCCGAGCTGCTCGACCAGCTGCGCGGTCAGCTTCTCGGTGAGTTCCAGCGACTCCGCGGAGCCGTCCGCCAGCAGCCCGGCGATGAGCTCACGCAGCGCGTCGAAATCCACGGTGCCGTCGGGCCGCCGCGGAATCTGCAGGTCAACGGCGCCGCCGTCGCGCACCCCGACCGCGGCCGGGAACCACAGGTCGAACAGTGCGTCGAAGGTGGCACGGTGCGTCGGCCGACGCAGCAACGAGCAGGCCAGGCCCTCGCGCAGGGCTTCGCGGTCCAGCAGGTCGAGCACCGACATCACCTGACCGGCGTCCACCGTCTCCGACGGGCCGACGGGAATCCCGCGTCGACGCAGCGCCTCGACGAAGTCCACGAGGTGCCCGGGCAGGCCGTACGGGGCGGCGGGTCCGCCCGAGGCGGCGGCGGTGACGGCCATGCGGGGCTCCTACGTCAGTTCAGTCGCAGTTCGGCGGCGGCGCGCTGCTGGTCGGATCGGTGCTTGAGGATCACTCCCATGGTGGCACGGACCGCGTCATCGTCGAGGGTGTCCATCCCCAGCGCCAGCAGGGTGCGGCCCCAGTCGATGGTCTCGGCGACCGACGGCAGCTTCTTGAGCTGCATGCCGCGCAGCACCCGGACGGTGTTGACGAGCTGCTCGGCCACCGCCTCCGGCAGCTCGGGGACCCGGCTGGCCAGGATGCGGCGCTCGAGCTCCGCGTCCGGGAAGTCCAGGTGCAGGAACAGGCAGCGGCGCTTGAGCGCCTCGGACAGCTCCCTCGTCGCGTTGGAGGTGAGCACCGCGAACGGCTTGCGGGTCGCGACGATGGTGCCGAGCTCGGGCACCGTGACCGCGAAGTCGCTGAGCACCTCGAGCAGCAGGCCCTCGATCTCGACGTCGGCCTTGTCCACCTCGTCGATCAGCAGGACGGTCGGGTCCTCGCGGCGGATCGCGGTGAGCAACGGCCGCGGCAGCAGGAACTCCTCGGAGAAGACGTCCAGCTTGGTGGCGTCCCAGCTGGCGGCGTCCCCCGCCGCCGCACCGGCCCCGCCGGCCTGGATCCGCAGGATCTGCTTGGCGTGGTTCCACTCGTAGAGAGCCCGCGACTCGTCGACGCCCTCGTAGCACTGCAGCCGCACCAGTTCGGCGCCCGCGGTCTGCGCGACGGCCCGCGACAGCTCGGTCTTGCCCACACCGGCCGGGCCCTCGATCAGCAGCGGCTTGCCGAGCCGGTCGGCGAGGTACACCGCGGTCGCGGTGGCCTTGTCGGCCAGGTACCCCGTCTCGGCGAGCCGGGTGATCACCTCGTCGACGCTCGCGAAGATCGGCGGCGTCATCGGCAGGGCGCGGTCCACACTGGCTCCTCAGGTTTGGTCGATCAAGGTCGGGTTGTGCTCGGATCAGACCGGGCGGACGTGCCCGTCGCCCCACACGGTCCACTTGGTGGAGGTGAGTTCGCCGAGACCCATCGGTCCGCGGGCGTGCAGCTTCTGGGTGGAGATGCCGATCTCCGCGCCGAAACCGAACTGCTCGCCGTCGGTGAAGGCGGTCGAGGCGTTGACCATCACCGCGGCGGCGTCCACCCGGGCGGTGAACTCCCGGGCCGCGGCCAGGTCGCCGGTGACGATGGCCTCGGTGTGGCCGGTGCCGTAGCGGTCGATGTGCTCGACCGCCTCGTCCAGCCCGTCGACCACCTTGAGCGCGACGTCGAGGGTCAGGTACTCCTCGGACCAGTCGGCCTCGGTGGCGGGCACCTGGCCGGGCAGGTCGCCGTGGATGACGACGCTGTGAGCCTGGAGCGCCTGGGTCAGGGCCGGCACCGCCACGTCGGCGATGGCCCGGTCCACCAGGATGGTCTCGGCGGTGTTGCACACGCTGGGCCGGCGGGTCTTGGCGTTGATCACGATCTTCTCGGCCATCGCGAGGTCCGCCGCGGCGTGCACGTAGACGTGGCAGTTGCCGACGCCGGTCTCGATGGTCGGCACGGTCGCGTCCCGCACCACGGCGTTGATCAGGCCGGCACCGCCGCGTGGGATCACCACGTCCACCAGGCCGCGGGCTTGGATCAGGTGCGTGACGCTGGAACGGTCCTCGCTGGGCAGCAACTGCACCGCGTCGGCAGGAAGACCCTGCGAGGTCAGTGCGCCGCGGAGCACCTCGACCAGGGCCGCGTTCGAGTGCGCCGCGGACGACGAACCGCGGAGCAGAGCCGCGTTGCCGGACTTGAGGGCCAGGCCGAACGCGTCGACGGTGACGTTGGGGCGGGCCTCGTAGACCATGCCGACCACCCCGAGCGGCACCCGGACCTGACGGATCTCCAGGCCGTTCGGCAGCGTCGAGCCGCGGACCACCCCGCCGACCGGGTCGGCGAGGCCGGCGACCTGACGCAGCCCCGACGCGATGCCCTCGACCCGGTCCGCGGTCAGCCGCAGCCGGTCGAGCAGGCTCTCCTCGGTGCCGCCGGCCCGCGCGACGTCGATGTCGCGGGCGTTGGCGGCGAGCACCGTGTCCGTCGCCGCGAGGAGCGCGTCGGCGGCCGCACCCAGCGCGCGATCCTTCTCGGCGGTCGTGAGGAGTGCGAGCACCCGGGACGCCACGCGGGCGCGACGCGCGGCCTCGTGCACGGCCTCACGGACGTCGCTGGTCACCTGCAGAGGTTCGTTCACCGCGGTCATGAATACAGGGTAACGACCCGACCGGCGCATAATCGACCGGCCCAACGCTCCGCGCACCAACGAAGGCAGCCCATGACAAAGACAACCGACGAGGCGCTCCGCGCCGACGAGTCCGAGGGCTACAGCCGCGGGTTGAACTCGCGCACCATCCAGATGATCGCCATCGGCGGCGCCATCGGGACGGGCCTTTTCTACGGCTCCGGCGCCGCCATCGAGTCCGCCGGCCCGTCCCTGATCCTGGCCTACCTCGCGGCCGGACTGGCGGTGTTCGTGATCATGCGCGCGCTGGGCGAACTGCTCACCTACCGCGCGGTCTCGGGCAGCTTCGGCGAGTACGCAGAGGAGTTCCTCGGCCGGTTCTTCGGGTTCGTCACCGGCTGGACGTACTGGGCGGTGTGGACGGCCACGTGCATGGCCGAGATCACGGTCGCCGGCAAGTACGTGGAGTTCTGGTTTCCGGCGGTACCCACCTGGTTGACGGCGCTGGTGGTGCTGGCGCTGCTGTTCGGCGCCAACCTGATCTCGGTGAAGCTGTTCGGCGAGGCCGAGTTCTGGTTCGCGGCGATCAAGATCACCGCGATCATCGGCATGATCCTGATCGGCATCGGCGTGCTCACCCTGGGCTTCGGCCAGGCCACCAATCCGACGGTGACGAATCTGTGGGCGGACGGCGGCGTGTTTCCCAACGGGTTCGGGGCCGCGCTGATGAGCCTGCAGATCGTGATGTTCGCCTACGTCGGTGTGGAGTTGATCGGGGTCACCGCGGGTGAGGCCCGCGATCCCAAGCCGACGCTGCGCAAGGCGATCAACTCGCTACCGCTGCGGATCGGGCTGTTCTACGTCGGGTCGCTGGTGGTGATCATGTCGGTGGCCAGCTGGCGCGACTTCCGTGCCGGGTTCAGCCCGTTCGTGGAGGTGCTGCAGCAGATCGGCATCCCGGCCGCCGCCGGGATCATGAACTTCGTACTGCTCACCGCGGCGCTGTCGTCGTGCAACTCGGGCATCTACTCCACCGGCCGGATGCTGCGCAGCCTGTCACTGCGTCAGGAGGCCCCGGCGGCGCTGGGCGGGCTCAGCGGCCGGTCGGTGCCGCTGCCCGGCATCGCCCTGTCCGCAGGTGTGATGCTGATCGGCGTGGTGGTCAACGTGATCTCCCCGGACCGGGCCTTCCTCTACATCACGTCGGTCTCCACCGTCGGGATCATCTTCGTGTGGGGCACCATCCTGGTCTGCCACCTGCGGTACCGGAACGAGGTGCGGGCCGGTCGCCTGCCCGCGGTGGACTACCGACTGCCGGGCGCGCCGGTGACCAACTGGCTGGCGCTGGCCTTCCTGGCGGGGGTCCTGGTGCTGCTGTTCTTCAGTTCCGCCGGCCGCACCGCACTGCTCGTCGGCGCGGTCTTCGCGGTGATCGTCTGCGGCGGTTACCTCCTGCTCCGGTCCCGCGAGGAGAAGGCGACGACGACGGTCTGAGCCGTTCCCCGGCCGCCTCCCGGCAAACCGGTCAGCCCCTGATCAGGTCGAGGAACTCGCGCCGGGCGGCCGGGTTCTCGCGCAGCGCGCCGCGCACCGCCGAGGTGACGGTCCGGGTCCCGGCGGCCTGCACGCCGCGCACCGACATGCACATGTGCTCGGCCTCGATCACCACGCCGATGCCGCGGGGCTGCAGGTGCTCGCCGAGCCAGTCCGCCACCTGCATGGTCAGCCGCTCCTGCACCTGCAGGTCCCGCGCGAACAGCTCCACCACCCGCGCCAGCTTGGACAGGCCGAGGATGCGTCCGCCCGGCAGGTAACCGACGTGGGCGACCCCGCGGAACGGCAGCAGGTGGTGCTCGCACAGCGAGATCATCGGGATGTCCCTGGCCAGCACCAGTTCGTCGTACCCCGCGTCGTTGGGGAACGTGGTCAGGTCGAAGTCGCGTGGGGTGAGCATCTCCTCGTACGACGCCGCCACCCGGCGCGGGGTGTCCGAGAGGTGGACGCCGTCGGGGTCACGCCCCAGCGCGCGGAGCAGGTCCGCGACCGCGCGCTCGGCGGCGGGCAGGTCCACGGCGGGACGTAGCCGTCCCGCCCGGACCTGCGTCGGCGGCTCGACCTCGAGGTCCAGCGCGGCACTCACCGGGTTGCCCCGTGCCCGCCGGCGTACTTGACCGCGAGGCGACCGAGTGCGGCGGCCGCGACCAGCAGGCCGAAGTCGCGCAGTGCCACGTCGTAGTAGCCGGGCAGGGTCAGCAGGTTGACGATGATCCCGGCGAGCCAGGCCACCACCAGCCAGGCACCGAACCTGGGCGCGATCGCCACGACGAGTCCGGCGACCACCTCGATCACTCCGACGATGTACATGCCCTGCTGCGCGGTGCCCGGCAGGATCCCGTCGATCCACGGCGCGAGGTAGGCGGGCCAGTCGGTCATCACGTTCGTGAACTTGTCGAGACCGAACAGGATCGGCGCCACGGTGAACACCGTCCGCAGCAGCAGAAATGCCTGGTATCCGGGATCGGCGAGGCGGGACCGACCCCCGTTGAGCTGGCTTTTCGTCTCGGTCGCCATGACTCCTCCTTCTAAAAATAATGTGATTTAACTATAGAACCGCGAAGGAGATTACGTCAACGTTGATTGGTTTTACAATGGGGTCATGTCTCCGAACCCGCCCTCGGACATCTCGGCCGTCTCCGCCCTCGACGAACCGGCCCGACGCCGGCTCTACGACTACGTCCGCGGCCACCGCGACCCGGTCGGCCGCGACGACGCCGCCGAGGCGCTCGGCATGGCCCGTCAGACCGCCGCGTTCCACCTGGACAAGCTCGCCGACGAGGGCCTGCTGACCGTCGAGTTCGCGCGCCGCACCGGTCGCACCGGGCCCGGCGCCGGACGCCCCGCCAAGCTGTACCGCCGTTCGGACCGCGAGGTGGCCGTGCAGTTGCCGGAGCGCTCCTACGAGCTCGCGGGGCAGCTGCTGGCCCAGGCCCTCGACGACGCGGAACGCACCGGCGAGTCACCCCGGCGCAGCCTCGACCGCCGCGCCCGGGACCTCGGCGCAGCGATCGGCGCGGAGGCCGGACCGGACGACCTCCTCGGCACGCTCGAGGGCTGCGGCTACGAGCCCCGCGTCGAGGGCACCGACATCACGCTGGTGAACTGCCCGTTCCACGCCCTTGCCCAGCAGCACACCGCGATGGTGTGCGGCATGAACCTCGGGCTGATCGAGGGACTGCTGGACGGCGCCGGATGCGCGGGCCGTCGCGCCCGGCTCGCCCCCGAGGACGGGTACTGCTGCGTCCGCATCGAACCGGCACCCGCCACCGGCTAGCGTCGAAGGCATGGCCGCACCGGATGCTCCCCCGACCGCCGCCACCCGTGTCGTCGTGCTCGGCAGCATCAACATGGACCTGGTCGCCGTCACCACCCGGCTCCCCCAGCCCGGCGAGACGGTGCTGGGCCAGTCCCTGCACACCGGACCCGGCGGGAAGGGCGGAAACCAGGCAGTCGCCGCCGCCCGCGCGGGCGCGGCGGTGAGCTTCCTCGGCGCGGTCGGCGACGACACCTTCGCCCTGCAACTGCGTCAGCACCTCGTCGACGCGGAGGTCGACGCACGGCTGCTGCGGGAGACCCGTGGGCCCAGCGGCGTCGCCCTGATCACCGTCGACGCCCACGGGGAGAACAGCATCGTCGTGGTCGGCGGCGCGAACGCCACGATGACCGGACTCGACGCCGGCGAGCTCGACGCGATCGCGGCGGCCGACCTACTGCTGTGCCAACTGGAACTGCCCCTGCCGACGGTCGTCGCCGCCTGCCGCCACGCCCACGAGCACGCCGTCACCGTGATCCTCAACCCGTCCCCCGCGCAGCCGCTCCCGGCGGAACTGCTCGACTGTGTGGACGTGCTGGTGGTCAACGAGACGGAGGCCGATCAGCTCGGCGACGCCGTCCTCGGCCGGGTGCCGCACCTGGTCACCACCTTCGGCGGCCGGGGCGCGTCGCACCACGGACCCGGCGGCGCGCACGTGCACGCCGATCCGCCGGCCGTGGAGGTGCTCGACACCACCGGCGCCGGCGACGCCTTCACCGGGGAACTGGCTTCCTCATGGCGACTGGGCCCCGCCGTCGCCGTCCGCCGTGCGGTCGCCGCCGGTGCGCTGGCCACCACCCGGCACGGCGCGGACACCGCACCGACGAGAGCCGAGGTCGACGCAGCACTCGAAGCGACCTGACTCCGCTGCCTCACGCACATGCCGGCCGGACTCGACAACCCGGAGCCGGCGTGGGATCAGTTTGCGGCGTGCTCCACGCTGCAATCCACGCCGGGGAACATCAATGCCTCGTGGCCGTCGTCGAAACGCACTTGATACGGCGGCGCGCCGTCGGCACCGTGGACCTCGGTCACCTCGCCGACCTGCTCGGGTCTGCCGGTGGTCGCGCTGTGCACATGAAGTTTGTCCCCAACTGCTGCCTTCATGGTCCCAGTATGCGACCACCCGGCGTGGCTGCGCCAGGGCAGAACCACTTCTCGTCGGTTCCCGCCGGGGCACGGGACACCCCGGAATACGGCCGTTGGGAGCGGCGCGGAGTTAGCATCCCCACTACGCGGCCCACCGGCAGCAGGTGGTCGCACCGGGACGACGGGAGCACCTGACCGATGTACCAGACGATCGCAGGAAAGACGCTCGCAGACCTTGCTTTTCGCGCCGCCGAGGCTTACGGTGACCGGCCCGCCGCGCGGTTCCAGAGCACGCCCGACCAGTGGGACGAGATCAGCTACCGCGAGCTCGCCGAGCGGGTCACGGAGTTCGGCGCCGGGCTGATCGACCTGGGGCTCGAGGTGGGCGACCGGGTGGCGGTGCTGGGCACTACCCGTCCGGACTGGTCGGTCGCGCACCTCGCCATCGTCGCCGCCGGCGCCGTGCACGTGTCGGTCTACCCGACCAACTCCGCGGACGAGTGCGCATGGGTGGTCGGCAACTCGGAGGCCCGCGCGATCATCTGCGAGGACGCCGCGCAGGTGGCGAAGATCGCCGCCGTCCGCGACCGGTTGCCGGCGTTGGAATGGGTGGTGATCCTCGACGGCGAGGCGGAGGGCGCCATCACTGCATCCGAAATACGTCGCCGGGGAAGGGAACTCGACGCCGAGGAGCTGCGACGGCGGGCCGCGGCCGTGGCCCCGTCCGATCCGTACGTGTTCATGTACACCTCCGGGACCACCGGGCCGCCGAAGGGCTGTGTCCTCTCGCACGGCAACTACCGCGCGATCATGGAGGCGAACACCGCGCTCGACGCGCGGGACAACCCGGACCCCGAGACCGACATGGTCGCGTACCTGTTCCTGCCGCTGGCGCACGCGTTCGCGCTGCTGTTCCAGTTGCTCACCTTCGACCGCGGTGGCGTCATCGCGTACTGGGGTGGCGACACCACCAGGATCGTGCCGGAGGTGATGGCGACCCGTCCGACCCACCTGCCCTCGGTGCCCCGGGTGTTCGAGAAGATCTACACCCTGGCGGTGGGGTCCAAGCCGGCTGACGAGCGCGAGCGGATGCTGGCCGCCGCGGCGGTCGGGGTCCGGGTGCGCGACCTACAGGCGCGCGGCGAGCCCGTCCCGGCGGAACTGCAGCAGCCATTCGACGCCGCCGAGGCCGCCCTGTTCCAGGGCGTGCGTGCGTTGTTCGGCGGCAACCTGAAGCTCGCCACCACCGGCGCGGCTCCCATCGCGAAGGAGATTCTGGAGTTCTTCTACGGCTGCGGGGTTCCGGTGATGGAGGGGTTCGGGATGACCGAGACCTCGACCGGCGCGACCGTCAACACCGTGCTCAACCACCGCTTCGGCACCGTGGGCCGGCCGGTGCCGGGCCTCGAGGCGCGCGTCGACGAGGACGGCGAACTGCTTCTGCGCGGCGGCAACATCTTTCAGGGCTACTACAAGATGGAGGACGCCTCGTTCGGCGCCGTGGAGGACGGCTGGCTGCGCACCGGCGACCTCGCGAGCATCGACGAGGACGGGTACGTCTCGATCATCGGGCGTAAGAAGGACATCATCGTCACCTCCGGCGGGAAGAACCTCACCCCGGCGAACCTGGAGAACGACCTCAAGCGCTCGCCCTGGATCAGCCAGGCAGTGATGCACGGCGACCGCCGGCCCTACCCCGTCGTGCTGGTGACGCTGGATCCCGAGACGGTGCTGCCGTGGGCGCAGGCGCAGGGTCTGCCGGACTCGATCGCCGAACTGTCCCGGCACCCGGAGATGGTCGGGATGGTCCAGCAGGCCGTCGACGCGGCCAACGCCAAGCTCGCGACGCCGGAGCGGGTGAAGAAGTTCGTCATCGCCGACCGCGACCTCGCGCAGGAGACCGGGGAGCTGACGCCGACGCTGAAGATCAAGCGGAAGGTGGTGGGCGAGAACTTCCGCGCCCACTTCGACGCGTTGTACGAGGAGGGCTGAGGGCGCAGGGGCAAACTGCACCGGACCAGTCGTCGATGCGGCCACGCGGTGACGTGGCCGCATCGACGCGCGCCGCGATCTGGACCCGACTCCTGACCGTGGAACACATCCGGGCGTTCCCGAATGCGTCTGCCAACCGCCACATCCCGACAGTGGCCCGTAATCTGCGGGTTCACTCGGTCCCAGGACTTGTCGCACCCCCTCGCTACACTTCGAACAGAACGTCGAATCGGGGCCCGGGGGGGGTGACAACGATGACCGCAGTTCACGACCACGCAGACGAGCATGGCATCGACAACGCCCCGCTCGCCGCCGCCCTCCGCACCGTCGAGACCGGCATGCAGTCGCTGCGCGGACTCGACACCGCCGCCGTCTCCAACCGGGACCGACTCGCCCTGCTGGTGCGACTCGAACGCATCGCCCGCACCGTCCCCGCCCTCGGCCACACACTGGTCAACCAGCTCCTCGAACAACGCGCCGCCGACGAGTTCGGCGGCACCACGGTGCGGGAGCTGCTGGCGGACACCCTGCGCATCAGCCCCGCCAAGGCCGGGGAAAGGATCCACGCGGCGACCGAACTCGGCGCCGCCACCACCCTCGGCGGGCAGCCCCTGGAACCGAAGCTCGCCGCGACCGCCGCCGCCGCACACCACGGCGACCTCGACCCCGCGCACGTGGACGTGATCCGCGAGTTCCTGCACCAACTGCCCGCCGCCGTCGACGCCGGCACCCGGCAGCAGGCCGAGGCCCAGTTGGCCGGGCAGGCGCTGATCCTGCGGCCCGACGAACTGCGTGCGGTGGCCCGCCGGCTCGCGTCGGTCCTCGATCCGGACGGGACCCTCGACGACGAGACGGACCGGGCCCGCAAGCGGTTCTTCCGGATGGGACCGCAGGGCCGGGACAAGATGACCACGGGTTCGTTCTGCACGGACCCGGAGGGCCGCGCCTATCTCGAGGCGATCATGGCCAAGCTCGCCAAGCCGGGTATGTGCAACCCCGAGGGGGAGGGGCGGGACGAGACGCAGCCGGGCAGCGAACCACACACCTCGTCCGGGGTACCCGAAAGCAGCTTCCCAGCAACAGAACCCGCGGACACCCAACCCACCCCCAGCGCCGCCGCCCGCGACCACCGCACCCAGGGCCAACGCCAACACGACGCCCTCAAGGCCGTCCTGCGCTCCGTCCTCGCCTCCGGCGAACTCGGCCGACACCGCGGCGTCCCCGTCACCGTCGTCGCCACCATGACCGCCCGCGACCTCCAGGAATCGACCGGCCACGCCGTCACCGGCGGCGGCACCCTCGTCCCCATGTCCGAGATGATCTGCATGGCCGCCCGCGGCGCCCGCCACTACCTCGCGATCTTCGACGACGACGGCCGACCCCTCTACCTCGGCCGCAGCAAACGCCTCGGCACCACCGACCAGCGAATCGTGCTCTACGCCAAGGACCGCGGCTGCACCTTCCCCGGCTGCAGCAGTCCCGGCTACTGGTCGCAAACCCACCACGTCAACGACTGGGCCGACGGCGGCGACACCAACGCCGACGACCTGACCTTCGGCTGCGAGACCCACCACGCCCTCGTCGGACCCCGCCCGGACCAGTGGGCGACCACCCGCACCGGACCCGACCACCGGTTCCCGGGCCGGACCCTGTGGCATCCCCCGACACACATCGACCCCACCCGCGCCGGGCGGCTGAACCACTACCACCACCCGATGGAGTACCTGCTCCGTGACAGCGACGGCGGCGACGGCGCACCGGGAAACGACGACGACCCCCGAAAACCCGGCGCCGCATAGGCATTCAGAGCGCGCGCCCCCTCAGTCGAGCCACTCCACCGCCGCCGCCACCAGCGCCGCGACACCCGTGTCCAGCGTCGGCCGGATCACCGGCGCGAACTTCGGCGAATGGTTCGAGGGCAACGGCTGCTGCGCGTCCGCGCAGTCTCCCCCGCCCACCTCGAACCCGCCGATGAACCAGTAGACCAACGGCACCTCGATCGCGGTGGCCAGGTCCCCGACGTCCTCGCTGCCGGAGACCGGACCGATCTCGAACACCTTGTCCGCCCCGAGCGCCGCACCGAGTGCCGCGACCGTCCGACTCGACCGCTGCGCGTCGTTGACGGTCAACGGGAAGCTGTTGAGTTCGGTGATCTCGGGCGGTCGCGGCGCCCGGGACGCGACCGACTCCGCGTTCGCGATCCGGCTGATGCCCTCGACGAGCCGCCCCGCGACGTGTGTCTCGAACGAGCGGGTATCGATCTTCAGCACAGCTTCGTCAGGGATCACGTTCTCCTTGGTCCCCCGCCCGGAACGCCCCGACCGTCACCACCGCGGGTGAGGCCGGCGAGATCTCCCGCGACACCAGGGTCTGCAGCCGCATCACCGTCGCGGCGCCCATCTCCACCGGGTCCACGCACTGGTCCGGCATCGAACCGTGGCCGCCGTGGCCGAACATCCGCACCTGCAGGCTCTGCGCGGCCGCCATCGCCGTGCCCGGGCACAGGAACGCCTGGTAGCCCGATGCCGCGAGCCGCTCGGCCACGATGGCAGCGGTCGCATGTTCCTGATGGGACAGCTCGGGATGTGCATGCAGGTACCGGTACAGCGACTCGAGGTCGGCGGCGGCCTCCGCGAACCCGGACAGCACCTGCGAGACGGCGGGATCGAGATCGCCCATGTCGATCTCCACTCGGCGGAGACGGATGGCCGCTGTCAGGCCCGCCACAGCGGATCCTCACAACGGGTTCGATGTCGGTGCGGACGGGCATGATGGCAGTCATGAGCGCGAACACCACCACCGCCGACCCCACCACCGGCGCGGACCTGCGCGCCGAGGCCGAGGGCCTGCTGCGTGAACTCGCCGGACCCGAGGCCCGCCTGCGGGAGGACCAGTGGACGGCGATCGAGGCGCTGGTCGTCCAGCGCCGGCGCGCACTGGTGGTCCAGCGGACCGGCTGGGGCAAGTCCGCCGTCTACTTCATCGCAGCCAAGCTGCTACGCGCCCGCGGGCACGGACCGACCGTGATCGTCTCGCCGCTGCTCGCACTGATGCGCAACCAGGTGTCCTCGGCGGAGCGGGCCGGGGTCCGCGCGGCGACCATCAACTCCGGCAACGTCACGGAGTGGGACGAGATCCACCGCCAGATCGCCGACGGCGACGTCGACGTGCTGCTGGTCAGCCCCGAGCGACTGAACAACCCCGACTTTCGCGACCAGGTGCTGCCCTCGCTCGCCGCCGACGCCGGCCTCGTGGTGGTCGACGAGGCGCACTGCGTCTCCGACTGGGGCCACGACTTCCGTCCCGACTACCGCCGGATCCGGACGCTGATCGGCGAGCTCGGCGAGGGCATCCCGGTGCTGGCGACGACCGCGACGGCGAACGACCGGGTGGTCGCGGACGTCTCCGCCCAGCTCGGGGTCGGGGGCGCCGAGACGCTGGTGCTGCGCGGCGGTCTCGAACGCGAGTCGCTGCGGATGTCCGTGGTCCAGATCGACGAGGCCACCAAGCGCGCGGCGTGGCTCGGCCAGCAACTGAACCGGCTGCCCGGCTCGGGCATCATCTACACCCTCACGGTGTCCGCCGCACGAGACCTGGCCGGCCTGCTCTCCGACCAGGGGCACGCCGTCGCCGCGTACACCGGGCAAACCGATCCCGCCGAGCGCGAGTCGCTCGAGGCCGACCTGCTCGGCAACCGGGTCAAGGCGCTCGTCGCGACCTCCGCACTCGGCATGGGCTTCGACAAGCCGGACCTGGGGTTCGTGGTGCACCTCGGCGCGCCGTCCTCGCCGATCTCCTACTACCAGCAGGTCGGTCGCGCCGGCCGCTCCACGGACAGCGCGGAGGTGGTGCTGCTCCCCGGCCACGAGGACCGGCAGATCTGGAGCTACTTCGCCAGCGTCGCGTTCCCGCGCGAGCACGTGGTGCGCCGGGTGATCGAGGTGCTCGACACCGAGCGGCCGCAGTCCACGCAGGCACTCGAGCCGCAGGTGGAGCTCAACCGGTCCCGGCTCGAGATGGTGCTCAAGGTCCTCGACGTGGACGGCGCGGTCCGCCGGGTCCGCGGCGGCTGGGTCGGCACCGGTCAGCCGTGGGAGTACGACGCGCCGCGCTACGAGCGGCTCGAACAGGCCCGTGCGTCCGAGCAGCAGGCCATGGTCGACTACCAGCGCACCACCATGTGCCGGATGGAGTTCCTGCGCCGCCAACTCGACGACCCGGGCCTCACCGCGGAACCGCAGCCGTGCGGGCGGTGCGACAACTGCGCCGGTCCCACCCTCACCGCCGACGTCGACGAGCAGGCACTCTCGCAGGCCCGCGCCCGACTGGACCGCCCGGGCGTCGACCTGCTGCCGCGCAAGCAGTGGCCGACCGGTCTCGCCAAGCTCGGGGTATCGCTGTCCGGCAAGATCACCGACGGTCCGCAGCCGGGTCGGGTGCTCGGCCGCCTCACCGACCTCGGCTGGGGCCAGCGACTGCGGGCGCTGTTCGACGGACCCGACGGACCGGTCCCGGACGCGGTGGTCGACGCGTGCGTCAAGGTCCTCGCCGCCTGGGACTGGGACCAGCGGCCCACGTCGGTGCTGGCCATGGAGTCCGCAACCCGTCCGCAGCTGGTGGGCTCGCTCGCCCGCCGACTGGCCGAGGTGGGACGGCTCACCGACCTGGGCTCGCTCGCCCGGACGCCGGGCCATCCCCCGGTGTCCGCGGCCAATTCCGCCTACCGGGTGGCGGGCCTCGCCGGGGCGTGGCTGGCACCGGACCTAGGCCATCTGGACGGCCCGGTGCTGCTGCTCGACGACCTCACCGACACCGGCTGGACATTGACGATGGCGGCGCGAGAACTGCGTGCCGCGGGCGCTCCGGCGGTCCTGCCGTTTGCCCTGGCGAGCGTCAACTGAGCACGCCGATGTGACCAGGCTCACACTGCTGCGCTCACCAGTGCCGACGCCGGGTTCTCGGGTGGGCCCGGCGGCAGGAAGCTGAAATCCGTTGGGCCCATTGTTACGTTCGTTTGACCAATGACGCCCGTTACAGAAAGTGCGACCCCAATTTCATTTCCCCCCACGGGGACCCGACAACGACACGGCGCAAAGCGCCCCGACGAGCACGGCGCGGTGCGCCCAGACCAACCCGGAGCGGTGCGCCCGGAACACCCCGGCGCGACGAGCCCGAACGACACGCCGACCCTGCGCCGGCCCGCAGTCTCCGACGCGGCCCGGCTGTGGGAGATCGCCCGCGACACCGACGTCCTCGACCTGAACTCGAGCTACTCCTACCTGCTGTGGTGCAGGGACTTTGCGGAAACCTCCGTGGTGGCCGAGCACGACGGTCGGGTCGGGGGCTTCGTCACCGGATTCGTCCGGCCGACGGACCCGACGACCGTCTTCGTGTGGCAGGTTGCCGTCGACGACGCCCTGCGCGGCCGGGGCGTCGCCTCCGCGATGCTGAACTTCCTTCTCGATCACCTTGCACACCAAGGTGTCTCAACGCTGGAGACGACGATCAGTCCCGACAACACCGGATCGCAGGCACTCTTCGCCTCGGTCGCGCGTAGTCGGTACACCAGCATCTCAACCCGTAAATTGTTCGACTCCAACGACTTTCCCGACCAGCACGAACCCGAAGAGCTTTACGTCATCGGCGACGACAGCAACAGAGGAGAGCAGTGAACACCCTCGAAGAGACCAACATCTTCGCCAGCCTGGAGTCCGAGGTCCGCAGCTACAGCAGGTCGTGGCCGGCGGTCTTCAGCTCCGCCTCCGGATCCTGGATCCGTTCCGAGGACGGCCGCGACTACCTCGACTTCTTTGCAGGCGCAGGCGCACTGAACTACGGACACAACAACCCGGTGATGAAGGAGGCGCTGCTCGACTACCTGATCGGCGACGGAATCACCCACGGCCTCGACATGAACACCGTCGCCAAGCGCCGGTTCCTCGAGACCTTCCGGCGCAACATCCTCGAACCCCGGGGCCTGGACTACAAGGTCCAGTTCCCCGGCCCCACCGGCACCAACGCCGTCGAGGCTGCCCTCAAGCTGGCCCGTAAGGTCACCGGCCGCGAGTCGATCATCAACTTCACCAATGCCTTTCACGGAATGACCCTCGGGTCGCTCTCGGTCACCGGCAACTCGATGAAGCGGGCCGGGGCCGGCGTCCCGCTGGTCCACGCCACCCCGATGCCGTTCGACAACTACTTCAACGGCGTCACCGAGGACTTCCACTGGTTCGAGCGGGTCCTCGACGACGCCGGGAGCGGACTCAACCGACCCGCCGCCGTGATCGTCGAGACGGTCCAGGGCGAGGGTGGCGTCAACGTGGCCCGGCCCGAGTGGCTGCGGGCGCTCGCCGACCTGTGCTCGAGCCGCGGAATCCTGCTGATCGTCGACGACGTGCAGATGGGCTGCGGCCGCACCGGCCCGTTCTTCTCGTTCGAGGTCGCCGGCATCACCCCCGACATCGTGACGCTGTCGAAGTCGATCGGCGGCTACGGCCTGCCGATGGCGCTGACCCTGATGCGGCCCGAACTCGACCTCTGGGCCCCGGGCGAGCACAACGGCACCTTCCGCGGCAACAACCCCGCTTTCGTCACGGCGACCGCCGCGCTCGACCACTACTGGTCCGACGACGCGCTCAGCCGCTCGACCGCCGCCAAGGGCAAGCGCATCCACGAGATCTTCGCGAACCTGTCGGACCGCTTCGCCGGGGTGTCCACCCGCGGGCGTGGCATGGTGCAGGGCCTGGTCTTCGACGACCCCGGGCACGCGGTCAAGGTCTGCGGGCTCGCCTACGACGAGGGCCTGCTCGCCGAGACCTCCGGGCCGTCCGACGAGGTGGTCAAGCTGCTGCCGCCGCTGACCGTCACCGACGCCGAGCTCGACCACGGACTGAGCATTCTCGCCGAGGCCACCGCCAAGGTCTGCGCCTGAACCGCGAAGGAGCAACCCCATGATCGTGCGCACCACCGAAGAGATCACCGGCACCGACCGGGACGTCACCAGCGCCGACGGCAACTGGCGCAGCAAGCGCATCGTCCTCGGCGGGGACGGCGTGGGATTCTCGTTCCACGAGACCACCATCCGCGCCGGCTCGGTCAACGAGTTCCACTACGCCAACCACGTCGAGGCGGTCTGGCTGATCGAGGGCGACGGCATCCTCACCGACCTCGACAACGGCGAGGTCCACGAGCTGCGTCCCGGCTCGATGTACCTGCTCGACGGCCACGAGCGGCACCGGGTCGAGCCGGTCACCCAGATGCGGATGCTGTGCGTCTTCAACCCCCCGGTCACCGGACGCGAGGTGCACGACGAGAACGGGGTGTACCCGCTGGTCGAGGTGCCGAGCCGGGGCTGACGCCTCGGGCCCGGGAACTTGGCCCCGGGAACTCGGCGGCGAGCTTGGCCCCGGCGACCGCACGGGCATGCCCACCCGGGACACGGCTAACCTGGTGGGCATGTCCGTTTCGGCCCTGGAACCCGAGACCGCGTTCGCCCGGCTCGCCGCACTGGTGGACGGCCGGCGGGTGGTTGCGTTGACCGGCGCCGGCATGTCCACCGACTCGGGAATTCCCGACTACCGCGGCCCGGACTCGCCGCCGCGGAACCCGATGACGTACCAGCAGTTCATGGGCGACGCCGCGTTCCGGCGGCACTACTGGGCGCGCAACCACCTGGGCTGGCGGTTCATGGACGCCACCGTGCCCAACGCCGGCCACCGCGCACTCGCCGCCCTCGAGCGGTCCGGGACGGTCACCGGGGTGCTCACCCAGAACGTGGACCTGCTGCACACCAAGGCCGGCAGCCGCGCGGTCGTCGACCTGCACGGCAGCTACGCGCAGGTGCGCTGCATGACCTGCGAGCACCGGGTCTCCCGCATCTCGCTGGCCGAGCGGCTCACCGCGGCCAACCCCGGCTTCGCCGAATCCGTCTCCGCGGCAACGGGAGTCGAGATCGCCCCGGACGCCGACGCGGTGATCGAGGAGACCGCGCACTTCCGGGTGGTGGACTGCGACCGCTGCGGCGGCATCCTCAAACCCGACATCGTGTACTTCGGCGAGAGCGTGCCGAAGCCACGGGTGGCGGCGGCCTACGCGATGGTCGACGCCGCCGACCTGGTGCTGGTACTCGGCTCGTCGCTGACCGTGATGTCCGGGCTGCGGTTCGTCCGGCACGCGGCCAAGCACGGCACACCGGTCGCGATCGTGAACCGGGGCGCCACCCGCGGCGACGAATTCGCCACGGTCAAACTGGATGCCGGGTGCTCGCAGACCCTCACCGCCCTGGGCGCACATCCGTAGACTCCAGGCATGTCGAAGTTCAGCGACAAGGTGAAATCGCTCTTCAGCAGACGCAAGCCTGTCACCTCCGAGGATGCCGCCGACATCTCCGAATGGGTGAACGAGGGCGGCGCACTGCACCCCGAAGGACCACCCAAGGTCATCGGCGACCCGCAGGACAAGCCGCCGACAGCCCCTGACCGCTAGAGCGGCACCAGATCGTCCGCGTGCACGACCGGACGCTGCAGCTCCGACGGCAACTCCAGGGTGGACCGGCCGAGCATCTCGCCGAGCTCGTCAAAGTCGTACGCCACCACCCCGCGCGCCACCGGGACGGCGTCCGGACCGACCAGCGACACCACGTCGCCGCCGTGGAACCGCCCGACCACACCGGTGATGCCGGCGGGCAACAGCGAGCGCCGGCGATCCACCACGGCCCGGACCGCACCCGCGTCCAGCTCGAGCGCGCCCTGGGTGTCGGCCGCGTGCCGCACCCAGAACTTGCGCGCCGACATCCGATTCGGGCGTGCCGCGAAGGCCGTGCCGACGCCCGCGGTGGTCAGTGCCGCCGCGGCATCGGTGGCGGCGGCGAGCAGCACCGGCACCCCCGAGTCCGCCGCGAGCCGGGCCGCGGACAGCTTCGAGGCCATGCCGCCGGTGCCGAGCGCTCCCCCGGAGCCCGCGACCACGCCGTCGAGATCCTCGGGGCTGGTCACCTCCGGGATCAGGGTGGCACCGCCGCGACGGGGGTCACCGTCGTAGAGCCCGTCGACGTCCGAGAGCAGCACCAGCGCGTCGGCCTGCACCAGGTGCGCGACCATCGCGGCCAGCCGGTCGTTGTCGCCGAACCGCAGCTCAGTGGTCGCCACGGTGTCGTTCTCGTTCACGATCGCCACCGCGTGCAGCACCCGCAGCCGGTCCAGGGTCCGCTGCGCGTTGCGATGCTGGGTGCGTCGAGCCAGGTCGTCGGCGGTGAGCAGCACCTGCCCGACCGTGCGCCCGTACCGCCCGAAGGAGGTCCCCCAGGCATGCGCCAGGGCCAACTGGCCGACGCTGGCCGCGGCCTGCTTGGTGGCCAGGTCCCGCGGCCGCTTGGACAGTCCCAGCGGGGCGATGCCCGCGCCCACCGCACCCGAGGAGACCACCACGACGTCGGAGCCGGCGCGCATCCGCGCCTCGATCGCGTCCGCGAGGGTGTCGAGTGCCGCGTGGTCGAGCCCCTCCTCGAGGCTGGTCAGCGCCGACGAACCGATCTTCACGACGATGCTGCGCGCCGTGGCGATCGCCGACCTGGTGTCCGAGGCGGCCGCGGTCGCCGTCACTGTTCTTCGGGGTCCAGGCCCTCGAGCCCACGCCGGATCCGGTGCGCATGCTTGCGCTCGGACGCGCCGATGCGCTCCACCTGGTCGAGCCGCGCGTCGGTGCCGCGGCCGGTGCGGGTGAGGTCGACGCCCGCCGGGGTCTGCGGCTCCCAGTCGAAGCTCACGTCCCCGATGGTCACCGAGCAACCCGGCTGCGCACCGTGCTTGACCAGCGCGGCCTCCACGCCGAGCCGGGCAAGCCGGTCCGCGAGGTAGCCGACGGCCTCGTCGTTGTCGAACGCGGTCTGACGAACCCAGCGTTCCGGCCGGATTCCGCGCACGATGAATCCACCGGGCGACTCGGGGTCTGCGATCACGGTGAAGTCGGCCTGGTTGGCCGCCACCGGACGGAGGATCTGACGCTTCGGCTCCGGCTTCGGATGCGCCTCGCGGTAGTCCGCAACCATCTTGGCAAGAGCAAAAGTCAACGGGCGCAAGCCATCTCGGCTGACGGCCGAGATGGTGAAGACCGGCCAACCACGCTTCTCGAAGTCGGGGGTGACCATCTCGGCCAGTTCCGCCGCCTCGGGCACGTCGGCCTTGTTGAGGATCACGATTCGCGGCCGGTTGGCGAGGTCACCGAGGCTGACGTCCTCCGACAGGGCCGGCTTGTACGCCGCCAGCTCCGCCTCGAGGGCATCGACGTCGGAGACCGGGTCGCGGCCGGGCTCGAGGGTCGCGCAGTCCACCACATGGGCGAGCACCGCGGTGCGCTCGATGTGCCGCAGGAAGTCCAGTCCCAGGCCACGGCCCTCGCTGGCGCCGGGGATCAGGCCGGGGACGTCGGCGATGGTGAAGGTGGTGTCGCCGCTGGACACCACGCCCAGGTTCGGGCGCAGCGTGGTGAACGGGTAGTCGGCGATCTTCGGCTTGGCGGCCGAGAGCACGGACACCAGCGACGACTTGCCCGCGGACGGGAAGCCGACCAGTCCGACGTCGGCGACCGACTTGAGCTCCAGGACGAGGTCGCGTTCGACACCGTCCTCGCCGAGCAGCGCGAAACCGGGCGCCTTGCGGGCCCGCGAGGAGAGCGCGGCGTTGCCGAGCCCACCACGGCCGCCGGGCGCGGCGGCGAACCGGGTGCCCGCACCGATGAGGTCGGCGATGACATTGCCCTCGCTGTCCAGCACGACGGTGCCTTCGGGCACCCGCAGGATCAGGTCCTCGCCGTTGGCGCCCTCACGGTTGCTGCCGGCGCCCTGCTTGCCGTTGCCGGCCTTGGCGTGGGGGTGGAAGTGGAAGTCCAGCAGCGTGTGCACGTTGGGGTCGACCTCGAGCACGACGTCACCGCCACGGCCTCCGTTACCACCGTCTGGTCCGCCTAGCGGCTTGAACTTCTCGCGGTGAACGGAGGCGCAGCCATTGCCGCCATTTCCGGCGCTGACGTGCAGCACCACGCGGTCAATGAATCGGGACATGACTGCCGGATCCTTCCTCAGTCTGTAAATAACAGTAGGGGCGGGCTGGGTATGAGACCCTGGCCCGCCCCTACTGGGAGCTTAGCGTCACTCCGCGACATCAGTCGCGAGGCGATATTCGCAGCAGAATCAGGCCTCTGCCGCGGCCGGAACGATGTTGACGGTCTTGCGTCCACGCTTGGTGCCGAACTCGACCGCACCCGCGGAGAGCGCGAAGAGCGTGTCGTCGCCGCCACGTCCGACGTTCACGCCGGGGTGGAAGTGGGTTCCGCGCTGACGCACCAGGATCTCGCCGGCGCTGACGGACTGACCGCCGAAGCGCTTCACGCCGAGTCGCTGTGCGTTCGAATCGCGACCGTTACGGGAGCTGGATGCACCCTTCTTATGTGCCATGTCGAACCCTCCTAGGTACTTAAGCTTCTAGTTACTTGATGCCGGTGACCTTGAGGACCGTCAGCTTCTGACGGTGACCCTGGCGCTTGTGGTAGCCGGTCTTGTTCTTGAACTTGTGGATGCGGATCTTCGGACCCTTGGTGTGCTCGACGACCTCGCCGGTGACCGTGACCTTGGCCAGCTTGTCGGCGTCGGTGGTCAGCTCGGATCCGTCGACGACGAGGACCGGGGCCAGCGAGACAGAAGTGCCGGGCTCACCCTCGATCTTCTCGACCTTGACGAGGTCACCAACAGCGACCTTGTACTGCTTTCCGCCGGTCTTGACGATCGCGTACGTTGCCATCGGAGGGCTACCCCTTGCTTCTTCGAACGTGCTCGCGCGGCTTGAGCCGAGCGACTGGTCTGGTGTGCTTGCTACCTCAGGCGCGCCCGCCGCTGCCCTGTTGGGCGCAGCCGAGCGGTATCGCCGAGTAGCGACCGGTCAAGATTACGGGATGGCGGCGGCCAGGGTCAAACTGGCTCCGCCACCCCGAACTCGTCCGGCCTACGCGTCCGTCGGCGGACCCGCGGGACGGGCCGACGCACGGCGACGGGGACGGCGCGCGGGCGCCTTGACCTCGCCGTCGGACTTCACAGGTGCGGCGGCCTCGGGCTCCGCGACAACCGGCTCGGCGACCGTCTCGACGACGGGCTCGGCGACAACCGGCGCCTCGACGACGGACGCCGCGACCGGCTCCGGCGTCGGGACCACCAGCACCGCAACGGCATCCGACTCCTCGGCCACCGGGGCCGCAGCGGACCGGCTGGACCGCCGCGAACGACGACGTCCCCGCGTGGGCGCGGCGACCTCGGCCGCCGGCGTCTCGGCGACCCCCGCCTCGGCAACCTCGGACTCGGCGACCTCAGCCGCGACCTCGACAACCGGGGCCTCGACAACCGGGGCCTCGAGCACTGCGACCTCTGCCACCACGGGCGCCTCGTCGACCTTCACGTCGGAGGCACCGGCCTCGGCCGCCTCCTCGGCGGCCTTCGGCTCTGCCTCACGACCCTGCTCGGCCTCATGGCCCTGCTCGTCGTCGTGGTGGTGCGAGGCCATCGCCAGCGCGACCGGATGCGCACGCTTGACCGTCGCGTCCACGTCGTGCACGTCCTCGTGACCGTTCTTGGCCTCCGGCGCCTCGGGCTGCGTGGCCGCCTTCTCGCCGCGTCCACGCCGCTTACGGCTGCCGGACTCGCCCTTCGACGCAGCGGCCCGCGAGCCGTCGTCGCCGGACTTCTCCTCGATCGGGTCGGCGTGAACGATGATTCCGCGGCCGTGGCAGTGCTCACAGGTGGTGGAGAACGCCTCGACCAGCCCCGTGCCCAGCTTCTTGCGGGTCATCTGGACCAGGCCGAGCGAGGTGACCTCGGAGACCTGATGACGCGTCCGGTCGCGACCGAGCGCCTCGGTGAGCCGGCGCAGGACCAGGTCCCGGTTCGACTCGAGCACCATGTCGATGAAGTCGACGACGATCATGCCGCCGATGTCGCGCAGGCGCATCTGCCGCACGATCTCCTCGGCCGCCTCCAGGTTGTTCCGGGTGACGGTCTCCTCGAGGTTGCCGCCGGCGCCGGTGAACTTGCCGGTGTTGACGTCGACCACGGTCATCGCCTCGGTGCGGTCGATCACCAGGGTGCCGCCCGAGGGCAGCCACACCTTGCGGTCGAGTGCCTTGGCGAGCTGCTCGTCGATCCGCTTGACCTCGAACACGTCGGGTCCGCCGGCGGACGGCGAGTAGCGCTCGACCCGCGGCAGCAGGTCGGGTGCCACGGCAGCGATGTAGTTCTGCACCGTCGACCAGGACTTCTCGCCCTCGATGACGATCTTGGCGAAGTCCTCGTTGAACAGGTCACGGACGACCTTGACCAGCATGTCCGGCTCTTCGTACAGCGCCTTCGGGCTGCTCGACTTGCTCTTGTCCGCGTCGGCGGCCTGCTTCTCGATGTCCGCCCACTGGCTCTGCAGCCGGGTGACGTCACGCGCGAGCTCTTCCGCACTGACTCCCTCGGAGGCGGTGCGGATGATGACGCCTGCCTCCGGCGGCACGATCTCGCGCAGGATCTCCTTGAGACGCTTGCGCTCGGTGTCGGGCAGCTTGCGGCTGATACCGGTGGAGCTGCCGCCGGGCACGTACACGAGGAAGCGGCCGGCCAGCGAGATCTGCGTGGTCAGGCGGGCACCCTTGTGGCCGACCGGGTCCTTGCTGACCTGGACGAGCACCTGGTCGCCCGGACGCAGCGCCTGCTCGATCTTGCGGCTGTTGCCGCCGAGGCCGGCGGCCTCCCAGTTGACCTCGCCGGCGTACAGCACACCGTTGCGGCCGCGGCCGATGTCGATGAACGCGGCCTCCATGGAGGGCAGCACGTTCTGGACGCGGCCGAGGTAGACGTTGCCGACCATCGACGCGGACGCCGAACTGGTGACGAAGTGCTCGACGAGGATGCCGTCCTCGAGGACCGCGACCTGGGTCAGCCCGGACTGGTGCCCGGCGCCGGTCTTCTCGCGGACCACCATCACCCGGTCGACGGACTCACGGCGGGCCAGGAACTCGGACTCGGTCAGGATCGGCGGCCGACGACGGCCGGCATCGCGGCCGTCGCGGCGACGCTGACGCTTCGCCTCGAGCCGGGTGGAGCCGGAAATGCCCTGGACCTCGTCCTTGACGCGGGCCTTGGTACGCGGCTCGCGCTCGTGCACGACCGTGGCGACGCCGTCCTCCTCGGATCCGGCCTCGGCGCCCTCACCGCTGCCCTTGCGGCGGCGGCGGCGACGGCGGCGACGGCTCGAACCGTCTCCGGCGTCCTCGGCCTCCTCCGACTCGCCTGCCTCGGACTCCGGCTCCGCGACCTCGGCAGCTGCCTCGGTCTCGGCAGCTGCGACCTCGGTGCGCTCGTCGGTCGTCGCCTCCTCGGCGGACTCCTCCTCGGTCGTCGACTGCTCGTCGCCGCCCTGCTCGCCACGGCCACGGCCACGGCCACGGCGGCCACGACGGCGACGACGGCTCTGCGCGTCGCCCTCCTCGTCGGACTCGGCGGCGTGCTGATCCTCGACCACGGTGGTGTCAGCCGCGGGGGCCTCGACTGCGGCGGTGTCCTCCTCGGTCGGCGCCGCGGCCTCGACCTCGGTGACCGACGTCGACGGCTCGACGGTGGTGACCTCGATGGGAGCGTTCTCGTCCGGTGCCGCGGCCTCGCGGCGGGCACGGCGTCGACGCGGGGCGGGCTCCGCCTCGGGCTGCAGGAACAGCGGCGCCTGGAACACAGGCGCGCTCTCGGCTGCGGCCGGCACGTGCGCATGCGGCTTGTCGAGGTTCGTGAACAGTCCTTGCTGGGCCTCGGCCGCGGGGGCCGCAACCTCGGGAACCTCGGCGGCCGCGACCTCGGCAACGGGCGCCTCGGTCTGGGGTGCCTCGGCCTTCGCGGCCTTGGCCCGGGAGGCCCGACGCCTGGGCGCCTTGGCCTTGGGCTCCTCGGCAACCGGGGCCTCGACCTCGGCGGCCGGGGTCTCGACCGCCGCGACCTCGGTCGACGGGGCTGCCGTCTCCGCGGCGCCGCTCAGCGCCGCGTGAACCTGCTCGGCGAGCGAACGATCGACGCTGGACTGCGCGCTGCGCAGCTCCGAGCCGAGCTCGGCGACCTGGGCAAGCACCTGCTTGCTGGTCACACCGAGCAGTTTCGCCAGTGCGTGCACCCGGATCTTGTCCGGGAAGGTCGGTGCCGCATCTGCTGCGGCGGAAGTCTGTGATTCGAGCGGCGCTTTGTCGGCCACGTAAGTCTCCTCGGGCCCCCGGGCGCGTCCACCTTGACTTTCCGGGTGTGACGCGGCCACGCGAGGGCACTGCTATGTGTACCCACGACGGTGGACGTGGGATTGTCTGGTCTCGCCCCGCGCGGTTGGCAGTGAACCGTTGGTCACTGCCAGTTCGTGCGACGCCTGGCTGGATGGCGGTGCTCCGTGATCCGCGCGCCTGATCATCCAGCGTGCCGTGGTGGGCGGGGTGTCCGCACACCGTGGCAGCGATGAGGGCATCGAACCGTGGTGTCATCCGGTCGGACCCGCGTGTTGCAAATGTGAGTCCGACCGATACCAGTATCCCACACCGCAACGACCGGCCGCGCCAAGGCGCACCGGTGGGGCCCGCCTCGCCTGACCACTCGGTCGTCCCGGTGTGACTGCCGTGACGTTTGGATGACACGACCCGAGGTTGGGTGCGGGTACCAGTTCGCCCCGCCGGCTGTCACCGACGGGGCGAGAAGGGGGTGTACGAAAAGGAAGCTAGCCGCGGGCCAGGTGCGGGAACCAGAGCGCGATCTCCCGCTCGGCCGACTCGACGGAGTCGGAGCCGTGCACCAGGTTCTGCTGGCCGTCCAATGCCAGGTCGGCGCGGATGGAACCGGGGACGGCCTTCTCGACCGGGTCGGTGCCGCCCGCGAGCTGCCGGAACGCCGCGATCGCCCGCGGGCCCTCGAGCACCGCGGCGACGAGCGGCCCGGAGGTGATGAACTCCAGCAGTCCCGGGTAGAAGGGCCTGCCCTCGTGCTCGGCGTAGTGCGTCGCGGCGATCGCCTCGTCCGCGGTCTTGAGCTCGAGAGCTGTGATGGACAGCCCCTTGCGCTCGACACGGCCGAGGATCTCGCCGACGAAACGCCGGGCCACTCCGTCGGGCTTAATCAGTACCAGGGTCCGCTCAGTCACAACACTCAGCCTAGAACGTCAGTCCCGTTGACCCGGAAGCAGTCCCTGTTCCATCCGGTCCAGGATGTCGCGGCGCAGGTACAGCAGGTACGCCCAGACCGACGAGAACACCAGTCCCATCACGCCGATCGAGATGTGCACGGCGAAGCCGGCCACCAGCGCGACCTGCAGCACGATGTTGAACGCCATCCCCCACGACCGGCCCTGCACGCCCGCCCCGAGGATCATCAGCAGCGCGAGCACGACGAGGTAGGTGCCGCTGGCCGCGGTCAGTCCCCCGCCGACGGTCGCGACCACCGGGATCGCCAGCAGCACAACGATTGCCTCCAGGATCAGCGTGCCCGCGCAGACCCCGCGGAAGCTCTTCCACGGGTCCTTCGTCGGCGGCTTGAAGCCCGTTCCCTCGGCCGGCGCATGTCCCTCGACGTGCGGTTGCCCCTCGCCGCCCCCTTCGGGTGCGGTCGAGTTGTCAGGTGTGCTCACGCCGGTTCCTTTCCGAACAGGGTGCGGGCCATGCCCGCGGTGACGACGGATCCGGTGACCACGACGCCGGCGCCGGAGACGGACTCACCGGGTTCGGCGACCTCCTCGGCCAGCTCGATGGCGGTCTCGAGCGCGTCGGGCAGCGTCGACGCCACCACCACCCGCTCGTCGCCGAACCGCGCGACCGCGAGGTTCGCCAGCTCCTCGACGTCCATCCCGCGCGGCGAGCCGTTGTGGGTGACGACGATCTCGTCGAAGACGGGCTCGAACGCGGTCAGCAGACCCTCGACGTCCTTGTCCGCCATCACCGCGACGACACCGACGAGCTTGCGGAAGTCGAACTCGGCGGCCAGCGCGGTGGCCAGCGCGCGAGCGCCGTCCGGGTTGTGCGCGGCGTCGAGGAACACCGTCGGTGCGCTGCGGACACGCTCGAGTCGACCCGGATTCGTCAGGGAGGCAAAGCCTTCCCGGACCGCGTCGACGTCGAGCTGGCGATCCGCACCCGCCCCGAAGAACGCCTCCACCGCGGCCAGCGCCAGCGCGGCGTTGCGGGCCTGGTGCTCGCCGTGCATGGGCAGGAAGATGTCGGTGTACACGCCGCCGAGGCCCTGCAGTTCGAGCTGCTGGCCGCCGACCGCGATCCGGCGGGCGAGCACCCGGAACTCCGAGTTCTCGCGCGCCACCGCGGCATCGGCCTCGACCGCGCGCCGCAGCAGCACCTCCGCGACCTCCGGGGTCTGCTCGGCGAGGATCGCAACGGTGTCGCGGGGCACCAGCGACTCCGGCGCCTTCTTGATGATCCCGGCCTTCTCCGCCGCGATGCCGGCGAGGTCGCTGCCGAGGAACTCGACGTGGTCGAGGCTGATCGGGGTGATCACCGCGACCTGACCGTCGATCACGTTGGTGGCGTCCCACTTCCCGCCGAGCCCGACCTCGATGACGGCGACGTCAACCGGGGCTTCGGCGAAGGCCGCGAACGCCATCGCGGTGAGCACCTCGAACTTGCTCATCGCCGGCCCGCCCGCCGCCTGCGACTGGGCGTCGACCATGCCGATGTACGGCTCGAGCTCCCGGTAGGTGTCGACATAGAGCCGCGGCGAGATGGGCTTGCCGTCGATGCTGATGCGCTCGGTGGCGATCTGCAGGTGCGGGCTGGTGGTCCGGCCCACCCGCCGATGCATCCGGGTGAGCAGCGCGTCGATCATCCGGGTCACGGACGTCTTGCCGTTGGTGCCGGCGACGTGGATCGCCGGGTAGCCGTGCTGCGGCGACCCCAGCAGGTCCATCAGGGCAGCGATCCGGGTGAGCGACGGCTCGATCTTCGTCTCGGGCCAACGCTTGTCGAGTTCGGCCTCGACCTGCGCGAGCTCCACGAGGTCCACCGCCGCGGACTCGGAGCCGGGCATGCTCACGCCTTCCCCAGATCCTCGAGCCGGGCGGTGATCCGCGCGACTTCCTCGGTGGCGAAACTCTGGCGCCCGCGGATCTTGTCGACGACGGCGTCGGGCGCCTTCGCCAGGAAGGCCTCGTTGCCGAGCTTCGCGGCGGTGCCGGCCAGCTCCTTCTCCGCTGCGGCCAGGTCCTTCTCGAGCCGCTTGCGCTCGGCGACCAGGTCGACGGTGCCGGAGGTGTCGAGCTCGACGGTGACGGTGCCCGCGCTCAGCCGGACCTCGAGTGAAGCTGTGGCGGTGAAGTCGTCGGCGGGCTCGGTGAGCTTGCCCAGCGACGCCACCGACGACTGCTGTCCGTCCAGGTCTGCCGTGGCGATGCCGGTCAGCCGGGCCGCGACCTTCTGGCCCGGGTTCAGGCCCTGGTCACTGCGGAAGCGCCGGATCTCGGTGACGAGGCGCTGCACGTCCGCGATCCGCTGCGCGGCGACGCCGTCGACGGCCTCGCCGGACGCCTCCGGCCAGCTCGCGACGACGACGGACTCGCCGCCGGCGAGCACCTTCCACAGGCTCTCGGTGACGAACGGCATGACCGGGTGCAGCATCCGCAGCAGCGCGTCCAGCACGTTGCCGAGCACCGCGCGGGTGGCCTCGGCCTGGTCCCCCGCGAACTGCACCTTGGCCAGCTCGAGGTACCAGTCGCAGACCTCGTCCCAGGCGAAGTGGTACAGCGCCTCGCAGGCCTTGCCGAACTCGTACCGGTCGAAGGCGCCGTCGACGTCGGCGCGGACCTGGTCGAGCCGGTCGAGGATCCAGCGGTCCGCGTCGGTGAGTTCGTCGCGGGCCGGCAGCGGGGCCGGTGCGGCGCCGTTCATCAGCGCGAACTTGGTGGCGTTGAACAGCTTGGTGGCGAAGCTGCGCGAGGACTTCGCGTGGTCCTCGCCGACGGACAGGTCGCTGCCCGGGTTGGCGCCGCGGGCCAGCGTGAATCGCAGTGCGTCGGCACCGAATTCGCGCACCCAGTCCAGCGGGTCGATGCCGTTGCCCTTGGACTTCGACATCTTCTTGCCGAACTCGTCGCGGACCAGGCCGTGCAGGAAGACGTCCTTGAACGGCATCTGCGGCCCGGACTTGCCCTCGCCGGCGGTGATCGCCTCGTCCTGCGAGACGAAGGTGCCGAACATCATCATCCGCGCCACCCAGAAGAACAGGATGTCGTAGCCGGTGACGAGAACGCTGGTGGGATAGAACTTCTCGAGCTCCGGGGTCTTGTCCGGCCAGCCCATCGTGGAGAAGGGCCACAGGCCGGAGGAGAACCAGGTGTCGAGGACGTCGGGGTCCTGCGTCCAGCCCTCGGGTGCGGTCTCGTCGGGTCCGACGCAGCGGACCTCGCCGTCCGGGCCGTACCAGATCGGGATGCGGTGGCCCCACCACAGCTGACGCGAGATGCACCAGTCGTGCATGTTGTCGACCCAGCCGAACCAGCGCGGCTCCAGGCTGGCGGGGTGAATCGTGGTGTCGCCGTTGCGGACCGCGTCACCGGCGGCCTTGGCGAGGGTGTCCACCTTGACCCACCACTGCAGCGACAGCCGCGGCTCGATGGACTCACCGCTGCGCTCGGAGTGCCCGACGCTGTGCAGGTACGGACGCTTCTCGGCGACGACGCGGCCCTGCTCGGCCAGCGCCTCGCGGACCTTGACCCGCGCCTCGAACCGGTCCATGCCGTCGAACTGCGTTCCGGTGTCGGCGATCCTGCCGGTCTTGTCCATGATGGTCGGCATCGGCAGGTTGTGCCGCATGCCCATCTCGAAGTCGTTGGGGTCGTGCGCGGGGGTGATCTTCACGGCGCCGGTGCCGAACTCGGGGTCGACGTAGTCGTCGGCGACGATCGGAATCTGGCGGCCGGTGATCGGGTGCTCGAGCGTGGTGCCGAGCAGGTGCTTGTAGCGCTCGTCCTCGGGGTGCACGGCGACCGCGGTGTCGCCCAGCATCGTCTCCACACGCGTGGTGGCGACGATGACGTGCGGCTCGTCGTCGTTCAGGGAGCCGTAGCGAAGCGAGACCAGTTCGCCCTCGACGTCCTCGAACTTGACCTCGATGTCGGAGATGGCGGTCTGCAGCACCGGCGACCAGTTGACCAGCCGCTCGGCGCGGTAGATCAGGCCGGCGTCGTACAGCCGCTTGAAGATGGTCTGGACGGCGCGGGAGAGACCGTCGTCCATGGTGAACCGGTCGCGGCTCCAGTCCACGCCGTCGCCGAGGCTGCGCATCTGACCGCCGATGGTGCCGCCGGACTCACGCTTCCAGTCCCACACCCGCTCGATGAACGCCTCGCGGCCGAGGTCTTCCTTCTTCTTGCCCTCGGCGGCCAGCTGCTTCTCCACCACGTTCTGGGTGGCGATGCCCGCGTGGTCCATGCCCGGCAGCCACAGCACCTCGAAGCCCTGCATCCGCTTGCGGCGGGAGAGCACGTCCATCAGGGTGTGGTCGAGGGCGTGGCCCATGTGCAGGCTGCCCGTGACGTTCGGGGGCGGCAGCACGATCGAGTAGCCGGGCTTGTCGCTGGCAGGGTCCGGGGTGAAGTACCCGGCCGCCACCCAGCCCTCGTACAGCTCCTGCTCCACCGTGCTGGGGTCCCAGCTCTTGGGGAGGGCGTCGGCGGCGGTCTTGGGGTCTTGCGGCGCGGCACTGGTCACCCAGTGATTCTAGAGAACGCGGCTACCGCGCCGCCCGCCCCATGGTCCACAGCGCCGGACCGCCGCCCGGGAGCACGATCTCGTCGGTCACACCGAGGCCGAAGCGCTGGTAGTAGGGCACATTCTCCTGTTTGCCCGACTCCAGGCAGGCGGAGACGTGCTCGCGGTCACAGCGCTCGAGCCGCGAGTTCATCGACGCCCTGCCGTGGCGCGCGCCCCGCGCCGAGGGCAGGGTGCCGACGGCGCTCGGGCACCGGTGCGGCTCCGCCGGATGCACCCGCTCCACCACCTCGGACACGGTCCCGCGGCGCCCCCACGGAAAACCGGTGGCGTCGACCGGCACCGGCGACCAGACTGACCGGCCATGGAACCAGCCGAGTACGCCGACCACGACGCGGTCGGGCTGCGCGCCCTGATCGCCGCCGGCGAGGTGAGCGCCGCCGAGGTCGAGGCTGCGGCCCGGCGGGCTCTGGACTCGGTGAACCCGGACCTGAACGCGCTGACGCTGCCGCTGTTCGAGCCGGCGCTGACCGCCGACCCCGACGGCCCGCTGGCGGGTGTGCCGCTGGTCGTCAAGGACAGCGGCCCGATGGCCCGCGGGGTGCCGTTCACCCTCGGCAGCCGCGCCCTCCGCGGCGCGGTCGCGGGCGTCGACCACGAACTGATGACCCGGTTCCGGGCGGCGGGACTGGTGACGCTGGGCCAGAGCACCGCACCGGAGTTCGGGCTGAACTTCGCGACCGAGTCCCGGCGGTACGGGCCGACCCGCAACCCGTGGGACCTCCGCCGCGGAGTGGGCGGGTCGAGCGGCGGGGCGGCCGCGCTGGTCGCCGCCGGGGCGGTACCGCTCGCGCACGCCAACGACGCGGGCGGGTCCATTCGGGTGCCGGCGTCGTGCTGCGGGCTGGTCGGCCTGAAGCCGGGGCGCGGGCGCACCCCGTCCGGTCCGCTCGTCGGGGAAGCCGGGTTCGGGCAGATCGCCGAGTTCGGCCTCACCCGGACGGTCCGGGACGCCGCCCACCTCCTCGATGCCGTCTCGGGGCCGATCGTCGGCGAGAAGTACGCGGCGGCCCCACCGGCGCTCCCGTACGCGGAGTCGATCCGCGCGGACCCCGGTCGGCTGCGGGTGGCCGTGACCACCGACGCCTGGTCCGGGGTCCCGGTGGACCCGCAGGTGCGCGACGCCACGGTCGCCGCGGCGCAGGTGCTGGAATGGATCGGGCACACGGTGACGCCGGCGAGCCCGGACCTGACCGCCGAGGACGTGGTGGAGGCGGCGATGCTGGTGGTGGTCTCGACCGGGGCCGCGATCCTGCGAGCGCCGCACCGGCCGGACCCGAACCTGCTCGAGGCCACGTCCCGGCGGGTCTTGTCCGAGACGCAGGGGTTCACCGCGCTCGAGGTGATGGCCGCGCTCGACGCCCAGCACCGGGTGACCCGTGCCGTCGGACTGTTCCTCACCGGCTACGACCTGCTGGTGACGCCGACCATCGGGCAACTGCCGCCGCCGCACGGCACGCTCGACTACGACGACGACGCCCCCGGGCAGTCGGCACGATCCTGGATCCGGCGGATCTTCGAGGTGGGGCCGTTCACCGCGGCGTTCAACGTCTCGGGGAACCCGGCGGTCAGTCTGCCGCTCGGGCAGAGCCGCGAGGGCCTGCCGGTCGGGGTGCAGTTGGTGGCCGCCCACGGCCGGGAGGACCTGCTGCTTCAGGTGGCGGCGCAGTTCGAGCAGGCGGTGCCGTGGTCCGGGCGTAGGCCGTCGATCTCCGTCTAGCCGCGCGTGTGGTTCCGCCGTCGGGTGGGAGTGCCGCCGATGACCCGCCGCGACGGCCGCGCAGCGCTACCCTCCACAACATGCGCGCAGTGGTGATCACCCGGCACGGCGAGGCCGACGTCCTCCGGGTCCAGCAACGACCGTCCCCGACGCTCGCGCCCGGCGGTCTGCGCATCGAGGTCCGTGCTGCCGGGGTCAACTTCGCCGACGTGATGGCCCGACTTGGGCTGTACGCCGACGCCCCTCCCCTGCCCAGCGTCGTCGGTTACGAGGTGTCGGGCGTCGTCACCGAGATCGCTTCGGACGTCACCGATTTCGCCGTCGGCGACCGCGTCTTCGCCGGCACCCGGTTCGGCGGCTACGCCGAGGAGGTCTGCGTTCGGCAGCAGGACGCGGTGCCGCTGCCGACCTCGCTGAGCTTCGAGCAGGGCGCGGCCATCCCGGTCAACTACGCGACCGCGTGGGCCGGCCTGATCGGCTACGGCAACCTGCAGGCCGGCGAGCGGGTGCTGATCCACGCGGCCGCGGGCGGCGTCGGCATCGCGGCCACACAGATCGCCGCCCGACACGGCGCGCAGGTGTACGGCACCTCGTCACCCGGAAAGCACGACGCCATCCGGGGTTTCGGCGTCGAGGTGGCCCTGGACTACCGAAAGCGGGGCTGGGAGAAGAATCTTCCGCCGATGGACGTGGTGATGGACGCGCTCGGCGGCGCGTCGCTGCGCCGCAGCTACCGACTGCTGCGGCCGGGCGGACGACTGGTCGCGTTCGGCGCCAGTTCGGTGGTATCCGGCGACAAGCGCAATCTGCTCAAGGCCCTGCCCCAGGCGCTGAACATGATCCGTGGGTTCAACGCCATGGACCAGATGACCGAGTCCAAGGCGGTGATCGGGCTGAACATGCTGCGGCTGTGGGACGACCGCGGCACCCTCGAGCCGTGGATCACCCCGCTGCGGGCCCTGATCGACGACGGCACCGTCGCGCCGGTGGTCTCCGACGTGGTCCCCTTCGACCGGGCGGCCGAGGCACACCGCATCCTCACCGAGCGTCGCAACGTCGGCAAGGTGGTGCTGGTGCCGTGAGCGTTCCGAGCATCGGCGCCACGCTGGTGACGTCCCGCTCGTTCGAGGAGTACGTGGCGATGTTCGCACTGGACGGCGACGACCTGTCCGGCACGGTGCTCGACTGCCCCGCCGGGGCGTCGTCATTCACCGCGACCGCGCACGAGTCGGGCACGCGAGCCACCGCCTGCGACAGCGCATACGGGGACCGGCAGTCGCTCCTGGACTCGGTGCGCACCGAGGTCGAGCGCGGCAACCGCTACATCGCGGAGCACCACGAGGGCTTCTCCGACCGGTTCTTCGCCACCCCGGACGAGCACCTCGGCCACCGGCTCACCGCGGCCGACGCGTTCGTCCGGGACTTCGTCGACCGCCCCGAGGCGTATGTCCACGCCGCGCTGCCGGCCCTGCCCTTCGGCGACCGGTCCTTCGACCTGGTGCTGTCCTCGCACCTGCTCTTCAGTTACGCCGACCGCCTCGACCTCGACACCCATCTCGCCTACCTGGCCGAACTGGTCCGGGTGGCCCGCGACCAGGTCCGCGTCTTCCCGCTGGTGCCGACGGGCAGCACGGCCCGCTACCCGCACCTGGGCGAGCTCCGCGACCGACTCGCCGCCCGCGGCGTCGACACGACCGTCACCGCGGTCGACTACGAGTTCCAGCGCGGCGCCGACGAAATGCTGGTGTGCCGGCGCCCGTGACGGCAGCGGCACACCAGCGTCGTGGTCGCTACTTGGCGAGCAGCGGCGCGATCCGCGGCGGGATCTGGTCGAGCGCGTACGGCAACGACAGCACCGTGCTCCAGGTCATCGCCTCGGCGGCCTCGTCCTCGAGGATGATGGCGCGGCCGTCCTTGACGACCTCCAGTTCCTGGTAGACCGGCGTCGCCGCCAGCTCGGCGCGCAGCTTGTCGCCGTATCCGCCGCCCGCGTACCAGACGAGCAGGTCCGCGTCGGCCAGTGAGAGCTGCTCGGTACTGATCGGCGCGAAGTTGGTGGTGGTGATCTGCTGGGTGACCGGCGGGTTCACGAAGCCGAGCTCGGTGAAGAAGCGGACCTTCGGGTCCTCCGGGCCGTAGACACCGAACTGGCCGGGGCCCTTGAGCGCGCCGACGATGACGGTCTTGCCCTTGAACGACGGGTTCGCGGCCGCGACGGAGGTGAACTTGTCCTGCACCCCAGTGACCAGTTCCTCGGCCTTGTCCGAGCGGCCCAGCGCCTTGCCGATGATCCGGGTCTGGTCCTGCCACGGCACGCCGTAGTCGGCGTAGTCCGCGGGCTGCGCGACGGTGGGCGCGAGGGCACTGAGCTTGTCGTACTCGCTCTGCGTGATGCCGGAGTAGGTGCCGACGATCAGGTCCGGATTGGTGGCCGCGACCTTCTCGATGTTGATCCCGGTGCTGGCGGTACCGACGATTGCGGGCGTGGCGCCGGCGAGCAGGTCGTGGGCCCACGGCCACACCGCGTCGGGCTGGTTGCCGTACCAGTCGAAGACACCGACGGGCACCGTGCCGAGCGCGAGGATCGCGTCCTGGTCGTTGTAGCCGACGCTCGCCACCCGCTGGGGGTCGGCACCGACCTCGGTCTGCCCGTACTTGTCGGTCAGGGTCGCCCCGGACCCGCCGGCGGAACCGCCGTCACCGTCCCCGCTGCTGCTGCAGGCGGCGGCGAACGCGAGCAGCGCACCGGACGTCCCGATCAGAAATCCCCGACGCGTCAACCGTCCAACGTCTGCCATCGACTCTCCTCCGTCGTGCCACAAAACCCTTCGGTCCTCACCGAAGCGAGGTAAGGCTAGCCGAAATGACGGGCCATTTGTCGCGGTCCGTGTCCGGCCGTTCACCGGCGAGTCCACTATGGACGCATGACGCGCAAGGGACCCGACGCCGACATCGACGAATCCGACCTGGTGATCACCCCACACATGGACCACGCGGCCGGTGTGCCGGCGGTGCTGGTCTCGCTGCAGCGCTCCGTCGAGCAGATGGGTGTGGTGCGCACCGCGCAGACCCTCACCCGGCTCAACCAGCGACACGGATTCGACTGCCCCGGCTGCGCCTGGCCCGAGACGCCCGGCCACCGCCGGCCCGCCGAGTTCTGCGAGAACGGCGCCAAGGCCGTTGCCGAGGAGGCCACCCTGCGCCGCGTCGGGCCCGAGTTCTTCGCCGAGCACTCGGTGGCCGAACTCGCCACCAAGACCGACTTCTGGCTCGGCCAGCAGGGTCGGCTGGCGGAGCCGATGGTGCTGCGCGAGGGCGCGACGCACTACGCCCCGATCGGCTGGAACGACGCGTACCGGATGATCGCCGACGAACTGCGGGCGCTGCCCAGCCCGGACGGCGCCGTCTTCTACACGTCGGGACGCACCAGCAACGAGGCGGCGTTCCTGTACCAGTTGATGATTCGCAGTTTCGGCACCAACAACATGCCGGACTGCTCGAACATGTGCCACGAGTCCTCCGGCAGCGCGCTCACCGAGTCCATCGGCATCGGCAAGGGCTCGGTCACCGTGCCGGACCTCGAGTTCGCCGACCTCATCCTCGTCGCCGGCCAGAACCCCGGCACCAACCACCCACGGATGCTCTCCACCCTGGAGGCCGCGAAGCGCAACGGCGCCAAGATCATCGCGATCAACCCGCTGCGGGAGGCCGGGCTGCTCCGGTTCAAGGACCCGCAGCGGGTCGGCGGCGTCGTCGGCCGCGGCACCGACATCGCCGACGAGTTCCTGCAGATCCGGCTCGGCGGCGACATGGCGCTGTTCCAGGGACTCGGGCGGCTGCTGCTGGAGGCCGACGACGCAGCACCCGGCACCGTGGTCGACCGCGAGTTCGTCGCGCGGCACTGCGCCGGATTCGACGAGTACGAGGAGCGGGTCCGCGCGGTCGATCTCGACGTCGTGCTCGAGGCGACCGGTCTGACGTCGGCGCAGCTGCACGAGACGGCGGCCGCGCTGGCCCGGTCCGAACGGACCATCGCCTGCTGGGCGATGGGCCTGACCCAGCAGACCCACGGGGTGGCGACCATCCAGGAGATCACCAACCTGCTGCTCATGCGCGGCATGATGGGCAAGCCCGGCGCCGGCGTCTGCCCGGTCCGCGGCCACTCCAACGTCCAGGGCGACCGCACCATGGGCATCTGGGAGCGGATGCCCGACGCCTTCCTCGACGCCCTCGACCGCGAGTTCTCCATCACCAGTCCCCGGGCCCACGGTTGGGACACCGTCGAGGCGATTCGCGGCATGCGCGACGGCAGGGCCGGCGTGTTCATGGCCATGGGCGGCAACTTCACCCGCGCGACCCCGGACACGGCGGCCACCGAGGACGCGCTGCGCCGCTGCGCCCTGACGGTGCAGGTGTCCACCAAGCTGAATCGCTCGCACGTCGTCACCGGGCGCACCGCGCTGATCCTGCCGACCCTCGGACGCACCGACAAGGACATCCAGGCCGGCGGGAAACAACTTGTCTCCGTAGAGGACTCGATGTCGATGGTGCACCTGTCCCGCGGCAACCTCACGCCGGTCAGCGAGCACCTGCGCAGCGAGGTCTCGATCGTCTGCGATCTCGCCCAGGAGCTGCTCGGCCCCGGTCACCCGGTCCCGTGGGCCGCGTTCACCGCCGACTACGACCGGATCCGAGACTCGATCTCACGGGTGGTGCCGGGCTGCGAGAACTACAACGAACGGGTGCGCCGGCCGGACGGCTTCCAGTTGCCGCACCCGCCGCGCGACCGGCGCGAGTTCCCCACCCGCACCGGCAAGGCGAACTTCGCCAGCAACGAACTGCGCTGGGTGCCCACTCCCCCCGGCCGGCTGATCCTGCAGACCCTGCGCAGCCACGACCAGTACAACACCACCATCTACGGCCTCGACGACCGCTACCGCGGCGTCAAGGGCGGCCGCCGGGTGATCTTCGTGTCCGCCGCCGACCTCGCCGAACTGGGCCTGACCGACGGCGCCGCCGTGGACATCGTCTCGGAGTGGACGGCGGCCGACGGCACCGTCGAGGAGCGCCGGGTCAGTGACTTCCGGGTGGTCGAGTACGACACCCCGAAGGGCAACGCCGCCGCCTACTACCCGGAGACCAACCCCCTGGTGCCGCTCGATCACGTTGCCGCCAAGTCGAACACCCCCGTGTCCAAGGCTGTGCTGGTGCGCCTCGAACCCACCGGGAGCCGATGATGGGGCGCGTCACCGCGCGACGGTCGGTGCTGCGCATGAGCGCCACCGGGACCGCCCGGCGTCCGGACAGCCTCGCCGTCGAGGAGCCGCTGGAGATCCGGATCGGCGGGCGGGCGCTGTCCGTCACGATGCGCACCCCGGGCCACGACATCGACCTGGTCCACGGATTCCTCCTCGGCGAGGGCATCATCACCTCGGCGCAGGACGTCTCGGTGATCCGGTACTGCGACGGGGTGGACGCCGACGGCGCCAACACCTACAACGTGCTCGACGTTGCGCTCGCCCCGGGAACGCCGGAACCCGTTGTCGCGGAGCGGAACTTCTTGACCACCTCGGCGTGCGGGGTGTGCGGCAAGGCCTCGCTCGAGGCGGTGCGGGTGCGCGCGCCGTACGACCTCACCGCCTCGACGCTCACCGTCGCCACCGCGGTGCTGGCATCGATGCCGCCGACCATGCGGACCCGGCAACAGGCCTTCGAGCGCACCGGCGGCCTGCACGCCGCCGGGCTGTTCACCGCGGACGGCGCGCTGCTGGCGGTCCGCGAGGACGTCGGCAGGCACAACGCCGTCGACAAGGTGCTCGGCTGGGCGCTCACTGCGGGCGGCGTCCCGCTGTCCGAGGCGGTGCTGGTGGTCAGTGGTCGCGCCTCGTTCGAGCTGGTACAGAAGGCCGTCGTCGCCGGGGTCCCGCTGCTGGCCGCGGTGTCAGCGCCGTCCTCGCTGGCCGTCGACCTCGCCGCGGAGTCCGGCCTGACTCTGGTCGGGTTCCTCCGCGGCGAGACGATGAACGTCTACACCGGCGAGCAGCGCATCAAGCTGGCGTGAGGTCCCGAGTCCGCCCGACCATGCCCCCACCCCTCTGGAGGCAGCATTGGATCCTGCGGCGCGCCGAACCTCGCGAGGTCAGGCCGGCGAGAGCTTGAGCGACGGCACGGCAGCCGCCGGTCCGTCCCCCCACAGCAGGGCAGACCTGCGGCGGTAACCCGGCCCGAAACCGTGCAGGAGTACGAAGCGGGGAATGGCGGGGATCACGCCCATGATCACCTCGCGGTCCTCCGGCGGGAGTCCGTCGACGATCCAGGGCGCTTCGGCTCCCAGTTCCCTGAAGCCCTTCGGCTTGACGAAGTACTCCGTCTCTACTGCGAGGTACTCGTCGGTCGTCAGTGCGGATCCGACGATTGGCATCATCTCCCGTTCTTCGCGCCTCAGGTGCGGCAGAAGGACGTCGCCGAGTCCGGCCAGCGCCGCAAGCACGCCTTCCCGCGTGGACCCGTCGTCGTGGTAGGCCCGTGCGGCCTCCTCCACCCGGCGCATCGCGGGAGCGATCCGCTTGTGGTCGGCATCCATTTCGTCGAGCAGTGCACCCGCCGACGGATTCTTGACCCGGATCAGTGGCCACAACCCGGCGTCCTCGGCGGTGTGGTGCATGTGCAGGACGTTCATCACCCACAGGACGTGCGATGCCAGCGCTCGACGGCGTCGGCCCTCCGGGTACGGCTGAGTCTCGAGTGTGAGGCGGGTTCGTTCCAGGTCGCGGCGAAGCGCGCTGTGAACGATCCCCATGTTCCGCATCTTGGCGGCGGTGCGCAGATCGGTTTCACGGCGCTCCCCGCTCCTTGCCCTCATGGCACTGTCCTTCCCTTCGTCCGCGCCGAGCGGTCAAAGGCGAATCGAATGCGTCGCGCCCCGCCCTGTTGACCACGTTCTCGAAGGCGCACCGGACATCGCGGCCATAGCGGTCGACCCCGCTCAAAGGGACGGGTCGACCAGTGGAATGGCGTGGCATTCCGGATTGCGTATATTGGGTACAACTAGGTTGTACCTAAAGTATGGGAGCGGTGATGGCCGACGTCAAGAGGCGCTACGACGCATCCGGCAGGCAGCGGCAGTCCCGCGAAAGACGGCGCGCGGTGGTAGTCGCCGCACATGAGTTGTTCGAGCGTGACGGCTTCCGGGCCACCACAATGGCGGCGGTCGCCGATCGGGCGGGCGTCTCGGTAAAGGGCCTGTACAAAGCCTTCGGGAGCAAGGCTTCGCTGGCGAAGGCGGTGTTCGATCTCGCGATCGCCGGTGACGACGAGTCGGTGTCTGTCGCCGACCGACCCGAGCAGCAGGCGATGTTCGCCGAGCCTGATGTGCGCCGCAAGATCGAGATGTTCGTCCACGGTCTGGCACAGCGCCAGCAGCGGTCCGCCAAGGTGCTGATCCTGATTCGCGACGGACGGCATGTGGACGACTCGCTGATCCCGGTCTGGCAGCAACTCAACGATGAAGGCCTGACCGGAATGGAGATGCTCGGACGTAACCTGCTGGCGACCGGCCGACTTCGCCCCGGCATCGAAGTCGACGAGGTGCGCGATGTGCTGTGGATCTACCTCGCGATCGACATCTACGAGCGACTTGTCCTCGAAAGGGGATGGACGCTCGACAGGTATGCGGACTGGATGACACGAACGGTCATCGCCGCCATCTGCCCGTAGCCGTGTTCGCATCGCCAGGCACCGTGATGCCGGGCCCGCCACCGCCGTTCCGACGGTCGACGCGCCGCCGCCGGTGCACAGCACCGGCGGCGGCACCTTCGCGTCAGTTGCCTCGGGCGATCCACTCCTCGAGGTGCGGGGCCTCGGTGCCGATGGTGGTGCCGTCGCCGTGCCCGGTCCGCACCGTCGTCTCGGCCGGCAGGGCGAAAAGCCGGTCCCGGATCGAGCCGATGATCGTCGGGAAGTCCGAGTAGGAGCGGCCGGTGGCGCCGGGTCCCCCGGAGAACAGGGTGTCGCCGGAGAACAACTCCCCCGCCTCCGGCAGGTACAGGCAGGTCGAGCCCGGCGAGTGACCGGGCGTGTGGATCGCCTGGATCTCGGTGCCCGCCACCGCGATCCGCTGCCCGTCCTCGAGCGACCGGTGCGCGACCTCGGGGTGTGTCATTCGCCAGAGCACGTCGTCGGCCGGGTGCAGCAGGATCGGGGCGTCGAGTCGCTCCGCCAGTTCCGGTGCGACGGTGACGTGGTCGTTGTGGCCGTGGGTGCAGACGATCGCGACCACCTTCCGCCCACCGACCGCGTCGACGATCGGCTGCGCGGTGTGGGCGGCGTCGACGATCACCACCTCCGAGTCGTCACCGATCAGCCAGATGTTGTTGTCCACCTCCCAGGTTCCGCCGTCGAGTTCGAACGTCCCGGAGGTGACGACGCGGTCCACCCGCAGGCTGTGTCGATTCCCCGTCGCTCCGCTCGCCCCGGCACTCACAGCACGACCACCGAACGCAGCACCTCGCCGCGGTGCATGGACTCGAACGCCTGCTCCACCTGGTCGAGCGCGATCCGCTCGGTGACGAACTTCTCCAGCGGCAGCCGACCCTGCTGGTAGAGGTCGACGAGCATCGGGAAGTCACGCTCGGGCAGGCAGTCTCCGTACCAGGACGACTTGAGCGAGCCGCCGCGGGAGAAGAAGTCGACCAGCGGCATCTCGAGCGTCATGTCGGGGGTGGGCACGCCGACCAGGACGACGGTGCCGGCGAGGTCGCGGGCGTAGAACGCCTGCTTCCACGTCTCCGGGCGGCCGACCGCGTCGACGACGACGTCGGCGCCGAATCCGCCGGTGAGCTCCTGCACGGCCTCGACGACGTCCTCGACCTCGGAGGCGTTGATCGTGTGGGTGGCACCGAGTTCCGTCGCCCACTCGAGCTTGCGGGGGTCACGGTCGATCGCGATGATCGTGCCCGCGCCCGCCAGTCGCGAGCCCATGATCGCCGCGTCGCCGACGCCGCCGCAGCCGATCACGGCCACCGAGTCGCCGCGGCCGACGTTGCCGGTGTTCATCGCGGCGCCCATGCCTGCCATCACGCCGCAGCCGAGCAGTCCGACGACAGCCGGGTCCGCGGACGGGTCGACCTTGGTGCACTGTCCCGCGTGGACGAGGGTCTTGTCCGCGAACGCGCCGATCCCCAGCGCGGGCGAGAGCTCGGTGCCGTCCTCGAGCGTCATCTTCTGCGTCGCGTTGAAGGTGTCGAAACAGTACTGCGGGCGGCCCCGCTTGCACGCCCGGCACTGTCCGCACACGGCCCGCCAGTTGAGCACGACGAAATCGCCGACCTCGACGGAATCGACTCCCTCACCGATACTTTCGACGACTCCCGCGGCCTCGTGGCCGAGCAGGAAGGGGTACTCGTCGTTGATCCCGCCGTCGCGGTAGGTCAGGTCGGTGTGGCACACGCCGCACGAGGCGACGGCGACGACGACCTCGCCCGGGCCTGGATCGGGAATCGTGATCTCCGCGATCTCCACCGGTGCACCCTTGGCGCGCGCGATCACTCCCCGTACCTGCTGCGGCATGGCCTGGTCTCCTCACTTGTCGACGGCGCGAGTGCGCACAGTGCGATACCCGCATGTCGACCGTAACGCGGCCGGCATGCCCCAACGACCTGACCGAAAGGATGGTGTCGCCTGACCGAAGTGCGGGGTGGACGGGTCCGGTTTGTCGAGTCAGGTCAGGGCGCCGGCCGGACCCCGGCCTCCACCGCGACCGCCGCCGCCTCGCCCCGGGTACCCACGTCGAGCTTGCGGAGCACCGCCGTGACGTGGAACTTGACGGTGCTCTCGCTGACCTGAAGCCTCTCCGCGATCACCCGGTTACGCCGGCCCGCGACGAGATGCTCGAGTACCTCCACCTCGCGCGGCCCCAGTACCGACAGCGTGTGCCGGCTCCCCGCCTCCGGCGGATCCAGCGGCAGCACCGCCGACAGTCGTGACCCCCACCCGGGCGTCGATTCCGACTCGTAGGTGCCGCCGAGGGTGTCGACGCGAGGCCGCAGCTGCCTGTCCAACTCAGCGAGGTCGGCGACGCCGCGGCCGTCGTCGCGGACATCGATCAGCAGGCTCGCGCCGTCGCTGCCCCACGACACCCGCAGCCGACGCAGCTCGGGCTGTACCACCAGACCCAGCACAGCGCCCCGCACCACCGCGCGGGCGGCGTGGGCGACCTCCCCGGGAAGGCCCCGGCCGCCCACCGGTGGTTCGACCAGCTCGACGTCGACACCCTCCGGAACCAGCCCACGCAGTTCGCCGCGCAGCCGGGCGAACGCGGTGGTCGCCGCCTCCTCCGCCAGCTCCCGATGCCGATCGACCGCCGAACGCAGCCCGATCAGCGCCGACGTCGCGGACTCCCGCGCGGTGACCCGGGCCCGGGCATCGTCGAGGTCGGGTGAGCGCAGCGTCGCAAGAATCGTCTCGAGCGTCGCCGCATGCGCCCCGGTGAGTTCGGCGATGGTGCGGGCTCGCTCGGCTGACGCCGCCCGCGACTCGGCGAGGTAGGCGGGGCTCGCGTGTCCGACCTGGAGGGTGATGCCGAGCGCGACGACCGCGAACAGCGACGCCAGCAGGTCCGTGTCCGTATCGGTGTCCGCGATGTCGCCCGGCACGATCACGAGGAGGGTGTCGGTGCGGTCGAGAATCGCGAGCGTCGGGTGTTCGCGCCCCGCGAGGACCGCGCTCCCGCGCCGTGCCCGCGACGAATCCGGCTGCGCCGGACCGAGTTCGGTCCGTAGCCGATCCAACTCGGCGACCGTCACCCGCCCGGTGATCCGCGGATCACCCGCCACCTTGCGGGGCCGGCCGGTGCACTCGCGGGTGAAGATCACCAGCGCCGAGTGCGGGAACAGCGGCGCCAGCAGCATCGAGAACCGCCGACCGATCTCCGGCAGCGGGCCGACGAGGACACTGCGCAGCCCGTCGAGGAGGGGCTGCTCGGCGCTCCACGTCGCGTTGATCGCGGTCGTACTGCTCACGCGCTGCACCCTATCGGCAGCCACCTCTCAGCCTGTCCGGTGCACCGACTGCGGCGTCAGGTAGGCACCCAGGCCCTCGATCCCGAACTCGACTCCGAGTCCGGAGTCCCCGCGACCACCGAACGGGGCGCTGTGGTTGGAGGCGAAGAAGTTGATGCCGATCGACCCGGTGTCGATGCGGCGCGCCACCGCCATCGCGGCGTCGGTGTCTCGCCCGAACACGATGCCGCCCAGGCCGAATTCGGTGTCGTTTGCCAGGGCCACCGCCTCGTCCACGGTGTCGTAACGCGTGACGGTGACGACAGGTCCGAAGATCTCCTCGCGGGCCACCCGCATGTCCGGGGTCACGTCGGCGAGCACGGTCGGCACGACGAACCAGCCGCGCTCGGTCTCGGCCTTCGTGCCACCGGTCGTGACCCGGGCCCCCTCCGCCCGCGCCGACTCCAGGAATCCGAGCACCGTCTCGTACTGGGCCGCGGTCGCGGACGGGCCGAACTCGGTGTCCTCGTCGAACGGGTCGCCCTGCTTCGCCGCCGCGACGGTGCGGGTGACCATGTCCACCACCTCGTCGTACCGCTGCGCCGGCGCGAGGATGCGGGTGGCGATGTAGCAGGTCTGGCCGGTGTTGCGCATGCAGGACCGGATCAGCACGTTCGACATCGCGTCCAGATCGGCGTCCGGGAGCACGATCGCCGACGACTTCCCGCCGAGTTCGAGGGTCACCGGGCGCAGCAGTTCACCGCACGCGGCCGCGATCCGACGGCCGACCGCGGTGGAGCCGGTGAACGCCACCTTGCGCACCTTCGGATGCCGCACCAGCAGGTCGCCGGTCCGGCCCGCCCCCGTGACGAGGTTGATCACTCCGGCCGGAATCCCGGCCGCCACCGCCGCGTCCACCACGAAGCGGATCGACAACGGCGTGGTCTGCGCCGGCTTGATCACGACCGTGCAGCCGGCGATCAGCGCCGGCGCCAGCTTCGCGACGACCAGGTTGATCGGGAAGTTCCACGGCGCGATCAGCGCGCACACCCCGACCGGATCACGATGGACGACGGTCTCGCCCGGCCGGTTCGGGTACGGACGCACGTCCGGGGCCTCGAGGTACGGCGCCAGCGACGCGAAGTAGCGCAGGATCCCCGCCGCGTTCGCCGCCGCGCCGCCGGTCTCCGCGATCGGGCTACCGTTCTCGCGGGTGTTGGTCCAGGACAACGGTTCCGCGCGCTTGACCACCTCGTCGGCGAAACGCCGCAGGTACTCCGCCCGCGCCGACGGCGCGAGGTCGGACCACCCGGCGCCGCGGAACGCGCGGTCCGCGGCGCCGACCGCGCGGTCCACGTCCTCCGCGGAGGCCTCGGGCACCGACCCCCACACCTCCCCGGTAGCCGGGTCGACGACGTCGATGCGCTCGCCGCCGCTCACCCGCACCCACGCCCCGTCGACGAAGATGTCGTCGACGTGGGTGTACGGCAGGTCCAACGAGTCGCGCGTCACTGCGGCACCCTTCACCGCAGTACCTCCGTCTTGAGCAGTGCCCGCGAGCGGACCAGGTCCGCCGCCGCGATCGCGACCGCGGCCTCGGTCTTGAACTCCGGAACGATCTCGCTCTCGAGTCGATCGCAGTAGCGGGCGGGGGTCAGCGCGAACCACGACGACGCCAACGCGATTCCCGTGGAGCAGAACCGCCACAACCGGTCCGCGTCCCGCACCAGCGCGTCCTCGAGCGACTTCGCGTCGGGGCGGGTGTCGTGGCCGTCGACTATCGCACAGACCCGGCCGACGAAGTCGGCGTCGTAGCCGAGTGGCGGCAGCACCTCCTCGGCGATGAGGCAGCCCTGCCGCTCGTGCTCGAAGCGGATCTCGGCCTTGCGCCAGTCGCCGCTGAATCCTTCGGAGATGATGCGTGATTCGTCGACGCGGCCCCAGCCTGTGTCGTGCAGCAGGATCGACACCCGCACCAGCAGTGCGTCCGCCTCCGGATGGGCGGCGCAGAGCCGTTCTGCGTAGGCGAGCGAGATCGGAAGGTGAATGTCGTTGCCGCGTGCGCGGGTCTCGGGAATCACCGACTTCCAGATCCGGTCGAGGTCGGTGCCGGCCGCCGCGGACAGCTCGATCGGCGAGGTGTCGACGGGACGGTTGGTGGTGATGAGCATGGTGTTCCTCGGTTCTCGTGGCCGGTGGGCCAGGTGCGATCAGGCCGCGGTCGTGATGGTCTTCAGGGCGGTGGCGGGTTCGGCGGCGAGGTCGGCGGGAATGTTCCCGCGCTTGGCCAGGGCATTCTTGACCGCCATGAAGTCGAGCGGGTGGTTCACGCAGTCCGCGGCGATGATCTGCCCGGACCGGTAGTAGAGGACGGAGAACTTGCCCTTGGCGTCGTCGCGGCGGACCACTGTGTGGTCGTATCCGGTCGACAGCCCGGCGATCTGCAGCTTCAGGTCGGCCTGGTTCGACCAGAACCACGGAATCCCCGCGTATTCCGACCTCCGTCCGGTGAGCGAGTAGGCCGCGACCTTGGCGTGCTCGATCGCGTTGTTGACGCTCTCGATGCGGATCCGGTCGCCCGCCGCCGCGCCGGGCACCGGGTTCGGCATGTTCGCGCAGTCCCCGACCGCGACGGTCACGCCGTCGGAGGCCAGCGCGTACTCGTCGACACGAATTCCGTTGTCGCACAGCAGTCCGAGCGACTGTGCCAGCTCGACGTTGGGAATCACCCCGATGCCCACGAGCACGATCTGCGCCGCGATCACCCGGCCGTCGGCCATCCGGACCGCGGTGACGGCGCCGTGGACACCCTCGACGGCCGCGATCTGCGCGTCCAGTTCGATGTCGAGGCCCCGCCGGCGGTGCGCGTCGAGGAAGAACTCGGAGGTCTCCGGGCCGACGGCGCGCCCCACCAGCCGCGGTCCGGCCTCCAGAACGGTGACCCGCTTGCCCATCTTCAGTGCGCTCGCGGCCGCCTCGAGCCCGATGAACCCACCGCCGATCACGACGACGTCGGTCGCGCCCGGCATGAGCGCCTTCAGTGCCAGCGCGTCGTCGGCATTGCGCAGGTACACGACCCCGGACAGCTCGCTGCCCTCGAGGTCCAGGTGCCGGGCGCGCGCACCGACCGTCAGGGCCAAGCGGTCGAACGGGAAGCGCGCCCCCGATGCGGCCGTGGCGACGCCCGAACCGTCCGACTCCCTGTCGATCACCGTGATCCGCTCGCCCTTGACGAGGCGGATCCGGTGTTCCTCCCAGTATTCGGCCGTCCGGAAGATCAGCGACTCCGAATCCACCGCGCCCTGCAGGAAGTCCTTGGACAGCGCCGGACGCTGGTACGGACGGTGGTCCTCCTCGCCGAGCAGGGTGATCGGCGGCTCGTATCCGAGGGCCCGCAGTGAACCCGCCAACTGCACGCCCGCCTGGCTTGCGCCGATGATCAGCAGGCCGGTGTTCGACTTCTCCGTAGTGGTGTTCATTTCTACACTTGCGTTTCCGGCGTGCTCACGTGCAGATCCGAGTCCACGGTGAGCTTGATCTGGCAGGACAGGCGGGAGCAGTCCTCCCGGTCGATCGCGGTGCCGTAGAGCATCTCGTCCTCCATCTCGTCCAACGCGGGGAGCCCGGCGAAGTCGTCCTCGCGGACGAAGACGTGGCAGGTGGCGCAGGACAGCGAACCACCGCACTCGGCGACGATTCCCGGAATCCCGTTTTTCATCGCGAGCTCCATCACGGATTCGCCGACGTTGCCGTCGACCACGCGGGTGGCGCCGCCGTGATCGGTGAAGGTGACCTTGGGCATGGGTGTCTCACTCCTAGATGAACTGGCGTCCGCCGTCGACGACGAGGGTCTGCCCGGTGATGTACTTGCTGTCGGGACCGGCGAGAAACAGTGCGGCACCGACGATGTCGTCCGGCTGGCTCGCGCGCTTCAGTGCGCCCCGGTCGACGCCGTAGTTCTCGGCGCCCTCGATCAGGCCGTGGCTGGCCTCGGTGAGGGTGAAGCCGGGGGCGATGACGTTGACGGTGATCGACCGGCGGCCGAGTTCCTTGGCCATCACCCGCGTGAGCGCCACCACCCCGCCCTTCGAGGCGACGTAGTGCATCCACTGCTCCGAACCGCTGAGGATGGTCGCCGACGAGACGTTGACGACGGCCCCGCCTTCGCGCAGGTACGGACTGCACGCTCGCGCACACATCCACGGCCCCTTGAGGTTCACCTCCATCACCCGGTCCCATTCGGCCGGGTCGATCTGCTCGAACGGACTGCGGGTCACCGCGGCGTAGATGGCGGCGTTGTTGACGAGCACGTCGATCCCGCCGCCGCCGAACTCGGCGACCTCCGACGCCATCTCGTCCGTGGACTCGACCGACGTGACGTCGACGGTCACCGCGACGGCGTCCGCGCCGCGGTCGGCGACCAGGCCGGCCGTCTCCCTCGCGCCGGCGCCGTCGATGTCCGCGACCGCCACCCGGTATCCCCGCTCCGCGAAGCCCAGGGCGAACGCCCGCCCCAGCCCGCCTGCGGCGCCGGTGATCAGCACGGTCCGCACGTCGTCCGCCATCACGACTCCAGGATCGTGACGACGCCGGTGCCGCCGTCGACGCGCAGCAGCTGACCGGTCACGATCTGCGTCGACGCCGAGCCGGTGCCGGTGACGGCGGGCAGCCCGTACTCGCGGCAGACGATCGCGGCGTGGCTCATCATGCCTCCGATGTCGGTGACCGTCGCCCTGATCTTGCCGAAGATCGGCCCCCAGGACGGGGCGGTGATCGGCGCGACGAGGATCTCGCCCTCCTGGACCTCGGACAGCTCGTCCGCACTGGTCACCACGCGGGCGACACCTTCGACGACACCGGGCGAGGCGGCCATGCCGCGCAACCCGCCGGAGGTGTCCTCGTCGTCGCTGAGCCACTGCTGCACCTGCTCGGTGGTGATCCCGTACAGCATGCTGGTGAACGGTTCGGTGATGAACTCCGGCGGCGTGTTCAGCGCCGGCTCGGGTCGCCGCGACTTCAGCGCGTCGACGATCCCGCGGCGGCGCTCGATCTCCCGGGGCCAGTAGCTCGGACCGATCGGGGCCGCGCCCACGCCCCAGCCGGTGGCGAGGTCGAACAGCGCCTCGCGGACCTCACCGCGGCTCAGGTACAGCAGGTCGTCCGGCTGCTCCCAGAAGCCCTCCTCGTGCATCATCCGCGACAGCTCGCGGACCTTGCGCCAGAACACCCCCATCGTCCAGTGCTCGATGTAGAAGTTGTGGTTCTCCACGTACGGGTATGCGGTGCGCGCCAATTCGAGCTTGGCGTCGAACGTGTCCCGGTCCTCGCCGCTCAGCAGGTCACGGTACTCGGCGGCGACTCGGACCCGCTCCGCCGCCAGCGCCTCGACGGGCCGCATGATGTCCTGCCCGGCCAGCAGCCGACGAATGTAGTCGGCGATGTAGGCGAGGGGGATGTCCTGGTGCTCGATCCAGTACTTGTCGTGGCCGTAGAAGCCGTTGCCGACCGTGAAGTTGAACCACGGGTCCTGCGCGGCCCGGTAGGCGGCGAGCCACTTCTCGCCGTTCGCCGCGGCCGCGATCCGGCCGAGGGTGCCGTCGACCTCGCTCGGGTCGTCGAACAACCCGTCCAGACCGAGCTCGACGGCCAGCGTCGCCAGCGTCTTCAGCTCGTCGTCGGGCCGGAACAGCTCCATGTCCACGCCCTGCACCATCATTGCGATCGCCTGATCCGGGATGTTCGGGAACACCTCCTTGCAGAAGCCGAAGAAGTCGAGATACGCGATGTACCCGAGGTTGAGGAACTCGAAGTGGTACTGCCAGTTCTGGTAGCACAGCTGGATCAGCCGGTCGAAGTTCTCCAGCAGCACCTCGCTGCCGTCCTTCGCCTTGCCGGACGTGATGTCCTCCATCGGCACCATGTCGGGCAGCTTCGCGAACTCCAGCCCGGCCATCTCGTCGATGGTGGTGCGCACCTTCTTGTGCCACTCCTCGAGCAGCCGCTCCCAGTTCTGGTAGTAGTACGCCGCCCGCTCCTCGAAGTGCGGTACCCGCGCCTCGAACTCCTCCTCGGGCGCCGGGATCGGCGACATGTACAGGTAGCCCAGATGGATGCGGAACTCGATGCCGTTCGAGTTCGGGATCAGCAGGTGCCGAGTGTTGTACTGGCCCAGGCACTTGACGGCGAACTCACCGCCGATGGTCTCGAACGGCTTGAACACCGTCGGCCAGTGCTGGCTGTCGCAGAACCAGAACTTCTTGTCCTCGGCCTCCTTCAGGCTGTCCTGGAAGACCATGTTGTACGGGTACAGCTCCTGCCACCCCTGGGCGCCCTCCGGCGTCTCGAGGTCGAAGGGGCTGGGGAAGGACTTCATCGACATGGGATGTTCCTCAGGGTTCGTGGGATGGGGCGTGGGTCAGCGGTGGGACTGGGGGCGGGTCATCGACTTGGTGATACCGGACATGACCAAGCCGGTTCGCGGCTTCGCCGGCGCGTCCGTGGGCGGGGTCGTCGACGCAGCGGACACGGCGGGCTTCGACGACCAGACCGTCTCCGGGCGGGACTGCAGCAGCAGCAGGTTCTCGCCGTCGGGCAGGTCCGCGTCGAGGGCCCATTCGATGTCCTGCGGGCACCCGTAGTGCTTCTCGGCGCGCTTGGCGATCGTCGCCACCGTCCGCAGGTCGGCATCGGACATGCACCGGCGCTCACGGCGCCGTGGTTCCACCTCCCGCTCGATCAGACTGTGGGACTCGGCATCCGGGATCAGCTCGGCGTGCTTGGCGCCGACCGTCTCGGCCACCACGGTCAGCATCACCTTGTCCAGGACGATGTTGTCCGGGGTGACCAGACCGGAGACCACCATCTCCCCGACGCCGTAGGAGGCGTCGACGACGATCTTCGACCGGTCGCCGTTGGTCGGGTCGAGGGTCATCGCGACACCGGCGACCTTGGCGTTGACCATCTTCTGCACGGCGACCGCCATCGACAGGCCCTCGTCCGGGATGTCGTTCTTCAGTCGGTAGGTGATCGCGCGGCTCGTGTACAGCGACGCCCAGCACCGGCGGATGTGCTCGGCCACCGACTCGCGGTCGGTCAACCAGAGGTAGGTGTCCTGCTGGCCGGCGAAGCTCGCGTCGGGCAGGTCCTCGGCGGTCGCGGAGGACCGCACCGCCACCGGAACCGGCTCGTCGAAACGCGACTGCAGGCGTTCGTAGGCCTCGATCGTCGACTGTCGCAGACGGTCCGGGACCGGTCGCGAGGTGATCGCGTCGCGGATCCGGGCCGAGACCGCGTCCACCTGCGCGACGTCGTCCGGGTCGAGATCCGCCAGCAGTCGCGCGATACCGTCGGCGATACCGGATTCGGCGACGAAGTCGTCGTACAGCGCGGTGGTGACCGCGAACCCGGGTGGGACCGGCATGTCGGCCTGAGTCATCGACACCAGCGATGCGCACTTGCCGCCGAGCAACTCGTGCCGCGGCGCGGTGTCGTCGTCGAAGAACTGGATGTAGGGACGCTCGTCCGCTCCGTCCCACCGAACCGGCACCGCGTCGGGCACCCGGAACGACAGGTTGTCGCCGAACGTGATCGCCTCGGGATCGACAAGCTCGAGGTCCGGGGCCAGCGTCAGCACCTGCTCCACCGCGATCCGCGCCTGCAGCTTGGCAAGCATGTTGCCGAGGCAGTAGTGGATGCCGAAGCCGAACGCCAGGTGCTCGCGTGCGTTGCCGCGGGAGATGTCGAAGACCTCCGGGTCCTCGAAACGGGCGTCGTCCCGATTCGCGGACCCCATCAACAGCAGCACGTTCGCGCCCTCGGGGATCGCGGTCCCGCCGATCTCGCTGTTCCGCAGCGCCTTCCGTCGCCACCCGACGATGGAGGGGCTGAACCGCAGCACCTCGTCGATGGCGGCGGGGATTCGCTTCGGGTCCGCCGCGAGCGCCTCCCACTGGTCGCGGTGTGCGAGCAGCAGGCGCAGCGTGTTGGAGATCAGCGTCGTCGTGGTCTCGTGGCCGGCGAACAGCAGGCTGTAGCAGACCGACGCGATCTCGTGGTCGCTGATCGGATCTCCGTCCTGCTGCGCACGCACCAGGTCCGCGACCAGGCTGTCACCGCCCTCCGCGTGCGCCTGCGCCACGAGCCGCAAGCACTCCTGCCAGTACTCGACGAGGTTGTGCGCGTGCGGGATCTGCTCCTCGTCGGTCAGGTCGCCCCACGTCATCGCGGCCCGCGAGTCGGACCACCGCTTGAAGGTGTCCACCTTGCCCGTGTCCGCGCCGATCAGCGTCAGGATGGTGACGGTCGGCACCTCGTAGGCGAGGTCCCGCAGCAGGTCGCCACGCCGCTCCGGTCGCGCGAGCATCGCCCGCAACTGGGTGTCGACGTTGTCGCGGATGAACGGTTCGAGGGCCTTGTACCGGCGCGGGGTGAACGCCTTCGACACCACCTTGCGGATCCGGGTGTGCTCCGGGGGAATCCGCGCCGACAGACCGGAGTACGCGGTGAATCCGCCGTCCTCCATGATCTTTCGTGCCTGCGGACCGCGCTCTCGGACCGGTGCCTGAGCGTTCTCACTGCTGAAGGTCTCCCAGTCGTCGAAGACGGCCTTGACGTCCTCGTACCGGGTGACCACCCAGCAGTCGACCCGCTCGTCGTACATCACCGGTTCGTCGGCGCGCAGCTGGGCGTAGGCGGGGAACGGGTCGGTCATCGAGAACGGCTCGTAGCCGTGGTGAGCGACGGGACAACCGACGGCGGGCTCGTGATCGGTCGGGGCAGGCATGGGAACTCCTGGAATCGGATCGGATACGAAACGGGTGATGTCCGGGACGAGAGTCATTGCGCGACCTGCGCATCGAGTGCGCGGCGCTGCGGGGAGTGGTCGATCGAGGCGATCGCGGCGAGGGCGCGCGCCATGGCACGGGCGGGCTCGGTGTGGAGGTACGCGTGGGTCCGGGCACCGACGAGTCGGAGGGCCTGGTCGGGGCGGAGGCCGAACCAGCGCTGCACCGTCGCCAGTCCGTGCGGGGTGAGGCGCCACAGCTTGTCGGCATCCTTTACGACGGCATCGCTCGGGCTCATCGCCTCGGGGCGGCTGTCGTGGCCGGCCACGATGTCGACGACCTCGTCGACGACGGCCGGATCGCGCCCGAGATCCTCGAGCACGACGCGGGCTATCCGGGCGCCCTCGGCCTCATGGACCCGGACCAGTTCAGGGTGCCGCGGCCTGGGCGCGATCGCCTCGAGCACCTGGTCCTCGGGCACCCGGGACCAGCCCGTGTCGTGCAGCAGGATCGCGGGGAGCACGATCTCGGCGCGCGCACCGTCCACGACCTCGAGCAGGGCCTTGGCGATTCCAAACGCATATGTGGTGTGGACGTCGTTGTCGCGCACGTGCAGGTGCTGCACCGCCCGGTCCCAGACGTCCTGCTCGGCCGGGGCCATCTCGATCAGGCCGGGGACGTCGGCGGACTCGGGGACGAATGCCGACACGTCGCGGCCGAGCAGGCCGTCCCCGTGAGCCGACCCCCGAGACGGGGCGGTGATACTGGTCTCCATGCAATCCTCCTTGTGATGGAGACCACCCTCTCGCGCCGCGGGCAACCGACCTAGCTATTGCTTCCGTTCAACGGAAGAGCCGAGCCAGAAGGTTCGAATTGCCTGTTCAACAGGCTGAGGAAGGCCGCGAAAGAGCTTCTCGAGCCGGACGACCGTCCCCCGCATCGAGGGGAGGAACCGCGGGATCTCGGCGAAGCGCACGCTGGGCAACACGATGCCGACGGCCGCGACGACGTCGCCCCGGGGCGCGCGCACCGGCACCGCCACCGAACAGAGCCCGAGTGCGATCTCCTCCTGAGTCTGTGCATACCCGTCCTCGCGCACGACCTCCAGCTCACGAGCGAGGCGACGTGGGTCGGTGATCGTGTAGCGCGACCGCCGTTCGAGCGCGTGTGCCAGGTAGGCCTCGCGGAACCAGTCCTCCTCGTAGGCGAGAAGGACCTTGCCGACGGCCGTCGGGTGCAGCGGGAGCCGGGCGCCGACCCGGGCAATCCGCGGCACCCGGCGGCTGCCGTAGATCCGGTCCACGTAGATGACTTCGGTGCCGCGCCGGACGGCGAAGTGGACGGTCTCGTGCGTCAGGTCGAACAGGTCCTGGAGCGGCGGGTGAACGATGTCGCGCAGCCGCCGGCCGGCATTCTGGCCGATCTCCCACAGCCGGATGCCCACCTGATAGCGCCCGTCCGGACCGCGCTGAAGTGCACCCCACTGCTCGAGCTCGGCGACGAGGCGGTGCACCGTGCTGAGCGGCAGTCCCGCAGTGGTCGCGATGTCGGTCAGCTGCAGCGGCCCCGGCGCGGATTCGAAGGTCTCGAGGATCGCCAGCACACGGGAGGTCGTGGTCCGCCCCGGCTCGCGTGGTTGTCCGGCCATTGTCACCTCTGTCCTGTCGACCGATCTCAGTCAGCCGTTCCGTCGGTATCCTGTCGCGGGCCCGGACCCGCCGACGACGGCGCCCCGGCAGATCGGCCGAGGCGCCCCCGCGCGGAAGCCTTGGACCAGCGTCGGTAAGCAGATGACCCGCTCGGAGCCGTGCACCGGGTCCACGGTTCGTCGCGAGTCACGCTACGGCCTCGAGACGATGTGCATCGGTGGCGGGCAGGGCCTTGCTGCCGTCTTCGAGCGCCTGGCTGCAAAGGAGGAACGCCGAAGGCCCCCACTCGGTCGAGTGGGGGCCTTCGGCGGCAGTTCGACCTACGCCGACTTGTCGCGGCGCTCGCGTTCCGGCTTGCGCGGCACGATCGTCGGCAGCACGTTGTCGTTGACCGTCTCCGCGGTGACGACCACCTTGGCGACGTCGTCGCGGCTGGGGATGTCGTACATCACCGGCAGCAGGACCTCTTCCATGATGGCCCGCAGCCCACGGGCACCGGTGCCGCGCAGGATCGCCTGGTCGGCGATCGCCTCGAGCGCGTCGGAGGAGAACTCGAGTTCCACCCCGTCCATCTCGAACAGCCGCATGTACTGCTTGACCAGTGCGTTCTTCGGCTCCGACAGGATCTGGACCAGCGAGTCCTTGTCGAGGTTGGTCACCGAGGCCAGCACCGGCAGACGCCCGATGAACTCGGGGATCAGACCGAACTTGATCAGGTCCTCCGGCATCACCTCGGCGAAGCGGTCCTGGGTGTCGAGCTCCGCCTTCGAGTGCACCTCGGCGCCGAATCCGATGCCGCGCTTGCCCACTCGGTCCGAGACGATCTTCTCGAGACCCGCGAACGCACCCGCCACGATGAACAGCACGTTGGTGGTGTCGATCTGGATGAACTCCTGGTGCGGGTGCTTGCGTCCGCCCTGCGGCGGCACGCTGGCCTGGGTGCCCTCGAGGATCTTCAACAGCGCCTGCTGGACACCCTCGCCGGACACGTCCCGGGTGATCGACGGGTTCTCGCTCTTGCGGGCGATCTTGTCGACCTCGTCGATGTAGATGATGCCGGTCTCGGCGCGCTTGACGTCGTAGTCGGCGGCCTGGATCAGCTTGAGCAGGATGTTCTCGACGTCCTCGCCGACGTAGCCGGCCTCGGTCAGCGCCGTCGCATCTGCGATCGCGAACGGGACGTTGAGCATCTTCGCCAGCGTCTGCGCGAGGTACGTCTTGCCACAGCCGGTGGGGCCCAACATCAGGATGTTCGACTTCGCCAGCTCGACGGTCTCGCCCCGCACCTCCCGGCCCTTGTCCCCGGCCTGGATGCGCTTGTAGTGGTTGTAGACCGCGACCGCGAGGGTCCGCTTGGCCGCGTCCTGGCCGATCACGTAGTTCTCGAGGAAGTCCCGGATCTCGGCCGGTTTGGGCAGCTCGTCGAGCTTGACCTCACTCGACTCGGCGAGCTCTTCCTCGATGATCTCGTTGCACAGGTCGATGCACTCGTCGCAGATGTACACACCCGGCCCCGCGATGAGCTTCTTCACCTGCTTCTGGCTCTTGCCACAGAAAGAGCATTTCAGCAGGTCGCCGCCGTCACCGATGCGTGCCATCTCGTCAGGTCCCTACTTCCTTCTCAGCTGCACTAGCTACGGAGCCCGCCGGACTCCGCGAGCGGACGGGTCTCGAATCCCGGACCCTCCGCGGGCGAATGCCCCTCATGTGACGGTACCCGCACTCCGGGAACCAGGTCACTTCTTGGCGGGGTTTCGCGCCGCCTGTCGCGGCGGCGCGCGGCCCGGACCCGTGACGGGTCCGGGCGGCGCGGACGACTACTTCTGTGCGGAAAGCTTCCGGTACTCGAGCACGTCGTCGATGATTCCGTACTCCTTGGCCTGCGCGGCCGTGAGGATCTTGTCGCGGTCGGTGTCCTTGCGGATCACGTCGGCGTCCTTGCCGGTGTGCCGGGCAAGGGTCTCCTCCATCAGGCGACGCATGCGCTCGATCTCGGCGGCCTGGATCTCGAGATCCGAAACCTGACCCTGGATTCCGCCGCTCGACGGCTGATGGATCAGCACGCGGGCGTTCGGCAGGGCCAGGCGCTTGCCGGGGGTACCGGCCGCCAGCAGCACCGCGGCCGCGGACGCCGCCTGGCCGAGGCAGACGGTGGTGATGTCGGCGCGCACGTACTGCATCGTGTCGTAGATCGCCATCAGCGAGGTGAACGAGCCACCGGGCGAGTTGATGTACATGGTGATGTCGCGGTCGGGATCGAGCGACTCGAGCACCAGCAGCTGCGCCATCACGTCGTTCGCGGAGGCGTCGTCAACCTGCACGCCGAGGAAGATGATGCGCTCCTCGAACAGCTTGTTGTACGGGTTGGACTCCTTGACGCCGTAGCTGGAGTGCTCGATGAACGACGGCAGGATGTAGCGGGACTGCGGCGCGGCCGGTGCCTGGCCGCCTAGAGCGCGGGGATCGAAGAGGTTGCTCATCAGTTCTCCAATGGATGAAGTGGACGCAGGACGGGGCGGGCCGGCTCAGTTGCCGGCGCCACCGGCCTCGCGTGCGCGGGAGACGACGTGGTCGACGAAGCCGTAGTCGAGGGCTTCCTGCGCCGTGAACCAGCGGTCACGATCCGAGTCGATGGTGATCTGCTCGAGCGTCTGACCGGTGTGCTCGGCGATCAGCTCGGCCATCTCGCGCTTGGTGTGCTTGAACTGCTCCGCCATGATCGCGATGTCGCTGGCCGAGCCGCCGATTCCGGCCGACGGCTGGTGCATCATGATCCGCGCGTGCGGCAGGGCGTAGCGCTTGCCCTTGGTACCTGCCGAGAGCAGGAACTGGCCCATCGACGCGGCCAGGCCCATGCCGAAGGTCGCGATGTCGCACTCCGCGAACTGCATGGTGTCGAAGATGGCCATGCCGGCGGTGACCGAGCCGCCCGGCGAGTTGATGTACAGGGAGATGTCGCGCGTCGGATCCTCCGCCGAGAGCAGCAGGATCTGGGCGCAGAGCTTGTTGGCGATGTCGTCGTCGACCTGGGTACCGAGGAAGATGATGCGCTCGCGCAGCAGGCGCTCGAACACCGAGTCGCTGAGGTTCAGGCCCGAAGTGGCCGAAGTCATGGCGGGACTCTGAAAAGTCCCCGGGTTCTGTGAAGTCACGGTACCTGCCTTCTCCATAACTGAAACGTTGGTTCTTGTCACTGACACTAACGAACAGGGACGGCCCCGGAGTCCCGGTGCCGTCCCTGTTCGCTGTAGGCGTGAAACCTAGCTCTCGTCGGACTCCGCGGCCTCGGCCGAGTCGTCGGCCTTGCCGTTGCCGAACATCTCGGCGGTGTCGACGGTCTCGCCGGCGGTGTCGGTCACGGTGAACTTCTCGACGACCGAGGCCAGCGCCTTGCCGCGACGGACGTCGGCGAACACCGCGCCGAGCTGACCGGCCTGCTGGACCTGCTGGATGAACTGGTCGGGCGAGATGCCGTAGCGCTGCGCCTGGAAGATGATCCGCTCGGTCAGCTCCTGCTGGTCGACCTGCGTGCCCTCGGCCTCGGCGATCGCGTCGAGCAGCAGCTGGGTCTTGACGCTGCGCTCGGCGGCGTCGGTGGTGTCCTTGTTGAACTCCTCGCGGCTGCTGCCCTGCTCCTCGAGCAGCTTGTCGAGGGCGGCCTCGTCGTGGTCCAGGCCGTGCACGGCGTCGTGCAGTGCGGCGTCGACCTCGGCCTTGACGATGGCCTCGGGCAGCGGGACCTCGACGGTCTCGAGCAGGGTCTCGAGGACCTTGTCGCGGATCTGACCGGCCTGCTCGACCTTGCGGACGCGACCGACACGCTCGGTCAGGTCGGCCTTGAGCTCCTCGAGGGTGTCGAACTCGCTCGCCAGCTGGGCGAACTCGTCGTCGGCCTCGGGCAGCTCGCGCTCCTTGACGGTGCCGACGGTGACAGTGACGACGGCCTCCTTGCCGGCGTGCTCACCGGCGACCAGCGTGGAGGTGAACTCCTTGGACTCGCCGGCCTTCAGACCGATGAGCGCCTCGTCGAGGCCCTGGATCAGCTGACCCGAGCCCACCTCGTGGGACAGGCCGCTCGCGGTGGCCTCCGGGACGGCCTCGCCGTCGACGGTCGCCGCGAGGTCGATGGAGACGAAGTCGCCGTCCTGCACGCCCCGCTCGACGCCCGTGAGGGTGCCGAAACGCTGACGCAGCGAGAGCAGCTGCTCGTCGACGGCCTCGTCGGTGATCTCGACCGGGTCGACGGTGACGGTGAGCGCGCTGTAGTCGGGCAGCTCGATCTCGGGGCGGACGTCCACCTCGGCGGTGAAGGTCAGCTGCTCGCCGTCCTCCAGCTTGGTGATCTCGATCTCGGGCTGGCCGATGACCTTGACCTGGCCGGCCTCGACAGCCTCGGAGTAGCGCGAGGGCAGTGCGTCGTTGACGACCTGCTCCAGCACGGCGCCACGGCCGACGCGGGCCTCGAGCAGCTTGGCCGGGGCCTTGCCGGGACGGAAGCCGGGGAGACGGATCTGCTGCGCGAGGGCCTTGTATGCCTTGTCGAAGTCAGGCTTGAGCTCCGCGAAGGGCACCTCGACGTTGATACGGACCCGTGTCGGGCTCAGCTGCTCGACGGTGCTCTTCACGGACATGCTCCTTCGTGTGGTCTTACTAGTTGCCATGCGGCACTGATCTTCAGCACCGCACATGTTGCGTCGTTGTTCCTGGTCGGGGTGACAGGATTTGAACCTGCGACCCTCCGCTCCCAAAGCGGATGCGCTACCAAGCTGCGCTACACCCCGTTAGGTCCGCAAGGCTCCGGCGACCGCAATGTTGCGCTGCGGCGACGACTCCGGAACGAATCCTACGGGCACCCGATTGGCGATGACAAAGCGAGGTTATGTACAGTCTGACTCGCAGACGACATCAGTGGCGATCCCAGGTTGTCGTATGCGCGGGGATGTAGCTTAGTGGTAAAGCCTCTGCCTTCCAAGCAGATGATGCGGGTTCGATTCCCGTCATCCCCTCCACGTTCTTCACAGAGCCCGTCGTCGACCTCGGTCGGTGGCGGGTTTTTTCGTGCCCGCCGACGCGCCCGCGCAACGACGAACGCGAAACATGTTTGGCATCAAGCGATTCCAGCGCAAACCTCGCAGACGTCCCCAACCGGCCCGATCGCCGGGACGCGGCACGCCTCCGCCCTACTCCGGAAGTATCGGCACACTGACGCCCCGGTCCCGGCCGAGCAGGGCCGCGCGGGTGACCGCGACCGCGCCGAACTTCGCCCGCAGGACGTCGAGGGTGGCGTCGAGTTCCCGGCCGCGCTCCGGCGGTGCGGCCGCGCCCGCTCCCCGGTCGAAATCCCGCTCGAACGGCAGCGCGAGTTGCTCCGCGCCCTCGTCGTCGAGGTTGGTGAGCGCCACCCCGACCAGCGTCAGCCCGCGGTCGGCGATCATCGGCCGCGCCGCGGTCAGCAGTTCCCGGGCCGTCACGAGGATCACCTCGGTGCGGGCCGACGCCTGCCCGAGGGTCCGCGAGCGGGTGATGCGCTCGAAGTCGCCGAAGCGCAGGCGCAGCACCACCGTCCGGCAGGTCCGGCCGGCCGCGCGCAGCCGCCGCGCGACCCGGTCGACCAGCGCGGCCAGCGCTGCGTCGACCTCGGCCGGCGAGTGCGACCCGCGGCCGAGCGCATGCTGCGCGCCGACTGAGTGCCTGCGCCTGCCGGTCTGGACCGCCCGCGGGTCGCGGGCCCAGGCGAGCTCGTGCAGGTGGCGGGCCGCAGCCACGCCCAGCACCGTCGCCAGCTCCCGCTCGGACACCTCGGCGATCTGGCCGACGGTGCCAATCCCGTAACCGCGCAGCTTGCCCGCCGTCACCTTGCCCACCCCCCACAGCCGCTCGATCGGCAGCGGATGCAGGAAGGCCAGCTCACGGTCGGGCGGCACCAGCAGCAGGCCGTCCGGCTTGCCCACCGCACTGGCGACCTTCGCAAGGAACTTGGTCCGGGCCACGCCGACGGTGATCGGCAGACCCACCCGCTCGCGCACCGCGCCGCGCAGCCGGGCTGCGATCTCGAACGGGGTGCCCGACACCCGGGCCAGTCCCCCGACATCGAGGAACGCCTCGTCGATCGAGATGCCCTCGACCAGCGGCGTGGTGTCGGCGAACACCTCGAACACCGCCCGGCTCGCCTCCGCGTACGCGAACATCCGCGGCGGGACCACCACAGCCTGCGGGCACAGCCGCAGTGCCTGCGCGGCGCTGCTCGCCGTGCGCACCCCGAACGCCTTCGCCTCGTAGCTGGCCGCGAGCACCACACCCCCGCCGACGATCACCGGCCGCCCGCGCAGCGTGGCGTCGTCGCGTTGCTCGACCGAGGCGTAGAAGGCGTCGAGGTCGGCGTGCAGGATCGTCGCCGTCGCGGCGGACCGCACCGACGGGACGGCCGCCTGCCCCGGGATCTCCGAACCGAAAATGGACACGAACACATGTTCCCACCCAGCACCGACATGCCGCCTGTCCCGACCGGATCGCCGGTACGCTGGGCACTGTCCGGATCGCTCCTTCGGGAAGGCTCCAGTGGAACTCCTTCTGATCGTCGTCATCATCGCCGCCGTCGTCTACCTGGTCATGCGGAGCCAGAAGCGCTCGGCCGGCCACGCCGCCAACCAGCTCGAGGATGCGAAGGCCGACGCACGCCAGGCCATCGAGCGGCTCGCCGGCCAGGTGTACATCCTGACCGGCACTGACACCGCCTCCAAGCAGGCCTTGGCGGACGCCTCCGAGCGGAACATCGCCGCGGGCTCCCAGATCGACCAGGCCACCACCCCGGCGCAGGCCCGACTCGCCAAGCAGACCGCGCTCGAGGGGCTCTACTACATTCGCGCCGCCCGCACGGCCATGGGCATGGACCCCGGCCCCGAGGTGCCCAGCATCGACGGCCAGCGCGCCGCCGGCCAGGTCACCGAGGACCGCGAGGTCGACTTCGAGGGGCGACAGGTTGCCGCGTCACCGAACCCGTCGCAGCGCACCCCGAACTACTATCCCGGCGGCCGGGTCGCGGGCCGTCCGGTGCCCGCCGGCTGGTACTCCGAGCCGTGGTGGAAGCCGGCACTGGTGGCCGGCGCCTGGGGCGTCGGCTCGATGCTGCTGTTCTCGACGATGTTCAGCGGCATGGCGGGCGTGCCCTACGACGCCCAGCATTTCGAGGACGGCCAGGGTGACGGCAGCGACGCCGGTGCCGACGGCGGCGCGGACGGTGGTGCCGACGGCGGAACCGACGGGGGCGGCGAGGACTTCGGCGGCGGTGACAACTACGCCGGCGGTGAGGACTTCGGTGGCGGCGGGTTCGACGGCGGGGGCTTCGACGGCGGGGGCGACTTCGGCGGCTTCTAGTTCCGCCCACGCATCTTCGGCAGGATTCCGCCCGGATTCCGGGCGGAATCCTGCCGAAGTTCGTTCAGCCCGGCTGACAGGTGGGGCACCAGAACAGGTTGCGCGCCTTCATGACCGAGCCGGTGACCGGCGTCCCGCAGACCCGGCACGCCGACCCGGTCCGGCGGTAGACGTACGTGCGGGGACGGTTCTTGGCGTAGGCCGGGTCGCCGTTGTCGTGCTCGGGCCGCACCACGTGCATGACGCCCTCCCGCACACCGACGTTCATCAGCGTGACCAGGTCGGCCCACAGCGCGGTCCACTGCTGCTCGGACACCTCGACGCCGGGCCGGTTCGGGTTGATCTCGTGACGGAACAGGACCTCGGCCCGGTAGACGTTCCCCACCCCGGCGAGCACCGCCTGGTCCATCAGCAGCGCGCCGATCGCGGTCCGCGACTTGGAGATTCGGCGCCAGGCGCGGTCCGGGTCGGCGTCGACGCGCAGCGGGTCGGGTCCCAGCCGGCGCTCGAGCGCGTGCAGCTGTTCCTCGTCGTAGATCTCGCACGCGGTGGGCCCGCGCAGGTCGGTGCCGATCGCGGCGCCGACCATCCGCATGCGCACCTGCCCCACCGGTGCGCCCATCGGCAGCGGCAGGTCGGTGAACTTGCCGTACAGGCCGAGGTGCACGTGGACGATGCGGCCGCCCTCGTAGTGGTGCAGCAGGTGTTTCCCCCACGCCTCCGCGCGGACCAGCACCCGGCGGTCGACGAGCGCGGCCCCCGCCTCGAACCGGCCCTGCGGGCTGGAGACGCGGACGGGAGCACCCGCGAAGTCTCGCTGGTGCTCCCGTGCCAGGCGGTGGAGGGTGTGTCCCTCAGGCATGCTGCGAGCTCACGCCTCCGGCAGCGCCGGCGGCACGCCGGTGCGCTCGTACTCGGACAGGATGTCGATGCGACGCTGGTGCCGCTCCTCCCCCGACCACGGGGTCGCGAGGAATGCGTCGACGATGGCCAGCGCCTCCTCCAGGGAGTGCATGCGGCCGCCGATGCCGATCAGCTGCGCCTTGTTGTGCTGGCGGGCCAGCTGCGCCGTCTCCACGCTCCAGGCCAGGGCGCAACGGGCGCCGGGCACCTTGTTCGCGGCGATCTGCTCGCCGTTGCCGCTGCCGCCGAGGACGATGCCCAGGCTGCCCTCGTCCTCGACCACCCGGCGGGCGGCCTCGACGCAGAAGGCCGGGTAGTCGTCGACCGCGTCGTACACGTGGGCGCCGCAGTCGACTGCCTCGTGTCCGTTGGCGGTGAGATGGTCGATGATCTGGTTCTTGAGCTCGAAGCCAGCATGGTCGGCACCCAGGTATACGCGCATGACCCAATTCTGACAGGTCGCGGCGACGTCACCGGAACCGACCACACATAGGGTCACCGTCATGGAGCAGATCCCGCCCCTGGCCCCTCATCCCGTCCAGCCTGCACACCCCCAACCGACCCACGGCCCGCCACCGATGCTGCCGCCGCGCGGCCTCTCGCCCTGGGGCATGCCCGCGCGGCACCGGTTCGAGAACGCGCTGCTGGTCCTCGCGATCACCGTCACCGCGCTCGCCTACCTGGTCTCGATCGCGCTGCTGGTCAGCGGGCGGCTGGACACCTGGATCGGAATCCTGCTGCTGGCACCGCTTCTGGTCTACCTGGCCCGCGGCCGGATGTACGCCGCACAGCGGGTGAACGGCGTGAAGATGAGCCCCACCCAGTTCCCCGACGGGTACCGGATGGTCGCCGAGGCGGCGGCCCGGTTCGGCATGTCACGGGTGCCGGACGGCTACGTGGTCCTCGGCAACGGGCAGATCAACGCGTTCGCGTCCGGGCACGGGTTCCGGCGGTACGTGGTGGTCTACAGCGACCTGTTCGAGGTCGGCGGCCAGGCCCGCGATCCCGACGCCCTCGCGTTCATCGTCGGCCACGAGGTGGGGCACATCGCGGCCGGGCACACGTCGTACTGGCGTCAGCTCGGCATGTTCGGCGCCAACTACGTCCCGGTGATCGGCTCGTCGCTCTCGCGGGCACAGGAGTACACCGCCGACAACCACGGGCTCTGCAACCGGCCCACCGGGGCGGCCGGGGCCATCGGGGTGCTGGGCGCGGGCAAGTACCTGATGGGGCTGGTGAGCTTCCACGAGATGGCCGACCGAGCCGGCACCGAACGCGGGTTCTTCCCGTGGCTGGTCAACATCCTGGCCAGCCACCCGGTGCTGACCTGGCGGGCGGCCGCCCTGCGGGACCGGTCCCGGCACGGCCGGATCTTCTTCCGCCCCTAAGGCGTGCCTCCCAATCCCGCAACAGGGATCGCGAGACATGCCCTAACTGGCAGCCAGCTCAGAGGGGAGGATGCGGATGAAACCAAGACAGCCAGGGCGGGGCACCCCTTCGTAGGCCCCGCTGCAGGTCTCGCTGCTGCCCACAGCAGCGCTGCCCGACTGAACGGGGCCCGCAGCGCTGCCCGTCAGTGGGAGAACAATGGCTGCAAGGAGAACTTGGAACGAATCGCCGATGGCGGGGTTGGGCTCCTCAGCCGACGCCGTGCCCCCACCGAGTGCCAGGCCACCGCCGAGCAGAGCCGCCGCGACCAGGACGGACGCGCCGCGGCGCGCCAGATTTCGAGACATGAAACTTCCTTCGTTCGAATGTGTAGGACCGGGGTGCCCACACCTAACGGAACGCCCCCCGACCGAGCCAGAATAGGGCGAATCGGCCAGGACGGCAGCCGAATCAGACTCGACTTCCCGCAGGTCAAACCGTTAAACACGACCGACGGCAGGACCCCCCACCGCGCTGCGGTCCTGCCGCCGTGGGTTGCCGGTGGTCACCGAAACGGGCGTCCCCTGTTGCCGTCCGACGACGGCACCAGGGGCTCGACAATCACCCACTGCTCATCACAGATCACACTCGTGCGCACCACACCGAGCATGGTGCGCCACAGACACGATCAGATTAAGGAGACATGATCTAGGCGGCTCCGCCGCTCGTGCGCGGTTGACGGGTCCGGGGACCCGTCAACCGCGCACGAGCCGGACCCGGCCACCAGTCGCTAGGACCGGACCACACGCTCGCAGTGGGCGCGCACCCGCCGGTTCTCGCCGTCCACCCAGCCCTTGGACTCGGCGTAGTCGATCATCGAGACGAACCGCGGCAGCCAGTCGGTCACCCGGTCGGGGTGCGCGCGCACCGCGCGTTCCAGCTCGGCGATCTCGAGCCAGACGTGACCGTCGGCGACGATGCCCCACCCGCCGAGCACCGAGGCCATCCGATCGGCGTCGGGGTCCCCGGACACCGTCACCGCGAGCCGCGTGAACTCGTCGACACCGGTCAGTGTCACCGGCGCGACGTCCGAATCCAGGTCCACCTCGAGCTGCATGGCACGCACTCCTCCGACATCGATGTCACCAATTGGATCAGCCGATCCAATCAGTGCCATTGGAAGCCATCGCCGGGCCGCAGTCAAGATGTGGAATGCTCGGCGCATGTCCACCGCCTCCGGGAACCGACAGGGCACCGCCACCCGCCTGCGCCTGATCAAGACGGCCGAACGACTCTTCGCCACCCAGGGCTTCGACGCCGTGTCGGTGCGCGCGGTCAACGCCGCCGCCGGACTGGGCCCCGCGTCGGTGCACTACCACTTCGGCACCAAGGAGGACCTGCTCACGGCGGTCCTCGTCGATCTCGGCGGTGCGGTGCGCGACCAGATCACGGCGAACGTCGCGGAACTGGCGGCGGGGCCGCAGCCGGCCGACGCCGACGCGCTGGTGCGCGCGGTCACCGGGCCGTACCTGGAACTCCTTCTGCGCCAACGCACCCGAGGCATGCGCTGGGTCAAGATCATCGCGCAGATCTCGCCGGAAGGTCACCCGACACTGGAGGCGGCCGGACGGGAGCTGCAGGTCGCACTGCTCGGCGAGGTCCGCCGGACCTACCCCGAGGCCGACCCGGCTCGACTGGAACGGCGCTGGGCGATCTCGGTGACGAGCTTCCTGCAATCCCTGAGCCGCGCCGACGAGTGGCGCCGGGACGGCGGCCGCCTGTCCCCCGACGAGCTCGCCTCGTTCCACGAGGACCTGGTTGTCTTCGTGGTCGGCGGACTCGAACGGCTGCTCGCCAGCTGAAACCGACTTCACCCACACCCGGCCCCTGGCCGCCGACACATTCGGATCACCTGATCCAGAAACTGGAGTGACCGCTGAGCGGGATATTTTTGGATCATCTGATCCAGTTAGGTGATAGGAATCGACCGAGCGCATGTGATGTCGCTCACGCCACAACCTTCGCCGTGTCAACAGTCGCCCGTCAGGAGATGACGCTCGTGTGGACCAGAGATTCCCTCGAATTCGGCGCGTTCCTCGCGCCCTACCACCCGCTCAACGCCGACCCCGCGCTGCAACTGCGCCGGGACATCGACCTGATGGAACACCTCGACCACCTCGGCTTCGCCGAGGCGTGGATGGGTGAGCACCACTCGACCGGGGCCGAGATCGTGCCGGCGCCCGACATGTTCATCGCCGCCGCGGCCGAACGCACCCAGCGGATCCGGTTCGGCACCGGCGTCACCTCGCTGCCCTACCACCATCCGCTCGTCACCGCGGACCGCATCACCCAACTGGACCTGCAGACCCGTGGGCGCCTGATCTTCGGGACCGGCCCGGGCAAGATCCCCCTCGACGCGCACATGATGGGCATCGACCCGTCCGACCAGCGCCGCATGCAGGGCGAGGCGCTCGAGGCGATCCTGCCGCTGCTGCGCGGCGAGGTGGTGAACATGGAGACCGACTGGTTCACGCTGCGCGACGCGCGGGCCCAGCTGCCCACCTACAACCCGGCCGGCATCGAGATCGCGACCGCCTCGACCATCTCCCCCAACGGCTCGGTGCTCGCGGGCACCCACGGCCTGTCGCTGCTCTCGCTCGCGGCGAGCTCGCCGACCGGTTTCGAGGCACTCGGCCGCAACTGGGACATCTACGAGCAGGTCTCGGCCGAACACGGCCACGTCGCGGACCGCTCCACCTGGCGCGTGGTCAACCCGATGTTCCTCGCCGAGACCCGCGCAGACGCCGAACGCGCCGTCAGCCGCCGGATCGGCTCGATGGCCGCCTACGTCAATCGGCAGACCGGGCAGAACCCGGAGTGGGCGCAGACCCCCAAGGGGATCGTCGACCAGTGGCGGGGCGACACCCTCGGCGAGTTCGGGCAGGCGATCATCGGCACCCCGGACGACGCCATCGCGCAGATCGAGCGGCTGATCGAGCAGACCGGCGGGTTCGGCACCCTGCTCGTCCTGCACGTGGACATGGCGAGCTGGGAGGACACCAAGCGCAGTTACGAGCTGTTCGCCTCCGAGGTGGTCCCGCACTTCAAGAACCGAAACGCCGGCCGCGAGGCCAGCCTGCAGTACGCGGCCGACAACCGCGACTACCTGATCGGCGGACTGATCGGCGCAATCACCAAGGCGCACACCGACTACTACGGCCAGCCCGCGGGAGCACAGGCATGAGGGCGGCGCAGTTCGCCGACGGCGCGTTCACGGTCACCGAGGTCCCGGGCCCGCCTGCCGTCGGCCCCGGTCAGGTCCGGATCGACGTCGTCGCCTGCGGCATCTGCGGCAGCGACCTGAGCATGTCCAAGGACCCCTGCCGGTTCGTCCACGTCGCGGAGAACGCGGGCTACCCGCTGGCCACCTTCGACACCGACCGCCCCGTCGTGCTCGGTCACGAGTACGCGGGCACCGTCGCCGAGATCGGCTCGGCCGTCACCGAGTTCGCCGTCGGTGACCGGGTCGCGGGCATCGGGCTCGCGACCGACACCGCCACGGGCATCCCGAAGATCATCGGCTACTCCAACGAGTACCACGGCGCCTTCGGCGAGCACATCGTCGTCGACGCCTTCTGGGTCCGCCGGGTCCCCGAGGGACTCTCGCTCGAGCACGCCACCCTCGCCGAACCGCTGCACGTCGGCGAGATGCACATGCAGCAGTCCGGTCTCACCGCCGCGGACTCGGCGCTGGTGATCGGCTGCGGCACCATCGGGCTCGGCGCCGTCGTGGCCGCCAAAGCCCGCGGGGCTCGGCTGGTGATCGCGTCCGAGCCGTCACCGAAACGTCGCGAGCTGGCCGCAAAGATGGGCGCCGACATCGTCGTCGACCCGAACGAGCAGGACCCGATCGAGCTGTGGAACCGGATGGTCGCCGAGGGCAACACCCTCGTCGGGCAGGCGGGCGGGGGCATCCTGATCGCCTACGAGTGCAGCGGCCGCGCCGGGGTCCTGGGCACCCTGATGCACACGCTGCCGTTCAACTCGCGGATCCAGGTGCTGGCGGCGCCGTTCGGGGACGAGACGATCATCCCCGTGGTCGGACAGTTCCGCCGGATCGCGATCAACTTCGGCCACGGCCCGTACGAGGACGCCTACGACATCACGCTGCGGCGCCTGGCCGACGGGGAGATCGACGCGGACGCGATCATCACGGGGCGGGTGGGGCTGGACGGGGTCGCGGACGCGTTCACCGCGCTGCGCAGCCCCGACGAGCACGTCAAGATCCTGGTCCTGCCCTAGGCGCTCCCCCTAGGCTCGGTTGACGGGTCCGTCGGACCCGTCAACCGCGCACGAGTGCGCAGTGCTCAGTCGAAGGAGGGGTCCTCGGTCCGGGTGCGCTTGAGCTCGAAGAAGTGCGGGTACGACGCCAGCGCGACGGTGCCGTCCCAGACCCTGCCCGCGTCCTCGCCGCGCGGGATGCGCGAGAGCACGGGCCCGAAGAACGCGACGCCGTTGACGTGGATGGTCGGGGTGCCGACGTCTGGGCCGACGGCGTCCATGCCCGCCTTGTGGCTGGCGCGCAGTTCCTCGTCGTAGTCGCCCGACTCGGCCGCCGCGGCCAGTTCCGCGGGCAGGCCGACCTCCTCGAGTGCCTCCGCGATGACGACGGGCAGATCCTTGTTGCCCTGGTCGTGGATGCGCGTGCCCATCGCCGTGTAGAGCGGCAGCAGCACCTTGTCGCCGTGGTCGCGGGCCGCGGCGATCGCCACCCGGACCGGCCCCCACGCGCGCACCATCAGTTCCTGGTACTCCTCGGGCAGGTCGCGGCCCTCGTTGAGCACGGCCAGGCTCATCACGTGGAAGTTGGCGTCGATGTCGCGGACCTTCTCGACCTCGAGGATCCAGCGCGAGGTGATCCAGCACCACGGGCAGAGCGGGTCGAACCAAAAGTCGGCGGTGTCCTTGGCGGTCACGGGCTGGTCTCCTGTCAGCTGCATCGTCGGGGCGAACCACCCCGACGCGGATCGGTACGAACTCGAGACACGGGTCTCCTGCCATGCCAACCTGCCACGGCCCCGATTCCTTCCCGCGCGACCGGGTGCGCCGCTCTCGGTCCACGGACCGCCCACGGGCAGTAGGGTCGGGACGAAGACCCGTTCGGATCCGATCGTTCGCCAGAACCTGGGGAAACGGAGCGTGACGCGATGTCATCGAACCGCACATTTGTCATCGTCGGCGGCGGCCTGGCCGGCGCGAAGACGGCGGAAGCCCTCCGTGAGAAGGACTTCGACGGTTCGATCGTGCTGCTGAGCGAGGAGGACCACCTCCCCTACGAACGTCCGCCGCTGTCCAAGGAACACATGGCGGGCAAGAAGTCCCTCGCGGAGTTCACCGTCCACCACGGCGACTGGTACCGCGACCACCACGTCGACCTGCGGCTCGGCACCACGGCCACCGCCCTGGACCGCGACGCCCACCTGGTCACCCTCCCCGACGGCTCGACGCTGGGCTACGACAAGCTCGCGCTGGCCACCGGGTCCCGCTCCCGGCGCCCCCCGATCCCGGGCGCCGACGCCGACGGAGTCCACTTCCTGCGCACCGTCGAGGAGTCCGACGCCCTGCTCGACGCCCTGTCCCCCGGCGCACGGCTGGTGGTGATCGGCGCGGGCTGGATCGGGCTCGAGGTCACCGCCGTCGCCCGCGACCGTGGCGTGATCGTCACCGTCCTCGAGGCGGCCGAACTGCCGTTGCTCGCCGCCCTGGGCGCCGAGATGGGCACCGTGTTCGCCGAAATGCACCGCGAGCACGGCGTCGACCTCCGGTTCCAGGCCCGGGTCGAGGAGATCACCACCGCCGACGGCCGGGCCACGGGCGTACGGCTGGCCTCCGGTGACGTGCTGGCCGCCGACGCGGTCCTCGTCGCCGTGGGCGCGCAACCGAACATCGAACTGGCCGAGTCGGCCGGACTGACCATGGACGGCGGCGTGGTCGTCGACTCCGCGCTGCGGACCAGCGACCCGGACATCGTCGCGGTCGGCGACATCGCCGCGCACTTCCACCCGGTGCTCGACACCCGAATCCGCGTGGAGCACTGGGCCAATGCGCTCAACCAGCCGGCGGCGGCCGCGGCGACCATGCTCGGTCACCCCACCGACTACACGAACCTGCCGTATTTCTTCACCGACCAGTACGACCTCGGCATGGAGTACGTCGGCTACGCACCCCACTACGCCCGGATCGTGGTGCGCGGCGACGTCGCCCGACGCGAGTTCGTCGCGTTCTGGCTCGACGGCGACCATCGGGTCCTGGCCGCGATGAACGTCAACGTCTGGGATGTCGGTGACGTGGTGCGGGCCCTGATCCTCGGCCGGATGCCGGTCGACCCGGTGGCGCTGTCCGATCCGAACGTGCCGCTCACCGAGGTCGCCGCCTGAGAGTCGGTGCGAGCGGTCGTGAGGTCCGGCACGTCGTGATGGGATGGAGGCGTACACCTTTCCCGACCCCGAGGAGCGTCCGACGTGGCCCCACCGAACCTGACCCGCGACCAGGCAGCGCAGCGCGCGGAGCTGTTGACGGTCGACAACTACCGCATCGAACTGGACCTGACCGACGGCAACGGGGCCCCGGGCGAGCACACCTTCCGCTCCCGCACCACGGTCACGTTCGGCGCGAAGGCCGGCGGCTCGACGTTCGTGGACCTCATCGCCCAGACCGTGCACGGCGCCACCCTCAACGGGCGCGCGGTGGACGTGAGCGGGTACGACGAGTCCACCGGCATCACGTTGACGGACCTGGCCGAGCGCAACGAGCTGACCGTGGAGGCCGACTGCGTCTACTCGCACACCGGTGAGGGCCTGCACCGCTTCGTCGACCCCACCGACCAGTCCGTCTACCTGTACTCGCAGTTCGAGACGGCCGACGCCAAGCGGATGTTCGCCTGCTTCGACCAGCCGGACCTCAAGGCCACCTTCGACGTTCGGGTCACCGCGCCCACCGAGTGGCAGGTGATCTCCAACTCCGCCGTGGTCGAGACCCTGGCCGCGACACCCGGCGAGCACCACTTCCGCACCACGCCGAGGATGAGCACCTACCTGGTCGCCCTGATCGCCGGCCCCTACGCGCAGTGGAGCGACAGCTACTCCGACGAGCACGGCCACGTCCCGCTGGGCATCTTCTGCCGCGCCTCGCTCGCCGAGCACATGGACGCCGAGCGGTTGTTCACCGAGACCAAGCAGGGTTTCGAGTTCTACCACCGCAACTTCGGGGTGCCGTACGCGTTCGGCAAGTACGACCAGTTGTTCGTGCCCGAATTCAACGCGGGCGCAATGGAGAACGCCGGCGCCGTGACCTTCCTGGAGGACTACGTCTTCCGGTCCAAGGTCACCCGGGCGTCGTACGAACGGCGCGCGGAGACGGTGCTGCACGAGATGGCGCACATGTGGTTCGGCGACCTGGTGACGATGACCTGGTGGGACGACCTGTGGCTCAACGAGTCGTTCGCGACCTTCGCCTCAGTGCTGTGCCAGAGCGAGGCCACCGAGTACACCAACGCCTGGACGACCTTCGCGAACGTGGAGAAGTCCTGGGCGTACCGGCAGGACCAGCTGCCCTCGACGCACCCGATCGCCGCCGACATCCCGGACCTGGCCGCCGTGGAGGTGAACTTCGACGGCATCACCTACGCCAAGGGCGCCAGCGTGCTCAAGCAGCTGGTCGCGTACGTCGGCCTGGAGCCGTTCCTGGCCGGCCTGCGCGCCTACTTCGCCGAGCACGCCTTCGGCAACGCCACCTTCGACGACCTGCTCGCGGCGCTCGAGAAGTCCTCGGGCCGCGACCTGTCCGAGTGGGGCGCGCAGTGGCTCAAGACCACCGGCCTGAACATCCTGCGGCCGGAGTTCACCGTCGACGAGCAGGGCCGGTTCACCTCGTTCGCGGTGCTGCAGGACGGCGCCGCGCCGGGTGCGGGCGAGACCCGGGTGCACCGGCTGGCCGTCGGCATCTACGACGACTCGGACGCCGGGAAGCTGGTCCGGACCGAACGCATCGAGCTGGACGTCGAGGGCCCGCGCACCGAGGTGCCGGAGCTGATCGGCGTCGCCCGCGGCAAGCTGATCCTGGTCAACGACGACGACCTCACCTACTGCTCGGTGCGCCTCGACGCCGAGTCGCTGTCCACCCTGATCGAGCGGATCGGCGACATCGCCGACCCCCTGCCCCGCACCCTCGCCTGGTCCGCGGCCTGGGAGATGACCCGGCAGGCCGAGCTCAAGGCCCGGGACTTCGTGGCGCTGGTGCAGCGCGGCATCGGCGCCGAGACCGAGGTCGGCGTCGTGCAGCGGCTGCTGATGCAGGCGCACACCGCGCTGAGCAGCTACGCCGAGCCGGACTGGGCTGCCGAGACCGGCTGGCCCGGCTTCGCGAACCGGCTGCTGGAACTGGCCCGCGAGGCCGAGGCGGGCTCCGACCACCAGCTCGCGTTCGTCAACGCGCTGACCGGCGCGCAGCTGTCCGCCTGGCACACCGAGGTGCTGACGGAACTGCTCGACGCGGACCCGGCCAGCCTCGGCCTGCCGGGCCTGACGGTGGACACCGACCTGCGCTGGCGGCTGGTGCACGCGCTGGCCGCGGCCGGCGAGGTGGACGCGGAGTCGGTGGCGTCGCCTTTCATCGACGCCGAGGCGCAGCGTGACCCGACCGCGGCCGGGTCACGTCATGCGGCTGCCGCGCGGGCGTTGCGGCCGCAGGCGGAGGCCAAGGCGCTGGCCTGGGCGAAGGTCGTCGACGACGACTCAGTCCCGAACATCACCGCCCGCGCCATCATCGGCGGGTTCGCCGGACTGGGGCAGGACGCGGTGCTCGAGCCGTACCTGACCCGCTACTTCGCGGACATCCCCGGCGTGTGGGAACGACGCTCGAGCGAGGTCGCGCAGACGGTGGTGATCGGTCTGTACCCGGCGTGGGCGATCAGCGAGGCGGCGGTCGCCGCGGCGGACGAGTTCCTCGCCGGTGAGCACCCGCCGGCGCTGCGGCGGCTGGTGGTCGAGGGCCGGGCCGGGATCGTGCGGTCGCTCGCGGCGCGGGCGTTCGACGCCGGCTGACCCCCCGCAGACGCCAGTGACCGAATGTCGCATTCGTTCAGCTCAGCTGAATGAATGCGACATTCGGTCACACGGGGGTGGGGACTGAACGTCCCCGCCAGCTCATAGAACTACGGGCGGGCGATGGCCGCGCTCATCACGCGGATCGCGCTGATCAGGCCGTCGATCAGGTCGGCCTCGCCGAACGAGGAGACCGCCGCGGTCACGCCGAGCTGCGCGACCCGGTCGGTGACCCGGTCTGCCACGGCCTTGCCCGAACGGATCTCCACGGCGCGCTGGTTCGGCGACACCGCGATGAGCACCGAACGCTCGGCCTCGGGCGTCGTCGGGAACAGCTCCTCCGCGCCGGCCGCCGGGTCGTCGCCGAGCGGGCCGATGTACGCGTTGAAGCGCACCTTGGTCGCGCGGGTCGCGTCGGTCATGGCGTCGTCGAGCGCCACCAGCTCGTCCACGGTGAACGGCAGATCGTCGTACGGCTCGCCGATGCGGTGCACCGACGAGACGCGACCACTGGCGGTCAACACGGACCCCACCGGGAGGTCGGCCTCGATCACTGCCGGGAAACGGTTACCACCTGCCACTTGCCGTACCTCCGATCAGATCTGCGGAACCGGCCTCGATGGCCGCATGTCCACCGTGGTGACCGGCAACGGTCACCTCGTCGACTGCGGACCACAACACCGGCTTGTGCGTCCATTCCTTGTCCAGCGAGTAGTGCTCGGGCGTCGTGCCCGCCACCGGCTTGGCAAGGTAGGACAGTCCCGCGATGATCGCCGTGATGACCACGGGGATCGCTACGAAGATCAGCACTGTCTCAAGAATGCTCACGAGGCAAACGGTAGCCCAGTCGACGGCAATTTGTACCGTCGGGGCCAACTCCGCGCGAGCCGCCTACGCCGCGCCCTCACCCAGGTAGCGCAACCACACCGGGTCGAGCTCCTTGTTGTCCGCAAGCAACCGCCAGTGCTGCCCCTTCGGCGGCACCAATGTGGCTCGCAGCGTCCAGCCGAGCTCGCTGAGCAGCTTGTCGGCCTTGCGGTGGTTGCACGGCGCGCAGCACGCGACGCAGTTCTCCCAGGAATGGCCGCCGCCTCGGCTGCGCGGGACCACGTGGTCGATGGTCTCGGCCTTGTCGCCGCAGTAGGCGCAGCGGAAGCGGTCCCGGTGCATCAGCGCGGCGCGGGTCAAGGGGATCCGGGCCCGGTACGGGACGCGCACGTAAGTACGCAGCCGGATCACGGACGGCACCTGCAGCGAGTACTCAGCAGAGTGGATGACCTGGCCCAGCGGGTCCTCGTGGACGGCGTCGGCCTTGGCGCAGACCAGCAGGACGACGGCCCGACGGACGGGCAGTGCGGTGAGCGGTTCGTAGGTGGCGTTGAGCAGCAGCACCCGGCGTTTCACCCAGGCGGGTACCGCGTCCTCGCCCAGGTCCGAGGGTCTGGCGCCCTCGTTGATCAATTGCAGCGGAGAAGCCCCCGGTCCCCGTGACATGCGGGAAGCGGTGGGCTCGAGTTGTCGATGCGCGCGTGCGCCCTGTCGGTGCTTCATGCGACCTCCGGAAACAAGTGCCTCCAAGTTGACCACGGATGACGGCCGTGCGCACGCCCATTTTTGACATCGGACACCGGACATCGGGTGAACACTGGGCAACGACCGTGTCACCGGCGCGGCACGTCACCAACACAATCCACACGTCAGCACCACACCCCACAGGCCAGCGCTACGACCCATGGGCACTGCCTTCGACACCGCACCCGGTGGCAGGCACAATGGTGACGCCATGACTGAACCCGAGATGAGCTTCTACGACGCAGTCGGCGGTGCCGAGACGTTCCGCCGGCTCACCGCCCGGTTCTACGAGGAGGTGGCCAAGGACGAGATCGTCCGGCCGCTGTACCCGGAAGAGGACCTCGGCCCCGCCGAGCGCCGCATGCGGTTGTTCCTCGAGCAGTACTGGGGCGGCCCGCGCACCTACTCCGACGAGCGCGGCCACCCGCGGCTGCGGCTGCGCCACCAGCCGTTCCGGATCGGCCCGATCGAGCGGGACGCCTGGCTGCGGTGCATGCACATCGCGATCGCGTCGATCGAGCCGGAGATCCTCGACGACGCGCACCGCCGCGCCCTCACCGACTACATGGACATGGCGGCCGCGTCGATGGTGAACGCGCCGATCTGACCGACTACGCCCGCGCGGTGCCGCTCGGGTCGTGGCGGCAGCGGGTGTTTGGCACTATGTGAACCTGTGAGCACCGAGGAGAACGCGCCGCAGGCGGCAGAACCGTGGTGGACGAATGCGGTGTTCTACCAGATCTACCCGCGCTCGTTCTCCGACTCGAACGGCGACGGGGTCGGTGACCTGGGCGGCGTCCGGGAGCGGCTCGGTTATCTCGAACTGCTCGGTGTCGACGCCCTCTGGCTGAGCCCGGTGATGCGCTCGCCGATGGCCGACCACGGCTACGACGTCTCCGACCCCCGCGACATCGACCCGCTGTTCGGCGACCTGGACGTCATGACGGCGCTCGTCGAGGAGGCGCACGCCCGCAAGATCAAGGTCACCATGGACCTGGTGCCCAACCACACCAGCTCCGAGCACCCGTGGTTCCGGGCGGCGCTGGCGGCCGCCCCGGGCAGCCCGGAGCGTGCCCGCTACCTGTTCCGCGACGGCCGCGGCCCGGACGGCGCCGAGCCGCCGAACAACTGGCCGAGCATCTTCGGCGGCCCGGCCTGGACCCGGGTCACCGAGGCCGACGGCTCGCCCGGCCAGTGGTACCTGCACATCTTCGCCCGCGAACAGCCCGACCTGAACTGGGACAACCCGGAGGTCGCAGAGGACCTGGCGAAGACCCTGCGGTTCTGGCTGGACCGCGGCGTGGACGGCTTCCGCATCGACGTCGCGCACGGCATGGCCAAGCCCGAGGGCCTGCCGGACCACGACTGGGACACCAACCGGCTGATGCGCAACGACGACGACGATCCGCGGTTCAACAACCCCGGCGTCCACGAGATCCACCGCAGGCTGCGCAAGGTGATGGACGAGTACCCGGGCACGGTGGCCGTCGGCGAGATCTGGGTCCGCGACAACGAGCGGTTCGGCCAGTACATCCGCCCGGACGAGCTCCACCTGGGCTTCAACTTCCGGCTCGCCGAGGCCGAGTTCGGCGCCGAGCCGGTGCGGGCGGCGATCGAGAACTCGATGGCCGCGGTCGCCGGCGTCGGCGGCACGCCCACCTGGACGCTGTCCAACCACGACGTCGAACGCGAGGTCACCCGCTACGGCGGCGGCCGGGTCGGCACGGACCGGGCGCGGGCGATGGCACTGGTCGAACTGGCGCTGCCGGGTGCCACCTTCGTCTACAACGGGGCGGAGCTGGGACTGCCGAACGTGGAGCTGCCCGACGCGGCACTGCAGGACCCGGTCTGGGAGCGGTCCGGGCACACCGAGCGCGGCCGGGACGGCTGCCGGGTGCCGCTGCCCTGGGAGGGCGGCGCACCGCCGTTCGGGTTCACCTCCGGCGCCTCGCCGTGGCTGCCGATGCCGCCCGAGTGGGCCCCGCTCACCGTCGAGGCCCAGCTCGAGGACCTGGGATCGATGCTGACGCTCTACCGCACCGCGCTGGACCTGCGGGCCACCCGCCCGGAGTTCAGCGGAGCCGAGATCGACTGGTACGGAAGCCCTCCCAGCTGCCTGGCGTTCCGTCGGCGCGGCGGACTCATCTGCGCACTCAACGCCTCCGACGCGCCCATCCCGATGCCGCCGGGCGAGGTACTGCTCGCCAGTGTCCCGCTGACGGCCGGCGAGCTCCCGCCGAACGCGGCGGTCTGGCTGGTCTGACACTCCGCCCCGGACCCGACCGGGCCCGGGAGCCCGGCCGGGTCGGTCGGGGTGCGGTCAGATGACGGTCAGCGGCAGCGATCCGCCGCGCCGGGCGAACACCGAACCGAAGCGGGCATCGAGCCGGAGCCAGCCCCTGGTCACCCGGATCCGCACCGTCTCGTCCGCGTCGATCCGCGCCAGGTCGGCGTCCAACGCCAGCGGCGCCGCACCGGCGTGCGGGATGAATCCCATTGCCGCCAATGCGAACACCGTGCGCATCGACACCGCGACCTGCTCCCCCGCGCCGTCGACGGTGAGTACCTCCTGCGCGAGCAGGGACGCGGGCGGGCCCTGGCTGCTGCCGAAGTCCTTGGCCACCGCCACGCCCTGCTGCGCCAACTCCACGAGCACTCGTGCCGGCACGTCGTCGACGTGCACGAATCCCTCGACCGGCGGCAACGCACCCTGCCAGGCCGAGTCCATCGAGAAACCAGGGTCGACGTGGGCACCCGTCGCCTCGGTCAGTGCGCGCAGCAGCGCGTCACCGGCCGCCGTGGTGTCTGCGGGTGCGACCTGTCCGGACACCACCCGCGCCGCGAGGGCATCGAAACCCGTTGTCGCCCAAGCCTCCAACATATCCTCGCCGCGCTGGCGCAGTCGCACGACCACGGCCTCGTCCAACCTGATCGCCCGGGCGAGGAAGGTCGCGAGGTTCTCCCGCTCACCCCGGTCCGGGACGGTCAGGCCGCGTTCATGCACGCTTCCAGCTCTCCAGGTAGCCGCGCTCGCCGGCGGTGAGCCGACGCAGGCGCTGGGTGTCGATGTCGAACGCCGCAATCTGGGTGGACGCCACGATCGCCGGCGCCGACGCCGGGTCGGCGCCGCCCGCCCGCACCTCGTACCCGATGGTGAAGTCGACCGCGCGCACCGACTCGATCCACATCAACACGTCGAGCGGGCCGTCGTCGTGCCGCAACTGGCCGCGGTAGCGCACGTGCAGGTCCGCGATCACCGCGCCCTCCCGCAGTGACACCGTCGGCCGCCCCTCCTCGAACAGCCAGGGGATGCGGGCCTCCTCGAGCAGCGTCACCATGCGGGCGTGGTTGATGTGCTGGAAGACGTCCATGTCGGACCACCGCACCCCGACCTTCGTGTGGAAGCCCACCGCTCCCGCCGTCGTGGTGCCTACAGCCTCGACAGTCATCGAGTTCCTTCCGATCGGGTGCCCGCTCCGCGCACCATGCTCCGTACCTGACGCGCCGCCACCGAGAGCGTCGCCAGGTCCAGCGTCCCAGACTCGATGATCTCGGTGAGCGCGGCCCGTGCCCTGGCGAGCCGCGACGAATTCGTGGACTCCCAGTCCGCGATCTTCTCGGCCGCGCTCTCGTCCGGTTCGCCCGCGACGAGTACGTCCATGGTCAGCGACCGCAACGAACCGTACAGGTCGTCGCGCAACGCCAGCCGGGCCAGCGAGTGCCACCGGTCGCCGCGTTCGAGACCCGATACGGCCGTGAGCAGTTCGTCGATCCCGAGGTGCTCGTCGAGCGCGTAGTACAGCTGCCCGACCTCGTCGTGCTCACGTTCGGTGATGTCCGCGATGTCGATGATGTCGAGCACCGGGAACACGTCGAGCAACCGGTACACCCGCTCCGCCAGCTCGTGCGGGCAGCCCCGCTCGATCACTCCCGCCATCCGGGCGTCGAGGTAGGTCACGTGGTGCCCGGTCAGCCAGCCCGCGATCCGCGGGGTCAGCGCCCGCACCCGCGCGGCGTACCGGTTGATCTCGGCGCCGACGGCCACCGGCTGCGGACGGTTGGACAGCAGCCAGCGTGAGGCCCGGTCGAGCAGCCGGCACGACTCCAGGGTCAGCTCGTCGCTGACAGTGGAATCGACCGACGCCGAGCCGATCTCGACCCACACCGCACGCAGGTCGAAGATCTCGGCGGCGGCGCTGAAGGCCCGGGTGGCGTCGGTGCTGTTGGCCCCGGCCTCCTCGCGGAGCCGGTACACGTAGCTGATGCCGCCCCGGTCGACGGTCTCGTTGGCCAGCAGGGTGGCCACGATCTGCCGCCGCAGCCGGTGCCCCCGGATCTGCGCGGCGAACCGGTCCCGCAGCGGGACCGGGAAGTACCGGGGCAGGCGGCCGGCGTAGGTGTCGCTGTCGGGAAGCTCGCTGGCGAGCAGGTCATCCTTGAGCTCGAGCTTCACATGGGCCAGCAGGGTGGCCAGTTCCGGTGAGGTGAGACCGATCCCGGCGGTGCGGCGTCGGGCGATCTCCGCGGTCGTGGGCAGCGCCTCGAGCTCCCGGTCCAGGCCCCGCTTGCTCTCCAGCCGATCGATCAGGCGCTCGTGCACCGAGAGCATCAACGGCGCGTCCGCCCGAGAGGCCCCCATCAACTCGTTCTGCAGGACGTTGTCGGCAAGCACCAGCCGGGTGACCTCGTCGGTCATCGAGGCGAGCAGCTCGTTGCGCTCCTGCCTCGGCAGCGCGCCGGTGTGGACGGCCGCGTCCAGCAGGATCTTGATGTTCACCTCGTGGTCGGAGCAGTCCACGCCGGCGGAGTTGTCCACCGCATCGGTGTTGATCCGGCCGCCGGCCAGGTCGTACTCGATGCGCCCGCGCGAGGTGAACCCGAGGTTGCCGCCCTCACCCACCACCCGCGCCCGCAGCTCGCAGCCGTCGACCCGGACCCCGTCGTTCGACTTGTCCCCCACCTGCGCGTCGGTCTCGTCGGCCGCCTTGACGTAGGTCCCGATACCGCCGTTCCACAACAGGTCCACCGGAGCCCGCAGGATCGCGCGCACCAGTTCGGGCGGGGACAGCTCGACCACCTCGTCGTCCAGTCCGAGCACCGCGCGCGCCTCGGCACTGATCGCGACCGACTTGCGGGTGCGTTCCCAGACCCCACCGCCCGCACCGATCAGCGAGGCGTCGTAGTCCGCCCACGAGGATCGCGGCAACCCGAACAGCCGCTGCCGCTCGGCAAAGGAGCTCTCCGCCACCGGGTTCGGGTCCAGGAAGATGTGCCGGTGGTCGAACGCCGCGACCAGGCGGATGTGCCGGCTGAGCAGCATCCCGTTCCCGAACACGTCGCCGCTCATGTCACCGATGCCGGCCACCGTGAAGTCCTCGGCGGCGGTGTCGAGCCCCAACTCCCGGAAGTGCCGCTTGACCGACTCCCAGGCGCCCCGTGCGGTGATGCCCATCGCCTTGTGGTCGTACCCGACCGAGCCGCCCGAGGCGAATGCGTCGCCGAGCCAGTAGTCGTACTGTGCCGCGACGTCGTTGGCAAGATCGGAGAACGCCGCGGTCCCCTTGTCGGCCGCCACCACCAGGTAGGTGTCGTCGCCGTCGCGCCGCACCACCCGCGGTGCGGGCAGCACCGCGCCGCTCGCCCGATCAACGTTGTCGGTGACGTCGAGCAGTCCGGAGACGAACAGCCGGTAGCACGCCTGCCCCTCGGCGAGGGCCGCCTGCCGGTCCACCCCGGCGTCCCCGGTGGGCGCGGGCGGACGCTTCACCACGAACCCGCCCTTCGCGCCGACGGGCACGATCACCGCGTTCTTCACCGCCTGCGCCTTGACCAGCCCGAGCACCTCGGTGCGGAAGTCCTCCCGGCGGTCGGACCAGCGCAGCCCGCCGCGGGCCACCGGGCCGAACCGCAGGTGCACGCCCTCGACCCGCGGCGAGTAGACGAACACCTCGAAACGCGGACGCGGCCTGGGCAGGTCGGCGATCTGGCTCGGATCGAGCTTGAACACCAGGACGTCCCGGTACGCGGCGTCGGCGTCGGTGACGTAGGCGTTGGTACGCAGCGTCGCCAGTACCAGCCCGAGCATGCCGCGCAGGATCCGGTCCTCGTCGAGGCTGAGCACGGCGTCGATCCGGGACCGCAGTTCGGCGACCAGGGTCTCGGCACGGTCCGCGGACGCCGCGTCGGGGTCGAAAATCGCACAGAACAGCTCGCTGAGCAGTCTGGTGGTGTGCGCGTGGTCGACCAACACACCCTCGATGTGGAACTGGCTGTACGGGAACCTGGCCTGCCGCAGGTACTTTGCGTATGCCCGCAGCACCACCGCCTGCCGCCACTCGAGGCCCGACCGCAGCACCAACTCGTTGAACCGGTCCGGCTCGGACCGACCCTGCCAGACCGCGGTGAACGCCTCGGTGAAGCGTCGCTGCAACTCGCGGGCCGCCACCGACTCGTCCAGGTCGTCGGCCTCGTCGAGTTCCCGGTCCAGGTCTTCCTCCACCGACGAGTCGATCAGTTCCGGGGCCGCGGACAGACCGAAATCGTAGATCCAGCAGCGCATTCCGTCGGGCCGGGTCACCTCGTAGGGTCGCTCGTCGATCACCTCGACGCCGAGGGACTGGAGCACCGGCAGCACCTGACTCAGGGACACCCCGTCCCCGCCCGCGATGTACAGCGTGAACCGCCACTGGCCGGGCGCGGCGTTGCGCCGGCGGTAGAGCTGCAGGTCGATCGAGTCCCCCGTCAGCGCCTCGAGTCGGACGATGTCGTGGGTCGCCCGGGCCTGGCCGAAGTCCTCCTTGTAGCCCTCGGGCAGCGCCGTGGCGTAGCGCTGAGCGGTCAGCGTCGTCACTCGCGGCTCGTCCACCGTCGCGTCCATCAGATCGTCGTCCCAGGCCCGGGTCGCCGCCGCGAGCAGGCCCTCGATGCGTTCCCGGTTCTTTTCCGAGACATCCACCGCCGCACCGTCTTCCGTGGTCCGGCGGATCGTGAAGTGCACCATCGCGAGGTCGGACTCGGTGACCCGCACGCTGTACTCGAGGCTGGCGCCGCGCAGCTCGCGCATCAGGATCGACTGCATCGCCAGGCGGGCCCGGGTGTTGTACCGGTCCCGGGACAGGTACACCAGCGCCGAGGTGAAGTGTCCGTAGCGGTCGTCGCGCAGGAACAGCCGCGCCTGCCGGCGCACGCCGATGGCCAGCACCGACAGCACCGTCTCGTACAGCGTGTCCTCGTCGCTGGCGAACAGTTCCGCGCGAGGGAAGGACTGGATCACCTCGAGCATCGCCTGACCGGAGAACGAGTGCAGGTCGAAGCCGGCCCGCTCGATCACCGAGTGGGCCCGCCGGGCAATCACCGGGATGTCGAGGATGTTCTCGTGCAACGCGGTGACCGTGAACACACCGAGGAAGCGGTGTTCGCCGACGGTCCGTCCGTCCTCCCCAAGCGCGGTGACCGCGACGAAGAACGGGTACACCGATCGGTGCACGGTCGCCGGGGCGGGCCCCTGCGAGAACATCAGCAGCGGGCGCTCCGGCCAGAGCACCGGCGCGGGCAGGTCGATGCCGTGGTCCGTGAGGGTGTGGGAGCCGAGCACTCCGAGTCCGCTGTCGGGGACGATGTGAGCCCGCGGGCGGCCGGTGCCGGTGGTGTCCTCGAACTCGTAGCGCCGGTAGCCGAGCAGGGCGAAGTTTCCGCCCGCGAGCCAGTGCAGCAGCTCCGCGCAGTCCCGGACCTCGTCCTCCGGGTACCGGCAGTCCTCGCGGTCCGCGTGAGCCTCGAGTTCCTCGGCGAGTGCGAGTTGGCTGTAGCGCATCGCGTCGGTGTCCGCGATCACCTGACGGACGTCGAGCAACACGTCGTGGACCGCCTCGCCGATCTGCCCGAGCAGGGCCGCGTCCGTGGCGGGGTGCAACTGCAGGTGCATCCACGACTCCGGCCACAGCGACCCGTCCGTGCCGGTGTCGGAGCCCGCCTCCTCGGCGGTCGACGCGCCGTTGACCAGGACGTCTTCGAGGTCGCCGGCTGGGCCGCGTCGCACCCGCAGGACGGGATGCACGATCTCCACGACGGTGACACCGAGCCTGGTGAGCAACGCGGTCACCGACTCGACCAGCATCGGCATGTCGTCGGTGGCGATCTGCACGGCCGGAGACCCGACCGCGGGGGTGAACACCCGGGACAGCGACTGGCCCGGCCGGCGGTGGCGCGCGAATATCAGATGTTCGCGGAACCCGCGCATCGCGTCGTCCGAGACCACGCCCCCGGTCCACGCGAAATCGGTGTTGCGGAAGTAGGCGGCCGCCACCTCCTCCAGGTGGGAGACGAGGGCCGCGGGCAGGCTCATCGCCCACTGCTCGTCGAAACGATCTGCCGATACGGTCATCGCGGGCCACTCCCTGGTCGATGTGACAGGTGTGCTCCGCTGAGCCTAACCTCGTCCGCGTCGCCCGACCGGGAACCGGTGGCCGGGCGACACGGACGCCGGCGCTGCTGCGCCGGGGTGGCTCGGGGTCAGTCGACGACGGCCGCGACAGCGTACTCGGCCAGCGCCGTCCGGACCGCGTCGGCGAGCGGCGTCGACTTGTCCGTCTTGCGGTCGAAGCCGACCAGCACGCTGTCCGCGACCGCGCAGGTGTGGCCGTGCCGGTCCCGCATGACGTGCCGGACCTCGAACGAACTGTTCCCGATGTGCAGGATGTAGACCTCCGCCGTGAGCGGACCCGACTCGTCGGTGACCGGCCGCAGGTACTCGATCTCCATCTTGCGGACCACCGTGGCGGTGGCCTGTACGCCCGCGGTCCAGATGCAGTCGCGGAAGAACTTGACCCGCGCCTCCTGTGCGTACTCGACGAAGAGCACGTTGTTCACATGGCCGAGGCGGTCGGAATCGCCCCAGCGCACCTGGATCTCGCAGGTGTACGTCTTGTTCGGCACAGATCAGTCTCGGGTGAGCTTGCGGTGCGTGACCCGGTGCGGCCGAGCGGCGTCGGGGCCGAGGCGCTCGACCTTGTTGGCCTCGTAGCCCTCGAAGTTGCCCTCGTACCAGTACCAGGCCGCCTCGTTGTCGCCGAATCCGCCTTCCCACGCCAGGATGTGCGTGCAGGTGCGGTCCAGGAACCAGCGGTCGTGCGAGATGACCACGGCGCAGCCGGGGAACTGCTCGAGCGCGTTCTCCAGCGAGCCGAGGGTCTCGACGTCCAGGTCGTTGGTCGGCTCGTCGAGCAGGATCAGGTTGCCGCCCTGCTTGAGCGTCATCGCCAGGTTCAGGCGGTTGCGCTCACCACCGGAGAGCACCCCGGACGGCTTCTGCTGGTCGTGGCCCTTGAAACCGAACGAGCTGATGTAGGCGCGCGAGGGCATCTCGGTCTGGCCGACCACGATGTGATCGAGGCCGTCGGAGACGACCTCCCACACCGACTTGTTGGGGTCGATGCCGCTGCGGTTCTGGTCGACGTAGCTGAGCTTGACCGTCTGACCGATCTTGACCTCGCCCGCGTCCGGCTCCTCCAGCCCGACGATGGTCTTGAACAGCGTCGTCTTGCCGACGCCGTTGGGGCCGATGACGCCGACGATGCCGTTACGCGGCAGCGTGAACGACAGGTCCTTGATCAGGACCCGGCCGTCGAAGCCCTTGTCCAGGTTGGAGACCTCGACCACCACGTCGCCCAGCCGCGGCGGCGCCGGGATCTGGATCTCGTCGAAGTCGAGCTTGCGGGTCTTCTCGGCCTCGTTGGCCATCTCCTCGTAACGGTCGAGGCGGGCCTTGTTCTTGGCCTGACGGGCCTTGGCGCCGGAACGGACCCAGGCGAGCTCGTCCTTGAGGCGCTTCTGCAGCTTCTGGTCCTTCTTGCCCTGGACCTCGAGTCGCGCGGCCTTCTGCTCCAGGTAGGTGGAGTAGTTGCCCTCGTACGGGTAGAGCCGGCCGCGGTCGACCTCACAGATCCACTGCGCGACGTGGTCGAGGAAGTACCGGTCGTGGGTGACGGCCAGGATGGCGCCCGGGTAGGCGGCCAGGTGCTGCTCGAGCCACAGCACCGACTCGGCGTCGAGGTGGTTGGTGGGCTCGTCGAGGAGCAGCAGGTCGGGCTTGCTCAGCAGCAGCTTGCACAGCGCCACGCGGCGCTTCTCGCCACCGGAGAGGTGGGTGACCATCTCTTCGGGCGGGGGGCAGCGGAGGGCGTCCATGGCCTGCTCGAGCTGGGAGTCGATCTCCCAGGCGTCGGCGTGGTCGAGCTTCTCCTGGAGCTCGCCCATCTCCTCCATCAGCTCGTCGGAGTAGTCGGTGGCCATCAGCTCGGCGATCTCGTTGTACCGCTTGAGCTGGACCATCACGTCGCCCATGCCGTCCTCGACGTTCTGGCGGACGGTCTTGGTCTCGTCGAGCTCCGGCTCCTGCATGAGGATGCCGACCGTGGCGCCGGGCGCGAGGAACGCCTCGCCGTTGCCGGGCTGGTCCAGTCCGGCCATGATCTTGAGGATGCTGGACTTACCCGCACCGTTCGGCCCGACCACACCGATCTTCGCGCCGGGGTAGAAGCTCATCGTGACGTCATCGAGGATGACCTTGTCGCCGTGCGCCTTGCGCACCTTCTTCATCGTGTAAATGAACTCCGCCATGGGCACCAGAGTATCGCCCGCCGGGGCGGCGCCCCAATCCACGCGGGGCAGGGCCCCGATCCACCCGCGGCAGGGCCGAGAACCGGCCCCGCCGCAGGTCAGATCAGGGCCCGCACGAACGCGGTGACGTCCGGCAACGACTCCAACGCCGACACCCGGTGCGTGCCCGGATAGGTCCGGAACGTCACGTTCTGTCCGTTCAGCGCCAGGTCCGCGGCCAGCTTCGCGCCGAGCGGGTACGGCACCGTCGTGTCCGGCAGTCCGTGCCCGACGAACAGCGGCCGGTCGTAGCCGGTGGTGGGCACCGAAAGGTATTCGCGGATCGCGGTGCGGAACGTGTCGTCGCCGAGCGGCCGGGAGAGCATCTCGCCCACCCCGACGTCCCCGGCCTCGGCCAACAGTTCGGTGAAGCAGAGCTGCTCGGACCTGCGGACCAGCCCGGCACCTACCGGAGTGAGGTAGTCGTCGACGCGGATGTCCGGCCGGGCCACCCGCAGCCCGTCGACCACGTAGGCGGCAAACGCGGGCAGTCCGCTCAGCCCCAGGTTCGGAAATCCCGGCCCGCCGAGCGGGAACAGGTCCTCCAGGTTCGCCGGGGTCCCGGTGGCGACCGCTCCCCGGTAGTCGAGTTCGGGTGCGTACCGAGTCGCCTCGTGCGCGGCGAACATCGCGGCGTGCCCGCCCTGCGAATGCCCGACCGCCACCCACGTCGGCGACAGCTCCGGCGTCACCGCGCGGGCGGCGCGGACCATGTCGATGACCGCGCGTCCCTCGCTGCGGCCGTGCAGGTACGCATGCGTTCCGTCGGTACCGAGCCCGACGAAGTCCGAGGCCACCACCGCGAAGCCCTGCGCCAGCCACGTCCCGAGGTACGTGCGGGCAAAGTCGGAGATCTCCCCGTGCGACGGGGCGCAGGCGTCCGCGACTCCGGTGGTGCCGTGCGCCCAGGAGACCACCGGCCAGCCGCCGGCCGGTGACGGGCCGTCGGGCACGTACACCGCGCCGGTGCTGAGCGCGGGCCCGCCGGTCGGACCCTCCGTCCAGTAGGTGAGGCGCTCCGAGTCGTGGGCACCGACGAGCTGGGCATCGGCAGGCAGCGTCTCGACGGACACGACCGTCCCCGGCGCCCCGGCCGGCGCTGGGGCCGCCGACACCGCGGCCGGAGCCGTCAGCGCAAGCACCGCCACCGCGGCTGTCACGATGCCGAGTCGGCGGAAACGGGTGGTCTCGGTGGTCGGTCTCTTCGTCGGTGTCTGCGCCACGGTCATTGTCTACCGCACTTCGACAGCACAGCGGGCGGTTATGTTCCCGACCTGGAATCCATGTCCACAGAATCAAAACCGTGGTCGCACAACGGCGGCCGCGTCCGGCAACGACGCCGCCGGCCCGCCGCGCTCTGGCCCGCCGCGTTCGGACGCGCCGGGCCAGAGCTCAGCGCAGTATCCGGTCGACGAAACGCGCTGAGTCGTCGAAGGATGCCGCGAGGGTTCCGACGTGGTCGGTGCCGGGATAGGTACGGAAGTCCACCCGGGCGCCGCGCAGCGCGAGGTCGGCGGCCAGCTTCACGTTCAGCGGGAAGGGCACAACCAGGTCCGAGAGGCCCTGGCCGAGGAAGACCGGCCTGTCGTAGCCAGCGGTCGGAACGGCCAGGTAGTCGGCGAACGCGCGCCTGACCTGGGTGTTGTTCAGAGACCTCGAGAACAGGTCGCCGACCGACGCGTTGCCGATGGACGGTCGCAGGTCGACGGTGCACACCTGCTCGGCCTTCGCTGCCAGGTCCCGACCACGCGGCGAGAGATACCCGTCCAGGTTCAGATCCGGACGCACCTCACCGAGACCCATCACCGTGTACAGCAGGAACACGGTGAGCCCGGCAACCCCGAAGTTCGGGATCCCCGGGCCGGCGAGCGGAAATATCTGCTCCAGGTTCGACGGCACACCCAGCGCGACGGCGCCGCGGTAGTCGAGCTCCGGCGCGTACCGGGTGGCCTCGTGCGCGGCGAACATCGCCGCGTGTCCGCCCTGCGAGAGTCCGGCCACCAGCCACCGCGGCGCCAGGTCACCGACCGCGGAGCGGGAGGCGCGCACCATGTCGATGACCGAATACGCGGCGGCCAGTCCGTCGAGGTAGGGCAGCGGACCGTCGGTGCCGAGGCCGATGTAGTCGGTGGCCACCACCGCGTATCCGCGGGCCAGCCACCGCGCCACGTACTGGGACTCCGGTTCGTACAGCCCGACGACGGACGGCGCGCAGGCGTCCGCGACACCGATGGTGCCGTGCGCGTACGAGATGACCGGCCAACCGCCCGCCGGTGCGGTGCCCGGCGGCAGGTACACCGCCCCGCTGCTCACGGCGGGCGCCCCGAAGTGGTCGGTGGTCCGGTAGGTCAGGCGGTATGCCCGGGCCGCCCCGGGGACCGCCACGGCCGCGGGCATCTCCTGTTTCGAGAGCACCTCGCCCGGCGCCGCCGGAGCGGCACCAACGGCGGCGGGCACCGCCACCCAGGCGACCGCGAGGGTCACGAGTAGCACGGTCAGAGCGTGAATTCTGGTGCGTTCCATCGCGATCGTCTCCCGCTCGCCGGATCGGCCCACGCAGTCGGACGGACCAACAGTAGGCCTTCGTACACCGCCCAACCGGCATATTGCGTTCAACTCGCCGCCGCGACCGCCTCGATCTCGACCCTCTCGGCCGCTTCGTGTTGCGTGTCGGTCCCGTCTGCGCGCTGCTCCGTGCCACCGTCGGGCTCCGCTTCCTGACCGCTCTCCGACGCGGGCTTCACGCCACGCGTTCCCCGTTCGAGCCGGGCGATGCACCGGGCCAGGTCAGGGCCGACCGCACTGGCGCGCATCTCCAGGTCGGCCCGCTCCACCCCGTCTCGGGTGGTGTACTCGTTGGTCCGCAGCTGCCCGTACGCGATGACGGGGTCTCCCTTCATCAACGAGGCCCCCACCCCCGCAACCAGCCGGCGCCAGCAGGTCACCGTCAGGTAGAGCGTGCCGCCGTCCGTCCAGTCCCCCGTGGCCTGATCCCAGCGCCGGACGTTGCTCGCCATCCGGAAGCTGAGCACCTCCTCCCCGGAGTTCGTCGGACGCTTGACCGGGTTGGTGATGACGGTGCCGACCACCGCCGTGTGTGTCTCGTACATGTTCTGCCCCTTTGCCTTCGACGGGCCACGCGGCCCTCGGCAACAACGGTGCCCCGAGCGGCGCCGAGATTGAGCGCCGGAGCGAATCTGGGGATGACGAAACCGGTTGTCCACAGGAAACCGAGTTCGGCGCCCGGAGAGGGTTTTCCGTCGCAGCCACGTGGTAGGAGCGGGAGATTCAGATGGGGCCTTCGGACCCGCCCCGTCAGATCAGGGCAGGCCCGGCGCCACACGCTCAGGTGCGGCGGCCGGTGACCGACGCGGCGAGGGCGGCGGCGTAGGTCTCGAGCCGCTCGCTGGTGTAGGTGTCGGGGTCGCTGACCGCGAGCCGGCCGAGCATCTCCGCGATGGAGAGCATCGTGTGGGCAAGTAGCACCGGGTCCAGGCCGGCGAGTCCCGGCTCGAGCTCGATCCCGGCTCGGGCCAGCACCTCGGCCCGTGCCAGCACCGCGCCACGGGCGGCACGCAGGTGCTCGCGGTACTCGCCGGGCGCGGTGTCGGGGGCGGTGAGGATCAGTCGCCACCGGGTCGGGTTCTCGAGCACCACGTGCACGAACGCCGAGACCGTGCCCGCGTAGGCCGCGGCCGGTCCCAACGGCCGAAGATCCGTCGGCATCGCCGCGAGAACCTGCCCGATCGCGAGGTCGTGCTCGCGCTGCAGCAGCGCCTCGACCAGGTCCACGCGGGTGCGGAAGACCGTGTACAGCACGGGCTTCCCCACGCCCGCCTCGTCCGCGACGGCCTCCATGCTGAGGTCGTGCAGACCGGACCGGCGGGTCACCTCGAAGGCGGCGTCGAGCAGTTGCGCGCGGCGCTGCTCCGGGGGTAGCCGCGGCGCGTACTTGCGCCGGGGCCGGTCCGCCGGGGTCGCCGCCTGGGGTCGCGTCGTCACGGGGGCCGATCCTACGCACCCGTTGTATTTGCGACCGACCATTGCTACGGTCGCGTTGTATTCACTCCCGGCCGGCGGCACCAACGCGGCCGCCCTCGGCAGGAGAACACCATGAGCGAACCCCGCACGACGGCCGGCCACGGCTGGCCGTTCGACCCGTCGCGCCGCCGCGAGGACCACGGGTTCTTCGGGCCGGGGTCGCCGACCTGGAAGGTGTGGACGCACCCGACCGCGCTGCTCGGATTCCAGCGCGCGGTCACCCTCGAGCACTTCGACCCGTTCCTCACAGCCGCGGTCGCCGATGCCCGCGGGATCTACCTGGACCCGCGCGGCCGTCTCGACGGCACCCTCTCCTACTTCCTGATCGTCGCGGTCGGCGACACCCGCTCCGCGATCGAGACGTCGGAGCTGTTGATGCGGGTGCACGCCAAGGCCACCGGCATCGAGCCGATCAGCGGCCGGCGCTACAGCGCGAACAACCCCGACAGCCAGTTGTGGATCCACGTCACGGGCTGGCATTCGGTGCTCAAGTGCTACGAGATGTTCGGACCCGGCCCGCTGACCGAGGTGGAGGAGACGCAGTACTGGGCGGACTGCGCCGTCGCCGCCGAACTGCAGACCTGCCGGGCCGCGGACGTCCCCCGGTCGCGCGCGGAGGTCCACGAGTACTTCGACGCGGTTCGGTCGCGGTTGTGCGTCTCCGAAAGCGCGCTCGAGGGCATGCACTACCTGCTGCGCACCCGGGCCGGGAAGGGCCGGCTCGCGTTGTGGGCGATGAGCCGGGCCATGGCGCCCGCGACGATCGCGACCCTGCCGAAGTGGATGCGCGAGCTCGGCGGCTTCGACCAGCCCGTCCTCGTGGACCGGGCCGTCACCCCGTTCGCGCGCGCCGCGGTCCGTGCCACCAGCACCCCCCGGGTGGAGCTGGCCGTGATCCGGCGCCTGCTCCCGATGACCCACTCTGTCCTCGACCAGCACTTCAACGGGGCCCCGCCCGAGCGCGCCGAGACCCTGACGCCGGCCGCCGCGCGAGAGCTGCCCGGGGCCCGGTCGGGCGGGCGACAACGCGGGCTCGCGGGCCGGCCGGGCTAGTCGCCCGTCGGGTCCGAGGACCGCTCGGTCACGCGGGCAGCGTCGTGGGGTCGGTGTTCGCGCCGCAGACCACGGCGACCACCCGCTCGCCCGGGGCAGGCGCGTAGGCGCCGCTGAGCAGGGCCGCGATCGGCGCGGCGGCCGAATACTCGACGGCCAGCCGGTACTCGCGCCACAGCAGGTTCCGGGCGTCGACGATGACGTCGTCGTCGACCAGCACCGAGACCATCGCGGTGCTACGCGCGACGTCCATCGCGATGTCTCCGAGCCGGGTGGCCCCGAGCGCGTCGGCTGCGACGCTGTCCACCGGGACGTCCACGGGCCGGCCCGCGGCGAGCGCGCGGTGCAGGGTGGGCGCACCAGTCGGCTCCACCCCGACGACGGCCGTATCCCCCGACAGCGCCGCGGCGATACCCGCGGCCAGCCCGCCGCCACCGACCGCGACCAGCACGGTGGTCGCGTCGGGCACCTGCTCGGCCAGCTCGAGCCCGATCACCCCGGCGCCCGCGACAACGTCGGGCAGGTCGTAGGCATGCAGTTGCTGGGCGCCGCGCTCGACGGCGATCGCAGTCGCCCGCGCGTACGCGTCGGTGTAGCGCTCGCCGTCGAGGACCACCTCGGCGCCGAGGGCCCGGAGCCGCTCGACCTTGACGACGGGCGCGGACGCGGGAACGACCACCGTGCAGGCCACGCCCAGCATCCGCGACGCCGTCGCCGCCGCGATCCCGGCGTTGCCGCCCGACGCGATCACCACCGGCGCGTCACGCTGCGCGGCGGGCCGGTGCAGCAGGGCGTTGAGGCTGCCCCGGATCTTGAACGAGCCGCCCAGCTGCAGGTGCTCGAGCTTGAGCGCGACCGGGAACTCACCGCCGGGCGTCGGCACGCCCACCCGCAGGACCGGGGTGCGCCGCACCCGGTCGCCCACCCGTGACCGGGCGGCGAGCACGTCCTCGCGGGTGATCACCGGCCGGCTTCGCGGTCCCGGCGAGCCAGCTCCGCGAACATCGCGTTGTGCGCGGCCAGTTCGGCGTCTTCATCTCGGACGGCGGCCCGGTCGATCCGGGTGGCCGTCTTCTTGTCGCTGCGCGACCACTGCACCAGCAGCGCCATCATCACCAGCACGAGCGGGATCTCGCCGGTGGCCCAGGCGATGCCGCCGCCGAGCTGCTGGTCACCGAGCAGGTCGTCGTTCCAGCCCAGCGCCAGGGAACGGTAGTACCAGCCGCCCATCACCTCGCCCATGCTCATCAGCGCGATGCCGAAGAACGCGTGGAACGGCAGCGAGCCGAACACCATCGCCAGCTTGGTCACCGGGGAGAGCGTTCGCGGCGCCGGGTCGATGCCGATGACGACCCAGTAGAAGAGGTAGCCGCTGAGGATGAAGTGCAGGTTCATCAGCAGGTGGGCGCCGTGCGCGTCGAGCGTCGCGCCGAAGATGCCGCCGAGGTACAGCGCGTAGAAGCCGCCGACGAACAGCACCGACGCCACCAGCGGGTGGGTGAGGAACCGTGAGACGGGGCTGTGCAACGCGGCGAGCAGCCACTCGCGCGGGCCGGGCGGACCGTCGGATCCGGCCGGCTTGAGCGCGCGCAGCGCCAGCGTCATCGGGCCGCCGAGCACCAGCAGCACCGGCGCGAGCATCGACAGCGCCATGTGCGCGCCCATGTGCACGCTGAACACCGCGGGCGAGTACCGGCCGAGGCCGGAGGAGGTGGCCACCAGCAGCACCGCGCAGCCCAGCACCCAGGAGATGGTCCGGCCGATCGGCCAGCTGTCGCCGCGCTTGCGCAGTCGGCGCACGCCGAGGACGTAGACGACGGCGGCGATGATCGCCGCGGTCCCGAAGATCAGGTCGAAGCGCCAGTCGAACGCCAGCCGCGCGAGCGTCGGCGGGCCGTCCAGGGTGTAGCCCAGGTACACCTCGGCCGGGCTGGGGCGGATGTCCGACGGCGGCGGCGGGGTGCGGCCCAGGCCGACGGCGATACCGATCGTCGCGGCGAACACGAGCGCCTCCGCGCCGGCGAACCGGATCAGCGCGCCCCGCGAGTTGGGATCGGCGGCCAGTGCGGGCAGCGCGCGGCGACGCTGCACGAAACCGAACACGCCCAGGATCACCAGCGCGACGGTCTTGGCCACCAGCAGCCAGCCGTAGGTGCTGGTGAACAGCTCGCTCACCGGGAGCCGGACCAGGCCGTTGAGGACGCCGGAGATCGCCATCACCACGAACGCGCAGGTGGCGACCAGTGAGAACCGTCGGGCCGCGAGGTCGGTGTGCTCGCCGCGTCGTCGGGCGTGCGCGAGCAGCGCGATCAGCCCGCCGGCCCACAACGCCGCCGCGCCCAGGTGCCACAGCAGGCTGTTGGTGGCGACGTCGTGCGAGCCGCCCGAAGAGGAGTGGCCCGTCAGGCCGAGCGGGACCAGGGTCGCGAGGCCGAGCACCAGCAGCGCCGGAGTCCAGGCCCAGCGCAGCACGAGGCGGCAGCCGATCGCGAGCAGGACCGCGAGGATGGCGGTGTTGCGCCAGGCCCCGGCGAGCTCGATCTGCGGCAGCGCCTTCCACAGATTGGCGGGCTGGATGGACTCGCTCAACGGCTGACCGGAGGTGTCCGAGACGGTCAACGGCACCAGCACCAGCGCGCAGGCCGCCCACACGATCGCGGCGTGGCCGGCGATCCGCACCGCCCGATAGCCGCCGACGTCAAGGACACCGCTGCGCTGCGGCGGCACCAGGAACGCGGCGAGCAGCAGCGACCCGATCGCGAGCACGGCGGACACCTCGCCCGCCGCCTTGACCGCGGGCAGGCCGTAGGTGGTGAGCGGGCCCGGGTCCGGGATGCCGAGCCGGATCAGGGCCTCCGAGGCGGACAGCCCGACCACGATGGCCGCGACCAGACCGGCCACGATCCCGAGCGTCACGAAGATCGGTGCCGAGGTCTCACCGACCTTTCGTGGCGACGGCGCTGGCGAGGGGGCGAGCTCGGGTGATGCCATGGACACCAGGGTAGAAGTTCCGCGCGGGTGCGTTCCTCCCAGGTCGGCACGGCGTGACCCACGCCTCCCAAGAGGCGCGGAGCGGTACCGGTAGACTCCTGTGCCGATCCCCCCGGGGATCACGCCTCCGTAGCTCAGTTGGATAGAGCAAGAGCCTTCTAATCTCTAGGTCGCAGGTTCGATTCCTGCCGGGGGCACTCTGTTTGCGCAGTTCACGACTGCTTTTAGGCGTCCCGCTCCTGCCGCATTCCCTCTACGTTCCCTTGAAGCCCGAGTTGTCGGGCGAGTTCACAGCAGCGATCCGACCGTCTGCAGGATGATTCCGGCCCCAATCGCGACAACACCCCATCCGGCCAGCCGGGCATCCGCCTTCGCCTCCTGATCCAGCTCATCGGCCAGACTCTCGAGAGAATGCTGGGCTCGGGCGCGGTCGGCAGCAAGGTCCGCCGTCACCTGATCGACCCGCTCGGTCGTCGCAGCATGCCCATCCGTGAGGTCCGCGACCAGCCGGGCCCGCCGCTCTGTCTCGGTCTCGTCGGTACGTACCGCCGTGCCGCTGATCGCGATATCAGCCGACAGGGTGCGGAGTACGGCGACGGCTGTCTGACGCTCAGCCCGCGTGAGGCCCGGGTGATCGCCGACCAGTTGCGCGCGTACGCGGACCTCGTCGAGCCGACGTAGACCTCGGGGTGTCCGGCCTGGCTGCCAGCACGACGTCGTTCGAGCACGTGAAGTTCTCGGCGGTGCTCAACGAGATCAACTCCCCCGGTAGCCCATTCCCGGTCGGCAAGGGATTCATGGCCACCAACAACTGATCACACAATGACGGGCCAGCGATCTAAATCTCGCTGGCCCGTCATTTGTCAGAACGTCGTATTCCACCAAGCGAGCACGACGTCGATGACAGTGCCGATGGGGCCGTACCAAAAAGTCCAGGTGTCCATCTCGTTCACCTCCTCTCAGGGGCAGTGCCCGCCCAACCAGCACGGGGCGTTGTCCCGGATCCAGATTCGGATGGGGTCCGGGACAATCCCGTAGGGCAGAAACCCCGAGGTCCGCAGGAGGATTCGCGCCCCCAATCACTAGCAGTTCCACCCGCCCAGGTTGCAGGCCAAGGCAGCCAGTAGCCAGATTTTGATGGGGTACGGGATCCATTCGAACCAGAATGTGTCCACCATCTAGATCACCTCGAAGTTGGTTACGGGCAGTATCCCCCCAGCCAACAGGATGCATTGTCCCGGACCCAGACCCGAATGTTGTCCGGGACGATTCCGTAGGGCATTAGCCACCAGATCGGTGGAAAGTCCATCTCGATCACCTCAGTTCTGGCTGGATTACGGGCAGTGTCCACCGAGGTCGCAGCCGACGATCGACCACAAGATGACTCGCCATTCCATCGGGAACGGCAGTCGGTACATCCAGGTGCTCTGAAACTGCGGGTTCGTCTCTGGCGTCATTCCAAAATCCCCGCCCCTCCGGTCCCGGGCCGATCCGTCTGGTCAACGCTAGACCTCCAGACAGCCGGCCAAAAGTGATCGGTCCCAGGCCCTCGCAAACAGGCCGAATCCCTCTCCGCTTGGAAGCACTATCACCGTTGTTGCTGGTAAACAGCCCTATCACTGCAGGCGGACCGCGTCCTGCTTCGCCTCGAGCGGGCAGTCCATCGGCAGGCCGAGCGGCGTCCACGGCATCACCTTCACGTCCGTTACCCGCTCCGTGACGGGGCCGATCTGCAGACGCCCGGAGTCGGGGAACTCGCCATGATGCTCGACCAGCCCTCAGCGAGCACCTCGGCGATCTCGCTGCGCAGTTCAGGCAGCGCCCACCCCCGCCATCGCCGAACCACTCACCGCAACAACGGAATCCCCCGCAACCACCAACCGGGGTTGCCCTCCCGGCTCGCCCAGGTCCTCGAGGGCCCACACGACCTCCCCGGTGCGCGGCGCCATCGCGAACGCCCCGCGACCGTTTCCGCCGTACGCCACGTCGCCGTCGTAGCCGACGTACTCGGCCGCGACATCGGTCTCCCGTTGCCACAGCCGCTCGCCGGTCGCCAGGTCGATGCCCGACGCGGTGTCAGCAGCGTGCACCAGCACTGTCTCCCCCACCACCGCGACCGAGGTGGCGTCCCGAATGTCGTCGCTGCGCCACACCCGCTTGCCGGTGGTCCGGTCGTAGGCGCCGTCACCGATCACCATCGGAAGCTCGGGATCGACCTGCCGCTCCGGCTGCGCCGCCACACCCGTGGCCACGCTGGTCAGCACTCGTCCGTCGGCGGCGCGGGCCTCGATCTCCCGCAGGTGGCCGGAGCAGTCGGTGCGGCCGACCAGTGTCACCGGACCGGCGACGATCGCGGCCGACTCGACGCAGTCCGGCACGACCCTGGCCCACGTCTGCCGGCCGGTGCGGGCGTCGAGTCCGACGGCCTCCCCGGCCACCTGCACCAGCGCGACGTCACCGGCCACCGTCAGCACCGCCGTGCCGGGCACGTCCTCCCAGCCGCCGCTCACCTCGACGGGGGTGCTCCAGTGCGCGGCCGGGTCCGCGACGCTGCCGGCGTGCACCCGCACGTCGGCGTCCTCCGGGTTGCCCTCCACCGTGAACACCCGGTCGCCGCCGACGGCGATGCCGAACGACATCCAGTCGGTCGCGGTGCGGGTGACCTCGCCCGAGCGGGCGTCGACGGCGACGATCTCGTCCCGCCCGTCGTACCCGGTGGTGAAGCAGACGACGCTCTCGCCCAGCGGCCTCGGGGCACAGCCGCCCAGGCCGTCCGCCGGCACCTGCCAGCGCACCGCGCCGCTGCCCGCGTCGACGCCGACCAGCCGCGCGTGGTCGAGCGAGTAGCCGCCCGGCTTGGGCAGCCCGATCGCGGCGACGACGGTGCTGCCCACCGCGATGCCACCGGTGTCGTCGGAGTCGAACTCGGTGCCCCACAACGGGTTCCGGAACTGCGCGAACTTCCGCCCGTATGCCTGCTCGGCGTCCAGGCGCCAGGACTCGACGGCCGGTGGCCCTGCCGGCTGCACGTCCTCGGTCGGCCCCGGCAGGTAGTCGGTGTACCCGGGTCCGGTGAACGCCGGGAAGGTCTCGGCGGGCGGCTGGTCCCGGACGAGCACCGCCACGGCCGCAGTCACGGTGACGACGGCGACCACCGCCGCCGCGATCAGGTTCCGCGTCTCCCTCGTCACGGCAGATCCAGACCCGGTGCGACCGCCAAGGATTCGAGTTGCTCGAACGTCGGCAACTCGGGCCCCCGCCAGCTCACGGAGACCCGGGTGCCGGACGGCCGGGTGACGGCCACCTGGCGGTAGCTGCCGAACTGGCCGCTCGGTCCGGTCCGGGCACTGACGGAACCGTCCGGGAGAGAACGGATCTCGGTGCGATCGTGCTCGGCCGCCGGGTCGTACGGATCGAGCGGGACTGGCGGCCTGTGACCGCCTCCGATCCCGACGGTCAGCGCCCCGGGACCGCCCGGCCCGGAGGTCCCGACCTCGACGCAGACCGCGTTGCGGCCGGCCCCGCCGAGCTGCAAGGCGTCCAGCGTCCCGTCGAGGGTGACGCCGGCGGGCGTGCCGGCCCGCCACGAGGCGTCGAGCGCGCCGCCCAGGCGGGCGATGTCCTCCCGGGTCAGTTCCCGACCGGAGGCCTCGGAGTCGGCGCTGCATCTCTCCCGCGGCGCCGGGGTGCCCGGCGGCACCGGCGCGGTGACCCGCAGCCCTGGGGCGGTCACGATCGCGGTCAGCTCGTCGAGGGTCAGCGGGAACTCCGCCGCGACCTCCGGCTCCCCGCCGCTCCCCACCGCCACCTGGTCGGTGACCTGAGCAAGCACGGACGACCCGTCGGGCAGGTAGCCCGTCGCCGACCGGCTGAACGTCCGGAACGGGCCGACCTGGTACCAGGTCTCCTGCAGGTCGACGACCGCGTCGCCGGGCCCGGCGATGCGGCGCACGAGATCGCCTGCCACACAGGCCGGCACGGCACGGTCCCAGTTGGCCACCTGCACGTTGAACTCGCCGGGGCCGGACCCGCGGTCGAGGTTGGTCCAGAGCGAGGTCCAGCCGGGGACGTCGTCCCGATCATCTCCGCCGAAGTCGGCGATCGGGTCGAACACCAGCGGCCTCGCGAGGTCCACCGCCGCGTCCGGCGGCAGCGCCGCGGCCAGCGCCTGCGCCATCGCCGTCGCCTTGGGTCCGGAGAACCACGGCTCACGGGGATTGTCGTACGTCTGCTCCCCGAAGCTCGAGTAGGCCGCCCACTCCGCCGTGGACGGGGGCTCGACCGCGTCGCAGCCGGGGATCTGCGCCGGGTACTGCACCGGCGGCGTGAGGTAGTCCTCCGCGGCCGCCCGCGGGTCCTCGGACGGCCGCTCCGGCGGCCGCGTCAGCCCGGCGACCACCACCCCGGTCGCCACGATCGACACCACCACCAGGGTGTTCGTCCAGAAGGCCGTCCTGCGCCACCACGGCCGTGTCGTCGCCTCGTCCACCCGTTCCCCATCCCTCGACTCGTCGTCCCTCATGTCCCTTTCGCCACATTCATCCCCTGCGTTACCGGCGAGTCGCTCCCGCTCCAGCCGTTCGTTTCCTGTATAGGGGCGCCGCTCCCGCGGTAGAGTCAGTCAGGCATTTGGCGACCTCTCGAGGAGCGCTACATGGAACCAGCCGGGGGCCTGGGCCTGAAACACCCGGGCTGCAACACCTCCCAAGAGAACCCGTGCGCGATCAGCAGGCGCAGCGGGAGTACGCATCAACCGCGATACGACGCCGCACGAGCTGCGGCACTGCCGTCGAGTGGCCCCCGACCGGGCCGCCGATTCGAGGTCCATCGTCGAGTTCACCATTGGGGATTGCCATGAAAATGGCCAAGGCTCTTGTCATGCCCGCGCTCGTCTTCGCCGCCGTCGCCGCGGGCTCGGGCACCGCCGGCGCGCAGCCGATCCTGCCGGGTCTTCCCGAAATGCCCGCGCTTCCGGCTCTGCCGCCGCCACCTCAACTGCCGCCGCTTCCGCCGCTTCCGCAGTTCAACGTCGCAGATCCGGTGCTGCCCGGTCTCCCCGCGATCCCCGGCCTGCCCCCGCTGCCCACGGTCCCCGGACCACCGGCGGTCCCCGGACCGCCCGCGGTCCCCGGAATCCCCGCGGTCCCCGACGCTTCGCAGGTGACCACGATGATCGCGGACCAGGCCTGGCCGGAGAACCAGGCCAAGCAGGAGGCCTTCCAACACGCGGCGGACGAGGTCAGCATCGGCTGGGCCAACGGCGGTCAGCAGAAGATGATGGTCGGCTCGGTCGTCGGCATGCTCGTCGGCTGCGTGTCGATCTTCCCGAACTTCATGGCCGGCTGCATGATCGGCAACGTCGTGGGCGCCGGCGTCGGCGCCATCATCGGCATCGACGAGGGCAACCCGAACGCGAAGGTCGCGGTTCAGGAATTCATGGCCACACCATGACGCACTGACCGTCCGGCGGGGTGCGCAGGGGCGGGCGCCGTCAGTTCGACGCGCCCTTGCGTACCACCGTCAGCTTGGACAGCCGCGACGAGATCCGGCGGTCCTCACCGTCACGCAGCAGGGCAATGCCGGACCGGACCTCCTCGACCGCCCAGGTTCCAGCCGTGTCCGAAATGTGCACCAGGTCTCCGACCTGCACGGTCTCGCTCATCGAACTCTCTGCCTCCACGCTCGCTGGGGCACGCGACGGCGCGCCCGCCGACACCTCGGTCGACACAGACAATTATCGCGCGCGATGTAACCGCGCTCACGCGCGGACCACCCGAACCCGCCGGATGTCGCGGATCGGCGCCGCTACTCGCCGCTACTCGCCGGTCGCGCCGTCGCCCGCCGCCGATTCGCGATCTGCCTTCGCCTTCGCGGCGGCCTCCCGCATCTCGAGGCCGTCGGTGATCCAGTCGCCGATCTCGCGGGTCACGTCCCGGACGGCACCGGCGATGATCACCGCGATGTTCCCGACCCGCTCGGCGCCGGACTCTGCCAGCTCCTGGACTGTGTCCTTGCCCAACTCGAAGTCGATCCCGATTCGGTGTTCCATTTCTGATCCCCCTCAGACGGTGGCCTTCTGGCGCTCGACGATAACACCGGGCGGACGTCCGGGACCGGCGATGAACGGCGGCAGGGCCAGGGCGAAGATCTTGCCCCACACCGATCCGATCTGCTTGAAGAAGCCGCCGGTGTTGTAGGGCAGGCCGTGCTTGGCGCACAGCGCCCGGACCTGCGGTGCCATCTCTGGGTACCGGTGCGCGGGCACGTCGGGGAACAGGTGGTGCTCGATCTGGTGGGAGAGGTTTCCGGACATGACGTGGAACAGCGGGCTGCCCTCGATGTTGGCGCTGCCGAGCATCTGCCGCACGTACCACTGACCCCGCGTCTCGTCGGCGGTCTCGTCCTCACTGAAAGTCTGCACCCCCGTCGGGAAGTGACCGCAGAAGATGATCGAGTAGGTCCACACGTTGCGCACCAGGTTCGCGGCGGCATTGCCGAGCAGGGTGCTGACGAAGAGCGGGCCGGTCAGCGCCGGGAACAGCACGTAGTCCTTGAGCACCTGGCGGCCGGCCTTGCGCCACATCCCCTGCAGCAGCGGCTTCACGTCGTACCAGGACCGCTTGCCGCTCACAATGTTCTCCACCTCGAGGTCGTGCAGCATGACGCCCCACTCGAAGAACGTCATCAGCGCGAACGCGTAGACCGGGTTCCCCAGGTAGTAGGGGTTCCACTTCTGCCCCTCGTCCATGCGCAGGATGCCGTACCCGATGTCCCGGTCGCGGCCGACGATGTTGGTGTACGTGTGGTGCATGTAGTTGTGCGAGTGCCGCCACTGGTCGGCCGGGCAGACGGTGTCCCACTCGAACACCCGGGAGTTGAGCCCGGGCTCGCGCATCCAGTCGTACTGGCCGTGCATGACGTTGTGCCCGATCTCCATGTTGTCGAGGATCTTGGAGATTCCGAGCGCGCCCACGGCGGCGAGCCAGAACGGCGGCAGGAAGCCGAGGTACATCAGGCCCCGGCCGGCGACCTCGAAGCCGCGCTGCGCCTTGATCACCTTGTAGATGTACTCGCGGTCCGCGGCGCCGAGGTCGGCGACGACGCGGGCGCGCAGTTCGTCGAGTTCGCGGCCGATCTCCTCGACCTGGTCGTAGCTGAGTACAACCGGCCCGTCGGACGTGCCGGTGTCGGACTTGCCGCCGCCCAGGAACGGCAGCGTGCGGATGGACAGACCGAGCATTGGACTTCTCCTGACGATTCGACGAAGTTTCGTGGCGTGGGGCTCAGAGGTCGAGGCTGACGTCGCCGACCGCTGCCGAGATGCACAGTTGGATCGGCCGGTCCGGGTCGGCGTCGATCTCGCCGGTCCGCAGGTTTCGGGTGCATCCGCTGGTCTTGACCGTGGTGCAGGTGAAGCAGATGCCCATCCGGCAGCCGAAGTCCGGGTTCAGGCCCGCCGACTCGGCCTGCTCGAGCAGGCTGGCGCCCGAGTTCGGTGCGCTGACGCCGGAGGCGGCGAAGGTCAGCTCGCCGGTGGCGTCCGCGTCGGCCGCGGCCGGCGCGATCGTGAACTCCTCGCTGTGCAGCCGGTCGGCGAGCCCACGGCCGTCGTAGAGTTCGCGCACCGAGCGCATCAGCGCGGCCGGCCCGCACAGGTAGGTCTGGGCCCCGTCGGCCCACGGCGCGACGGCGTCGAGGTGCGCGGGCCCGAAGTGTCCGCGCAGGTCTCCCCCGCCGCCGTCGCCGGTGTACACGAGCTCGAGCGTGAGGTTGGCGTGCCGGTCGGCCAGGGCCGTCAGCTCCGGCAGGTAGGCGACGTCGCCGGCGGTGCGGGCGTAGTGCAGGAACGCGATCGGGCCGGCGTGGCCCTCCGCGAGGAGGGTCCGCAGTATCGCCAGCACCGGGGTGATGCCGCTGCCGCCGCTGATCAGCAGGACATGCCCGGGCCGCCGGTCCGGGAGCCGGAAGGCGCCGTCGGCGGGCGAGAGGTCCACCACCAGCCCCACCCGGGCCTCCCTGTTCAGGTAGCCCGAGACCACACCACCCGCATGCTCCTTGACGGTGAGCTCGATGCCGGCGTCGTGCTGCGAGCCGGCGGGCGAGTAGCAGCGGGTGTGCCGGACGCCGTCGACGACCACGCCCACCTGGACGAACTGCCCGGCCTCGAAGCCCCGCCACTGGCGGGTCGGCCGCAGGGTGAGGGTGACGGAGCCGGTACCGCGCCGGACCGCGGTGACCTCGGCCCGCAGGTCGCGGACCGTGACCATCGGATCGACCAGTTCCAGGTAGCGATCGAGGCGGTGCGGGGTCGCGAGCGACTCGAGCAACGAGACCAGCGAGGGCCGGCGGGCGGGCCGTGACGGGCGGGACTGCAGGGCCACTGCGACCTCCTGAGTTGGACAAGGGAACGGGTCGGACGCGGGGATCAGACTTCGATACTTTCAGTGAACAGTCGTACTCCAATTAGTGTGACAGGAAGTGGCAGGTAGATGTCAACAGTCCGGGCCGAACTCGTGTCTCATGACACACCCGTGCACAAATACGGTGCACACCCGGACACCGAACCGAGCTCGCCTACACTCGGAGCCGTGACGGAGCCGGAAACCAGAGCCGAACGCAAGGAGCGCACCCGCCAGGCCCTGCTCGACGGGACGCTGGAGATGCTCGCGGACCGCGGCTTCGCGAGCCTGAGCCTGCGCGAGGTCGCCCGCTCGGCGGGCATCGTGCCGACGGCCTTCTACCGGCACTTCAGCTCGATGGAGGACCTCGGGGTGACCCTCGCCGAGGACGGCATGCGGGTGCTGCGCCGGATGCTGCGCGAGGCCCGACGCGACCGCGGCGCCGCCGGCACCACCACCGTCCGCGCGTCGCTGGACATCCTGCTGCGTGAGGTGCGCGCCCACGAGGGCCAGTTCCGGTTCCTCGGCCGCGAACGCCAGGGCGGCGCCCCCGCGGTGCGCCGCGCGATCTCGACCGAGCTGCGACTGTTCGCGAGCGAACTGACCATCGACCTCTCCCGGATGCCGGCGCTGGCGAGCTGGCCGGTCGAGGACCTGGAGATGGCGGCCGACCTGATCGTCGCGGTGATGATGACGACCGTCGTCGACGTGCTCGAGGTCCCCGCGGGCAGCCGCGAGGAGCGAGCCGTGGTCGCCCGTGCCGAGCGCCAGCTGCGCCTGATCCTGGTCGGCATGGGGTCGTGGCGCCCGAACTCGGAGGCCGGCTGAGGGCGGCGTGGGCGGCGCGCTGGAGGAGAATCCACTGTTGTGGCAGCAAAGAAGGACGTTCCGACCGATCCGGCCCGCACCCTGGCACTGCTGTGGGGCCTCGAAGGCAAGGCCGGACGCAGGGGTCTGAGCGTGGACTCGATCGTCGCGGCCGGCATCGCCCTGGCCGACGCCGAGGGGCTCGACGCCGTCTCCATGCGGCGGGTGGCCGAGCGACTCGACGTCGGCGCCATGTCCCTCTACACCCACGTCCCGGGCAAGGCCGACCTGATGGACCTGATGCAGGACGCGGCGCTCGCCGGGCTGTACGCGGACCTCGACGAACCCGCCCGCGCGCCGGGCGGCTGGCGCGGCGGCATCGAGTTCGTCGCCGAACGCAACTGGGCGCTCTACCAGCGACACCCGTGGATGCTGCACCTGGCCGGGGCCCGCCCGGTCCTCGGGCCGAACACGAGCCGCAAGTACGAGGCGGAACTGCGGCCGCTCGACGGCATCGGCCTCACCGACGTCGAGATGGACTCGGTCCTGACGCTGGTGCTGGCGCACGTCGTCGGCACCGCCCGACAGCTGGCCAGCGTGGCCGCGACCGTGGAGGAGTCCGGGCTCACCGACGCGCAGTGGTGGGGCATCGTCGGCCCGATCCTCGACCGCGTCATGGACGGCGAGCAGTTCCCGGTCTCCGGCCGGGTGGGCACCGCCGCCGGCACCGAGTTCGACGCCGCGTCCGACCCTATCCATGCGCTGCGCTTCGGGCTGGACCGCATCCTCGACGGCGTCGCCGAGCTCATCGGCTCACGCGCGCATCGGGACTCCGCCTCGTCGCGGCCGGATCAGTCCGGCGCGGAGTAGCCACCGGCCGGGTGCACCGCCACGGTCGCGACCACCCCGCGGTGGTCCGACCCGGGCAGTTCGACCGCCTCGGCGCCGGTGGCACACGCCCCGGCGACCAGGATGTGGTCGATCGCGAGCAGCGGCGGCCACCAGCGGTCCGCGGGGTAGGTGCGCAACACCCCGGCACCGGACTGCTCGGCGGCGTCCCGGAACCCGTCGTCGATCAGCGCCCGGTACTGCGCGTGGTCGAAGGTCGCGTTGAAGTCCGCTCCCACGACGACGGTCCCGCCGCCCGCCCGCAGGTCCCGCAGGATCCCCCGGACCTGCCCGAGTTCGCGCGACCAGATGTCTGTCTGCGGCCGCGGCACCGGCGGCAGCGGGTGCGCGGCCACGAGCACGAACGACGGCCCGGTCGGCGGCTGCACCCGCGCCGAGACCATGTTCAACACGAACCCGAGATGCTCGGTCTCCTCCGACAACGGGTGCCGGCTCCAGATCCCGGTCCCGCCGCCCAGGTCCATCGGGCGCAGGTACCGGAACGGCAACTCCTCGTCGAGGCCGGCCGCGCCGAGCGCCGGCACCGCCCCGGGCGTGAGCTCGTTGACCGTCAGCACGTCGACCTGCCTCGACCGGACCTGCGCGACCACGCCCTCCAGGTCGTCGTTGCCGAAGAAGATGTTCGCCTGCATGACCGTCAGCTCCGCGGCCGCATCGGCGACGCGGTCGGCGGTGTAGAGCGGCAGCTGCGTCCAGACGGCGGCCGCCAGCACCACCGCCGCGACCGCGGCCCCCGCCCACTGCCGGGCCGCGGCGAACGCGGCCAGCCCGACGACGCTGGACGCCATCAGCAGCGGCGCCGCCGAGGCCAGCACCACCAGGGTCGTCACGGTGGTGTCGAGGTAGTGCGCACCGACGCCGACCGCGGCCACCAATACCGCCAACGACCCGAACGCCACCGCCGCACGCCGAACCCACCGCATCGAATTCCCCTCCAGGTCGTCGCCCGAGTGTGCCCTACGGGCGAGAGGTCGCGGGAACAGCCGGGCCGGCGGGACGCCACGACCCCGACCGGGGTCGGCGTTCCGGCCGGTCAGCCCAGTGCGCGCTTGGCCACCAGCGCCGCGCCGACCTGCGGCAGATCCGACGGATCCGACGGATTCAGTCCCGTCAGCTCGAAGACCCGGCGCATTCGGTAGTCGACGGTGTTGGCGTGGACGTGCAGCGTGGCGGCGGTGGCGCGACGGTTCAGCCCGCTGGCCACGTACGCCTCGAGGGTCTGCATCAGCTCCGGCTTCGAGGCCAGTGGTTCGAGCAGCCGGGCCAGTTCGAGGTGTGCCGGACTCGGCCGGCTCAGCTGGTACTCGAGCAGGACGTCGGAGAGCCGGTACAGGCCGGGCGGGCGGCCGGAGCGGGCGACGAGCGCGATGATCTCCGAGGTCTCGTGCACGGCGGCGGGCACGGCGGCGGGTTCGGCGATCGCGCCGGCGACCCGCAGGTCGGCGCCGACGACCACCCGCGCCCGCTCGACCATCTGCCGCAGTTCCTCCCAGTCCGGCGGCGAGGCCGGGCAGGGGATCAGGGCGGTACCGCCGCCGCTGTCGATCACGGTGAGCGCGGGCTCGCCGGTGATCCGGTCGAGCTCGGCCTGCAGCCGGCGCAGCTTGCGGCGGGCGGCGACGGTGCCGCTCACCCCGTAGCCGCGTTCGTCGGTGTTCTCGTCGATCGCCAGGCTCAACGCCAGGTAGTGCGGCGCCACCCGGAGGCCGGTGCGGCGCACCACCGCGTCCACCGGTTCGCCGGCCACCAGCGCCGACATCAGCGAGCGCCGCCCCGAGTTCTCCTGACTCTCCATGATCTGGCGTTCTTCGAGGTACGCGGCACTGACCGCGATGGTGAGCCGGCGCAGGAAGTCCAGGACCATCCCGATCACCACCTGGGTGTCGCCCATCTCGTCGGGGTCGGCGCCGGCGAACAGTTCCTCGGCGGCCAGCCCGATGCCCACGTGGTAGGCGTGCAGGATCGCGTCGAGCGGGACACCCTCCTCGGCGCGGCGGGCGGCCGAGTTGCGCTGCTCGACGAGCTCGGAGTCGTACGCGGCGCGGCGCTCACGGATCAGGGTGGCGAACAGCTCCATGTTGTGCTGGATGATGGCGGAGATCTCGCCGTAGACCTCTTCACGCGGCAACTCGCGATAGATCGGCAACTCGTCGACGAGCCGGGCGATGACCCGCGCGGTGAGCTCCGATGCCGACGCGTTCAGCCAGTTCGCGATCGGCCGGCCGCCGATTCGCAGGGGTTCATCTCTCCAAACGACCTTGTTGGTATCTGTCACAATCCGACCCCGACGTTTCTCATGAATAGCGCCGCTCACCGCGATACATGTGATGCATACCATGTTGCCGATTCCACACACAACGGAACCGTCCCGATCATCCGGACGCCACACCTCAAGCGCCGGTACGGTTTTCGACCATGAGGCCACGCAGCGCCAGGAACGATGTCCGGACAGGCGCGGTCGAGGTGGGAGATTTCACCTTCGAAATCACCTCCGCGGGGCCACCCGAGGGCCCTCCGGCGGTCCTGTTGCACGGGTGTCCCGAGACCCCGGCGTGCTGGCTGGAGCTGACCGGGTACCTCACCGCCGCCGGACTGCGGGTGATTGCGCCGGCACAGCGCGGCTACTCCCCCGGCGCCCGCCCCGTCGGCGTCGAGCACTACGCGATGCACCACCTCGTCGGCGACGTCGTGGGCCTGTTCGACGCCCTGGGCCTGGACTCGGTCCACCTGGTCGGCCACGACTGGGGTGCCGCGGTGGCCTGGGCCGTGGCCGCGACGCACCCCGACCGCATCCGCACCCTCACCGCGGTGTCGGTCCCGCACCCCACCGCGTTCAGCCGCGCCCGGCGCGAGGACGACGACCAGCGCGACCGGTCCCGCTACATCGACCTCTTCCGCGACGGCGACCGCGCCGAGAGCCTGCTGCTGGCCGACGACGGCCGCCGGCTGCGGGCCGTGTTCGGCGACGTCGATCCGGTCCGGGTGGAGGCGCACCTGCGGGCACTCACCGAGCCGGGCGCCCTCACCGCGGCACTGTCCTGGTACCGGGCCATGACCCGGGAGTCGAACTCGCTGCCGGCGGTCCGGGTGCCCACCACCTTCGTGTGGAGCACCGGCGATGCGGCGATCGGCCGCGCCGGGGCGCAGATGTGCGGCGAATACGTCGAAGCCCCGTACCGTTTCGTGGAACTGGACGGGGTCAGCCACTGGATCCCCGAGGTCGCCGCCCCGGCGCTCGCCGAGGCGGTGCTGGCACGCGTCGAAGGGAATGAGCGATGAGCGGAATTGCGGTACTGCTGGTCGGAATCGTCCTCTGTTTCTGGGGAATCGGATCGCTGCACGTCGCGGTGCTGGCGGCCGGCTTCGGCCTCGGCTGGTTGATCGCCGACCTGTTCAGCGCGTCGCTCGCCACCCTCTTCCTGTTCGCCCTGATCGGGGCCGTCGCCTCGTGGGTCGTCACCACGCTGGTCTTCAAGTTCTCCGCCTACTTCATCGGCGGCCTCACCGGTGCGATGGCCGGTGCCAAGATCGCGGACGTACTGCAGCCGGGCGAGAACAACTGGGCCATGAGCGGCATCGTGATCGTCGCGGTTGCGGTGGCCGCCGCCTTCCTCGCCGACAAGTACCGTGCCCGGGCGCTGCTGTGGCTGACCTCGATCGGTGGCGCCAGCATGATCCTGAGCGGCCTCGGCCGGACCACCAGTTCGCTCGACTTCCTGGCACACCCGAGCCAGGGCTGGGAGCAGGTCACCTCGACGGTGCTGTGGATCGCGCTCGCCGCGGCCGGCTGGCTCGTCCAGCGCCGACTCTTCCCCGACAAGCTCCGGATTCAGTCCGACGAGGGCGCCAAGAGGAGGTAGCCCGGCCGCGGCGGACGGACCGGGAGCAGCGCGGCCAGCCCCACCGCCAGCACGATCAGCAGGCCCAGGATCCCGGCGCGGTCGCTCCCGAAGAGCCACGCACACAGCCCGAACAGGGTCGGCGCCAGGAACGACGCGGCCCGGCCGGTGGTCGCGTACAGGCCGAACATCTGACCCTCACGGCCCGGCAGGGTGATCCGGGCGAGGAAGGTGCGGGCCGCGGACTGCGCCGGACCGACGAACAGGCACAACACCAGGCCCAGCACCCAGAAGGCGAACGGACCCGACACCACGAGCAGGACTGCGCCCGCGCCGAGCATCGCGATCAGGGACCCGACGATGACCGGCTTGGGCCCCATCCGGTCGTCGAAGCGGCCCGCGGCCAGCGCGCCCGCCGCCGCCACCACGTTCGCCGCCACCCCGAACAGCAGCACGTCGGCGGTCGCGATGCCGTAGACGTTGACCGCGAGCACCGCACCGAAGGTGAAGACGCCGGCCAGCCCGTCTCGGAACAGCGCGCTGGCCCCGAGGTAGTAGACGGTGTGCCGGTCGGCGTCCCACAGCTCGCGCAGGTCCCGCCACAGCACCCGGTAGGAGCCGAGGAAGCCGATCTGTTCTGCAGAATTGCCCGAGGCTCCGCCCGAGAACGTCTGCACCTGGGCGCGGGGCAGTTCCGGGACCGCGAGCAGCACCGGGATCGCGAACGCCGCGAACCAGACCGCGGCGAGCAGCACCACCAGCCGGATGTTCAGCCCGCCGTCGGTGCTGACGCCGAGCAGTCCCCGCGCGTCGCCGTCACCGGCGATGAAGCCGAAGTAGCAGATCAGCAGCAACGCGATGCCACCGAAGTAGCCCATCGCCCAGCCGAACCCGGAGACCCTGCCGATGTTCTGCGGGGTGGACACCTGCCGGAGCATCGCGCTGTAGGGCACCTGGGCGAGCTCGAAGAGCACCGTCGCCGCGCCGAGCAGCGTCAAGCCCAGCCACAGATACTGGTACCGGTCCTGCACCAGGCTCATCGCCGTCATGGCGACCACCACCGCCCCGGTGAGCAGCGCGAGCGAACGCTTGCGGTGCCCGGTGGCGTCCGACCGCTGACCGGTCACCGGGGCCAGCACCGCGATCAGCAGGCCCGACGCCCCGAGCGCCCAGCCGAGCCAGCTGCTGGCCGAGACCGAGCCCGGCAGGTCCGCGCCCACCGAGTCGGTGAGGTACACCGAGAACACGAACGTCACGATCACCGCCGAGAACGCGGCCGAGCCCCAGTCCCACATCGCCCAGGCCAGCACCTGCCCCCTGGAGGTCGCCGACCCGATCGCCGCCGGCCCGATCGCCGCTGTCGCCATAACGCGAGCCTAGGGCGAGACGTGGCCCGTCGCCGGGACGTCACTTCGGAGTAACGATTACCCCGGAGCCCGGCGCCGCCCACCGCGCGGTTCCTAGTCTTTCGAGCAACCCTTCTGTGTCGGTCCGTCGCCAAAGAACGGGAGTCCACGCATGCGCTGCCCGAGACTGCTGTCCCTCGCCGTTGCCGTCGCGGCCGCCTCGGCGGCGCTCGCCGGCTCGCCCGCCGGCGCCGATCCGGCCGCCGGCGCCGGTCAGCCCGCCGACACGTACTACCTCTCGCTCGGCGACTCGTTGGCCGCCGGCTACCAGCCGGACACCGACCGGGACGAACCGGTCTCGTACAGCGACGACCTGTACGCCACGTTGCGCCAGTCCGATCCCAACCTGCAGTTCGTCCGGCTCGGATGTTCCGGCGAGACCACCGAGACAATGATCAGCGGCGGCAGTTGCACCTACCCCGGCGCGAGTTCCCAACTCGCCTACGCCACCAAGTTCCTGCGTGAGCACCCGGGACAGGTCCGGTACGTCACCGAGGACATCGGCGCCAACGACATCTACCACTGTCTCCGTGACTCGACCGGTTCCGCCGGCTCGTCCGGGGTGCCCGACATCGGCTGCATCACGCAGAGCCTCGGCACCATCGGCGGCAACCTCACCAAGATCAACGGCCAGTTGCGCGAGGCCGGCGGCGACGGCCCCCGCTACGTCGGGATGAACTACTACGACCCCGCGCTCGCCGGCTGGGTCGACGGCGGGGCGGGCCGCGCGATGGCGGCGGCGACCGCGGCCGCCGCCAACGTCCTGTCCGCGACCATCGCCGGCGCCAACAGCGCGGTCGGATGGCAGACGGCCGACGTGGCCGGCGCGTTCTTCAACAACGACTTCGGCAATCCGGTCGACGTCCCCGGGTTCGGGTCGCTCCCCCGCAATGTCGCGTCGATCTGCACGTGGACCTGGATGTGCACCGACCAGGACATCCACGCGAACCCGACCGGACACCGGGTGATCGCGCAGGCCTTCCTGCCGCTCCTGACGGCCGCGCCCGGTCCGGGCACGGGGTCCGCCGACGCCTCCTGAACCCGGGCCGTCGGCGCGCGGCCGACGCCCAAGCGAATGCACCTCGTTGCATAGTCACCTCGTTGCATAGTCACCTCGTTGCATAGATACTCCTACCCGTGGCACTCGAACACGCGCTCCTGGTCTCGCTCTCCGAGCAGTCCGGCTCCGGCTACGAGCTGGCCCGCCGGTTCGACAAGTCGATCGGCTACTTCTGGAGCGCCACCCACCAGCAGATCTACCGGGTACTGAAGCGGATGGCCGCCGCCGGCTGGGTCGACGGCGAGGTCGTCGGCCAGGACGGCCGCCCCGACAAGCGCGTCTACCGCGTCAGCGACGCCGGCCGCGCCGAGCTCCGACGGTGGATCGCCGAGCCGACCGACGCCGGGCACCTGCGCAACGAGCTGGCCGTGAAGATCCGGGCGGCGGCACACGGCGACCTCGACGAGCTGCGCACCGAGGTCGCCCGGCACCGCGACGCGCACGCCGGTCGCCTGGATCTGTACCGGCTGATCGAGAAGCGCGACTTCCCCGCCCCGCAGCAGCTCGCCGGCACCGACCTGCACCAGTACCTGGTGCTGCGCGGGGGCATCCGGGTGGAGGAGGGCTTCACCGCCTGGTGCCAGGAGGTGCTCGATGCCCTCTGACCGTCCGACCACCCCCGACGATCCGGCGCTCCACCAGCCAGCCAGCCCCGACCCCCGAAAGGCCGCACCCGTGAGCAACCCGTACCCGAACCTGCTCTCGCCCCTGGACCTCGGCTTCACCACCCTGCGCAACCGCGTGGTGATGGGGTCGATGCACACCGGGCTCGAGGACCGCACCCGCGACGTCCCGAAGCTGGCGGCGTACTTCGCCGAACGCGCCCGTGGCGGGGTGGGGCTCATCGTCACCGGTGGCTACGCACCGAACCGCACCGGCTGGCTGCTCCCGCTCGGCGCGGACCTGATCACCAAGTCGCAGGCCGCCAAGCACCGCACGATCACCGACGCCGTGCACGCCGAGGGCGGCAAGATCGCCCTGCAGATCCTGCACGCCGGCCGCTACTCCTACCAGCCGCTGAGCGTCTCCGCGTCCTCCATCAAGGCCCCGATCAACCCGTTCCGGCCGCGGGCGCTGACCGGCCGCGGCGTCGAGTCGACGATCGACGACTACGTCCGCTGCGCCCTCCTGGCCCAGTCCGCCGGGTACGACGGCGTCGAGATCATGGGCGGCGAGGGCTATCTCGTCAACCAATTCCTCGCCGCGCGCACCAACAAGCGCCGCGACAAGTGGGGCGGCAGCGCCGAGAACCGGCGTCGCCTCGCCGTCGAGGTCGTCCGCCGCACCCGCGCCGCGGTCGGGCCGAACTTCGTCATCCTGTTCCGGCTCTCCATGGCCGACCTGGTCGAGAACGGGCAGACCTGGGACGAGATCGTCTCCCTCGCACGCGAACTCGAGACCGTCGGCACCACGATCCTCAACACCGACATCGGCTGGCACGAGTCCCGGGTGCCGACGATCGTGACCTCGGTGCCGCGCGCCGCCTTCGCCGACTTCACCGCCCGACTGGCCCGCGAGGTCACCATCCCGGTGTGCGCGTCGAACCGGATCAACATGCCCGAGACCGCCGAGGAGATCCTCGAAGGCGGTGCGGTGCAGCTCATCTCGATGGCCCGGCCGATGCTGGCGGACCCCGAGTGGGTGCGCAAGACCGCGGCCGACCGCGGCGACGAGATCAACACCTGCATCGCCTGCAACCAGGCCTGCCTCGACCACGCGTTCGTGAACAAGCCCGTGTCCTGCCTGCTCAACCCGAGGGCGGCCCGCGAGACCGAACTGGTGCTCTCGCCCACCCGCCGGGCCAAGAACGTCGCGGTGGTCGGCGCCGGCCCGGCCGGACTGTCCGCGGCGCTGAACCTGGCCGAGCGCGGCCACCGGGTCGAGCTCTTCGAGGCGGGCGAGGAGATCGGCGGCCAGTTCGGGATCGCCCGCCGGATCCCGGGCAAGGAGGAGTTCGCCGAGACCATCCGCTACTACACGCGTCGGCTCGAGCTGGTCGGCGTGAAGGTGCACCTGGGCACCCGCGTCACCGCGCGCGAACTGCTCGACGGCGGCCACGACGAGGTGGTCCTCGCGACCGGCGTCACCCCGCGCATCCCGGCGATCCCCGGGATCGACCACCCCAGCGTGCTCTCCTACGCCGAACTGGTCCGCGAGGGGCGCCCGGTGGGGGCGAAGGTCGCGGTGATCGGGGCCGGCGGCATCGGCGTCGACGTCTCCGAGTACCTCACCCACGACGCCTCGCCGACCCTCGACCTGGCGGAGTGGAACCGCGAGTGGGGCGTCACCCACGACGAGTCGGCGCCCGGCGCCCTCACCGAGCCCCGGACCGAGCCGTCCCCGCGGGAGGTGTTCCTGCTCCAGCGCAAGGCCGGGCAGATCGGCAAGTCGCTGGGCAAGACGTCCGGCTGGGTGCACCGGGCGGCGTTGAAGAAGAAGGGCGTCGAGCAGATCTCCGGGGTGAACTACGAGCGGATCGACGACGACGGCCTGCACATCACGTTCGGGGACAAGCGCGAGCGGCCGCGGACCCTCGCCGTGGACAACGTCGTGATCTGCGCCGGCCAGGAGCCGGTGCGCGACCTCGCGGCGGAACTGGAGGCCGCCGGGATGACCACGCACGTGATCGGCGGCGCCGACGTGGCCGCCGAACTCGACGCCAAGCGGGCGATCGAGCAGGGCACCCGCCTCGCCGCGTCGTTGTGAGAACGCAGGCGGCTCCGCCGCTCGTGCGCGGCAACCGTCCCCCCCCGGACCCGCAAACCGCGCACGAGCCGTGGGCCGTCTCGGCGACCCGCTAGCCTGACCCCGTGAGCCTGCCTATCCCCACCCCCGACACCCGCGCGGTCGTGACCGGCGCCTCCTCCGGCATCGGCGAGGCGCTGGCCGCCGAACTGGCCGCGCGCGGCCACTCGCTGATCCTCGTCGCCCGGCGCGGCGAGCTGCTCGAGGCGCTGGCGCAGCGCCTGACCGAGGCGCACGGCGTCACGGTGGAGGTGCGTGCGGTGGACCTGTCCGACCGCGACGCCCGCGCCGTGCTGACCGCCGAGCTCGCCGACCGCCCGGTCAGCATCCTGTGCAACAACGCCGGCATCGCGACGTTCGGCCCGATCGCGGAGCTGGACCCCGGCTATGAGCGGGACCAGGTCGAGCTCAATACCGTTGCCGTGCACGACCTCACGCTCGCCGTGCTGCCGGGGATGCTGGCCCGCAACAGCGGCGGCATCCTGATGGTGGGGTCGGCGGCCGGCAACATGCCGATCCCGAACAACGCCACCTACGCCGCGTCGAAGGCGTTCGTGAACACCTTCTCCGAGTCGCTGCGCGGCGAACTGGCCGGCACCGGCGTCCACGTCACCCTGCTGGCGCCGGGCCCGGTACGCACCGTGGAGCCCGATCCCGCCGAGGCCTCCATCGTCGACAAGCTGGTCCCCGACTTCCTGTGGATCTCCAGCGAGTACACCGCGAAGCTCTCGCTGGACTCGCTGGCCAAGAACAAGATGCGCGTGGTGCCGGGCCTGATCAGCAAGGGCATGTCGGTGGCCGGGCAGTACACCCCCCGCGCCTTGATCGCGCCGATCGTCGGCACGTTCTACAAGAAACTCGGCGGGTAGGCGTAAGCCTTTGCCACGCGGCCGTCAGGGTCCCGTCAAGGACGACGGATCCGGCGGCCGCGGCGGGTACTCCGGAGGGTGAACCCCACCCAAGGAGCCCACGGTGACCCTGCTCGAGATCTTCCCCTCGTTGCGCTCGGCGATGACCCCGCGCCTCGACCCCGCCGTCTGGCCGGCCAGCACCCACGTCGACGACCACGACCGGATCACGGTGGCCGGGGTCGCGCTGGCGGACATCGCGGACCAGTACGGCACTCCGAGCTACGTCCTCGACGAACTGGACCTGCGGCACCGCTGCCGCACCTACCGAGAAGTCTTCCCCGAGGCCGAGATCGCCTACGCCGGAAAGGCGTTGCTGACCCGGGCCGTGGCCACCTGGGTCACCGAGGAGGGCCTCTCGCTCGACGTGTGCTCGGCGGGCGAGCTGGCCATCGCCCTGTCCGCGGGCGTCAATCCCCGCCGAATCATCATGCACGGCAACGCCAAGACCCCGGCAGAGCTGTCCGCCGCCCGGGACGCCGGCGTGGGACGGATCGTGATCGACTCTCATGCCGAGATCACCCTGCTGGCCGCGACGCTGACCCGCCGCCAGAACGTCCTCGTGCGGGTCACCCCGGGGATCGATGCGCACACGCACCGGGCGGTCGCGACCGGCGTCACCGACCAGAAGTTCGGCTTTCCCCTCGAGCACGGCCAGGCCGACGAGGCCGTCAGGAGGGTGCTCGGACAGCCCCGCCTGAACCTGATCGGCCTGCACTGCCACCTCGGTTCGCAGATCACCGAGGTCGAGCACTTCCGCACGGCGGTGGATCGGATGATCGCGCAGATGGCACAGATCCGGATCGACCACGGCACCATCCTGACCGAACTCAACCTCGGTGGCGGGCACGGCATCTCGTATGTCTGCGGCGACCCACAGCTGGACCTGAGCTCGTTGGCCGCGACACTCGACGACGCGCTCGACGACGCCTGCGCGCGGCACCGCTTCCCGCGACCGCGCATCACCCTCGAGCCCGGCCGCGCGGTTGCAGGCAGGGCCGGGGTGACCGTCTACCGGGTGGTGTCGGTCAAGCACGTGACCGGCGGCCGGACGTTCGTCTGCGTCGACGGCGGGATGAGCGACAACCCGCGGGTCGCGCTGTACGGCGCGCACTACAGCGTCGCCCTGGCGAATCGGCACTCGATCGCCGCGCCCGCCGTGGTCACGGTCGCAGGTAGGCACTGCGAAGCGGGTGACGAGCTGGCGGTAGACGTGCAGCTGCCCTCCGACCTGCACCCCGGCGACGTTCTCGCCGTCCCCGGGACCGGCGCCTACCACCACAGCCTCGCGTCGACCTACAACGCGGTCGGGCGGCCGCCGATCGTTGCGGTGCGCGACGGCCGCAGTCGCGAGTTGATCCGGCGCGAGACCGTCGAGGACCTGCTGCGGCGCGAGGTGTCCGGGTAGGCGTGGCGCCAGTCCTTACCGGCAAGTAAGTTGGGACCCGTGTGGCGGGCGACATCATCGCCGCCGCCCGGGCACACCTCACCGCCACCAGGAGGACACCAGCCGATGCCGCGCCTTTCCGGAGCCACCGACCTGATCAAGGGCCTGGTCCCCATCACCCGCGCCGGCATCGTCGAGCCGATCGGGCCGGGCCGGCTCGCCGGGGTGATCTCCGCCTGGTACCAGTGGGACTTCACCGCCGGCGGGCTGCTGGCGGTGGCGGCGCGCCGCGACGGCGACCGGGTGGCCGTCGTCGACGACCTCGGCGCGATCAGCTACCGCCGGCTCGACGCCGACGCGCACGCCCTCGCCGTCGCCCTGCACGACCGGGGCCTGCGCGAACGCGGGCGGATCGGCATCCTGGCCCGCAACCACCGCGGCTTCCTCGTCGCGATGGGCGCCTCGTCGCGGCTCGGCACCGACCTGGTGCTGCTCAACACCGGGGCCTCGGCCGCCCAGCTCGCGGAGGTCGCCGCCGAGCAGAAGTTGGACTGGCTGCTGGTCGACCCCGAGTTCGCGGCGCTGATCCCCCATTCGACGCTGCGGGTCGCCGTCTTCCACGACCCCGACGCGGCCCCCGACGACACCCGCGCCGACGGCTGGGCGCGGTTCGACGGGCTCCTCGAGGACGGCCGGCGCGGCGGCGTATCCGGGCTGCCCGCCCGCCCGCGCCGCGGCCGGATCGTCGTCCTCACCTCCGGCACCACCGGCACCCCGAAGGGCGCCAACCGACCCGAACCGCGCAGCTGGATGCCCGCGTCGGCGCTGCTGTCGCGGCTGCCGCTGCGCAGCGCGGAGACGACGGTGGTCGCGTCGCCGATCTTCCACACCTGGGGCCTGGCCGCCGTGCAGATCGCGCTCGCGCTGCGCTCGACCATGGTGCTCAGCCGGCGCTTCGACCCCGCCGCCACCGTCGCGCTGGTCGCCGAGCACCGGGCCAGCGTGCTCTGGGTGGTGCCGACGATGCTCCAGCGCATCACCGACCTGCCCGTGGGCGAGCGCGCGGCGGACCTGTCGACGCTGCGGGTGATCGCGGCCAGCGGCTCCGCCATCCCGACCGGCGTCGTGCACCGGACCCGCGAGGTGTTCGGCCCGGTCCTCTACAACTTCTACGGCTCGACCGAGGTGAGCTGGGCGTCCATCGCGCAGCCCCACGAGCTCGACGCGCACCCGACCACCGCCGGCCGTCCCCCCCTCGGCACGGTGCTGCGGATCCTCGACGACCGCGGCGCCGAGGTGCCCCGCGGCACCGTCGGCCGGGTGTTCGTCGGCAACGGCATGCTCTTCGAGGGCTACACCCGCAACGGCAGCGAGAAGGAGGTCCGGGACGGCCTGATGTCCACCGGCGACCTCGGCCACTTCGATGCGGACGGCCTGCTGTTCCTGGACGGGCGCAGCGACGACATGATCGTCTCCGGCGGCGAGAACGTCTACCCGCGCGAGGTCGAGGACCTGCTCAGCCTGCTGCCCGGGGTGCTGGAGAACGCGGTGGTCGGCGCCGAGGACCCCGAGTTCGGCGCCCGCCTGGTCGCCTACGTGGTGCGCAGCGGGGACGCCGACGGCGAGACGCTCAGCGAGGACGGCATCCGCACCCACGTGAAGGCCCACCTGGCCCGCTTCTGTGTGCCCCGCGAGGTGGTCTTCCTCGACGAACTGCCCCGCAACCCCGCGGGCAAGGTGGTCCCCCGCCTGCTCCCTCCGGTCTAGGCGGCTCCGCCGCTCGTGCGTCAGCGCTTGCGGCGGCGGCCGGTGCCGAAGATGGACCGCGAGATTTCCCGGCCGGCGACGGTGGCCGCGGACCGCAGGAAGCTCTTGACCGCGGCATTCTCCATGATCCGCTCGACCGCGCTGGGCTCGTCCGGCGGCGGGGGCGGCAGGTCCGGCAGGTCCGGCAGCAGCGGCGGCAGGTCCAGGCCGTCCGCGTTCGGCGCGCCGGAGACCTTGGCCGTGAGCCGCTCGTAGGCCGACTCGCGGTCGACGGTCTGCCCGTACTTCGCGTTCAGCGGGCTGGCCGCGGCGGCGGCCCGGATGGCGGGCTCGCCCACGGTGTCCATCAGCGACCGCGGCGGCGGGATCATCGCCCACGCGACCGGCGTCGGTGCGCCCTTCTCCGAGAGCACGGTCACCACGGCCTCGCCGGTGCCCAGCGAGGTCAGCGCCTTCTCCAGGTCGTAGTGCGCGGTCTTCGGGTACGTCCGGACGGTCTTGTTGAGTGCCTTCTGGTCGTCCGGGGTGAACGCGCGCAGCGCGTGCTGGATCCGGGCCCCGAGCTGCGAGAGCACGTTGTTGGGCACGTCGGTGGGCAGCTGCGTGCAGAAGAACACGCCGACGCCCTTGGAGCGGATCAGCTTGACGGTCTGCTCGACCTGCTGCAGGAACGCCTTCGACGCGTCCGCGAACAGCAGGTGCGCCTCGTCGAAGATGAACACCAGCTTGGGTTTGTCCACGTCGCCGACCTCGGGCAGCGTCTGGAACAGGTCCGCGAGCACCCACATCAGGAAGGTGGAGAACATCACCGGCCGGGCCGCCTGCGCGCCCAACTCGAAGAGCGTGACGACGCCCTTGCCGTCCGGCCCGACCCGCAGGAGGTCCTCGGTCTCGAACTCGGGCTCGCCGAAGAAGGTGTCACCGCCGTCCGCCTCCAGGTTGACCAGGGCCCGCAGGATCACCCCCGCCGTTGCCGAGGACACGCCGCCGATCCCCTTCAGGTCGGCCTTGCCCTCGTCGGAGGTCAGGTGCGCGATGACCGAACGCAGGTCCTTGAGGTCGAGCAGGGCCAGGCCCTGGGTGTCGGCCCAGTGGAAGATCAGCCCGAGAGTCGACTCCTGGGTGGCGTTGAGCCCCAGCACCTTGCTCAGCAGGATCGGACCGAAGCTGGTGATGGTGGCGCGGACGGGGACGCCGATCCCGCCGGTGCCGAGCGAGAGGAACTCGGTGGGGAACGCGGTGGGTGCCCAGTCCGCGACGCCGGTCGACGCCGCACGGGCGGCGATCTTCTCCCCCGCCTCGCCGGGTGCGGACAGCCCTGACACGTCGCCCTTGACGTCCGCCATCACCACCGGCACGCCCGCGGCCGAGAGCTGCTCGCAGATGCCCTGCAACGTCTTGGTCTTGCCGGTGCCGGTCGCACCGGCCACCAGGCCGTGCCGGTTCAGGGTGGCCAGCGGGATCCGCACTCGCGCAGTGGGATCGACGACGCCGTCCACCATCACGGTGCCGAGCTCGAGCGCGGCACCGGCGAAGGCGTAACCGGCGGCGATCTCCTGGGCGGCCGAGGTCGACGACGCCGGAGCCGAGCCACCCGCGACGGACCCGCCGGCGGATTCGGCGGGCGCGGGAACGGATTCGGCCGGAGCCGTGCTGGTTTCGGCGGGAGCCGGGGTCTCGACCGGCGGCGGCCCTGCCTGCTGCGCCGCGGCCTCCGCCTCACGCAGGGCCGCCGCGGCTGCGGCCGCCGCCTCCGCCGCCACCCGGGCAGCCTCTTCGGCCGCGGCCTGCGCCGCTTTCGCCCTCTCCGCCAGCGAAACCTGGTCGGGCTTCGGCTCGGATGCTCCGGATGCGGTCGGATCCACCGTCATTCACGTCCTCCTGGTCGGCACTGCAACGCGTCGAATGTGTCCACCGGGACCCTATCCCGAGAACCCCGTGACTACTGTGGACCCAGTGCAGGACAAACTCGTGTGGATCGACTGTGAAATGACCGGACTGCGGCTCGGCTCCGACAAGCTCATCGAGGTGGCCGCGCTGGTCACCGACAGCGAGCTCAACGTGCTGGGCGAGGGAGTGGACATCGTCATCCACGCCGACGACGCCGCGCTCGCCGAAATGCCCGACGTGGTCAAGGAGATGCACGCGCGCTCCGGCCTCACCGAGGAGGTGCGCGCCTCCACCGTCACCCTGGCCGAGGCCGAGGAGCGGGTCCTCGCCTACATCAAGGAGCACATCCCGAACGCGGGCACGGCACCGCTGGCGGGCAACTCGATCGCCACCGACCGCGGCTTCATCACCCGGGACATGCCGCTGCTCGACGACTACCTCCACTACCGGATGATCGACGTCAGCTCCATCAAGGAGCTGTGCCGGCGCTGGTACCCCCGGATCTACTTCGGCCAGCCCGAGAAGGGCCTCTCGCACCGGGCCCTCGCGGACATCAAGGAGTCGATCCGCGAACTGAAGTACTACCGCCAGACCGCGTTCGTCGCCGACCCCGGCCCCTCCACCAGCGAGATTGCCGAAATCGTCAAGGTTCTCGAAGCCGAGTAGAAACCGATTGGCTTTCCGGCGGGGAGTCAGGCTAATATCGTTCTCGCTGCTGCGGAACAGCCCGAGAGGGCGAAGCCGTGGAAGTTATGGTGACTGTAGTTCAGTTGGTAGAGCACCAGGTTGTGATCCTGGCTGTCGCGGGTTCGAGTCCCGTCAGTCACCCGAAGAGAAGGCCCCCGATTTCGGTCGGGGGCCTTCTCTCGTTTCCGGCCAAGCCGGCCACCCCGCGACAACCACCCCCGAACGACCGAATGCGTCATTCGTTCACTTGAAGTGAACGAATGACGCATTCGGTCAGTCGAGGCGGACCCGGATCTCCGCGGAGAGGCCGGGCGTACCGGTCAGGCGTTGCCGGCGTTACCGGCCTTCCAGGTGGCCCACGGCACGTTCCAGTCGCCGAGTCCGTCCGTCCCCGACAGCGTGCCGCCGAGGGTGTTCTTCACGATCGTGATGTCGCCGCGCTTGGTGTTGTCGAACACCCACTTCGCGTTGGCGGGACTCAGATTCAGGCAACCATGGCTGACGTTGTAGGACCCCTGGTCCCCCACCGACCACGGCGCGGAGTGGAAGAAGATGCCGCTGTACGACATTCGGGTCGCCCAGTCGACGGGCGTCTTGTAGCCCTGCGGCGAGTTCACCGGGACGCCGTACGTGGACGAGTCCATCACCAGGTGCGAGAACCGGTCCCCGATGATGTAGACGCCGTTGTCGGTCGGCGTGCTGTCCTTGCCCATCGAGGTCGGCATCGTCATCACCACCTCGCCGTTGCGCTCGAAGGTGACCTGCTTGGTGCTGTCGTCGGCGGTCGCGATCATCGCGTCACCGATCTTGAACTGCGAGTGCTCGTCGACCTGACCGAACAGGCCGCCGCCGAGGTCCTTGCCGAAGACGTTCACGTCGACCGTGACGGTGGTGCCGGGCGCCCAGTAGTTCTCGGGCCGCCAGCGCACCTCGCGGTTGTTCACCCAGTAGAAGGCGCCCTCGACGGGCGGGTCCGTTGTGACCTTGATCGCAGACTGGGCCGCCAGCCGGTCCGGGACGTTCTCGTCGAACTGCACGGCGACGGGCTGGCCGATGCCGACGACGTCACCCTGACCGGGCAGCACGTACGGCTTGGTGAGGTTGCCGGGCGAACTCGTGGTGAACTCCGACGTCATGGTCGTCTCGCCGCCGAGACCGAAGGCATCGGCCGTGATCCGGTACCGCCCGTTGTACGCGAGCGGCGCGGTGTTCATCCAGGACAGCCCGTCCGCGGCGACCGCGCCCGGCACCGCGGTGCCCGCGGCGTCGGTCAGCGTGACCGCGGACAGCAGCCCGTCGGTCACCCGGACCGCGACCGGGTCGGCCGGCGAGTGCCCGATGGCACCGTCCGCGACCACCGCGGTGAGCTTGGGCTTGACCATCTCCGTGACGGGGTTCAGGTCGATCGCCACCTTGGTCGGGGCCGCCTCCGCGGTACCGCCCGAGGGGACCGTGCACCCCGTGACCACCAGTGCCATTGCCGCCGCCCCCAGCGCCCACGCGCTCAGCGAGACCCGCACCATCTCCACCCCACTTCTCCTGCTTGTAGACCACCACCGACGTCGAGAAAACGCTCGTCACCTGTGCGGACCTGCCGAACTGCCATGATGCCAGCAGTTAGCTGGACGAGCCAACAACGACTCGGTGCAACCGGTCACGTTCGTATTTCAATCGCAGCGATCCCCCGAAGCGTTACCTGACCTGCGATAACCGTGCAGATTTGCATTCGATCGAGGCGCTCGTCTAATGTTCTCCACGTCGCAGCGAGCGGGTCTGACCCGGTCGAGTGGCGATGCGCCTATAGCTCAGTTGGTAGAGCAAGTGACTCTTAATCACTGGGTCCGGGGTTCGAGTCCCTGTGGGCGCACCCGAAAGTCCCCCCTGATCTTCGCGATCAGGGGGGACTTCGTGTTTCTGCGTCCACCCGGCCGATTCGCTCCGGCGGTGCACGAGCAGCGATTACCCTGAGGCCACTACAGGCGCCGAACGGCGTTCCGATGCATGCCAACGGAATGTGAGCAGCCATGGTGGACCGGGTCGATCGGCGCGAGGTACTTCCTATTCCGGATCGGCCGCATGTCGGCCTGCTGACCTACGACGCGAAAGACCCGGACACGGCGTTCCCACCGATCGAGCCGTTGCTGCCACCGGCGGGCGCACCCAATGTCCTCGTGGTCCTGCTCGACGACGTCGGGTACGGCGCCAGCAGCGCATTCGGCGGGCCGGCGAACACGCCGACCGCGGAGCGACTGCAGCGGGGCGGGCTCACCTACAACCGCTTCCACACCACCGCCCTGTGCGCGCCGACCCGGGCCGCGCTGCTCAGCGGGCGCAACCACCACTCGGTCGGGATGGGCATGATCACCGAGACCGCGACCTCGGCGCCCGGCTCGTCCGGGCTGCGCCCGAACACCAAGGCCGCACTGCCGATGACGTTGAAACTCAACGGCTACTCGACGGCCCAGTTCGGCAAGTGCCACGAGGTGCCGCCGTGGCAGACCTCGCCGGTCGGCCCGTTCGATGCCTGGCCCACCGGCGGCGGCGGATTCGAGCACTTCTACGGGTTCATCGGCGGCGAGAACAACCAGTACTACCCGGCACTCTACGAGGGCGTCGCGCCCGTCGAGGCCGACCGGACGCCCGAGGAGGGCTACCACCTCACCGAGGACCTGGCCGACCGCGCCATCGACTGGGTGCGCACCCAGAAGTCGCTCGCGCCCGACAAGCCGTTCTTCGTCTACTTCGCGCCCGGCGCCACCCACGCCCCGCATCACGTGCCGCGGGAGTGGGCCGACAAGTACGCCGGCCGGTTTGCCGGCGGGTGGGACGCACAGCGTGAGTCCATCTTCGAGCAGCAGAAGCAGCGCGGCGTGGTTCCCGACTCCGCCGAACTCACCGCCCGGCCGGACGCCATCCCGGCGTGGGACGAGATGGACGAGACCCTCAGACCGGTGCTGGAGCGCCAGATGGAGGTGTACGCGGGATTCCTCGAGCACACCGACTTTCACGTCGGCCGCGTCATCGACGCGATCGAGGCGCTCGGCGCCCTCGAGAACACGCTGGTCTACTACATCATCGGCGACAACGGTGCCTCCGCCGAGGGAACGGTCAACGGGGCGTTCAACGAGATGGCGAACTTCAACGGCATGGCCGCGATCGAGACGCCGGAGTTCATGGCGGCGGTCAAGGACAAGCTCGGGACGACGGAGGCCTACAACCACTACTCGGTGGGTTGGGCGTGGGCCATGTGCGCGCCCTTCCAGTGGACCAAGCAGGTCGCCTCGCACTGGGGCGGCACCCGCAACGGCACGATCGTGCACTGGCCCGCCGGGATCCGCAGCAAGGGCGAGACCCGGTCGCAGTTCACCCACGTGATCGACGTCGCCGCAACGGTGCTCGAGGCCGCCGGACTGCCGGAGCCCACGTTCGTCAACGGCGTGCAGCAGGCCCCCATCGAGGGCACCAGCATGGTCTACAGCTTCGACGAGGCCGACGCACCGGAACGACACGACCTGCAGTACTTCGAGATGGCAGGCAACCGCGGCATCTACTACAAGGGCTGGAGCGCCGTCACCCGGCACAGCACCCCGTGGCTGCCGAACGAGGTGCTGCCCGCACTCGACGACGACGTGTGGGAGCTCTACGACGGCACCAAGGACTGGACGCAGGCCCGCGACCTGGCGGCGGAGATGCCCGAGAAACTGGCTGCGCTGCAACGGCTGTGGCTGATCGAGGCCGTGAAGTACAACGTGCTCCCGATCGACGACCGCCGGTTCGAACGGCTGAACGCAACCATCGCCGGCCGCCCACAACTGGTGTCCGGCAACACCCAGGTGCTCTTCCCCGGCATGAAGCGGCTCAGCGAGAACAGCGTCCTCGACGTCAAGAACCGGTCCTTCGCCGTCACCGCCGCCATCGAGACGCCGGCCGACGGCGCGACCAACGGGGTGGTCATCGCGCAGGGCGGCCGCTTCGGCGGGTGGGCCCTCTACGTCAGCGAGGGCCGCGCCCGGTTCGTCTACAACCTCCTGGGCATGAAGGAGTTCGTGACCGAGGCCACCGAAGACCTGTCCCCCGGCAGTCACCAGATCCGGGCCGAGTTCGCCTACGACGGCGGCGGTCTCGCGAAGGGCGGCGACGTCACCCTCTACTACGACGGCCGGGGCGTCGGGACCGGCCGGGTCGAGCAGACCCAGCCGATGGTCTTCTCCGCGGACGAGACGACGGACATCGGCGAGGACTACGGGATGCCCGTCAGCGCCGGCTACACGGGCCCGACCAGGTTCAACGGACGGATCGACGTCGTGCAGATCGACGTCGGCGACGACGACCACTCCCACCTCATCGACCCGGCGGAGGTCTCGCGGGTGGCCGTTTCCCGGCAGTGACGGGCGAGTGACCGGTGCCCACCCCCGTCGGCCAGGTCTTCCGCCGCCACAGACGACGCCTGCGCGCCGGACTCGCCCAGCTGCTGTCGGTCCTGGCCGGCCTGGGGCTCGGTCTCGTCATGCCGACCGTGACAGGTGGGCCCACCGTGCCCGCCCGGCAGGTCACCGACCTGTTGATCACCTTCGGCCTGGGGCTGCTGGGCGCGGTCGCCGTGATCTTCTCGCTGCTCTTCCTGGTGGTGCAGTGGGCCGCCACCACGTTCACACCACGCCTGACGCTGTTCCGGGACGACCCGATCGTCTGGCGGACCTTCGCCTTCGCCCTCGGCCTGGCCGTCTTCGCCATCACTACGGCCCTCGCAATCGGCACCAAGACCGAGGTTTCGGTGATCCTGCCCGTCATCACCTTTCTGCTGCTGCTCGTGATGCTCGCGCTGCTGCGAACACTCCAGCTCCGTGCCTTCGCCGCGATCCAACTGGCCCCGGCCCTGGGCTCCATCGCGGACCGCGGCCGGACGGTCCTCGCCACTCTCTACCCCGAGACCACCGGAGAACCCGTCACGCCGCCGACTACGCTGCCGCCGCTGCGCACGACGGTCACCTGGCCGCACCCGCCGAGCGTGGTGCAGGAGATCGATGTCGACCGGCTCCTGGTCGCCGCCCGGGCCGCGAACGCGGTGATCGTGCTGCGCGGGCTCCCCGGCACCACCCTGCAGCGCGGAGCACCCGTCGCGGATGTCCACGGCGCCGACCTGCCGGATGGCACGGTTCTCGACACGCTGACCTGTGGCCAGGAGCGAACATTCGTCCAGGACCCGCTGCTCGCCCTCCGGTTGTTGGCCGACATCGCGCTGCGAGCCCTCTCGCCCGCGGTGAACGACCCCGCGACGGCCGTCCAGGTGCTCGACGAGATCGAAGACCTGCTCGACCGGGTCGCCGCCGCGGGCACGGCGCCGCTGTGGATCGTCGACAGCGCCGGCGTACCGCGAATCGTCGTCCCGCTGCCCGGATTCGACGACTTCGTGCGGACCGGCCTCGACGACGTGATCGCGGCCGCCGCGACCTCGCCGATGACCCTCGACCGACTCCAGGTGCTGCTGGCGCGGGAACTGAACCGGTCGGCGCCCGTCCACCATCGGGTGCTCGGCGCCCGGCAGGACTGGGTCGACGAACTGGCCGGACCCTTCACACACCTTCACCCGCCGCCCGGTGACAGCGGTCAGTCACCCTGATCGCCCCCGCCGCGGACACCGGAGCGGGGCCGAATTTGGATTCCCGCGGCGCGCTCGTCTAAAGTTCTCCACGTCGCAGCGAGCGGGTCTGACCCGGTCGAGTGGCGATGCGCCTATAGCTCAGTTGGTAGAGCAAGTGACTCTTAATCACTGGGTCCGGGGTTCGAGTCCCTGTGGGCGCACCCGAAAAGCCCCCCTGGTCTTCACGACCAGGGGGGCTTTCGTGGTCTCCGTGGACACCTGGCCGTCCGACGTTCACAAGTCCTGGGAATCCTGGTGCCGGCCGGGTCGAGGCGCTTCCGGTGTCGTCGAGGCCGGATCGATCGTGTCGGCCCGATCCAGCTGCTGGTTCAGTTCGTCACGGGAGGCCGTGGCCTCGTTGCGATGAGCCGCGGCGCGCTGTTCCAGGCCCTCGGCTTCGGCCGCCTTGGCCTCGGCTTCGGCCTGGGCGGCGCGAGCCTTGGCGGCGGTCTCGTCCGCGAGCGCCTCCCGCTCGCCGACCCGGAGTGATTCCTCCCCTGCCTGGGCGCGGATCTTCTCTGCTTCGACGTCACGGTGTTCGTTGCGTTTGTTCCGCGCCACCCACGCGAGCGCGGCCAGGACCGCAATCACCGCGACTGCGGCAACGACGATCCAGATCATTGTGCTGGTGGCCATTTCGGCTCCTTGCGTTTGTCCAGCGTTGGCGACATCACCAATCGCATGACGCAACCTGCTGACCTGGTGTGTGTACGTCTCTCAGTCAACGTTGTAGACCTACGGCCGTCGGCAACGGATTCAGACGACCACAGGTTCCGGACTGTCGGGGTGGGTCAGAGTTGCGATCAGGCCCGCGAACAGGATGTCGAGGCCACGCTCGAGTTCGGCTTCGCCGTCGTACGCGGCCAGCACGGGCGCAAGACCACGCAGCAGCGGAAAGTCCCCGATCGGGAGCCGGTGCAGTCCGAGGCGCAGCAGGTCGTCGGTCTCCTCCGGGCGTTCGACCAGCTCCTGCAGCTCGTTGAGGACATGCCCATGGAGGAACCCGAACAATGCCCGGTAGACGTGCAGTGCCTCGGCGTCGGTGAAGCCCGCCCGCGTGAGCAGGGCCAGGATGGCTTCGAGCGGCCGCAGCGTCCCCAGCGGCCGGAGCCCGAGTGGCGTCGAGAGCGGGCGGGTGACGAGCAGGGGCACGACATGCGGATGGTCGAGCGCCAATCGGCGGTAACCCCGCGCGACCGAACGCAACCGGGCGACCCAGTCACCCTCGCTGCCGTCGACCTCGAACTGGCCGCCGTCGTCGACCTCGAGTTGGTCGAGGACCTTCTCCGCAACGCCGTCGAGTAGGGCCGCCTTGTTCGGCGCATGCCGGTACAGAGTCATCGGGTCACGGTCGAGGGCCTTGCCCAGGTGGCGCATGGACAGCGCCTCGACGCCGTCGCGATCGATGATCTCGAGCGCGACCTCCAGGATCCGCTGCCGGGTGATCGGACCGTCGCCGGGCGCACCGCCACTACCGTGGCGTGTCGAGCGAGGAGCCGGCTCCTTCGACATCACCAACACATCCCGTCCTCGAACGCTGTAGACCTCAAGCATAGGACTACACCGTTGACACACTTTCGAACCCGGCGTTGACTAGGTACGACAGCGTGAGAGCACGCCCGGCACGACCCGTACTCGCGGCGGCTCGGCGCCACCCACCGAGAACCTCACGCAGGTGGGACAGCGACTGCTCGACCTCCACGTCGCGCACTTCGCGCAGTCCGTCAACAAGATCAGGAAGCCGTCATGATCATCCTCGGAATCATCCTCGCCATCGCCGGATGGCTACTCTCGATCCCCGTGCTGCTGTACGTCGGCGTCATCCTGCTCGTCGTCGGTATCGTGCTGATGGTCGCGGGATCGGCGGGCCATGCCGTCGGTGGACGGCGCCACTACTACTGACCACGTCCGGTCCCCACGCCACATCGTCCGCGAGTTCACGGTCTCGCGGGCCGGTGAGCACCCATGGCGATCTCCGACATCAAGGAATACGCGCATCTCAGCAGTAGGGATGTGGAGGAGTTGCGCCGCGAACTCGACAGCATCCGCCGCGAGGTCACCGATTCGCTCGGCGCGAGCGACGCGGCGTACATCCGCCGGACCATCGCCGTCCAGCGGGTACTGGACACCGCCGCTCGGCTGGTGATCCTCACCAGCCGGACCAAGGCCGGCTGGTCACTCGGAACGACGGCGCTGGCCGCGGCCAAGAGCATCGAGAACATGGAGATCGGACACAACGTGTCCCACGGACAGTGGGACTGGATGAACGACCCCGAGATCCACTCGACCAACTGGGAGTGGGACATGGCGGGCCTGTCGTCGCAGTGGCGCTACTCCCACAACTACCGCCACCATGTGTTCAACAACGTCGTCGGCATGGACGAGGACCTGGGCTTCGGGGTCATCCGCATCACCCGGGACCAGCCGTGGCGGCCGGGTCACCTGCTCCAGCCATTGCGGAACCTGTTGCTGGCGGCCACGTTCGAATGGGGCATCGCCCTGCACGGCCTGTACTCCGAGCGGGCCCGTGCCGGCACCGTCGCCGAGCGATCCGCCCACACGCGGGCGCTGCTCGGGAAGGTCGCCCGCCAGGCGGGCAAGGACTACCTGCTCTTCCCGATCCTCGCCGGGCGCCAGTGGCGACGGACCCTGAAGGCGAACATCACGGCCAACCTGCTGCGGAACATGTGGGCGTACGTCGTGATCTTCTGCGGGCACTTTCCCGACGGCGCCGAGAAGTTCACCCTCGTGGAACTCGAGAACGAGAACCGGGCGGAATGGTATCTGCGCCAGATGCTCGGCACCGCGAACTTCCGGGCAGGCAGGGTGCTGGCGTTCATGAGCGGCAACCTCTGCTACCAGATCGAGCATCACCTGTTTCCCGATCTTCCCAGCAATCGCTACGCGGAGATCTCGTCGAAGGTGCAGGCCCTGTGCGCGAAGTTCGACCTGCCGTACACCACGGGTTCGCTGGTGCGGCAGTACCTTCTGGTGCTCCGCACCGTCCACAAGCTGGCGCTGCCGGACCGGCTTCTCGTCGCAACCTCGGACGACGCACCGGAAACGGCCTCCGAACTCAAGTTCAGCAGACCCGGGGCCCAACGAGTCGGCGCCGCCCGTACCGGACTGCTCACCGCGCTGCGGACCGCGTCGCGGTGACGACGAAATCCACTCACCCGGAGTCTCGGCTCACCCGAGCTCTCAGTGGCGCTCTTCGAGGCCGACGGCTTCCCTCAGCCGGTCCGCCGCAGTTCGAAGCGCCGGGTCGTCGAGTGCGGGCGAGGCCAGCAGCGCGGCCAGCGCCTCGGCGATGACATTGAGCTTCTCCTGCGAGGCCTCGTTGGCGCGGCGCCCAGCGTTCTCGAGGAGCACCACGAGGAGCAGCGTGAAGACGCTCGCGATCGTGTGGATGGCGACCTGCCAGGCCTTGAGGTCCGTCCACCACGGCAGGCTGATCAGCCACACCACCACGATCCCGGCACACAGGAAGAAGAAAGGCGCCTGACTCACCCGGAGTTCGGCCTGCTCCACGAATCGGTCGAACGACGAACGGTGCTCTCGTCCTTCGCGGGTGCGGGCGGCATCACTGCTTCGCTCCATCAACCGGAGTTTAGTCGCGTCTCACGCGCCGGATGCGGGCGGAATTCTCGCGACCTGACGCTATCGCGCGAAGTGCCGCCGCAGCCGCCGATGCCGGTGCGCGAAGAAGGCCGCGATCCCGCGGGCCAGCAGGCCGCCCATCCCGGGGACGGCGGCCAGCGGCCGGCGGGGCTCGAAGGTGACCCGGTCGTGCACGCGGGTGCGCGACGGCCCGTCCGAGGTCAGCGTCCGCTCGTGTTCCCAACGTCGCATCGAGCCCATCGTGGACCGCTCGTGGAACCGGTGTCCCGGATCCAGCTCGGCCACCGTCAGGTCGTCGTAGTCGAACGGGAGCAGACCGAAGAGGAACAGCCAGCACCGGCCGACCTCCCGGCCCACCTCGACGGTGTCCACCGTGAGCCCGCGCCGGCCGCGGGGCGTCGCCATCCGCATCACCGGCATCATCTCGCCGTTGATGCCCGCCGACGTGACCACCCGCGCCCACACCTCGTTCCGCGGCGCCTCGACCAGCGAGGTCCGCTCGACCACGCGCACCCGGGTGGACACCGGTCAGGTCAGCTGAAGATCTTGCGCAGCACCAGGACGACGACCAGTGCGCCCGCGCCCACCAGCGCGTACTTGACGGGCGGCTCGTTCACCTTCGCCACCAGCGTGGCCTTGGCGTTCTCCACCAGACGCTTGGGGTTGGTGCGGACGCTGAGCTCGTCCAGGGTGCTGGCGAGCTGGTTGCGCGCCCGTTCGATGTCGCGCTCGATGCTGTCGGTGTCCCTGGGCACGTGAATCCCGCTTTCTCTCATCGCCTTGTCGTTTGTGCCTTGACCGTACCGGGACGAGCACCCCGGCCGTAGCCAGGAACCCGCGTCGGGGCCGACGGAGCACGGCGGGCGGGGAGGTCGAGCAAGTAGCCTGACGTCGTGACCGAGAACATCAAGCTCTCCCCCGGAGACGCCGCACCCGAGTTCACCCTTCCCGACGCCGGCGGCAAGGAGGTGTCGCTGTCCGACTTCCGCGGACGCAAGGTCATCGTGTACTTCTACCCGGCCGCCAGCACCCCCGGCTGCACCAAGCAGGCCTGCGACTTCCGCGACAGCCTCGCCGAACTCAACGGCGCGGGCCTCGACGTCGTCGGCATCTCCCCCGACAAGCCCGCCAAGCTGGCCAAGTTCCGCGACGCCGAGTCGCTGACCTTCCCGCTGCTCTCCGACCCCGAGCGGACCACGCTGCAGGCGTGGGGCGCGTTCGGCGAGAAGAAGATGTACGGCAAGACCGTGCAGGGCGTGATCCGCTCGACCTTCCTCGTGGACGAGGAGGGCAAGATCGAGGTGGCCCAGTACAACGTCCGGGCCACCGGGCACGTCGCCAAGCTGCGCCGCGACCTGTCCGTCTGACGCGTCGACCGCCGCCCCTGCGCCCGAGTACGAACCCGGACGCGGGGCGCCGTGGTCACCGGGTGTCGGCGAACCGGCGCAGGAACAACGCCTCCGCGACCGCCAGGTTCTCGATCTCGGACGGGTCGACGCTTTCGTTCGGGGCGTGGATGAGGCAGCGCGGCTCCTCGACCCCGATCAGGGCGATCTCCGCCCCCGGGACCTGGTTCGCGAAGACGTTGCACAGCGGGATCGACCCACCCTGCCCGACCGTGCCGAGCGGCTTGCCGAAAGCCTCCGCCATGGCCGCGCCGAGCGCCGCGTACCCCGGGCCGTCGGTGCCGGCCCGGAACGGTGACCCGGTCGGCTCCCGCTCGACGGTGACCCGCGCGCGCCAGGGCGCCGCGGCCTCGAGGTGCGCGATCAACGCGTCCTGGGCCTGCTGTGGGTCCATGCCCGGCGGCACCCGCAGGTTCAACCGGGCGGAGGCGCGCGGCTGGACGGCCGCGGCCGAGCCGACCACCGGCGGGCAGTCGATGCCGAGGATGGTCAGCGCCGGCCTGGCCCACACCGCGTCCGCCACCGAACCCGTCCCGGCCAGCCCGACGCCGTCGAGCACCCCCGCGTCCGTGCGGAACTGGGCCTCGGGGTAGTCCACCCCCGCCCACGTCTGGGTGGCGTCCAGCCCCGCCACGACGGTGTTGCCCGCGGCGTCGCGCAGCGTCGCGAGCATCGTCACCAGGGCCGCCAGCGCGTCCGGCGCCGGGCCGCCGAACATGCCCGAGTGCACCTCCCCCGCCAGGGTTTCCACGTGCACCACCACGTTGGCGATGCCGCGGAGGGTGGTGGTGGCGGTCGGCAGGCCCACCTCCGCGTTGCCGGTGTCGACCACCAGGATCATGTCCGCCTCGAAGAGTTCGGGCCGCTCCTCCACGAGGGCCTCGAGGCCGCCGGTGCCCATCTCCTCGGAGCCCTCGGCGACCACCCGGATGCCCACCGGGAACGGCGTGCCCAGCGCCCGCAGCGCCAGCAGGTGCATCACGATGTTGCCCTTGCAGTCCGCGGCGCCGCGTCCGTACCAGCGACCGTCGCGCTCCGTGAGCTCGAACGGCGAAGTGTGCCACTTGCTCTCGTCGCCCGGCGGCTGGACGTCGTAGTGGCAGTACAGCAGCACCGTCGGCGCACCCGGCGGTCCCGGCTGGTGCCCGACGACGGCGTTCGACCCGTCGGCAGTCTCGATCAGGTCGACAGTGCCGATCCCGGCCGCGACGAACGCGTCCCGGACCCACTGCGCGGCCTGCACGCATTCCTCCGCCGGGAACAGTCGCGGGTCGGCCACCGAGCGGAAGCCGACCAGCGTCGCGAGTTCCTCACGCGCCGTGGGCATCAGGGCCCGCACCGCGCCGCGGATCTCGTCCGCCGTCGACGTCTGACTTCCCGCCATCATTCCTCCACCAGTTTGAGGTCGCGCACGTGCGCGTCGTATCCGGCCAGCTCGTCCGGGCAGTAGACCTCGAGCACCAGGCGCTGGGCCTCGACCAGTTGCCGGGTGCCGATGATCGGGCGCTGGCCCGGCCCGGCCGCGCCGCTGACGATCTGCTGGTGCAGCACGGCGTCGCGCAGGGCGCTGCCGGGGTCACTGCACGCCGCCCCGCCGTCGGTGCCCAGCACCCGCGCGGTGGCCTCCGTGTCCAGGGTCCCGAATCCGGCCGCGTCGAAGCGCGCCGACAGTTCGGTCGCCTTGTCCTGCGCGGCGAGGTCGTCCCGGTGCTGGTTGAACGCGACCAGCCCCCACACCGCCAGTCCCACGAAGACGGCGGCCGCCACCAGGTACACCACCCGGTGGGTGTTCTCGGGCCGCGTGGGCTGGTCGTCCACCGCGGCGATGCTCACGCCGTCGTCCTTTGCGGTACCGGCCATCTCACGCCTCCTTCACGGGATCCACGACGAGTTCCTGTTTCCAGGACGGCTTGCGCAGCGCCAGGATCAGCAGCGGCACACCCAGGCCCACGATCCCGAACCCGCCGCCGACGATCAGCACGTACACCAGCACGCTGCCGCCGCCGAACTGCGAGGGCGGTACGAAACCGATGCAGAACGCCGCCACGCTGGCGACCAGGCCCACCCAGCACAGCACGAACAACGCGGGCGCGCGGTAGCCGCGCGGGTGGTCCGGCTGCTGACGCCGCAGCCGCATCGCCGCCACGAACATCAGCACGTACACCACCAGGTAGACCTGCGTGGTGATGACCGAGAGGATCCAGTACGCGCTGGAGACCTCCGGGATGAACGCGTAGAGCAGCGCGATCACGGTGGTCACCGCGCCCTGCGCCACCAGGATGTTCTGCTGGACCCCGTGCACGTTGAGCCGCTGCAGGATCGGCGGCAGGAAGCCGTCCTGCCGGCCGATCATCAGCAGTCCCTTCGACGGCCCGGCCAGCCAGGTGAGCATGCCGCCCAGTGACGCCGCGATCAGCATCAGCGCGAGGATCGGTGTGGCCCAACCGAACCCGAAGTGCGCGAAGAAGGTGTCGAAGGCCTGCATGACGCCCGCGGTCAGGGACAGACTCTCCGCCGGCACCACCCAGCTGATGGCGATGGCGGGCAGGATGAAGATGCCCAGCACCAGCCCCATCGCCACGAACATCGCGCGGGGGAACTCGCTGGCCGGCTTGCGCAGGCTCGAGACGTGCACGGCGTTCATCTCCATGCCCGAGTAGGACAGGAAGTTGTTGACGATGAGCACCAGGCTGGCGACGCCGGTCCAGGCCGGCAGCAGCGCACTGAACTCCATCGGGGCCGCGGACGGGTTGCCCTGACCGAGGAACACCACGCCCATGACGATCAGCAGCACGCCGGGTATCAGGGTGCCCAGCACCAGCCCGGCACTGGAGAGCCCGGCCACCGCCTTCATCCCCCGCGAGGACACGAACACCCCGGCCCAGAACAGGGTGACGATCACGATCGCGGTGTACGGGCCGCTCGATGCCAGTTGCGGGTTCACAACGTACGCAAAGGTGCTTGCGACGTACGCCAGCAGCGTCGGATAGTAGAAGATCGTCATCGCGAACTGACACCACACGGCCAGGAACCCGGCCTTGTCCGAGATCCCCTCGCCCACCCAGCGGTAGACGCCGCCCGCCCAACCCGACGCGAGTTCGGCGGAGACCAGCGCGGTCGGCAGCAGGAACACCAGTGCCGGGACCAGGTAGAGGAACACACAGGCCAGCCCGTACACGGCCATCGACGGGGCCGAACGCAGGCTGGCCACCGAACTGGTGGTCATCATGGCCAGGGCTATCCAGGTGATGTACTGCTGGCGCGGCGCGGGTGGTTTCCGGTGCGCCGCGGTGGAACTCGGCTCCCCTGTCGTGTCCACGCTCATTCGGTCACCATCCCGTCGGACGGGCCGCCGCGGAGTCGGCGGGCTCCCACCCACACTGTCCCCTCTACCGCGGGGGCGTGCACTCGATCGTGCGGGCCAGGCCCGGATTTCACCCGGATCGGATGAGCCGACCGGGCGCGGCTCAGCGATGCGCGTCGATCAGCTTCTCGACGCCGTCGAGCAGCAGGGCGAGCGCGAAAGTGAAGTCCGCGTCGTCCCAGTCGACGTCCGGGTCGGCGTCGAATGCGCCGTCCGCGACCGCCGCGGTCAGGTGCGGAAACTTCGCCGGGTCGAGCAGTTGCGGCAGCAACACCGAATAGTCCAGCGCGGCGGCGTACTCGGGCGACACCGTGGCGGAGGCCGCCTCGAAGTCCGCGGCGAAGCGGGCCCGTCCGATCACGTACAGCGAGGTGTTGAGGACGATCTGGAAACGCAGCGGCGGCGGCAGCGGGGTGTCCGCCAGGCAGCCGAGTCCGGCCTCGAGCCACGCGATGTTGTTGGGCCCGGTCGGCGGCACGCCCCCGAGGGACAGCTGCAGCCACCACCGGTGCCGCATCAGCGCCTGGTACTCGGAGGTGGCCCACTGCGCCAACGCATCCCGCCACGGCGTGTCCGGCTCGATGTGCGGCGCGGGCCCCACCACCCGGTCGGTGATCAGCTCGATCAGCTCGTCCTTGCTCTTGACGTACCGGTACAGCGACATGGTCGTGAAGCCCAACTCCTTGGCCAGGCGGGCCATCGACAGCGATGCGGCACCCTCCGCATCCGCGACTTCGATTGCGGTGTCGAGAATCTTCTCGAGGCTCAGCCCGCGGCGCGGCCCCCGACTGCCCGGTTCGGTGAGCCCCCAGGCGAGCCTGACAGCTCGGGGCAGATCGCCTGTCCCCGTGGTGTCCGCACCACTCGTGTCCATGTCAGTACCGCTCCCGTCGTCACCTCTTGCGCTCATCGTAAAACTGTGTACGTTATAAACCGAAGTTTATGGCATACACAGTTTCCGATTCCGGGAGAAGACTGATGACTCACGACGAACCCACCGGGGCGATTCACGTCTCCGGCCTCACCAAGTCCTACGGCGACCACACCGTTCTCGACGGCCTGGACCTGCACGTGCCTGCCGGCCGAATCTTCGCCCTGCTCGGCGCGAACGGTGCGGGCAAGACCACCACGGTCCGCATCCTGTCCACGCTGCTGCCCTTCGACTCCGGGCAGGTGAGCGTCGCCGGACACCCGCTCCCCGGCGCCGCGCGGGCGGTGCGCCGCCGCATCAGCGTCACCGGCCAGTACGCCGCGGTCGACAAGGTGCTGACCGGCCGCGAGAACCTCATGCTCGTCGCCGAGCTCAACCACCTCGGCCGGAGCGAGGCCCGTCGCCGCACGGCGGAACTGCTGGACCGATTCGACCTCGTCGACGCGGCCGACCGCCGGGCGCAGGACTACTCGGGCGGCATGGCGCGCCGGCTGGACCTGGCGATGAGCCTGGTCGCGCACCCGAAAGTCGTCTTCCTCGACGAGCCGACCACCGGACTCGACCCGCGCAGCCGTCGTGAGATGTGGTCCGTCATCCGCGAACTCGCCGACGGCGGTGTCACCATCTTCCTGACCACGCAGTACCTCGAGGAGGCCGACCAACTCGCGGATCGCGTCGCCGTCATCGACGGCGGCCGGATCGTGGCCGAGGGCACCCCCGACGAACTCAAGCGACTGGTCGACGGCGGCCGCATGGAACTGCAGTTCGCCGACCGTGCCCAGTTCGACCTCGCCGCGGGTGCCCTGCCCGGTGCGGTCACCGACGACGCCACCCTGACCGTCGAGGTACCCACCGACGGCAGCGTCGCCTCCCTCAAGGCGCTGCTGGATCGAATCGACTCCCCCGACCTCGCGGTCGAGAGGTTCGCCCTGCACACCCCCGATCTCGACGACGTCTTCTTCGCCCTCACCGATGCACCGCGCGTGCCCGGCCCCACCTCGACGAAAGCGGCGGCCCGATGAGCACCCACACCGATCGTGAACTCACCTCTGTCGTGGCCGATTCGACGGTGATGCTGCGACGCAACCTCAAACACGTCCTGCGCAGCCCGGACACCATGCTCATGGCGGCGGCGCTGCCGATCATGCTGATGCTGCTGTTCGTGTACGTCTTCGGTGGCGCGATCGACACCGGCACCGAGTACATCAACTACGTCGTCCCCGGAATCATCCTGCTGTGCGCGGCATTCGGCGCATCGACCACCGCGGTCAGCGTGTCCACCGACATGGCCGAAGGCATCATCGACCGCTTCCGCACCCTGCCCATCGCGCAGTCGTCGTTCCTGACCGGCCACGTGCTCGTCAGCGTGGTCCGCAACCTGGCGACCACCGCGATCGTCATCGCGGTCGCGCTGCTGTTGGGCTTTCGCCCGACCACCGACCCGCTGCGGTGGCTGGGGGCTCTCGGCGTCATCGGCGGCTTCATCTTCGCCCTGTCGTACCTGTCGACGGCACTGGGACTGCTCGCGAAGAACCCGGAGGCGGCGAGCGGGTTCACCTTCGCGATCATGTTCCTGCCCTACGTCAGCAGCGCGTTCGTGCCCGCCGACTCGATGCCCTCGTGGCTGCAGTGGTTCGCCGAGAACCAGCCGGTCACCCCGATCATCGAGACCGTCCGAGGACTGCTGATGGGCACCGAGATCGGCAACAGCGGCTGGCTCGCCCTCGGCTGGTGCGCGGCGATCACCGTGGCCGGCTTCGCCTGGTCGACCGTGCTCTACCGCCGGCGCGTCGCCGCCTGAAAACCAGGACCCGTCCGAGGTATCCGGTACCGGAAGAAACACCAGACCATGGGGTGCGTCGAAACCCGAGCCCCTGCGGTTAACCTGGGGTGGTGGAAGCCATCACCAGCAGTCGAGCCTCGCGACGCGCGGACCCGGCTCTGGAGAGCCCGGACGATCCGCAGGAGTTGCTGCCCCGCAAGCGCCCCACTCAGGAGCGCAGCCAGCGCAAGTTCGACGCCCTGCTCTCCTCCGCGCGCGAACTGCTGACCGAGGTCGGTTTCGAGTCGTTCACCTGCGAGGAAGTCGCCTCCCGCGCGGACGTCCCGATCGGCACGCTCTACCAGTTCTTCGCCAACAAGTACGTCATCGTGTGCGAGCTGAACCGGCAGGACTTCGCCGACGTCCGCGACGAGCTCGAGCAGTTCAACGGCGAGGTGCCGTCGCTGGACTGGCTGCGCTTCCTCAACAACTTCGTCGACCACCTGGCAAAGCTGTGGACCTCGGACCCGTCCCGGCGGGAGGTGTGGCTGGCCATGCAGTCCACCCCGTCCACCCGCGCCACCGGCAAGATCCAGGAGAAGGGGCTGGCCGGGCAGATCGCCCTGATGCTGGCCCCGTTGACTCCGCGCACCGAGCGGGACCGTCGGATCATGATGGCCGAGGTGCTGGTGCACGTCGTGTACTCGATGCTGAACTTCTCGGTGCAGGACGGCCAGAGCCACGCCGACGCCGTCGACGAACTCAAACGGCTGATGGTCGCGTATCTCCTGGTGGCGGAGAAGGAGTCCCGCTCTCACTGAGTCCCCCGGGCGCTCGGCTCCCGATCACGGACACCACACGGACGAACGAGGCCGGCCGGCGGATTTCTCCGCCGGCCGGCCTCGTGTGAAGTCCGGGTGCTGTCGGTCAGCGCGGGATCGGCACCACGATGTCCGGTTCCTCGATCACGACCATCGCCCCGGCCATGTCGCCGTCGTGCGTCAGCGACAGGTGGATGATGGCGCCCGGCAGGAACTCCGCGGCCTCGTCGTGCAGCTTGATGCTCGGCCTGCCCCAGGCGTCGTTGACCACCTCGATCTGTGCGTACGCGTTGTCACCGACGGCGGGCGGCCGGGCGAAGCGGGAGGACGCCCAGGCCTTGATGACCGCCTCCTTGGCCGCCCAGCGCACCGCGTAGTGACGCGCCGGCTCGGTGCTCTTCGACTCGCAGTACCGCCGTTCCCCCGGCCGGAAGCTCGAGAGCATCGCGGTGCCGGGGCGTCCCAGCTGCTCCGCGAACTCGGAGACGGTGACCAGGTCGAACCCGATTCCCAGGATGGCCATTACTGGCACCCCGGCAGACCGGAACGGTAGACGTCGTCGTCGCCGAGGCGCGCCTCGCACGTGAGCAGCATGTCGGCCTCGAGCTGACGGGCCGCCTGGGCGGGCACCGAGTCGCCGCCGAAGCGACGGTCCGCGGGCCGCTCGTAGAGGTCCGCGCCACCGCACATCGCCGACGCGAGACGGCGCTGACCGGCGAGAGTCCGCTCCTGCGCCTGTGCGAGGTAGTCGCCCCGCTTGGCGGCGGGGATCGACTCCACGAACGCCTGCGGGTGGACCACCGCGATCAGTCCGGACACGTGACCGAAGCCGAGGCTGGTGAGCAGGCCCGCCTTGAGCGGGAAGCTGCCACCGAAGCGCATCGCCTCACGCGGCCACACCAGGTGCTCGAACTCGGCCATCTTCGGGTCCACGCAGTCGAGGCTGCGGTTCGGCGGGACGATGCCCTGGCCGAGGACCTGGCACAGCCCGATCAGCTGGAAGGCCGCGGCGCCGCCCTTGGCGTGACCGGTCAGCGACTTCTGCGAGACCACGAACAGCGGGGAGCCCTCGCTGCGGCCCAGGGCCGCCGCCAGACGCTCGTGCAGTTCGGCCTCGTTCGGGTCGTTGGCCGCCGTCGAGGTGTCGTGCTTGGAGACCACCGAGATGTCGTCCGCGGTGACGCCGAGCGCGTTGAGCGAGAGCGCCAGCTGCGAGTCCTGGCCGCCGCGACCGGCACCCAGGGCGCCGATTCCGGGGGCCGGGATGGAAGTGTGCACGCCGTCCGCGAACGAACCGGCCCACGCCACCACACCGAGCACCGGCAGACCCATCTCCAGCGCCAGGTCGCCCCGCGCCAGCAGGATGGTGCCGCCACCGGCGGACTCGACGAAGCCGCCGCGACGACGGTCGTTGGCCCGCGAGAAGCGGCGCTCGTCGATGCCCTTGGCCGTCATGTCGGCCGACTTGGCGGTGGCCGACATGTCGCCGAACCCGACGATGCCCTCGATGCCGAGGTCGTCGAAGCCGCCGGCGACCACCAGCTGTGCCTTGCCGAGGCGGATCTTGTCGACGCCCTCCTCGACGGACACCGCCGCCGTGGCGCATGCCGCGACCGGGTGCACCATCGCGCCGTAGCCGCCGACGTAGGACTGGACCACGTGCGCCGCAATGACGTTCGGCAGGGCCTCCTGCAGGATGTCGTTCGCGCGGGACTCGCCGAGCAGGGTGTCGATGTAGAGCGAGCGCATGGACGTCATGCCGCCCATGCCGGTGCCCTGGGTGTTGGCCACCGTCGACGGGTGCACCCAGCGCAGCAGCTCCGACGGGGTGAAGCCGCCGGTCAGGAACGCGTCCACCGTGGTGACCAGGTTCCACAGGCCGACCCGGTCCACGGATCCGGCCATGTCCGCGGGGATGCCCCACTTGGTGACGTCGAACCCGGTCGGGATCTGCCCGCCCACCGTGCGGGTGAGCTTCGCCTTGCGCGGCACCCGGATCTCGGTGCCGGCCCGGCGGGTGACCTGCCAGTCGCCGCTGTCCGGCACGGCCGCCGCGACGGTGTGCTCGGGGTCGGACTCGACGAAGGCCTTGGCCTCCGCCTCGCTGCCGACCACGAAGGTCAGGTCGTTGTCCAGGAACACCGACGTCAGCAGCGGCGCGGTGTTGTCCACCATGGCGCCCTCGTCGACGTAGGTGCGGATGCCGCACCGCTCGACGACCGCGTCGTGGTAGCGCTCGGCGATCTCCGCCTCGGGCACCAGTTCACCGGACTCGGTGTCGTACCAGCCGGCGACCGGGTCGTTCTCCCACGTGAGAAGTCCCGTGTTCCAGGCCAGTTCGAGCACGCCTGCCGCCGAGAGCTCCTCGTCGACCTCCATCTCGAAACGGGTCCGGGAGGAGCCGTAGGGGCCGAGCTCGCCGGCGCCGACGATGACCACCAGGTCGGACGGGTTGACGTCCAGCTCGGGCCAGACCATCTCGGGCAGCGCGGCGGCGAGGCGAGGCGGCGCGGGCAGCGCCGCGATGGTGCCGTCCTCGTCCGCTGCGGATTCGCTTGCCGCGGAGGCCTTCTCGGCGTCCGCTGCGTCGCGGGCCAGGGCGACCAGGTCCAGGTCGACGTCGGCGAGTCCGCCGGTCAGGTCGAGCTGCACCGGTGCGGTGGCGGCCGCGCGGACCGTCTCCGGGGTGCAGCCGGCCAGCAGCTGCTCGGCCATCTCCTCGGTCGACCAGGTGCGCACACCCTTGGCCTCGACGGCCTCGACCATCGGGTCGTTGCCGCCCATCAGCCCGGTGCCGCGCACCCAGCCGATCAGGGCGTGCACCAGCGTGACCCGCTCGGCCCAGTTGCGCTCGGCGTTCCAGCGCATGACCACCGCGTCGAGCGCGGCCTTGGACTCGCCGTAGGCACCGTCGCCGCCGAACAGGCCCCGGTTCGGGGAGCCTGGCAGCACCACGTGCAGGTGCGTGTCGACGTCACGGTCGTAACCGATCTTCGACAGCCCGCCGATCAGCCGCTCGACCGACCACAGCAGCACCCGCATCTCCATCTCGGCGCGGGCGCCGGCGTCGGAGAGCTCGCCGCCCACGCGGGGCGCGGCGAACGGGAACAGCATCGTCGGGGTGACGGCCTCCTTGACCAGCTTCTTGGCGCCGCCGGCGGTCTCGGTCTGCTCGCTGCCGATCCACTCGATCAACGCATCGACGTCGGAGTAGGACGCCATGTTCGCGGGCACCACCCACAGGGCAGCACCGGCACGAGCGTTGGCGCGGTACAGCTTCCGGTAGAAGCCGAGCCGCTCCGAGTCCAGGCGCGAGGTGGTCACGAAGACCGTGGCCCCGCCGCGCAGCAGCTTGCCCGCCACCGAGGCAGCGATGGAGCCCTTGCTGGCGCCGGTGACGACGGCGACCTGGTCGGCCCACTCGGCTGCCTGGTCGTCGGACGCGACGGCGTCGGCGGCGATCCGGGCGTAGGTCGTCGCCAGCTCGGCGCGACCCTCCGCCTGTGCCCGCTGCTGCCACCAGGCGGCGTGGGCTCCCACGGTCTTGCCGGCGCCGGTGAAGTTCACCGTCTCCAGCGCGGACGCGTCGGACTCGAGCCACAGCCGGGCCAGGTCCTCGCGGGCGGTGGCCCAGCGGTCGTCGACGAGCACCGCGCGGCGCGCGTCGAAGGCCGGGGCGACCAGTCGGGGCCAGTCCGAGCCGAGCTCGGCGGAGACCAGGTCGACCAGCTCGGTGTCGGCGTCGGGAGCGGCCGAGACCGCCTCGTCGGCCAGGCCGAGCTGCTCGAGCACCAGCCGGGCCGCGGAGGCGAGCACGCCGTTGCGTCCGGTGATGTGCTCGGTGAACTCGCCGAGTGCGGCCGCGTCGACGGTGCCGCCCGCGCCGCCACCGGCGGCGGGCATCGACACTGCGGCGCCGCGACGGGAGGCCACGGACTGAACCGCGGCGTCGATCACGGCATCCACCGCGGCGCCGTCGGACAGCGCGCCCTCGTGCAGGCCGCCGAGCGACCCGCCCCGGACGCTGGAGCCGTCGCGGGTGCCGAGCGCCACCTCGGCGGTGACGTGCGACGCCCAGCCGGCGCCGAGCTCCCAGACCTTGGTGACGCGCTCCGCGATGGCCGCCGGGCGCTTGCCCGAGGGGCCGAACACCTTGCGCAGGTGGTCGTTCAGGGAGTCGGTGAGCACCGGGCCGAACGGCTTGTAGGTACGGGCCAGCTTGTTGACGGTGACCGCCAGCGCGCCCATGTCCGCGTCCGCGGCGCCGTCGATGGCGCCGAGCGAGAGCTCCGCGCCGAGGTCGACGAGCAGCTGGTTGCGGCGCGAGGACACGCCGTCGCACAGCGCCTCGATGGTGTCGGCGGGGCCGACCTGGTCCGGGCGCAGCTTGGTCCACAGCCCGATCAGCACGGCGGTGGCGTCGGACGCGGCGAAGGCGATGTCGTCGGGGCGCGGTCCGCCGGACGGGGCGGCCGGGGCCGCGGCGGGTGCCGGTGCGGCCACCGCGGCGGGCGCCGCGGTCTCGGCAACGGGGGCCTCGGGCTCGTCGTCCTCGACGGGCGCCGGGTCGGTGTCGGTGGAGAACACCACGCCGGCCTCGCGCTCGATGTTGAGCACCTCGACGGGGTTGCCGAAGCGGCCGGGCAGCTTGAGCGTCTGAGAGGCCAGGTTCGCCACGGTCGGGACCGCGCCGAGACCGATCTCGACGAAGCGCTCGACCCCGAGGCCGCCGTCGGACTCGTCGCCGAAGAGCAGGTCCTGCGTCTCGATCCACCGGACCGGGCTGGCGAACTGCCAGGCCAGCAGCTCGGCGAGCACCACGCGGCACAGGTCCGAGGGGCGTGCGGCCCACGCGTCGAAGTCCGCGAGAACCTCCGCCAGCGGCTCCGAGGGCACCAGGTCGGCGATCTCCTGGACGAAGTCGCGGCCCAGGTTGAACGGCTTGGGCACCAGGTTCGGGATGTACCGGCCGATCAGGATCGCGGGGTCGATCTCCTGCGGCAGCAGGTGCAGCAGCCGCTCGCGGAAGTCGTCGACACCGCCGCGCAGCACGGTGGAGTGGAACGGGACGTCGATGCCCGGGATCTGGATGTACGCCCGCTTGCCGCCGGTCTCGGCGCGCTTGCGGTCGATCTCCTGCTCGAGCGCGTCGAGTCCCGCGACGGTGCCTGCGATGGCGTACTGCGAGCCGCGCAGGTTCAGGTTCACGATCTCGAGGAACTCACCGGTCTCCGCGGCGACGCCCGCCACGAACTCGGCGAGGTCCTCGTCGGCGACGCCGATCTGCGAGGGCCGGATCGCGGCCAGGCGGTAGTTGGAGCGGCCCGCCGCGTCGCGGGGCACCAGTGCGTGCATCGCGGAGCCGCGCTGGAAGACCACCTCGAGGACGGCCTCGAGCGGCAGCACCCCGGCGACGGCGGCGAGCGCGTTGTACTCGCCGACCGAGTGGCCGGCCAGCAGTGAGTCCTCCACGAAGGCGCCGGCCTCGCGCAGCTCCGCAACCTGGGCGACGCCCAGCACGGCCATGGCGACCTGGGTGAACTGGGTCAGGTGCAGCACGCCGTCGGGGTGCTTGTGGGTGACCCCACGCGCCTTGAGGACGGTCGGGTTGTCGCGGACCACGGCGAGGATCGAGAAGCCGAGTGCCTGGCGGGTGTGCTTGTCGGCACGGTCCCAGATCTCGCGGGCGGCCTTGGAGCGGGCGCGGGCGTCGAGGCCCATGCCCGGACGCTGGATGCCCTGGCCGGGGAAGGCGTAGACGGTCTTCGGCGCGTCGGTGCGGCCGGAGGCGACCATCACCAGTTCGCCGTCGACGCGGCAGCCGACCTCGATGACCTCGGCGCCGCCGTCGAAGGCGGTGCGGTCCACGCGGACGTCGATCTCGGCGCCGGGCCGGACCATGCCGAGGAAGCGTGCGGTCCAGGCGGTGAGCCGGCGCGCGGGGACGGTGGCCGTCGGGTCCACGGCGGTCACGACCTGCTGGGCGGCGGCGGAGAGCCACATGCCGTGCACGATCGGGCTGCCGAGCCCGGCGAGCAGCGCCGCGGCGTCGGAGGTGTGGATCGGGTTGTGGTCGCCGGAGACCCGGGCGAAGGCACCCATGTGACGCGGCGCGACGATCGTCGCCTGACGGCGGCGGCGGCGCGGGGTGTCGGTCGCGGCGTCGGTCAGCGAACCGCCGGCGCGGACCGGGTCGGCCAGCTCGCCCTTGCCGGTGCGGCCGCGGATCGCGAACCGCTCCACCATGGTGGCGAACGTCGGGGCGGCGGTGCCCTCCTCGCCGCGCATGGCGCCGACCTCGACGTGGACCTCGACGACGCGGCCCATGTCGGTGTCGACGACGGAGATGCCCTCGGCCTTGACGGTGAGCACGGCGGCGTCGGCCGGGACGGCGTCGACCAGGTTGACCGCGTGGTCGAGGTGCACCAGGTCGAGCATGCCCTCGATGGCGTGGATGCCCTCGGAGGTGGTCGCGGCGCCGAGTACGGCGAACACGGCCGGCCAGCAGGCGCCCACGATGACGTCGGGCACGGCGCCGGCGCCGGGGATCAGCGACTCCGGCAGGCCGGACGCGGTGACGCCGGCGTGGTCCGCGACGAGGTCGGGGATCCAGGCGACGTTCAGCCGGGCGGTGGCGTTCTTGACGGCGGGCAGGTCCTGGCCGGCGGCCACGCCGAGCAGCGCGGACATGGCGGCCTCGGCGTCGGCGTCGGTGACCACGGGGGCGCCGCCGTCACGGGTGGAGGCGGGCACGGTCAGGCGGATGGTGACCGCGCGGCCGGCGACGAGCGGCACGCTGAGCTCGGCGGTCTCGGCGTCGACGGCGCGCAGCACGGCACCGGTGGTGGCGTGGGTGGCGGCCGTCTCCTCGACGGTCCAGGCGGCGAGGTCGCCGAGGCGGTGCACCGGGTTGCGGGTCAGTCGCGAGGCCCACAGCACGTCCGGCGAGGCCAGCACGACGGCGAGCAGGCCGCGGGCCTGGGTGCCGTGGCGGCGGGCGGTCACCTCGGTGGGCGTGACGCCCGCGCCGAGCAGCTCGTCGGTGGTGGCGCGCTCGAAGCGGTCGAGCAGCTCGCCGACCGGCTCGTCGACGCGGGTGATGCCCGCGACGGCGACGGTGCCGGGGATGACGCACACCTGGTCGGCGGAGTAGCGCGGGTCGTGGGCCTGCCACAGCGAGTCGGAGCGCCACCAGCGGCGGACGTCCTTGTCGATGACCGGCACGAAGTTCACCGGCTTGCCGGCGATCTTGCACAGCGAGGTGAAGAACGGGACGTCCGCCGGGTGCAGCACGGTGTCCGCGGCGTCCGGGTAGGCGGCCGTGAGGGCGCACAGCGCGGCCTCGGGCCGCTCGAGCGTCGCCTCGTCGGCGAAGAGGGTCTGGATCGGGCCCCTGTCGTTGCGGTGCAGCCGGGCCTCGGCGCGCTGCAGCATCTGGGCGAAGCGGTCGCGCCAGGTGACGTCGAGCCACACGGACTCGGTGGCGTCGGCGTAGGCCTCGGACCAGTCGGTGCCGCAGTCGAAGACCTTGGCTGAGTCGATGCCGACGGCCAGCTCCAGGTAGCGGCGCAGCCAGCGCTCGTAGCTCATGGTCGCGACGTCGCCGAAGTACGGCTTCGCGGTGCCGTCGAGGGCGGCGACGATCTCGTCGCGGCGCTCGGCGACGGCGTCCGCGTCACCGGCGACCTCGTCGAGCAGGCGGCCGGTACGCGAGGCCGCGTTGTCGATCTCGTGGATGTCGGCGCCGAGCTGGCTGCGGCCGGAGGCCATGCCGCCCGCCGCGGTGCCCGCACCGACCCAGTCGGGGGTGCCGGGGGTGTCGACGAGCAGCTGCTTGACCTCGGGCGAGGTGGTGGCCTCGAGGGTCGCCATCGCCGCGGTGCCGACGAGGATGCCGTCGACCGGCATCGCCGGGTAGCCGGCCGCCTCGGACCAGCGGCCGGTGAGGTACTCGGCCGCCCGCTCCGGGGTGCCGATGCCGCCGCCGACGCAGATCACCAGGTTCGGCCGGGCGCGCAGCTCGGCGTAGGTGGTGAGCAGGAGGTCGTCGAGGTCCTCCCAGGAGTGGTGGCCACCGGCCTTGCCGCCCTCGATGTGGACGATGACCGGGTAGTCGGGGACCTCGTTGGCGATGCGGATCACCGAACGGATCTGCGCGACGGTGCCGGGCTTGAACGCGACGTGGCTGATGCCGGCCTCGCCGAGCTCCTCGATCAGCGCGACGGCCTCGTCGAGCTCGGGGATGCCGGCGGTGACGATGACGCCGTCGATCGGGGCACCGGCGGCGCGGGCCCGCTGCACGAGGCGCTTGCCGCCGAGCTGGAGCTTCCACAGGTAGGGGTCCAGGAACAGCGAGTTGAACTGCACGGCGCGGCCCGGCTCGAGCAGTGTCTGCAGCTCGGCGACGCGGTCGGTGAAGATCTGCTCGGTCACCTGGCCGCCGCCGGCCAGCTCGGCCCAGTGGCCGGCGTTGGCCGCCGCGGCGACGATCTTGGCGTCGACCGTCGTCGGGGTCATGCCCGCGAGCAGGATGGGCGAGCGGCCGGTCAGCCGGGTGAAGGCGGTGGAGGTGGCGACCTTGCCGTCGGGCAGCGTCACCAGGGTGGGGGCGAACTCGGTCCATGCCTTCTGCACCTCGGGCGCCGCGCCGGGGGTCAGCAGGTTGCGCTGGCCGCCGCGGGTGGAGGCCGCGACGATGCCGACGCCGCGGCCGCGCAGTGCGTTGACGGTCATCCGGGTGAGCAGGTCGCCCGGGCCCAGGTCCAGGATCCAGGACGCGCCGGCGTCGACGGCGTTGTCCACCTCGACGACCCAGTCGACCGGGTCGGTGAGGCAGGCGCACGCGAGGCGGGTGGCGAGGTCGGCGTCGAGGCCGCAGCGCACGGCCCAGGCGCCGACGGTGTCGACGGCGTCGGCGAGCGCGGGGTGGTGGAAGCCGATTTCCACGGCCAGCGGCTCGAACACGGGCGAGAACACGGCGCCGCCACGCTTCTTGGCGTCACGCTCGCGGGCCTCGTCGGCGGCGACCTGCTCGGCGCGCTGCTGGACGCGGGCGAGCTGCGCCGGCGGGCCGGAGAGCACCACGCGACGGCGACCGTTGCGGATGGCCATGACGGCCGCGCACTCGCTGTCGAGGCCGCGGCCGACCTCGTCGACGATGGCCTGCATCCGGGCGGGGTCGACGTCGGAGACGGCGAGCATGGGGGCGCGCTCGGCGCCGCCGAGGACGCCGCGACGACGGCCGACCAGGACGGCAGCCGCGCCGATCAGCTGCGCGATCGCAAGGAGGGAGGCGTCCGCGTTGCCACCGGTGGCGACGGACTCGGCGGCGAGCAGGCCCTGCGAGTGGCCGATGACGGCGACGGGCGGGGTGCGCTCAGGGTCGAGGCCCTGCAGGCGCAGCGACTTCAGGGCCGCGATCTGGGTGAGGAGCACGCCGGGCAGGGACACCGAGGCGGAGGTGAGTGCGGCGGCGGACGGGCCCGCCGGGGCGGCGCCCTCGTCGACGACGTCCTGCTCGAGGATCCAGCCGATCGGGTCGAAGCCGGCGGGCCGGACCACGAGGAGATCCTGGGCGACGGGCGCGAGCAGCGCGGCGGCCTCGTTGACCAGTGCGGTCATGTCGGGCTCGAGGCCGTTGTCGCGAATCAGCTCTTCGAGGGGGCTCAGCCACGCGGCGCCCTGGCCGCCGAAGGCGAGGGCGTAGGGCTCACCGGACAGGAAGCGGTCACGCAGGGGGGACTTCGCCGGCCCGGCGCTCGGTGCGAACCGCGACCGTCCGGCGCCGTTCCCCTGGCCCGCTGGTGTGCTCTCGTCGATCGTCACGCTGGACAGTCCTCTCCTGGTCGGAACCCACCGAGATCTGAAGCCTCACGCGGCCTATCGGCGAGCACACGGGAGTCCTTCGACGGGTCCCGTCAGGTTTGCACAGAATCATGAGGACTTCCTCACGTTTATGACCTGGACAAGCGTTCTACCAGGTAGTAGGCGTGATGCAGGTCACAAAAGCGGCCCCGAAGTGACTCGCGAGTAGGAAAAGAACGCGCTGGCTGAGCCGAAAACGGGGCGCCGCCAAACCTGAGGAACTCCTCATATTGATCGTTATAAAGTTGTTATATACGCCACAGCGTAGACCGGGCTCCGACGGGCCCTTCAAGACCCTTTCGGCGCGGTGCAAAGCGGGATGCGCGGCCCCCGCCGGTCGGGGCGGGGATGCCCGGCCGCCCCGACGAGACCGCCCGAAACCGGGCGTCCGCCACCGCGACTGCGCAGTCGAGCACCGGGAGGATTCGGGGCAACGCCGTGGCGTAGTCTGTCCCGGTCACGCGCGAGTGGCGGAATTGGCAGACGCGCCAGGTTTAGGTCCTGGTGTCCTAGGACGTGGGGGTTCAAGTCCCCCCTCGCGCACAGGGAGCAGTCCACTGACTGCGACAGACGAGGTCACGAACTCTGAAAGGGTTCGTGACCTCGTTCTGGTTGGCTGAGGCGTTCGTGAGTGAACTCTTGTCGAGATGGCTTTTCGGCTCTGCAGGACACGTCGCTTTGCATTCTGACTCGATCACAATGAGATTCATCGGTCATGGACGGCCCGACACCCTCGTGGAAGCGCGGTCGCGACTCGACGTTCACCTCGACGAGCAGCGGGTCCAGGGTTGGACGAAGTGGCGTGCAGAGGACAGCCACGGCGAAATGATCGGCCGTGCGGGTTTCGGTGGGGTCGGCTCTTGCAGTTCCACGACCTGCGACGACGAGGTCACGATCTCGACAGGGTCTGCGACCCGTTTTCACGCGCAGGGTGCAGCGGTCACGAGACCTCCCGGCCGTTTACCCCAGTTCACCGTGAAAATGCCGACGCACCCACGCCCGTGTCGCGGCGGGAGTGCGTAGGTTGGCCTGGCGCGCGATGAGTTTCTCGGGCGCGGGGAGTCTCAACCTCTGCATCCATCGTCAAGAGGGCAGGAGAACCGAGTGACACAGCTACTGCGAGTCCAGAACTTCAACGTCTCGAGTGACGGAATCGGTGCCGGTGAGCACCAAAGCCTCGAGAGTCCGTTCGGCCTCGACCCCGGGAAGATGTTCGCCTGGGCCGGCGCTACCGCCAGCTGGCCCATGCGCACCGACCCCGGCGGAAGCCGCGGGCTCGACGACTACTTCACCCGTGACTACGCACGCAACATCGGCGCCGAGATCATGGGCCGCAACAAATTCGGACCCCAACGCGGGCCCTGGAACAACCTCGAGTGGCGCGGCTGGTGGGGGGACGAGCCCCCGTTCCGCACCCCGGTGTTCGTCATGACCCACCACGAGCGCCCCTCCTTCACCCTCTCCGACACCACCTTCCACTTCGTCGACGGCGAGCCTGCCGGCGTCCTCGAGCGGGCACGTGAGGCGGCCCAGGGCAAGGACGTCCGGCTCGGCGGCGGGGTCACCACCATCCGGGAATTCCTCGACGCCGACCTCGTCGACACGATGCACGTGGCGGTCTCTCCCGTGAAGCTCGGATCCGGACTGCGACTCTGGGAGTCACCCGACGAGCTACTCGACCGCTTCCACCTCGAGGTCGTCCCCAGCCCGAGCGGCGTTGCCCACCACCTGTTCTGGCGAAAGTGATTCCGAGGAGTCAGAGGGCGCGCGGGTATCGGGAATCCTCGGTCGGGAGCACCTGGCAAGCGTGCTCGAGCGGAGGTCGCGACTTCAACCGGCGTTCTAGCGATTGGGCCGACTGAACGGAGGGGTGAAGCCCGACCAGGCCGTGTTCTGGTCGTAGTAGACGTCGGTCAGGTCCACGCCGGTCAGTTTCGCGCCGGTCAGATTCGTGCCGGTCAGGTTCGCGCCGTACAGGTCGGCGTCGGTCAGGTCCGCGCCGGACAGGTCGGCGTCGGTCAGGTCCGCGCCGGACAGGTTCGCGCCGGACATCGCCGCGCCATAGAGGTCGGCGTCGGTCAGGTCCGTGCCGGTCAGGTCCGTGCCGGTCAAGTTCGCGCCGTACATGTTCGCGTCGTTCAGGTGTGCGCCGGACACGCAGGTGTATGCGAGGTCGATCGGGTTGGGTCCGTCTCTGGTCGCGTCGCGTCGGCCGATCACCGTTACGGCAGCCTGGCTGTCTACCGCGAGCATCCGACCGGGATTGGTGCGCTGCGAGCATTCGGACGTAGCTGGGGCATGGGTGCGGACGAAGGCGCCGAGGACCTCGAACACGGTGGGGTGATCTGTCGGGGAGTCTCGGGCAAGGCGCTCCAAGGAATAGATGCCGCCCAATCGAACGTCCATGTTGTCCGAGCCGATTTGTTCTGTCGCCTTGGAGAACCTGTCGGTGACCTGACCCTGCTCGGACAGCCCGTATTGATTCTCGGTAGCACTCAAGGAGTGGCCCGTAAACCAGAGTGCCGCAACGGCGGCGGCCGCCGTGGCCAGAGAGGCGACCTTCGGCCAGCCGTCCCAGGCGAAAAGCGCGAGCAGGAAGCGCCGGACCTGCCGGATCCACCTCTGCCACCGCCGTTGCGGTGGCGGCCTGGTCAACCGAATGCCACTGTGCGAGCGGCTCACGGCACCAGCAGCCGCGGCGCGGCGAGATTGCCGCGGGGACGGGGAGCCGGAACTCATGTCTTCATCATTCAGGCCCCATTCGGTCCACGTGACGCCTTTGCCTGGTTACCTGTTCCGTCGCGACCACTGCCACACCATCTGAATTTGCTTCGGCTTTTGCATATGCACAGTGGGACTACACCCGGTCGCGACCACCGACTGGAAACCCGCAACTCCGAAGGGACGCGCTCAGCGCCGCTGACTGTTGCCGCGCGTGGACGGACCGCAGGGCGGTCGGACTTCGTCCGCCGTCGGCACTCCCCGGTGGCGGCGAGCGCAAGATAACGTTTCTATAACTGTACCTATCAATGACTCGGTGAACCCCCATACTTCCGAGGCAGTGTCGCGCGCCACACTGTGCCCGAGAAGAAGCAGGAGACGCCGATGACAGTCGTGGACACCGAGGGGCTCGAACCGACGAATGCCGGTCAGTCGACGTCGACTCCCCCGCCCCGGGCGTTCGCCGCGCGCCTGGCGATGGCGAACCTGGGCCTGTCCATGGCACTGATCACGCCGGTGGTCGTCACCATGCAGCTGCGCATCGAACACCTCGACCCGGACCACAAGGAACGGACCCTCGGCCTGGTCCTCGGAATCGGCGCGCTCCTGGCGCTCGTCGGGAACCCGCTCGCCGGCCGGCTCTCGGACCGGACCTCGTCGCGATTCGGCCGCCGCCGGCCGTGGCTGATCGGCGGAGCCCTGGTGGGCACCGCCGGCCTGACGGTCGTCGCGACGGTGCCGTCGATCGCGGGCGTGATCGTCGGATGGTGCCTGGCCCAGCTCGCGTTCAACGCCGTCATGGCCGCACTGACGGCCACGATCCCCGATCACGTGCCGCCGGAACAACGCGGACTCGCCTCGGGTGCGATGGGCTTCAGCCAGATCATGGCGATCGTCGTCGGCGTCCTGCTCGCCACCGCGCTGCCCGGCCCCGCGAAGTTCCTGGTGCCGGCCGCGATCGGCGTGGTCCTGATCACCGCCTTCGCCGTGACCCTGCCCGATCCGCAGGTGCCCGCCCCGCGCGAGCCGTTCTCCTTCCGGATGTTCGCGGGCAGTTTCTGGGTCAATCCGCGGCGCCACCCGGACTTCGGCTACGCCTGGCTCACCCGGTTCCTCGTCATGCTCGGCGTCGCGATGCCGATGTCGTTCCTGCTGTTCTTCCTCCAGGACCGGATCGGCATGTCCAGCGAAGAGGCCGCCGCCGGGGTCGCGACGCTGGTCGGCACGAGCTACGCACTCACCGCGCTGATGTCCGGGCTGGGCGGTTGGGTCTCCGACAAGGTCGCGCGCCGCAAGGCATTCGTGATCGGGTCGGCACTGACCATGTCCGCCGGCCTGGCCCTGCTGGCCACGGCAAGCACCTTCACCATGGTGATCGTCGCCGAACTCGTCATCGGCATCGGCACGGGACTGTTCTTCGCGGTGGACATGGCGTTGGTCACCCAGGTGCTGCCGGACCCGCGGACGGCGGCGAAGGACCTCGGCGTCATCAACATCGCGAACGCGTTGCCGCAGTCGCTGGCGCCGGCCATCGCGCCGATGTTCCTCGCGATCGGACCCGAGAAGAACTATCCGCTGCTGTTCACCTTCGCCGCGCTGTCTGCGCTGGTCGGAGCCGTCCTGGTCACGCGGATCAAGGGAGTCAACTGACGGTCCCGGCCGGGCGGCCCGGGTGCCGGGCCGCCGCCGCGCCGTCGGCCCCGGTCACCGCCCGCGGCGCGGGCCCGCCGCCCGCGTGCGGCACGGACCGAGACGGCGCCGTCGGCGTGGTCCACCGGCCCGCCGACGGCGCCGGGCGTCGTTTCGGCCGCCCTGTCGGCTCGGGTACCGTCGAGGCATGGCAAGTTCACCATCCCGGCGCCGACCAGCACTGATCCTGTTCGTCGTCATCGCGGCAGGCGCCTGCCTGGCGTTGGGATGGTGGCAGTGGACGCGGTTCGAGGCCGCGGGCGGCACCGGCCAGAACCTCGGCTACGCCTTCCAGTGGCCCCTGTTCGCGGCCTTCGTGGTCTACGCGTACCGCAGGTTCGTGCAGCTCGAGGACGCCGATCCGGAGGCTCCGGTCGCCGGGGCGGACGAGGGTCCCCGCGAGATCCCCGCCGACCTGCTGCCCCAACGGGCCTCCGTCGGCGCAGCGGCGACAATCGGCACCGACGTCGACGACCCCGAGGTCGAGGCCATAGCGGCGTACAACAACTACCTCGCGCAGATCCGCGCCGAGGGCGATAGGAGCACCACGTGAGCACGGCCCCCGAAGACACCGTCGAGACCGCGCCGGTCCGCGACAACAAGAAGATCGCCGCGGCACTGCTGCGCTACCGGGTCCTCGCCTACGCCACCGGCATCTGGCTGCTGGTGCTCACCGCCGAGATGGTCGCCAAGTACATCTTCAAGGTCGACAACCTGCCGAGCTGGATCGCCATCGTGCACGGCTGGGTCTACTTCGTGTACCTGATCCTGACGATGGACCTCGCGGTGAAGGTGCGCTGGCCCGCGGGCCGGACCGTCGGCACCCTGCTCGCCGGCACCGTCCCGTTCCTGTCCTTCTTCGTCGAGCACTGGCGCACCCAGCAGGTCAAGCGCGACTTCGGCGTCTAGTCGCCCGCTCCGCCGAGTGTGCACCTGCCGGGGCGTCGCCCGAGAAGTGCACACTCGGCGGACGCGGCTAGGACCCGCCGCCGCCCTTGACCACGGGCTGACCGGTCAGCGTCGCAACCAGGTAGACCAGCCAGTCGCAGGGCGTCTGCGGAATCATCCTCGGGGTCATCGGCACCCTTTCCTTTCGGTCGGCCGGGCTCGTCTGCCCGCACCGGCGCCGCCGAGTGTGCACCTGCCGGGGCGTCGCGCGGGGGCAAACGACGAAAAGTGCACACTCACGCCATTGACCGAATGCGGCATTCGTTCACGTCAAGTGAACGAATGCCGCATTCGGTCGACAGGGAGGTCGACCGGTCAGCGGCCGGACAGCGCCGCGAGGTCGGGCACCAGCTGCGCCAGCGCACGACCGCGGTGCGAGGCCGCGTCCTTCTCCTCCGGCAACAGCTGCGCCGCGCTGCGCTGCTCCCCCGCCGGCACGAACACCGGGTCGTAGCCGAAGCCGCCGTCGCCGCGCGGCTCCCGGGCGATCGCGCCGGGCCACGTCCCGCGCACGACGCGCTCCGCCCCGCCCGGCGTCACCAGCGCGCACGCCGAGACGAAGGCCGCGCCCCGCCGCGCGTCCGGCACGTCCAGCAGCTGCGCCAGCACCAGCGCGGTGTTCGCGCCGTCGTCCCCGTGCACGCCCGACCACCTCGCGGACAGCACCCCGGGCATGCCGTTCAGCGCGTCCACCTCGAGTCCGGAATCATCTGCGACACAGGGCATTCCGGTCGCCGCAACCGCGTCACGCGCCTTCGCCAGGGCGTTCTCCTCGAAGGTGGCGCCGGTCTCCGGCGCCTCCGGGAAGTCCGGCACCTCGTCGAGGCCGACCAGCTCGATGCCGCTCACCCCGGCGGTCTCGAGCACCCGCCGCAGCTCGCGCAGCTTCTTGGCGTTACGGCTCGCGACCAGCAGCCGGACCGCCTCAGGCACCGAACTTCTTCTTCGCCGCCTCAGGGTTCTTCGGCTCGGGCAGCTCGCCCGGGTACGGCATCTCCAGTGCCTGCCGCTGCAGCTCGAACAGGTGCTCGCAGCCCGCCAGCGCGGAGTCCAGCATCTTGTCCAGGGTGGTGCGCGGGAAGGTCGCGCCCTCGCCGGTGCCCTGCACCTCGACCAGGGTTCCCGTGTCGGTGGCGACGATGTTCATGTCGACCTCGGCGCGCGAGTCCTCCTCGTACGGCAGGTCCAGCCGGACCCGGCCGTCCACGACGCCGACACTGACGGCGGCGATGCCGCAGGAGATCGGCTGCGGGTCGGTCAGCAGGTCCGCCGCCCGCAGGTAGGTGACGGCATCGACGAGCGCGACGTACGCGCCGGTGATCGCCGCGGTGCGGGTGCCGCCGTCGGCCTGGAGCACGTCGCAGTCGATGGCGATGGTGTTCTCGCCGATCGCGGCGAGGTCGATGCAGGCGCGCAGCGAGCGGCCGACCAGCCGGCTGATCTCCTGGGTGCGTCCGCCGACCTTGCCCTTGACCGACTCGCGGCCGCTGCGGGTGTGGGTGGCCGCCGGGAGCATCGCGTACTCCGCGGTGAGCCAGCCGAGGCCGGAGCCCTTGCGCCAGCGGGGCACGCCCTCCTCCACGCTGGCCGTGCACATCACCCGGGTGTTGCCGAACTCGACCAGCACCGACCCTGCGGGGTGACTGGTGAAGCCTCGGGTGATCCTTACCTCGCGGAGTTCGTCGTCCGCCCTGCCGTCCAGTCGTCTGCTCACCTGGGTCAGCCTAATCGGTGGGCCCGGTCAGATCGCGAAGACATCCCCGGGCAGGACGGCGTGCACGGGTCCGGAGAACTCTGCCTTCGCCTCGGCGATGACGTCCTCGCGGGAGGTCCACGGCGGAATGTGAGTGAGCAGCAGCTCGCCGACGCCGGCCCGCGCCGCGACCTGACCGGCCTCGGTCCCGGACAGGTGGATGCCCTCGGGACGGTCGGGGCTGTGCGTCCACGACGCCTCGCACAGGAACACGTCCACCCCGCGGGCCAGTTCGACCACCTCGTCGCACATGCCGGTGTCCCCGGAGTACGCCAGGCTGCGGCCGTCCGGATCGGTGAACCGGAGCCCGTACGCCTCCGGCGGGTGGAACACCCGGCGGGCCTCGACGGTCAGCGCACCGAACTCCACCGAGCGCCGGTCCTCGAGGAGCCTCAGGTCGATGGTGTCGGAGATGTCGTCGGTTTCGCCGGCGAGTTCCGCGGACGCCGCGCCGATCCGGGAGTCGGTGCCGCTGGGGCCGTACAACAGGGCGCGCCCGGCCGGCTTCACCGGGTGGTAGCGGCGCCAGACGAGCAGCCCGGGCAGGTCGAGGCAGTGGTCGGCATGCAGGTGGGTCAGGAAGATCGACACCTCGCCGGGGTCGGCGTACCGCTGCAGCGCGCCCAGTACGCCGGGCCCGAAGTCGATGACCACCGGCGGTGTGTCGGGTGCGGTCAGCAGGTAGCCCGACGCGGGCGAATCGGGGCCGGCGACGCTGCCCGAACAACCCAGGACGGTGATGCGCATGAGTGCCATGCTGCCACGAGCCGTCAGTCCCTTGAATACTTCCCGGGCGTTTCGAGACGAATCCTTGGTGACCGTGTCGATGCGCCTGCCGTCACACCCGGCCGCGGCGGGCCCACATCCGGTCCCGCGGCTACGGATTCAGCGCCGGGGCCCGCCGCGCCTTTCGGACGTCGGACGCCAGCACCCACGCCGCCAGGACGCCGCCCAGCGCGCCGAACAGGTGCCCCTGCCACGACATCCCGTTGACCCCCGGGAACACGCCCCACAGCAGCCCGCCGTAGACCACCAGCACCACCAGTCCCAGGGCCAGCTGGCCCAGGTGCCGGGTGAACAGACCGCGGGCGATCAGGTACGCCAGCCAGCCGAACACCAGCACCGACGCGCCGAGGTGGATGCTGTTCGCGCCGCCGAAGAGCCACTGCCCCAGGCCCCCGACCACCCAGATGATGCCGGTGGCCGCGAGGCCGCGGCCGATCCCCGAGAGCAGCACCAGGAATCCGAGCACCAGCAGCGGGATGGTGTTGGCGACCAGGTGTCCCCAGCCGGCGTGCAGCACGGGCGCGAACACGATGCCCCACAGCCCGTCCAGGGTGCGCGGCTCGACGCCGACGCTGTCCAGGCGGCCGCGCATCAGCATGTCGACGAACTCGAGCAGGTAGAGGCCGACGACGAATCCACCGATGACCATCGCCGCCTGTTGCCACAGCGCGCGCTGGGTCGCGGGCACGGCGGGCTGACCGGGCACCGGCAGTCCCGCCGGGGTGCTCCGGAACTGGTCCATGGGATTGGTCATCTTCCGCCTCAACCGCTTTCGTCACGCCCACAGCTGACCGTCAAGGGCTTGCTCTGCATCTTCGAGCGTACCGTCGTACGCGCCGGTCGACAGGTACTTCCAGCCCGCGTCGGCGACGACGAACGCGACGTCCGCGGGCCGGCCCGCCCGCGCCGCCCGGCCCGCGACGACGAGCGCGGCATGCAGCACCGCGCCCGAGGAGATACCGGCGAAGATGCCCTCCCGCTTCACCAGTTCGCGGGTCCGGCGCACCGCGTCGGCCGGTCCGACGGAGAAGCGGGCGGTCAGCACCGTCTCGTCGTAGAGCTCCGGGACGAAACCCTCGTCGAGGTTGCGCAGGCCGTAGACCACCTCGTCGTAGCGCGGCTCGACGGCGACGATCTCGACACCGGGGACGCGCTCACGCAGGTAGCGCCCGACGCCCATCAGGGTGCCGGTGGTGCCCAGGCCGGCCACGAAGTGGGTGATCTCGGGGAGGTCGCGCAGCAGTTCCGGCCCGGTGCCCGCGTAGTGCGCATCCGCGTTCGCGGGGTTGCCGTACTGGTAGAGCATCACCCAGTCGGGGTGCTCGGCGGCCAGCCGCTTGGCCGTCGCGACGGCCTCGTTGGAGCCGCCGCGGGCGGGCGTGTCGACGATCTCGGCGCCGTACAGTGCGAGCAGCTGGCGGCGCTCGAAGGACGTGTTCTCCGGCATGACGCACACCAGCCGGTAGCCCTTGAGCTTCGCCGCCATCGCCAGCGAGATGCCGGTGTTGCCGCTGGTGGGTTCCATGATGGTGGCGCCGGGGGCGAGCCGTCCGTCCCGCTCGGCCCGGTCGATCATCGCCAGGGCCGGCCGGTCCTTCACCGATCCGGTGGGGTTGCGGTCCTCGAGCTTCGCCCACAGCCGCACCGGGTCCGGGCCCGACCAGCGGGGCGAGAGCCGGGGCAGGCCGACGAGCGGGGTCTCGCCCAGCGTCGCCAGCAGGCTCTCGTACCGGGCCACCGCGCTCAGCCCCCGGCGACCGCGGGCAGGATCGTGACCTCGTCGTCGGCGGCGATCGCGGTGCCGAGTCCCCCGGTGAACCGCACGTCCTCCTCGCCCACGTACACGTTCACGAACCGGTGCAGCGCGCCCCCGGCGACCAGCCGGTCGCGGATGCCGGCGTACCGGCTGTCGAGGTCGTCGATCAACTCCGACAGCGTGGAACCCGTTGCCTCGACCCGTTTCTCGCCCCCGGTGTGGACGCGGAGAACGGTCGGGACGGAGACGACGGTCATGGTTTGCTCCCATTCGATGCCGCGGCCCCGGAGGCGGGCAGCACCTCTACCGGCTCCTCGGCGACCTGCCCGTCGACGATCCGGAAGCTGCGCAGCTCGTCCCGCTGCGGGTCGCGGGTGGAGATCAGCACGTAGTGGGCGTCGGGTTCGGCGGCGAGGGCGACGTCGGTGCGGCTGGGGTAGGCCTCGGTGGCGGTGTGCGAGTGGTAGAGCACCACCGGCGCCTCGCCGGCCGCGTCCATCGCCCGCCACAGTCGCAACTGCTCACCGGAGTCGAAGCGGTAGAAGGTAGGCGACCGCTCCGCGTTGGTCATCGGGACGTGCCGCTGCGGGGCGTCGGAACCCTCGGGGCCGACCACGATGCCGCAGGCCTCGTCCGGGTGGTCGGCGCGGGCGTGCGCCACCATCGCATCCACCAGGTCGGATCTGATCTGCAGCACGCTTGCCTCCCGAGTGCCCCCAGCCTAGTGCCTCGTGCTCGAAGTCCATTGATGGTTGCCGGGGATCCACGTGGATGCATCGGAAGGCGGAGAAGTCCCAGGTAGCGGTGTTCTACCTGGGACTTCGACAACGCAGCGAGGCGCCGCGTGGGCCCCGGCAACCGCGAGAAGACTTCGGGCGCGGGGCACTAGGTCCGGAAGGCGGAGGGGAACAGTTCCCGGTAGGTCGGGATCCCCGCCACCGGGGTGGCCGTCAGGATCGCGTCGACGATCGCCCGGGCCGTGACGTCGGCAGCGGCCTCGCACACCGCGGCCAGCACCGGCAGGTCCGCGGCGAAGGCGGCCGGGACGGGCAGGGCGGCGTCCGGCGTCGGCCCCGGGTGGGTCCCGGTGGCGAGCGCGAACAGGGTGTCGCCGTCGAGCGGCGAGTGCGCGGGGCGGATCGCCCGGGCCATCCCGTCGTGCCCGGCGACGGCGACGCGGCGGCACCCGGCCTTGCCGAGCGGGGCGTCGGTGGCGACCACACCGATCGTGGTGTTGAGGACGGTGCCCTTCTGACCCAGCTCGACGGCCGCCGCCAGTTCGGCCGGATCCGGCATCCGCAGCCCCCACCGCTCCAGGTCCCCCGGGCCCACGCCCCAGGGCAGTCCGGTCGCCGGATCGAACACGGCGCCAACGGGATTGGCGACGACCAGCGCCGCCACCGTGACGCCCTCCGCGGGTCCGGGCCCGAGCACCGCGGAGGCGGTGCCGACGCCGCCCTTGAGGATCCCGGCCCGGGCGCCGACGCCGGCCCCCACCGAGCCGCGCCCCACGCTCGCCGAGGCGGCGTCCGCGGCCAGGAACCCGTGGTCCGCGGTGGGACGCACGGCCCAGTCCCCCACCGGCAGGTCGAAGATCACCGCGCCCGGCACGATCGGAACCACGTGGCCGTCGGCGTCCATCGGGATGCCCCGGCCGCGTTCCTCGAGCCAGCGCATCACGCCGTCCGCCGCGGCCAGGCCGTACGCACTGCCGCCGGTGAGCAGCACCGCGTCAACCTGCTGCACGCTGTGGCTGGGATCGAGGAGGTCGGTCTCGCGGGTGCCCGGGCCGCCGCCCCGCACGTCCACCGAGGCGGTCGCGCCGCCCGGCGCCAGCACCACGGTGCAGCCGGTGGCCCGGCCCGAGCCCATCGCCGCGTGCGGGTCCAGTTCGTGGTGGTGGCCCACCAACAGGCCGGCGACGTCGGCCAACGAGTCGCTCGGCCCCGGCCTCACGGGACCAGGACCTGCACCAACGAGTCCTGCATCCAGGTGAGCCAGTGGTAGACGTCGAGATGCGGGGCCCGCGGGTCGTCGGGGTCCAGTTCGTCGGGGGTGTCCGCGTCGATCTGCAGCGTCGAGCCCAGCGCCAGCCGGACGTCGTTGAGGCCCGCGAGCCAGGCGTCGGCCTGCTCCGGTGTCAGCACCACCTTGCCGCCCTCCGCCGGAACCGTCTGCAGGATCACCGAACCCGCCGCGAGCTTCGCGTCGATGATCTCCGGCTCGTGCAGACTGCGCAGTGCCCCATTGACATTGGCACCCGGCGTCGCCTCCTCGCCGCCCGCGGCGTCGGGCTTGAGGAAGTCCGGCAGCAGCCGGGCCAGCGTCGCATCGGTTGGCGCGGTGGAGTTCCCGGTCCGCAGCCCGGTCAGCTCGGCCAGGTCGTCCTGCGGCGCGGACGCGGCCCGGTCCTGCAGCAGCGAGAGCACCGAGCTCACCAGCGACCGCAGTACCGACGCCTCACGCGCATCCATCTCGGAGCGAATCTTCACGCCGCCCAGCGAATTCTTCCGACTCCATGTGCGCACGATGCCTACCCGCAGGTCCTTTCGAGTGGTGGTGAGGCGTCTCTCCGTGAGGAGATCCGCGTCAGCTGTCCCGCTGCATGGTCGCCCACAGCCCGGCGGCGTGCAGTCGCTGCACGTCGTGTTCCATCTTGTCCCGCGAGCCGGAGGACACCACGGCCTTGCCCTCCTTGTGGACCTGCAGCATCAGGTCGGTGGCCTTCGCCTTGCTGTAGCCGAACAGCTTCTGGAAAATGAAGGTCACGTAGTGCATCAGGTTCACCGGGTCGTCCCACACCAGCGTCACCCAGGGACGATCCTGCGCCTCGTCCTCGTCAGTGACCTCCGCCTCCGCGGGTAGGACCTGCGGGGCTGCGGCGGGAATCCTCGCCATCGGAGTGATTGTGGAGCCTGGAGCCATGCAACCAGCCTACGACGTGATCCCGACAGAATGAACATCGTGGGACAAAACGGCCAGGACGCGGGCGCCGGGCCACCGACGCCTCGTTATGGTGACCCGGTGACGACGCACTCAGGTTCGACCACCGCCGCGCCCGCCGCCATCGCCGGCTCCGCGCTGTGGTCCCAGCCGGGCACCAGCACGGCGCTACTGACCGACCAGTACGAGCTGACGATGCTCTCCGCGGCGCTCGCCGACGGCTCCGCGCACCGCCGCTGCAGCTTCGAGGCCTTCGCGCGGCGGCTGCCCGACGGCCGTCGCTACGGCGTGGTCGGCGGCATCGGCCGCCTGCTCGACGCCCTCGACCGGTTCCGCTTCGGTGAGCCGGAACTGGCCGTGGTGTCGAAGTTCCTCGACGACCGCACGGTCGACTGGCTCCGCGAGTACCGGTTCACCGGCGACATCGACGGCTACCGCGAGGGCGAGCTGTACTTCCCCGGGTCGCCCATCCTCTCGGTGCGCGGCACCTTCGCCGAGTGCGTGCTGCTCGAGACGCTGCTGCTGTCGATCCTCAACCACGACAGCGCGATCCTGTCCGCCGCCACCCGCATGGTCAGCGCCGCCGCCGGCCGGACCATGATCGAGATGGGCTCGCGGCGCGCCCACGAGGAGTCCGCAGTGGCGTGTTCGCGGGCCGCCTACCTGGCCGGCTTCACCGCCACCTCGAACCTCGAGGCCGTCCGCCGGTACGGCGTGCCCGGCGCCGGCACCAGCGCCCACGCGTTCACCCTGCTGCACACCACCGCCGACGGCCCGGACGAGGCCTCGGCCTTCCGCGCCCAGGTCGAGGCGCTGGGCGTGGGCACCACCCTGTTGGTGGACACCTACGACATCACCGAGGGCGTCAAGACGGCGATCGCCGTCGCCGGCCCCGAACTCGGCGGCGTCCGCATCGACTCCGGAGACCTCGGGGTGTGGGCCCGCCAGGTGCGCCGGCAGCTCGACGACCTGGGCGCCGTGAACACCCGGATCGTGGTCTCCGGCGACCTCGACGAGTACGCGATCGCGGCGCTGCGGGCCGAACCGGTGGACACTTACGGTGTGGGCACCGCGCTGGTGACCGGGTCGGGGGCGCCCACTGCGGGCATGGTCTACAAGCTCGTCGAGGTCGACGGGCTCCCGGTGGCCAAGCGCAGCAGCCACAAGGTGTCCCGCGGCGGCACCAAGCGGGCCGTCCGGCTGGCCCGGCCCACCGGCACGATCGTCGAGGAGGTCGCCTACCCGGCGGACTCCGAGGCCCCCGACGCCGGCGACCTGACCTGCCGGGAGCTGATGATCCCGCTGGTCCGCGGCGGTGTGCGGGCGGACGGCCTGCCCACCCTGGCCGAGGGGCGCGACCTGGTCGCCCACGGGCTGGTGAGCCTGCCGTGGGAGGGGCTGAAGCTCTCGCGCGGCGAGGCCGCCGTGCCGACCCGGTTCGTCGGCTAGTTCGGGTTCGCAGACAACGTAGGAGTGAGGAAATGGGCACCGGATCGGGTCGGCGGGCGCTGGTCGTCGTCGACGTGCAGAACGACTTCTGCGAGGGCGGCTCGCTCGCCGTCACGGGCGGCGCCGCGATCGCCCGAGCCGTCAGCGGCTACCTGACGGACCAGGCCCACCGCTACGCCGCGGTGGTCGCGACCGCGGACCGCCACGTGGACCCGGGCGACCACTTCTCCGACACACCCGACTACGTGGACACCTGGCCGCCGCACTGCCGCGCGGGCACCCCCGGCGCCGAGTTCCACCCGGACCTGGACGTCGCGCCGGTGCAGGCGGTGTTCGCCAAGGGCGCGTACAGCGCCGCGTACTCCGGTTTCGAGGGCATCGACGACTCGGGCGAGACGCTGGCCGGGTGGCTGCGCGGACGCGGCGTCGACGCGGTGGACGTGGTCGGCATCGCCACCGACCACTGCGTGCTGGCCACCGCACTGGACGCGCGCCGTGAGGGCTTCGACACCACGGTGTTGCTGCAGTACACGGCGGCGGTCTCCCCCGACACCCTCACCACCGCCCTGGACCGCCTGCGTGGCGCCGGGATCCAGCTGATCGGCGAGGTGCCGTCGGCGGCGTGACCGCGCGACCGGCCGCGCGACGCTGTCGGGACCTGACGGTGGCTGCCGGTAGCCTTGGCCGGTGCCTGAACTCCCCACCGTCCCCGAACTGCTGTCCGAGGCGGTGCACGCACTCGGCGGCGCCGAGCGGCGAAACCAGCTGACCATGGCGTCGGCGGTGGCGCATGCCATCGACACCGGCGAGCACCTGGCCGTGCAGGCCGGCACCGGCACCGGCAAGTCGCTGGCCTACCTGGTGCCGAGCGTGCGGCATGCGGTCGAGTCGGGCCGCACCGTGGTGATCTCCACCGCGACCATCGCGCTGCAGCGTCAGCTCGTGGACCGCGACCTGCCGCGGCTGGCCGACGCGCTGAGCAAGACGCTGGGGCGGCGCCCGCAGTTCGCCATCCTCAAGGGCCGCGGCAACTACCTCTGCATGAACAAGATCCACACGGGGGCCGCCGAGGAACCGGAGAACGCCGAGCTGTTCGACGCGTTCGCCATCTCCCGGCTCGGCCGCGAGGTCAAGCGGCTGACCGAGTGGTCCTCCGAGACCGACACCGGCGACCGCGACGAGCTGGTGCCCGGCGTCGGCGACCAGGCCTGGCGTCAGGTCAGCGTCACCGCCCGTGAGTGCCTCGGCAAGTCCCGCTGCCCGGTCGGCGAGGACTGCTTCGCCGAACGCGCCCGGGCCGAGGCGTCGCAGGTGGACGTGGTGGTGACCAACCACGCGCTGCTCGCGATCGACGCGATCACCGGCATCGCCGTGCTGCCCGAGCACGACGTGGTGGTCATCGACGAGGCGCACGAACTGGTGGACCGGGTCACCGGCGTGGCCACCGCCGAGCTGGCGCCGTCCACGATCACCGCCGCCGCACGACGCTGCGTCAAGCTGGTCGAGGAACAGGACGCCGACCGGATGGAGGCGGCCTCGGAGGGCTGGGCGGCGGTGCTCGAGGACTGCTACGCCGGTCGCTGGGAGCGGCTGCCCGACGGCGCCGGCCCCGCGCTGGCCGCGGTCCGCGACTCCGCATGGGCGGTCCGTACCGCGATCGGCCCGGTCCGGCCGGGGATGAACGCCGCCGACCCGGAGGCCGCGGCGGCCCGGGTCGCCGCCCTGGCCGCGGTCGACGAGGTGCACGACAACGCGGTCCGGGTGCTCACCGCCTTCGACGAGCCGGACCCCGCCAAGCACCGCGACGTGGTGTGGCTGGCCGACGAGGAGCGCCGCGGCAAGCTGGTGCGGATGGCGCCGCTGTCCGTCGGCGGGCTGCTGCGTTCGCGGCTGTTCGCCGAGTCGACGGTGGTCCTGACCTCCGCGACGCTGACGGTGGGCGGCTCCTTCGACGGGCTGGCGGTGAACTGGGGCCTGCCCGCGGAGTCCGCGGTGAGCCCCGACGCGGCGATGGCCACCGGCACCGAGGCGCCGGCGGACGCCGGGGACATCAAGTGGAACTCCCTCGACGTCGGCTCCCCCTTCGACCACGCGAAGGCCGGAATCCTGTACGTCGCAAAGCATCTGCCCGCACCCGGCCGTGACGGACTGGCACAGGGCTACCTCGACGAGATCGCCGAGCTGATCACCGCCGCGGGCGGCCGCACCCTCGGGTTGTTCTCGTCGATGCGGGCGGCGAAGGCCGCCGCGGAGGTGATGCGCGAGCGGCTCGACACCCCGGTGCTGTGCCAGGGCGAGGACGCCACGGGCCAGCTGGTGCGCAAGTTCGCCGCGGACGAGGCCACCTCGCTGTTCGGCACCCTGTCGCTGTGGCAGGGCGTGGACGTGCCCGGCCCCTCGCTGAGCCTGGTGATCCTGGACCGGATCCCGTTCCCGCGCCCGGACGACCCGCTGCTGGTGGCCCGCCAGCGCGCCGTCGAGTCCCGCGGCGGCAACGGCTTCCTGTCGGTGGCCGCCAACCATGCCGCGCTGCTGCTGGCCCAGGGCGTGGGCCGGCTGCTGCGCAGCGTCGACGACCGCGGCGTGGTCGCGATCCTCGACTCCCGGCTGGCGACCGCCCGCTACGGCGGCTACCTGCGGGCGTCGCTGCCGCCGTTCTGGGAGACGTCCGACCCCGAGGTGGTCCGCAAGGCCCTGACCCGGCTCGCCGAGCGTTAGCCCGCCGGCAACGCCACCAACGCCAGCTCGGCGTCCCCGGCGAGCAGTTCGTGGTGCGGCAGCACCCGGACCGTGTACCCGACCGCGCCGGAGAGCGGCATCCGTGTCTCGGCGACGAAGAGCTCCCCCAGGTCCTCCGAGCCGGCGTGCGTCATCGGCACCACCACCGTCTCGGAGAGCTCCTCGTCCGCGCCGACGTGGCCCAGGACTGCCTGCACCGCGACCTCGGACGGTTCGAGGCCACCGAGCCGCAGGTGCGCCCGCAGGGTCAGGTCGGCGCCGATCACCGGGGTGTCCGGCAGCCCGGAGCTGTCCACCTGCACCACCTGCACGCGCGGCCAGGCCGCCTCGACCCGACCGCGGTACGCCGCGACCTGCCGTGCCCCCGCGTAGCCGTCGGCCACCGCGGTACGTGCGGCCCGCGCCGCCGGGGCGTACAGGCCCACCACGTAGTCGCGCACCATCCGCGACGCCAGCACCTTCGGCCCCAGGTCCTCGAGCGTGTGCCGGACCATCTCCACCCACCGCGCCGGCAGTCCGTCGGCACCGCGGTCGTAGAACTTCGGCAGCACCGTCTGCTCGAGCAACTCGTACATCGCGTTGGCCTCGAGGTCGTCGCGGCGCACCTCGTCGGTGACGCCGTCCGCGGTCGGGATGGCCCAGCCGTTCCCGCCGTCGTACATCTCGTCCCACCAGCCGTCCCGGATGGACAGGTTCAGCCCGCCGTTGAGCGCCGACTTCATCCCCGAGGTGCCGCAGGCCTCGAGCGGCCGCAGCGGGTTGTTCAGCCATACGTCGCAGCCCCAGTACAGGTAGCGGGCCATCGACATGTCGTAGTCGGGCAGGAAGACGATCCGGTGCCGGACGTCGTGCTCGTCGGCGAACCGCACCACCTGCTGGATCAGCGCCTTGCCGCCGTCGTCGGCGGGATGGGACTTGCCGGCCACCACCAGCTGCACCGGCCGCTGCGGGTCCAGCAACATCGCGCGCAACCGCTCCGGGTCCCGCAGCATCAGCGTCAGCCGCTTGTAGGTCGGCACCCGGCGCGCGAACCCGACCGTCAGCACATCGGGATCGAAAACCCCTGCCGTCCAGGACAGTTCGGCATCGGTGGCGCCCCGTTCGAGCCACGACGCCCGCACCCGCCTGCGCACCTCGGCCACCAGCTGCCCGCGCAGCGTGTTCCGGGTTGCCCACAGCTCGCCCGGCGCGATCTCGTGCAGCCGCTCCCAGCCGCGGGCCTCCTCGACCTGCTCGGGGCCGACCACCCGCCGGGCCAGGTCCATCCACTCGCGGGCCGCCCAGGTGGGGGCGTGCACCCCGTTGGTGACCGAGCCGATCGGCACCTCGGTGGCGTCGAAGCCCGGCCACAGCCCGCTGAACATCTCCCGGCTGACGGTGCCGTGCAGCCGGGACACCCCGTTGGCGCGCTGACCGAGCCGCAGGCCCATGTGCGCCATGTTGAACACCGACGGGTCGCCCTCACGGCCCAGTTCGACGATCCGGTCCACCGTCAGACCCGGCAGCATGGCCGACTCGTTCTCCCCGTTGGCCCCGGCGAAGTAGGTGCGCACCAGGTCCGTCGGGAAGCGGTCGATGCCCGCCGGGACCGGTGTGTGGGTGGTGAACACGGTGGCCGCACGCACCGCGGCGAGGGCGGCGTCGAAGTCCAGCCCGGCCCCGGTGATCAGCTCGCGGATCCGCTCCACCCCGAGGAAGCCGGCGTGGCCCTCGTTCATGTGGAAGACCTCCGGGTCGGCCAGCCCCATCGAGCGGGTGTACGCCCGCACCGCGCGCACCCCGCCGATGCCGGCCAGGATCTCCTGCTTGATCCGGTGGTCCTGGTCGCCGCCGTAGAGTCGGTCGGTGACCCCGCGCAACTCCGGGTCGTTCTCCGCGATGTCGGAGTCCAGCAGCAGCAGGGGCACCCGGCCGACCTGCGCGATCCACACCCGGGCCCGCAGCACCCGGTTGCCCGGCATCGCCACGTGCAGCAGCACCGGCGCCCCGGACACCGGCTCCGCGAGCAGCCGCAGCGGCAGTCCCTGCGGGTCCAGCGAAGGGTAGTGCTCGGCCTGCCAGCCGTCCGCGGTCAGCGACTGCCGGAAGTACCCGGACCGGTAGAGCAGGCCCACGCCGATCAGCGGCACCCCGAGGTCCGACGCCGCCTTGAGGTGGTCGCCGGCCAGGATGCCGAGGCCGCCGGAGTAGTTCGGCAGCACCTCACTGACGCCGAACTCCATTGAGAAGTAGGCGATCCCGCCGGGCAGGTCGACGCCCTTCGACTGCTGGTTCTGGTACCACCGCGGACGGTCGAGGTACTCGTCGAGGTCCTCGGCGCGGAGGTCCAGCTCGGCCACGTAGTCCGGGTCGATCGCCAGCGCGTCGAGCCGGGCCGGCGACACCTCGCCGAGCATCCGCACCGGGTCGCCCGCCACCCGCTGCCACAGCCCCGGGTCGATCCGCGCGAACAGGTCCTGGGTCTCCGGGTGCCAGGACCACCGCAGGTTGGTCGACAACGGCCCGAGCGCGGCGAGCCGGGCGGGGAGGTGGGCACGGACGGTGAACCGACGCAAGGCTTTCACCCTGCGAAGACTACCCACCGGCGGGCCCGCGGTCCTGTCGTGACGACCCGGCCTTCGATCCAGCGTGCACCGTGGCCGTACCCGTAAGGTAGTGCTCCATGACCGGGCGGATAGGCATCGACGACGTCGTCCCCGACATCGAGGGCGGGCGTTTCCCCGCGAAGGCCGTCGTCGGCGAGACGTTCCCGGTCTCGGCGACCGTCTGGCGCGAGGGGCACGACGCGGTCGCGGCCACCCTCGCGGTCCACGGGCCGGACGCCGCCGGCACCCTGCGGATCCCGATGCTGCCGGGCCCGCTCCCGGACACCTTCGCCGCGGTGTTCGTCCCCACCACGCCCGGCGCCTGGACGTTCCGGGTGGAGGGCTGGGGCGACCCGATCGCCACCTGGCGTCACGCGGTCGAGGCCAAGTTGTCTGTCGGGCAGGGCCCCACCGAGCTGGCCAACGACCTCGAGGTCGGCGCCCGACTGTTCGAGCGTGCGGCCAAGGCGGTGCCGAAGGGCGACCGCGCGCGAGTCGTCGCGGCCGCCGCCGCCCTGCGCAGCGACCAGCAGCTGCCCGCCCGGGTGGCGCCGGCCTTCGCCACCGACCTCACCGCCCTGTTGCGCACGCACCCCCTGCGGGACCTGGTCACCAAGGGCCGCACCGGGACCGTCTGGGTGGACCGTCGGCGCGCGCTGTTCGGCTCCTGGTACGAGTTCTTCCCGCGTTCGACCGGCGGCCGGGAGCCCGACGGCACCCCGCGGCACGGCACCTTCGCCACCGCCGCCAACGACCTGCCCCGGATCGCGGCGATGGGTTTCGACGTCGTCTACCTGCCGCCGATCCACCCGATCGGCCGGGTGAACCGCAAGGGCCCCAACAACTCCCTGACCCCCGGTCCGGACGACGTCGGGTCGCCGTGGGCGATCGGCGCCCGCGAGGGCGGCCACGACGCCGTGCACCCGCGGCTCGGCACCCTCGACGACTTCGCCGCCTTCGTCGCCCGCGCCCGCAAGCTGCACCTGGAGGTCGCACTCGACCTGGCGCTGCAGTGCGCTCCCGACCACCCCTGGGCCGCAGCCCATCCCGAGTGGTTCACGGTGCTGCCGGACGGCACCATCGCCTTCGCCGAGAACCCGCCGAAGAAGTACCAGGACATCTACCCGGTCAACTTCGACGACGACCCGGACGGGATCTACGCCGAGGTCCTGCGGGTGGTGCGCTTCTGGATCGACCGCGGCGTCCGGATCTTCCGGGTGGACAACCCGCACACCAAGCCGCCGAACTTCTGGGAGTGGCTGATCGCCGAGGTCAAGGAGACCGACCCGGACGTGCTGTTCCTGGCCGAGGCCTTCACCCGGCCGGCCCGGATGTACGGCCTGGCCAAACGTGGGTTCACCCAGTCCTACACGTACTTCACCTGGCGGGTCGGCAAGCAGGAGCTCACCGAGTTCGGGCTCGAGCTCGCGGCGAAGGCCGACGAGGCGCGGCCGAACCTGTTCGTCAACACCCCGGACATCCTGCACGAGAGCCTGCAGCGCGGCGGGCCCGGAATGTTCGCGCTGCGCGCCGCGTTGGCCGCCACGCTCGCGCCGACCTGGGGCGTGTACTCGGGATACGAACTCTACGAACACCTTCCGGTGCACCCCGGCAGCGAGGAGTACCTCGACTCGGAGAAGTACCAGCTACGGCCGCGCGACTTCGACGAGGCACGGGCCCGCGGCGAGTCGCTGGAGCCGTGGATCGCGACGCTGAACCGGATCCGTCGGGCCCACCCCGCACTGCAGCAACTGCGCAACCTCACCTTCCACCACATCGACAACGACTCGCTGATCGCCTACTCGAAGTTCGACCCGGTGACCGGCGACGCGGTGCTCACCGTCGTCAACCTCAACCCGTACGGCGCCGAGCAGGGCCACATCTGGCTGGACATGCCCGCCCTCGGCCGCAACTGGCAGGACCACATCACCGTGCTCGACGAGGTCACCGGCGAGCAGTACCAGTGGGCCCAGACCAATTTCGTCCGACTCGAGCCCTGGCGCGCGGTCGCGCACGTCCTGGCGCTGCCCGCCGTCCCCTACCCCGCGCGGATGCACCTGGCACACCGCGCGCCCGCGTCGTGACCGCCCGCGGCGCCGCGCAGGTCGCCGCGCCCCCGCTGGCCGACCTGGCGCGACTGGCCTCGGGCACCCACCACGACCCGCACTCGCTGCTGGGCGCGCACCCGCATGCCGGCGGCACCGTGATCCGGGCGCTGCGCCCGGGCGCCGAGTCCGTCGCCGCCCGGATCGACGGCGTCGACCACCCGCTGTACCACGTCTCCGACGGACTGTTCAGCGCCGTCGTCCCGGTACCGGAACCCGCCGACTACCGACTGGTCGTCGAGTACCCGGGCGGGCACACCGTCGTCACCGCCGACGGCTACCGCTTCCTGCCGACGCTCGGGGATCTCGACCTGCACCTGTTCGGCGAGGGCCGGCACGAACGGCTCTGGGAGGCGCTCGGCGCGCACCCCCGCAGCTACGACACCCCGGACGGCCCGGTCACCGGCACCTCGTTCGCGGTGTGGGCGCCCGCCGCGCGGGGCGTCACGCTGATCGGCGACTTCGACCTCTGGGGCGGGCAGACAGCACCGATGCGGGCGCTGGGCTCCACCGGCGTCTGGGAACTGTTCGTGCCCGGCATCGAGCCCGGCGCGTTGTACAAGTTCCGGGTGCACGGCGCCGACGGCTCGGTGCGCGACAAGGCCGACCCGATGGCGTTCGCCACCGAGGTGCCGCCCGCCACCGCGTCCGTGGTCGACGCCAGCACCCACACCTGGACCGACGCCGCCTGGCTGCGGGCCCGCGCCGAGACGGAGCCGAACCAGTCGCCCATGAGCGTCTACGAGGTGCACCTCGGGTCGTGGCGGCCGGGACTGAGCTACCTCGAACTGGCGGAACAGCTTTCGGCGCACGTACTGGCGACCGGGTTCACCCATGTCGAACTGCTGCCCGTTGCCGAGCACCCGTACGGCGGGTCCTGGGGCTACCAGGTGACCTCCTACTACGCCCCGACCTCCCGGTTCGGTTCCCCCGACGACTTCCGCGCCTTCGTGGACCGGATGCACCGGGCCGGCATCGGCGTCATCGTGGACTGGGTGCCCGCCCACTTCCCCAAGGACGACTGGGCCCTGGCCCGCTTCGACGGCGGCCCGCTCTACGAGCACGCCGACCCGCACCGGGGCGAGCAGTTGGACTGGGGCACCTACGTTTTCGACTTCGGCCGACGCGAGGTCCGCAACTTCCTGGTTGCCAACGCCCTGTACTGGATCGACGAGTTCCACGTGGACGGGCTACGGGTCGACGCCGTCGCGTCGATGCTCTACCTGGACTACTCGAGGCCGTCGGGCGGCTGGACCCCGAACATCCACGGCGGCCGCGAGAACCTGGAGGCGGTCGCGTTCCTGCAGGAGATGAACGCGACCGTGCACAAGCTGCACCGCGGCGTCGTCACCATCGCCGAGGAGTCGACCGCCTGGCCGGGTGTCACCCGGGCCACCTCCGTCGGCGGCCTCGGCTTCACCATGAAGTGGAACATGGGCTGGATGCACGACACCCTGGGCTACCTGGGCCGCGATCCCATCCACCGCAGCTTCCACCACCACGAGATCACCTTCTCGCTGATGTACGCGTGGAGCGAGAACTACCTGCTCCCGGTCAGCCACGACGAGGTGGTGCACGGCAAGGGCACGCTGTGGACGCGGATGCCGGGCGACGACCACGCCAAGGCCGCCGGGCTGCGCGCGCTGCTCGCCTACATGTGGTCGCATCCCGGCAAGCAGCTGCTGTTCATGGGCCAGGAGTTCGGCCAGCGCACCGAGTGGTCCGAGGAACACGGGCTGGACTGGGGCCAGCTCGAGGGCGGACCCACCGCCGCGCTGCAGCGGGGCGTGCTGGCGCTGGTGCGCGACCTCAACGCCGCCTACCGGCGCCACCCCGCGCTGTGGACGATGGACAACTCCCCCGGCGGCTACTCCTGGATCGACGCCAACGACACCGAGAACAACGTGCTCAGCTACCTGCGGTACGGGACCGACGGGTCGATCGTCGCGTGCCTGTTCAACTTCTCCGGTTCCGCGCACGCCGAGTACCGGGTGGGCCTGCCCGAACCCGGCCGGTGGGTGGAGGTCCTCAACACCGACGCCGCGGAGTTCCACGGCTCCGGGATGGGCAACTTCGGTGCCGTGACCGCGACCACCCAGCCCTGGCACGGCCGCCCGGCCTCCGCGGCGGTCGCGTTGCCCGCGAACAGCGCCCTCTGGCTCAGCCTGGAACGCGGGTGATCCGGGCCCGGGCGGCGGTCGTCGGCGTCGCCGTCGCGCTGGCCGCGATCCTGCTCGCCGGCTGCGCGTCCACCACGGGCGGACGCGCGGTGTCGATCTACGCCAACCCGTTCACAGTCGCCGGGCTGCCCGCGACCGACGGCCCCAGCGGCCCACGCCCCGACGTGCCCGACGCGTCGCTGCCGGTCCGGGGCGCGGACGGCTCGGCCGCCGACGTGCTGGCCACCAACGCCGTCGACGACATCGCCGCCTTCTGGGGTGTCGAGTACCCGAAGGTCTTCGCCGGCGACTTCCAACCGGTCACCGACCTCGCGTCGTGGGACCCGGACGCGCCGCCCGCCCACTCGGACACCTTCTGCGGCGACAACACGCACGGCGTGGTGAACGCCGGCTACTGCACCCGCGACGGCTCGATCGGCTGGGACCGCACCACGCTGCTGCCCACCCTGATGAGCACCTTCGGCCCGATGGCCGTGGTGATGGTGATGGCGCACGAGTACGGCCATGCGATCCAGCACGACTCCGGCCTCGCCGGCGACGACGACCCGACCCTGGTGCTCGAGCAGCAGGCCGACTGCTTCGCCGGGGCCTTCATGCGAGACGTCGCGCAGGGTGGTGCGCCGCACTTCACGCTCAACACCTCGGACGGACTGAACTCGGTGATGGCGGCGATGGTGGCCGTCCGCGACACCAACCCCAACGACCCGGAGGCCGTGCACGGCTCCGCCTTCGAACGGGTGACAGCCTTCCAGATCGGCTTCACCGACGGCGCCCGCGCCTGCACGGCCATCGACGCCGCCGAGGTGGACGCGCGGCGCGCCGAGGTGGCCCAGCAGCTGTCCGTCGCCGGCGGCGACGGCGAGATGCCGGTCACCGAGGAGACGGTCCGGCTCACCGTGGACTCGTTGCAGGCGGTCTTCGCGCTCCCGCAGCAGCCGACGGTGACCTTCGCCGGCGCCGACACCGGGTGCCCGGACGCCACGACCACCGAGCCGGTCTCGTACTGCCCGTCGACGGACACCATCGGCGTCTCGCTGCCCGCGTTGGTGGCGCGCAGCATCCCGCTGACCGGCAGTCCGGACGAGATCGCGGCCGACGTGCGCGGCGACTTCGGCGCCTACGTGCTGGTGGCCTCGAGGTTCACCCTCGCCGCCCAGCGCCGGGCCGGCGACTCGCTCACCGACGCCACCACGGCGGTCCGCGCGGCCTGCCTGTCCGGCGTCTGGACCGCGGCCGCCGCGGCGGGTGAGGCCGGCGGGCTGACGCTGTCCGCCGGCGACCTGGACGAGGCGGTGTCCGGCCTGCTCACCGACGGCCTGATGGCCAGCGACGTCAACGGGGACACGGTCCCGAGCGGCTTCGCCCGCGTCGACGCCTTCCGCTCCGGGGTGCTCGGCGGGCAGGACGCCTGCGCGAACCGCTACGGCTGACCCGGCCCGATCCTCGGGACGGCCGGGTCTCGGTGCGGCCCCGGCCTCAGTACAGCGCGGAGGCCAGCTTGCGGCGCGCGGCGACCACCATCGGGTCGGCCGGGTCGAAGAGCTCGAACAGCTCGAGCAGCCGGGTGCGGGCCGCGGTCCGGTCGTCGCCCGCGGTGCGCCGGATGGTCTCGATGAGCCGGCCGAACGCCTCCTCGGCCTGCTGGGTGTAGAGCAGCGCGTCGGCGGCGTCGAGCTGCGCCTGCACGTCGGTCGGGGCGGCGGCCGCCTTGGCGACCGCATCGGGCGCCACGTCCTGCACCCGGGCCAGGAAGCGCACCTGGCGGATGGCGCCGAGCGCGGCCGTGTTGCCCGGCTCCGCGTCCAGGATCGCCTGGTAGCCCGCCTCGGCGCCGGCCAGGTCACCCTCGGCGAGGGCGTCCTCGGCAGCGACGAACCGCGGGTCCTCGGCCTCGGGCTCCTCCTCGCCGCCCGACGCCGGCGGACCGGCGAGCTTGCCTGCCGTGGCGAGCAGCACCTGCTCGAGCCAGCCACTGACCTGGTCCTCGGGCTGGACGCCCTCGAAGTCGGCGAGCGGCTGCCCCGCCGCCACGGCCACCACGGTCGGGATGGCCTGCACACCGAACGCCTGCGCGATCCGCGGGTTGGTGTCGACGTCCACCCGGGCCAGGACCCAGTCACCCGCGCCCCGGCGGGCCAGGGACTCGAGCACCCCGGAGAACTGGACGCTCGACGGGCTCCGCTCGGACCACATCGAGACCAGCACCACCACCTGGGACGACCGCTCGAGCACCTCCGCTTCGAAGGTGGCCTCGGTGACGTCGACGACCGGCGCGAGCCCGGTCGGGCCCGCCTCGCCGACGGGGCCCGTCGGTTGCTGCGACGGCGGCGGGGACTGCGCGCGGTCCTTGAGGGCAGACAGGTCCACGGCCCCGGACATGGCGGCAGCCGCGGCGGCCGAGGGACGTGCGGGCGGGCGAGAGCCAGGTCGAGTCACACCCAACAGTCTGGCACGCCCACCCCGGTGTCAGCGCGCCTCACCCCTCCCGCCCGGACCCCGGTACGCCTGGAGACCCCCGGACCCCCAGATACGCGCGGTGCCCCCGAACCGTGACGGTTCGGGGGCACTGCGGATGTGTCTGGAAATCAGGCCTCGGCGAGGGCGGGATCCGCGACCTTGCCGGACGCGACCGCCTCTGCGGACAACTCGGCGAGCTTGCCGTTACGCACGGCCCAGCGCTCGAACACGATCGTCCCGAACGGCGGCACGCTCGACACCAACGCCCAGAAGGTGGTCATCAGGTCCCACTTCAGCGACCGCGCGGTCACCAGCGCGATCAACACGAACGGAACGAAGGCGGCGATGCCGTGCACCATTCCGGGGATCCGGACGGCCTCTTCGTACCCGAGCACCCACTTGAAGAACATCGCAACCAGCAGGGCGGCCCAGGTGACGGCCTCCCACTGGGCAACCAGGCGGAACCGCTTCGCGGGCGTGGACACGTCGAGGATCTTCGGCATGCCCACCATTGTGCCTGAGCAAATCGGACAACAAGGCGCCGTCGTGTGTGATCTACGACGCCTTGTAGTCGGATTCGGTTGGTGCAGTTGTGGCCGCTGACCGGGCGAGTTACTGCTGGGGAACGCGGATGATCAGTGCGTCGCCCTGACCGCCGCCGCCGCACAGTGCCGCCGCGCCGACACCGCCGCCGCGACGCTGCAGCTCGAGCGCGAGGTGCAGGGCGATCCGCGCACCCGACATGCCGAGCGGGTGCCCGACCGCGATGGCGCCGCCGTTCACGTTGACCTTGTCCGCGTCCAGGCCCAGCTCACGGGTCGACGCGATGCCGACCGCCGCGAATGCCTCGTTGATCTCGACGAGGTCGAGGTCGGTGGGCGCGATGCCCTCCTTCGCGCAGGCCTTCGCGATCGCGCGGGCGGGCTGCGACTGCAGGGTGGAGTCCGGGCCGGCTACGACGCCGTGGGCGCCGATCTCGGCGATCCAGCTCAGGCCCAGCTCCTCCGCCTTGGCCTTGCTCATCACGACCACCGCGGCGGCGCCGTCGGAGATCGGCGAGGCCGAACCTGCGGTGATGGTGCCGTCCTTGCTGAAGGCCGGACGCAGCTTGCTCAGGGACTCGACGGTGGTGTCGGCACGGATGCCCTCGTCCTCGGCGAAGACGATCGGGTCGCCCTTGCGCTGCGGGATCTGCACCGGCACGACCTCGTTGTCGAACAGGCCGTTCTTCCAGGCGCGGGCGGCGTTCTGGTGCGACGCCGCGGCGAACGCGTCCTGCTCCTCGCGGGTGATGTGGCTGGCTTCCTGCTGGTTGACCTGCTCGGTCAGCAGCCCCATCGCCTGGTCGGTGAAGATGTCGTGCAGGCCGTCGTACGCCATGTGGTCACGCAGGGTGACGTCGCCGTACTTGAAGCCCTCGCGGCTCTTCTCGAGCATGTGCGGCGCGCGGCTCATCGACTCCTGGCCGCCGGCGACCACGATGTCGAACTCGCCGGCGCGGATCAGCTGGTCGGCCAGCGCGATCGCGTCGACGCCGGACAGGCACACCTTGTTGATGGACAGGGCCGGCACGTCCATGGGGATGCCGGCGGCCACGGCGGCCTGGCGGGCGGGCATCTGACCGGCGCCCGCGGTGAGCACCTGGCCCATGATCACGTACTCGACCTTCTCGGGCGCGACGCCGGCCTTCTCGAGCGCGCCCTTGATGGCGATGCCACCGAGATCGGACCCGGAGAAGTCCTTGAGTGAACCCAGGAGCCGCCCCATCGGGGTACGGGCTCCGGCGACGATTACAGAACTGCTCACGGCTTCCTCCAAAGATCAGTGCGGGCGGGCACCGGTTAAAGCCACATCCCCACGAGAACTACCAAGACGGTAACGCTAACGTCAATGTCATGACACACTCTGCCCCCAGCTCGGCCACTTCCCCCCTGGCCTCCGACCTCGTGACGGCCATCGACCACGTCGGCATCGCAGTGCCCGACCTCGACGTCGCGATCGCCTGGTACGCCGAACACCTGGGCCTCGTCTCCACGCACGAGGAGACCAACGAGGAGCAGGGCGTCCGCGAGGCCATGCTGTCGGTGCCCGGCAGCCCGGCGGGCTCCACCGCGATCCAGCTGCTCGCGCCGCTCAACGAGAACTCCACGATCGCCAAGTTCATCGACCGCAGCGGCCCGGGCCTGCAGCAGCTCGCCTACCGCGTCACCGACCTCGACGCGATCTCCGAGCGCCTGCGCGCCGGTGGCGTCCGGCTGCTCTACGACGCACCGCGCCGCGGCACCGCGAACTCGCGGATCAACTTCCTGCACCCGAAGGACGCCGGCGGCGTGCTGGTCGAGCTCGTCGAGCCGGCCGCAGACGGCGGGCACTGAGCCCCACCTTCCACCACACCTGACCGCCGTGCGGGGAGCCGATCGCTACCCGTACGGCGGTCTCGCGTATTTTGCACGCCTGACAGGGCAACGACACCACAAGCGCAGCGACGGTAGGTTATGAGCATGGCCAACGAGCACGACCGCGGATCGATTCCGCTCCCCTTCACCGTCGCACGCAAGGGTTACGACCGCGACGAGGTTCGTCACTACTTCGACCGTTTCGACGCCGAGCTGCGGGTGACCGCAACCGACCGGGACGCCGCGGCCGCGCAGGCCCGGGACCTGGCGATGCAGCTCGAGGACGCACGCGACGAGATCGACGACCTGCGCAAGGACGTCGACCGGCTGTCCGTGCCGCCGACCACCGCCGAGGGCATGAGTGAGCGTATCTCCCGGATGCTGCGCCTCGCCTCCGACGAGGCCTCCGAGGTGCGCGCCCATGCACAGGCCGAGGCCGCCGAAATGGTGTCCATCGCCCAGCAGGACAGCACCGCGATGCGCGCCGAGCACGAGACCCGGCTGGCCGAGCTCGCCGACCTCCGCTCCGCGCTCGAGACCGAGCACACCCAGACCATGGCCGCCGCGCGCACCGAGGCCGCCCGGATCGTCGAGGCCGCCCAGAGCGAGCGAGCCCGCATGGAGGCGGAGTCCGAGGCCAAGCGCAACCAGATCCAGCAGGACTTCGAGATCACCATGAGCGAACGCCGCACCAAGGTGGTCAGCGCGGTCGAGGAGCTCGAGGCGACCAGCAAGGCCGAAGCGGCCCGCCGGATCACCGACGCCACCAACGAGGCCCGGCGCCGGCTGCAGACCGCCACCGAACAGGCCGAGAAGCGGATCGCCCACGCCAAGGAGCTCGCCGAGGAGCTGCGGGTCCTCCGGGGCCGGGTCCTCGCCCAGCTCTTGGGTATTCGCGGCCAGCTCGATTCGGTGCCGGCGATGCTGGCCTCGGTCAACCGGGAGGGCGAGCTGCTCGACGGCGTCAACGAGTCCGAGCGCAAGGACCGCCGGGACTCAGCGGCGGCCGAGGACGAGGCTCACGGCGAGTCCGATCAGAACGACGCCGGTCAGGACGACCACGGGTCCGCGGACGAGTACCAGGAGTCCGAGCGGGACGTCACGACCAACGCCGGGTGATCCCGCGGGACCCGCGCCCGTTCCAGCATCCTGAGTGCCAGTGCCGGCGGTCCTCGGCTCCGCCGATCGCGTCCGCCGGCCAGGCCACCAGGTGCGCAACGCCGGGCCGGATCTCGTGGTCACAGCCGGGGCACCGGTAGGTCTTGGTGGCGCGGGCGCCCGGGATCTGCCGGACCTGGTACTGCTCGCCGTCGTAGCCGGCCGGGCCGGATTCCACACGGGCCTGCGAGCCGCCCAGCGGTGACGGCGGCTCGGCGCGACGGTGATGATTGCGGCGGGGCATGAATCCAGCCTAAATGCCGCTCAGAACAGCCTGAACTCGGTGCTCTCGATTCCGCGCAGCGCCTCGTAGTCGAGGGTCAGGCAACGGATTCCCCGGTCCTCCGCCAGCGTCCGGGCCTGCGGCTTGATCTGCTGCGCGGCGAACACACCGGTGACCGGGGCCAACAGCGGGTCCCGGTTGAGCAGTTCGAGGTAACGGGTCAGCTGCTCGACGCCGTCGATCTCCCCCCGACGCTTGATCTCCACCGCCACCGACGCGCCGTCCGCATTGCGGCACATCAGGTCCACCGGGCCGATCGCCGTCATGAACTCGCGCCGCACCAGCGTGTAGCCGGGGCCGAGTGTCTCGACGTGCTCGGCGAGCAGCTCCTGCAGATGCGCCTCGACGCCGTCCTTGATCAGACCCGGGTCGACACCGAGCTCGTGCGAGGAGTCGTGTTCCACCTCGTCGATGGTGATCCGCAGTTCCTCGCCGGCCTTGTTGGTCACCACCCAGAGCTGCTTGCCGTCGCCGGCGTCGTCCTCGACCAGCCAGCAGGGCGGGCTCATCCAGTTCAGCGGCTTGTAGGCACGGTCGTCCGCATGGATGCTCACCGAACCGTCGGACTTGACCAGCAGCAGCCGTCGGGCCTTCGGAAGGTGGGAGGTGAGACGGCCGACGTAGTCGACATGGCAGTTGGCAATCACGAGACGCACTCGGACCACACTAGAGCACGCCAGCGCGGGTCCCGACCACAGCTGGCCGGAGCCATTACGCTCGGCGATCATGGCCGTTCCCGGAGTTTCCACAGCCCCGCTGGGCTCGCGCCTCCTCGGTTCCCCCACCGAGACGCCCCGGCGTCGGCGGCTGCGGGTACAGGTGCTGCTCACCGTCAGCCTGCTGGTGACCAACCTGGTCGGATTCGTCGTGGTCGGCGCGCTCATCGCGGTGGTCCCCGGACCGGAACTGCTGACTCGGGAGTTCCTCTTCGTCAACGCCGTCCTCGGCCCGGCCTATCTCGTCGCAGCCACCGTCGTCGGCCTGGTCTGGGGCACCCTGCGCGCCCTGCGTGGGCTGCGCTGGGCCGTCGAGGGCCGGGCACCGACGCGCGAGGAGGCGGCCGCGGCCCTGTCGATGCCGTGGAAACTGACCCGGATCCAGATCGTGCTGTGGCTCGGCGGCCTGGTGGTGTTCACCACCGCCTACGCCATGGTCGATCCCGAGACCATCCCGAAGGTCTCGCTGACCATCGCGATGAGCGGCACCACCATATGCGCCTTCGGATACCTGCTCGCCGAGTTCGCCCTGCGCCCCGCCGCCGCTCGGGCACTCGAGGCGGGCGATCCGCGCCGGGTCCGGATCGCGGGCGTCACCGGCCGCAACGTGCTGGCCTGGCTCCTCGGGACGGGGGTACCCGTCACCGGGCTGATCCTGGTCGCGCTGTTCTCACTGCTGCACGAGGAGGCCAGCCCGCGCCAGCTGGCGAAGTCGATCCTGGCCATCGGCGGCGCCACGCTGGTGTTCGGACTGCTGCTCACCCTGCTCGGGGTGGCCGCGACGGTCGCTCCGATCCGGTCCGTCCGCGCCGCCATGACCGAGGTCGAGAAGGGCCACCTCGGTACCCGGATCCAGGTGTACGACGGCACCGAGCTCGGGGAACTGCAGAGTGGTTTCAACCGGATGGCGGAGGGCCTGGCCGAACGCGAACGAATCCGGGACCTGTTCGGCCTGCACGTCGGTCACGAGGTGGCCGAGGCCGCCATCGCACGCAATCCCGAACTCGGCGGCGAGGAGCGCGAGGTCGCGGTGTTCTTCATCGACCTGGTGGGCTCGACGCAGCTCGCGGCGTCCCGTCCCCCGCAGCAGGTGGTCGACCTGCTCAACCGCTTCTTCGACGTGGTGGTCGACGAGGTGGACCGGCACGGCGGTTTCGTCAACAAGTTCGAGGGGGACGCGGCGCTGGCGATCTTCGGTGCGCCCGCGGACCTCGACGACCCGGCCGGGAGCGCCCTGGCCGCGGTCCGCCGGATCCAGCAACGGCTGCGCGCCGAGGTGCCCGACTGCGACGCGGCCGTCGGGGTCGCGGCCGGCACCGCGGTGGCCGGGAACATCGGCGCCCGAAAGCGATTCGAGTACACCGTGATCGGCGACCCCGTGAACGAGGCGGCCCGCCTCTCCGAGCTCGCGAAGACCGTTCCCGGAGCCGTGCTCGCCTCCGACCGCGCGGTGGCCGCGGCCGGCGCCGCCGAGGCCGCACGGTGGACGCTGGGCGACACGGTGACCCTCCGCGGGCGCAGCGCGCAGACCCGCCTGGCGACGCCCCTGCCCTAGTTGACGCTCTTGATGTCGACCAGGAAGACCAGAGTCTGACCCGCGAGCTCCGAGCCACTGCCGGCCGGACCGTAGGCGTCCTTCGGCGGGATCTCGGCGAGGACCTTCGAACCGACCTGCTGCCCGACGAGCGCCTGCGCGAACCCCGGGATGACCTGGCTCGGGGCGAACGTGGCCGGCGCACGACCGTAACTCTGGTCGAAGATCTCTCCGGTGTCCCAGCTCGTGCCCTGGTACTCGAGGGTCACCTGGTCGTTGGGTCCGACAGTGGCCCCGTCACCCTTGGCCACCACCGTGATCTTGGTTTCGGCCAGGTCCGGCTTGTCCGCGGGCAAGGTCAGCGTCGGCGGCTCGTCGCCGTTGAACTGCACATTCAGGTCGCCGGCGCTCAGTGACGCATCCGGGGTGGACTCGTCGGACGCGGAATCCGACCCACAGCCCGTCAGTGTCAGCGCGGTGACCGCGGCAAGCGCAAGTGGGACAGAACGCAGCAGATTCTTTCGCGACAGCATTCGCACAGTCTGCCAGGGCGCCTCCGCCCGAAGGTCGGCCGG
>NZ_BCXG01000007.1 GCF_001894985.1 Rhodococcus tukisamuensis NBRC 100609 | reverse complement strand
ACCGACCTCGAAGTTCGTGCCGGTGTGCGGACCCTCCTCTCCGCGCCCGGCCCTGCCCTGCGCGTCCAGTCCGGCGACCGCATCGGTCTCGTCGGCCGCAACGGCGCCGGAAAGACCACCACCCTGCGCATCCTCGCCGGCGAGGGCGAGCCCTACGCGGGTGAGGTCATCCGCACCGGAGACCTCGGCTACCTGCCGCAGGACCCCAAGGAGGGCGACCTCGACGTGCTCGCCAAGGACCGGGTGCTCTCGGCCCGCGGCCTCGACGCGTTGCTCCGGGACATGGACAAGCAGCAGGCCCTGATGGCCGAGCTCGTCGACCCGGCCGAGCTGGACAAGGCCGTCCGCAGGTACGGGCAGCTCGAGGACCGGTTCTCGTCCCTCGGCGGCTACGTCGCGGAGAGCGAGGCGGCCCGGATCTGCAACAGCCTCGGGCTGGCCGACCGCATCCTCGGGCAGCCGCTGCGCACCCTGTCCGGCGGTCAGCGCCGCCGGGTGGAGCTGGCCCGCATCCTGTTCGCGGCGTCGGACGGCAGCGGCGGCCGCTCGGACACCATCCTGCTGCTCGACGAGCCCACCAACCACCTCGACGCCGACTCGATCACCTGGCTGCGCGGGTTCCTGCAGAACCACGACGGCGGACTGATCGTGATCAGCCACGACGTGGAGCTGCTCGGCGACGTGGTCAACCGGGTGTGGTTCCTCGACGCCGTGCGCGCCGAGGCCGACGTCTACAACATGGGCTGGCAGAAGTACCTCGACGCCCGCGCCACCGACGAGCAGCGTCGCCGCCGCGAGCGCGCCAACGCCGAGAAGAAGGCCGGCGCGCTGCGCGTGCAGGCCGCCAAGCTCGGCGCCAAGGCCACCAAGGCGACCGCCGCCCAGAACATGGCCAAGCGCGCGGACAAGCTGATGGCCGCGCTCGACGACGTCCGGGTCTCCGACAAGGTCGCGCACATCCGCTTCCCGGAGCCCGCCACCTGCGGCAAGACGCCGCTGATGGCCGAGAACCTCACCAAGATGTACGGGTCGCTGGAGATCTTCGCCGGCGTCGACCTGGCCATCGACCGCGGCAGCCGGGTGGTGGTGCTCGGGCTCAACGGCGCCGGCAAGACCACGCTGCTGCGCATCCTGGCCGGCACGGAGAGCCCCAACACCGGCCGGCTGGTGCCCGGGCACGGGCTCAAGATCGGCTACTTCGCGCAGGAGCACGACACCCTCGACGACGACGCGTCGGTGTGGGAGAACATCCGGCACGCCGCGCCCGACACGGGGGAGCAGGAGCTGCGTTCGCTGCTCGGTGCGTTCATGTTCACCGGGCCGCAGCTCGAGCAGCCGGCGGGCACCCTGTCCGGCGGTGAGAAGACCCGTCTGGCGCTGGCCGGGCTGGTGTCGTCGGCGGCGAACGTGCTGCTGCTCGACGAGCCGACGAACAACCTGGACCCGATCTCCCGCGAGCAGGTGCTCGACGCGCTGCGCAGCTACAAGGGCGCGGTCGTGCTGGTCACGCACGACCCGGGTGCGGCGGAGGCGTTGAACCCGGAGCGGGTCATCCTGCTGCCCGACGGCCAGGAGGACCACTGGTCGCAGGAGTACCTGGAGCTCATCCAGCTCGCCTGAGCGCCCGGGGCTGCCGTGACATCCGCGGCGCCCGACGGTTCCGTCCGGCTCGACTGCCTGCCTATGATCATCTGGCGGGTAGTCGAGAGCGGACGGGTCGGTGTGTCCAGATGCGAATCGCGGATGTGTTACGGCGTAAGGGCGCGGCGGTGTCGACGGTGGGCCCGGGGTTGTCGGTCGGCGGGCTGATCGCGGAACTTGCCCGGCGCAACGTCGGCGCCCTGGTGGTGGTCGAGAACGGCGCGATGGTCGGCATCGTGTCCGAACGCGACGTGGTGCGCCAGATCCACGAGCGCGGCGCGGAGGTGCTCGGCGCCCGGGTCGCCGACATCATGGCGGCCTCGGTGTTCACCTGCCTGCCCACCGACAGCTTGGACAGCCTCGCCGAGACCATGACCGAACGGCGGATCCGGCACCTGCCGGTGGTCGAGGACGGCCGGCTGCTCGGCATCGTCAGCATCGGTGACGTGGTGAAGAGCCGGATCGACGAGCTGCAGTGCGAACGTGACCAGCTCGAGTCGTACATCGAGCAGGGCTGACGGGCGCGCGGGTCGTTGCCGTGACCCGGGCGTGGTGGCTAGCCTGGAACTGCTGACCGAACACTCGCAGGCTCGCCTGGAGGTCGTCGATGGCAGGACCCGATCCGCTTCGCAAGGGAACCCGGATAACCGGCGCGACTCGCGATGCCCTGCAGCGGGACCTGCGGGACCGCTACACGCGCGGTGAGAGCATCCGAAGCCTCGCCGAGGCCACCGGCCGTTCGTACGGCTTCATCCGCACCGTGCTGACCGAGTCCGGGGTCGTGTTGCGCGGGCGGGGCGGGGCGAATCGACACCGGATGGCGTGACTCACCCCGCCCGTCGGCGGCTGAAGGAGACGTCGAGTTCAGTCCCGGCGCCGCACCGATTCCTCCACGAGATCGAGTACCGCGGAAAGGTTCTCGGTCGCATGCCCGGACGCGATCCGCGCGATCAGACCGTCGAGCACCAGATCGAGGTAGCCGAGCAGCACCTCGGTCGGCAGGTCGTCGCGCAGCCGTCCCGCCGACTTCTGGCGTTCGAGCCGGCTGACCGTGGCCTGGGTCAGTTCCGCGCTGTGCTGCGTCCAGTCCCGGGCGAACTCCGGGTCGGTGCGCAGCCGCCGCGCGATCTCCAGGCGGGTGCCGAGCCAGTCGAACTGCTCGGGCTGCGCGAGCATGTCGCGCATCACCTGGACCAGGCCTTGCTCGGCCGCCACGTCCGCCATCCTGCGGGCATCCTCGTGGGCCAGCGCCAGGAACAGCCCGTCCTTGTCCTTGAAATGGTGGAAGATGGCGCCGCGCGAGAGCCCGGTTTCCTCCTCCAGTCGGCGCACAGTGGCGCCCTCGTAGCCGTACTCCGCGAAGCACCGCCGGGAGCCGTCGAGTATCTGGCTCCGTCGTGCTGCGAGGTGGTCCTCGCTGACCTTGGGCACAGCCGACATCCTTTCGTACCGAACGGGAACGGCGGGCTCGAGACGAGACGTCCCGAGCCCGCCGTCCGCGCTCTGTGCGATCTACCTAGACCACAGGATCAGGTGCGACTAGCCCCTGATCATGTTGCGCAGCACGTACTGCAGGATGCCGCCGTTGCGGTAGTAGTCCGCCTCACCGGGGGTGTCGATGCGGACGACGGCGTCGAACTCGACCTTGGAGCCGTCCGTCTTGGTGGCCGTGACCTTCATGGTCCTCGGGGTGACACCCTCGTTGAGCTTGGTGATGCCCGTGATGTCGAAGGTCTCGGTGCCGTCCAGGCCCAGCGACCCGGCGGACTCGCCGGCCGGGAACTGCAGCGGCACAACGCCCATGCCGATGAGGTTGGAGCGGTGGATGCGCTCGAACGACTCGGTGATGACGGCCTTGACGCCCAGCAGGCTGGTGCCCTTGGCGGCCCAGTCACGCGAGGAGCCGGAGCCGTACTCCTTGCCGCCCAGGACGACCAGCGGGATGCCGGCGGCCTGGTAGTTCTGCGACGCGTCGTAGATGAACGACTGCGGGCCGCCCTCGAGGGTGAAGTCGCGGGTGTAGCCGCCCGAGACGTCGTCGAGGAGCTGGTTGCGCAGGCGGATGTTCGCGAACGTGCCGCGGATCATCACCTCGTGGTTGCCGCGACGCGAGCCCAGGGAGTTGTAGTCCTTGCGCTCGACACCGTTGGCGTCCAGGTACTGCGCCGCCGGGGTGCCGGGCTTGATCGGGCCGGCCGGGCTGATGTGGTCGGTGGTGACCGAGTCGCCCAGCAACGCCAGGACGCGGGCGCCCGTGATGTCGGTGACCGGGGTGGTCTCCATCGTCATGCCCTCGAAGTACGGCGCCTTGCGGACGTAGGTCGAGTTCTCGTCCCACGCGAAGGTGTCGCCCTCCGGGGTGGACAGGTTCTGCCAGCGCTCGTCGCCCTTGAAGACGTTGGCGTAGGAGTTGACGAACATGTCCTGGTTGATCGAGGACGCGATGGTCTCCTCGATCTCCTTCGTCGAGGGCCAGATGTCCTTCAGGAAGACGTCGTTGCCGTCGGTGTCCTGTCCGAGGGGATCGACCTCGAAGTCGAAGTCCATGGTGCCGGCGAGACCGTAGGCGATGACCAGCGGCGGGGAGGCCAGGTAGTTCATCTTGACGTCGGGGGAGATGCGGCCCTCGAAGTTGCGGTTGCCCGAGAGCACCGCGGTGACCGACAGGTCGTTGTCGTTGATCGCCTTGGAGATGTTCTCCGGCAGGGGACCGGTGTTGCCGATGCACGTGGTGCAGCCGTAGCCACCGAGGTAGTAGCCGAGCTTCTCGAGGTACGGCCAGAGGCCGGCCTTCTCGTAGTAGTCGTTGACGACCTGCGAGCCCGGCGCCATGTTGGTCTTGACCCACGGCTTGGTGGACAGGCCCTTCTCGACCGCGTTGCGGGCCAGCAGGGCGGCGCCCAGCATCACCGACGGGTTCGAGGTGTTGGTGCAGGAGGTGATGCCCGCGACCACGACGGCGCCGTGGTCGAGCACGAACTCGCCCTGCTCCGGGGTGGTGACGCGCACCGGCTTGGAGGGGCGGCCCTCGGCGCCGTTCGCGGCCGACGCCACGGCGCCGGCGGCGTCGTCAGCGTAGGAGAGCGCGGCGGGATCGGACGCGGGGAAGGACTCCTCGACGGCCTCGTCCAGCTGGCTGTGGTCGGCCGCGGCGTGATCCTCCACGTAGGTGTGGATGTCGCGACGGAACGCGTTCTTCGAGTCCGAGAGCAGGATGCGGTCCTGCGGGCGCTTCGGGCCTGCGATGGACGGCACCACGGAGCCGAGATCCAGCTCGAGGTACTCGGAGTAGTTGGGCTCGGCGTCGGCGTCGTGCCACATGCCCTGTTCCTTGGCGTACGCCTCGACGAGCGCGAGCTGCTCCTCGCTGCGGCCGGTCAGGCGCAGGTAGTTCACGGTCTCCTCGTCGATCGGGAAGATCGCGGCGGTGGAACCGAACTCGGGGCTCATGTTGCCCAGGGTGGCGCGGTTGGCCAGCGGCACCTCGGCGACGCCCTTGCCGTAGAACTCGACGAACTTGCCGACGACGCCGTGCTTGCGCAGCATGTCGGTGACAGTGAGCACCACGTCGGTGGCGGTCACGCCGGGCTTGATCTCGCCGGTCAGCTTGAAGCCGACGACGCGCGGGATCAGCATGGAGACCGGCTGGCCGAGCATCGCGGCCTCGGCCTCGATGCCGCCGACGCCCCAGCCCAGCACGCCCAGGCCGTTGACCATGGTGGTGTGCGAGTCGGTGCCGACGCAGGTGTCGGGGTATGCCTGACCGTTACGGATCATGACGGTGGGCGCCAGGTACTCGATGTTGACCTGGTGCACGATGCCCATGCCCGGGGGGACGACCTTGAAGTCGTCGAACGCGCCCTGGCCCCAGCGCAGGAACTGGTAACGCTCGCCGTTGCGCTGGTACTCGAGGTCGACGTTGCGCTCGAGGGCGTCGGCGCGGCCGAAGACGTCGAGGATGACCGAGTGGTCGATGACCATGTCGGCGGGGGAGAGCGGGTTGACCTTGCTCGGGTCGCCGCCGAGAGCGGTGACGGCCTCACGCATGGTGGCCAGGTCGACGATGCAGGGCACGCCGGTGAAGTCCTGCATGATCACGCGGGCCGGGGTGAACTGGATCTCGATGCTCGGGTCGGCCGACGGATCCCAGCTCGCGATCGAGCGGATGTGGTCGGCGGTGATGTTCGCGCCGTCTTCGGTGCGCAGCAGGTTCTCGGCGAGAACCTTCAGCGCGTACGGCAGCTTCTCGGTGCCGGGAACTGCCGAGAGTCGGAAGATCTCGTACGAGTTGTCTCCGACCTCGAGAGTTCCCTTGGCGCCAAATGAATCAATACTGGTGGTCACGTCAGCTCCACTCGTCTTTGAGGTTCGCCGTCGGCGGGGCTGTGCCGACGGCTGAAGCGAGGCTCGTCGCGGCGAACCAATCGGTCGCGCCGAAGCACCTCGAGGCAAGTCTAACAGTACGCTTGTCCTGTGAAGCCCGCGGGCGGTTCGTGCGCTCCCGACGTCTGGCCGGTCGGGGCACGTGTCGATCCTTGCCCACGTCCCGGCGTGTCGCAACGCCGGGCGCCGAGCGGCACGGGTGGGATCGGGCCGGTCCCGTAGTGTGCTGGGCGAACGACGCGCCGCGCGAGCCCACGCGCCTGAAATCGATCCGGATGAAAGATGCCTGCTGCCCTCACCTTCGCGTTCCTCCCGGCCCCGGCCGACATCCCGCCCGAGGTCAACATCGACACCGTCGTCGCGGACCTCGCGGACGACGGGGTGTCCGCGCCGTCTGCCGACGTGCCCGGCCTGCAGGCGGTGGTGGCCCGTGCCCGGGAGCACGGGCTGGACGTGAAGATCGTCGTCCTGGAGCGGAACCCGGGGCGCGACGAGCAGTTGCGCGACATCGCGACGGCGGTCGGCAAGCACGAGGACGGCACCGTGCTGGTGCTCAGCCCGAGCTGGGTCGGGTCGTACACCAACACCCTGCCCCGGGTCGCCGTCGAGGACGCCCAGGACAAGGCGTACACCGGCAACGCTGTGCAGTCCGCGTCGAACTACGTCGACGAACTCATCGCGCCGGGGGAGTCGTACGGGCTGATCACCGTCGGTGTCCTGGTACTGGCCGGCGGCGCGGCCGCGGCCACCTGGGTGCTGCGCAGGCGCCGCGCCGACCGCGACGGTCGCTGACACTCCTTCCATCGCCCGGATGGGCGTTTTCTCGCGTGCGTCGGCGCGCGGTGCGCCGCAGGGCCCGCATTTTCCGACAGTCCTACGGGGCGTTGGCATTCGGATGTGAAGTCGGTGAATTCGACGTGTCCGTCAATGGTGCGGAAAACTACTTCAGTGTTATTTGTGGTTAGAGTTACCGCCCGTGGGCAAAGTGTCGTACGGTGCCATTGGCACTTAAGGGGAAGAAGTGTCGTCGTGGCATCGTCGTCACGTATGTGGATCGTCACGTAGGTGACCGCTGCTCGCGCACGTTTCCCCCGATGGGCACGACCACGAAGACGGGTTGCAGGGCCAGTTCTGGACGTCGGCTCGGTGACACCGGAGTTGTTCACCGTGGTGGTTGAACCGAGGGAGAAGTCAGTGAGCCGAAGGGCAGCGCGCGGGACCCACCGCCGCGGATTCTCGCGATCGAGAATCCGTAGTGCGCAACTGCTCGTCGGACTCGCCGTCGTGACGTCCCTGGTGACGACGACGGGCCTGGCCGCGGCCGTTCCTCCGCCACCTCCGAACCCCAGTGATTCCGACCTCCAGCAGGCCACGGCGGGTGTGGATTCCCGGCTGGGTCAGGTCGGTGCGCTGATCAACGAAGTCGCTTCGGCCGACCAGCAATTGAGCGCCCTCGACGACGAGGTGGCGATCAAGCGCGAGGGCGTCAACAAGGCACTGGTGGACCTGCAGAACGCGCGTGACGCGGCCAGTGTCGCGGCAGGTGCCGTCGCCGGGACGCTGCAGGCGCTGCAGGACGCGGGCGCGCAGATCCACTGGGCGCAGACGAAGTTCGACGAGTTCGCGGCGAACACCTATCGGCAGGGCACCGGGGTCGCGTCGATCGCCTCCTTCATCGGATCCGCCGGGCCGGCGGACGTGCTCGACCGGGCCCAGTTGATCAAGCTCCTTGCCACCAACAAGAACTCGGTCCTCGATGGGCTGCAACGTGCGCGCACCGCGGAGGCCAACAAGAACTCCGCCGCCCGCGAGGCCAAGCAGTCCGCGGACGAGGCCGCGTCCGCCGCGGAATCGCAGAAGGCGGAGGCGGAGAACGCAATTGCGGTGGCCCGCTCCGCGTTGGCCGAGCAGGCGGGCAAGAAGGCGAAGATCGAGGCCGAGAAGGCCGCCGCCGAGGCGGCTCTGGGCGCCGCGCGTGAGAATGTCTCGGGTCTGCAGAATCAACGCCAGGCATTCGTGAACTGGGACACCCAGCGTGCCGCCGAGCAGGTCGCGGCCGCCGCGGCGGCCGCCGCGGCCAAGCAGGCCGCGGCCGAGGCCGCCGCCCGGGTGGCGGCGAACGAGGCCGCCCGGGCCCGGGCCCGCGAACTGGCCGAGGGCCAGCGCGCGCACACCCAGATCGAGGACGACCCGCCGAGCGGCGAGACCGACACCTCGGGGACCGACGAATCGGGCGCCGACACGTCCGGGACGGACAACTCCGGGACGGACAACTCCGGCACGGACGAATCGGGCACGGACACCTCGGGCACAGACACTTCCGGCACGGACGGCTCCGGAACCGACACGTCCGGCACCGACGACTCGGACACCGACGAGGTCGCGCCGACCACCACGCCGAAGCCGAAGCCGGCGACGCCCAAGCCCACCAAGCCGAAGCCGACGACGCCCAAGCCGACCAAGCCGAAGCCGACGGTCTCGGGAAGCGCCGCGATCGAGACCGTCATCGACCGAGGCATGGCGCAGCTGGGAATCACCTACGCCTGGGGAGGCGGCGACGAGAACGGTCCGACGCTCGGCATCCGGGACGGCGGTGTCGCGGACAGTTACGGCGACTTCAACAAGGTCGGCTTCGACTGCTCGGGCCTGATGATCTACGCCTTCGCCGGAATCGGTGTCTCGCTTCCGCACTACACCGGCTACCAGTACACCGCCGGCGAACAGGTCTCGACGTCGGAGATGAAGCGCGGCGACATGATCTTCTACGGGCCCAATGCCAGCCAGCACGTCGCGCTGTACCTTGGCAACGGGGAGATGCTCGAGGCTCCGCAGTCGGGTTCGGTCGTCAAGGTCTCGCCCGTCCGGTGGAGCGGTATGACCCCCTACGTGGTCCGAATGGTTGCCTGACCTCCTTCTCGCTCCCGGTCCGGGAGACGCGGGTGAGTTCGGGTGCGATCGATGTGAAAGCGGTGGATTCTTGGTGACCTCAGCGGACGGGGCCGGCGCGATGCCGGATGCGCAACTCCTGGAGAAGGTGATCTACGAGGTCAAGCGGGTGATCGTCGGTCAGGACCGGCTGATCGAGCGGATCCTGGTCGGTCTGCTGGCCCGCGGCCACGTGCTGCTCGAGGGCGTGCCGGGTGTTGCGAAGACGCTGGCCGTGGAGACCTTCGCGACGGTGGTCGGCGGGTCGTTCTCGAGGGTGCAGTTCACCCCGGACCTGGTGCCCACCGACCTGATCGGAACCCGCATCTACCGGCAGGGCCGCGAACAGTTCGACACCGAACTCGGCCCGGTGGTGGCCAACTTCGTGCTCGCCGACGAGATCAACCGTGCGCCCGCGAAGGTGCAGTCCGCACTGCTCGAGGTGATGGCCGAACGGCACGTGACCATCGGCGGCAAGACCTTCCCGATGCCCGACCCGTTCCTGGTGATGGCCACCCAGAACCCGATCGAGAACGAGGGTGTCTACCCGCTTCCCGAGGCCCAGCGGGATCGATTCCTGTTCAAGATCCTCGTCGACTACCCGACGGTCGAGGAGGAGCGCGAGATCGTCTACCGGATGGGTGTCGAGGTGCCCGTGCCCAAGCAGGTGCTGGGCCCGGACGAGTTGATCCGCCTGCAGAAGGCCGCCAGCGGTGTGTTCGTGCACCACGCTCTGGTCGACTACGTCGTCCGGGTGATCGCCGCGACCCGCACGCCCGCCGACCTGGGACTGACCGACGTGGCCGGCTGGATCTCGTACGGGGCCTCGCCGCGTGCCACCCTCGGCATCATCTCCGCAGCGCGGGCGCTGGCCATGGTCCGCGGCCGTGACTACGTGGTGCCGCAGGACGTGCTCGACGTGATTCCGGACGTGCTGCGGCACCGACTGGTGCTGTCCTACGACGCCCTCGCCGACGAGGTCTCGCCCGACGACGTGATCAACAGGGTCCTGCAGACCGTCGGACTGCCCCAGGTCGCGGCCCAGCCGGTCGCCCCCGTGGCGCCGCCGGCGGCCAACGGTGCGCCGCAACAGCACTCGGCCGGCGCGGTGCAGCAGCATCCGGCCCCGTCCGCGCCCGCACCGGTCGCTGCGTCCGAGCAGCCGTCGGCAGGGTCGGGCCCGGCGCCCCAGAACCCGGCAGGCCCGACCGCGGCGGTCGGTGGCCAGCAGCGGTGACCGGTTCGGCAGGTGACGCCGCCCCGTCGGCGGCCCGTCCGGGCGGGGCGGGGTCGACCTCCTCGGCGGGGCTGCCCTCGTTCCGCTCGGGCCAACTGCGCGACCCCCAGCTGGCGGCCGCGCTACGCACCCTGGAGTTGACGGTCCGTCGGCGCCTGGACGGGGTCCTGCACGGCGAGCACCTCGGGTTGATCCCGGGCCCCGGCACCGAGCCGGGCGACGCCCGCGAGTACCAGCCCGGGGACGACGTCCGGCAGATGGACTGGTCGGTGACCGCCCGCACCACCCACCCACACGTGCGGCAGTCCGTGGCCGACCGGGAGCTCGAGACGTGGATGGTGATCGACCTGTCCGCGAGCCTCGACTTCGGCACCGTGGGTGCGGAGAAGCGTGACCTCGCGGTGGCCGCCGCGGCCGCGGTGACACACCTGACCAGCGGCGGCGGCAACCGGATCGGTGCGATCGTGGCCACCGGCGAGCGGACCGTACGGATCCCGGCGCGCGGCGGACGGCTGCACGCGCAGGCGATGCTGCGCACCATCGCGACGACGCCGCACGCGCCGGACGGGGTGCGGGGGGACCTGCGCGGCGCGATCGAGTCGCTGCGCCGGCCGCAACGCCGGCGCGGGCTGGCCGTGGTGATCAGCGACTTCCTCGGCCCGCTCGACTGGGAGCGGTCGCTGCGTGCGATCGCGGGCCGGCACGACGTGCTCGGCGTCGAGGTGCTCGATCCCCGCGACCTGGAACTTCCCGACCTCGGCGACGTGGTGCTGCACGACCCCGAGACTGGGCGCACCCGTGAGTTCCACACCACGCCCGAGTTGCGGGCCGACTTCGCCGCCGCGGCGCAGGCCCACCGCCGGGCGGTCGAACAGACCCTGCACGGCTGCGGTTCGTCGGTGCTGAGCCTGCGTACCGACCGCGACTGGATCGCGGACGTCGTGCGCTTCGTGGCGGCCCGTCGGCACAGCTATGGTGCTCGGGTGAATCGAGTGCCCCGCCGGTGAGTCTCACGGATTTCGCGTCGCCCTGGTGGCTGGCGTTCGCTGTCGTGGTGGCCGCGATGGCCGTCGGCTACGTCGTGGTCCAACGCGGCAGGCGCAAGCACGTCCTGCGTTTCACCAACCTCGAACTGCTCGAACGGGTCGCCCCCAAGCAGCCCGGCAGGCTCCGGCACCTGCCGACGGCCCTGGTGCTGTGTGGGCTGCTGCTGCTCACCGTCGCGCTGGCCGGCCCGACGACAGACAAGCGGGTCCCTCGCAACCGCGCGACGGTGATCCTGGTGATCGACGTGTCGCTGTCGATGAAGGCGACCGACGTCGAACCGACCCGGCTCGCTGCCGCACAGGAGGCGGCGAAGTCGTTCGCGGACGGCCTCACCCCGGGCATCAACCTGGGGCTGGTCGCGTTCGCCGGGACGGCCTCCGTGCTGGTCTCGCCGACCACCAACCGCAACGAGACGAAGACCGCCATCGACCACCTCACCCTGGCCGAGCGGACCGCGACCGGCGAGGCCATCTTCACCTCGCTGCAGTCCATCGAGACCCTCGGCGCAGTCCTCGGCGGCGGCGACCAGGCCCCGCCGGCCCGGATCGTGCTGCTCTCCGACGGCAAGCAGACCGTTCCCGACTTCGAGACCGACCCGCGTGGCAGCTACACCGCGGCGCAGTTGGCCAAGGAGAAGGGGGTGCCGATCTCGACGATCTCGTTCGGCACCCGCTACGGCACCGTGGACATCGAGGGCGACCGAATCCCGGTACCGGTCGACGACCCGTCGCTGCGTGAGATCGCGAGGCTGTCCGGCGGTAGCTTCTTCACCGCGTCGAGCCTCGAGGAACTGCGCAAGGTCTACGACACGCTCGAGGAACAGATCGGTTTCGAGACCACCCGTGGCGATGCGAGTCGGCCGTGGCTGGTGCTCGGGGTACTGTGCACCGCCGCCGGTCTTGCGACGGCTTTGGTTCTGCGCCAACGCCTGCCGTGACCACGCGGTGACCGATCACAATTTGCACCGACCCAACCCCGCCAGTCGAACATGAACAGATAGGTTGATCGCATGTCCAACCCCACTGCGCCCGACAACGCTGCCCCGTCCCGCTCCGTGCTCGTGACCGGAGGCAACCGCGGCATCGGCCTCGCGGTCGCCCAGCGCCTCGCCGCGGACGGCCACAAGGTTGCCGTCACGCACCGTGGCTCCGGGGTTCCCGAGGGGCTGTTCGGCGTGAAGTGCGACGTGACGGATTCGGAGTCGGTGGACCGGGCGTTCTCGGAGGTCGAGGCGCACCAGGGCCCGGTCGAGGTGCTGGTGGCCAACGCGGGCATCACCGACGACACCCTGCTCATGCGGATGACCGAGGAGCAGTTCACCAGCGTCATCGACGCCAACCTGACCGGTGCCTTCCGCTGCGCCAAGCGCGCCAACCGCGCGATGCTGCGCGGCCGCTGGGGCCGGATGATCTTCCTGGGTTCGGTGGTCGGCCTGGGCGGCGGCCCCGGCCAGATCAACTACGCATCGTCGAAGGCCGGAGTCATCGGTCTCGCGCGCTCGGTCACCCGCGAGCTGGGTTCGCGGTCGATCACCGCCAACGTGGTCGCCCCGGGCTTCATCGAGACCGACATGACGGCGGAACTGCCGGACAACCTGCGCGACAAGGCCAAGGAGTTCATCCCGCTGCAGCGTCTGGGCAAGCCGGAGGACGTCGCGGCCGTGGTCAGCTTCCTCGCCTCCGAGGACTCGGCCTACGTCTCCGGTGCGATCATCCCGGTGGACGGCGGCATGGGCATGGGCCACTAGCTCCGCCCGAATACATCACCCACACACAGACTTTCATCACAGGAGAAGCGCTATGGGCGGACTGCTCGAAGGCAAGACCATCCTCGTCACCGGCATCATCACCGACTCGTCGATCGCGTTCCACGTCGCGAAGGTGGCGCAGGAGCAGGGCGCGAAGGTCATCATCACCGGTTTCGACCGGCTGCGCCTGATCGACCGCATCGCGCAGCGGCTGCCGCAACCGGTACCGCCGGCCGTCGAGCTCAACGTGCAGGACGACGAGCACCTCGCGACGTTGGCGGACCGTGTCCGTGAGCTCGCGCCCGAGGGCATCGACGGCGTCGTGCACTCCATCGCGTTCTCGCCGCGCTCCGGTTTGGGCGCGCCGTTCCTCGACGCGCCCTGGGCCGACATCTCGACCGCGCTGGAGGTTTCGGCGTACTCGTACGCGTCGTTGGCCAAGGCGCTGCTGCCGGTGCTCAACGACAACGCCTCGATCGTCGGCATGGACTTCGACCCGTCGCGCGCGATGCCGTTCTACAACTGGATGGGTGTCTCGAAGGCCACCCTCGAGGCGGTCAACCGGTACGTGGCCAAGGAGGTCGGCGTCCGCGGCATCCGCTCGAACCTGGTCGCTGCGGGCCCGATCAAGACGCTGGCCGCCAAGGCCATCGCCGGCGACAGCACCGGACCGGGTGCCGAGCTCGACAAGCTGAACACGGGCTGGGACGACGTCGCCCCGATCGGCTGGAACGTGGACGACCCGACGCCGGTCGCCAAGAGTGTGTGCACGGTGCTCTCCGACTGGCTGCCCGGTACCAGCGCGTCGATCATCTACGTCGACGGCGGTTTCCACGCGATGGTCGGCTGACCGGATCCCATCTCGCCACGACGACGGTTCCCGAGATGACTGAGTTCGACGCCCTGCTGCTGCTCTCCTTCGGCGGGCCGGAGAAGCCCGACGACGTCCGCCCGTTCCTGGAGAACGTGACCAGGGGCAGGGGAGTGCCGCCCGAGCGCCTCGACGAGGTGGTCGAGCACTACCTGCACTTCGGTGGGGTGTCGCCGATCAACCGGCTAAACCGCGACGTCATCGCCGCGGTCGAGGCCGAGTTCGCCGGTGCTGGAATCGATTTGCCGATCTACTTCGGCAACCGGAACTGGCACCCGATGGTCGAGGACACCGTCGCTCGCATGCGCGACGACGGTGTCCGCTCGGCCCTGGTGTTCCCGACCTCGGCGTGGGGTGGCTACTCCGGGTGCAGGCAGTACCACGAGGACGTGCTGCGGGCACGGGCCGCGGTGGGCGACGGGGCGCCGACGCTGCGGAAGCTGCGCCAGTACTACGACCACCCGCTGCTGGTCGCGGCCTTCGCGGACGCGATCGCGGCGGCCAGGGCGCAGCTTCCGCCGTCGCAGCGCGACGCCGCCCGTCTGGTGTTCACCGCGCACTCGGTACCCGTGTCCGCGGACGCGAGCGCGGGCCCGCCCGCCGACGGCGGCCGGCTCTACAGCCGCCAGGTGGCCGAGGCCGCACGGCTGTGCGCGCAGGCCGCGGGCGTGGCGGACCACGACCTGGTCTGGCAGTCCCGGTCGGGACCGCCTCAGGTGCCGTGGCTCGAACCCGACATCTGTGACCACCTCGGCGCGCTCGCGGCCGGCGGAACCGAGGCCGTGATCGTGTGCCCGGTGGGCTTTGTCTCCGACCACCTCGAGGTGATCTGGGACCTCGACACCGAGGCCCGCGACAAGGCCGCGGAGCTCGGTCTGGGCTACGTCCGCGCCGGCACGCCCGGCACCGATCCCCGGTTTGCCCAACTGGTGACGGCGCTGGTGGGCGAGCAGTTGAGCGGGGCGGCACCGGACCGGCTCGGCAGCGAACCGCTCTACGGCGCCGGGCTGAACGGCGCCCTGTGCGCGACGGCGTGCTGCGAACCGGTTCGCCGGCCCGGTCGCCAGGCGTAGCTCGGCCGACGTTGCGGTCGATCGGGTGCCTTGCCATCGATGGCGGCCGGTCCCGCGATGCCCGATCGGAACTCCGATTGCAGGGGTCTGACCTGGGCGTATGATCTGAGGATGCCGCTGCGATACGTCGATCCGGCCAAGAAGCACGGCCCGGTGTACAAGGCCACGGAACGCTTCGGGCGCTCCCGCATCGGACAGCTCTACGTGCGCAAGATCGCCTCCCGCACCGACCCGTGGGTGTACCGCGTCACCGGCGGGCGCCTGCCGTCACGGGACTGGTCGGTCCCGTCGGCGCCGCTCAGGACCACCGGCGCCAAGTCGGGTCTGCCTCGCGAGGTGCAGGTGTCCTACTTCCACGACGGGAGCGATCCGATCCTGATCGCGTCCAACTACGGTGGAGCGAGACACCCCCACTGGTACCACAACCTGATTGCGCACCCAGAGTGCCAACTCGGCGGCGAGCGATTCGTGGCGACGGCGATCACCGGGGCCGACGAGCACGAGCGCTTGTACGCGCTCGCCGAGCGGGTCTACGCCGGGTACCACGACTATCGGGTCAAGACTGCGCCGATCGGGCGGCAGATCCCCGTCTTCAGGCTCTCCCGCAGCGAGAGCGGCTGACCGGAACGGCTCCTATCTCACGTTTCTGCACGTCGGGGGTGGTATTGGGAGGCGCCTCGGTGCATGATGATGTCATCACCTCGTCCATGCCGTAGCCGGGGGAGCAATTCATGACCCGTCGTCTCGCCGCGGCAGCGTTCCTCGCGATCGCCGCCGTCACGCAGTTCTCCGGTGTGGTGCTTACCGGCACCACGCCGATCGCGGGAGCGCAGAGCACCACGGCGACCGCCGCCCCCAGCGCCACCGCCACGCCGTCGGACAAGTTCATCAGCAACAAGACGGACGACCCCAAGGACCAGCCCTTCTGTGACGACCAGGCGGCCCTGGCCAACAACCTGAACCGGCAGGGCGACGCGACTCGCGCCGAGAGCGTCGTGTCCACGGCCAACATGAGCGGGTGTCGGATCTACACGTTCCCGTCCTCGCCGGACGGGTAGTGACGGCCGCCGGCGGTCACATCGTCCAGGCGAAGCGGAGTCGGTCGACGACCTCCTGTGGCGGCTTGTCCCGGTACTCGGTCAGCTCGTAGTTCCTGACGGCGTACAACGCCTCCAGCACGAGGGGGTCGAACAGTTCCCCCGCCAGCCGGGACGACCGGAACCGGTCGAGCATCTCGTCGGGTTCGGTGGGCATCGCCTCGACGCCGAGCGCGCGCCGCTCCTCCTCGCTGAGCTGGTCCGGGTTGACGGTCACCTCGCCGGGCAGCGGCAGGTCCGTCGCGATGCCGGCCAGCGCGGCGCCGAGGACCGCGGTGCTCGCGAGGTACGGGTTGGCGGACGGGTCGATCGGCTTCACCTCGAGGTGGGCGCCGTGCGGATTGCCGGGGGTGTCGGCGCACAGCCGGACGGCGGCCTCCCGGTTCTCGAGCCCCCAGCAGGCGAAGGCGCCCGCCCACGTGTTCGGCCGCAGTCGGTGGTGCGAGAGCGTGGACCCGGCCAGCACGAGCATCAGCGCGGGCAGGGCCCGGACGAGGCCGGCGACTGCGCCGCGTCCGGTGGCCGTCAGTCCGTGCGGGCCGTCGCCGCCGGACAGGGCCGGTCGACCCCGCCGGGACAGCGAGAGGTGCTGGTGGGCGCCGTTCCCAGCGCCGTCGAGGGTGGGGAACGGCGAGAACGAGGCGCGCATCCCGTGTGCTCGTGCCGCCCTGCTGACGAGGATGCGGGCCAGCACCGAGTCGTCGGCCGCGGAGACGGGGTCGGTCGGGGACAGGGAGACCTCGAACTGGTTCGGCCCGTACTCCGCGTGGACCTGTTCGATCGCCAGTCCGGCCCGGTCCGCCGCCTCGACGAGGTCCCGGACGAACGACTCCGCGGCGAGGGCTGCGGTCAGCCCGTAGGCCGACCACTCGTCGGCGGGCAGCGCGTCGAAGAGGCAGAACTCGATCTCGTGCCCGATGCGGGCCTCGAGGTCCACCTCGCCGAGCCGGTGCACTGCCCGGCGGAGCGCGCTGCGGGGGCAGGCCCCGTAGGGGCTCCCGTCCTGATCGACGAGGTCCGCCGGCGCCCAGTGCGAACCCTGCCCGAGGTCGCGCAGTTGGTCGGGGCGGATCCGGAGCCGGAGGTCGCCGACCGCCGAGAAGGACGGCGTGAACGCGATGTGGTCGTCGACGCAGAAGACGCACCAACTCGGGGAGGCGCCGGCCCCTGCCGACGCGAACGTGGACAGGCGCGCGGCGGGCATCACCTTCGCCCGGGAGATGCCACTCATGTCCACCACGGAGCCGATCACCCGATCCCGTGGGTCGAGCGGGGTGCCGGTCGTGCTCGGGGAACGTGGGACGGAGAGCATGGGCGTCTCGTCTCGTCGGGTGGCTCGGTGTCGCGCTCCCGAGTGTCCCACCCGCGGCGAGTTCCGGCAGCCTTGGACCGACCGGTCCACCGGCGCCCGAGATCCATGGAATGATCGGTCTATAACGATCGGTCCACGCGTTGACCTGGGGGTACAGATGACGGAGACCGGACTGGGTCCCCGCGAGCGACTGGTGAACTCCGCTGTCGCCATGGTTGGTGTGCGCGGCTTCCACGGCACCGGAGTCTCGGAACTGCTCGCCCACAGCGGCGCGGCTCGCAACTCGATCTACCAGCATTTCCACGGGGGCAAGGCCGAACTGGTCGAGGCGTCCACGCTCGCCGCGGGCGAACGGATGTCGGCGCTGCTCGGGTCGCTGTACGAGGACGGCGGCGTCGAGGGACTGGTCGACGGACTGGTCGACTGGTGGCAGCGCGCGTTGGAGCACGACGGTTTCGAGGCCGGGTGCCCGGTGGTCGCCGCGGCGCTCGCCGGCCCCGACCTGCCTGGTGTGGTGTCCGCGGCCGGGACGGCGTTCACCGTCTGGTGCGCCCAGCTGGCCGCGGCGCTTCTCGAGCGCGGACTGACGGCCGACGCGGCCGAGTCGCTGGCGCGGTTCACCGTCGGCGCGGTGGAGGGCGCGGTAGTCCTCTGCCGCGCGACGAAGTCACCGCGACCACTCGACGACGCCCGCACGCAGCTCAGGGCACTGCTCGAGCTGCGCCTCCGGGACGAGGGCTGACGCCGGGCACCTGACTGGGAAGCGTCACCGACCGGGTGCGGTCAGCAGCACCGCGCTCGCGGCGTCGGCGCCGAGGCGGTACCCGCCCCCGACGGCCGGAACGGACTCCGCCGCGGCGGGAGTGAAGGTGCCGTCCGCCGCCACCGTGGCCCCGGCGAAGGTGGTGCCGTCGGTGGACTCCGGCGCGCCGCCGGTGAGCCGCTCGGCGCGCGCGGCAACCGGCCCCGGATTGCGTTCGCAGTGGACGATTTCGGACGGTACCGGTCGCCGCCGGTCACGAGCACAGTTGGGCGAAAGCGCCCGCGGCCGCCTACCTTCACGGGGTGCACGACGACCTCTACCACCGTTACGAGTTCACCTTCCTGGTACCGCTGCTGACCGTCTCCCGGGAGCACACGCTGGCGGCCGACCTCGGCTCACGGGCCCATGAGGCGAACGGGCTGCAACTGCTGACCATGACCGCCGAGGGGATGCGCGCCGTCACCACCGCCGCCGACGTGGTCGAGCGCCTGACGGCGCACGGGGTGCGGCCGCATCGGACACATCCGGACCTGGTGACGCGTCAGGACATCGCGGACCGGGGCGGGGTGACCCGGCAGGCGGTGGGGCAGTGGGTGCGCGGCGAACGGCACCGGACCGCGCCGTTCCCGGTGCCGTTCAACACGGTCTCCGGCGGGGTCTGGCTCTGGGGGGACGTCTACGGCTGGCTGCGCGAACGCGACTACGGTCGCGACACCGGGCTGCGGTATCCGACGCTCGACGAGCACATCCGCATCGACCGGCACATCGCGATGGACCGAGGGGAGCCCGGGGCCCGGGCGTAGAATCGGCGGTTGTCGGCCGGTGAGGTCGTGTCGCACTCGCAGTACCGGTGGCCGCCGTCCTGCCTGGTCGTTCAGCGCGGTTGAGCAGTCGCCCAGCCGAGCCTGCCGACACGGATTGCGAGGCATTTCGGTGATGATGCGGACCGACGGGGACACCTGGGACATCGTCAGCAGCGTCGGTCTCACCGCGTTGGGTGTGGCGACATTCCGGGCGTTGGAGACGGCCAGGCCCGACGCCCTGATCCGGGACGAGTGTGCGCGGTGGTTCGTCGATGCGGCGGGCGAGCCGCATTTCACCGGACTGCTGGCCGACCCGTCACCGCTCGAGAACACGCCGTTCTTCTTCCCCGGGTTCATGGGGCTGAGGACGAGATTCTTCGACGACTTCTTCACCTCCGCTGCGGCGGCCGGGGTTCGGCAGGCGGTGATCGTGGCCGCCGGACTGGACGCCCGGGCGTACCGGCTCGACTGGCCGGCGGGCACGACGGTGTACGAGGTGGACCAGCCCAAGGTGCTCGAGTTCAAGGGCGAGGTGCTCGCCGAACACGGTGCCCGGGCGAAGGCCGATCGGCGTGCGGTCGCCGTCGACCTGCGAGAGGACTGGCCGGCCGCCCTCGTGGCCGCGGGTTTCGACCCGGCCCGGCCCACGGCGTGGTCGACGGAAGGGCTGCTGCCGTACCTGCCCGGCGCGGCGCACGATGCGCTGTTCGAGCGGATCGACGAGCTCTCCGGCCCGGGCAGCCGTCTCGCGGTCGACGGATTCGGCGCGGGCACCGACATCAAGCGTTTCGCGGAGCTGCGGGAGAAGTACTTCCCCCAGAACCCGTTCGGCGACATGGACATTGCCGAGCTCTTCTACCAGGACGAGCGGGCAGATCCGGTGCAGTGGCTGACCGGGCGCGGGTGGACGGTGTCGCTGGCGAACCCGCTCGAGCTGGCCGCCGACTACGGCCGGCCGGTGCCCGAGCTCCCCGAGGACCTCGCCGACCTGACCCGGAAGTCGACGTACCTGACCGCGGTGAAGTAGGCAGACCCGCTCACGTGCGCGGCAGCACCGCGCGCATGCTCGCGCCCGCGGCGCCGAGGCGCGCCGCGCGCACCGCGGACCACAGCGGACGCAGGGTGTCCTCGCGGGCCGCGGCCCCGGCCGCGGACTGTGCCCGGCCGCCGGCGTCGCCCGCGACGGTCAGGATCGCGGCCACCTGGTCGGCCGTGTCGAAGATCCGCAGGGCCCGGTCCGGGATGGCGCCGGGGTAGCCGTGGTGGGCGTACTCCGCGAGCAGTCGGGCGATCCGGGCCCGCGGGTCGTCCTCTCCCGGTGCGAACCCGCCGCGCATCGACGCCAACGCGTCCGCCGCTTCCCGGACCGCCTGCCGCAGCTCGTACTCGGCCTCGCCGAGGCCGATCTGCTCGGCCGGGACGGGAATCGCCGGCACCGGAAAGACCGTCCACCGCAACACATCCGGTCCCTCCACCGACGGCACGATGCCGATTCCGGCGCGGCCGTGGGCGCCGACCAGCACGCCCTCGCCGGCCTGGACGGCGGCGCCGGCGAAGGCGGTCCCGGGTGGCAGGCCGCGGACGTCGCCGGGTGCGGGCAGCACGAGGGCGATCGACGCCTCGCGGTCCCGCTCGGACACCTGCCGCACCGCGCGCAGCAACAGCACGGGCCCCGCGTCCTCGGGATCGGGCCACGGCAGGTCCCACTGCACCGAGACCTCGGCGTCGGCGGCGCCGACCAGATGCATGGGCGCCCAGGCCTGTACGGCGTCGATGACGTCGTCGGGCGAACTGGAGCCGGCAAGCCAGGAGGCGGCCCACACGGCCAGGGTGGTACTCGGACAGGACACGGTAATCCAGCATAGGTCGGCGTGGCGGGCTCGGACGAACCGAGCGGGTGTCCTAGCGTGATGGTCCGTGACTTCACGCGACATGTACGGCGGCAACATCTTCTCCGGCCACACCAGGCGTCACCGACCGGCGGCACCCCGGGTCCCCGCCGACAAGGGGCTCGTCGTGGAGGACGCGGCCACCGGCTACTGCGGGGCCGTGGTCGGGATGGAGAAGACGTACGACGGCGACTTCGTCCGGCTCGAGGACGGGCGCAGGCAGACCCGGCTGTTCGCGATGCGGGAGGCGTCCTTCCTGATCGACGGCAAGGCCGTCACGCTGGTCCGGCCGACCGCGGTCAAGAAGGCCGCCCCGGCCCGCTCGGCGTCCGGGTCCACCCGGGTCGAGGGCCTGCGGGCCCGTACCGCGCTGCCCAGCCGGATCTGGGTGGAGGGCATCCACGACGCCGCGCTGGTCGAACGGGTCTGGGGTCACGACCTCCGGGTCGAGGGCGTGGTGGTCGAGCACCTCGAGGGCCTGGACAACCTGGCCGACCGGCTGGCCGAGTTCGGCCCCGGTCCCGGGCGGAAGGTCGGCGTACTGGCCGACCACCTGGTGGAGGGTTCGAAGGAGTCGCGGATGACGCAGAACCTCGGCCCGCATGTGCTGGTCACCGGTCACCCGTACATCGACGTGTGGGAAGCGGTGCGGCCCAAGGCCGTCGGCATCGAGGCCTGGCCGAAGATCCCGCGGGGACAGGACTGGAAGACCGGCATCTGCCGGGAACTGGGGTGGGGGACTCCGCAGGACGGTTGGCGGCGCGTCTACGGCGCGGTGTCGAGCTTCCGCGACCTCGAGGCGCCGCTGATCGGCGCGGTCGAGCGTCTGGTGGACTTCGTCACCGAGCCGCTCGCCGAGGGGTGACCGGGGGCGGTGTCGCGAGCCCACCGGCTCGGCGCCGGATTCTGGTTAGATGGACTCGTGGCGGCGATAATCTGGCTGGTTGCAGGCGTTTTGCTCGCAGGGGCCGAGGCGATGACTGGGGACTTCTTCCTCCTCATGCTGGCCGGCGGCGCCCTCGCGACGGCGGGGGTCACCAGCGTGACCGACCTGCCTGTGTGGGCGGACGCGGTGATCTTCGCGTTGACCTCGCTGGTTCTCGTGCTCGGCGTGCGCCCGGCCCTGCTGCGCCGCTTCGCCAAGCCGCCGCTGCTGGCCACCAACGCCGAGGCGTTGCCGGGCAAGAAGGCAACGGTGCTGGCGGAGGTCGCGGAGCACGGCGGCCAGATCAAACTCGGCGGCGAGGTGTGGACCGCTCGCGCGCTCGACCCGACCGAGGTGTACCTGCCCGGCACCACCGTGACCGTGATGGAGATCGACGGCGCGACCGCCGTCGTGTGGAGGGGACCCTAGAAATGTCTGGAGAGTTGTGACAGTGGCCGCACTCATCGTTCTTGCAGTGATCGTCGTGCTGGTGGTGATCACGATGGCGAAGTCCGTCGCGATCGTCCCGCAGGCCGAGGCGGCGGTGATCGAGCGCCTCGGACGGTACGTGCGCACGGTGTCCGGTCAGCTGACCTTCCTGGTGCCGTTCGTGGACCGGATCCGCGCCAAGGTGGACCTGCGTGAGCGGGTGGTGTCCTTCCCGCCGCAGCCGGTGATCACCCAGGACAACCTGACGGTCTCGATCGACACCGTCGTCTACTTCCAGGTGACAAACCCGCAGGCCGCGGTGTACGAGATCAACAACTACATCGTCGGTGTCGAGCAGCTCACCACCACCACTCTGCGCAACGTCGTGGGCGGGATGACGCTGGAGGAGACGCTCACCTCGCGGGACTCGATCAACGGCCAGCTCCGCGTCGTGCTGGACGAGGCCACCGGCCGGTGGGGCCTGCGCGTCGCCCGCGTCGAGCTCAAGAGCATCGACCCGCCGCCGTCGATCCAGGAGTCGATGGAGAAGCAGATGAAGGCGGACCGCGAGAAGCGGGCCACCATCCTCACCGCCGAGGGCCATCGGGAGTCCGCGATCAAGACCGCCGAGGGCGACAAGCAGTCCCGCATCCTCGCCGCGGAGGGCGCCAAGCAGGCGTCGATCCTCACCGCCGAGGGCGAGCGGCAGTCCCGCATCCTGCGCGCGCAGGGTGAGCGGGCCGCGAAGTACCTGCAGGCGCAGGGCGAGGCGAAGGCCGTGGAGAAGGTGTTCGCGGCCATCAAGGCGGGCAAGCCGACGCCGGAACTGCTTGCCTACCAGTACCTCCAGACGTTGCCGGAGATGGCCCGCGGCGACGCGAACAAGGTGTGGGTGCTGCCCAGCGACTTCGGCGACGCCCTCAAGGGGTTCGCGAAGACGCTCGGTGCGCCCGGCGAGGACGGGGTGTTCCGGTTCGAGCCGAGTGCCACGGACGACGCGGCGGCGCCGGTGGACGACTCGGAGGAGGTCGCGAGCTGGTTCGAGACCAAGTCCGATCCGACGGTGGCGCGCGCGGTGGCGGCGGCCGAGGCGGTGGCGCACAAGTCGGTGGATGCGCCGGCGCCGCAGCAACTTCAGGTCGAACCTCCGGTTCCGCCGAACCCGTCGTCCGAGCCGGTGATGGACCTGCTGGTGGACCCGCTCAATCCTTCCTGAGGGCGGTCGACACTTCCGACTCCGACAGCGGAACGGTGGTGCCCGGCACGGGCATTCGGGTGTCCAGCACCAGGCCCAGGACGCCGATTGCGATGCAGGCGCCGGAGAGCGCCAGCAGGGCCGGGTTGGTCTGTCCGCCGAGGGCGTCGCCGAGCACCACCACGCCGATGGTGCCGGGCACCACCGCGACCAGGGTGGCGAGGACGAACGGCCAGAACCTGATCGACGACACCCCGCTGCAGTAGTTGACCACCGAGAACGGCACCGGCGCGATCAGCCGCAGCGACCCGACCGCAAGCCAGCCGCGCCGGGCCAGCCGGTCGTCCACCTTCTGCACTGCGGGGTGCGTCAGCCGGGCGGCAACCACGTCGCGGCCCACCGCGCGGACCAGCAGCAGGGCGAGGGCGGCGCTGAGCGTGGTCGCGGCCACCGCCAGCACGATGCCGGTCAGCGAGCCGAACAGCACGCCCGCGGCGAGGGTGAAGACCGTGCGGGGGACCGGCGCGACGGTCACGACCGCGTGTACCGCAAGGAATACGAAGGGGAAGGCGGGGCCGACCGAGTCGGCCCACTCGCGGATCTGGTCGATCGACGGATGCGGGACGAGGAGCGCCGCCGCGGCGAGGGCGAGCAACAGGAGCAACGCCCCGATCAGCTTCGGGTCGCGCAGCCACCTTGTCACGATTGCCCAGGCTACCTGGTGCCGTCGGGACGGCTCACCCACCGACGCCAATGTTACTGAGCGGTAATCAGGCACGCGCGATCGCGGCCGTTTCGGCGGCCGCTAGCATCACGGGACAATGACTGTGCCCGAATAACCGAGAGGAAGCAGACACCGTGTCACAAGCTCCAGTGTCACACGCTTCACAGGCCGAAGCGGCTGCCCGCGACTACGCGGCGTGGCAGCAGGCGGTGGCGGCGGTGCTCGCGAAGGCCCGCCGGGTGGACGTGTCCGAGCTGCCCGCGGAGCCGGAACGGCTCCTCGACACCCCGACCTACGACGGCGTCACCATCGCGCCGCTGTACACGCGCCGTGACGAGACCGCCGAGACCGCCCTGCCGGGCGAGTTCCCGTTCGTCCGCGGCCGCGACGCACACCGTGACGTGAACCGGGGTTGGCTCGTCAGCGCGGCGTTCGGTGCCGGCGAGTCGGATCCCGCCGCCACCAACCAGACGATCCTCGACGGCCTCGAGAACGGCATCAGCGCCGTCTGGCTCAGCGTCGGCGCCGACGCGCTGCCCGCCACCGGCGTGGCGAAGGCACTCGAGGGCGTACTCCTCGACCTCGCGCCGCTGACCCTCGACGCAGGCGCGGACACCGCGGCCGCGGCCGAGCAGGTCCTCGCGCTGCTCGATGCGCGGGCCGCCGCCGGTGACGGCGTCACCGACCGGGCCGCGGTCACCGTGAGCCTCGGCGCCGCGCCGCTGACGAGTCGGTTCGCCGACCGGGCCGACGTGGACCTCGCCGCCGCCGTGGCACTCGCGCAGACCGCCGCGGGCCGCGACGAGACCGTCCGCGCGCTCACCGTCGACGGCACCGTGTTCCACAACGCGGGCGCCAGCGACGCGGAGGAGCTCGGCGCGGCCATCGCGACGGGGCTCGAGTACCTGCGGGCCCTGACTTCCGCCGGTCTCACGATCTCGCAGGCGCTGGGCCAGGTCGAGTTCCGGTTCTCGGCCTCCGACGACCAGTTCCAGACCATCGCCAAGCTCCGGGCCGGACGCCAGCTGTGGGCCCGTATCGCGCAGGTGTGTGGCGCATCCGAGTTCGGCGGCGCCCCTCAGCACGCCGTCACCTCGGCCGCGATGATGACCCAGCGGGACCCGTGGGTGAACATGCTCCGCACCACGCTCGCCGCGTTCGGCGCCGGCGTCGGCGGTGCCGACTCGGTGACCGTGCTGCCGTTCGACGCCGCGGTGCCGGCGGGGACGCTGGAGACCTCCAAGTCCTTCGCGGCTCGCATCGCCCGCAACACCCAGCTGCTGCTGCTCGAGGAGTCGCACCTCGGCCGGGTCCTCGACCCCGCCGCCGGTTCCTGGTTCGTCGAGGACCTGACCGCCTCGATCGCGGCCAAGGCCTGGGAGTTCTTCCAGCAGATCGAGGCCGACGGCGGGTTCGCCGCGGCGCTCGAGTCCGGTCTGGTCGCGGACCGGATCGCGGTCACCCGCGCGGCCCGCGAGTCCGACATCGCGCACCGCAAGACCGCGGTGACCGGCGTCAACGAGTTCCCGAACCTCGACGAGAAGCCGCTGCCGGTCGGCGCGAGCGCCCCGCTCGACGACGTCGCCCGTTACGGCGCCGCCTTCGAGGCGCTCCGCACCCGGTCCGACAGCTACCTGGCGGAGAACGGCTCGCGGCCCAAGGTGCTGCTCGCCGCGCTCGGCTCGGTGGCCGAGCACAACGGCCGCACCACCTTCGCGTCGAACCTGCTGGCCTCCGGCGGCATCGAGGCCGTCAACCCGGGCACCCTCGACCTCGGCACCCTGCCGGGCGTCGTGCGGGACGCGGGCACCACGGTCGCGGTGCTCTGCGGCACAGACAAGCGTTACGGCACGGACGGTGTGCCCGCGGTCGACGCGCTGCGCGCGGCCGGCATCGAGACGGTGCTGCTCGCCGGTCCCGAGAAGACCTTTGCCGACGCGGAGGGTTCCGACCGCCCCGACGGCTTCCTCACCGCTCGTATCGACGCAGTGTCGGCCCTGTCCGGCCTGCTTGACACCTTGGGAGTGAAATGACCAGCCGCGTCGGCCACCTGATCGGCAGCTTCGCCGACGTCCCGCTGACGGACCCGGCCGCGCCCGCCCCGCAGGCGCCCACCGTGGACCAGTCCGCCGCGCACATCGCGGAGGCGGCGGCCGCGAACAACTACACCGCCGACGAGGTGGTGTGGTCCACCCCCGAGGGCATCGACGTCAAGCCGGTCTTCACCAAGGCCGACCGTGACGCGGCGGAGGCCGAGGGCTACCCGCTCGACAGCTTCCCGGGCGCGGCGCCGTTCCTGCGTGGCCCGTACCCGACCATGTACGTCAACCAGCCGTGGACGATTCGCCAGTACGCCGGCTTCTCCACCGCGGCCGAGTCGAACGCCTTCTACCGCCGCAACCTGGCGTCGGGACAGAAGGGCCTGTCGGTCGCGTTCGACCTCGCGACGCACCGCGGCTACGACTCCGACCACCCGCGCGTCGCCGGCGATGTCGGCATGGCCGGTGTGGCCATCGACTCGATCCTCGACATGCGTCAGCTCTTCGACGGGATCGACCTGTCGCAGGTGTCGGTGTCGATGACGATGAACGGCGCGGTGCTGCCGATTCTCGCGCTGTACGTCGTCGCGGCCGAGGAGCAGGGCGTCACGCCCGAGCAGCTCGCCGGAACCATTCAGAATGACATTCTGAAGGAGTTCATGGTCCGCAACACCTACATCTACCCGCCGAAGCCGTCGATGCGGATCATCTCCGACATCTTCGCCTTCGCCAGCGCGAAGATGCCGAAGTTCAACTCGATCTCCATCTCCGGCTACCACATCCAGGAGGCCGGCGCGACGGCCGACCTGGAGCTGGCGTACACCCTCGCCGACGGCGTGGAGTACATCCGTGCCGGCCTGGACGCGGGCATGGAGATCGACAAGTTCGCACCGCGGCTGTCGTTCTTCTGGGCCATCGGCATGAACTTCTTCATGGAGGTGGCCAAGCTGCGTGCCGGCCGCCTGCTGTGGGCCGAGCTGGTCGAGAAGTTCGAGCCCAAGAGCGCGAAGTCGCTCTCGCTGCGTACCCACTCGCAGACCTCCGGCTGGTCGCTGACCGCGCAGGACGTGTTCAACAACGTCGGGCGGACCTGCGTCGAGGCGATGGCCGCGACCCAGGGGCACACCCAGTCGTTGCACACCAACGCGCTCGACGAGGCGATCGCGCTGCCGACCGACTTCTCGGCTCGCATCGCGCGCAACACCCAGCTGCTGCTGCAGCAGGAGTCCGGCACCACCCGGCCGATCGACCCCTGGGGCGGATCGCACTACGTCGAGTGGCTCACCCACCAGCTGGCGAACCGTGCGCGCGCGCACATCGCCGAGGTGGAGGAGGCCGGCGGCATGGCGCAGGCCATCAGCGAAGGTATCCCGAAGCTCCGCATCGAGGAGGCCGCGGCCCGCACCCAGGCCCGGATCGACTCCGGCCGCCAGCCGCTGATCGGCGTCAACAAGTACGTGCCGGACGAGCCGGACAGCATCGAGGTGCTCAAGGTCGAGAACTCCAAGGTGCGTGCGGAGCAGCTCGCGAAGCTCGCGGCGCTGCGGGCCGAGCGGGACGAGGCCGCGACGCAGGCCGCGCTCGCCGAGCTCACCCGGGCGGCGGCGTCCGCCGAGGGCGGCATGGAGAACAACCTGCTCGCGCTCGCCGTGAACGCGGCCCGCGCGAAGGCCACTGTCGGGGAGATCTCCGACGCGCTCGAGAAGGTCTACGGGCGTCACCAGGCCGAGATCCGGACCATCAGCGGTGTGTACCGGGACGAGGCCGGAAAGGCGGAGAACATCGCTACCGCAACCGAACTCGTCGAGGCGTTCGCCGCGGCCGAGGGTCGTCGTCCCCGCATCCTGGTCGCCAAGATGGGCCAGGACGGACACGACCGCGGCCAGAAGGTGATCTCCACCGCCTTCGCCGACCTCGGCTTCGACGTCGACGTCGGACCGCTGTTCCAGACCCCCGAAGAGGTGGCCAACCAGGCCGCCGACGCCGACGTGCACGTCGTCGGTGTCTCCTCCCTGGCCGCCGGACACCTCACCCTGGTGCCGGCGCTGCGGGAGGCGCTCGCCGCGGTGGGCCGCCCCGACATCATGGTCGTGGTCGGCGGCGTCATCCCGCCCGGCGACTTCGAGGAGCTGTACCAGGCCGGCGCAGCCGCCATCTTCCCGCCCGGCACGGTGATCGCGGACGCGGCCACCGGACTGCTCGAGAAGCTGTCGGCACAGTTGGGGCACGATCTGAGTGGCAGCTAGGCCGGTCCTGGACCTGACCGCACTCGGCGACGCGGTGCTGGCCGACCGGCGGGCTCAGCTCGCCAAGGCCATCACCCTCGTCGAGTCGACCCGGGCGGATCACCGGGAGCAGGCGCAGCAGCTGCTGCTGCGCCTGCTCCCGCACGCCGGTGGTGCCATCCGAGTCGGCATCACCGGCGTGCCCGGGGTGGGCAAGTCGACCACCATCGAGGCGCTCGGGATGTACCTGCTCTCGTTGGGGCACAAGGTGGCGGTCCTGGCTGTCGACCCGTCCTCGACGCGGACCGGCGGTTCGATCCTGGGCGACAAGACCCGGATGCAGAACCTCTCGGTGGAGCCCAACGCGTACATCCGCCCCTCGCCGACGTCCGGCACCCTCGGCGGCGTCGCGAAGGCGACCCGCGAGACCATCGTGCTGCTCGAGGCGGCCGGCTACGACGTGATCCTGGTCGAGACGGTTGGCGTCGGGCAGTCCGAGGTCACGGTGGCGAACATGGTCGACACCTTCACCTTCCTGACCCTCGCCCGCACCGGCGACCAGCTGCAGGGCATCAAGAAGGGCGTGCTCGAGCTGGCCGACATCGTCACGGTGAACAAGGCGGACGGCAAGCACAAGATCGAGGCGAAGGGTGCGGCCCGGGAACTGGCCGGGGCGCTGCGGCTGATCTACCCGCACGACGCGTTGTGGAAGCCGCCGGTGCTCACCATGAGTGCCCTTGAGAACGACGGCGTCGACAAGTTCTGGGACGAGGTCCTGCGGCACCGGAAGGTGCTCGGGGACGCCGGGGAACTCGAGCGCAAGCGACAGCAACAGCAGGTGGACTGGACCTGGTCCATGGTCCACGACCAGTTGCTGCGCCGGCTCGACGACGACGTGAAGGTCAAGTCGATCCGCCACGACGTGGAGCAGCAGGTGCGGGAGGGCTCGCTGACGGCGGCACTCGCCGCGCACCGGATCCTGGACGCGTTCGACAGCTGACGGTCGGTTCGGCATGCCCGGCCGAACCGCTCCGAGGCAGGTCAGAGGCGCTCTGCCCCTGATCTGTGGGGTCGCCGCGGTAGGATTACGGCGCCCGCGAGGTCGACCCACCAGGTACCGCTCATCGGCGCGGTACTCGGCCCGGGGCAGGGGCGGAAGTGCCGACCATGAGGGTTTCCCGCAAGGACCGCAGTCCGGGCTCTCGCCACGGCGGGCGTCGCCTCCGGCACGCACGCGCCACCCGACTCGCGGTCCTCACGTCGTGCGCCGCGCTGGCGATCGCCGGCTGTTCGGGCACGTCGGACACCACCAGTTCGTCGCGATCCGTCGCGAACACCGTCTCCGCGCCGGCATCGGCCGCGCTGAAGCCGATCGACCCGGCCGCATTTCAGGCGGCGGTGGCGGACGCCGCCGAGGTGCTGATGGTCCCCGGCGCGGTGGTTCAGCTCCGCACCCCTCAGGGCACCTTCGACGCGGTCGTCGGCACCACCGAGCTGGGCGCGCAGACCCCGCCGGACACCGGCACCCACTTCCGGGTCGCGTCGAACACCAAGACGATGACGGCGGCGCTGATCGTGCTGCTGGCCCAGGACGGCAAGCTCCGGTTCGACGACCCGGTGTCCGCCTACGTGCCGGACGTGCCCGACGGCGACAACATCACCATTTCGGAGCTGCTGAAGATGCGCAGCGGGCTCTACGGCTACACGGACGCGCCGGAGTTGTCGGCGGCCCTGGACGCCGACCCGGCACGGGTCTGGACACCCCAGGAGGTGCTGGACATCGCCTTCCGGCACCCGCCGGGGTTTCCGCCGGGCACGGCATTCGAGTACAGCAACACCAACTACGCGCTGCTGGGCCTGGTGGCGGAGAAGGCCGGCGGACGCCCGCTGGCCCGGCAGTTGCAGGATCGGCTGTTCGGCCCGCTCGGGCTGGGGCGGACCTCGTTGCCTGCGGCCGACGACAACTCGCTGCCGGAGCGCTACTCGCGCGGCTACATGTACGGCGACACGTCCTACGCGATGGTCGACAAGCCGTACCCCGCCGACTTGCAGGCCGCCGCACGCAGCGGCGCCCTGCAACCCCTCGACTACACCCACCAGAACCCGTCCTACGCCACCGCCGCCGGGGCGGTGATCTCAACGGCCGACGACCTGGCCACGTGGACCCGAGCGCTGGTGTCGGGCAAGGTCTTCGACGCCGACCACCAGCAGCAGTGGCTCGACAGTCTGCAGCCGGAGGACCCGAGCTCGCCCGACGGACGGCAGTACGGCTACGGCATCACGTACCAGCGTTTCGGGCCGAACGCCGCGATGTACTACCACGGCGGCGAGCTTCCGGGCTTCAACTCCTTCATCGGTCACGACCCGGACAACGACGTGACGCTGGTGATCTGGACGAATCTGACCCTCTCGCCCGACGGCAGGACCACGGCAAATGCCTTGCTGCCCACGGTTCTCGACGAGATCTACACCGGGTTGTCCGTGGCGCCGACACCCGCCGTCACCCCCACCGGCTGACGCGGGTCAGCGCGCGACGGTCGCGGCGACCAGGTCGTGACCGAGGTCGAACCGGATGCCGTCGGGGTTGGTCAGTCCGGGTCCGCGGTACCAACTCTCGTCGGACTCCGGGTGCGGGCCCACCAGCCCGACCCGGCCGGCGCCGTAACTTGTGACGGCGGCCGCGGCGGTCCCGGTCCGGTACCGCGCCAGCACCGTGGTCTCCGGGGCGGTCACCCAGGCCCCGGTGAACTCCGGGCCGTCCTGGAAGAACATGTGCCGCCGCTCGCCGCGCCAGTTCACCTCGATCACGGTGTCGTCGGTGTCCTGCACCTCCGAGCCGGCTGTCCCGAGGTAGCGGTGCACGGTCTCGGGCACCAGGTCGAAACCGGGGTCGGTCCCGGCGAGGTAGGCGCCCAGGCAGAAGCCGAGGTAGTTGCCGCCGCCGTGGACGTAGGCCCGGATGTCGGCTGCGTGCGAGCGCATCCGGCGCCACGCCGGACGCACCTCACCGCCGCCGGGCTGGGCGTAGACGGCGGCGCCGGCGAGCGCTTCCGTGGTCAGCTCGACGTCCTCGTCCGGTCCGCAGTAGACGACCCGGAACGGGTCCGGCGCCGATTCGAGGAGCCGCCCGACGGCCTCGGAGCAGCCCGAGCAGGACGCCTTCCCCCGGTACACCAGCGCCACCGGTCGATCGTCGGGCCGCTCGTGAAGTGCCCAGCCGGCGGCGGCGCCGCCGATCGCCGCCGTCCCGGCACCGAGCAGGAACCGCCGCCGGGTCAGCTGCTTACGCCCGGTACTCACGCCGGCCTGTGCGCGGCAGACCGGCGCCGGGCCCAGTCCTCGGTGCGGCGGCGCACCCGGCTGGTCACGGCGGTGACCAGTCCCTCGAGCGGGCCACGGCCGGCGGTGGCCTTCCAGACGATGGCCAGGGCGATCATCACCACCACCTGGCGCAGGTAGCCGGACCAGGGTCCGTACACGTCGAAGTCCGAGTTCACGAACATGATGTGGCCGACGTAGGCCGTCAACGACAGGCTGCCGACGGCGGCCAGGGGGACGAACAGCACCCGGACGGCCAGCGCGAGGTACCGGCGTGTGACGTGGCCGAGCAGCAGGGCCACCCCGAGCACGGCCAGGGTGCTGCCGATGGTCGCGGCCAGGTCCAGTGGGGTGCCGGTGTGCGGGCCGTCGACCGCGAGCCACCACCAGGTGGTGGTGGGAACGGTGCCGTCGCCGCCGAACGCCAGCAGTTCGGCGATGACGTCGTCGTCGGTGGTGGCGTCGAGGTGTTCGAGGCCGCCGAACGGGTTCAGCAGGGCCCAGGAGGTGACGGCGGAACCGAGCATCAGTGCGACGCCCGTACCGGCCAGGCCCGCGGCGACGCGGATCGAGGTCAGGGTGAGCCGGCCGACCACGAGGCCCGCGCCCACGTACGTCATCCAGACCAACGCGGGGAACTCGCCGGTGAAGACGAGCGTCGAGAGCACGCCGAGTGGATCGGAGAACAGCGCCCCGAAGCTCAGCTGCTCGTCGAGGAACTCGGGCAGGTGGGGCAGCAGCGCCTGACTGAGAACCGGCAGCAGCAGTCCGGCGGCGACCGTAGACACCAGCAGTGTCCGGGTCGAGAGGTAGATCAGCGGGATGGCCAGCAGGAACATGACCGCGTAGTAGGTCAGGATCACCACGCCGAACTCGATGTCGGTGTATCCCAGGGACAGTCCGATCAGTCCGATCACGACCGCCCGGGCGGCCAGCGACGCGCTGATTCCGGTGGCCTCGGGGCCGCGATGCAGGCGGCGACGTCGGGAGATGAACGCGATGCTCACCCCGGCGAGCACCGCGAAGATGGCCGCGGCGCGACCGGCCGCGAGTGAGAACATCCAGGTGGGTTCGCCGGCGTCGTCGTACTCGTTGAGGGAGTGGACGGCGATCATGCCCAGGACCGCCAGCCCGCGGGTGGCGTCGACGCCGACGAGGCGCGAGGCCCTGCGGGTCGGGGGAGCGGCGGTCGGCTGCGAGACGGCCGCGGTGTCCGGAGTGACGCTCATGGTCAGCACATCACCGCGTCGATCAGGTCCAGCCCGGCGGCGACGCCGGTGGACTCGGGTGTGCGCAGGCCGGAGTCGGCGAACCAGTCGGCATCGGCCTCCGGGTGCGGGCCGACGACGCCGACCCGGCCCGAACCGAAGTCGGTGGCGAGCGCGGCCACCTGCCCGTTGGCGTAGTTTGCGATGACTTCGACGGGGGCGGCAGGGGCCGCGTTCAGCTCGAACATGGGTCCGTCCTGGAAATAGAGGGGTTGACGGTATCCGCGCCACCGCACCTCGACGGTGGTGGCGTCGGTCGAGGCCACGGCTGCCCCGGCGGAGGCGATGTACTGGTCGGTGTCGCCGGGTAGCAGGTCGAAGCCCGGGGTGGCCCCGGCCAGGTAGCCGCCGAGGCAGAAGCCGAGGTAGCGGCCGCCTCCGGAGACGAACCCGCGAATGGTGTCCCGGTGCCGACGCATCCGCCGCCAGGCCGGTCCCAGGGTGGCGCCGCCGGGCTGCGCGTAGACGGTCGCCACGCCGAGGGCCGCGCGGGTGAGCTTGACCTCCTCCCGGGGCCCCACGTAGTGGATGTCGAAGTTCCACCGACTGCGGCGCAGCAGCGACGCGACGGACTCGGGGCAGCCGGGCCCGGTGGCCCCGCCGCGGTAGACCAGCGCGAGCGGACGACGGGTGGTCACGAGCGGACTCCCTGTGCCGGGATCCCGTGCCACCGGGTGTGCGGCGGCAACTGCTCGCCCTTCATCAGCAGCGACAACGCATCGAGTTCGGCACCGTCGCCGACCACCGCGTCGTAGAGGACGATCGAGCGAGTACCGACGGTGGCGCTGCCGCCGACCGTGACCGTAGACATCTTCATGACCCGGTCCTCGAAGAGGTGGGTCTGCAGTGAGACACCCGCCCCGACGGTGGCGTCGTCGCCGATCCGGACCAGGTCGAACTCGGTGAGGTAGGTGGTGCCGATCCAGGCGCGGCGGCCGATGGTGGCGCCGAAGCTGCGCAGCAGCGGGGGCAGGAACGGGGTGCCCATCAGCTGGTGCAGCAGCACCGGTACCGCGGCAGCCTCGTACACACCGGTCGCGAACTCGGCGCGACGGACGAACTTCGCCCACAGCGGCTCGACGCGGGGCACGTAGGTGCCCACCATGTTCCGCTTCACCGCGGCCGCGTAGAGCACCACGCCGTACGCCGTCGCCAGCGCCAGCAACGGGGCTACGACGACGGTCACGAACATGCCGGTGTTGCGGGCGAACTGGGACAGGCCGAGCAGGTAGAAGTACAGGCTGACCCCGACCACGGTGGCGGGCAGCGTGATCCGGAAGAACTCGATGAAGAGCCGGTGGGCGACGACGCCCCGGCTCGGGCTGAAGATCTCGGAGTCGTCGAAGTCGCCGCTGTCCTGACGCGCCGGCAGGAAGATCGCGGGCGAGCCGAGCCACGAGGTGTCCGGCGGCACGCCGCCGGCGGGCGGCACCGTGAGCACACCGATCAGCGAGCCGTCGCCGGTGCGGGTCCCGCTCGGCAGCATGGCGGCGTTGCCGACGAACGCTCGGGTCCCGACCTCGGTGTGCTCGAACAGCATTCGGCCGTTGCAGACCGTCGCCCCACCGAGACTGGCCATGTCGGCCACGAAGCTCTCGTCGCCGATGGTGAGCAGGTCCGGGTCGATGTGCGCCACCGTCGAGACCTCGGCGCCGACGCCGACTCGGGCGCCGAGCAGGCGCAGCCACGGTGCCGTGTACAGGGTGGCGTAGAGCGAGTTGTTGTAGGTCAGGCTCATCTCGAAGAGCTTGTCGGTCATCCACTTCCGGATCCCGAGGCCGGACGCGGCAGGGTACTCGCCCGCCGGCAGATTCGGCAGGATCAGCTTCTTGCCGCCTGCGACCACGGCGCAGACGGTGAGCACGTAGACGGCGCCGGACAGCAGCGTCGCGAGCAGTGCGGCGATCATGCCGTACTCGAGCAGCACGGCCCAGACCATGACCAGGCTGGGCACGATGGTCGCGATGGCCAGCAGCTCCAGCAGGGCCAGGCCGCCCCAGGCAGCGGCGGTCAGTCGGCGGGTCCAGCTCGGCGCGGGTCCGGCGGCGTGCATGGCCTCGACGCTCTCGCTCAGCGCGGGCACCTCGGACGGCGGTGAGCCGATCCAGCGCTGGCCGTCCGGGATCCGCCAGCCGCGGGTGAGGGTGGACTGCTCGCCGAGCATCGCGCCGTCGCCGATCCCGGAACCGGGCTCGAGGACGCAGTTCTCGGCGACGAAGGCGCGGTCGCCGATCACGATGGGCGCGAGCACTACCCAGCCGCTCGCGACATGCCACGGGCGGAGGTCGGTGTTGTAGCCGATCGAGGCGTGGTCGCCGATGGTCACCATCGAGGGGAAGGGCACCGTACTGGTCCCGATGTAGCTGTCGCGGCCCACCTCGGCGCCGGTGGCGCGCAGGAAGCTCGCCATCATCGGGGACCCGCTCAGCACCGGCATGGGCGAGAGCATCATCAGGTGCTCGACCATCCACAGTCGGAGGTAGGTGGCGCCCCACAGGGGGTAGGTGCCGGGCTCGATGCCGCGGGAGAGTGGGCGGACCAGCAGTACCGGCAGTACCCAGCGCACCAGCAGATACGTCGGCACGGTTGCCAGGAGTAGGTCCACCAGCGCGCCGAAGGAGGGCTGGCCGTCGTGCAGGCTGTAGACGACCGAGACGGGAAGGGTGACCACCAGGAGGATGAGCAGCAGCAGCCCGCCCTGTGCGCCGCCGGCCCGGGCCACCTCCGAGCTACGGGGTACCCGCGGGGGCAGTTTGTCCACCGGCGGCGCCGCGACCGCGGCCTGACCGGCCGCGGGCGCCAGGGCAGCGGCCAGTTCCCGGACCGTCGGGTTTGCGTACACGTCCCGGATGCCGAGGGCGTCGTCGACGCCGCGCTCACGGAGCGTGGTCACCAGCTGCGCGGCCAACAGCGAATGTCCACCCAGTTCGGTGAAGAAGTTCGCGTCCACGGACAGGGCGTCGGCCTCGACGCCCAACTGTTCGGCCCACAGCACCTGGAGGGTGCGCTCGAGGTCCGACGCGGCGGCCACCACGGGCCCGGTCGCAAGTGCCAGACGCTGTCCGGTCGGCTCAGGCAGTCGGGGCCGGTCGACCTTTCCGCTGGGCATCATCGGGAGCTCGTCGACGATGTCGACGAACGTGGGCACCATGTAGTCGGGCAGGCGCGAGTGCGCCTCCCGGTGCAGGCGCTCGATCAGTTCAGGGGAGCCGCCCTGGCGGGCCGAACCGGTCCGCAGCACCAGGTAGGCGGCGAGGTGCTCGGAGCCGGCCACGGTGGCCAGGGTGACCACGCTGCTGGCGACGGCGGGGTCCTCGAGCAGCACGCTCTCGATCTCGCCGAGGTCGACGCGGTGGCCGCGGATCTTGACCTCGCTGTCCGCGCGCCCGAGGTACTCGATCTCGCGGTCGTCGGTGATGCGGCCCAGGTCGCCGGTGCGGTAGAGGCGTCCGCCGGGTCCGGCGAAGGGATGCGGGAAGAAGCGGTCCGCGGTGAGGTCTGGGCGGCCGACGTAGCCGCGGGCGACGCCGGGTCCGCCGATGCAGATCTCGCCGACCTCACCGTCGGCGACCGGGTACCGGTCCTCGTCGAGGATGACAACCGAGTAGGTGGGCAGCGGTACGCCGATGGTGACCGGGCGGCCGGGCAGCAGCTCGCACCAGGTCGCGGTGACCGTAGCCTCGGTGGGCCCGTAGGTGTTGAGGATCCGCCTTCCCGGCCGCGCCCAGCGCTCGACGATCTCGCGGGGGCAGGCCTCTCCGCCGACCAGGATGCTGCGCAGCCGGGGGAGGTCGCGGGGGATGGTCGCGAGCAGGGTCGGCACGCAGTACAGGACGGTGATCGCGGCGTCGTCGAGGAAGTCCGCCAGTTCGCCGCCGAGCCGGCGGGAGTCGGTGGGGCCGGCGACCAGCGTCGCCCCGACGGCCCAGGTGGGCCAGATCTCCTCGATGGAGAAGTCGAACGAGATGGTCATGCCCTGGTACACGCGGTCGGTGGGTTGCACGTCGTAGACCTCGGGCACCACGTCGAGGAAGTTGCAGATGCTCGACTGCGCGACCTCGACGCCCTTGGGCCTTCCGGTGGAACCGGAGGTGTAGATGACGTAGGCGGCCGGGTCCTTGTGCAGGATCTCGAGGTCCGGCCGGGTGCCGGGCTGGCCGGAGATCTCGGCGGCCTGGGTGTCGAGCTCGAGCCAGTTGGTGTGCAGCGTGGACAGGGTCTGCCCGAACGATGCGGTGGTGACGACGAGGTCCACCCCGGCGTCTTCGGTTATGTACGCGATCCGGTCGGCCGGCGAGGCCGGGTCGATCGGCACGAAGGCCGCGCCGGCCTTGAGCACACCGAGGAGTGCGACGTACGTGGCGGGCGAGCGTTCGAGCAGGATCGCCACCCGCGACCCCACCCCGCTGCCCAGCGCGGTGAGCTGGTGGGCGAGCTGGTTGGCGTGGAACTCGAGCTGGGCGTAGGTCAGTCGGACGGACCCACATTCGACCGCCACGGCGGAGGGCGTGAGGTCGGCGGTGGCCTCGAAGACATGGTTGAGCCGACGACTGAGGGGCCGGAAGGTGGACCCTCCGGCCGGGCTCGGCTCCACCCGCCGCATCGGTGCTGTCATGTCTTCGTGCAAGGAGGCCCCCCCAGGCGAAAGTTATTTGATGGTTAACTTTGATGCGAACAGCACGGCCATAGAACCATGGGGGTTGGGCGTCGTCGGCGTGCCGGTGGCGTCTCAGTGGATGGGTGACCGCTGGCCTCGCCCGGGCCCGGCGGGCGAGTGGACCCTTTCCGGACGGTCGTCCAAATCCCTACCGTGGGTCCAGGTTTGGCAATGAATGGCCTGCGTGTGGATAGTTTTGTACGGCGTCTGGCGGCATCGACGTCGGGGTGGAACACGCCTCGGCCGAGGTCTTGGGATTCGGCCGGAATCGGCAGTCGGGGGTGATGCGACGGACCCGGGGCCATCCGGTGTGGTGCAGATTTCAACCTCGTCTTCACCCGGTTTCGACCACTGCGAGTGTCCTGGATCACCCTGAAGTTTGGGCGCTGTTTGCGTCCAGTGACATCGCGGGTAACTTCGAGTGGAGGGTGGGCGATGCGCTGAATGTCCGGTTTGCGGTAACGGAACGACGCGCCCGCCCGACCACACAGTTGACCGGCCGAGGGGGGTGCAGGGTGTTCGAGACGTTCTGTGGTGAGGTCGTCAGGTCTGGGGCTGGGTCAGTGTTGGTGGCCGATCCGACGGTCGCGCTGCGCCCACGGCTGTTCGCCCGACTGGACGAGGGGCGCCCGCTCACGGTGATCGGTGGTCCGCGGGGCTCCGGCAAGTCCGCGCTCGTGCAGTCATGGTTGGCGACTCCCGCGGCGGCGCACCTGCACGCCGTCCTGGTCCCGGCGCCCGCCACGGGCCTTGATCCGGCCGACTACTGGCGGTGTGTCGACGAGGTGCTGCGTCGGGTCGACCCGAGCGTGGGCACCGCGGTTGTCGTCGACCTGCCCGAGTTGCTCCGCGAGGAGGACCACCGGACCGGGATTCTCGGACTGCTGCGGTCGTGGCCCGGCACCCGGGTGATCGTCACGACGCGCTGGGGCGCGGGGTTCGCGGACCACTGGCCCGCGGAACTCGAGGCGACGGTGCTCGTCGGTGCCGAGCTGTCCTTCACCGAGTCGGAGACGGCCGAGTACTTCGCCCGGTCGGGCGTGGTCCTCGACGAGCGGACCTACCGCAGCATCCACGCGGCGGTGGGTGGGCACGCCGGGCTGGTGAGGTCCGCGTTGGCCGTGGCCCGCGTGTTCGGCGCCGACTACGAGGTCGAGCGGGCCCGCTCGACCGATGCGCTCGACGCCGCGGTCGACCGGTACGTCGCCGACCAGTTCCTCGGTGACGCCGAGCTCGCGCCGCTTCGCCCGTTCCTGCTCTCGACCTCGGTCGCCGCCGTTGTGACGGTGGCCGTCGCCACGGCGTTGACCGGCGACGGCGCCCGGTCGCACCTCCTGACCCTCGAGCGGTCCGGCGTCCTGGTGCGTGCGGCGGGCCCGCAGATCGACGAGTGGGTCTACCCTCCGGCGGTCCGGACCGCGCTGGTCCGGGCCGCCAGGGCGGAGCACGGTGGGCGGAGCCTCCCGGAGTCCGCGGTCCTGGCCCGCCACTTCCAGCAGTCCGGAGACCTGCCCGAGGCGTTGGTGCACGCGGTCGAGGCGGAGCAGTGGGACCTCGCGCTGTCGATCGTGGGGGAAAACTGGGTGGAGATGATCCACACCCGGCCGACGGTGCTGCGGGAGAGCCTGACCGCGCTGCCGCCGTCGGTGGTCGAGGGCTTCCCCACGGTGAAGGCGGCCCGTGAGCTCTTCGTCCGTTGGGGATCCGACCAGGTCGAGGTCCCGTATCCGGGTGCGGCCGGGCCGGCCGGACGCACCGCGGGGAGTCGGGCGCCGCTCTCGCTTCGAGACACCCTCATCCTGAACACGGTCCAGATGATGGTCCTGCGGTTCGCCGGGGAGTTCGGCCGCGCCGTCGACCTTGCCGTTCACACCTCGGCCCTGGCCGCCGGCACCGCGGCGGCGGACCGGTCCGAGGTCGACGAGATCCTGCCGCTGCTCCGGCTGCAGTGGAGTATCACCCGGCAACTCGCCGGCGACCTCGGCGAGTCGACGACCGATCTGCTGCGGGCGTACCGGACCAGCGAGCTCGGTGGCATCGAGTTCGCCGCCCGCAACGCGGCGGGGGCGCTCGCACTGAACTATGCGCTCACCGGCGAGTACGGCCTCGCCGACCAGTGGCTCGAGGCCGAGGCCCGGTTCGGGGTGCCGGCCGGATGGGTCGGGCCGATGGTGCGGGTTCCCGGTCTGGTGGCTCGAGCGCTGGTCGGGGTGGGACGCCTCGACACCGCGTCGGCGGCGCGGGCCCTCGACCAGCTCGACGACCTGTCCGATCGCGACGAGCTCTGGGGCTTCGCGGTCTACGCGCGGTGCCGGCTGGACCTGGCGCGGGGTGCCGCGGAGGAGGGGCTGGACCGGGTGCGCCGTGCCGTCGCGGTGTACGGCCGCTGGTTGAGGCCAGGGAGCGTGTCCGGTCCGCTGCTGGTCGCGGTGGAGGCGGAACTCCGCTGCGCGCTGGGGCGCGCGACCGAGGCGCGAGCAGCGGTGGCGGGAACGTACCGGTCCCACCCGCTGGTGGCACTGGCGCGGGCCCGGGTCGAGTTCCAAACCGGGAACCCGGGCACCGCCGCCGTGGAGTGCGAGGAGCTGGCGCACCGCGGCGACGCGTGGACGGGGACCCGGATGGAGGCGGTCCTGCTCGGGTCGGCCGCATCGCTCGCCCTCGGGGAGGCGGAGGCCGCCGGCCGGGGTTGGCGCCGGGTGGCGGCATTCGTCGAGCAGACCGGGGCGGTCGGGCTGCTGACGACCGTGCCGGCCGCCGCGGTGGACGCGCTGTCGGCCGAGCTGCCCGCGCCGCAGGCGTGGCGGACGCTGCCGGCCGAGGAGCGTGCGGCGCAGTTCCCGGACCCGGTCCGGAGGGTCAGCCTGACGGGCCGGGAGGCGACTGTGCTCCGGTCCATGGTGGACGGGGCAACCGTCGCGGAAATTGCTTCGCGCCTGTACGTCTCGCCGAACACGGTGAAGACCCAACTTCAGTCCCTCTACCGCAAGCTCGGCGTGCACACGCGGGCCGATGCGATCCGGGTTGCGAGGGAGAGCGGCCTCGCCTGAGCGCCTGCCGGGGTGCCGTCAGCCGCCGTAGACGGTGGTCTCGATCAGGTCGTGTCCGAGCTCCGGGTGGATCGCGTTGGTGGGCGAGAGCCCGTCGCTGCGGAACCAGCCGCTGTGCGCCTCGGGATGCGGTGCGACGACGCCGACCCGGCCGGCGGCATAGTCCGCGACCACCGCGGCGGCCTGGCCACCGGCGTAGGTCGCGAGGATCTGCGCGGTGTGGTTCGAGTTCAGCTCGAAGACCGGGCCGTCCTGGAAGTAGAGGGTGCGCGGTTCGCCGCGCCAGAGGACGGTGATCCGAGCGGCGTCGGTGGTCGTGACCGTCGCGTCGGCCGCGGTGATGTACTGCCAGGTGTCGCCGGGCAGCAGCTTGAAACCCGGTGTCGCGCCGGCGAGGTAGCCGCCGAGGCAGAACCCGAGGTAGTTCCCGCCCCCGGAGACCCAGTTCCGGATGACGTTGGCGTACGGCTGCATCGCGACCCAGGCCGCGGACAGGGTGCCGCCGCCCGGCTGCACGTAGACGGTGGCCGTGTCGAGGACATTCTTGGTGATCTTCAGCTTCTCCTGCGGTCCGACGTACGCGGTGCGGAACGGACGCGGCGCCGTCTGCAGCAGTGCGGCGGCGGACTCCGGGCAGCCCGGCGAGGAGGCGGGTCCGCGGTAGACGAGTGCCAACGGCAGCTCGGCGGCGGTCGTGGTGGGCGCGGATGTCGGGAGAGGCGCGACGGTGGGAGCCGGCACCGGCGGCAGCGGCGAGGCCGCCGGCGGGGTGGTCGGTTGCGGCAATGGCCAGTTCGACGACAACTGCGCCTGTGCCGGTCCGGCGGTGGTGCCGCCCGCCAACAGGCCGGCGCCCGCGACACCCAGGAGAAGCCTTCGTCGATCGATCATCCAGACCTCCCAATCGTGCTGTCCCTCGTGGGGTTTGGTCCGACGCTACAACCCGGCGTGTGACAGGTGTGACTTAAGTCCTGAATTCGTCCGAACCCGTGCGCAGATCGGTGTCCGTCTGATCTCGGGCAAAGGCGCCGACCCGGTCGACGAGACGGGCGAAGAACGCGTCCGGATCGGTCCGGACCGCGACGTCGACATTTGGTGAGCGGCCCCACATCCCGTGCCAGTCCGCGACCGTGCAACCGCGAGTGAGGGTTCCGGCGAGCTCGACGTCGACGGTGGCGGGCCGGTACTCGGCCAGGGCCGGGTCCAGTGCGAGCGCAGCGGCGAACGGGTCGTGCATGTGGGCCAGGAAGCCCTGCCCGTGGTCGCGGTGGAACTCGAGGTAGAACCGCACCGCGTCGGACAGATGTCGGATGATCGGAACGGATGCGGCCGAACGGGTTCCGGGCGGATCCAGCTCGGTGACAATCTCGGCCGGCACGCTGCCCGCGGCCGCGGCGAGGCGCCGCAGGTGCTCGGGTCGCATCTCGATGGTCTCGGTGATGTCGAGCGGGCAGACGATCGGCCGGCGGTCCGCGGGCGCCGCGGAGAACGCGGCGAACACCTCCTGCGCCGCCTCCGGGTCCACCGAGATGTTCCACTCGGACTCGGGGGTGGTGTTGCCGGGATGGTTGAACGCGCCACCCATCACCACCAGCCGCCGGAGCAGCTGTGGCAGTGCGGGTTCGAGCCGGAGCGCGAGTGCGAGGTTGGTCAGCGGGCCGGTCACCAGTCCGGTCACCTCGCCGGGCCGGGACCGCGCCACCTCCACCCAGGCCTGCGTCGCGCTGCGCGTCGAGACCCGCCGGCCCGACGCGGGCAACTCGGCGTAACCGATGCCCTGCGGGCCGTGGGTGTCCTCGGTGGTGCGGAGCGGATCGGTCAGCGGCACCGGCGAACCGAGGGTGACCTCGACGTCCGGCCGGCCGCACAGGTCCAGCCAGGCCAGGTTGTTGGCGGCGACCTGCGCGGCGGGCACGTTGCCCGCGGTGCTCGCGACCGTCAGGATCTCGGCCTCGGGACTGGCCAGCAGGTACAGCAGGGCCAGCGAGTCGTCGATGCCGGTGTCGAGGTCGAGGATCAGCGGGACCCATGCCGATTCGTCGGTCACCTCAGGCCCCGATCCGGACGCGGGCCTGGTGGCGCACCGGGAAGTTCACCGAGCGCGCAATGAAGCACATCTGGTGGGCCTCCTGGTGGAGTGCGTCGAGCCGGTCGCGGACGTCGGTCGCCGAGCCCGCGGACGGCGACACCGTGACCTCCGGCCGGAGCGTCACCTCGGCGAATTGTCCGGCGCCGCCGGATTCCTCGGTCATCGTGCCGGTCGGGTGGTCGACGTACCCGGTCACCACCACACCGGCCGACGCCGCGAGGCCGAGGAACCAGAGCATGTGGCACTGGGACAGTGACGCAACCAGCAGTTCCTCCGGGTTCCAGCGCGACGGGTCGCCGCGGAACGAAGGGTCGGAGCTGCCCGGCAGGTCCGGTTTGCCGGTCGCCGAGACGACGTGTCCGCGGCCGTAGGCGCGAGGGTCCGCAGTTCCCTTGCCGCTGTTGCCGGTCCACGTCACGGTCAGGTCGTAGCGATGTTCGCGCACCCGGCTGATTCTGCCAGCTCGCGAGCCCGTCCCGACCACACCCGACGCCCGGTCGGACCCCGGCATCGGTCAGACCCAGTGCGGGGCGTCGGCGCCCCAGTCGTGGGCGGGAAACGGGTAGCTCTGACAACCGGGAAGCGGGGGACGGGCGGCGGTGACCGCCCCGTGGGTGACCGTGGTGTCCGGGCCGGGCGCCCGTGCGGTCACCGGATCGGCGACCCGTCCGGGCGCGTCGAGCAGCCAGCGGGCGGTCCTGGCCAGCGACACCGACACCGTCCGCCCCGAGCCGTCGCCGCGGCGCAGGGTCAGCGCGTCCACGATCCCGGCGGCCAGCAGGTACCCGCTGGCGTGGTCGAGCGCCTGCACCGGCAGCACGCCGGGATGTTCGCCGCCCTCGGCGAGCGAGATGCCGGTCGCGGCCTGGACTATGGAGTCGAAACCCCGGCGGTGTGCCCACGGGCCGTCGGTGCCCCACGCGCTGACCGAGCCGTGCACCATCCCGGCGGCCGCTTCGGCGAGCCCGAACCGGTCCAGCGCGCCGGGGCGGTAGCCGGTGACGAGCACGTCGGCGGTGGACAGCAGTCCGCGCATCGCCCGAGCCCCGTCGTCGGAGCCGAGGTCCAGCAGCGCCGACCGCTTTCCCTGGCCGGTGTCGCGGTGCTGCCAGTCGATCTCGTGCAGGTGCGGCGGATCGACGCGGAGCACCTGCGCCCCGAGCAGCGCCAACGCCCGCCCGGCGACCGGGCCGGCCAGTACCCGGGTCAGGTCCAGGACCCGCAGCCCGGCCAGCGGTCGGGCCGGATCGGTGGTCCGGCCGGCGTGACCCAGCGGGGTCGGGTCGGTGCCGGGCGCAGACCCGGGCGTGCCCATCCGGACGATCGGCCCGACGGCGGAGGCGACCCCCTGCGGATGCCGCGACCACTGTGCCTCGGTCCGTACCCGCGCCGCGACGGCGCCGGACTCGGCGGCCCGGTCCTCGACCTCCTGCGCCGACATCGTCCCGATCCGCGAGGACAGCACGCCCGCGTCGGAGTCCTCCGCGAGCTCGAGCGCCTCCAGCAGTCGGGCGCGATGGTGTGGGTAGTTCGCGTGGGTGCGAACCCACCCGTCGGCGGCGGCGAAGAACCCCGACATCGGCGCGAACCCGGACACCGGTTCGCCGTCGATGCGCATCATCGCGTCCCCGGCGAACGACGCGGCGACCCGCTCCGGGTCGAGCGCCCACGGGTGCGGATCCAGGCCGCGGGAGGCGAGCAGCCGGTCGACGGCGGAGGCCAGCGCGCCGACGGACCCCAGGGCGAGGGCGGCGGTCGGCAACCGGGACGAGAGGAAGCCGTCGGCGGGCGGGAAGACTTCCCGACCCGACGGGCGCGGCAGCGCGCAGCCGTTCTGGTAGTCGGTGAGGAGCAGCTCGGCGGACACCATCCCTGGACGCTATACCCGCAGACCGGGCGTATCTCCCAACCCCCGTTTCGGCGCCCCTGGCGCCCAATCGCTGCCCCGCTGCGTTGTCGTCGGCGCCGATACAACCCCGGTATCGGCTTCTCCTCCGCCTTGCCGGACCGCGATTGCTTCGCCAGGTGCATCCGAGTGGGGTTGAGAGACACGCCCTACCCTGGTCAGATGATTGCCGACCCCGCAGGACCTTTCGGACGCCGGCCCGCAGCCGCACTGGGCGCGTTCGCCGCGGTGTCGGTGACCCACCTGGCCGCCCAGCTCGTCGGCGCGGACGGCGTGGCGAACGTGAGCCAGTGGTTCCTGATGCCGCTGCTCGCCGGGTTCCTGGCGCTGGCCACCGCCGCGCCGCGCCCACGGCTGGTCCGGCTGACGCTGGCCGCGCTCGGCCTGTCCTGGCTGGGCGACGCCGCGCCGGACCTCGCGGACGGCGACACCGCGTTTCTCGTGATGATCGGGTTCTTCCTGCTCGCGCAGCTGGCGTACATCGCCGCGTTCTGGCCCTACCGCGCGGCGAGCGTGCTGCGCCGACCGGCGGTTTTCGGATACGTCGCGGTGATCGTTGCCCTGGTGGCGGCCTGCGCGCCGGGTGCGGGGCCGCTGCTCGTACCCGCGCTGGTCTACGGCATCTGTCTTGGCGCGATGGCCGCGCTCAGCACGGCGCTGGGCCGGGTCGCGGCCGTCGGCGGGGCGCTGTTCCTGCTGTCCGACTCCATGATTGCGCTCGGCGCGTTCGCGGACTGGTACCACCCGCCGGCCGAGGGGTTCGCGGTGATGCTCACCTACGTCGCCGGGCAGGCGCTGCTGGTTTTCGGGGTGCTGGCCGCCGCCCGGTCGACGGCAGCCGGCCCCCTCACCGCGACTACGTCCTCCGGACGCTGATCTCGAATCCGGCGGCCCGGAGCCGGTCGACGAGGGCGTCGCCGATGGCGGTGGCCGGGGTCAGCACGCCGGCGGCGGCGGGCAGCCTCTCGCCGTCGAACGCCAGCGCCAGCGCCGACTCGCCGAGCATCACCGCGGTCGCGGCGTACCCGGGGTCGCCCTGCGCGCGCACCCGGGCCGCGTACCGGGCGCCGGTGCTGGTGGTGGTGTAGAGGTCCATCGTGAAATGGCCAGTCCTGCGGGTCTTCTCGCTCGGGCCCTCGCCGGGTGCGGGCAGCACGCGGTCCAGGAGGTAGCGGGTGGGGCCGAAGGCGAGACCGGCCATCAGCGCGCCGAGCCCCGCCGACACCCCGGCGGCGAAGACGGGTGAGAGCGCCGACTGACCCACGCTCATCACCTCCCGGTACCGGAACGTGCGGCCGTACGCCCACTTGCGCAGCGAGTTGCTGCGGCGCACCACCCGGGTGTTCGTCGAGCCCATCACGAACGGCGCGGTGCGGCCGCCGAGGCCGGGCGCGATGTCCGAGCCCTTCACCATCTCGAAGTCGGACTGCCGGCCCAGGTCGGGTTCGGCGGCCAGGTCGGGGCTCAGCGAGTACGGGCCGGCCGCGATCCGGCGGGCGTGGCGGTCCACCTTCACGGTGTCGACCAGGTTGCGCATCGAGTCGACGGTGCCCCCACTGACCCCGCCGCGGAACGCGCTGACGACCAGCGTGGTGTCGGTGAGGTCGCCCTCGCCGTCGGCGCTCACCTGCTGGTGCAGCACGTGCACGCCGAGGTCCGAGGGGATGGAGTCGACGCCGCAGGAGTGCACGATGCGGGCCCCGGACGCCACGGCCACGTTGTGGAACCGGTCGATGCTCTCGCGGCCGAAGAGCACCTCGCCGGACAGGTCGGTGTAGTCGGTGCCCTCCTCGGCGCAGGCCCGCACCAGGTCGATCCCGTACTTCGCGTACGGGCCGACGGTGGTGACCACGACGTGCGTCGACTTCGCCAGTGCGGTCAGCGAGTCCGGGTCGTCCGCGTCGGCGATCAGGATCGGCCACGCCGACGCCCCCGGCAGCGACTCCCGCACCCGCTCGAGCCGCTCCCGGGAGCGGCCGGCGAGGCCGATCCGGGTGCCGTCGGGCGCGTGGCGGGCCAGGTACTCGGCGGTGAGCCTGCCGACAAAGCCGGAGGCGCCGTAGACGACGACGTCGAGGTCGCGGGTGCGGGTCATGCCGCCGAGCCTAGTGCCCCGTGCCCGAAGTCTTCTCGCGGTTGCCGGGGCCCACGCGGCGCCTCGCTGCGTTGTCGACGTCCCAGGTAGAACACCGCTACCCGTGACGTCTCCGCCTTCCGATGCATCCACGTGGATCCCCGGCACCCATCAACGGACTTCGAGCACGAGGCACCAGGTGGCTCAGGTCACCAGGGCGATGGCCGGTAGTCCTTGAGGAAGCAGCCGTAGAGGTCGACGCCGAGTTCGCCCTGCACGATGGGGTCGTACACGCGGGCCGCGCCGTCGACGAGGTCGAGCGGGGCGTGGAAGCCCTCGTCGGCCAGTCGCAGCTTGGTGTAGTGCGGCCGTTCGTCGGTGATCCAGCCGGTGTCCACGGCGGTCATCAGGATGCCGTCCTCGTCCAGCATCTCCTTGGCGCTGGTGCGGGTGAGCATGTTCAGCGCGGCCTTGGCCATGTTGGTGTGCGGGTGTCCGGCGCCCTTGTAGGCGCGGGAGAACTGGCCCTCCATCGCGGACACGTTCACCACGTACTTGCGGCGGGCCGCTGCCGCGGCCATCGCCGGGCGGAGCCGGGAGACCAGGATGAACGGTGCCACCGAGTTGCACAGCTGCACCTCGAGCAGCTCGATCGGGTCCACCTCGGCGACGGTCTGCACCCAGCTGTTGGTGTGTGCGAGGTCCGGGACCAGCCCGCCCGCGTCGATGGCGATGCCCTGCGAAATGCGTTCGGGGGAGGCCGAACCCGCGACCAAGGCCAGCTCGCTGACCTGGTGCACGATCGACTGCGCGGCCTCGGGCAGCGAACTGGCCAGCGAGGCCGGGTGGGCGTCGCTCGTCTTGCCGAAGGTGAGCACGTCCGGCAGTTCGCCCGCGGGCAGCGGACCGGACTCGGCCTCGACCAGCGCGGAGTAGGAGCCGGGGGAGCGGCGCACCGTCTGGGCGGCGTTGTTGATCAGGATGTCCAGCGGACCCTGGGCGGCGACCGAGTCGGCCAGCGAGACCACCTGGGCGGGATCGCGGAGGTCGATGCCGACGACGCGGAGCCGGTGGATCCAGTCGGCGCTGTCCTCCATCGCCTTGAACCGGCGGATCGCGTCGTTGGGGAAGCGGGTGGTGATGGTCAGGTGGGCGCCGTCGCGGAGCAGGCGCAGCGCGATGTACATGCCGATCTTGGCGCGGCCGCCGGTCAGCAGGGCGCGGCGGCCGGTGAGGTCGGTGCTGGCGTCGCGCTTGGCGTGGCTGCTGGCCGCGCAGTCCGGGCAGAGCTGGTGGTAGAAGGCGTCGACCACGGTGTAGCGCTGCTTGCAGATGTAGCAGGGGCGCGGGCGGATCAGGGTGCCCGCCGTGGCGCCCGGGGCGTTGGAGGTGATCAGTACGCCCGCGGTCTCGTCGTCGATGCGCTCGGGCGAGCCGGTCGCGGTGGCGGCGACGACCGCGCGGTCGGCCTCGGAGACCGCGTCCCGGGCCTCGATCCGGCGACGCCGCTTGAGCTCCTTGAACATCTTGCCGCTGGCCCGCTGCAGGGCCACCGAATCGGGGTGGTCCGAGTCGAGCTCACCGGCCGCGTTCAGCACCCGGATGCAGGTCTCCAGGTCGGTGGGATCGATACCTGTCATTGGTTGTGCCATCGGTTGCAAACTCAGTTCTGATCGCGTCGTACTGGTCGCAGCGAATCCTACCGAGTCGGCGGCCACCAGCCGATTCGGCCGCCGTCAACTGGTGACAACGGCGCCGGGCGCGAGGAGGATTTTTGGTGTCGGGGGATGGCCGGGCCGCCGCGCCCGGCGGGCGAGAGAGGCCGAGATCATGAACGAGAGAGCACTGAACGAGAGGGCGATCGGCGACGGCAGCGGGGCGATGCACCCGACCCTGCACGCCGAATCCGTGGTGCCGGTGACTGCGCCCCTGCAGAAGGACGGACCGTTCCTGCCGGAACTGACCGAGGTGGATCCGCTGGTGCGCGCGCCGGACGCGCGACGCGACTTCAACGTCGGCGGCGCGGGCGTCACGGTCGCCGTGCTGGACACCGGCCTGCGGTCGACGCACGTGGACTTCGCCGGCCGGGTGGTGCCGGGCCGCAACTTCACCGCCGACGGCGGACACGACCGGGCCGACGTCACCGACCGCAACGGCCACGGCACCAACGTCGCGGGCATCGTCTGCGCGGGCCGGATCCACACCGGGATCGCGCCCAACGCGCGGATCGTGCCGGTCAAGGTCCTGTGCGACGACGGCACCGGACGGTTCGCGGACGTCCGGGACGGGCTGGAGTGGGTACTCGACCACCGCGCCGCCCTCGGGATCTCCGGGGTCTGCATGTCGATGTGCGCGTCGGACAACCGGACCACCGACACCGACATGCCGGGTGATTCGATCGGTGCGCTGCTGCAGGAACTGGCGGACGCCGACGTCGCCTGCTGCGTGAACGCGGGCAGCGAGTACTACGCACACGGCGGCCTGCAGGGGATGAGCTACCCGGCGATCTTCCGGCAGACGATCAGCGTGGGAGCCGTCTACGACGCCGACGAGGGACCGTTCCGGTACCGGGACGGCGCCAAGGCGTTCAGCACGGCTCCGGACCGGTTGACGCCGTTCACCCAGCGCCTGCACCACAAGGTGGGTGGCGCGTGCGCGACGTCGCTGTTCGCGCCGGGGTCGCCGGTGACCTCCACCGGGATCCTCAACGACACCGGTGAGTCGATCCAGTACGGGGTCAGCCACGCGACGGCGTGCGCGACCGGCGTGGTGCTGCTGTTGCAGTCCTTCTACCTTCGTACGACGGGGTCGTTGCCGTCGGTCGCCGACCTGACCCGATGGCTGGCGCGCGGCAGCGAGGTGATCTACGACGGGGACGACGAGCACGACAACGTGGGCCACACCGGCCTGACGTTCCCGCGCGTGAGCGCGGTCGGCTCCCTGCTGGCCTGCGCGAAGGAACTCGCGATGCGTGAACTGGTCGCCGCGGAGCACGCGCGGACCCAGGCGCGCTCGCCCAGCGAGCCGGTGATGATGTCGAGGTGAACGCCAATGTCCTTGCGGCACAACGAGAAAGGCCCCGGATCGAAATCCGGGGCCTTTCTCGTCTGTCTCAACTCAGAGTGCGCGAGGGGGGACTTGAACCCCCACGTCCATTAGTAGGACACTAGCACCTCAAGCTAGCGCGTCTGCCATTCCGCCACTCGCGCTTGCACACACTGTGTTGCTTGCTCGCTGCTCTCGCTGCGTGCTGGAAAAGATTAACCCAGAGTGGGCCAAAGCCCCAAATCGTCTCGTTTGTGCAGGTCAGAAGGCTGTTTTGGAGGCGGATTGTCGGTTCGACGACGGAAACCGATGGCGGCAGGTGGGCGGTGGTAGGAAAGGGAGGTGTCCGACATGGCGAAATCCCAGCAGTCCCAGAATTCCCAGCAGTCCGAACGGGCCCGCGGCCGCGCCGAGGCGGAGGTCGTCGACCTCGTCAGCGCGCTGATCCGGTTCGACACCTCCAACACCGGGGAGCCCGAGACCACCAAGGGCGAGCGGGAGTGCGCCGAGTGGGTGGCGGCGCGGCTCGAAGAGGTGGGTTACGAGACGGAGTACGTCGAGTCCGGTGCGCCCGGCCGTGGCAACGTCTTCGCCCGGTTGCGCGGCGCCGACCCGGAACGCGGCGCGCTGATGATCCACGGCCACCTCGACGTGGTGCCGGCGGAGCCCTCGGACTGGAGCGTGCACCCGTTCTCCGGCGCGGTGGCGGACGGCTACGTGTGGGGGCGCGGCGCCGTCGACATGAAGGACATGGTCGGGATGACGTTGGCGCTGGCCCGCCAGTTCAAGGCGGAGGGCACGGTGCCGCCCCGGGACCTGGTGTTCGCCTTCCTCGCGGACGAGGAGGCGGGCGGCACCTGGGGCTCGCAGTGGCTGGTCGAGCACCGCCCCGACCTGTTCGAGGGCGTCACCGAGGCGGTGGGTGAGGTGGGCGGCTTCTCCCTGAGCGTGCCGCGGCCCGACGGCAGCGACGCGAGGCTGTACCTGGTCGAGACCGCGGAGAAGGGGCTCGGCTGGATGCGGCTGACCGCGAAGGCCCGCGCCGGACACGGTTCCTTCCTGCACGAGGACAACGCGGTCACGATCTTGTCCGAGGCGGTCGCGCGGCTCGGTCGGCACACCTTCCCGCTGGTGGTGCCGGACTCGGTGGCGGAGTTCCTGGGTGCGCTGAGTGCGGAGACCGGTCTCGATTTCGACCCCAGCTCGCCGGACATCGACGGCACCCTGGAAAAGCTCGGCACCGTCTCCCGGATCATCGGCGCGACGCTGCGCGACACGGCGAACCCGACGATGCTGGCGGCCGGCTACAAGGCGAACGTGATCCCGCAGACCGCGTCGGCGGTGGTGGACTGCCGCGTGCTGCCGGGCAGGCAGGCGGCCTTCGAGCGGGAGGTGGACGAGCTGATCGGCCCGGACGTCACCCGCGAGTGGATCACCAAGCTCGACTCCTACGAGACCACCTTCGACGGGCACCTGGTGGACGCGATGAACGACGCGATCCTCGCGCACGACCCGAACGGACGCACCGTGCCGTACATGCTCTCGGCCGGCACCGACGCAAAAGCGCTCGCCAAGTTGGGGATTCGGTGCTTCGGCTTCGCTCCGCTGCAGCTCCCGCCGGACCTGGACTTCACCGCGCTCTTCCACGGCGTGGACGAGCGGGTTCCGGTGGACGCACTAGAGTTCGGTACCCGGGTGCTCGAGCACTTCTTGTTGAACAGCTGAAGCGGTCTCACGCCGGCTGATCGGCCGAGCCGCCCCTTCGACGAAAGGACCCCCATGTCGCACGACCCGTACGGACCGCTCCCGGACCTGCCGTCCTTCGAGCTGACCTCCGAGCAGTTCACCGAGGGTGGTGAGGTGCCCGCAGCGCAGCGCAGCGGCATCTTCGGCGTCCCCGGTGGCGAGGACGTCTCCCCGCAGCTGTCGTGGTCCGGATTCCCGCCCGAGACGAAGAGCTTCGTGGTGACGATGTTCGACCCCGACGCGCCGACCGCGTCCGGCTTCTGGCACTGGGCCGTCGCGAACATCCCGGCTTCGGTGACCTCGCTGGCGGCCGACGCCGGCGACGGCACGGGCGCGGGACTGCCCGCGGGCGCCGTCACCCTCAAGAACGACGGCGGCGGGCACCGTTACCTGGGATCGGCGCCGCCGGTCGGGCACGGCCCGCACCGCTACATCTTCGCCGTGCACGCCCTGAGCGTGGAGACCGTCGACGGACTGACCACCGACTCCACCCCGGCCTTCCTCGGGTTCAACCTGTTCAGTCACGCGATCGCGCGCGCGACCCTGACCGCCACCTTCGGGCACTAGTCCCGCGCCGGTGAGTCCTCCCGGTCCCCGATCGGGGCCGGGAGGATCCACAGGGTCAGCTCCGGTGTTCGGCGCCGACCGCCTCCGACAGCGACGTGTAGCCGCCGTCGCGCAGGCGCCGCGCCAGTCCCTTGTGGATCCGGCGCATCCAGAACGGCCCGCCGTAGATGAAGCCCGTGTAGCCCTGCACCAGCGAGGCGCCGGCCAGGATCCGCTCCCAGGCCTGGTCCGCAGTCTCGATCCCGCCGACGGAGACGAGCGCGAGCCGGCCGCCGACCCGCGCGTAGAGCCGCCGCAGCACCTCGAGCGACCGGTCGGCCACCGGGGCGCCGGACAGTCCGCCTGCGCCGATCGCGGCGACCTCGGCGTCAGGCGTCGCCAGCCCGGCCCGGCTGATGGTGGTGTTGGTGGCGACGATGCCGGCCAGGCCCAGTTCGAGTGCCAGGTCCGCGACCGCGTCCACGTCCTCGTCGGACAGGTCGGGTGCGATCTTCACCAGCACCGGCACCTCGACGCAGTCGAGCACGGCCTGCAGCAGCGGGCGCAGCGACTCCACGGCCTGCAGGTCGCGCAGGCCGGGGGTGTTCGGCGAGCTCACGTTGACCACCAGGAAGTCCGCCAGCGGCCCGAGCAGTCGCGCGCTGGCCGCGTAGTCGGCGGCCGCGTCCTCGGCGGGCACGATCTTGGTCTTGCCGATGTTCGCGCCGATCGGCACGCCGACCCGACGCTGCCGCAGGTGGTTGGCCGCGTGGCCGGCACCGTGGTTGTTGAAGCCCATCCGGTTGACCAGCGCGCGGTCGGCGGGCAGCCGGAACAGTCGCGGCGCGGGGTTGCCGGGCTGAGCCTGCGCGGTCACGGTGCCCACCTCGGCGAAACCGAAGCCCAGCGGGCCCCACACGTTCACGCCGGTGGCGTCCTTGTCGAAGCCGGCCGCCAGGCCGAGCGGCGCCGGGAAGTCGACGCCGAACACCTGGGTGCGCAGGGCAGGGTCCCGCACGGTGAGCACCCGCGCCACCAGCGCGCGCAGCGGCCCGAAGAACGTGACCAGACGCATCGCCCGGAATGCCAGGTGGTGCACGCGTTCCGGCGGGACGAGGAACATGATTCGAAGCAGCAAGCGGTACAACGGTTCTCCCTGGATTCCTGGCGTGGGGACGCGGTCGGCGTCGGTGCGGCCCGCGGTCACTGGCCGGCGGTCTCGATGCGCTGCAGCCCGTCGCCGGTCGCGGAGGCGACGAACAGGGTGCCCGTCTTCGAGTCCACCGCAACGGAGTTGGGCTGGCGGACGGTGGGGTAGCGGTGCTTCTCCACCGGGATCCCGCTGGAGAGGTCGAAGCCGACCACCTCGTTGGTGCCGGTCAGCGTCACCCAGACCAGGTTGGTGTTCTGGTCGACCGTCACGCCGAACGGCGAGTTCGGCACGGGGAAGCGCTGACGCATCATCAGCGGGTCGGTGGTGAAGGCGATCAGTTCGCCGCCGGTCGTGTCGGTGACCAGCACCCGGCCGAAGTGATCGGTGGCGAGGTTCGTCGCGCCCTCGCCCGCCCGGAGCGCCATGCCCTGGCCCTCGTCCATGATCACGTTCGTCACGGACGTCTGGCGACGGTCGAGCGCGGTGACCTGGTCGCCGGTGACGCCCAGGGCGTCCACCGAGGCGAAGCCCGAGACCTTGCCGGTCTGAGCGCCGTTCGCGTCGAGTTCGAGCACGGCACCGTCCGCGGTCCCGACGACCATGCCGCCGTCGCCGAGCAGGGTGGCCGAGCGGACCTCGCCGTCGACGTCGACCGTGGTCGTCTCGCCGCTGCCGACGTTCACCTTCACCACGGAACGGCCGGCGGGCACCGCCAGCACGCCGTCGCGGGGGTCCGACAGCGATGCGGTGCCGCCCGGGAGGGTGATGTCCCGCGGCGGCGCCGCGACGTCACCGGCGGGGTAGAGCAGCAGGTGTGTCGCGTCGTCTGTGAGCAGCGCCACGGTGCCCGTCGCGGCGTCGAAAGCGGTGGCGCCGACGGGCTGTCCGAGCGGCACAAGGGTGCCGGCGGGCGAGGCGGCGGCAGGCGAGACGGCCGCCGTGGCCGAGTCGATCGTCTTCATGTCTTCCCCGCCGCTGTCCGAGGAACAGCCGGTCACCAGCAGTAACAGCGCTCCCGCCAGAACGGTCGTGGTGCGTGCCGCCGGTCCCCGCATGTATGTCTCCTTTGTCGCCACTCGGCGTTCGGCAGCGGCCGGCGCGGGCTTGTCCCCGCGACCGGCGACCGGCCGGACACCATCTCCACCCCATAGCATCCCTGATTCGGTTCGGGGGCGAGAATCCGACTCGGACGTGCGGAACAAATACGGCTACCGTTGTTGCCAACACGAGGCGCCGGTCGACTCGGTGGAGGACACGCGATGGACGCAGACGAGGCCGCACAGTTCGTCCTCGAGGACCTGACGGTCGGCGCTTACGCGCACGGGTTCGGCCGCAACCCGGACGGCGAGGTCTTCGCCTTCCGGGTCCGCCGCAGCACCCTGCGCGTCGAGGTGTACCGCCGCGACCTCGAGACCGACGTGCCCGACAGCTCCGACGTCGTGGCCACGGCCGAATTCGCCGTCACCGACGTCGATCTCACCGACGAACGCAGCGTGGCTGCGGTGGTGCGCGACGCCGTGGCCACCGCGGAGCGGACGGAGCCGGCCGGCAGCGGTGGGCTGACGGTGCGCGCGATCCTCAGCCGTCTCAGTGCCGTGATCGACGTGTTCTGAGCTGTCTCGCTACCCGCCGCCGCGGCGCGGCAGCACCAGCTGGGCGCCGGTCTCCGGGTGCGCCAGCACCTCGACCGGGTGGCCGTAGACCCGGGTGAGCAAGGTCTCGGTCAGCACCTCGGCCGGACTGCCGTGCACGGCCAGGCGACCGGCCTCGAGCACCGCCACGGTGTCGGCGTACGCGGCCGCCAGCGCGAGGTCGTGCAGCACCACCACCACAGCCGCCCCCGCGCGAGCGCGTTCGCGCGCCAGGCCCATCACCGCCTCCTGATGGCCGAGATCCAGGGCCGCGGTCGGCTCGTCGAGCAGCAGCGTCCCCGTCCGCTGGGCCAGCACCCGGGCCAGCGCCACCCGGGAGCGTTCGCCACCCGACAGGGCCGCGAACGGGCGGTCGGCGAACCGGTCGACGTCGCAGGTCGCCATCGCCTCGCGGACGGCGTCGTCGTCCTCGTCGCGGCGGACGGTTCGCGTCCACGGTGCCCGGCCCATCTGGACCACCTGGCGTGCCGTGAACGAGAACCCGACGGTGTGCTGCTGGGGGAGCACCGCGCGGCGCTGGGCCATGTCGGTGCCGGTCCACTCGGACAGTGGCCTGCCGTCGAGTTCGACGGTGCCGGCCACGACGGCCTGGTCTCCGGCGAGCGCGGCCAGCAGGGTGGACTTGCCCGCGCCGTTCGGGCCGACCAGCGCGAGCACCTCACCGGTGCGCACGTCGAGGCTGACCGACTCGAGCACCCGGCGCCGGCCGCGGTCCACGCTGACGCCGACGGCGCGCAGGCTGACCTCGCCGGGCGCGGGCGCGGTCGGGACCGGGAGTTCGCGGGCGAGGAGGTCCTGGATCCGGCGGGCGAGCGCGCTCATGCCCAACCACCCTGCTGGTGCCGGGTGCGCCGCAGCATCCAGAAGAAGAACGGGCCACCGATCAGCGAGGTCAGCATGCCCAGCGGGAGGTCGGCGTTGGGCACCAGGGTGCGCGCGCCGAGGTCGGCGGCGAGCAGCACGATCGCCCCGCACAGTGCGCTGGCGGGGATCAGCATCCGGTGCGCCGGTCCGACGACCATCCGCATCAGGTGCGGCACCACCAGGCCGACGAACAGGATGATCCCGGTGAACGCCACCGACGCGGAGACCAGGAGCGCGACCACCACGACCGCGAGCTGACGCAGCCGCTCGACGTTCACCCCGAGGTGTGCCGCCGCGCTCTCGCCGAGCGCGAGCAGGTCCAGCTTGGACGCCATCGCCATGCTCACCGCGATGCCGACCGCCGCCATCGGCGCGACGATCGCGACCGCGCCCCAGGTGGCGCCGTTGAGGCTGCCGAGCTGCCAGAACACGATCTGGTCGCGGGCGGCGGGGTTCGCGACGAAGGTGAAGAACGCGATGAGTCCGCCGGCGAAGGCGTTGATGGCGACGCCGGTGAGGACCAGGGTCACCACCTCGGTGCGGCCCTCGGATCGGGCCAGCAGGTAGACCAGGGCGGTGGTCACCAGGCCGGCGACGAAGGCGCCCGCGGCCACCGCGGTGCCCGCGACGAACGCGCCGCCGGTGACGATGACGAGGCTGGCGCCGACCGCCGCGCCCGCGGAGACGCCGATGACGCCGGGCTCGGCCAGCGGGTTGGCGAACACACCCTGGAGCAGGGCGCCCGCGCAGGCCAGTGCGGCGCCGACGATCACCGCGAGCGTCACCCGCGGGAAGCGCACCTGCCAGAGGGTGACCTCGCCGCTCGGGTGCGCGGGCATCGGCCCGATGTCGAGGCCGATACGGTGCAGGATGCTGCCCACCACCTCGGCGGGTCCGGTAGGCACCTGCCCAATGCAGGCCGACGCGACCGCCAGCACGAGCAGCAGCAACGTCAGCGCGAGCAGGACCGTCCCGCCGCGCAACCGGCGGCGGGCGGGAGTGGTCGGTGGTGTCGTGGTGGTCACGGGGTCGGCGGTGGTCGTCACGGGGCCGACGGGGTGTACAGCGCCGTGGCGAGCGCGTCGAGGACGTCGCCGGTGCGAGGACCGAAGCTGAGCAGCACGCTGTCCTTCATGTCCACCACCCGCTGGTTGCGGCCGGCGGGGGTCTGCGCGACGCCCGGGATCTTCGCCAGCCCGTCGAGTCCGCCGATGGAGTCCAGGCCGTTCGACATCATCAGGAACACGTCCGGGGCGGACGCGATCATCGCCTCGCTGGTGATCGGCTGGAACTGCTGGGTCAGGCCCGCCGCGGTGCCGGCGTCGACGCCGCCGAGTGCCTCGATCAGCGAGTCGGCCCCCGAGCCCGGGCCCGCCATCATGGTGATGGCGGTGCCGCGCATGTAGAGGAAGGCGATCTTGGGCCGGGTGCCGTCGGTCGGGGCCTTGGTCGTCGCGGCCGCGATCTGGTCGGCGGTGCGCCGGCTCAGTTCGGCGCCCGCCGCGGGCACGCCGAGGGCGTCGGCGACGGCCTGGATCTGGTCGGGGACACCGGCCAGCGTCCGCGTGGGGTCGAAGAACACCACGGGCACGCCCGCCGCCCGCAACTGTTCCTGCACGGCCCGTGGGCCGATGCTGGTGTCGGTGAGGAACACGGTCGGGCGCAGGTTGAGGATCGCCTCGGCGGACAGCGACTGCCCGCCGGGCGTGATGTCCGGCACCGACTCGACGGCCGGGAACCCGGAGGCGGTGTCGCGACCGACCAGGCTCTTGCCCAGGCCGAGCGCGTACACCGTCTCCGTCAGCGTGCCGTACTGGTCCGCCGCGACGATGCGACTGGTGTCGGTGATCGTCACCGCGACCCCGTCCGCCCCCGTCACGGTGACCGGCAGGGTCGCGGCCGGGTTGTCCGCGATCGGCTGCGGGTCCAGGCTCGCCAGGGTGGCGGTGCTGCGCCCGGTCTGGCCGCCGGTGGCGGCGTCGTCCTGCGAGCCGCACCCCGCGGTCACCATGATCACCGTGACTGCGGCGAGTGCGCCGAGGACACGGCGGCGGTGATTGATCATCGGATGGTTGGCGCCGGTACTCCTCGTGCCGAGGAGCAACAGGTGCCATCCTCCTTTCGCGGGTTGGTGCGGTTCGAGCCTGAGATCTCCTGCCGTGGGGCAGGAAGGCGTTACTTGACGAGGTAGCTCTCGATGTCGGCCTCGAGCGCGGCGAAGAGGTCGCCGTTGAGCTGGTACGCCAGGTTCACCTCGTCGATGAGCTGCCGCTGCTCCTGCTCGGAGAGCGGGGCCGCGTCGAGCTTGGCGCGGTACTCGTCCTTGTAGACCTTGGGCTTCTCGATCTGGTCGAAGATGTAGAACCGGAGTCCGTCGACGGTGTAGCCGTAGGCGCGCTCGAGCATCCGCCGGATGATCTGGCCGCCGGACAGGTCGCCCATGTACCGGATGTAGTGGTGCGCAACGAAACCCGTCGACGAGTCGTACGCGACCTCGTCGATCCGCTCGATGTAGCGGGCGGTTGCAGGCAGCGCGGTGACCTGCTCACGCCAGCCGTCTCCGAGCAGGAACTCGAGGTCGGCCTCGAGGGCCTCGGTGCGCAGCAGTTCCTCGCCGATGAACGGCGCGGCGACGGGGTCGCTCGCCTTGGCCCGGCCGGCGGCCTCGAGTGCGAGGTACACCAGGTAGGTCTGGCCGATCAGGGCGGCGTGGGCGGCCGGGGTCAGCTTGCCGGCGAGCAGGTCGCCGACAAAGCGGGACTGCTCCGTGTTCCTGTGTGCCGCGTCGGTTTCGGTCCTGATTCGTTCGGCCAGGCCCGGCGCCGTGGTATCGGTCGCGTCAAGCGTCGTCATGCTCATCTCCCCGTGGGTTGGTCTGGTTTGTCGATACCGTCGCGGAGCGCGGGCCTCGAGTTGTCACTAGGTTAGCCTGCCCTTCCGGAACGCGTTGCAGTGGCAGACCATCCGGCCCACCGGTCGGGACGGAACACGATCACCGGACCGGTCGGGGGAAGGGTCGTGTACTGCGGGTACTTGGAGACGAGGGCGCGGACGCCGGCGGTGCCCTCGGGGCTTGTGGCGTCGGCCACGCGGGCCTCGCAGTCGACGCGGACCCACCACAGCAGGTTCCAGTCCTCGTCGTACTCGTCGACGAGGAGGCTGGCCCTGCCGGTGGCCGTGATGTGGTCGAGCCGGCGCAGGTTGCGGGTGGACTTCGGCTTGTCGTCCACCGCCGAGTACACGAGGCCGTCGGCCGTCGCGAACACCAGTGGCACCAGGTGTGGGCGGCCCGCGGCGGTGACGGTGGCCATCCGTGCCACCCGCGCCGCGGCGAACCGCCGTCGTTGTTCCTCGGCGTGCACGGTGCCCAGAGTAGGCGGGCGGGGCCCGTCAGGCGCTGACGTCGTCCAATGCCGCCGAGATCGCGGCGGGCAACTCCAGTTCCTCCGACGCCAGCACGCCGGTGTGCTGCGCGTAGTCCCGGGCGCCGACGATGGCGCTGGTGACCCCGGGACGGTCCCGCACCCAGGCGAGCGCGACGGCCAGCGGCGAGGCGCCGAGTCCGTCGGCGGCGGTGACGACCGCCTCCACCACCCGGGCGGTTTCCTCGGTCAGGTAGCCCGCCACCAGTTCCGCGCCGGTCTCGGAGGCGCCCCGCGAGTCCGCCGGGATGCCGTCGCGGTACTTCCCGGTGAGCACGCCGCCGGCCAGCGGGACCGCGGCCAGCAGTCCGACGCCGTGGTGGTCCGCCGCCGGGATGAGTTCGTCCTCGACCCCGCGGGCGAGCAGCGAGTACTCGGCCTGGGTGGCCACCAGCGGCGTGCCCGCGGCCGCGGTGGCCAGCTGCCAGCCGAGGTAGCCGCGGGCGCCGACGTACCGGACCCGGCCGCTCGTGACGGCGTACTCGAGCGTCGACGCCACCTCGTCGACCGGGGTGAACGGGTCCCAGGTGGCCACCTGCCACAGGTCGAGATGGTCGGTGCCCAGTTCGCGCAGCGTCGCGTCCAACTGGCCGAGCAGTGCGCGGCGCGAGCAGTCCACGCCGTCGCGGCCGGGATGGATGCCGCCGCTGCTCGAGATCACCAGTTCGGTGCGCGGGATCACGTCGTCGAGCAGTTCGGCGAGGATCCGCTGGGCGACGCCGCCGCCGTAGAACGGGGACGAATCGACAAGGTTGCCACCGGCTTCGGTGAAACCGATGAGCTGGGCCGCCGCCTCGTCGCCCTCCGTGTCACGGCCCCACGCCAGGGTGCCGAGGCCGAGTCGTGAAACTCGGAGACCGCTGTTACCGACCGCGCGCTGCCGCATCAGATACTCACCACAAGTTCTGGAGCGTAGTGCCGCAACGGCGCGAACGCCGCACGGACCCGCCCGGTACGGTGCACTCCGTGAATCTTCGAGCCAGCATCCCTGCGGCCCTCGCCGCCAACCACTTTGGAGCCGACCGGTGATCGGCGAGTCCATGACCTGGATTCAGGCCATCGTCCTCGGCGTCGTGCAGGGCCTGACCGAGTTCCTCCCGATCTCGTCCTCTGGGCACCTGCGGATCGTCTCGGAGGTGCTCTGGCAGGAGGACGCCGGTGCCTCGTTCACCGCGGTGACGCAGCTCGGCACCGAGGCCGCGGTGCTGGTCTACTTCGCCCGGGACATCGCCCGGATCGCGATGGCGTGGTTCCGGGGCCTGCGCGACTCGGGCCGGCGTGGGCACGACTACAAGATGGGCTGGTACGTCATCGTCGGCACCATCCCGGTCGGCATCCTCGGGCTGCTGTTCAAGGACCAGGTCCGGACCGGGGCGAGGAACCTGTGGCTGGTGGCCACCATGCTGATCGTCTTCGCAGTGGTCATCGCGGCGGCCGAGTACTACGGCAGCAAGCGGCGGCCGATCGAGGGGCTGACCCTCAAGGACGGCGTCATCATGGGCTCGGCGCAGGCGCTGGCCCTGATCCCCGGCGTCTCCCGCTCCGGCGGCACCATCAGCGCCGGCCTCTTCCTGGGGCTCACCCGCGAGGCCGCCGCCCGTTACTCGTTCCTGCTGGCGATCCCCGCCGTGACCGCGGCCGGCCTGTTCAGCCTGCCCGACGCCTTCGAACCGGCGGGTGAGGGACTCAACGCCAGCGGCGCGCAGCTGATCGTCGCCACCCTCATCGCCTTCGCGATCGGGTACGTGACCATCGCGTGGCTGCTCAGGTTCGTGGTCAACCACTCGATGTACTGGTTCGTCGGCTACCGGATCATCCTCGGCCTGGTGCTGTTCGGACTGCTCGGCACCGGCGTGATCGCGGCCACCTAGGCTGATGCCATGACGGTGATTCTGCTGCGGCACGGGCGGTCGACGGCCAACACCTCCGGAACGCTCGCCGGCCGAACCCCCGGCGTCGACCTCGACGACCGCGGCCGCGAGCAGGCGGCCTCGGTGGTCGAGCGCCTCGCCGCGCTCGAGCTCGCCGCAATCGTCCGGTCGCCGCTGCTGCGCTGCGAGAGCACCGTGGGCCCGCTGGCCGGCGCCCGCGGCCTGACGCCGGTGGTCGACGACGCGCTCGTCGAGGTGGACTACGGGCAGTGGACCGGTCGGCCGATCAAGGACCTGCTCGGCGAGCCGCTGTGGAAGGTGGTCCAGCAGCACCCGTCCGCGGCGGTCTTCCCCGACGGCGAGGGGCTGGCGCAGGTGCAGGCCCGGGCGGTCGCCGCGGTCCGGGCACACGACGCCCGGCTGGCCGCCGAACACGGCAAGGACGTGCTGTGGGTGGCGTGCAGCCACGGCGACGTGATCAAGTCGGTGCTGGCCGACGCTCTCGGCGCGCACCTGGACGGGTTCCAGCGGATCGTCGCCGAACCGGCGTCGATCAGCGTCGTGCGGTACACCGCGACACGCCCGTTCGTGCTGCGGATGAACGACACCGGCGCGGACCTGTCCGGGCTGAACGGCGCCGGGCCGGCGAAGGGCGCGGGGGTCGGCGCGTCGGACGCGGTGCCAGGGGGAGGGGTGGGAACCGATGGAAAAGCGGATAATGAGGGCGGGACCGATCCCGAATGACCAGTGAGCAGCTGATTCGAACAGGTGGAGGTGCAGATGTCCCGAGCGATTCACGTATTTCGCACCCCCGATCGATTCATCGCCGGAACGGTCGGTGAACCGGGCGACCGCGTGTTCTACCTGCAGGCCATCCACGACTCCCGGGTGGTGAGCGTGATGCTCGAGAAGCAGCAGGTGCAGGTGCTCGCCGACCGGATGGGCCTGCTGCTCGACGAGGTGCACCGGCGGTTCGGCACCGCGATCCCGCCGGAGGAGACCGACCTCGCGGACCTGAGTCCGCTGGTGATGCCGGTGGACTCCGAGTTCCGGGTCGGGACGATGGGGCTGGGCTGGGACTCCGACGCCGGCGCGGTGGTGGTCGAACTGCTCGCGGTCAGCGAGTCGGAGGTCGACGAGTCCGTCGTCCTCGACGACGTCGACGAGGGCCCCGACGCGGTGCGCGTGTTCCTGACACCCGAACAGGCCCGGGAGTTCGCCCTGCGGTCGGTGCGGGTGATCGCCGCCGGCCGGGCGCCGTGCCCGCTCTGCGGCGAACCGCTCGCCCCGGACGGCCACATCTGCATCCGGACCAACGGTTACCGGCGCGGGGCCACCTTCGGCCACGCCGTCGAACCCACCGAAGAGAACTGACCGTTGACCGCCGATCTCCCCGACCCCGGTGACACCGACCTGCTCGTGTCGGGCGAACTGACGGTACTCGGGCGGATAGTGACCGCGAGCAACGCGACGCTGGTCTGCGAGGCCTCCTCGAACGGGAAGAGCCTGCGCTGCGTGTACAAGCCGATCCGAGGCGAGCGGCCGTTGTGGGACTTCCCGGACGGCACCCTCGCGGGGCGGGAAGTGGCGTCGTACCTGGTGTCCGAGGCGACCGGGTGGGGCGTCATCCCGCGCACCGTCCTGCGGGACGGGCCGTACGGCCCCGGGATGGTGCAGGAGTGGGTGGAGACGCCCGAGCCGACCGGGGAGCTGGGCGAGCGCCTCGACCTGGTCGACGTGTGCCCGCCGGACCAGGTGCCGCCGGGCTGGTTCGAGGTGCTGCGGGCCGAGGACAGCGACGGCGAGGAGGTCGCGCTGATCCACGCCGACGACCCGCGTCTGCAGCGGATGGCGGTGCTCGACGTGCTGCTCAACAACGCGGACCGCAAGGGCGGGCACGCGCTCGAGGGCGTCGACGGCTCGGTCTACGGGGTGGACCACGGCATCTGCCTGCACACCGACGACAAGCTGCGCACCGTGCTGTGGGGCTGGGCCGGCCAGCCGGTGGAGGGCGCGCTGCTGCCGGACATCGAGATGTTCGCGAGCCGGCTGGACGGCGAGCTGGCGGACCGGCTGCACGAACACATCACCGGCGACGAGGTGGACGCGTTGCGGGCCCGGGCCGCCGCGCTGCTGGCGGATCCGGTGATGCCGATGCCGTTCGGCCGTCGCACCATTCCCTGGCCGCCGTTCTGACACCGCCGGTCGCCACCCGCGACACCGTGAAGGACCAGTTCCTCGCGTCGACCAATTGAGGCGACGACCGCCGCGTCCCTATACCCTGAACGGGCAGCCTGTGCCGATAATGAAGTGATTTCCACTGCGTGAGGATCCGGATGAAGAACTTCTCATCGCCTGATCCGCACCGCGACGCCGCGCAGCCGCCGGCAGTCGTACACGAACCGTACGGCTCTTCGGACGCGTTTCCGTTGTCTGCGGTCCAGAGAAGCGTGTGGTTCGGTCAGCAGCTCAGCCCGACGGCGCCGATCTTCATTGCGCAGTACGTGGAACTGCACGGCGACGTGGACCTCGACCTGCTGCGTTCGACGGCGGTGACCGCGGCCCGTGAGTTCCAGTCGCCGTTCCTGCGTCTGGTGGACACCGGCGGGGAACCGAGCCAGATGGTCGACCACTCGATCGACACCTCGATCGCGTTGTTCGACTTCCGGCAGGAGAAGGACCCGCTCGGCGCGGCGCATGCGTGGATCGACAACGACTACGTCACCCCTATCCAACTGACGCGGGACCGTCTGGTGGAGATGACCATCCTCCAGGTCGGCGACAGGGACTATCTGTGGTACACGCGAATTCACCACGTCGCGCTCGACGGCTACAGCGGCATGACGATGCTGAACCGGATCGCGGCCCTCTATACCGCCGCATCCAAGGGTGTCGAGCCGGAACCGAACCGGGCTCTCGACCTGCGCACGCTCTACCAGCTGGACCAGAGGTACCGCTCGTCGAGCCGGTTCGAGGGCGACCGGGAGTACTGGGCGGAGCATGTGCGCGGGATCGAGGGCGGTTCCACGCTCGCGCACCGGGACGGCCCGGCCGCGGCCCGCAGCCGGCTGGAGAGCACACAGCTGACCGACGCGGCGCTCGATCGGCTGAACTCCTCCGACGCCCTGGTCGGCGCGACGTCCGCGGCCGTACTGATTGCGGGGTTCGCCTGCTACCTGTCGAGGATGACGGGCAGCCGCGACGTCCTGGTGAACATACCGGTGTCCGCGCGTACCACCGCGCCGCTACAGCATTCCGGCGGCATGCTCGTCAACGTCGCCCCGCTCCGGATCACCGTCGATCCCGACGACACCGTCGCCGGCCTCGTGCGGCGGGTGCAGCTGGAACTGATGGGCGCGCTGCGTCACCAGAGGTGCAGCCTCGAGGACATCCGGCGCGACGCCGGGTTGACCGGCGCGCGGCAGGGGCTGTCGGGGCCGATGGTCAACGTGATGCTCTTCCGCCAGGAGATCACCCTCGGGTCGATCGTCGGCGAGTACCACATCGTGACCTCCGGACCAATGCGGGACCTGCTGGTCAACATCTACCAGAGCGGCTCGCCCGCCCGGACGCTCGTCGACTTCCGCGGCAACCCCAACAGATACGGCGAGGAGGAGTTGCGCACCCATCACCGGCGCTTCGTCGAACTCGTCGAGGCCCTGCTCGCCGCCGAGCCGGACACCGTGGTGTCGGACCTCCATGCCGAGTCGGCCCGGATCGGGGAGCGCATGCGGCGCGAGACCGCCGAGCTGGCCTTCTGGACACAGGAGCTGGCCGGGCAGCCGGAATCGGCGGTGCTGCCCCGCGCCGGCCCGGCGCCGACCGGCCGGACCGGTCGGGGCTCGGTCGCGCGCGTACTCGACCGCGACCTGCACACCGCGGCCACGGCGCTAGCCCGCGGCCTCGACGTCGGGCCGTTCACCATGCTGCACACCGCACTGGCCGCGGTGCTGAGCAGGCTCACCGACGTCGACGACATCGTCGTCGCCGCCCCGGTGCCGGCCCGGCCCGACAGCACCTCCACCCGCAACACCGTGGCGCTGCGCACCCCGATCGACCCGTCCGCCGCGTTCACCGACCTGGTGCTCGAGACCGGCGAAAGAGAGCGCCGCGCCTTCGCGCACCCGGAGACCCCGATCGAGCGGGTCGTCGAGACGCTGGGCGCGCCCCGGCCTCGCGTGACGTTCGGCGTCCACACCGCCCCGTCCGCCGCGATCGCTCCCGAGGACACCGAACTCACGGTCGACCTGACCGAGCACTTCACCGCGCAGGGCGCGCCTGCCGGTATCGACGCGCGACTGACCTACGACAACGCCGCGCTCGACGAGCACACCGTCACCGCCCTGATCGACCGGTTCGAGCGCCTGCTCGCCGGTGTCGCCGAGGATCCGGACCGGCCGGTGGGGGACGTGCCCATCCTGACCGCTGAAGAGACCGCGGGTCTGACCCCGGTGGAGGGTCCGGCCGACGTCGCTCCGCGGACCCTCGCTCAGATCCTCGCCGACGCGGTCGCGGTCGATCCGGACCACGAGGCGGTCGTCGCCGACGGGCGCAGGCTCTCCTACCGTGAACTCGACGAGCTCGCCGACAGCTTGACCGGCCGCCTCCGCGATCACGGAGTCGGTCCGGATTCCGTTGTGGCCCTCGCGATTGCGCGTTCGGTCGAGTCGGTGACCGCGGTCTGGGCGGTGGCGCGCACCGGGGCCGCCTTCCTGCCCGTCGACCCGGACTACCCGGTGGACCGGATCGAGCACATGCTCTCCGACTCCGGCGCCGGAATCGGCCTGACGGTCCGCGCTCACCGCGACGGGTTGCCCGAGACCACCACGTGGCTGGTCCTCGACGACCCGATCGCGCGGCCGGACCCCCCGTTCTCCCGCGTCGCGGGGACCCGGCCGGTGCATCTCGACGACGCGGCCTACCTGATCTACACCTCCGGGTCGACGGGGGTGCCCAAGGGCGTGGTGGTCACCCATCGCGGGCTGGCGAACCTCGCCGCGGAGGAACGCGAACGGTTCGCGATCACCGCGGACTCCCGCACCCTGCACTTCTCCTCGCCGAGCTTCGACGCGTCCGTGCTCGAACTGCTGATGGCGGTGGGGGCCGGCGCGACGATGGTCGTGGTCCCGCCGAACGTGTTCGGCGGCGCGGAACTGGCGGACGTGCTGCGCCGCGAGCGGGTCACGCACGCCTTCGTCACCCCCGCCGCGCTCGCATCCGTCGATCCCGCCGGACTCGACAGCCTCGATTGCGTGGTCACCGGCGGTGACGTGTGTCCGCCCGAACTGGTCCGGCAATGGGCTGCACCGACACCCCCGGGTTCCCGCGGCGCGCCGACACACCCGCGTTCCCGCGGAGCAGGTCGCCGGATGTTCAATGCGTACGGCCCGACCGAGACCACCGTCGTCGCCGGCATCAGCACCACGTTGCGGCCCGGCGCCGCCGTCACCATCGGCGGGCCGTCCCGCGGATGCGGCGAAATGGTCCTGGACCGGCGGCTGCAGCCGGTGCCGGAGGGGACGGTGGGGGAGCTGTACGTGACGGGCGACGGGCTGGCCCGCGGCTACCACCACCGGCCGGGACAGACCGCGGACCATTTCGTGGCGGACCCGTTCAGTGCCACCGGCGGGCGGATGTACCGGACCGGCGACCTGGTGCGGTGGCATGCTCGGGCGAGCGGCGCGACCGCGAACACGGCCGCGCGCGAGCTCGAGTATCTCGGCCGCAGCGACTTCCAGATCAAGATCCGTGGCTTCCGGATCGAGCTCGGTGAAGTCGATGCCGTGCTCCAGTCGCATCCGAGTGTCGCGTTCGCGGCGACCACCGGGTACACCCGTCCCTCCGGGGACGTCGTGCTGGTCGGCTACGTGCGACCCGCGGCAGGCGCCGAGATCGACGAGGCCGAGCTCCTCGCTCACGCCGCCGAGTCGCTGCCCGCGTACATGGTGCCCGTGGCCCTCGTCACACTCGACCGGGTCCCGCTGACCCCCGCCGGCAAGTTGGACCGCAGCGCGTTGCCGGAACCGCGCTTCCGCGGGACGTCCGCCGGATATCAGGCGCCGCGCAGCAAGACGGAGGAGACGGTCGCGGCGGCGTTCGCGGATCTGCTCGGCGAGGAACACGTCGGTGTCGCCGACAGCTTCTTCGATCTCGGCGGCGACTCCCTGGTCGCCACGCGAGTGATCGGACGGGTGAATGTGGCGCTGCCGGTGCGGCTGAGCGTGCGTGACCTCTTCGCGGAACCGACCGTTTCGGGACTGGCTCACCACGTCGATCGGATCCTCGAGAACGCCGACCCCGGTCGGCCGGTGCGGGAGCGACCTGCGCTCGTTGCGCGGGACCGCCCGGACCGGCTCCCGATGTCCCCGGCGCAGCAGCGGATGTGGCTGGTGAACCAGATCGACACTGCGTCGCCGGCTTACAACATTCCGTTCGCCGTGACGTTCACGGGCGAGCTCGACCGTGCGGCGCTGCAGACCGCGTTGAACGACGTGATCGACAGGCACGAGGCCCTGCGGACGGTGTTCCCGGCAGATGCGAGGGGGCCGTGCCAGGTGATCCTGCCGGCGTCGGACGTGGCAGTGGACCTGACACCCGTTGTTGTGGACCCGGAGCGGGTGGCGGAGACGGTCGCGGCGACGGCCGCCGCCGGGTTCGATGTCCGGGCGCAGGTTCCGCTGAGAATCGTGCTGCTGCGGACCGGGTCGCGTCGACACGTCCTGGCCGTTGTGCTGCACCACATATCGGCGGACGGGCAGTCCGTCGAGCTGTTGGCCCGAGACGTGGCGGCGGCGTACGCCGCGCGGGTGGCCGGTCGCGCACCCGACTGGGATCCGCTGCCGCTGCAGTACGCCGACTACGCCCTGTGGCAGCACGAACTGCTCGGGGCGGAGGACGATCCGCAGTCGCTCGCCGCCCGGCAACTCGCCTACTGGGGTGACCGGCTCGCCGACCTTCCGGCGGCGATCTCGCTGCCGCACGACCGCCCCCGATCCCCGCGGACGACCGCGTCCGGTGACCGGATCGAGTTGGACGTGGAGGCCGGGGTCCACCGTGACCTGGTCCGGATCGCGCGCGAGCACGGCTGCACGCTGTTCATGGTCCTGCACGCCGCGCTCGCGGTGCTGCTCGCCCGGCTCGGCGCCGGGTCCGATGTCGCCGTGGGCACACCGGTCGCCGGCCGCGGCGAACCCGAACTGGACGACATCGTCGGAATGTTCGTCAACACTCTCGTCCTGCGCAGCACGGTCCGTCCCGAGACCACGTTCGCCGACCTGCTCGCACAGGTGCGCGAGACCGACCTGGGAGCCTTCGCCCATGCCGATCTGCCGTTCGAGCGGCTGGTCGACGAGTTCGCCTCGGACCGGTCGCCCACGTACGCGCCGCTGGTGCAGGTGCTGCTCGAGTTCCAGCACGGCGCGCCGACGACGGTGGCGATGCGGGGACTGTCCGCCGAGGCCGTCGAGGTGGATCCGGGTGTCGCCAAGTTCGACCTCCAGCTGGGAGTGCGGGAACGGTTCGACGACTCGGGTCGCGCCGCCGGCCTGTCCGTGGCCCTGCAGTACGCAACCGACCTGTTCGACCGCGCCACCGTGGCCGGGATCGGCGACCGGTTGGTGCGGGTCCTCGCCGTGGCGGCCGGCGACCCGACCGCGGTCGTGGGCGACATCGTGATCACCGACGAGCGGGAAAGGGCGCTCGCGGCGCGGGAGCGGCCCGGCCGCGTGGTGCCGGCGGCCACACTGCCGGAGCTGTTCGCGAGTGCCGCGGCACGCAGCCCGGACGCCTGCGCGGTCGTCTCCGGTGCCAGGCGCGTCCGCTATTCCGAGCTGGCGGCGCGCGCGAACACGCTGGCTCGCCTGCTGATCGGTCACGGCGTTGGACCGGGCTCTCTGGTGGCCGTCGCGACGGCGCGTTCGGACGATCTGCCGGTCGCACTCCTCGCGGTCCTCACGACCGGCGCCGCCTACGTCCCCGTGGACCTGGACTATCCGGCGGACCGCATCGCCTACATCCTCACCGACGCATCGCCGGTGTGCGTCCTGGTCGAGGGTGCCGAGAACGGTTCGGCTGTGCGTCGCAACGACATTCCGGTTGTCGATCTCGGCGATCCCCGGGTGACGACCGCGCTCGACGAGCTGTCGCCCGAGGCGGTGACCGATACGGACCGGACCGCGCCGTTGCACCCGGATTCGCTCGCATACGTGATCTACACGTCCGGATCGACCGGACGGCCCAAGGCGGTGGCGGTGTCGCACCGAAGTGTGACCACGCTGTTCGGCAGTGCGCAGGAGTTGTTCGGATTCGACGGCGACGACGTGTGGACGATGTTCCATTCGTACGCCTTCGATTTCGCGGTGTGGGAGCTGTGGGGAGCGCTGATCCACGGCGCCACCGTGGTGCTGGTCGACCAGATCACCGCTCGCTCGCCACGGGACCTCCTGCGGCTGCTGCAGGGCGAGGCGGTCACGGTGCTGTGCCAGACCCCGAGTGCCTTCTACCAGCTGGCCGACGCCGAACGGGCACGCGCCGACGAGGGGGACGCCGCGGTGCTGCGGCTGCGGTACGTGATCTTCGGTGGGGAGGCGATGGACCCGGCGCGGCTCACCGCGTGGTTCGCGCGCCGAGGGGATTCCACACCGCAGCTGGTGAACATGTACGGGATCACCGAGACCTGCGTGCACGTGACCCACGACCCGCTGACCAGGTCTTCGGTGGGCCGCGGCCGGGGGTCGATCGGCCGCCCGCTGCCGGGGCTGCGGGTGCGTGTGCTCGACGAGCGGTTGCACGTGGTGCCTCCCGGGGTGGTGGGGGAGCTGTACGTGTCGGGCACGCAGCTGGCGCGGGGCTACCCGAGTCGCGTGGGGGAGACGGCCGCGCGGTTCGTTGCAGACCCGGCCGGGGCCGGCACCCGGATGTACCGCACCGGCGACCTGGGCCGGTGGCGGGTGGACGGCACGCTCGAGTACGCGGGCCGCTCGGACCACCAGGTGCAGGTGCGCGGATACCGGGTGGAGCTCGGGGAGGTGGAGTCGGCACTCGCTGCGGTGTCCGGGGTGGGGTCCGCGGCGGTGGTCGCCGACGCGGGCCCCGTCGGGATCCGGCTGGTCGCGTACGCGGTGCCGGACGGCGGTGCGGTCCTCGATCCGGACGAGGTGAGAGCGTCCGTCGCCCAGTGGCTTCCGGGCTACATGGTGCCGTCGGCGGTGGTGATCCTGGACCGGCTGCCAGTCACCGCGCACGGCAAGCTCGATCGCGCGAGCATGCCCGCACCCGGTGTCGCCGAGCACTCCTACGTCGCGCCGCGGAACCCGGTCGAGGAGATCGTCGCGGGCGTGATCACCGATCTGCTCGGTGTCGATCGGGTCGGCGCGGGCGACGGATTCTTCGCGCTCGGCGGCAACTCGTTGGTGTCGGCGCAACTGGTCGCCCGGGTCAACGACGCGACCGGCGCCGCGCTCGGCATCCGGGACGTCTTCGACGGCCCGACCGTCGCCGAGCTCGCCCGGCGGGTCGGCGGGGAGGGCAGCGGGGTGCGCCGGCCACCGCTGAGCGCGGGTGCCCGGCCGGCCCGGATCCCGTTGTCCCCGGCGCAACAGCGGATGTGGTTCGTCAACCAGTACGACCCGCAGTCCCCGGCCTACAACATCTCGTTCTCGCTGCGCTTGTCGGGCGACCTCGATGCCGAGGCGCTGCGGGCCGCGCTCGGCGACGTCGTCGCCCGGCACGAATCCTTGCGCACGGTCTACCCCCTCACCGACGACGGGCCCAGTCAGCAGATCCTGCCGGCCGAGCTCGCGGAGTCCGGACTCGAGGTCGCCCGGGTGCTCGATGCCGACGACCTGCGCTCCCGGGTGCGGGCGACGGTGGCACGCGGCTTCGACGTTGCGGAACAGGTCCCGCTGCGGGCAAGCCTCTTTCGGGTCGACGAGACGACCCACGTGCTCACCGTGGTGCTGCACCACATTCTCGCCGACGGCTTCTCGCTGAACCCGCTGGCACGCGACGTGGCCGCCGCGTACGCGGCGCGCCTGTGCGGCGGCGCGCCACAGTGGCCGCCGTTGACCGCGCAGTACGCGGACTACACACTGTGGCAGCGCGATTGGCTCGGAAGCGAGGACGACGCGTCGTCCCCGCTCGCCCGTCAGCTCGACTACTGGACCGCCACACTGGCGGGCCTGCCCGAGGTACTGGACCTGCCGAGCGACAGGCCCCGGCCGGCGGACCGCTCGCAGTCCGGTGGGCGCGTCGAGTTCGCGGTCGACGAGCGGCTGCACCGGAGCCTGATCGCGCTCGCCCACAGCCGCGATGCAAGCGTGTTCATGGTGGTGCATGCGGCGTTGGCCGCCCTGCTGTCCCGGCTCGCCGGCACCGACGACATCGCGATCGGCACCCCGATCGCGGGCCGCGGCGCCGCCGCCCTCGACGACCTCGTCGGGATGTTCGTGGGCACCCTCGTCCTGCGCTGTGATGTCGGCGGCGCCTGCTCGTTCGGTGAGCTGCTGCACCGGGTCCGGGAGACCGATCTGGGCGCGTTCATGCACGCGGACATCCCGTTCGAACGGGTCGTGGACGCGCTGGATCCGCCCCGCTCGCACGCGCATACGCCGTTGTTCCAGGTGATGCTCGAGTTCCGGACCATCGCGCCGCCGGAATTCGCGCTGCCGGGACTGCGGGTGGCGGCACTCGACCCCGGCGAGGTGGCCGCGAACTTCGACCTGCAGCTCACCGTGGCCGAGGAGTTCGACGCCGCGGGCGGCGGAGCGGGAATGGCCGCCGGCCTGGTGTTCGCGACCGACATGTTCGACGAGGCCACCGCGCGGACCCTCGCCGACAGGTTCGTGCGGATCCTCGAGGCGGCGGCCGAGTCCCCGGACCTGCCGGTGGCGGACATCGACATCCTCGACGGTGCCGAGCGCGCCGCCCTCACCGCGGTGGAGGGGGTGCCGGGCGCGCCGCCGCGCACGTTGGCCGCGGTGCTCGCGGCGGGCGCGGCGATCGATCCGCACGCGCCGGCGATCCGATTCGACGGCCGGGAGATCTCCTACCGCGACCTCGACCGCGTGTCGACGAGGCTCGCCCGCAGCCTGATCGACACGGGCGTCGGCCCGGGGTCGGTGGTGGCGCTGGCCATGCCCCGCAGCGTCGAGTTCGTGATCGGCCTGTGGGCCGTCGCGAAGACCGGGGCCGCCTTCGTCCCGGTCGACCCGGCGCACCCGGCGGAGCGGCTCGCCTTCCTGCTCGACGACTCGGGTGCGATCCTCGGGCTGACGCTCGCGCGGTCCCGGGACGCCCTGCCCGACGAGCCGCGCTGGTGGACGCTCGACGCCGATCGCCTGATCGGCGAACCCGCTGCCGCCGCACCGATCCGCGACACCGAACGGACCGCTCGGCTGCGGCTCGACGACGCGGCCTACCTGATCTACACGTCCGGATCGACGGGAACTCCGAAGGGCGTGACGGTTACTCACCGCGGTCTCGCGGCGTTCGCCGACCACCTGCAGCGGCGGTGCCGGACGACGCCCCGCTCCCGGACACTGCACTGCGCATCCCCCAGTTTCGACGCATCGATCCTCGAGCTGCTCCTCGCGTTCGGTGCGGGTGCGACCATGGTGATCGCGCCGCCCGCCGTGTACGGCGGCGGCGAGCTGCGAGATCTGCTCGCGGCCGAGCGGGTGACCCACTGCATGCTCACGCCGACGGCGCTCGCGGCGACGGATCCGGCCGGACTCGACGACCTGGAGTGCGTGCTGTCGGGCGGTGAGGCGTGCCCGCCCGACGTGGTGGCCCGCTGGGCCCCGGGACGGCGGATGTACAACGCGTACGGGCCGACGGAGGCGACCGTCGCGGCGAGCGTCAGCGACCCGTTGTTCCCGGGCGATCCCGTCACGATAGGCGGCCCGGCACCGGGTTTCCGCGTGCGAGTGCTCGACCGCAGGTTGCAGCCGGTACCCGTCGGGGTGCCCGGCGAGCTGTACCTCGCGGGCCCGGCTTTGGCCCGCGGCTACCACCGGCGTCCGGGGCTGACGGCCGGCCGGTTCGTCGCCGAACCCGGCGGGGATTCCGGCGAACGGATGTACCGCACGGGAGACCTCGTGCGCTGGACCGGCGGCGGTCGGCTGGTCTGCCTGGGACGCGGCGACCGTCAGGTCAAGGTGCGCGGCAGTCGAATCGAACTCGGTGAGGTCGAATCGTGCTTGACGGCAGACGGATCCGTCGGTCAGGCGGTGGCCGACGTGCGTGCGGTCGGGCGCGGGGGAGACCGGCTGGTCGGGTACGTGGTGGCCGCCGCGGGGGCGGAGGTGGACACGGCGCGCCTGCACGAGGCCCTCGCGGCGCGGCTGCCCGGGTACATGGTCCCCGCACACATCGTGGTGCTCCCCGAGCTGCCGATGACCGTGCACGGCAAGCTCGATCGGGCGGCCCTGCCGACGCCCGACCACGGGGCGGAGGTGTCGGTGGGCCGGGCGCCGTCCGGTGCGGCCGAGGAGACCCTGGGCCGGCTGTTCGCGGACCTTCTCGGGCGCGGCACCGTCGGGACGGAGGACTCGTTCTTCGTCCTCGGCGGCGACAGCATCATGTCGATCCAGTTGGTGGCGCGCGCGAAGGCGGCGGGGCTGTCTCTCACACCGCGTGACGTGTTCGATCACCCCACGGTTGCGGGGCTCGCCGCGGTGGCCGACTCGAACTCCGCCCCCCGGCCGTCGACGCTCGAAGAACTGCCCGGCGGCGGTGTCGGGGAGGTGCCGCTCACCCCGATCCTCGCGTGGATGCTCGGCCGCAGCGCCGGCCGGATCGACCGGTTCTCCCAGTCGGTGTTGCTGGCGCTGCCCGACGGAGTCGACCGGGCCACGCTCGAGGTCGCGGTGCAGGCCGTCCTCGACACGCACGACATGCTCCGGGCCCGGCTCAGCCGCGACGGTGACACCGACGGTGACACACCCCGTCGCTCCGCTCGCCCCGGTGGCTGGCGAATGACGGTTCCCGGCGTCGGGGGCGTCACCGCCCGGGACGTGGTGACGCGGATCGAGGTCGATTCAGTGGACGACGCCGCGTTCGACGTCCGCGCGGCCGCGGCGGCCGATGCCGCGGCCGACCGCCTGGATCCGGCCGCAGGCACGATGGTGCAGGTCGTGTGGTTCGACGGGCCGTCCGGCACCGGACGGCTGCTGCTGGTCGTCCACCACGCCGCCGTCGACGGCGTGTCGTGGCGCGTGCTGGTGGCAGACCTGGCATCGGCGTGGGCGCAGGCGTCGGAGGGGCGGGTGCCCGCGCTGCCGCCGGTGGGCACGTCGATGCGCCGGTGGGCGATCGCGCTGGAAGAGCTCGCCCCGCAGCGGGTCCCGGAACTGCCGATGTGGGAGCGGATTCTCGGCGGCCCGGACCCGACGATCGGGTCGCGGCCGCTGGATCCCGCGCGCGATGTCGCGGCCACGAGCGAGGTGCTGACGTTGGAGGCGCCGCCCGAGGTCACCGATGCCGTCCTCACCGCGCTGCCGGAGTCGCTCCACGCCGCCGTGCTGGACGGGCTGCTCACGGCACTCGCGATGGCGGTGGTCCGCTGGCGCGGCGAGCGGGGCGCCCCGCGGTCCGACGTCCTGCTCGGCGTCGAGGGGCACGGGCGGGAGGAGCCGGCGGTGCCCGGTGCGGACCTGACGCGCACGGTCGGCTGGTTCACCACGCTGTCGCCGGTGCGCCCGGACCTGTCGTCGATCGATCTCGCCGAGGCGTTCACCGGGGGCGCGGCGGCGGGCGCGGCGGTCAAGCTCGTGAAGGAGGCGCTGCGGGCGATCCCGGACCGGGGGATCGGGTACGGGCTGCTCCGCGGACTGGCCGGGGAACCCGGCCCGCAGGTGCGCGGGTGGCGCGAGCCCCAGATCGTCCTCAACTACCTGGGGCGGGTCACGGCGGGCGCCGGCGACGATCCGCAGGCGTGGCTGCCCACCCGGCGGCACGGGCTCGGCGGCGCCCAGGAACCACGGATGCCCGTGACGGCCGTCGTCGACATCGCGGCCGGGCTCGTGCCGCGGCCGGGAGGCGCCGTCCTGCAGTCGTCCTGGACGTTCCCGACCGGAGTTCTCGATGCCGACGACGTGCACCGGCTCGCCGACCTGTGGCACCGGGCGCTGGGTGCGCTCGCCGCGTACGCCCACAGCCCCGGTGCGGGCGGTCTCACCCCGTCCGACGTCGCTCTCGTCCCGCTCGACCAGACGGCGATCGACGCCCTCGAGGCGCGCCGGCCCGGGCTGACCGACGTCTGGCCGCTGACCCCGCTGCAGTCCGGACTGCTCTTCCACGCCCGTCTCGCGGAGCGATCGGTGGACGCGTACATGGTCCAGCTCGTCGTCGAGCTGCACGGCCGACCGTCGCGGGAGCGGATGCGCCGGGCCGCGCGGACTCTGCTCGATCGTCACCCGAACCTGCGGGCGTGCTTCGTGGAAGACGACGCCGGCGACGTGTATCAGGTCGTCGAGGGCCGGATTCCGGTGCCCTGGAATGAGATCGACCTGTCCGGACTCGACGGGGCGACGGGTCGGGAACGCTGGCGGGAACTGCTCGCGGCGGACCGGGCGACGCCGTTCGTGATGGACCGCGCACCGCTGCTGCGCTTCACCCTGACCCGGACGGGAACGGAGGAGTACCGGCTGCTGCTCACCCACCACCACATCCTGCTGGACGGCTGGTCGACGCCGCTGCTGCTCGAGGAGCTGCTCACCCTCTATGCCGCGGACCGGGAGCCGCCCCCGGCGGGCGACTACCGGGACTACCTGACGTGGCTGACCGCGCAGGACCACGCCTCCGGCGTCGAGGCGTGGCGCCGGGCCCTGGCCGGCGTCGACGGGCCGACGCTGTTGGTGCCGCGGGACGACGGTGGCGCGGCTCCGGCCGAACCCGGGGAGGTGACCCTGACGCTGCCCGCCGAGGAGACCGAGGCGCTGGCGACGGCCGCCCGGGAGCGCGGGGTGACGGTCAACACCGTCGTCCAGGTCGCCTGGGCGCTGGCGCTCGCGGTCCTGACCGGCCGCACCGATGTGGTGTTCGGTGCGACCGTGTCGGGCCGTCCGCCGCAGGTGCCCGGGATCGAGTCGATGATCGGGCTGTTCATCAACACCGTGCCGGTGCGGATCGAGTTCGATCCCCGCGAAACCGTCGGTGAGCTGCTGAGCCGCGTGCAGGCGGAGCAGGCGGCGATGCTCGACCACCACCACGTCGGGCTCGCCGACATCCAGCGGGAGGCGGGTCCGGCGGCGGTGTTCGACACCCTGACGGTCTTCGAGTCGTACCCCGTCGACCGCTCGGCGCTGGCGAGCGACACCGACGTCGCCGGCCTGCGGGTGGCGGGCGTCGAGGGTTTCGACGCCACGCACTATCCGCTGACCGTGCTCGCGAGCATGGACGAGCGCCTGCGGCTGGTCCTGAAGTACCGGCCGGACCTGCTCGACCCGGCCGAGGTGGAATCGATCGCCGACCGGCTGCGGTGCGCGTTCGCGACCGTGACACACGAGACGGCGCACCCCGTCGCCCGGGTCGACCTGCTGTCCGCGGACGAGCGGGCCGCCGCCGCGCCGATCCGCGGCGGTGCGGCAAGTCCGCCGCGCCCCCTGCCGGAGATCCTCGTCGCCGGGGCCGGGATCGAGCCCGACGCCGTCGCGGTGGACTCGGAGGACGCGCGGCTGTCGTACCGGGACCTCGACGCGGAGTCGAATCGACTGGCGCGGCAGTTGATCGATGCGGGGGCGGGACCGGGAGCGGTGGTTGCGATCGCCCTGCCGCGGTCGGCGCGTTCGGTGACGGCCGTGTGGGCGGTGGCGAAGACCGGTGCGGCGTTCGTCCCGGTGGATCCGACCTACCCGCCAGCCCGGGTCCAGCACATGCTCACCGACTCCGACGCCGCGGTGGGACTGGTGCTCGACGCCGATCACGGGCGCATGCCGGACTCCGTGCACTGGCTGGTGCTCGACGATCCGGACTGCGAGGCGGACCTCGACGCACGGCCGGCGGAAGCCGTCCACGACGCGGAGCGGCCGAGTCCGGTGCACGTCGACGACGTGGCGTACCTGATCTACACGTCGGGATCGACGGGCAGGCCGAAGGGTGTGAGCGTCACCCACCGCGGCCTGTCGTCCCTGCTTGCCGCGCAGCGCGACCACTACGCGATTCCGGCCGCGGCGCGCTGCCTGCACGTGTGCTCGCCCAGCTTCGACGTCTCGGTCCTCGAGCTGCTGCAGGCCGCGACCGCGGGCGCGACGCTGGTGATCGCGCCGCCGCGCGTGTACGGCGGGGCCGATCTCGCCGGACTGCTGCGCCGGGAGCGAGTAACCCACGCCTGCATTACGCCTGCCGTGCTCGCCACCGTCGAGCCCGACCGCCTCGACGACCTCGACGTGCTGGTAGTCGCGGGCGACGCCGTCGGCCCGGAACTGGTGGCCGACTGGGCGCCCGGACGAACGATGCTCAACGGATACGGGCCGACCGAGTCGACGATCCTGACGACGATCAGCGCGCCCCTGGTGCCCGGGGCGCGGGTGCCGATCGGGGGCCCGGTGAACGGCACCGACCTGCTCGTCCTCGACGGCTTCCTGCGACCGGTCCCGGCCGGCGTGCCGGGTGAGCTGTACATCGCGGGCGCGGGACTGGCCCGCGGATACCACCGGCGCGCCGCGTTGACCGCCGCGCGATTCGTCCCGGACCCGCGCGGCGCGCCCGGCAGCCGGGTGTACCGCACCGGCGACGTCGTCCGGTGCCGGCCGGACGGAGCGCTCGACTACCTGGGCCGCAGCGACTTCCAGGTCAAGGTGCGGGGTCTGCGTGTCGAGCTCGGGGAGATCGACGCGGTGTTCGCCGCCCACCCGGCGGTCGGGTTCGCCGTCACGGCCGCGCGGGCACGCGAAGCCGGCGACCCGATGCTGGTGACGTATGTCGTGCCGAACTCCGCGGACGGCGTCGACGTCGCCGCCCTCACGGACTTCGCGGGCGGGCGCCTGCCGGCGCACATGGTGCCGACGACGGTGGTGACGCTCGACGCGGTCCCGCTCACCCCGGTGGGCAAGCTGGATCGCGCCGCACTGCCCGAACCGGAACTCGCCTCGCTGACACCGCGATTCCGGGAAGCGGGCAACGCCACGGAGGCGGCACTGGTCACCGTGTTCGCCGAGGTGACCGGCATCGACACGGTGGGCGTCGACGACAACTTCTTCGCGCTGGGCGGCAACTCCCTCAGCGCGACGCGGGCGGTGGCCCGGATCAACCGCGTGCTGGGCAGCAGGATCGGGCTGCGAGACCTGTTCGACTGCGGGACCGCGGCTGCGCTCGCGCCGCGGTGTGCGGCCGCGGCCGCACTGCCCGGGGACGGGCTGCGCACGGGCGTCCGGCCCGACCGCATCCCGCTGTCGCTGGCACAGGAACGCATGTGGTTCGTCAACCAGTTCGATCCGGCGTCGGCCGCGTACAACGTGCCGATGGTGTTGCGGCTCTCGGGGAGACTCGACGAGCCGGCCCTGCAGCGGGCCCTGGTCGACGTGGTGGAGCGGCAGGATTCGCTGCGGACGGTGTTCCCGTCCTCGGCCGCCGGCCCGTCCCAGGTGACGGTGCCCGCACCCGGCGTGGTCGGGGACCTGACGCCGGCGCCGGTCACCGCGGACCGGGTGACCGCCCGCGTCGGGGAGATCGTGCACGAAGGATTCGACGTGGCACGCGAGGTCCCGGTGCGGGTGCGCCTGCTGCGGACCGGGCCGGACGAGCACGTCCTCGTGCTGGTGGTCCACCACATCGTGGCCGACGGGTTCTCGGTCGGACCCCTGGCCCGTGACGTCGCGACGGCATACGCGGCCCGGGTCGGCGGCGCCGCACCGGGCTGGGGACCGCTGCCGGTCCAGTACGCGGACTTCGCCGTGTGGCAGCACGCGACGCTGGGTTCCCGGGACGACCCGGACTCGCCCGTCGCCGGCGAGATTGCCTGGTGGGAGGACCTACTCGCGGGGGCGCCGCCGGTGACGGGGTTGCCGCTGGACCGTCCGCGCGAGCCTCGGCGCTCGACGCGCGGTGGGCGGGTCGAGCTCTCGGTGGAAGCCGGCGTCCACCGCAGGCTCACCGAACTCGCGCGCCGGCACGATTCGACGCTGTTCATGGTGGTGCACGCCGCACTCGCGGTGTTGTTGTCCCGAGTGGGGGCCGGCCGCGACGTCGTGGTCGGAACCCCGGTCGCCGGGCGCGGCCAGGCCGAACTGGACGACGTGGTCGGCATGTTCGTGAACACCCTGGTGCTGCGCACCGCGGTCGATCCGGCGGCGCCGTTCGACGCGGTGCTCTCCGGGACGCGCGAGGCGGACGTGGACGCCTTCGCACACGCCGACGTGCCGTTCGAGCGGCTCGTCGAGAGGTCGGCCTCGGCGCGGTCGACGTCGTACGCCCCGTTGTTCCAGGTGATGCTCGAGTTCCGCAACGTCGACCGGCCCCGCGTCGGGCTGCCTGGCCTGACGGTCGAGGTGCTCGACGTCGACATGGGCGAGGCGAAGTTCGACCTCCAGTTCGGGATAGGCGAGCGATTCGACGACTCCGGCGCTCCGGCGGGACTGACGGGCGACGTGCTGTTCGCATCCGACGTGTTCGACGAATCCACCGTGACGGCACTCGCGGACATGTTCGGCCGGGTGCTCGCGGCGGTCGCGGCCGACCCGTCCGTCCGGGTCGGGGACATCGACATCGTGGGGGCGTTCGCTCGCGAGGAGGCGGCGGAACTCGCCCGCGGACGCGTGCCGGCCGCCGCGGCGGCCGGGACGTTGCCGGACCTGTTCGCGGCGGCGGCCGCCGCCGACCCGGACACGATCGCCGTGGTCGCCCCGGGCATGCGGGTGACGTACCGCAAGCTCGACGAGCGTTCGAACCGGCTGGCGCGCTGGCTGATCGACCGCGGCATCGGTCCGGAGTCGGTGGTCGCCGTGATGATGGATCGGTCGGCGGACCTGGTGGCCGCGTTGGTCGGGGTCGCGCGGTCGGGTGCGGCGTACCTGCCGGTGGACCCGTCGTATCCGGCGGCGCGAATCGGATACATGCTCGACGACGCGGCACCTGCCTGCGTGCTGGTCGACGCGAGCGTGCCGGGGGACCTGGTTGCCGGTGCACCCGTGGTGCGTCTCGACGACCCCGACATCCGCGCGCAGCTCGACTCCCTGAGCGCAACGCCGGTGACCGACGCCGACCGCACCGGTCCGCTGCACGCGGATTCCGTCGCCTACGTGATCTACACGTCGGGTTCGACCGGGAGGCCCAAGGGCGTCGCGGTGACCCACCGGAACGCGGTGACGCTGCTGACCGGAGCCCGCGCCGTGCTCGGCTTCGGCGCGGCCGACGTGTGGACGATGTTCCACTCGTTCGCGTTCGACTTCGCGGTGTGGGAACTGTGGGGGGCCTTGGGGTTCGGCGGCCGGCTGGTCGTCGTCGAGTACGACACCGCACGGTCCCCGGACGAGCTGCGACGCCTGCTGGTGGCCGAGTCGGTGACGATGCTGAGCCAGACGCCGTCGTCGTTCTACCAGTTCGCGCGGGCCGATGCCGCGGCCGACGGCGGCACCCTCGCGCTCCGCTGGGTGGTGTTCGGCGGCGAGGCGCTGGACGTCGACCGCCTCGCCCCCTGGGTCGACCGGCACGGGTGCGCCGCACCGGCTCTGGTGAACATGTTCGGCATCACCGAGACCTGTGTGCACGTGACCTGGCGGGTGATCGACGTCGCGGCGGTCACCGGGCCGCGCCCCACCGGGTCGGTGATCGGCGGCGGACTTCCCGGGGTGCGGGTATGGGTGCTCGACGAGCGCCTGCGTCCCGCACCGCTCGGGGTCGCGGGCGAGTTGTACGTGTCGGGCGCGCAGGTGGCGCGGGGATACCGGGGACGGACCGGGCTGACCGCGGGACGCTTCGTCGCCGACCCGTTCGGTCCCGCGGGGCGGATGTACCGCACCGGCGATCGGGCCCGCTGGACCTCGGACGGCGAGCTCGAGTTCCTGGGGCGCAGCGACTCCCAGGTCCAGATCCGCGGATTCCGGGTGGAGCCGGGGGAGGTCGAGTCGGCCCTCACCGCGGTTCCGGGGGTCGCGTCCGCGGTCGTGCTCGCGCGATCCGGGCCTACCGATGGCGCCGCGCGGCTGGTCGCCTACGTGGTCCCCGAGTCCGGTGCCGCGCTCGATCCGGCCTCGGTCACCGAGGCCGTCGCCCGCCGGCTGCCCGGACACATGGTGCCCTCCGTGACGACGGTCCTCGCGGAGTTCCCGATCACCGCGCATGGCAAGCTCGATCGCGCCGCACTCCCCGAACCGCGGCCGGGGACCGTCGGCGGGCGGGCACCCGGCTCCGGCACCGAGCGACTGCTGGCGAGACTGTTCGCGGAGCTTCTCGGTGTCGAGACGGTCGGTACCGACGACTCCTTCTTCGGGCTCGGCGGCGACTCGATCATGTCCATCCAGCTGGTGTCGCGGGCGACGGCCGCGGGGGTGACGTTCACGCCGCGCGACGTGTTCGAGCGGCGCACCGTCGCCGGTCTCGCGGAGGTCGCCGACCTCACCGGCACCGACGACGTCGTCGTGCTGCCGGAACTACCGGGCGGCGGCGTCGGCGATGTCCCACTCACGCCGATCATGCGGTGGCTCCTCGAGCGCTCGGGCACGCGGACCGGTGGCGACTTCCGCCGCTACTCGCAGTCGGTCCTGCTCGCGATGCCCACCGGAATCGGCCGCGACACCCTCACCCGCGCAGTGGACGCGGTCATGGACCGGCACGACATGCTGCGGTCCCGGCTCCGCCCGGACGCCCGCGCCGAGTCCGGGTGGCGGCTCGAGGTGCGACCGCCGGGTGCGGTGCCCGCCGACACGATCGTGCGACAGGTCCCGGTCGACACCGTCGCCGGAGCGGGCCACGCGACCCAGGATGCACTGGAGGCGGCCGCCGACCTGCTGGATCCGGAGTCCGGCAGCATGATCCAGTTCGTGCACCTCGTCGGGGGAGACGCGCCGCGGTTGCTCGTCGTCGCCCACCACCTCGTCATCGACGGGGTCTCGTGGCGGATCCTGATCCCCGACCTCGTGCTCGCCTGCACACAGGCCGCGGACGGTGCGCAGCCGGACCTACCGGCGATCGGCACCTCGATGCGGACATGGGCGGACGGGCTCGTTCGGGCGGCGCGGGACCGCGCCGGCGAGCTGGACCTGTGGCGGTCGACGGTCTCCCGGGCATCCGTGGGGCGCGCGGTGGGAGAACTCGACCCGTCGGTCGACGTCGCAGGCACCCTCGAGCGCGTCGAGGTGGAGTTGCCTGCCGACGTGACCCTCGGCCTGACGACCACGGTGCCGCGGGTGTTCCACGGCGCAGTCGACGACGGTCTGCTCACCGCGCTGGCCCTCGCGCTCGCGGCCTGGCGTCGCGGCCGCGGCATCGAGACCGACGACGTCGCGGTGGCGCTCGAGGGGCACGGCCGCGAGCCCCAGGTGGTGCCGGGCGCCGACCTGTCCCGCACGGTGGGGTGGTTCACGTCGATCTACCCGGTGCGCCTGGACCTGTCGGGCGTCGACGTCGAGGAGGCCCTCGGCGGTGGCGCCGCCGCCGGTGCGGCGGTGAAGGCGGTCAAGGAGCAACTGCGCGCGGTGCCCGACCACGGGATCGGGTACGGCCTGCTCCGGTACCTCGGCGACGAGGCGGGAGCCGAGCTGCGCGGGTTGCCCGAGCCGGAGATCAGCTTCAACTACCTCGGTCGGCTGGGCGGCGGCGCCGAACCGCGCGGGGACGGAAGCTGGCTCCCTGTCACGGAATCCGGACTGCACGATGCGGTGGCAGCAGACCTGCCGGTGGCGTTCGCGATCGAGGTCAACGCGGTGACGGTGCCCGGTCCTGACGGCCCGCGGATCAGGGCGACGTGGGCCTTCCCGCGCCGCGTGCTCGATGCCGCGGACGTGCAGCGGCTGGCGCAGGGGTGGATCGTCGCCGCGCGGGCGGTGGTCGAGCGGGCCAGCGCGCCGGGTGCGGGCGGGCGGACCCCGTCGGATCTGGGTCTGGTGCACCTGGACCAGTCGGCCGTCGAGCGGTTCGAGGCCCGGTTCCCGTCGCTGTCCGACGTGTGGCCGCTGACTCCGATGCAACGCGGCCTGTTCTTCCATGCCGAACTGGCCGACACCTCGGTGGACGCGTACCTGGTGCAGCTGATCCTCACCCTCGGCGGCGTCGTCGACGCCCGGCGACTGCGGCGTGCGGTCGAGGGCGTGCTGGATCGGCACGCGAACCTGCGGACGGGATTTGTGCGTGCGCCGGAAGGGGAGGCCGTGCAGATAGTCCAGGACGGGGTGGCCGCGCCCTGGGCGGAGACGGACCTGCGCGAGTCCGCCGAGCCGGCGGCGTCGGAGCGGTTCGCCGAGATCCTGGCCGAGGACCGCACCCGACCGTTCGTCATGGCGTCGCCGCCGCTGCTGCGACTTCGTCTGGTGCGCATGCCCGGTGGCACGAGCCGACTGGTCCTGACCAACCACCACATCCTGCTCGACGGGTGGTCGACGCCGCTGCTGCTCGCGGAGCTCGTCGTGCTCTACGCCACCGACGGCGACCCCTCCGCGCTGCCGCGGGTGCGCCCCCACCGCGACTACCTCGAATGGCTCGCGGGGCAGGACCGGTCGGCGGCGCTGCACGCGTGGACCGACGCCCTCGACGGGCAGGACGAGCCGACCCTGCTGGTCCGCGCCGGGTCCGCCACGACCGCGCAGTCCACCCCGTCGCGGGACCTGCCGTACGAGTTGGACGTCGAGACGACCGAGCGGCTGCGGGTCCTCGCACGTGAGCGCGGGCTGACGCTCAACACCGTCGTCGAGGTCGGGTGGGCAATCGTCCTCGGACTTCTCACCGGCCGCGACGACGTCGTGTTCGGCAGCACGGTGTCCGGGCGGCCCCCGCACGTGCCCGGCATCGAGTCGATGATCGGGCTGTTCATCAACACCGTGCCGGTCCGGATCCGGCTCGATCCCGCGGAGACTCTGGGCGCGTTGCTCGACCGGGTGCAGGCGGAGCAGTCGTCGCTGCTCGACCATCACCACGTCGGGCTCACCGACATCCAGGGCGCGGCGGGACCGGGTGCCGGCTTCGACACGCTCACCGTGTTCGAGTCCTATCCCGTGCCCGGCGAGCTGTCCGCGGACGCCGACATCGCGGGGATGCGGGTGACCGGCATCGAGGTCCGCGACTCCGCCCACTACCCGCTGAGCGTGGTCGCGTCCACGACCGACCGCCTGCGCCTGACGATGAAGTTCCGCCCGGACCTCCTAGGACAGACCGCGGTCGACGCTGCCGCCCGCCGACTGTTGCACGTCCTGCGCGCGATCGGCGACGATCCGGGGCGGCGCCTGGCCGGACTGGACCTGCTGACCGCGGACGAACGCCGGGTGCTGGCGCCGGTGCGGGGAGGTCCGCGCGGCGCGGCCCGCACCCTCCCGGAGATCCTCGCGGCCGCGGCCGCCCCCAACCCGGAGGCGATCGCGCTGGTCGCCGACGGGCGCGAGCTCACCTACGCGGACCTCGACGCTCGGTCCAACCGGGTCGCACGGGCACTGATCGACCACGGTGTGGGGCCGGAGACGTACGTGGCGCTGGGTGTTCCACGGTCCGTCGAATCGGTTCTCGCGATGTGGGCGGTGGCCCGCACCGGGGCCGCGTTCGTCCCGGTGGACCCGGACTATCCCGCCGAACGGGTGCAGCACATGCTTGCCGACTCCGGTGCCCTCGTCGGGCTCACCGTCGCGGCGCACCGGCACCGGCTGCCCGACACGCTGCCGTGGCTGACGCTCGACGACCCCGGATTCGCCGCGGACTGCGCTTCGCGATCGCCGGCGCCGGTGGCCGACACCGAGCGCACGGCGCCGCTGCGGGTCGACAATCCCGCCTACCTGATCTACACCTCCGGCTCCACCGGCGTGCCCAAGGCCGTCACCCTGACTCATCGGGGCCTGGGGAACTACGCCGACGAGCAGCGGGATCGGTGCGCGGTGACCGCGGGCTCCCGGACGTTGCACTTCTCGTCTCCCAGCTTCGACGTCTCGCTGCTCGAGTACCTGCTGTGCTTCGCGGCGGGCGCGACCATGGTGATCGCGGACCGCACCGTCTACGGCGGCGCGGATCTGGCCGCGGTGCTGAAGCAGCAGCGCGTCACCCACGCCTTCATCACGCCGGCCGCGCTCGCCTCGATCGACCCGACCGGGCTCGACGATCTGCAGTGCGTGATGGTCGGCGGGGAGGCGTGGCCGCCGGAGCTCATCGCGGACTGGATGCCGCAGCGACGAATGGTCAACGTGTACGGGCCGACGGAGACCACGATCGTCGTGAACATCGAGGACTGTGTGCCGGGAGTCGCGCCGATTCCGCTGGGCGGGCCGATCCGCGGCGTCGCCGAGACGGTGCTGGACGCGCGACTTCAGCCGGTGCCGGCGGGCGTCGAGGGCGAGGTCTACATCGCCGGCCCGGGCCTGGCCCGCGGCTACCACCGGCGGGCCGGTACGACCGCCGGACGTTTCGTCGCCGACCCGTTCGGCGAGGCCGGCGGGCGGATGTACCGCACCGGCGACGTCGGGGTGTGGACCCCGGACGGGAAGCTCGAGTACCGCGGCCGCAGCGACTTCCAGGTGAAGGTCCGAGGCTTCCGCATCGAACTCGGCGAGATCGACGCCGTGCTGGCGGCGCATCCCGACGTGCGGTTCGCGGCCACGCTCGGGCGCCCGGGGCCGGGCGGCGACACCGTGCTGGTGTCCTACGTGGCAGCGGCCGGCGGCCGGGACATCGCCGTCGACGACCTCCGGGCGCGGTTGGCCGCGCAGGTCCCCGGCTTCATGGTGCCGGCGTCGATCGTGGTGCTCGACGACATCCCGCTCACGCCCACCGGGAAGCTCGATCGCCGCGCACTGCCCGATCCCGAGTCCGGTCACGCCGCGGAGGTGTTCAGGTCGCCGACCAACCCGATGGAGGAGGCGGTGACCGAGGTGTTCGCGACGGTGCTCGAGGTGGACCGGGTGGGCACCGGCGACGACTTCTTCGAACTCGGCGGCAATTCGCTGTCCGCGACGCGCGTTGTCGCCCGACTCCGGGAGACCCTCGGCATCGATCTGGGTGTCCGCGCGCTCTTCGCCGCGCCGACCGCGGCGGCACTGGCCGAGCGCATCGAACACGGGGCGGCGGGCGCGTCCGGCCGTCCTGTCCTCGAGCCGACCGAACGGCCGGACGAGATCCCGCTGTCGCCCGCGCAGCAGCGGATGTGGTTCATCAACCAGTTCGACCCGGCCTCGCCCGCGTACAACGTCCCCCTCGTGGTGCGCCTGTCGGGTGCACTCGACATCGAGGCCCTCGACGCGGCGCTGGCCGACGTCGTCGACCGGCACGAGTCGCTGCGCACCGTCTTCCCGGTCGGGCGTGACGGCCCGGTTCAGCAGATCTGCCCGGCGGCCGAGGCGGCGCCCGCCATTCGGCCGGTGCCGGTCGCCGACGAGCACGAGCTGGCCCGGCGGATCCACGCCGAGGTGTCCGCCGGTTTCGACGTCACCGCCCGGGTGCCGATACGTGGGGCGCTGTTCGTGCTCGGTGCCGACCAGCACGTCCTGGTACTGGTGGCCCACCACATCGCGGTCGACGGGTTCTCGACCGGCCCGCTGTCCCGGGACCTGGTCCGCGCGTACGCCGCGAGGGCGGCGGGCCGCGTGCCCGAGTGGTCGCCGCTCGCGGTGCAGTACGCCGACTACACACTGTGGCAGCGCCGGCTGCTCGGTGACGACCACGACCCCGGGTCGGTGGCCGCGCGGCAACTCGACTACTGGACGTCGACGCTCGCGGGGGCACCGGATCTACTGGGGCTGCCGACCGATCGACCACGCCCACCCCAGCAGTCGTTCCGCGGCGGCCGAACGGGCTTCGCGATCGAGCCGCGGCTGCACCGCGGGATCGAGGAGTTCGCCCGGCGGCACGGGACGAGCGTGTTCATGACGGTGCATGCCGCGCTCGCAGTGTTGTTGAGCCGTCTCGGCGACACCGGCGACATCGTGATCGGCACCCCGGTCGCGGGCCGAGGGGAATCGGCTCTCGACGACCTGGTGGGAATGCTCGTCGGCACGCTCGTGCTGCGCACCCGGATCGAGGCCGCGCAGTCGTTCGCCGACCTGGTCGCCGCCGTGCGGGAGGTGGACCTCGGCGCGTTCGGTCACGCCGACATTCCGTTCGAGCGGGTGGTCGAGGCGCTCGATCCGCCGCGCTCGACCGCGTACTCCCCGATCTTCCAGGTGGCGTTGGAGTTCCAGAACGACACGCGGGCCCGCCTCGACCTGCCGGGCCTGACCGTCGAGGGCCTTGCCCCGCCGTCCGGTGTGGTGAAGGAGGATCTCGAGTTCGTGCTCGCCGAGCAGTTCGACGGCTCGGGCGCCCCGGCCGGCATCGCCGGAAACATCGAGTACGCCGCGGACCTGTTCGACGCCGACACCGTGCGCGGTTTCGCCGAACGGTTCCTCCGGGTCCTCGAATCCGCGCTCGCCGATCCGCACTGCGCGGTCGGTGACCTGGGGATCCTGCGCGACGACGAACAGCGCGACCTCACGCCGGCGCACGGCGGCCCCGACGCCCCGGAGATGCTGCTGCCGGGGCTGTTGGCCCACGCCGGGCAGGATCCCGATGCGGTCGCGGTCGCCTACGACGGCGACGAGGTGTCGTACGGCGAGCTGGACCGGCGGTCGAACCGGCTGGCGCGGATGCTGATCGGCCGCGGCGCCGGGCCGGAGCGCTACGTCGCGCTCGGGTTGTCGCGGTCGTTCGAGTCGGTGCTCGCGGTGTGGGCGGTCGCGAAGACCGGGGCGGCCTTCCTGCCGGTCGACCCGGAGTACCCGGCCGGCCGGATCGAGCACATGCTGGACGACTCCGGCGCGGTGCTGGGGGTGACCGTCGCCGGGGCGCGCAGTCGTCTGCCGGACGACGTCGACTGGGTGGTGCTCGACGATGCCGACACCACCGCGGTGGTCGCGGACATGTCGGACACGGAGGTCGTCGACGCCGAGCGGATCCGCCCCCTGAGGGCAGAGAACCCCGCGTACCTGATCTACACGTCCGGGTCGACCGGCATCCCGAAGGGCGTCGTGCTCACCCACCGGGGCCTGGCGAACCTCGCCGCCGAGGAGCGCACCCGCCTGGACGTCACTCCCGGCGCCCGCACCCTGCACTTCGCGTCCCCGAGCTTCGACGCGTCGGTGTTCGAGATCGTGATGGCGCTGTGTGCGGGCGCGACCATGGTGGTCGTCCCGCCGGACGTCTACGGGGGCACCGAGCTGGCCGCAGCCCTGGAGGCCGGCCGCATCACCCACGGATTCCTGACCCCGACCGCGCTGGCGTCGGTGGATCCCGACGGGCTCGACTCGCTCCGCACGCTCGTCGTCGCCGGTGAACCGTGCCCCCCGGAACTGGTCGCGCGATGGGCGCCGGACCGCACGATGCTCAACGCGTACGGCCCCACCGAGACCACGATCATGGCGAACATCAGCGATCCGATGACCCCGGGCGCGCCGATCACGCTCGGCGGGCCGATCCGCGGCGTGTCCGAGCGGGTGCTCGACGCGCGCCTGCACCCGGTGCCGCGTGGCGTGGTGGGGGAGCTGTACGTCGCGGGGCCGGCCCTCGCCCGCGGCTACCACCGTCGGCCGACGTTGACGGCCGGCCACTTCGTCGCCGATCCGTTCGGCTCGCCCGGTGACAGGATCTACCGCACCGGTGACCTGGTCCGTCGACGGACCGACGGCGCGCTCGAGTACGTCGGCCGCAGCGACCTCCAGGTGAAGGTTCGCGGCTTCCGCATCGAACCCGCCGAGACGGATGCCGCGCTGATCGCGCAGGCGGGCGTCGGGTTCGCGGTGACGATCGCACGTACCGGGCCGGCGGGCGAGACGCTGCTGTGCTCGTACGTGCGCGCGGCCGGGGACGCGCACCTCGAGCCCGACGAGCTCCGACGCGGGGTGGCGCAGCGACTTCCGAGCTACATGGTCCCGGCGTCGGTGACGGTGCTCGACCGGGTCCCGTTCACCCCGACGGGCAAGCTCGACCGCGACGCGCTGCCGACTCCGGAGTTCGCGTCCGCCGCGACCACGTTCCGGGAACCCGCGGGTCCGGTGGAATCTGCGGTCGCATCGGCATTCGCCGCGGTCCTGGGGGTGGAGCGGATCGGTGCCGACGACAGCTTCTTCGACCGCGGCGGCAACTCGCTGCTGGCGACCCGCGCGGTGACCGACCTCCGCGAACGCCTCGGACGGGACGTCTCGCTCCAGATGCTCTTCCTGGATCCGACCCCGGCCGGAATGGCAGGCCGGATCGGCGCGACGGCCGCCGCCGGGGTCGAGGACGCCCTCCGGGTCGTGATTCCGCTGCGCGGCACCGGAACCGGCCGCCCGCTGTTCTGCGTTCATCCCGGAATCGGGTTGTCCTGGGGGTACGCCGGACTGGTCCGGTACATACCCGCCGAACGCCCCGTGTACGGCCTGCAGTTGCCCGCGATCACCGGCGGGCCGGCTTACGGATCGATCGGGGAGCTCGCGCGTCGGTACGTCGACGAGATTCGCACGATCGCTCCCGAGGGACCGTACGACCTGCTCGGCTGGTCCCTCGGCGGCGTCCTCGCGCACGCGATGGCTGTCGAGCTACAGCGCCAGGGCGAGTCCGTCTCGACCCTGGCGGTCATGGACAGTTACCCGGGCGACGGCGCGGACCCGATGCTCGGACGGCTCGAGCTCGCGGAACTGCTGCGCGGTCTCGGGCTGGACGTGGGAGCGCCCGACGAACATCGGGACCTGACCTACGACTCCGCGGCGCGCATGCTGGGCGAGTTACTCGGGAGCGAGGGGATCACCGCGGCACACCTCGAGCGGATCAATGACGGTTACGCGCACTCACGACTGCTGGTGCACCGCTTCGTGCCGGGTGTCTTCGACGGCGACCTGCTGGTGTTCCCGGCGCAGCGCGGGCAGGAGGGAGGCACCGACCGTACGGCGCAGGAGTGGCGGCCGCTCGTCACCGGCGCCATCGACGAGTGCCCGGTCGACTGCGGGCACAACGACATGATCGAGCCGTCGTCGCTGGCTGTGATCGGTCCCACGCTTGCCGCGCGACTCGGGCGGCGGACCTGAGTGGTCGGAGTCGGGACCACCTTCTTGGAACGACTCGTGCGGATCGCGTGTCCGGGCCTCGGATAGGCTCGGGGCCATGCAGTCCTGGTCCGACATTGCCGTTCCCTCCGTCCCCGGTCAGGGTCCGCCCCTGCGCCTTTTCGACACCGCGGACCGCCGGGTCCGGCCCGTCACGCCGGGCGCCGTCGCCACGATGTACGTCTGCGGGATCACCCCGTACGACGCGACCCACCTCGGTCACGCGGCGACCTACCTCGCCTTCGACCTGGTGAACAGGCTCTGGCGCGACGCCGGGCACGAGGTGCACTACGTGCAGAACGTCACCGACGTCGACGACCCGCTCTTCGAGCGGGCCGAGCGCGACGGCGAGGACTGGGTGGTGCTCGGCATGCGCGAGACCGCGCTGTTCCGCGAGGACATGGAGGCGCTGCGGGTGCTGCCGCCGCGCGACTACATCGGCGCGGTCGAGTCCGTGAACGAGGTCGTCGAGATGGTGGAGAAGTTGCTCGCCGCCGGGGCCGCGTACGTGGTGGAGGACGCCGAGTACCCGGACGTCTACTTCCGGGCCGACGCCACCGAGCAGTTCGGCTACGAGTCGGGCTACGACCGCGAGACCATGGAGCGATTCTTCGCCGAGCGCGGCGGCGACCCGGACCGCCCCGGCAAGCGTGACCCGCTCGACGCCCTGGTGTGGCGGGCGCAGCGGCCGGGCGAGCCGTCCTGGCCGTCGCCCTTCGGCGCGGGCCGGCCCGGCTGGCACATCGAGTGCTCGGCGATCGCGCTCAACCGCATCGGTTCCGGCTTCGACGTGCAGGGCGGCGGCACCGACCTGATCTTCCCGCACCACGAGTTCTCCGCGGCACACGCCGAATCCCTGGTACTGGAGCGGCGTTTCGCCCGGCACTACGTGCACACCGGGATGATCGGGCTGGACGGCGAGAAGATGTCCAAGAGCCGCGGCAACCTGGTGTTCGTCTCCAAGCTGCGGGGCGAGGGCACCGACCCGATGGCGATCCGGCTGGGCCTGCTCTCCGGTCACTACCGGACCGACCGGGCCTGGACGGACGAGGTCCTCACCGCCGCCGAGCAGCGGCTGGACCTGTGGCGCCGGGCCGCCGCACGGCCGACCGCGCAGAACGCCGAGGACACCGTCGCGCGGCTGCGTCAGCACCTGGCCGACGACCTCGACACCCCCAAGGCACTCGACGCGGTGGACGGCTGGGCGCGCCGCGCCGTCGAGCACGGCGGCGCCGACGCGGCGGCGCCCGGTCTGGTCTCCGACGCGGTGGACTCGCTGCTGGGCGTGTCCCTGCGCTGACCTCCGCCGCCTTCTCCCCAATGTCACACTGGGTCCCTTGGGGATCCCCGATGTGACATTGGGGACGGAGTGGGGGACGAATGGATGACCTTTCACCGATGCGACCGGTCGTGGTGAATGAGGACGTCCCGGCGTCCGAGCCGTGGTGGCCGGGTGCGGTTGGGCTCGCCCTCGTCGCCACGGTGTGGATCTACGCGTTCGCGACGCATCCGTCCGGACCCGTCGCGTGGGCGGTGGGTGGTCTCGCGATCCTCGTCGGCCTCGGGTGCTTCGTCGCGGTGACCCGGCGGACCCTGCGCGAGAACGCCGGCCACCGGATTCCGTGGTGGGGTACGCCGCCGGTGCGGCCGCGGCAGTGGGATCTGCTCGCCGGTGTCGCGAGTCCGTTGATGACGGTGGGGGTCGTCGTTGTCGCCGGCCTTGTCGGTCGCGGATTTTGGCCGGTGCTGGTCTTCCTGGCGGCTGTCGTGATCGTCGCAATTGGGGTCAACGTCGTTCACAACCGTCGCAGTTCAACCGGTGATCCAGGCCGGTTCGGTGGGCGGGGGAGCGTCACCTCGGATTAGATGGGCAGATGGACACAGTCAGGTTCTTCGAGCTGGCGACCGAGACCTTCGAGGTACTCGGAGTCCTGTCGATGGTGGTGGGGTTCGTTTTCGCGTTCCTCCTCGCCGCGCTCACCTGGAAGCGGACCGGCGACGGCGCGCGGGCGTTCAAGACCCTGCGCGAATCCCTCGGCGGGGCAATCCTGCTCGGCCTGGAGCTGCTGGTCGCGGCGGACATCGTCAAGACCGTCACGTCCACACCGTCGCTGACCGACGCGGCAATCCTGGGACTGATCGTGCTGATCCGGACCGTGCTGAGCCTGTCCATCGAGGTGGAGATCGAGGGGGTGCCGCCGTGGAAGCGGGCGCTGACCACGGGCCCGCAGGTGCTGGCCCGGGCAGCACGTCAGGCCGGCGACGAGGCGCGGTGACGCGGCCGGCGTGAACCACCGGCCGCGATCGCCTCGCTAGGCCCTGACAGCCGAGTCCTGCTGTCCCCGAGGCGAACCGGCGTGGCGCCGGGCGGCAACGGCCAGCCGGGTGTCCTCGGCGATCAGGTCCGCGTTCAGCGCGGCGCCGGCCATCACCCCGGCCGCGGCGGCACCGATCACCTGGGCGCGCGGGTCGGTGACGTTGCCCGCAGCCCACACCCCTGGCACCGTGGTGGCGCCCATAGCGTCAACGGGGAGGTGGGTGCCGATCACGTGGCCGCCCATCTCCATCGCGGCCGGCTCGAGGCCCAGGCCCGCGAGGAAGTCGGCGCGGGCGGTGAAGGGCGGCGAGACCACCAGGGCCCGGCAGTCGACGCGCTCGCCGGTGGCCAGCTGCACGCCGGTGAGCCGGTCCTCGGACACCTCCAGGCCGGTCACCTTCTCGGCCACGACGGCGATGCCGCGGGCGGCGAGCTGCTCGGCCTCGTCCGCGGTCGGCTCGGGGCCGTCGTGCAGGAACAGGGTCACCTCCGCACTCCACTGCCGCCACATCAGGGCCTGGTGCACGGCGAGCGGCCCGGTGGACAGCACGCCGATCTTCTCGTCGCGCACCTCCCAGCCGTGGCAGTACGGGCAGTGCAGCACCTCACGACCCCACCGCTGCTCCAGGCCCGGCACGTCGGGCAGCTCGTCGACCAGGCCGGTGGTGACCAGCAGCCGCCGCGCGGTCACCCGGCGGCCGTCCGCCAGCTCGACGCGGAATCCGTCGTCCGTCGCGTCGGCGGTGGTGACGGCGCCGGTGACCAGCTCGGCGCCGTAGCCGGCGGCCTCGTCGCGACCGTCGGCCAGCAGCGCGGCGGGGTTGTCGCCCTCGCGGCCCAGGTAGTTGTGCATGTGCGCGGCCGGGGCGTTGCGCGGGGCGCCGGCGTCGACGACCAGGACGGAACGCCTCGCCCGTGCCAGCGTCAGTGCCCCGCTGAGACCGGCCGCGCCGCCGCCTACGACAACGACGTCGTACTTCTCGTTCATGTGTGCTCCTCGTGCTCGTCGGTGGGCTCCGACTCTGCGCCCGCCGCCGCCGGGCTGGCAAGTTCTTTTGCCGAGGCGGCAAACTGGGGGGATGAACGAAGACCCGCACTCCCTCGAGGACGTCCTCGACGCGGTCGGTCCGCGGCTGCGGGTGCTGCGCCTGCAACGCGGTGCGACGCTCGCGCAGCTGTCGGAGTCGACCGGGATCTCGGTCAGCACGCTGTCCCGGCTCGAGTCCGGTCAGCGACGGCCCACGCTGGAGTTGCTGCTGCCGTTGGCCCGCGCCCACCAGCTTCCCCTGGACGAGCTGGTGGACGCGCCCGCCACCGGCGATCCGCGGATCCACGCCCGGCCGATCAGCCGGAACGGGATGGCGATCATCCCGTTGACGCGGCGACCCGGCGGGGTGAGGGCGTTCAAGCACGTGATCCCGCCGCACACGCCGGCCGGCGAACCGAAGCTCCAGGTGCACGAGGGCTACGAGTGGCTGTACGTGCTCTCCGGGCGGCTGCGGCTGCTGCTCGGCGAGCACGACATCGTCATGACGCCGGGGGAGGTGGCGGAGTTCGACACCCGGACCCCGCACTGGTTCGGCAACACCGGCGACGAGCCCGTCGAGGTGCTCAGCCTGTTCGGTCCGCAGGGCGAGCGTGCGCATGTCCGGACCCGGCCGGGTGCGTCCTCCTGACGCGACACGCCGACGACACGGGTGGCCACGTGCTGCGCGTCGCGGAACCGGCTGCGAGAATTGCGCCCTGCGTCGAACTACCCAAAAGGGGCATACGGATGAGTGGCACCACCGGCGCACACGCGCTGCCGGAACAAACGGCACCCGAGCGGTTCGGGCACCTGATCGAACGGCGCGACGACGCCGACTTCCCCTTCTACAACGACCGGCCCGCGGCGCTGTCGGTACGTCAGTGGCTTTTGCTGGTGGCTTCGGTGGTGGTGGGCTTCGCGGCGCTGGTTCTCATCCCTCAGCCGAACAGCTTCGTGGCACTTGTTCCGCGGATCCTGTTCGTCTGCATCCCGCTGGGCGTGCTGGCAGTGGTGACGCGGGATCACTGGCGGGCGCTGTTCCGTCGCGTGCGTGGCCGTGACGTCGCCACCATGGTCGGCTTCGCCGTACTCAACCTGGTCGTCACGTTCACCCTCGCGCTGATTGTCAGCTCCGTGTTCGGGGTGGCCAAGAACGAGGCCATCGACGAGGTCGGCACAGCCGGCGCGCTCGACACCGTCGCCTTCTACGTGGGCACCGGTTTCCAGTTGGTCGGCGAGGAGGTCTTCACGATCATCCCGTTCCTCGCGGTGATGTACTTCCTGTTCACCAAGGTGAAGGTGTCCCGCAAGACCGCGATCCTGCTCGCCTGGCTGATCAGTTCAGCCTGGTTTGCCGCCGCCCACCTGCCGACCTACGACTGGAACTTCGCCCAGGCCTTCATCGTCATCGGCGGCGCCCGGCTGGTGCTCACCCTGGCCTACATCCGCACCAAGAACCTGTTTGTCTCCTCGGGCGCGCACATCATCAACGACTGGACGCTGTTCACTCAGTCTCTGGTCGGCGGCGCGGCGTTCATCGCGATCTGAGTCGCCGGCCGAGGGAACCTCACCGGACGCCAGGCGCCGCCTCAAACGGTAAGTGGCGAAACGACTCTGCCGTGTTGTGGGTACTCGCGGTGTGGATCGTGCCGCATGCGCCCTCTCGTCGCCATATCCTGAGTGAATGGGCACGAACCCCGCTGCAGATCAGATCGCTCGCCTGCTGATCGAGCGGGAGGATCTCCTGCTCGATGGCCGCGAACTCGAGGCTCGCCTGGACCGATTGAGGCGACGGCTCGATGACGTGAACGCGGAGATTGCCTCACTTCGCCGAATTGAGTGCGAACTGCTCCAGCGCCACCCCGAGCTCGAACAGGACTGATTCTGAGGCTGTTCGAACGTTCGCCCGCCATGGTGGCCGCCTCTCGCTGGAAGCAGCGGACGGAGCTGGCGCACAATCGCCAGCTCCGTCCACAGACAATGTCGCTCCTGACGGCCGCCTAGATTCCCAACGACCGGGCAATCATCGGCCAGGAGTTGTGCAGGTCGTCCTGCCAGTAGCCCCACGAGTGGGTGCCGGCGGGCTTGAAATCGAACGTCGCCGGAATGTTCAACTGTGCAAGACGGTTGGCGAGGTTGTGGGTGCAGTAGTTCGCGGCGGCCTCGATGACGCCGCCGACGATGACCTGGTTGGCGAGCGCCCCTACCTGGCCGTTGATGCCGGGCGCGTCCAGCGTCTCGTGCGGGCCGGGGAGTCCGGAGCCGGCGGCGATGTAGAGGTCGGTCCCGCGGAGCTTCTCGGCGTTGACGACGGGATCGTTCTCCACCCAGCCCGGCCCGTCGAGGGGACCCCACATGTTGGTGATGTCGCCGCCGCCGCGTGTTCCGGTGACCACACGGATCGCCTCTTGACCGGCGAAGGTGCTGGTCTCTGCGCAGCCGCTGTACGCGCCGACACTCTTGTAGAAGCCGGGCTTCGCGATCGCGAGATTGAGCGCCGAGGTTGCGGTCATGGAGATCGCGGCAATGGACTGCACTTTGTCGGTGTTGAACGTGGCGTCGATGACGGGCGGAAGCTCCTCGTTCAGGAACGTCTGCCACTTCTGGCGGCCGAGTTTCGGATCGTCCTTGACCCAGTCGGTGTAGTAGCTGAAGGCACCCTCGAGTGGGGTGACGACGTTGACGTTCTTGTCCTTGAAGAAGTTCATGACGTCGGTTTTGCGCTGCCAGGTGGCCGAGTCCTCGCCGCCGCCTGCGCCGTTGAGGAGATACAGCGTCGGTCGCGGCACGCTGGTGTCCGAGGGAAGGATGACTTCGAGGGGGATCTTCCGATCCATCGACGGCGAGTACACCGAGATGGTGACCTTGCGGTCGGAGTTCTTGGTGGTGCTCACCAGATAAGAGCCACTGGCGTTCGATGTGGCGGCGGTGTCACCGGCAGCCGAAGCTGTCACAGGGATCGCCAGCAGCGAGGCGGCTGCCACGACCACCGCAGCCGCGAGAACCCTGCCGCGCCCGACCTTCGAACTCCTCATACGGATGTCCTCCCCCTGAACTCGAAACATGCCGCGTAACACCGAATGTGCTCACGGTCGGTCGTCAACTCAGCACCGAGCCTCCCCGTGGACCGGCATTGGTGCAGCACCATACCGTCTGAAGTGCGGTGAATCTCCCGATCAGCGATACCGGCTCGGGATTCGCCCGTCGATTCATCCCACGCCGATGACATCGCAAACCAGTTCTCGAGCTTCGGTGTTCGCGAATATCCTGGCAGCTGGTCCGTGGAAACCACGGAGATCGCCGGCCAACTCCTGGGCGAGCCGGCGTCGCGACGAACTCGTGATCGCGACCAAGACCTTCAGCGATCTGACAAGGTAGACACCATGCCTACCGCCCTGATCGAGGTTCGCCGACGTTATTCAGAAGCGGATGAAATTGCCATCATCGACGCGGTTCATGGCGCGCTGGTGGCTGCTTTCCTCATCCCACCGCAGGACAAGCATGTGCGACTCATCGCACATGAGCCCCACAGGTTCGCCTGCCCGCCGCATCTGGCGGAACCCGAGTTCTGCACCATCGTCTCGATCGATTGTTTCGCCGGTCGATCAGGGCAGGCCAAGCGGAACCTCTATGCCGAAATCGTCGACCGCCTCGCGGCGCTCGACATCCCCCGAGACCACATCACGATCACCCTGAGGGAGATCGAGCCCGAGAATTGGGGGATCCGGGGAGGACAAGCCGCCTGCGACGTCGACCTCGGCTTCAACGTGCATGTATGACGAGCATTGTCGACGCGGCCTGCTGACCAGCAGTCCGTCTACGAGCCGTCGGTCGGTGTCACGAACTCCGGCTGATCGAGCACCCGCAACCAGCTTCCGTCCGCCTGCCTGCGGGCGACCTGGGCCCGGGCGCCCGCACCGTCCCTCGGGGGAGTCGACGTCAGTGCGATATTGCCGCTGATCAGCGTCGGCAGCGGCGGCTCCTGCTCGAAACGCGGCGCGTGCGCCAGCACCGACTCCCAGAGTGCCTGGATGGCGGCGCGGCCCACGGTCTGGCCGCCGGGTGGGTACGCCATCACGGCATCCTCCTCGTAGAGCGCCGCGACCCCGGCCGCGTCGCCGGCATTGCTGCGTTCGACGAACAGGCGGGTGAGGTCTTCCGGGACGAGCGCTTTCTCATTGGGCGACATGGCAATTCCTTTGCTCGAATGGACGGTTCTGCCGACAGGGTCCAGCCTTCCCCGCCGACTGTCATGTGTCCAACAGATAGTTCTTCTGGGAACTAGAATCTGCAGTCATGGAATTGCGTCAGCTGGAGTATCTCGTCGCGGTGGCCGAGGAATGCAACTTCACCCGGGCCGCCGAACGCATGCACGTCAGCCAGTCCGGGATCAGCGCGCAGATCCGCCAGCTCGAACGCGACCTCGGCGCACAGTTGATCGACCGTTCGAGCCGCACCGCCACCCTGACCGCCGCGGGCAAGGCGGCGATCGCACACGCCCGCGCCGCGCTCACGTCGGCGGAGGCGGTCCGGCAGGCCGTCGACGAGGTGACCACCCTGATCCGGGGTCGGCTGGTGGTCGGCATGGTCACCGCGTGCACCGTCACGGGGCTGTTCGACGCGCTGGCGGCCTTCCACACCGCTCATCCCGGGGTCGAGATCACCCTCGTCGAGGACGGGTCGGATCGGTTGGCGGACAAGGTGCGGTCCGGCGCGGTGGACCTGGCCCTGGTCGGGTCCGCATCGGCCCCGCCGCCGGGACTGGACGCGCTGCAGATCGTCAGCGAGCGACTCGTGGTGGCGGCGCCGCCCGGCCACCCGCTGACAGGGCTGCGACGGGTGCGGATCGAGGACCTGGCGCGGCACCCCATCGTGTGCATGCCGAAGGGCACGGGGATCCGCACGGTCTTCGACCAGGCCTGCGCGGCGGTTGGGGCCCGGCCGGAGATCGCGTTGCAGGCCAGTGCGCCGGACGCAGTGGCGGACCTCGCGACCCGTGGCCTCGGCGTGGCGATCCTCAGCGAGTCGATGGCGGGCGGGTACGGCGGGCTCGTCGCCCGGGTGATCGACGACGTCGGGATCCCCGCGGTGCTGGCGCTGGTCTGGGGTCGGACGGGCACCCCGGCGCTGCGTGAGTTCGTGTGGCACTGCCGACTTGCCTTCGGCGAGGGTCCTACCCCGGCCTGACGGACTCGGCGACCGCCGCACTGGCGCGGCGGGCACCCCGCCGGCGCTCACGGCCCAGCTCCCACAGGTAGTGGTCGAAGTCGACCTCCATGGTGTGACGGGCGGACTTGTAGAACCGCTTCTTGTAGAGCTGGTCCTCCCGGGTCATCTGCGCCCGCACCTCGGTGTCGTCCGGGGCGACGTAGTCGCCGCGCACCGTCTCGGCGATCCAGGCGCCCTGTGCCTCGGCGAGCGGCATCACCGCACCCACCGGCTGCAACAGCCCCACGAAGTACAGGCCGGGCAGGTCGGGGTGGACGGTCCGCTTCCACAGCGGCAGGTCGTTGTCCTCGACGCTCAGCAGGTCCGGGTCGAGGAAGGGGAAGGACACGCGGTACCCGGTCGCCCACACGATCAGGTCGGCCGGCGCGCTGCTCCCGTCCACGAAGACGACACGGTCGCCGTCGAGCCGCTCGATGCCGGGCCGAGGGGTCAGCCGTCCGGAGCGCAGGGCGTCCCGGATGCCCTCGGACTGCACCGGATGCGACTGGCCGGGACGGTGCGTCGGCTGCGGCAGGCCGAGCTTGGCCACGTTGCCGGAGAGGGCGGCGCCGAAGGCCAGCCGGGCGCTGGTCACCCACCAGGGCAGCCACGCCGGCAGCGCGATCTGGTCCGACGGTCGCCCGAGCAGGAACTTGCGGAGCACCCACTCGCCGCGACGCTGGGAGATCGACGCCGACCGGGCGCACTCGGCGGCCGCCACCGCGATGTCCATCGCCGAGTTGCCCGCGCCCACCACCACGACGTCCCGCCCCTTGAGCTGGTCGGCATTGCGGTAGTCGTGCGAGTGGATCTGCTGCCCGTCGAACGTGCCCGGGTAGGCCGGCTCGGGCCACCGCGCATCCCAGTGGTGGCCGGTCGCGACGACGACCGCGTCGAACTCCTCGGTGCGCGTTCCGTCGGGCCCGGTGACGGTGACCGACCAGCGGCCGTCGGCCCCCCGGTCGACCCGGTCGACGGTGGTCGAGAAGGTCAGGCGGTCGCCGAAGCCGAAGTGCTCGACGTAGTCCCGGAAGTAGGCGGCGACCTGGTGGTGCATGGCGTAAGCCGGGTAGTCCTGCGGCATCGCGAAGTCGGAGTAGGCCATCCGCGGGCAGGACGTGTTGATCTCGAGGGTGTCGTAGCAGGCGGAACTGCCGTTGGGGTTGTCGTAGACCCAGTTGCCGCCGACGACCGGGCCCTGCTCGTAGCACTCGAACGGGACGCGCGCGCCGTAGAGCGCCTTGGCCGCGGTGATCCCGCTCGACCCGGCGCCGATCACGCAGACCCGCGGCAGGGTGGGGTCGGGGGTGATCGGCGCACCCTGGGCCGGAGCTCGATGCCCGGCCTTGACCATGTAGGACATGTCGTCATGGTGGCACGGGAGACGGCGGTCCGACAGGGATCGATGCCGACCGGGGTCGCCGCAGATGGGGAAGTTCGTCCGACGTGCACGCCGGTGCGGGGCTATTGTCGCAGGTGGACCGCGCCCGACTTCGCCAAGACGGTCGGCGCAGGTCCTCGAGTTCGCGGTGATGGCCACCGCAGCCGCGGTGGCCGGATGGAGTTCGCATCCACCCGGGAGGGTGTCCGATGGACCTGCACCTCGATGGAAGATCCGCGGTGGTGACCGGCGCCAGCAAGGGCATCGGCCTGGCGATCACCCGCAGCCTCGCCGCGGCCGGTGCGCACGTGGTCGCCGGATCACGCACCCGTACACCGCAACTGGAGGCCCTCGAGTCCGAAGGGAAGGTCACCTTCGTGGCCTGTGACCTGTCCACCGCCGAGGGGCCGATCGCGCTGGTCGCGGCCGCCGAGCGACTGGGCAGTGTCGACATCCTGGTCAACAACGCCGGCGCGGTCACCCCGCGGCCCGGCGGCTTCGTCTCGGTCACCGACGAGGACTGGAACGCCGCGTGGTCACTCGGGATGATGGCCGCGGTCCGGACAACCCGCGCCGCGATCCCGGGGATGACCGCGCGCGGCAGCGGGTCCATCGTCACGATCGGCTCGGTCAACGCGTTCTACCCCGACCCCGGCATTCCCGACTACTGCGCGGTCAAGGCCGCGCTCACCAACCTCACCAAGGCCCTGTCGAAAGAGCTGGGCCCCAAGGGTGTTCGCGCCAACTCCGTCAGCCCGGGACCGGTGTCGACGGACCTGTGGTTCGGCGACGGCGGCGTCGCGGACGTGATCGGGAAGTCGAGCGGCGCGAGTGCCCAGGAGGTCGCGGACGGCGCCGTCGCCGGCACCGCGACCGGTCGGTTCACCACCCCCGACGAGGTCGCCGACCTGGTGGTGTTCCTGGCCTCCGACCGGGCCGCGAACATCACCGGCGCGGACATGACCATCGACGGCGGATTCATCACCACCGTGTAGGTAGGAGCCGATCACCGAAGAGCCGGGCAGGAAAGGGACACCTCATGAGAATCACCCAACTCGCCAGGTCGGCCTTCGTCATGGTGGCCCTGGTGATCGTGGCCGCCGTGACGACCGCGGTCCCGGCGGCCGCGAAACCGCTGCCCACGATCGTGCTGGTGCACGGGGCGTTCGCCGACACCACCAGTTGGGACGGCGTCGCGGCGAATCTGCGGGGCCGCGGCTACACCGTCGTCGTACCGGACAACCCACTGCGCGGGCCCGGTCACGACTCCGCCGTGATCGAGAAGACGCTCGCCGGCATCTCGGGCCCGGTGGTGCTCGTCGGGCACTCCTACGGCGGCGCGGTGATCACCAACACCCACAACCCGAATGTGCGGGCGCTCGTCTACGTGGCGGCCTTCGGCCCGGCGCAGGGCGAGCCGGTCCAGCTGGCACTGGACCCGATCCGGTTCCCCGGGAGCCAACTCCTGCCGCCGGCCCTGCAGGTGAAGGTCGTGGACGACGCGCACGCGATCGGCGGCAAGAACCTCGACGGCTACATCGCCGACGCATATTTCCACCAGGTGTTCGCGCCCGACGTCAGCGACAGTGTCGCCGCGACCATGCTCGCCCACCAGCGCTCGATCGCCCTGTGGGCGAACCTCGAACCGTCCGGGCCCACGTCGTGGTCGGACACCCCGAGCTGGTACCTGGTCTCGGCGGGGGACACGGTGATCCCGCCGGCGGCGCAGCGGTTCATGGCCGATCGCATGCACGCGCACACCAGCGAGGTCCAGGCCTCGCATGTCGCGCTGGTCTCGCAGCCCGGCGTGGTGGCCGACACGATCGTCGCGGCGGCCAGCGGCTCGTAGCGGTCAGAGCCCGGTCGTCAGGACGACGCGGAATCGGGCCTTGCCGCTGAGGGCGTGCCGGTACGCGGCCGGCGCGTCGATCAGCGGGACCTGCTCGATCATGGGACGGATGCCCGTGAGGGCCGCGAAGTCCAGGGTCCGTTCGACGTCGCGGGCGGTGCCGGCCGGGTGCCCGCGCACCGCGCGGGACTGGAAGATCAGTTGGAAGGGGCTGACCGGGATCGGCGTCGGGACGGCGCCGATGACGATCAGTTCGCCGTCCGCGGAGAGCCCGTCGATGGTGGCGGCCATGGCCGCGGAGTTGGCGGCGGTGGCCTGGACGACCCTGGCCCCGCCCAGAGCGAGCAGCTCGACGGCGACGTCCTGCGTGGTGGAGTCGATGTAGTGCCGGGCGCCGAGCTGGCGGGCAAGCGGTTCCTTGTCCGGGCCGCGGGCGATCGCCACCGTGTCGAAACCCATCTTCGCCGCGAACTGGACGCCCAGGTGCCCGAGGCCACCGAGGCCGAGGACCGCGACCAGGTCGCCGGGCCGGGCCGAGCTCCGGCGCAGCGAGTTGTAGGTGGTCACCCCTGCGCAGGCCATGGGCCCGGCCTCGGCGGCGGTGAACTCGTCGGGGATGCGGGCGATCGCGGTGGCAGGCACCACCACCGCGTCGGCGTACCCGCCCGGGTAGTGCCAGCCGGGAACCTGGAGGTTCTCGCAGTGCATGAAGTCCCCGTCACGGCACGGGTCGCAGTACAGGCACGCGCCGCCGAACCAGCCGACCGCCACCCGATCCCCGGGGCGCCAGCGGGCGACCGCCTCGCCGACCGCGTCGATGCGACCCGCGATTTCGTGGCCGGGGGTCACCGGGAAGGTCACGCCGGGCAGCGCGTTGGTGACGAACGCGTCGTCGGAGTGACAGATGCCGCAGGCCTCCACGGTGACCCGCACCTGACCCGGACCGGGGTCGGGAATCTCGCGGGTGGTGAGGTGCAGTTCGGCGCCGGGCTGGTCTACCTGGACGGACCGGATACTGGCCATGACGAATATCTCCTCCCTGGCGTGATCAACGCGGGTCGGAGGACCGTACGAGATGTCGTGCGCGGCAGAGACACTCGCCAGGAGTCGGGTGCAGAGACGGTCCGGACCGCCGCGGCGTGTCCCGTCCTGACGGGGCCCACCGCCATTCGGCGTCGATGCTTCGAGCGTAATGCCCATCCGTCGCGATGACCATCGCCCGGCCGGTCGCCATCTCCTTCGAGGTGCTACGGGTGATGGACTTTCGGCGTTTCGTGGTGGGAGTGTGGATCTCGGGCCAATCGGAGTGAGATCGGCCGGCGGTGACATCGGCCGGCAGCAACGACAGGAGTGGTTGCCGTGGACATGAAGCTCGAGATTGTGGTTTTGCCGGTCTCCGATGTGGACCGGGCCAAGAACTTCTACCAGTCGCTCGGGTGGCGTGAGGACGCCGACGTCACCACCGGCCCGGATTTCCGGGTGGTGCAGCTGACACCGCCGGGTTCGGCCTGCTCGGTCATCTTCGGAATCGGTGTCACCTCGGCGGTCCCAGGTTCGGCGGACGGCCCGCAGCTCGTGGTGACCGACATCGAGGCGGCCAGGGCCGACCTGGCGAGCCGCGGTGCGCCGGTCAGCGACGTCTTCCACGACACCGGTGGGGTGTACCACCACGCCGGGGCCACCGGACGGGTCCCCGGGCCGGACCCGGACCGCCTGAGTTACTGCTCGTGGCTGTCCTTCACCGACCCGGACGGCAACACCTGGTTCGTGCAGGAGGTCACCACCCGGCAACCCGGCCGGGTGGTGACCTCCGGTCCGGTGGCCTACGCCTCCGCCGCCGACCTGGCGGAGGCGCTGCGCCGCGCGGCCGCCGCGCACGGCAGGCACGAGGAACAGATCGGGCAGGCCGACCCGAACTGGCCGGACTGGTACGCGCAGTACATGGCGGACGAGCGCTAGGGACGAGCGTCAGAACTGGATGGACTTCGTCTCCAGGAACTCGGCGAGGCCGTCGGGTCCGAACTCGCGGCCGTTGCCGGACTGCTTGTAGCCACCGAACGGTGCGTTCAGGTTGAACGCACCGCCGTTGACCGCGACCTGACCGGTCCGGAGACGACCGGCCACCGCGCGGGCCCGGTCGACGTCCCGCGACCACACCGCGCCCGAGAGTCCGTAGTCGGTGTCGTTGGCAATGGCGACGGCCTCGTCCTCGGTGTCGTAGGGGACGATCGAGAGGACCGGCCCGAAGATCTCCTCCCGGTGAATCGTCATGTCCGGGGTCACATCCGAGAACACGGTCGGCTTGACGTAGTACCCGGCCGGCAGTCCGGAGAGCGGTCCGCTGCCGCCGGTGAGAAGGGTGGCGCCCTCCGCCACGCCGCGGTCGATGTAGCCGCGGACGCGGTCCAGTTGCGTCTTCGAGACCAGAGGGCCGAGCACGGTTCCCGCGTCGGCGGGTTCGCCGACGGCGACCGACTCCGCGGCGGCCTTGACCGCGGACTCGACCTCGGTGAGCCTGTCCCGGGGGACGATCAGTCGCGTCAGCGCCGAGCAGGTCTGGCCGGAGTTCAGGAACGCCATCTGCACGGCGTGCGGCACGACCGCGTCGAGGTCGGCGTCGGGGAGCACCACGTTGGCGCTCTTGCCGCCGAGTTCGAGGGTGACCCGTTTGACGGTGCGGGCGGCCAGTTCACTGACCCGGGTGCCGGCGCGCGTGGACCCGGTGAAGGACACGAGGTCGACGTCTGGGTGCGAGGCGATGGCCTCGCCGACAACCGGTCCGGTGCCACTGACCAGGTTGAACACCCCCTTGGGCAGGCCGACGGCATCGACGATCTCCGCCAGCAGCCAGGCGTCGAGCGGCGCCACCTCGCTGGGTTTGACGACGACGGTGTTGCCGGCGGCGAGCGCGTAGGCGACCTTGCCCGCGATCTGGTGCAGCGGGTAGTTCCACGGCGTGATCGCGCCGACGACCCCGACCGGTTCGCGGACGATGAGCGAGTTGCCGCGCTCGGTCTCGAACTCGAAGGACTCGGCCACCTCGGCGGCGTGCAGGAAGCTGTTGATCGGCATCGGCACCTGCACCGCCGCCGCGAACGAGAGCGGGGACCCCATCTCGTCCGAGATCGTCTGCGCGACTTCGTCCGCGCGGTCGATCAGGCCCTGCGCGACGGCCCGCAGGTAGGTGGCGCGTTTGTCGACCGGGGTGTGCCACCAGTCCTCGAACGCGGCCCGGGCCGCGGCAACCGCGGCGTCCACGTCGGCGGGAGTGCCGTCCGGTACCGCGGAGATGACCTCCTCGGTGGCGGGGTTGAGGACGTCGATGCTCGCGGTTCCCTGGGAGGGGACCCACTGCCCGCCGATGTACAGCTGGTCGAAATGATGTGTGCTCATGTCTGCCTGCTCCGTTGGTCGGTCGGCGGTCAGTAGTCGGCGTCGGTGAACTCGATGACGCCGCGCAGGTTCCTGCCTGCCAGCATGTCGTCGTAGCCCTGGTTGATCTCCTCGAGCGTGTACGTCCGGGTGATCAGCTCGTCGAGTTTCAGCGCGCCGCTGCGGTACTCGTTGAGCAGGGCCGGGATCTGAGTGCGCGGCCCGATGCCGCCGAAGATCGCGCCCTGCAGGCGCTTCTGCAGCAGGGTCAGCTCGAACAGGCTCAGGGTCACGTTGGTGTCGGCGTAGTCGCCCATGCCGACCACCACGACGGTGCCGCCCTTGGCCGTGATGCTCATCGATGGCGCGATGATGTCGCCGGTGATCTCGCCGACGGTGATGACCGTGACGTTGGCCATCTCGCCCCAGGTGATCTCGCCGATCGTCGCGGCGGCCTCCTCGATGGAGGCGAAGGCGTGGGTGGCGCCGAACCGGATCGCCTCGGTCCGCTTGAACTCGACCGGGTCGATCGCGACGACGAACCGGGCGCCGGCGGCGTGCGCGCCCTGGACGGAGTTGATGCCGACACCGCCGACCCCGACCACCACCACGGTGTCGCCGACCTTGGTGCCGCCGGCCTCGGTCGCCGATCCCCACCCGGTGGCGACGCCGCAACCGAGCAGCGCCGCCGACTTCAGCGGAATGTCGTCCTCCACCTTGACCAGTGACGCCTGGTTGACCGTGATGTAGGGGGAGAAGGTGCCGAGCAGGCACATCTGCGTGAGACCCACGCCGTCCATGGTGACCCGGTACGACTTGTCGGCGATCGAGAGCCCGGTGAGCAGTCCGGCGCCCTCGTCGCAGATGTTCTGCAGGCCCATCGAACACGGCTTGCACACGCCGCAGGCCGGGATGAACGCGGTGACGACGTGGTCGCCCTCGGCGAGCCGGCTGACGCCCCGGCCGACCTTCGTGACGATGCCCGCGCCCTCGTGACCGCCGATGACGGGGAAGGGGATCGGGCTGTGCCCGGTGCGCAGGTGGTGGTCGGAGTGGCACATTCCGGAGCTGGTCAGGCGAACCTGGACCTCGCCGTCCACGGGATCCCCGAGGTCGACCTCCTCGACCTTCCAGTCCTCGCCGACACCACGGAGTACAGCTGCCTTGGTCTTCAAGATTGCTCCTTCTGTGTCCCAGCTCACATGGTTGTGATGGGGCCACGTTAGGTGCAGTTGGTGACCTGTGTCACGTGCGCCGCGCCACGGGGACGCGTGAGCTGCGCAGGGAGCCGCCTACGCCTGCGCGAACTCGAGTCCTCCCTCTGCCGGTGCGAGCATCCGCCGTCGCAGCGGCGAGCCGAGCGCCCGCGCGAGGTCGGTGCCGTCGTGTTCGGCCAGCAGTTCGCCGCCGGACCACACCAGCAGCGCGGCGCTGACGGTCTGTTCCGCCGTCGAGTGCGCCAGGTCGTAGTGCGCGCACCCCGGGACCCCGGCGTAGGTCACCCAGAGGTCGTACCCGGTCATGAACAGGTCCAGGTCGAACTGCACGCTCAGCCCGAGCAACTCGCTGCGGCCGTTGTCGTCGACACCCGCGAACGCCTCGTCGAGCCCGAGCAGCCGGGGGGAGTGCGGGTCGGCGGACGAGAGCATCACGTGCGCCGCCGCGAACAGGGGCAGGTGCAACGACACCGACTGCTCGCCACCGGAGAGCGCGCCGTGCCTCGCCACCGTCAGCCGGTCCTCGCTGCCGTCGCCGCCGATCAGGGTGAACGAGAACACCCGCCAGCGGCGGTAGTCCAGGGCCGTCGACAGGATCTCCGGGTAGGACCGCTCGGGGTGCGCGGCCCGCGCGATCCGGATCTGCGCAGCGAAATGCGCACGCATCGTGGCCAGTTCGTCCGGGCCGAGGCCCGACGCGTCCCGGTCCAGCAGCTTCGAGATGGCCCGCGAGTTGTCGTCGAGGTTGTCCGCCAGCACCCAGTGCACACCGATGGTGCTGCCGGAGGACATGCGCCGCTCGCGCATCTCCGCGCCCATCTGGCCGATCAGCTCGCGGGCGTCGACGGTCCGCTCGTGGATCTGCTGCGCCAGCCCGGTCAGCAGCGCGTCCTCGAGGATGCGCCGCTCGGACTCGGTGAGCAGCTGCTCCTGGTCGGCCCGCGCGCCGCCGATCCGGGCCGCGAACTCGCCGATCGAGGAGTAGCCCTGCTCGTCCTGCACCCGCACCGTGGTCAGACCGTCAGGTGCGTCCCACTGCAGCCGGTAGTCCTGGCCGGCCGCCGCGAGTTGCGCGTCGAAGTCCTGCAGCGCGGAGGTCAGGGCCGTCCGGGTGGCCTTGCGGGCGCCGTCGCTGACCTTGACCGACGCGGTCGCGTCCGCCATCGCCGAGTGCAGCGCGTGCACCTCGGGCGGCAGCACCGACGCCCCCGAGCCGGGGCCGTCCTCGTTCTGGATGCGGTACACCAGCTGGTCGGCGCTGAGCCACGCCGCCGCACTCGCGGGCCAGGAGTGGGTGTCGGTGACGCCGATGAGCTCGAGCAAGTCACGGCGCGCATAGGGGGCGAGCCGGTCTGCGTCGGCGCGTGCCTCGGTGAGCGCGCTGCGCAGGGTCTCGACCGCGGTGTGGTGGGCGCCCGCGGACTTGCCGATCTCCTCGACCGCCGAGTCGCTGGCCTTGCGCGCCGCCCGCTGCTCGACCTTGCACTCCTCGATCCGCGCCCGGGCCTTCTCGAGGTCCGCGTCGATCTGGTCGGCGTTCGCGCCGAGCAGGTCCCGGAGCATGTCCAGCCGCTGCACCTGCTGGGCGTAGCTCTCCTCCGCGATCGCGGACTCCTCGGCATGCTCCTCGGCGATGCCGCGCGCCTCGGCGTGCCGGTCGTCGGCCTCGCGCAGGTGCTCCACCTCCTTGGCGTGCTCGCGTCGGCACCGCAGCACCAGTTCGCCCTGCTTCTCGAAGTGCCCGATGGCGGCCGCCAGGGAGTCGAGGTCCCGGGCCAGGTGCGGGGTCCGGTGCGCGACCGCCGTGGACCGCAACGCCTTCTCCTTGGCGCCGAGGTCGGCGATGGCCTGGTCCAGCTCCCGCTGCGACGACGCCGCGGCCTCGGAACGGGTCCGCAGCGCGCCCGCCGACTCCGTCACCGCCTTGAGCGCGGCCAGCACCGGCGTGGCGCGCGGCAGCGACTTCGCCGCCGCTGCCACCGCCGTGATCAGCTCGGCCGTTCCGCGTTGGGTGTGCAGGGCGGCCTCGCGGGCTGCCTCGGCGGCCTCGAGGGCGGCGTCCAACTCGGCCAGCCGCAGCTCGCGGCGCCGCGCCCGGGCGGTCGCGCCGATGTACTCGGCGTCGGTCTTGGTGTGGCGGCCCTGCTGCACGCCCTGCCAGAACCGGCCGTCGTGTCCGACCACGACGGCGGCGTCGGTCCAGCCGGACTCCTCGCCGACAGTATTCTCGGAGCCGGACTCCTCGGCGGCTGTGCGCAGCGAGATCGACGCCAGCAGCGCCTCGACCCGACCCTCGGCGACGCCGGCGTCGGCCTCGACCAGCAGCACGTCGGCCAGCGTCGGGCCGGCGGGGCGGCGGCCGGCGGGCAACGGCACCAGGTACTGCTCGGACGCCGCGTCCGGCGCCTCCTCGCCGCCGTACACCCAGCCGTCGAGCAGGTTCGCGGCCTGCAGCGCCGACTCGACGCCGGCGGCGACCGCGGGGTCCACGTCGTCCGCGAACCGCACCAGCCGCCACAGCGGGGCGCCGGACAGGTGCTCGCGCGAGCCGGTGCGGGCCGCGAAAGCCGGTGGTGCGTCGTCGCTCTCGGCGGCGATCCGGTCACGGTCGGCGGTCAGCGCGGCCACCGTGGCCGCCGCCTGCGCGGCGTCCGCGCCGGCCTGCTGACGCCGGAACCGGACGGCGTCGAGGCCCTCCTCGGTGTGCTCGGCCAGCAGCGTGGCCAGGCTGGGGGACTCGTCGTCGCCGACGTCCGCGACCGCGTCGTGCAGGGCCACGAACATCTCGCTCGACACCCCGATCGACGCATAGGTCGCGGAGTTGCGGGTCCACCACGTGCGCAGCGCCTTCGCGCACTCGGACCGGGCCAGCTGGGCGCCGGCCTCGGCCTCCACGACCGCGGCACGGGCGGCGTCCAGCAGCTCCCGGCCGCGGTCCGCGGCGCGGTCCGCGCGGGTGCGTTCGGTGCTCGCCTTGTCGACGGTGGCCAGCGCCTCCCGGACCACCCGGACGTCGCCGTCGCGCTCCTCGGCGTGCCCACGCACGGCGGCGGTGAGCTGGTCGGTGCGCGCGGCGTCGGGCAGCGGCGTCCAGACGATGCCGGCGTCCTCGGCGGCGGACTGCAGTTCGTCCTCGGCCCGGGCCAGGGCCGCGGTGGCGGCGGAGACGGCGGCGGCGGAGCGGTCCGACTCGCCGGCCCGCTGCTCGAGGCTGGCCTGCGCCTTGCGGGCCTTGTCCGACTGCTGCTCGGTGGAGAGCTTGAGCTGCGCGACCACCGCGGCCAGGTCGTCGAGTTGCTGCTTGCCCTCGTACGCGCCGGAACGCTGCAGCGTCTCGAGGTCGGACCGGCTCTGCTCAAGGTCGCGTTCGGCGGCGGTCAACCGTTCCTCCGCCGCGAGCCGCTCCTCCTGGCGCCGGGCCTGCAGGGCGGCGGCGTCGAACAGCGTGCCGATGCCCTGCTCGACGGACTCGAGCCGCCGGGAGACCTGTTCGACGTCGGCGCGGGCCTGCTGGCGCAGGTACTTGCGGTACACCGTCACGAAGTCCTGTGCCGCCTGGTCGGCCGCCGCGAGACCCTCGAGCGCGCGCCCGACCTCCTCCATGTCGCTGAAGGACCGGGCCGCCTCGAGCACCAGGTGCTCGTCGAGCGGCCGGAGACCGTCGGTCAGTGCCTGGGACAGGCCCTTCGGGTCGAGGTTCTTCGCCAGCTGCGGGCGGCGCAGGGTGAGGATCAGGTTGATCAGCTGGTCGTACCGCTCGGCGCCGAGGCCGAAGAGCCGGGCGTCGATCGCGGCCCGGTAGTCGGTGGGACGGTCGGTGAGCGCGTCGGTGCCGAGCTGGTCGGCGAGCTGGCGCTTGGTGAGCGGGCGGTCGTCGCTGCCGAGCAGCGAGAAGTCCACTCCCACTCGGCCTTCGGCGACGAAGTGCCACCGGGTGACCTTGTCGTTCTGCCGGGTGGCGCGCATCCCGATGCCCACCGTGACGGCCTCCGGGTCGTCCTGCGGCCCGCGGGCGAACTCCATCCAGACGTACGAGTGTGCGCTGTCCTGTCCGCGGTAGAGCAGGTTGGACTTCATGGTCCGTTCCTCGCCGGCGAACGGGTTCAGGCGGCGGGGCTCGATGCGGCCGTCGAGGACGAACGGGAACAGCACCTCGAGCGCCTTGGTCTTGCCCGAGCCGTTGGGCCCGCGCAGCACCAGCCGCCCGTCGGCGAAGGAGAACTCCTGGTCGCGGTAGTCCCACAGGTTGATGATCCCGGCCCGGGTGGGACGAAAGCGCGCGCGTGCCATGCGAATCTGCCTCTACTTCTCTGCGGGGCTGGAGTCGGTGGAAGGGATGGGGTCGGTGGAACGGAACTGCGGGGAACCGGACTGCGGCGAGCCGAGCTCTGGGGATGCGGGGTGCACGTCGAACAGGTCGGGCTGTGCGGCGCGCTCACGGACGGTGACCACCACGCCGCGGTACCGCGCCAGTGCGGGCAGCGCCAGCACCCCGCCGTCGGTGCGCCGCACCAACATCTGCTTGTCCAGCAGCTCGACCGCACGGCGCCGCAGCCCGTCCGGGTCCGCCTGCCACTGCGCGGCGAAGGTGCGCCCGAACCGTCGGATCAGCTCGGCCACCGCCGCGTCGATCCAGCTGTCCTCGATCAGCGGGTACCGCGGCGGCTCCCGGTACTCGGTCTCGGCCGCCACGGCGTCGGTCTCCGGCTCCTCCGGTTCGTCCGCGAGCCCGCGGAAGATGCCGGCGTCCGGGATGGCGGAGTCCAACTGCGCCACCAGGTCCGAGTGCCGGGACTCGGGCAGCGGCAGCCGCACCGGCTCGGGGGCATCCGGATCGAGCACCCGGTCCGCGATCTCCCCGGCCAGCAGCAGGGCCACCTGCGCGACGGTGCCGGTGCTGGGGAACCTCAGGTCCGAGAGCCGGCCGGACGAGTCGATCAGGGTGATGCCCTCGGCGCGGCGCTCGGCGACCAGGCCGGTCAGCTTCTCCACGTCCGCGGCGGTGCGGGGCAGGGCCAGCTGGAGGGCCTCGTCGTCGTCGAGCTCGGCGGCGTACACCACGGGCCGCTCCACCAGTGCGCGGCGCACCCGGCGGGCGGTCTCCCGGACGTCCGTGGCGTGTTCGGCGTTCGGCGGCGCGTCGGCACCGCCGGCCACCAACCCCTCGACGGACACCAGGTGCTGCAGTGCCCGGTGCGGCCGGAACAGCGCCACCACCACGGAGCGGTCGATGTCGTAGAGCGCTTCTCCCGCAGCGGGATTCGCGGCCCACCCGGTGGCGTCGCCGTCGGCGAGGGCGATCGCGCCGCGGGCCGTGAGCCACCCGACGGCGTCGACGAAGGCGTCCCGGTCCGCGGCCCGCTCGGTGGACAGGTCGACGCCGTCCACCTGGGCGGCGTCGGCGGCGACGTGGTCGGCGAGCTCGGAGAGGGTGATCTGGTTGCCCGCACGTCCCAGGGCCGCGAGGCACAGCGCCAGGTAGGCATACCGGTGCCGGTCGAAGTCGCGGTCGGTGCCGGTGCGGGCGGGGGAGGTGGCGTCGAGCCGGTCCGCGACGGTGAACAGCCGGGCCGTCGTCTCGGTGACCTCGAGCCGGTACCCGAACAGCTCGAGCAGGTCGTCGCGCAGTTCGGTGGCCCAGCGGCGCAGCAGCGGCAGCGCAACCCGGTCCGGGTAGGTGGCGGTGACGAGGTGGTTGGCCAGGATCACCCGGGCCGCACGCTGGTAGGAGTCCAGGGCCAGCGGTGAGATCTCGTGCGCCCTCACTGCACGCTCACCCGCAGCCCGTCCAGGTGCAGGCTGCCGCGCGCGGTCCGGACGGTCGTCGACTCGGTGTGCGGGGTCAGCGTCAGCCGCACCCCGCTGTCCGAGCCGGTGGAGCTGGCCACCCGGCCGCTGACCGGCACCCGCGCGGTGAGCGCGGCGTTGAGCAGGCTGAGCAGCACCTGCGTCTCCTGTTCGTCGAGGGTCCGCTCGTAGACGCCGCCCGCGGCGAGGGACGCGGCGGCGACGCTGCGGGCCCGCTGCTGGTCGAGTTGGCGCTCGCGGAGACGGCGGATGCCGGCGTCGTTTCGCTGCACCCGCCCCGGCAGGCCGGTGGAAGGCGTGCGCCCGGTCTCGGCGAGGGTGCGGGAGATCTCCACCGGCGGTGCGTCCCACCAGGACCGCGACTGCGGGATGACGTCGGCGTCGGGATGGAGCATCGACAGGTGCCGCGGCTGGCCGAGGTCGAAGACGGACCGGTACAGCGCGTGCGCCGCGTCCTCGGTGGGGGTCGCGGCGAACCAGCCGGCGAGGTGGCGCAGCTGGCTCTCTCGGCTCACCCCGCCGCGGCGGGTCTCGGTCACCCGGCGCAGCAGCGCGAGTACGGCCGCGATGGCGCTCATGGTGCCCTCACGCAGCCGCTCGGACTCGCTGAGGCCGGCCTCGGCGGCGACGAACCACTGGGTCAGGCCGCGCCAGCGCGCGGCCCAGTCCGCCTCCCGCTCCTCGACCGGCAGGAACATCCGCTCGTCGCTCGCGGCGGCCCGGGCGAGCAGCCGTTCGATGCCGGTTGCCTCGACCTCGGCGATGGCGCGCGCGATCTTCGGCGCGTACCGGGCCAGGTCGGAGCTGAACTCCCGCATGTGGGTCAGCAGCGCGTCCTTGTGCGTCAGGAACGATTCCGGGGTGATCTCGGTGGTGCGCACCAGGTCGCCCAGCGTCAGGTAGAACTGCGCGGCGCGGGCGGCCATCTCCGAGAGCGTCGAGTCCAGGCGGTTGAGCTTGCGGTAGATCAGGTCGCCGTCCGCCGCGCGGTTGGCCTCCGCCAGTTCGTTCATGTCGGCCAGCAGGTCGGGCAGGGCCAGGCGGGAGAGCGAGGCGTCGTCGCCGCGGGCGCCGAGCACGTCCTCGACCGCGCGGAAGGTCTGGTAGCCGAGCTGGCTGAACTGGTAGACGAAGTGCCGGTTGCGGTACTCGGCGAGGGTCGCGGCGCGGGAGCCGTCGTAGCTTCGTTCGAGCACGCCCCACTGGTGCAACTGTTCGAGCAGGGGGCCGATCTCCGCGGCCGTCAGCCGGCCGGCGGGGTCGTCTGCCGCGATCGTGGCCAGCCGGTCGGCAACCTCGGCGCCGTGCAGGAGCACCACGTAGTTCGCCCGGGCATGGTCGAACGCGCGCAACACCCACAGGTAGTCCGCCCGCTTCTCCGCGGTCGCGAAGGAGAACAACCGCAGCCGGTCGTCGCGGACGAACGTGTCACGGGTTGCCAGGTCGGCGGTACCGGAATCGCTCACCGGGAACAGCCTAGGGGAGCGGGACACTCGCGTGGTCAACCGGCAGGGAGCGCGTGTCCCGGAGCGGGTCGACGGCCCGGAAACGCAGCGCGTCCCGGGACCGTGACGGTCCCGGGACGCGGTCGGACACCTTCGGGTGGCTACAGCGGGACCGGCATACCGTAGGTCATCACGATGTTGCCGTCGGCGGTCTCGAGTCGCGCGTAGGGGCGGATCGTGGTCTGCCCGATCGCTCCGGAGACGCTGCCCTGCACCCCGCCGATGCGGATCTTTGCCCCCGGTCCGTCGAACATCTTGTCCTTGACCACCGGGACGTCGGTGATGCCGCCCGGCTGGAGGTCGAAGATGAAGTTCTGCTGCGGGATGATGTCGCCGAGAAGTTGCCCGCGGTTCTCGAACCCAATTCCCAGAGCGAAGTCGTCGGTGACGTCGCCGAGGGCGATGACGTCCTTGTGCTCCAGTTCGAACCCGAGGCCCGGGGTGTTGAGCTGGATGGAGGCGCCGGTCAGGGCGACCGGGTAGCCGACCTGGTAGCCGAAGGTCAGCTTGCTGCCCTTGGCGTCCGCCGCGCCGGGACCCTCGATGCGGGCCTGCGCGTAGCCGTTGTGGAAGAACTCCCGGCTGAGCGGCGAACTGTCGAGCGGTGGGACGATCTGGATCGAGGTGTCGCCCTGGCTGACTTCGAGCCGGTTGCCGTGGTCGTCGAAGATGCTGTTCGCGTTGTCGACTCCCGCGGACGCGGTCCCGCCGCCGAGCGTGATCCCTAGAAGTGCTGCGCCCGCAGCGGCGAGCGCACGGGTGGCATTTACCTTGCGATTTCGACGTCGCTTGCGATTATCCGTCATGAAATCATCATCCGTTCGGTCGCGTTCCGAGGTGCCCAGCACCTGGTCACCAGTTCAATGATGGATCCCCGATCTGGGTCAGACGCTAGTGGATGACGGCCGAGTGCGCGCGCCTTTGCCCACCGGACCCGCCGGTCAATTCCGTTCCGGTGCGGCGGTGTGTCCGTTTCGCGGCATCAGCAGCGGCGCCAGCACCGCGAGCGCCGTCGTCGGCACCAGGAACGCCGCGGCCGGGCTGACCGAGTACAGCGGCGTCAGCAGCAGCGGGGCCAGCGCACCGCCGCCGAACCTGAAGGCCTGCACAACCGACACCGCGCCACCCCGGTTGGCGCCGGTGCCGGCGAGGATCGAAGCGTTCACCCCGACGAGGACGAGCTGCGAGGCCGCGCCCGCCAGAGCCCAGGCCACCGCGACGACGGCGAGCGAGCCGACCAGTCCCGAGGCGATGACCGTAGCGGCACCGCCGATCGAGCCGACCAGCACCGCGGTGCGCGCCCCGTACCGGTCGATCAGGTCGCCCACCGGCCGCGCGACCAGCATGCCGACGATGCCGAATCCGGTGAGCAGCAGCCCGCGTGACGCGGGTTCGAGGCCGAATGCGTCCTCGGCCCGGAACGCGATCAGGAAGTTGACGCCACCGAGGGCGCCCCAGCCGAGCAGCGACACCACGCCGATCCGCAGCACGGTCGGCCTGAGTGCGTCCCGGAGCCGGGGCGGCGGGCCGGTGGTCGCGTGCTCGCTGCTGGCGGGCAGGCCCGCCGCACCCAGCGCCAGCGCGACCGCCGCGATGACGACGAAGGCCAGTCGCCACTCGAACTCCGCGGCCAGCCCGCCGACGATCGGTGCGGTGGTCATGCCCGCGGCCTGCAACGCACCGAAGGTGCCCAGGGCCCGGCCCAGTTTGGCGCGCGGGGTGACCGCGGCCAGCGCGGCGAGCAGCAGCGGCGTGGTGAAGGCGTTGCCGGCGCCCTGCAGCACCCGCCCGGCGAGGAACACCTCGAAGGTCGGCGCCAGCGCGCACAGCAGCGAGGCGAGTACATAGCCGCCGTAGGCGACCCGGACGGTGCGCAACCGGCCCCACCGGGCCCCGTAGGTGCCCGAGATCAGCATCAGGGCCGCGAACGGCAGCAGGTACGCGGTCACCGTGGACGCCGCGGTGGCGGCGCTGACACCGAGGTCTGCGCCCATCTCGGGCAGCATGCTGATGACGACGCCACCACCGAACGGCCCGAGGAACCCGCCGGCGTAGAGCGCGCCGCGTTGAAGTCGAGATCTCACAGACCGCCGAAACTCCCGGGCCCACGCCGCCGCAGGTACCGCTCGAACTCGGCGGCGATGGCGTCACCGTCGATCTTCGAGATCACCTCCGAGATGTCCACCTCCGCGTCGCCGCGCTCCTCGAGCGAGCGGACGTACTCGCTGATCTCCTCGTCGTCCTTGGTCATCTCGGTGATCGACTGCTCCCAGTCCTCGGACTGGGCGGGCAACTCCGCGAGCGGCACCTCGACGTCGAGCACGTCCTCGACGCGCTGCAGCAGCGCCATCGTGGCCTTCGGGTTCGGCGGTTGCGAGACGTAGTGCGGTACCGCGGCCCAGAACGAGATCGCCGGGACCCCGGCCTTGACGCACTCGTCCTGGAGCACGCCGGTGATCCCGGTGGGCCCCTCGTACCGCGTCTGTTCCAGGTTGAACCGGGCCGCCGACTCGGAGTTGTACGCGGTGCCGGTCACCGGGACCGGGCGCGTGTGCGGGGTGTCCGCCAGCAGTGCGCCGAGGATCACCACCGTGCTCACGCCCAGGTCCTCGATGATCTCGAGCAGGTCGTCGCAGAAGCTGCGCCAGCGCATGTTCGGCTCGATGCCGCGCAGCAGCAGGACGTCCCGGTCGCTGCCGGGCGGCGAGCACACCGAGATCCGGGTGGCCGGCCACTCGATCTCCCGGGTCACCCCGTCGACCTGCCGCACCGTGGGCCGATTCACCTGGTAGTCGTAGTAGTCCTCCGAGTCGAGCTCCGCGAGAGGGCGCGCGTCCCAGATCAGCTCCAGGTGCTCGACGGCGCCGCTGGCCGCGTCGCCCGCGTCGTTCCAGCCCTCGAACGCAGCGACCAGGATCGGATTTCGCAGCACCACCGCGTCGCCGTCGGGGGAGGAATGACGGCCGTCGGGCGTGACAGGGGGTTCGCTTGGACTCACCCACCCAGCCTACGACCAGGGTGATTTAGTCCGCCCACTACTGTGGACACCATGTCTACCCCATTCAATTCCGGCCTGTTGGATGCGCTCACGCGGCGCGTTGTCATCGGCGACGGTGCGATGGGAACGATGTTGCAGGCAGCGGACCTCACCCTCGACGACTTCCTTGGGCTCGAGGGCTGCAACGAGATCCTCAACGAAACCCGGCCTGACGTGCTGCGCGGCATCCACGCCGCCTACTTCGAGGCCGGCGCCGACGCCGTGGAGACCAACACCTTCGGCTGCAACCTCCCGAACCTCGCCGACTACGACATCTCCCACCGGATCCGTGACCTGTCCGAGCGGGGCACCCGCATCGCCCGCGAGGTCGCGGACGAGATGGGCCCGGGCCGCGACGGCATGCCGCGCTTCGTGTTCGGGTCCATCGGGCCGGGCACCAAGCTGCCGACCCTCGGCCACGCGCCCTTCGCGGTGCTGCGCGACGCCTACGCCGAGTGCGCGCTCGGCATGATCGACGCGGGCGCGGACGCGATCCTGGTCGAGACCTGCCAGGACCTGCTCCAGGTCAAGGCTGCGATCATCGGCAGCCAGCACGCGATGGACCAGGCCGGTCGTCGGATCCCGATCATCACCCACGTCACCGTGGAGACCACCGGCACCATGCTGCTGGGCAGCGAGATCGGCGCGGCCCTGACCGCGCTCGAGCCGCTCGGCATCGACATGATCGGTCTCAACTGCGCCACCGGGCCGGACGAGATGAGCGAGCACCTGCGGCACCTGTCGAAGCACTCGACGCTGCCGGTCTCGGTGATGCCGAACGCCGGCCTGCCGGTGCTCGGCCGCAACGGCGCCGAGTACCCGCTGACCGCCGACGAACTTGCGGTCGCGTTGAGCGGCTTCGTCTCCCAGTACGGGCTGTCGATGGTCGGCGGCTGCTGTGGCACCACCCCCGAGCACATCACCGCGGTCGCCGAGGCGGTCCGCCTGGTCGAGAAGGCGCAGCGCACCCCCGCGCCCGAACCCGGCACCTCGTCGCTCTACGCGTCCGTTCCGTTCGAGCAGGACGCCAGCATCCTGGTGATCGGCGAGCGCACGAACTCCAACGGCTCCAAGGGTTTCCGCGACGCGATGATCAGTGGCGACTACCAGAAGTGCATCGACATCGCGAAGGATCAGACCCGCGACGGCGCTCACATGCTGGACCTGAACGTCGACTACGTGGGACGCGACGGCGCACTGGACATGGCCGCGCTGGCCAGCCGGCTCGCGACCGCGTCCACGCTGCCGATCATGCTCGACTCCACCGAGCCGGAGGTGCTCGCGGCGGGTCTCGAGCACCTCGGCGGCCGCAGCGCCGTGAACTCGGTGAACTACGAGGACGGCGCCGGCCCGGACTCCCGGTTCCAGAAGATCATGCGGCTGGTCAAGGAGCACGGCGCCGCCGTGGTCGCCCTGACCATCGACGAGGAGGGCCAGGCCCGCACCGCCGAGCACAAGGTCCGGATCGCGCGGCGGCTGGTCGAGGACATCACGACCAACTGGGGCCTCGCCGAGTCCGACATCATCATCGACGCGCTGACCTTCCCGATCTCCACCGGTCAGGAGGAGGTGCGCCGCGACGGCATCGAGACCATCGAGGCCATCCGGCAGCTGCACGAGATGTACCCGGAGGTGCACTTCACGCTGGGCATCTCGAACATCTCGTTCGGGCTCAACCCGGCCGCGCGCCAGGTGCTCAACTCGGTGTTCCTGCATGAGTGCACCGAGGCCGGCCTGGACACCGCGATCGTGCACGCGTCGAAGATCCTGCCGATGGCCCGGATTCCCGACGAGCACCGCGAGGTGGCCCTCGACCTGGTCTACGACCGTCGCCGCGAGGGCTACGACCCGCTGCAGCGGCTGATGGAGCTCTTCGAGGGCGTCTCCGCGGCGTCGGCGCGCGAGACCCGGGCCGAGGAACTGGCCGCGCTGCCGCTGTTCGAACGGCTCGAACGGCGCATCGTCGACGGCGAGCGCAACGGGCTCGAGCCGGACCTCGACGCCGCCATGACCGAGGTCCCGCCGCTGGCGATCATCAACGAGACGCTGCTCTCGGGCATGAAGACGGTCGGCGAACTGTTCGGCTCCGGCCAGATGCAGCTGCCGTTCGTGCTGCAGTCCGCCGAGGTCATGAAGGCCGCGGTGGCGTACCTGGAGCCCCACATGGAGGCGTCCGACGAGGACGGCAAGGGCCGGATCGTGCTGGCGACCGTCAAGGGCGACGTCCACGACATCGGCAAGAACCTCGTCGACATCATCCTGTCCAACAACGGCTACGAGGTGGTCAACCTCGGCATCAAGCAGCCGATCGCGACCATCCTCGAGGCCGCTGTCGACAAGCGCGCGGACGTCATCGGCATGTCCGGCCTGCTGGTGAAGTCGACCGTGGTGATGAAGGAGAACCTGCAGGAGCTGAACTCCCGCGGGGTCGCGGAGCAGTTCCCGGTGCTCCTCGGCGGCGCGGCCCTGACCCGCTCCTACGTCGAGAACGACCTCGCCGACGTCTACGACGGTGAGGTGTCCTACGCCCGCGACGCCTTCGAGGGGCTGCGGTTGATGGACGACATCATGTCCACCAAGCGCGGCGGCGGTCCGGACCCGGACAGCCCGGAGGCGTTGGCGGCCAAGGAGAAGGCCGCCGAGCGCAAGGCGCGGCACGAGCGGTCCAAGCGGATCGCCGAGGCGCGCAAGGCCGCCGAGGTCCCGGTCGTGGTGCCCGAACGGTCCGACGTGGCAACCGACGTGACGCTGCCGACGCCGCCGTTCTGGGGAACCCGCGTCGTCAAGGGCATCGCCGTCGCCGAGTACGCGGGGCTGCTCGACGAGCGCGCCCTGTTCCTGGGCCAGTGGGGCCTGCGCGGCCAGCGGGCGGGCGACGGACCGACCTACGAGGACCTGGTGGAGACCGAGGGGCGCCCGCGGCTGCGGTACTGGCTGGACCGGCTCGCCGCCGACGGCATCCTGGCGCACGCCGCGGTGGTGTACGGGTACTTCCCGGCCGTCTCGGAGGGCGACGACATCGTGGTGCTCACCGAGCCGGAACCCGATGCGCCGGAACGCTTCCGGTTCACCTACCCGCGTCAGCAGCGGGACCGGTTCCTGTGCATCGCGGACTTCGTGCGCTCGCGCGCCGCGGCCCGCGAGACCGGGCAGGTGGACGTGCTGCCGATGAACCTGGTGACGATGGGCCAGCCGATCGCGGACTTCGCCAACGAGCTGTTCGCCTCGAACTCGTACCGTGACTACCTCGAGGTGCACGGGATCAGCGTGCAGCTGACCGAGGCGCTGGCCGAGTACTGGCACCGCCGGGTCCGCGAGGAGCTGACCCTGCCCGACGGCCACAACCTCGCCGAGCAGGACCCCGCCGACGTCGAGGAGTTCTTCAAGCTCGCCTACCGCGGCGCCCGCTACTCGTTCGGCTACGGCGCCTGCCCGGATCTCGAGGACCGGGTCAAGCTGGTCGCGCTGCTCGAGCCGGAGCGCATCGGGGTGAAGCTGTCGGAGGAGCTGCAGCTGCATCCCGAGCAGTCCACGGACGCGTTCGTGCTGCACCACCCGGAGGCCAAGTACTTCAATGCCTGACCTGGTACTGGCGGACCCGGCGGTCGTCGGGGTCACGCTCGAGGGTGTGCTCTGGGACATGGACGGCACGCTGCTCGACTCCGAGAAGCTCTGGGACGTGGCGATGGGCGAGCTCGCGACCGAGCTCGGCGGGGTGATGACCGAGCAGATGCGGCACGCGGTCCTCGGCGCCTCCGCGCCCGACGCGCTGGCACGGATCTTCGCGGCGCTGGACCTGGACCCGACGCCCACCGCGGTGGCCGGCGCGGGGGACTGGATCAACGCCCGCGTGACCGAGCTGTTCGCACTGGGCATCCCGTGGCGGCCGGGGGCCCGCGACGCGTTGCGTGCGGTCCGGGCCGTCGGGCTGCGCACCGCGCTGGTGACGAACACCGAGCGTGAGCTCGCCGAGCAGGCGCTGGACACCTTGGGGCGCGAGCACTTCGACGTCACGGTGTGCGGCGACGAGGTGCCCAGCGGCAAGCCGCAGCCGGACCCTTACCTGCGGGCCGCGGCCCTGCTGGGTCTCGAGCCGGCGCAGTGCCTGGCGATCGAGGACTCGCCGACCGGTGCGGCGGCCGCCGTGGCCGCCGGCTGCGCGGTACTGGTGGTGCCGTGCGAGGTGGACGTGCCGACGGGTCCGCGCCGGGTGCACCGGACCACGCTGGAGGGCATGGGCGAGTCGATGCTCGCCTCGGTGTGGCGCGCCGCGCACGCCTGACCTGGGGTGGCAAGATCGCACGCATGACAGCGCGGCGGGGCGGACGGCTGGCGGCTGCCGTCGCCCCGGCCGTCGCCGTGGTGGTGCTGGCGACGGGGTGCTCGGCGGGCGCCGGGCTCTCCGGGTCCGGCGGCCCGGACACGCTCACCGTCGCGCTCACCGCGAAGCCGGACAACCTCGACTTCACCCGCACCGCGGGCGCCGCGATCCCGCAGGCGTTGCTGGGCAACGTGTACGAGGGTCTGGTCCGGCTCGACGACAGCGGCGTGATCACCCCGCAGCTGGCCGCCTCGTGGGCGGTCAGCGACGACCGCACCGTCTACGACTTCGCCCTCCGCGAGGACGTGGTGTTCAGCAACGGGGACGCCTTCGACTCCGGCGACGTCAAGTTCAGCATCGACCGGGTCAAGACCGAGTGGACGGCCAACTCGCCCGCCACGATGGCGGTGGTGGACCGGGTCGAGACCCCGGACCCGCACGTGGCGAGGGTGGTGCTGCGGCGGCCGAGCAACGAGTGGCTTTTCGCGATGACCGGCCCGGTCGGCGCCATGTTCACCCCCGACGGCGTCAGTCACCTGGCCACCACCGCGGTCGGGACCGGGCCGTTCACGGTGGCGCGGTGGAACCCCGGCTCGGAGCTGGTCCTCGCGGCGAACCTCCGGTACTGGGGGCCGGCGCCGGGGATGAAAACCGTTCGGCTGCGCTACTTCGCGGACGCCACCGCCCAGGCCAACGCGATGCGCAGCGGGGGAGTCGACGTCGTCTACAGCCTGGGTGCGCCGCAGCTGCTCGCCCAGTTCGCCGGTGACAACCGGTTCCGGGTCACCCAGGGCACCACCAACGGTGAGGTCACCCTGTCGATGAACGGCGCGGTCGCGCCGTTCGACGACGTGCGGGTGCGCCGCGCGGTCATGTACGCGGTGGACCGGAAGTCGGTGCGGGACACCGCCTATGCGGGATACGGCGAGCTGATCGGGTCCATGGTCCCGCCGACGGACCCGTGGTACGAGGACCTCACCGGCGTCTACCCGTTCGACCCGGACCGGGCGCGGGCGCTGCTCGCCGAGACGGGCACCCCGAACCCCGTGGTGCGCTTCAGCGTTCCCAACCTCCCGTACGCGAGCGCCGCCGCGCAGGTGGTGGCGTCGCAGCTGCAGCAGGTCGGCTTCGACGTGCGCACCGAGCCCGTCGAGTTCCCCGCGGTCTGGCTGGACAAGGTTTTCGCCCGCCACGACTACCAGATGTCGGTGATCCAGCACTCCGAGCCGCACGACATCGTCACCTTCGCGAATCCGAAGTTCTACTGGGGCTACGACAATCCGGAGGTGACCCGCCTGGTTGCCGAGGCCGACGCCGCCGACGAGGCCGGGTACGTCGAGCGGATGCGGGAGGTGGCGAGGACCGTCACGGACGACGCCGCCGCGGACTGGCTGTTCCTGTTTCCCCTGCTGGTGGTGGCGGACTCGGACCTGACCGGGCTGCCCCGCAACGCCACGAGCCTCGCGCTCGACCTCGCACCGGTGCGGCGCGGGTAGCGCGATGGCACTCGCACTGCTCCGGCGGCTCGGGATCTTCGCGATGACCGCCGCCGTCGCGTCCGTGCTGGTGTTCGCCTTGCTCTCGGTGCTGCCCGGCGACCCGGCCCGGATCGCGCTGGGCGTGCAGGCCGACGAGGCGGACGTGGCCCGCGAACGCGTGGCGATGGGCCTGGACCGGCCGCTGTACCGGCAGTACCTGGACTGGGTCGGGGGGATGCTGCACGGCGACCTGGGCACCTCGTACCTCACCCGGCAACCGGTGGGCCCGGAGATCTTCGACCGGCTGCAGGTGACGCTCTGGGTGGTCGCGGCGGGCATGGTGGTCGCGCTGGTGATCGCGCTGCCGCTGGGGGTGGCCGCCGCGGTCCGCAGCCGCCGGCCCGACGGCGTGCTGATCGGCGGGATCAGTCAGGTCGGCATCGCGATCCCCGCGTTCCTCGCCGGCGTGCTGCTCTCCACCGTCTTCGCCGTCGAGCTGGGCTGGCTGCCGTCCAGCGGCTGGCAGGCGCCTATCGAGGGGATCGGCGCGTTCCTGTCCTACCTGGCCCTGCCCGCGCTGGCGCTCGGGCTGGTGCAGGGGTCGGTGCTGACCCGGTACGTGCGGTCGGCGGTGCTCGACGAGATGGGCAAGGACTACCTCCGCACGGCGCGGGCCAAGGGCCTGACCCGGACCCACGCGCTGCTGCGGCACGGCCTGCGCAACGCGGCGATCCCGGTCGTCACGGTCGCGGGCCTGCAGCTGACCACGCTGCTGATCGGCGCGGTGGTGGTCGAGCGGGTGTTCGTGGTGCCGGGACTGGGCAGTCTGCTGCTGGACAAGGTGAGCCAGCGGGACATGGCGGAGGTGCAGTCCATCGTGATGGTGCTGGTCCTGATGGTGCTGCTGCTGAACCTGTTGGTGGACATCGTGTACACGGCGATCGATCCCCGCATGCGGAGCGCGGCATGAAACGGCATGCGGAGCGCGGCATGAAACGGCATGCGGAGCGCGGCATGAAACGGCATGCGGAGCGCGGCATGAAACGGCATGCGGAGCAGGGCGTGAAGCGGGCGTCCGGCAGCCTGGTGGCGGGAGCGCTGCTGATCACCGGGGTGCTCCTTGCGGCGCTGGTCTCCTTCGTGTGGACGCCCTACGACCCGACCGTCGTCGACCCCGCCGCCCGGATGCTGCACCCGAGCGCGGCGCACTGGCTCGGCACCGACGACTTCGGCCGCGACATCTTCAGTGCGCTGCTGGTGGGGGCGCGGACGACACTGCTGGTCGGGTTCGTCGCGACGGCGATCGCAGCGACCCTGGGCATCCCGGTCGGGGTGGCCGCCGGCCTGCGGCCCGGTCGCACCGACGAGGTCCTGATGCGCGGGAACGACGTGCTGCTGGCGTTTCCGGCGCTGCTGCTGGCGATCGTCTTCGCGGCGGTGTGGGGTGGCTCGACGGTGACGGCGATGGTCGCGCTCGGCCTCGGCTCGGCGCCGTCGTTCGCGCGGGTGGCCCGGGCCGGCACCCGGCAGGTGGCCGCCCACGACTACATCCTGGCCGCCCGGGCGGCGGGCCGGCGGCCGGGGGCGATCGCGCGGCGGCACGTGCTGCCGAACATCTCGAGCGCGCTCATCGTGCAGGCGTCGGTGACCTTCGCGATCGCGGTGCTCGCCGAGGCGGCGCTGTCGTACCTGGGGTTCGGCACCCCGCCGCCGACGCCGTCGTGGGGGCGGATGCTGCAGGAGTCGCAGCCGTACCTGTACCTGCAGCCGGCGGTGATGCTGTGGCCGGGACTGGCGATCGCCCTGACTGTGCTCGGGTTCAACCTGCTCGGCGACGGGCTGCGGGACCGGCTCGACCCGAAGTCGGTGCGGCAGTGACGGCCGGGACCCTGCTCACCGTCGCCGACCTGACGGTGCGGACGGGTGACCGGACGCTGCTCGACGGCGTCGGGTTCGCCCTGTCGGCGGGTGAGCGGCTGGGGCTGATCGGCGAGTCCGGGTCCGGGAAGTCGCTGACCGCGCTGAGCGTGCTGGGGCTGCTGCCGGACGAACTGCACGCGAGCGGGTCGATCGTCGTCGACGGCGGGCCCGGGAACCTGGTGGGCGCGCCGGAACGGGTGTGGACGTCGCTGCGCGGCGACGACATCGCCATGGTGTTCCAGGAACCGATGACCGCGCTGAACCCGCTGATGCGGGTGGGGCGGCAGGTGGCCGAGATGATCGAGCTGCACCAGCGTGGCACCGACCGCGCCGGCCGGCGCGCCGCGACCCTTGACCTGCTGGCGTCGGTGAACCTGCCGGACCCGGCGCGGATAGCCCGCTCCTACCCGCACGAGCTGTCCGGCGGGCAACGGCAGCGGGTGCTGATCGCGATCGCCATGGCGAACCGCCCCCGGGTGCTGATCTGCGACGAGCCGTCGACCGCGCTGGACGTGACGGTGCAGGCGCAGATCCTGGACCTGATCGACACCACGGTCCGCGACCACGACACCTCGCTGCTGTTGATCACCCACGACCTGGCCGTCGTCTCCCAGCTGTGCGAGCGGGTGCTGGTGATGCGCGACGGCCGGATCGTCGAGTCCGGCCCGGTGGCCGAGGTGTTCGCCGACCCGCAGCACCCGTACACGCGGTCGCTGCTCGACGCCTCGACGCTCGGTCCAGGCAGCTCGGCGTCGGGTGAGCACGCCGTCGCCTCGCCGGAGGAGTCCGGGCCGGCGCCGGTGTTCAACGAGCAGCCGCGGCCGCTGGTGTCGGTGCGCGGGCTCGGCCGCACCTACCGCGGTTCGCGGTCCAGTCTGCTGCGTCCGCCGGAACCGGTGCACGCGCTGGCCGACGCGTCCTTCGACATCGGCCCCGGCCAGCGCTTCGGGGTGGTGGGAGAGTCCGGTTCCGGGAAGTCGACGTTGATCCGGCTGCTGTGCGCCCTGGACACCCCCACCACGGGTTCGATCCGGTTCGGCGGGCAGGAGGTCGCCGGCGCACCGGAACGGGACCTGCGCGGGTTCCGCCGCGACGTGTCCATCGTGTTCCAGGACCCGATGGGCTCGCTGGACCCGAGGATGCGGGTGGGCGAGATCGTGGCCGAGCCGCTCACCGACCGGACCGGCGCCGCGGCGAAGGTGGCCGAGATGCTCATCGCGGTGGGCCTCGAACCCGACATGGCGCGCCGGCATCCACACCAGTTCTCCGGCGGCCAGCGTCAGCGGATCTCGATTGCCCGCGCATTGATCACCAGCCCCAAGTTCCTGGTCGCGGACGAGCCGGTCAGTGCCCTGGACGTGTCGGTGCGGGCGCAGGTGCTCGACCTGCTGGCGCGGCTGGTCCGGGAGTACCAGCTGACCCTGCTGCTCGTCTCGCACGACCTGGCGGTGGTGCGGCACGTCTGCGAGGTGGTGGCGGTGATGAACCGGGGCCGGATCGTGGAGTGCGGGCCCACCGAGGACGTCTACGAGCGGCCGCGCGACCCGTACACCCGGACCCTGATCGGCAGCGCGCCGATCCTCGGCCGTCCGGCAGGCTGAGTGCGCGGGTGGCGGCCCGTACCCACTGTGAAACAATCACGACCCGTGAAGACCTTCGAATCGCTGTTCGCCGAGCTGTCCGACCGTGCCGCCACCCGCCCCGAGGGCTCCAGCACCGTGGCCGCGCTGGACGCGGGCGTCCATGCCCAGGGCAAGAAGGTGATCGAGGAGGCCGGCGAGGTGTGGATCGCCGCCGAGTACCAGAGCGACGAGGAACTGTCCGAGGAGATCTCGCAGCTGCTCTACTGGGTACAGGTCCTGATGGTGGGGCGCGGTCTGAAGCTCGAGGACGTCTACCGACATCTGTGAGCCCCGCTCGCATTCCCGGTAGACCCCATTCGACCTTCCCGAAAGGAAGCACCATGCTGCGCGTCGCAGTCCCGAACAAGGGCTCGCTCTCCGAGTCCGCCGCCGAGATCCTCAGCGAGGCGGGCTACCGCCGCCGCACCGACTCGCGCGACCTCACCGTCCTCGACCCGTCGAACCAGGTCGAGTTCTTCTTCCTGCGCCCCAAGGACATTGCCATCTACGTCGGCTCCGGCGAGCTGGACCTGGGCATCACCGGCCGCGACCTCGCACTGGACTCGGCGGCCCCGGTCGCCGAGCGGCTGGCGCTCGGCTTCGGCCGGTCCAGCTTCCGGTACGCCGCACCGGCGGGGAAGGAGTGGGCGCCCGCGGACCTCGCCGGCCTGCGCATCGCCACCTCGTACCCGAACCTGGTCCGCGCCGACCTGGCCGCGCGCGGCATCGAGGCCACCGTGATCCGCCTCGACGGCGCCGTGGAGATCTCGATTCAGCTCGGCGTCGCGGACGCGATCGCCGACGTGGTCGGCTCCGGACGGACGCTGCGCCAGCACAACCTGGTGGCGTTCGGCGAGTCGCTGTGTGACTCCGAGGGCGTGCTGATCGAGCGGGAGGGGTCCGACCGCTCGGACAAGGCCCGCAACCAGCTGATCGCCCGGGTGCAGGGCGTGGTGTTCGCGCAGCAGTACCTGATGCTCGACTACGACTGCCCGCGCTCGCTCCTCGGCGAGGCGCTTCGCGTCACCCCCGGTCTCGAGTCGCCGACCATCTCGCCGCTCGCGGACGAGGCGTGGGTGGCGATCCGGGCGCTGGTGCCGCGCAAGGTCAGCAACGACGTGATGGACCAGCTGGCCGACATCGGCGCCAAGGCGATCCTGGCGTCCGAGATCCGGGCCTGCCGCGCGTTCTGAGCCGACAGACGAACGGCCCCGACCACAGGGTGTGGTCGGGGCCGTTGGTCTGTGTTCGAGGAACTCCGGTGAGTCAGTGACCTCTCCGATGCGGACCTGTCCGGCGTCGACCTGTCCCGCGCGGACCTGTCCAGCGCGGACCTGACCGTGCGGACCTCACTAAGGCGGATCTGAGCTCCGCGAAGCTGTCCGGCGCGAACCTGACCCGCACGCACCTGACCCGCACGGACCTGGCTGAGGCGGACTTGTCCCGCGCGGACCTGCTCCTCGATGTCCTCGGTGCTCATCGACCCGGCGGGTGCGACGTGCCCGGGGACTGCCGGTGTCGCCGATGCGTTCATGGGTGGACTTCCTTTGTTGGGGTTGCGAATTCGGTGGCGCCGGAGGAATTGCCGGTAGACGTCGTCAGATCATGAGGGCGGCGACACCGGCGCAGGCGATGGCGAACACGGCCACGAGTAGGGGCGGCCTGGATGTCGGTGCTGGGGTTCTACAGACCGACGGCGCGTTCGAGGGCGCAGAGTTCATCGTCGAGGTGGCCGAGCATCGGCTCGAGGCGGGGGAGGGCGCGTCGGCAGCCGGTCAGCCCGAACGCGATCTCGTCGTCGGTGCTGGTGCAGGTGATGTTCAGGGCCTGCCCGTCGACCGGGATCGACAGCGGGTACAGCGCGGTCAGGCGGGCGCCGTTCCAGTACAGCGGCGCGGCCGGTCCGGGCACGTTGGAGATCATCACGTTCGGGGGGCGGATCGGCCCGCCCACACCGAACATGCCCAGCGCTAGCGGGGCGACCCCGAGGGCGCTCATCGCGAGCACCTGGGTGCGACTGCGGGTGCGCATCGCCGCCTTGCCCTCGGTCATCGAGTCGCGCACGACCCGGAGCCGGCGGACGGGGTCTGCGAGGTCGGTGGCGAGGTTGCACGCCAGCATCCCGATCTCGTTGCCTACCTGGTTCTCATGGTGCTCGCCGCGCAACGAGACCGGCACCATCGCGATCAGCGGGTCGGCGGGCAGCGCATCGAGGTCACCCATGAAGCTACGCAGCGCACCGGAGCACATCGCGAGCACCACGTCGTTGACGGTGGCACCGGCGTGCTTGGCGACCAGGCAGAGGCGTTCGATCGGCCAGGACCGAGCGGCGAACCGGCGGGCGCCGCCGATCGGCACGTTGAGCATCGACTCGGGCGCGGAGAACGTGAGCGGTCCACCGCTTCCGCGGCAGGCGCGGTTGACGGTGCCGGCCAGAGCCGGAAGCAGGCCAGCGACCTCCCCGACGGTGGCGGCAAGCATCGGCACGAGAGCGGCGACCTCGCCGACCGCGCCCCGGGCGGCGCGCAGGGCCGCCGCCGGCAGGTCGAGCACCGCTGCGCCGGCCGCGGCCGGGTCGGAGACGAGTCCGAGTTCGGAGCGCTCGCGCACCGCAGGTTCCCAGGGCGCGGGCATACCGGACGCGGCAGGGTCCTCGCTGAGCACGCTGCGCAGCACCTTCATCGCGGACACGCCGTCTGCGAGGGCGTGGTGGATCTTCATGTACACCGCGAAACGGCCGTCACCGAGGCCTTCGATCAGGTGCATCTCCCACAGCGGCCAGTCCCGGTCGAGCGGTCCGGCGTGCAGGCGGGAGACCAGTTCGAGCAGTTCAGGAATCCCGCCGGGGGAGGGCAGGGCATCGTGGCTGACGTGATGATCGAGGTCGGCCTCGGTATCGGTCTCCCAGCCCCACTGCCCCAGCGAGGTCACCGACCGGCGGGCCCGCTTGCGCAGCAGAGGCGCCACCTTGCCGCGGGCGTGCGCCGCGTCGAGCATTGCCCGCACGTCAGCGGCGTCGCCGCCCTCGGGCGGCGCGAACAGCGCCAGGCCCCCGACGTGCATCGGATGATCGCGGGACTCGCCGAGCAGGAACATCGAGTCGGTCGGCGACATAGGGAGCAGCAAGGTTCAGCCCTTCCGTCAGCCCGTGCCGGACCGATCGCGGTCCTGTCCCCGGGGCCCGTGGTTGTGGCGTGTTCGTGTGTTTCCAGCGACAGCGACTCAAGGTGAGTCGGGTCACAATCGAATATCGACTGATGTCCTGTCTACATCACGGACGCGGGCCGACGCGACCAGTCGCGAGCCTAATTAGGCCTGGTAAGAGGTGTTTTCGGCACGGTCGTGCACCTTTTCGGCGGGGCGTTCAGGACGCACCCCACCCTGCAAACGGGTAGTCCGAAAGGTTGTAGGTGTCGCGGGGCGGAGGGACAACAGCCCTCGTGGGGGACGTCGGGGAGCTCACCGCGGTGGTGGCGGAGATCGAGAGTCGCCTGGCTGCGATGCGGGACAACGATCCCGGTCGTCGGGCGGTGCTCCGGGATCGGGACCGTGCAACGTTGTATCTCACTGTTGTGCGTGCCGGCCGAGCAGAATTGATCCCCGAAGCCCTCTACCGTGGCCTTCTTGCCCGAAACTCGCCCAGTCCGGAGTCGATTGCAGTCATTCGGCAACGCGCGACGCGGCCAGGGACGGCCGACGGACGCGGCGGATCGTGACGGGTGTTGGTGGTCTGTGTCCTGTTCTGCGCCTGCAGTATTCGGTCGCGCGGCTGCCGTTGCGGATCGTCGACGACATCGTGGTTAGCCGCCTACCCGCGCACTCTCCGCCACGGGTGGCCTACCGCCACCCGTTGCTCGTCCTCGACCGTGCCGCCTGCCGCCTGCTTGACTACCCGGCGGCGAGGGAAAGCGCGGAGGCGCTGGGCGAGGCATTGATCGTTGACCGCTACAGCTGCGATGACACGGAGCTCGCAGCGGTTGTCGCACTCGGTCGCAGTTACCGACGACGGCGACACCCGCATTTCCCGCCTGGTCGGTAACCGCCACACAGACCCAACTCATGCTCAGAGTTTGTAACCGATCGTGCGGAGCAGTGCCTTGCGGTCGACGACATCGGCGCTCGTCTCCACGCCGACGGGTGGGCTCGACTACATGGCGCCCCAGCTGCCGTTCGGCAACGGGGCCAGCGGGATGCGCACATACAACGGCAGGTCGGGATTCGGGACCTTCAGCCACCGAAAGGCAGTGCTGCTCAAGCAGTTCAAGCCCGACCCCCGGTTTACCTACCCGCCCTACACCGACCGGGCAGTCAAGCTGATCCGCCGGATGTACCGGGCCTGAACCGCGTAGCGGCAACGTACCGAGCTCGAGGCCTTGACGGTCACTCGATCAGCGACCTCTGTTGATCAGAGGCATGTGGGGCGATATCGCACCCCGTGAAACGGCTGACCCCCGTCGCGCGTCGGCCGCACCGACACAGCTGTGCCACCGCACGATCCGGTCCACCCGGGGTGTGAGCCACAGGCTGGACTCGAAATCCTCGACCGGCGGTGCGGATCCGCCCGTCGATCTGGTGGGCATCGTCGGTCTCGTCCGCGGCCGCGAGACCGCTGAACGGAAGTTGTCGTAGCGGATCTTCCGAACGGCACCCCACCGATGACGTTGAACGCGACGACGTGCCCCTCGATGAACGCCTTCTGGCCTTGTGAGGCGAACCGCGGTGGATCGCCTTGCCGGAGCAGGACAGCCTGAGGGTGAACAGGAAACATCTTGTCATCGTCCCGGCGAGGTTGACCCACACATCCCCGAAGTCGACCTCAGCCTCCGCGCCCGGCGGGTGATCCTGCAGCCCGAACGCGGCCTCGACCCGTGCGCCTGCCCTCGCCGGCTGCCACTGGGTGCGCACCGGCCAACCCTTGTGCCTGATCGGCGATTCCGGCGCCGGCAAATCGCATCTGCTCATCGGCCTCGGCACCGCGGCAGCGGAAGCCGGGTTCCGAGTCCGGTACACCCCGGCCACGAAACTGGTCAACGAGCTGGTCGAGGCCGCCGACGAGAAGCAACTGGCCAAGACCATCGCCCGCTACGGCCGGGTCAACCTGCTGTGTATCGACGAACTCGGCTACATGGAACTCGACAAACGCGGCGCCGAACTGCTGTTCCAGGTGCTCGCCGAGCGGGAGGAGAAGAACTCCGTCGCCATCGCGTCGAACGCGTCGTTCTCCGGCTGGACGAAGACCTTCACCGACCCGCGCCTCTGCGCGGCGATCGCCGACCGCGTCACCGTCGGCGGCACCATCATCGAAACCGGCACCGACAGCTACCGCCTCGCCCACACCAAAGCATCCATGCCCGCCACGTGACATATCACCAGCGCAGAGTGTGCGGCGACAAGCTCACCGACTGGAAACGCCGTTCGCCGCGCCACCCTTGGCCGACGCGCGGCGGTTTGCGGGACGCGTCGGGAAATGTGTGGTCGAATCGGATCCTGCAGGTGGTGCGTGGTTCGTCGGGCCCGCGCGCTTACCCACTACATGAGGGAGCCCCGATGACCGAGAAGCGTAGGCGACTGACCCTCCTCGAATGGCTCAAGAGCCTGCGCTACCGGTTGACCCGATGACCGGTCCGAGTCGAGGTTTGAGCCCCGAGGAGTACCGACATCTGTTGTCGCGGAATCCGATCGCGATGATGGTCCACGACCAGAACTCCCGATTGCTCGAAGCCAATCAAGCGTGCGCCCACCTGCTGGGCTACAGCCTGACCGAGATTCTCCGGCTCGACGCTCGCGATCTGGTCCATCCCGACGACCATGTCGAACGAGACAGAGAGACCGACGCACTGATGTCCGGCGCCGTCGACTCCGTTTCCGCCTCGGCCCGCAAGTTGCTACGCAAGGATGGCGAAACCTTATGGGTGCAAGCCAGCAAGTCGGTGATACGCGGGGACAACTTCGGGAAGATCATGGTCTTCTTCGACAAGTCCTGGACCTTCGAAGTGTGGCGGGAAGGCGAGACCCGGGCATGAAGTAGGACGTCCGCGGTTGGTGGCGGCGTCCGGCCAAGCCCTGTTCGCAACTCGACACGCCGACGCATGGTGAGGCCAGATATCTCCGACATGCGGGCCGAGAACGGTTGACATCGCCAGTTTGCCATGTCAACCGTCGGCGGACCCACCTGGCGGCGGGCGAGCCAGCATGTCGAGTTGCGATCTGAGGCCGCTTGCGCAGTCGGTGATGTCAGCAACAGGTGACGCCTGCGGGGCGACCGCCCGGCTTGCCTCCCGATCTCGCAAGGCCAAGGGCCACAACTCGACAAGGCGGCACGTGCACCAGGCCGGCCCTGTTGTGGATGGAGGGGTGTTCACCAATGGCGAGCTGGAACGCGAACGCAGGGGCTGACCCTGAGCGAGTCAGGTTATCGAACGTGCGAACTTGTCGACCCGGTCGGCTACTTCATCACGCCAATGCGGTTCGAGCGGCTCATGCGGCATGCCAGGAACAACGTTAGCGGTGACGCCGAACCTCCTGGCAGTTCTTTGTGCTTCCCTGACCGTGAAGATCGCATCATTCTCACCGGCAATGACCGTCATCGGGATGGCGGGGATGTTCTTGCGTCGAGGCGGCAGCGCGAAGGTCATCTCGATAGCGGCGGGATACGAATCGTCTTGAAGGTGACTGTGCATTTCGCGCACTCGCTCTTCGGTCGTGTCGGGCCCGAGAGCCCACTCACGGAGGTACTCCGGCTTCTCCATGATCGGCATCAGGCTCAGCATGAGATGACTGCGAAGCCACAACAGCGGATGGCGGCGAATCAAACGCACTGTGAACCCGCGAGCCCCCGCCGCTGGCACCGGAGCGAGCAATACGGCGGCCGCCGCGGGGTGTCCTTTCGTCAAATACCGTTGAAGGACAAACCCGCCCATCGAGTGGCCGACAATCAGCGGCGGCGTGGGCAGTGAATCTACGACAGAGCGGACGTCGTCAACGTAGTTCCTGATGCTCGCCCAGCGGAGTTTGTCCTGCCCTCGCTCTTGCCGTGACCGCGCAGGCTCAGTGCATACACTTCCCAGCCGAGTTCGGTCAGCTTGTCGATGAACCCGTACTCCCAGCACCAAGCGCCAACCCAAGCGCCGTGCACGAGCAGAATCGGAGGGCCGTTCGGAGTCCCGACTGGTTTGCGATGAATCAGTTCGAGTTTCGGCACGATCTACCCTCCGTAGCAGCAGCAATCAATTAAAAGCTGATCTGCAGAGTGAGACTTCGTCGAAAATACCGAACTTCGTTGGATTTTCGGCAATTACTACGGAACCTCACACAGAGCCGTTCGGCGCAACCCGGTCCTGGTGGACGGGCAAGGTTCAATCGCAGCCACGGAACCAGCGACTGCGCCTGCTGCGAGCGAATTCGACTTTCTCGGCGGCCAGCTCTGTGCTCGGGCCGAGGAGCACGCCGGTCGGTTGCGGTCCGCTGAGGAAGTTGGCGTGCACCTTGCCAACCTCGCCACGGCCGAACTCGATGAAGCACTCGCCGGCGCCGTCATACGGTGGCGGTGGAGGCGTTCCACGAAGACGGGCGGTGATGTCGTCGGCGACCACCCGTGCGGCACGCTCGGCGAACACCCCCGCCTTCGCGGTGTAGGCAGCAGCGACGTCTCCGATCGCGTACACGCCGTCGAACCGGGTTGCCAAGTTCGTTTTCTCCACCGGAATCCAGCCGTCAGGCGCGAGTCCGGACGCGGCAACCACCGCCGGTACCCGATGGATCGGGATCCCGATGAACAGGTCGTACGGGATGCCGCCGCCCTCGGCGAAGTCCGCGCCGATCCCCGTGTCGCCTACCCGGCACACCGTTCGCTTGGGGACGAAGGTGATTCCACGCGCGGTCAGGTGTGCGAGCAGGGGCTCGGACACCTCTTTCGCGACCGGCACCGGGGCACCCATGTACCCGGCCACGGTGATCGTCACACTGTCGCGCAGGCCGCGACCTGTGAAGTAGTCCTCGAGCAGGAAGGCTGCTTCGAAGGGCGCCGGTGGACACTTGTAGGGCTCACCGAGCACACTGATGACGACGTTGCCGCCGTCGAACGTGGGCAGCGCATCGCGGAGCCTCTCGGCGCCGGCGAGGGTGTAGTAGTCGTAGCCGCGCTCGGTGAACCCAGGAGTGGCCGCGGGGTCGTACTCCGCGCCGAGGGCGACGACCAGGAAATCTGCCTGGTAGGAGCCGTGGTTTGTGCGGACTCGACGATGTTCTGGGTCGATCTCGGTGATCGTCTCCTGTCGGAATTCGACGCCGGATATCCCGAGTCCTGTGTAGGGCAGTCGCACTTCCTCGGTGGTGTGTCTACCCAGCAGCACATCTAGTTTGGAGAAGCCGAAGGCGAACGCGTCGCTGCTGTCGATCAGCGTCAACTCGGCGTCCTCGGCGAGCGTTTCGGACAGGCGGGTGGCTGTCTCGAGGCCGCCGAACCCCGCACCCAAGATCAGTATGTGAGTCATCGTTGTGCCGCCGCTTCGTGCTGATCCGCCTGACCGGACATGCTGGTCGACGGCGGGCTTGCGACGATGCGAAGGTACGGGCGTGGTGCTCGCCAGCCATCGGGATAGATCCTGCGGGCTTCCTCATCGGTGACCGAGCCTGCGATGATCACGTCATCGCCCTGCCGCCACTGGGCCGGGGTGGCAAGGCCATGGAGAGCTGTCAACTGCAGCGAGTCGATCACCCGCAGTACCTCGTCGAAGTTGCGACCCGTGGTCATCGGGTAGACCAACACCAGTTTGAATTTCTTGTCCGGACCGATCACGAACACGTTGCGCAACGTGGCGTTCTCGGCCGGAGTACGTACGCACGGATCCCCAACAGTGTCGGCAGGCAGCATCCCGTATGCCTTCGATACAGCAAAGTCGGTGTCGGCGATCAACGGATAGTTGGGGGCCACGCCCTGAGTTTCTGCAATGTCGTCGGCCCACCGGGTGTGATTGTCGAGCGGGTCGACAGACAATCCGATGATCTTGACATTACGGCGGTCGAACTCAGGCTTGATCTTCGCCATATAGCCGAGTTCTGTGGTGCATACCGGAGTGAAGTCCCGGGGATGTGAGAACAGTACTGCCCAGCGGTCGCCGATCCAGTCGTGGAAATGGATCGGCCCCTCGGTGGTCTGCGCAAAGAAGTCCGGTGCCGTGTCTCCGATGGTCAGCAACGCCATGACATCCTCTAATCGTCCGTTCGATGTGGGGATCAGCTCGACTGCGTTCGTCCCGGATTCTGTGCAGTCAGCTGGCATCTGGCCGTGGCTGCAATGCAGGTCGTCAGCTATCGCCGTCCTGCGACTGTCCACGACCACCACATCCAGTACACACCCGGACGACTTCCCGGCATAGGGCGTCAGAGTGGAGGACGTCGGCCGCCGACCAGCGGCGCTTGACCGCCGAGCGGATGTCAATCCGGAGACTATACGGACCTGGGTTCGGCGGGGCCGAGTCTCGGCCGTCAGAACGCGGGGGCAATGGGGCCCTCCCCGGGCGCTCGCTGCCTCCGGTCCGCTCCGCCGCCGTTGGGACAGATCCCGGACTTCTGCCAGGTGGGTTCGGCCATCGTCCGGGTCGGGGTGGAGACCGAGAACCTGGTGTGCGGTCGCGGCCGCCCTGCCGGCATCTGGTGTGCTGACCCGCACCGTCGTGGTGCACACGGACGGGGCGAGGGCGGGAACCGGCACGGCTCCGGTGTACGCCGTCGTCACCGCACAGCACCCGCCGCGACAAATGGTCTCCGAACCGGTGTCGGTCCGGTTCGCCGATGGGGACGCTCGCGGACGGCAGGGAACCCGTCGCCGAGTCCGCGGTCGCGGCAACATGGCCGCCCATCCCACCGCGATAGCCTGTGCCGCGGGAAATGACGACAACTTCGAGACAGGGGGCTTCGATGGCTGGTCCGTTCAGGCAAATGGTGAGTAGTGATGGACAGTTTCTCGACCTCGAGGAGTTCGTCAAGACGATCGACAACCCCGGCGATGTCTACGGGATGGTGGAAGAAATGTTGGGGATGATCTGGCATCTGGCCAACCGGGTCGCTCAGGCGACCGGTGAAGATCCCGCCGCGATCATCGAGGGTGCACGGGCACAGTTCGACGATGGTCTCGACTGAGGTCAGCATCTCCAAGGGGGTCAGTTATCACCTGCCGTCTGGGGGTTGGCCTTCACCTGCCGTCGACACCGACGACAGCGATCGTGCCGTCTGAACCTCGCAGCTCGAGAACGGTGTCTGACGAGGTGAGGGGACTCGGGCCATCCCACAGAGATCGCTCGGCGACGAGGTGGGGAGTTGTGAAGGTGGGGCGCCCGATCCGTCACAGAGCGGGCGCCCCACACCGACATCTCGGACGCCGACCAGGGACTGTGGCCCGGGCACGCTGACGGCGTCCAGCTGAGGGCCCTCCCGGGCGCTCGCTGCCTCCGGTCCGGTTGCGTTCGCCGTCGCGGGGATACGGCCGGTGTGGTGCCCGCCGGGGGAATCGAACCCCCACACCCTCACGGGTACCGGATTTTGAATCCGGCGCGTCTGTCAGTTCCGCCAGGCTGCGCCGCTACTACCGGGCCCCAACTACGGTCGAAGATCAGGCCAGAAGCGACGGTTGAAACCAGGCCACCCAACCACGAGCAGCCAGCAGTACCGCGGCCTTACGCCTTCCAGATGGTGCTGATCGCCTCATATTCGAGAAGATCGGCGCCGCCCGCGCGGCGGCCCCGACCCCGATCAGCCCGGGCGGTTCACTCGCCCGTCAGCGCCGCCTGCACCCGATCGGTGTCCGCCTGCGACCGCCCGGGGTCGGGCAGGATCCGCGCCCACATGTCCGCGGCCTCCGGGCCGTAGGAGTGACCGTGCCCGGCGGGTACGTCGGCCGAGAACACCATGTCGAGAGTGACCTGCCAGAACGTGACCAGGGGCAACCACCCCATGTTCGGGTCCACGTCGCGACCGCGCGGTTCCGTGAGCCAGTCCGGCTCGTTGAACAGCAACGACGGCGACCACCACACGATCGGATCGCTGGCGTGCTGCCAGTACACGATCCGGCGCGGACCCCACTCGGCGTCCAGGTCGAGGTCCGCGGGATCGGCTGCGAATCGGACGGACCTGCCGCCGTCGACCACCGGGCGGATCTCGGTGGAGCCGGCGTCCCGGTCGGCCGTCACCTCCCGCCATTGCGGGGTGAAGTTCGGGGTCCCCGACCACAACGCGCCGTCCACCCGGGTGGCCATGTCCTGGTAGCCGGCGAACGCGTTCTGGCCGCCGTATGAGCCGAGGCTCTCGCCGAACACGACGAGTTTCGGCCTCGACTCGACGGGCAGGTCGATCCAGCGCGCGAAGACCGCGTTGAACAGGGCCCGGCCCGCGACCTGTGGGGTCTCACGATCGGCAATGAACGCCAGCGGGCTCGGCAGGAACGAGTACTGCATGGACGCGATCGCCGTGTCACCGCCCTCGAGGTATTCCAACGAGGAGGCGACGCTCGGGTTCACCCACCCGCGACCGGTGGTGGTGTTGACCGCCAACACCTTTCGCTCCCACGCCTTGGTGCGGTCGAGTTCCGCGACCACGAGATCGGCCACGGCCGGCACCGAGTCAGCAGACTCGCGGCCGGCATAGGCGCGGATGGGCTCGAGTGCCGGGCGACCGGTCACCGCCTCGATCTGCGCGGCATCGGGCCCGCGTCCGACGAAGGTGCGGCCCTCCTGCCCCAGAGTGTCCCAGGCCTGCGCGGACGCGGGCGACCCGCTCCGCTCCGGCGCCGTCGGCTCCACCACGCCCGCCGCGGTGTCGTTGTCCGCGCCGGAGAAGCTCCAGTTGGCAAACGCGATGAGGCCGTTGTAGAGCGCGCCGTTGACGATCAGCACTCCGAGGGTCACCGCCACCACCAGGCCCGCGACGTTCGCGGCCGGGCGCGGCACGAATCGTCGCGCGAACGCGCTCAGCCTTCGGGTGCCGGCTCGGATGCCCCGCGCGGCCTCGAGCAGGACGAACCAGACCGCCGCCGCGATCAGGAACACCAGCAGTACGTTCGCCCCGTTGGTCGGTTCGACGGCGACGAGATCACGTATGTAGTTCTGCCAGCGCGCGCCGAGCACCAGGAATACCGGGACCAGGACCAGCGCCGCGAGACCGAGCACCCACCAGCCGATCCGGCGGGTGCGTGCGGACCACGTCGCCGTGACGCCACAGGATCGCACCAGCCAGGCCGCCGTGCAGCCGAGACCGTAGCCGAGCGCGACCGAGATGCCGGTCGCGAGGCCCTGGAGGTACCAGGCCCGCGGCAGCAGTGACGGGCTCATCGACCAGGTGAAGAACACCAGCGCCGTCGCCAACCCGACGGGATGCAAGCGGCCTCCGTGTCGCCGCAACCGGTTTCGAAGTCGCTGGATCCTGGACGCGGGGTCGGGCGCGGCTGCGGTCACGGCGCTCGCGTCCGCGCCGACTGTCTCGGGAGCTGTCTCGGGAGCTGCAGTCATGATCGCCAACATAGACGGTTGAGGTGGTTGAACCGTCCATGTTTGATGTACACCTTTGCCGGGGGTGATGAAACCTGGGCCGAGTCGGCGAGTCAACCGAACTCGGGTCAGTCCGACGGCTCGGGCCTGGGACCGGGCGTGGCTACCCCTACCTCGATCGCGGACGACCGGAGCCCATCCGTGGCCCCGGCCGCGCCACCGACAGCAGCCGTTCTCGACAGCTAGAGCGTGTCTCCTGTTTGGTGAGGAACCGCAGCCAGGTGCAGACCGCTGAGAGCATGACGCCGGCGCGGCACCCGTTCATCCTCACAGTCGTAGCGGTTGCCAGCCCGCGCCACTGTCTGAGTGCGGCGACGGCTCGTTCGACGCCGGGGAACTGGGCGATCATGGATTCGACAAGACGCGCGGGAAGGTCGAACCCTGATGGAGGAAACAGTGATGGCGGAACGCTCCGTCTCGGGCAGGCGAAAGCGGGCGGACTATGGCGAAGTGGCGGGCGCGGTCCTTCAGGCACTCCCGGACGAGGGGCACCGCGGCGCGAACCGCCTCAGCGTCGCGCTCATCACCGACCCGGAGTCGTTCGATGCCCTGCTCGCGGCATTTCGGCGGGTCGAGGCGGCGCATCTCCGCGTCGGCCGGTGCTTTCTGACGCTCGACGATCCGAACCAGTGCCTCTACACGAGCGGACATGCGCGCGCCAAGCACGATCTGGACGGGGACATCGCGTACCCGGACGACGACACCGACGACGCGCTCGCCGTCTACGACGCGGCGGTGTTCGAGTCGGCCGGAGCGGCGCTCCGAGATCCGGACCGGGCTGTGCGCTGGGAGGACGTGGGCAACTCGCTCGTCACGGCGCCGAGCGACATCGAGGCGTTGGTGGCGCTCAATCGAGACCCGGGGTTGGTCGTGGACGACGTGCACGTGGTGCAGTGCCTGCCGACAACGGACCACACCGATCTGCTCGCCGACCTGCCGAACGGCTACTTCGCCGGCGACTGGACGCCGTTCGAATGCCATGCGGTGGCGCGCCGGATGGGCGAGCGGCACGGGTACGCGCTGATGGGGATCGGTGCGTCCACGCTCGGGTTCCTCAGCGTCCTCGATCCCGGGCAACGGGACGCCGACGCCCTGATCGCCGATCTGCGGGAGCTGTACGGGCATCGTGACGTCGACGCCTGGAACGAGCTCGCGGACCTGCTGCGGGGGTCGGCGGTGCTACTCCTCGGATACACGGAGAACTTCGCGGACCTGACAGAGACTTAGTCCGTCACAGGTAATCGAGTGCTTACAGCGCCTGCGTCCTCACCGGCCCGACTCGGAGTCGAGCCCGCGTGCTGGGGCTCGCACGACAATCGGTCGGGACGGTGTGCCCGCTTCCGTCACAGGTTCCCGTAGGCCGAGCTGCTCGGCTTCGGCAGCAGAATCGACCACGGCAGATATCGCCCGTTGCAGGCGAAGGAAATCCTCCCAGTTTCCGTCGCATTCGATCGAGGGGAGCCCGAAGCTCTCCGCTCGTCGAGCCCAGGTCAAATGCACCTCGGTAAAGCGTTCGGGATCCTCTACGTGCTGGCAAAGAACGTCGTCAAAGGCGACATCGTGTGCTGCTACCTCAACGGCGACCCCGAACAACGGATGCTCGGCTGACACTTCCACAGCGACTTCCTCGGCGATCCCGGAGTGAGACACGTCGCATTCGTCGTTGGGCCGGGCGGTCGCGCACCATCCTTCGGGCAATGCGGAAAGCTGTGACTCGGTCAGGGACATGCGCTTCTCTCAGTCAACGTGCGAATGAGTTGAACGGCTGGCGCGTGGTGACGCGGACGAGCCGAATGCTGGACGGGCAGGAGGATTCACGCGAGTGCCTTCAGCTCGGCGGACGGACTGCGGCAACAGCACACCTGCTGACGACGGCCGCCCCGCCCTCCGGCGACGGCGCGACGGCATGCGGTCGCGATGGACGATTGCGATCGCATGCCGCCCGTGTCGACGCCACCCGCGGGCTAGCGGCCGCGGACCTGCAGGGTCTGGTTGATCCGGCCGACCGGGCCGGACTCGTCGTGCAGGACGCCCGCGCACATGCCGACCCCGTCCGGGCCGTAGGACGTCTCCGCGGCGATGCCGACCCACTCGCCCTCGGGAACCCGGAAAAGGTGCACCGTCACGTCGGTGTTGAGGAACGTCCACTCGGCCGGGTCGAGCTTGGTTCCGACCCCGTTCGCGACATCGGCCACCACGAACAGCTGCTGGACGGGGGAGAGTGGTTCGCCCTCCACGAGAACGGCATTCGGGCGCGCCCACATCTGCCCCGGGCCCTCGCAGCCGATGTCGGTCAGCCACATCCACTCGAGGCTGGTGACGAACCCGGTGTCCCAGAACGGGCCCTCCAGTGCCGTCTCGTGTGCCTGCGACCGCGGGGCCAGTGCCGGGTCGCCGGCATGCGCGACGGCGGACGAGTCGGCGGTCTGCATGCGCCAGCCGGTGCCGCGGGCCACCGCGCGGGCGGTGCCGTCCGGGCCGGCGGCCCACAGCTCGGCGACCACGAGCTCGACCCGGCGGCCGGGCCGCTCCACCCAGGACCGCACCTCGATGTCGGCGATGGGGACCGGGCCCAGGATCTCCACGACCACTCGGGTCAGCCGGGTGTCCTCACGCGACTCGCACCGCTCGAGTGCCCGCACCAGCAGCGCCGACGGGGGTGCGCCGTGCTGCATGGCCGGCCCCCAGGTGCTCTCCGTCAGCGCGGTGCTGGCGAAGCGCTCGGTGCCGTCGGCGTCCCGTCCCAGCGGGAGGTAATAGGCCTGGTCACTCAATTGTCGATCTCCTCGGAACTCTCGTCTTCAGAACTACCGGCGCCCGATGCGGTCGGACCCTCGGGCCAGCCGGGGTAGGGCGGCGGCGTGCCACCGAACGCGGGGCAACGGACCTTATGATCGCACCAGTTGCACAACCGCCCGGGATTCGGTGGGAAGTCCCCGGTCTCCCCGGCGGTGCGGATCGCCTGCCAGATCGCGGTCAGGGTGTTCTCGAAGCGGAGCAGCTCCTCCTCGTCGGGGGCGTAGGTGAGGATCTCCCGGTCCGCGAGGTACAGCAGTCGCAGTTGCGCGGGCACGATTCCGCGGGTGCGCAGCAGCACCAGCGCGTAGAACTTCATCTGGAACAACGCCTTGGACTCGCTGGTCTCCCGCGGGGCACGTCCGGTCTTGTAGTCGACCACCCGGAGGTGGCCGTTCGGCGCGACGTCGATCCGGTCGACGAATCCTCGCAGCACCACGCCGTTGTCCAGCTCGGTCTCCACTCCCAGCTCGCAGGACTCGGGATCGAAGCGGGTGGGGTCCTCGAGCTGGTAGTAACCGTCCACCAGGGCCCGGGCCTCGGCGAGGAAGGCGTCGCGCTCCTCGGCCGGCACCGCCTCCGCGACCTCGGGGGACTCGGCGAGCACCCGCTCCCAGGCGGGGCCGAGCAGGGCGGCGGCGCGCTCGGGGACCCGCTCGTCCGCGGGCAGGCCGTAGAGCGCTTCCAGCGCGGCGTGCACGACGGTGCCGCGGATCTGTGCCTTGGACGGTGTCTCGGCGATCCGGTCGACCGCTCGGAACCGGTACAGCAGCGGGCACTGTTTGAAGTCGCCGGCGCGGGAGGGGGAGAGAGCAGGCCGGGAGCGGGCTCGAACGCCGTCGGCGGGGGAGACGGGGGGCGACGTCGCGGGGGTGCTCACACCTGGCAGGGTATGCGCAGGGTCCGACACCGCTGTCGGGGCCGGCGCGAGGGTCGCCGGGAGTACCTACGCTAGGAGCAGTTGACTGATGACAGTGCGCGATGCCAGGCCGAGTGGGCCGTTTCGGGTGGGCGACCGCGTCCAGCTGACAGACGCGAAGGGTCGGCATTACACGGTGGTGCTCACCGAGGGCAAGGAGTTCCACACCCACCGCGGTGGGATCGTGCACGACGCGCTGATCGGCGCCGACGAGGGCAGCGTCGTCACCTCCACCAACGGCACGCCGTACCTCGCACTGCGTCCGCTGCTGGTCGACTACGTGCTGTCGATGCCGCGCGGCGCGCAGGTGATCTACCCGAAGGACGCCGCGCAGATCGTGCACGAGGGCGACATCTTCCCCGGTGCCCGGGTGCTGGAAGCGGGTGCCGGTTCCGGCGCGCTGACCTGCTCGCTGCTGCGCGCGGTGGGGCCCGAGGGAACGGTGCTCTCGTACGAGGTGCGCGACGACCACGCCGAGCATGCCGTGCGCAACGTCGAGACCTTCTTCGGCGAACGGCCGGAGAACTGGGAGCTGACCGTCGCCGACGTGGCGGACTTCGATCCCGAGACCGCGGGCGGACAGGTGGACCGGGTGATCCTGGACATGCTGGCGCCGTGGGACACGCTGCCGGCGATGGCGAAGGCGCTGGTGCCGGGCGGCGTGCTGATGGTCTACGTCGCCACCGTCACCCAGCTGTCGAAGGTGGTCGAGGCGCTGCGCGAGCAGGAGTGCTGGACCGAACCGCGGTCCTGGGAGTCGATCGTGCGCGGCTGGCACGTGGTGGGCCTCGCGGTGCGCCCCGAGCATCGGATGCAGGGGCACACCGCGTTTCTGGTGAGCGCGCGCCGGCTCGCCGAGGGCACCGTCACCCCCAAGCCGCAGCGCCGCGCAGGCAAGGGCAAGGCCCCCGCCTAGGGCTTGTCTTCCAGCCTGCGTCAGCTGACGCAGGTCAGGCGGCCCATCGAGAGGATGGTGCAGACGGCGGTGTCCGAGACGACCCACTTGCCGTCGACCTGGTCGAAGGTCAGGTCGGTGGGGGCACCGCCGTGCGGGCCGGTGATGGTGGCGGTGGCCTTGACGGTGTCGGCGTCGACCGGGGTGACAGCGGTGACCGCGGTGGTCAGCGGGTAGCCCCGCAGGACGCCGTTGAACTGCTCGAGCACCGGCGCCTGCTTCTCGCCCTTGACGATCAGCGCGGCCTTGTCCGCGGCCGGGACGGCGGGGTCGAAGAACGTCACCAGCGTCGCGTTCAGTGCCTCGGTGCTGGGCGCGTCCGCCAGCGCCTCGGTGGCGGCAGCGTCGGCGGTCGTCGTCGTGGCGGTCGACTCGGTGGCGGTGGAGTCGTCGGAACTGCAGGAGGCGACGCCGACTGCGACGAGGGCGGCTGCTGCGGCGGCGAGGGACTTGCGGATGATCACGAATGGGCCTTTCGCTTGCGACAAGACTGCGGATAGATAGGTGAGGCTAACATGACCTAGAACCGGTTCTGGCTGACGGACATCTCACACTGTGTCGTGTCGCTGGTGTCGCTCCGCAGATTCGGCGCGGCGGCTGTAGCGTTGATAGATCGCAACTGGGAGGAGTCGCGCATGAGCGCATCAGAGAATCCGGACTCGTCGGCTGCCAGGGCGGAGCTGGAGGCCCTGCAACTCGAGGCGGCCCGGTTGCGTCGCCAGTTGGCGCAGTCGCCCGAGCAGGTACGCGAACTCGAGGCTCGGGTGGACTCGCTCTCGATCCGCAACTCGAAGCTGATGGACACGCTCAAGGAAGCGCGTCAGCAGCTGATCGCGTTGCGCGAGGAGGTCGACCGGCTGGGCCAGCCGCCGAGTGGGTACGGCGTGCTGATCGGGATGCACCCGGACCAGACCGTCGACGTGTTCACGTCCGGGCGCAAGATGCGGTTGACGTGCTCGCCGAACATCGAGGCGGAGTCACTGCGGCCCGGCCAGACGGTGCGCCTCAACGAGGCGCTCACCGTGGTCGAGGTCGGCTCGTTCGAGCGGATCGGCGAGATCTGCAGTCTCCGAGAGGTGTTGGACGACGGCGAGCGTGCGCTCGTGATCGGGCACGCCGACGAGGAGAGGGTGGTCTGGCTCGCACACCCGCTGATCCTGGCGGCCTCGGACGTCACCGAGCATCCCGTCGACGAGGACATCGACTCCCCGACCCGCAAGCTGCGGCCCGGCGACTCGCTGCTGGTCGACACCAAGGCCGGGTACGCGTACGAGCGGATCCCGAAGGCCGAGGTCGAGGACCTGGTGCTCGAGGAGGTGCCGGACGTCGACTACGGCGACATCGGCGGACTCGGCCGGCAGATCGAGCAGATCCGCGATGCGGTGGAACTGCCGTTCCTGCACAAGGACCTCTTCCACGAGTACGCGTTGCGGCCGCCGAAGGGTGTGCTGCTCTACGGCCCGCCCGGCTGCGGCAAGACGCTGATCGCCAAGGCGGTGGCCAACTCGCTGGCCAAGAAGATCGCCGAGGCCCGGGGTCAGGACGCGAAGGACGCCAAGTCCTACTTCCTCAACATCAAGGGCCCGGAACTGCTCAACAAGTTCGTCGGCGAGACCGAGCGGCACATCCGGATGATCTTCCAGCGTGCCCGGGAGAAGGCCTCCGAGGGCACGCCGGTGATCGTGTTCTTCGACGAGATGGACTCGATCTTCCGCACCCGTGGATCCGGCGTCTCCTCGGACGTCGAGACCACCGTGGTCCCGCAGCTGCTCAGCGAGATCGACGGCGTCGAGGGCCTGGAGAACGTCATCGTGATCGGCGCGTCCAACCGCGAGGACATGATCGACCCCGCGATCCTGCGGCCCGGCCGCCTGGACGTGAAGATCAAGATCGAACGCCCCGACGCGGAGTCGGCGCAGGACATCTTCTCGAAGTACCTGACCGAGCACCTGCCGGTGAACGCCGACGACCTGGCGGAGTTCGGCGGCGACCGCACCGCCTGCATCAAGACCATGATCGAGCGGGTCGTGGACCGGATGTACGCGGAGAGCGACGAGAACCGTTTCCTCGAGGTCACGTACGCGAACGGTGACAAGGAGGTGCTGTACTTCAAGGACTTCAACTCGGGCGCGATGATCCAGAACATCGTGGACCGGTCGAAGAAGTACGCCATCAAGTCCGTGCTGGACACCGGTACCCCGGGCCTGCGCGTGCAGCACCTGTTCGACTCGATCGTCGACGAGTTCTCCGAGAACGAGGACCTGCCGAACACGACGAATCCGGACGACTGGGCGCGGATCTCGGGCAAGAAGGGCGAGCGGATCGTCTACATCCGCACCTTGGTCACCGGCAAGAACGCCAGTGCCAGCCGCGCGATCGACACCGAGTCGAACACCGGCCAGTACCTGTAGGACCGTCAGGCGGCGGTGGCCCGGACCGGTCGACGGTCCGGGCCACCGCCGTCCGGTCGGCCGCTACCGCGGCGCGGCGGTCAGGAAGTCCGCGAGCAGGGCCCGGCTGTCCGGGGCGAACGGCCACGCCGGGTCGGTGAGGTGCGCGCGCAGCTCCGCCTCGGTCCACCACCAGCCGTCGACGATCTCGCTCGCCTGGTGCACCACCGGCCCGTCCCAGCGCCCCTCGAAGGCGAAAAGGTGGCAGCGCAGCAGCTTCCCGTCCCACTCTCCGTCCCAGGAGACCCGGGCCAGGGGAGTGAGGTCGATGCCGTGCACCCCCAGCTCCTCGCCCAGTTCGCGGGCGGCGGCGTCGGCCGGCGTCTCGCCCGGGTCGACGACGCCGCCGGCGAGGCAGTCGTGCATGCCGCCGAACACCGCCTTGGCGGGGGAGCGGCGGTGCACGTAGATCCGCTGCCCGTCGAGGGACCGCAGCAGCACGCCGGAGCTGGCGTGCCACAGTCCCTCCGCGTACACCCGCGACCGCGGGGCGGTGCCCGTCTCGTGTCCCTCGGCGTCGTAGACGGTGACGACCTCGTCCCCGACGGGTGCGGCATTGCCGGGCTGCTGATCCATGTCCTCATCGTGTCACGAGGCGTTAGGCTGACCGAGTGCCTCTCCCGAGGCGGCTGGCCCGCTTCAACAGGGCGGCGACCAATCGCGTAGTGCTACCGGTCGCCGGCCGGCTGCCGGGATTCGCGATAGTCCACCACCGGGGCCGCCGCAGCGGCCGTCCGTACCGGACCCCGGTGAACTGCTTCCGGTACGGCGACGGTTTCCGCTTCGGGCTCACCTACGGGCGGGACAGCGACTGGGTACTCAACGTGCTGGCCGCGGGCCGGGTCGACATCACCACCCGCGGACACCTGCTGGCCCTGACCGACCCGCGACGGGAATGCGACCCCCAGGCGCGGTGGGCGCCCCGGCCGGTGCGCGTGGTGCTTCGGCGCCTCCACGCGGGCGACTACCTGCAGTGCCGTCTCGGCAGCGGAACGTGAGCGTTCTGATCAGGCGTTGACGTGCGCGCTCCGCCACATCGAAAGGCGTGGTCCGATGAGAATGCACAGTCGACAGATGAGCTTTGCCGGGGTGGCGCTGGCGCTGTGTGCCGCCGTCTTGGTTCCGCCGCCGGCGGCCCGCGCGTTCGCCGAGGACATCTGCTACACCGAGGACGGCGCCCCCGCCCACAACTGCGGCCCGCTGCCACCGGTGTGCCCGCTCGACGATCCGGACGCGCCGGTGTGCGGACTGCAGGCGTTCGCGGCGTACGGGTTCACGTTGCGTCGCCCGCTCGGCGGACGCAGCCTCGTGCACACGGACTCGACGTACATCATCGCTCGCAGCGTGGGCTTCTCCGAGCGCGACGCGTACTGGATCGCGGCATACGACGAGGCGACCGATCTGGGGTCGTTCGCCCCGCGCGACGTCGACGGCCGGCTCGTCCCCGACGCGGATTCCCTGACCACCCAGGACATCAGCGGCCTGGTGCGCACCCACTTCGCCACCGGCGGTTTCCTCTTCCACTTCCTGCCGACGATGCGTGGGCCGTCGGATGCCCAGCCGGACGGGCTCAGTCCCGATGCCGACGATCCCGCACACGAGGTCATGCTCACGCACCTGCGCCGGTGGGCCATGGCCGGACCAGGAAGCGCCGCGCCGCTGTGCACCGGAGGCTTCACCAACCCCGGCGCGGACGGCGACTATGCCACCGGCGCAGCCTGTTACGGCGACGCTGAGCCCGCGCAGATCCACGGCGAGTATGCCGTCGAGACCCCGGTGGCCATCCCGTTCGACAACGAGACCGGCGAGCAGGTCATCTCCGGCGACGTGCGGTCCGGGCAGTTCGACTCCTGGATCGGCGACAACGCCTGGAACGCGCGGACCGGCATCTACCTGCATGCGCTCGGCGACCGCATCTCGCACCGGGCCTGCACCGACGCCGGCACGATCACGCCGCCGTCGCCGGATCGGCCGGAGTTCCGCATCGACCTGAACAAGCCCACCTGCGACCAGGGCCCGCACGCGATCCGCCACGAGTACGAGACGGGTGTGGACTTCGCCGGGCTCGAGCCGGGGGACCGGACGACCGAGGCGATGCTGTCGATGGTCTACGACGAACTGGTCGCCTTCGCGCAGGCCCGCGGAACGCTCGACGAGCGCGCGACGCTCCCCGCGACCAAGACGGCACTCGTCTCCGGCGGCCTGGTGCCGGCGTTGCAGATCAGGGAACCGGTCGAGCGGATGACCGCGGTGACCGAGGTCGGCTGCCGGGCCGGGGTGGGGCAGTTCCCGGGCACGCCGACCTGCCTTGCCTGACCGTTTCGGTGGTGCCGCGGCCAGTCGTCATCGCTCGCCATTCACCACAATAATGTCATAACGCAGCTTATCGGCGTTTGAGCCGAAGGCTCGAGCCGTCGGCGAACGATCTAGGACTCGCTCCGAGGGAGGGGGGGGGTGTCGGCCCGAGAAATGGCGCCGCGAAATCGGCAACAGGCCCTGGTGGGGGACGTTAGGGTGCGTCCACTGTTCTGGTCAACGACCGATGAAGGGGATGAGGAATGCACACAGCGGGGGTTCTGCGGGTTGGCATCTTGGGAGGGATTGCCGCCGTTGCGGTGGCGACTGCGGTGTCGCCGATCGCCGCGGCCGCCGGTTCGTCGGGTGGCTCGGCGGACGGTTCGGTGTCCGGTTCCTTGGCTGGGTCGGTGGGGGGTTCGTTCGGAGAGCCCATCGGTCCGGATGCGATCACGGTGATGCAGATTCCCGCGAACGGGATTGCGGTGAGCGGACTCGTCGTGCCGTTTCCCTACAACGGAACGGTGAACGCCGAAACCTCGGATGTTCCCGGACAGACGGTGTTCTCGGCGCCGCTCTCGGACGAGGTCTGCTCTGCAAACGGTTTCGGCTTCCGATCGATCAGGATCGGCTACACCAACGTCGCCACGGGCGATGCGGGATCGGTGGACGTGCATCCGTGCACCACCTTCATGGGGTCGCCACTGGATCGTGTCACCGCGCACACGGGATCCGGACCGGTGGTGTTCACCGTGTCCATCGTCGGACAACCCTCCCTGCCCGGGTTCGGAGGTTTCATCGCTCCCTGAGCGACTGGTTCCCCTCGGCGGCAGGCAGCGATCGCTGCCTGCCGCCGGCTGGCTTCCGCCTCGCCCTGCCGACCACGGATCGCAGCCGACGGCGGCGCGGCGGCGCCGCAAGGGAACAGTCGGAGGGCCGAGCGCATCGACGATCTAGGCTCGTGGGCATGCAGCGCATCATCGGTATCGAGGTCGAGTACGGGATTTCCTCCCCGACGGAACCGACCGCGAACCCCATCCTGACCTCGACTCAGGCGGTACTCGCCTATGCGGCGGCCGCCGGCGTCCCGAGGGCCAAGCGGACCCGCTGGGACTACGAGGTGGAATCGCCCCTGCGCGATGCCCGCGGCTTCGACCTGGGCCGGTTCAGCGGCCCGGCCCCGGTGATCGACGCGGACGAGGTCGGCGCCGCCAACATGATCCTCACCAACGGCGCTCGCCTGTACGTCGACCATGCGCACCCCGAGTACTCGGCGCCCGAGGTCGCGGACCCGCTCGACGCGGTGATCTGGGACAAGGCCGGCGAGCGGGTGATGGAGGCCGCGGCCCGGCACGTCGCGAGCGTGCCCGGCGCACCGCGACTGCAGCTCTACAAGAACAACGTCGACGGCAAGGGCGCGTCGTACGGCACCCACGAGAACTACCTGATGTCGCGGGCGACGCCGTTCAACGCCGTCGTCGCCGGCCTGACGCCGTTCTTCGCCTCCCGGCAGGTGATCTGCGGGTCGGGACGCGTCGGGATCGGGCAGTCCGGCGACGAGGCCGGCTTCCAGCTGTCCCAGCGCGCCGACTACATCGAGGTCGAGGTCGGGCTGGAGACCACCCTCAAGCGCGGCATCATCAACACCCGCGACGAGCCGCACGCCGACGCGGACAAGTACCGGCGTCTGCACGTGATCATCGGCGACGCCAACCTCGCGGAGATGTCGACCTACCTCAAGGTCGGCACCACCGCGCTGGTGCTGGACCTGATCGAGGCCGGTGTCGACCTGTCGGACCTGCATCTGGCCCGGCCGGTGACCGCGGTCCACCAGATCAGCCACGACCCGACCCTGCGTCAGGCGGTCGCGATGGCCGACGGCCGCGAGCTGACCGGCCTTGCCCTGCAGCGGATCTACCACGAGCGGGTGGCGGAGTTCACGGCCCGACGCGGCGACGACGACCCACGGGTGGCGGACGTGCTGGACAAGTGGGCCATGGTCCTGGACCTGCTCGAGCGGGACCCGATGGAGTGCACGCACCTGCTGGACTGGCCGGCCAAGCTGCGGCTGCTCGAGGGCGCCCGCAGCCGGGACGGGCTGGGCTGGGCCGCGCCGAAGCTGCACCTGATCGACCTGCAGTACTCCGACGTGCGGCTCGAGAAGGGGCTCTACAACCTGCTGGTGGCGCGCGGGTCGATGGACCGGCTCGTGACCGAGCAGCAGGTGCTCGACGCGGTGCACAACCCGCCGACCGACACCCGGGCCTACTTCCGGGGCGAGTGCCTGCGCCGGTTCGGGGCGGACATCGCGGCCGCGAGCTGGGACTCGGTGATCTTCGACCTGGGCCGGGAGTCCCTGGTGCGCATCCCCACGATGGAGCCGCTGCGGGGCAGCAAGGCGCACGTCGGCGCCCTGCTCGACGCCGCGGAATCGGCCGCCGACCTGGTCGATCAGCTCACCACCTGAACACCGCCCCCGCGACACGGCCGGGCGCCCGCGTTCTGACGGTGTCGCTCGGTAGGGTGGAGATCCGTGCACGAGGCGCACACTGGGTGTGGCAGGGACATCGACGGTCGAGTAGACCCCGGCGTTCAGGAAGACCCGGTGTGCGGGCGCAACTGAGGAACCTAACGAGGAGGTCGGCGGCTATGGCGCAGGAGCAGACCAAACGCAGCGGCGGTGGCGACGAAGACGACGGCCAGGTCGGCGAGGGAGCGGCCGGTCAGGAACGTCGGGAGAAGTTGGCCGAGGAGACCGACGACCTGCTCGACGAGATCGACGACGTGCTCGAGGAGAACGCCGAGGACTTCGTGCGCGCGTACGTGCAAAAGGGTGGGCAGTGACGGCGGGTCACCCGGCGTCGCGCCCCGCACTCGGGGACGAGCGGCTGCGGTACGGCACGCAGCTGTCCTCGTTCTCCGAACATCTGCGTCTGCATGCGCCGGACCTGTTGCCGGAGAACCGGTTCGACGTCGGTCGCTCACTCCGGACCGGAGGTGAGCCGATGAACGCCGCGGACCTGGCACCGCACGGCACCACGATCGTGGCGGTCTCCTTCGACGGCGGCGTGGTGCTCGCCGGTGACCGCCGCGCCACCATGGGCAACATGATCGCCAGCCGCGACGTGGAGAAGGTGTACGTCACCGACGACTACTCCGCGGCCGGCATCGCGGGCACCGCGGGCGTGGCGATCGAGCTCGTCCGCCTGTTCGCGGTCGAGCTCGAGCACTACGAGAAGATCGAAGGGGTGCCGTTGACCTTCGACGGCAAGGCGAACCGTCTGTCCTCGATGGTCCGCGGGAACCTGGGCGCGGCCATGCAGGGGCTGGCCGTGGTGCCGCTGCTGGTCGGCTTCGACCTCGACGCGGCGGACCTGTCCAAGGCCGGCCGGATCGTCTCGTACGACGTGGTCGGCGGCCGCTACGAGGAACGCGCCGGATACCACGCGGTGGGCTCCGGGTCGCTGTTCGCGAAGTCGGCGTTGAAGAAGACGTACGACCCGCGTGGCACCGAGGAGGACGCACTGCGCGCCGCGATCGCCGCGCTGTACGACGCCGCCGACGACGACTCCGCGACCGGCGGACCGGACATGACCCGCGGCATCTACCCGACCGCCGTGGTGATCACCGCGGACGGCGCCGTCGAGGTGGCCTCGGCCAGGGCCGCGGAACTGGCCCGGGACGTCGTCGCCGCCCGCACCCAGGAAGCAGGTGACATGCCGTGACGATGCCGTACTACGCCTCCGCCGAGCAGATCATGCGAGATCGCTCGGAGCTGGCGCGCAAGGGAATCGCCCGCGGCCGCAGCGTCGTCGTGCTCACCTTCGCGGACGGGGTGCTGTTCGTGGCGGAGAACCCGTCGACCGCGCTGCACAAGGTCAGCGAGCTCTACGACCGGCTCGGGTTCGCCGCCGTCGGCAAGTACAACGAGTTCGAGAACCTGCGTCGGGCCGGCATCATGCATGCCGACATGCGGGGGTACTCCTACGACCGCCGCGACGTCACCGGCCGTTCGCTGGCCAACGCGTACGCGCAGACGCTCGGCACCATCTTCACCGAGCAGCCCAAGCCGTACGAGGTGGAGCTCTGCGTCGCCGAGGTCGGCCGGGCTGGTCAGGACACGCACGCGCAGCTCTACCGGATCACCTACGACGGGTCCATCGTCGACGAGCAGCGGTTCGTGGTGATGGGCGGCGCAACAGAGCCGATCGCGCTGGCTCTCAAGGACAGCTACCGGCCGGGCCTGGACCTGGCCGCCGCGGTGGACGTGGCGGTGACCGCGCTGCGCAAGGGCACGGTGGTGCCCGGCAGTGGCGACGCGGAGCCGCGCACCATCGGCGTCGAGGCGCTCGAGGTGGCGGTGCTCGACCAGACCCGGCCGCGGCGCGCGTTCAAGCGGATCACCGGTGCCGCACTCGCGGCCCTGCTGCCCGCCACTGCCAAGCCGGGGTCGGCCGCGCCCGCACCGAGCGACCCGAAGGCCGACGAGGTCGAGAAGTCCGACGGGGACACGCCGGCAGGAACCTGACGCACCGGCAGTGACCGCCCGTGGGGAAGCCACGGGCGGTCACCACCGCCACGTCGTACACGTGCCTCACCGGTACAGGCGCAGCGCCGCGGGCCGGCTCGCGAACCGGAACTCCCGGCCCCGGCCGATCACCTCTCCGTCGGTCGCCAGTGACACCGGGTCGCCCTGCAGCCGCACCGTGACGGTGTCGGTGTTCGCGTGCGCGTACGTCTGCGAGTTCGCCAGGGTGCCGGTGGCCGTCGCCCACAGCAGCCGGGTGCGCGAGAAGCGCCGGTCCGCTCGCAGATACCGGACGTCGAGCGTGCCCTCGTTCAGGTCCGGTCTCGACAGCGGGACCTGGTCGGACGGCGCGTACCTGCCGTTGCCGACGAACAGCATCCAGATCGAGGTCCGCCGACCGTCCACCGTCGCCGGGATCGGCTCGGCCGAGGCCAGCACCCGGGCCATTGCGGCGGCGGCCGCCGGCCACTTGCCCAGTCGCGGTTCCCACCGCTCACGCAGCCGGACCGCGTCGGGATACCCACCCAGGCTCGCCGTGTTGACGAAGACCGTTGCGGGTTTCCCGTCGCGCAGTACCTCGCCGACATCCACCCGGACCGCGGTGCCCGCCGTCACCGCGTCGCGGGTGGCCTCGACGTCCTCGACGCCGACGTCGCGGGCGAAGTGGTTCAGTGTGCCGCCGGGGAAGACCGCCAACGCGAGGTCGTGCCGGAGTGCGGCGTCCACCGCGGTCACGACGGTGCCGTCGCCGCCGCACACCCCGAGTGCACGGGGCGCCGAGCGTTCGACGGCGGCCTCGAGTTGCGCGTTGACGTCGCCGTCCGGGTCGGCGCGCAGGACGGTGGCGGCCGGCAGCAGACGAAGCAGCTGGTCGCTCGGGTCCTCGTCGGATGCGCCCGATCCCGGGTTGACCAGGATCAACAGGCCGCTGCCGTCGGGCAGGGCGGGGGCGGTCGCGGTGGTGCCGAGGGTGGCGGGCTCGTCCGTCCGGACCGCCCACCAGCGCCGGGTACCGAATGCGACCGCCGCACCGACCACGGCGCCGGCCAGCACGTCCGACGGCCAGTGCACCCCGACATGGATGCGCGAGTAGGCGACCGCGGCGCCGACCGGGGCGAGCGCAACCGCGGCTGCCGGCGACTCCAGGGCCACCCCGGTGACGAAGGCGGCCGCCGAGGCGGCGTGGCCGGACGGGTACGACGACGACGTGGGCACCCGCCGCGGCCGCCGTCCCGGCGCGACGTGCTCCTGGGGCGGTCGGCGACGCGGGAAGACCGGTTTGAGCACGGCGTTTGTCAGCGCGCTGGCCCCGGCGAGGGACAGCACACCGCGAACGCCCGCACGCCGGGTCCGGCCGCCCACGGCGAACGCGACGGCCCCGACCGCGAACCACAACAGGCCGTGGTCGGCCGCGCGGCTGGCCGCGCGCAAGCCGTCGTCGACCCACACCCTCGACTCGACGACGGTCGGTTCCGAGTTCGTCACGGCTCCAGGCTAGGCCGCGCTGGTCACCGTTCGGTGTCCGTACGCGTGGAACAGGTCAACGAGGCTGTGCGCGTTGTACTCTCGAAGTGTGCAGCGACGAATTATGGGCATAGAGACCGAGTTCGGTGTGACCTGCACCTTCCACGGCCACAGGAGGCTGAGCCCCGACGAGGTGGCCCGCTACCTGTTCCGCCGGGTGGTGTCCTGGGGTCGCAGTTCCAACGTGTTCCTCCGCAACGGCGCCCGGCTCTACCTCGACGTCGGATCGCACCCCGAGTACGCGACCGCCGAGTGCGACAACCTGGGGCAGCTGGTCACCCACGACCGTGCCGGTGAGCGTGTGCTCGAGGACCTGCTCGTCGACGCGGAGGAGCGCCTCGCCGAGGAGGGCATCGGCGGCGACATCTACCTGTTCAAGAACAACACGGACTCCGCGGGCAACTCGTACGGCTGCCACGAGAACTTCCTGGTGGTCCGGGCGGGGGAGTTCTCCCGGATCTCGGACGTGCTGCTGCCGTTCCTGGTGACCCGGCAGCTGATCTGCGGCGCGGGCAAGGTGCTGCAGACCCCGAAGTCCGCCACCTTCTGCCTCTCGCAGCGTGCGGAACACATCTGGGAAGGGGTCTCCTCGGCGACCACCCGGTCCCGGCCGATCATCAACACCCGGGACGAGCCGCACGCCGACGCCGAGAAGTACCGGCGCCTGCACGTCATCGTCGGCGACTCGAACATGTCCGAGACCACCACCATGCTCAAGGTCGGCTCGGCGGCGCTGGTGCTGGAGATGATCGAGGCCGGCGTCACTTTCCGCGACTTCGCCCTCGACAACCCGATCCGCGCCATCCGTGAGGTCAGCCACGACTTGACCGGCAGCCGCCCGGTTCGGCTCGCCGGCGGCAGGCAGGCCAGCGCCCTCGACATCCAGCGGGAGTACCACTCGCGGGCGGTCGAGCACCTGCGCACCCGCGAACCCGACCCGCACGTGGAGCAGGTGGTGGACCTGTGGGGCCGGGCGCTCGACGCCGTGGAGGCGCAGGACTTCGCGAAGGTCGACACCGAGATCGACTGGGTGATCAAGCGCAAGCTCTTCCAGCGGTACCAGGACAAGTACGGCATGGAACTGTCGGACCCGAAGATCGCCCAGCTCGACCTCGCCTACCACGACATCAAGCGGGGGCGCGGCGTCTTCGACCTGCTCCAGCGCAAGGGTCTGGCCAAGCGGGTCACCGAGGACGAGCAGATCGACGAAGCCGTCAACACCCCGCCGCAGACCACCCGGGCCAAGCTGCGCGGCGAGTTCATCTCCGCGGCCCAGGACGCGGGCCGGGACTTCACCGTCGACTGGGTGCACCTCAAGCTCAACGACCAGGCTCAGCGGACCGTGCTGTGCAAGGACCCGTTCCGGTCGGTCGACGAGCGCGTCGAGCGCCTGATCGCCTCCATGTGAGCGTGGTGTGGCTAGGCTGCTGACCCGTGGCGATCAGCAAAGTCGAGCGGTTGATGAATCTGGTCATCTGCCTGCTCGCGACCCGGCAGTTCCTGACGGCCGAGAAGATCCGGCACCTCGTCGCCGGGTACGACGAGGAATCCAACTACGACGCCTTCAGTCGGATGTTCGAGCGGGACAAGAACGAGCTGCGTGACCTGGGCGTGCCGCTCGAGACGGGCCAGGCCTCCCGCTTCGGCACCGTCGAGGGCTACCGGATCAACCGCGACGCCTACGAACTGCCCGACATCGACCTCACCAGCGAGGAAGCCGCCGCGGTCGCGATTGCGGTGCAGCTGTGGGAGTCGCCGGAGCTGACCTCCGCCGCACAGGGCGCGCTGATGAAGTTGCGCGCCGCGGGCGTGGTCGTGGACCAGGACCCGGCCGCGCCCGTGGTGACCGCGCTGCCGGCCCGCACCCGCGGCTCCGAACCGGCGTTGGAGAAGCTGCTGGCCGCGGTGGACGCCGGACGCGCCGTCCGCTTCGAGCACCGCCCGGCGCGCAACGAGCCTTACCGGACCCGGACCGTCGAGCCCTGGGGTGTGGTCACCCACGACGGCCGCTGGTACCTCGTCGGGCACGACGTCGACCGCGACGCCACCCGCACGTTCCGGCTCTCCCGGATCGGCGACGACGTCGTCGCGTTCGGCCCCGAGAACGCCGTGCACAAACCGGCCGGCGTCGACCTGCGGGCGATGGTCGACCGGATCGTCGGCACCGGGGGCGTCGCGGGCACCGCGACGGTGGTGGTCCGCGACGGCCGCGCCCAGGAACTGCGGCGGCTGGGCCGGGCGGTGTCGACGCGGACCGTCGGCGACTGGGATGGGACGGTGCTCGAGGTGCCGGTCCGGTCCTGGGACTGGGTGGCCCGGCTGATCGCCGGATACGGGGAGGACGCGCTGGTGCTGGCACCGCCGGACCTGCGTGGGGACGTGATGGACAAGCTGCGGGCGGCCGCAGGGGTGGGGGAGAACCCGGGTATGGAGACTGCTCGATGAGTCAGCTGTCGCGACGGCTGTCCCGGCTGCTGAACATGGTCCCGTACTTCGCGGCGAACCCGGGGATCAGCGCGGCCGAAGCCGCCGCGGAGCTCGGGGTGACCACCACCCAGCTGATGAGCGACCTGAACCAGCTGTGGATGTGCGGGCTGCCCGGTTACGGCCCCGGCGACCTGATCGACCTGTCATTCTCCGAGGAGAGCATCCAGGTCACCTTCTCCGCCGGCATCGACCGTCCGTTGCGCCTGACGTCCACGGAGGCGACGGCGTTGCTGGTGGCGCTGCGCTCGCTGGTGGAGATGCCCGGCACCGCGGACCCGACGGCCGTGCAGGGCGCGATCGCCAAGATCGAGTCCGCGGCGGGCACAGCCGCGGGTGGTACCCACGCCGCGCCGCCCGTCGAGCCGGAGGACCCGATCGCCGCGACGGTCCGCGCCGCGGTCGGCCGGGGCCGGGCCCTGGACCTGACCTACTTCTCCGCCTCTCGCGACGCGGTGACCCGACGGGTGGTGGACCCGGTCCGGATCGTGCTGATGGACAACCACAGCTACCTGCAGGCATGGTGCCGTCAGGCCGAGGGCGTCCGGATGTTCCGGTTCGACCGGATCGACGCGGCGACCGAGCTGGACGAACCGGCGCGGCCCCCGCAGGAGGCGCTCGACGATTCGCACGTGACGGACCTGTTCCACGACGACGACACCCTGCCGCAGGCCCGGCTCGCCGTCGCCGCGGACCACGCCTGGGTGATGGACTACTACCCGATGACCGACGTGCGGGTGGCCGCCGACGGGTCGATCGAGGCCTCGATGCGGTACGGGTCGCTGGAGTGGATGGCCCGGTTGATGGCCGGCTTCGGGCTCGGGGTTCGGGTACTGGGCCCCGAGGAGCTCTCGGTCGCGGTACGGTCCCGTGCGAGCGCCGCGTTGGCGGCCTATTCTCAGTCCGCTGACGGATCCACTTCCGGATAAATCGGTCACTCACGACCGGGAACGCGGGCCATCGGTCCGGTAGCATCGAACCAACTAAGTCTCTGGAGGTAGAAATGGGCGGATTGCAGCCCACGCACTGGATCATCGTCGCAGTGGTGCTCGTCATCCTGTTCGGCTCGAAGAAGCTGCCCGACGCCGCTCGCGGCCTCGGACGGTCGCTGCGGATCTTCAAGAGCGAGGTCAAGGAGATGCAGAACGACGGCACTCCCGCGGCCGCCGCGCCTGCGGCCCCGGCCGTGACCCCGCAGTTGCCCGCCGTCACCCCGGTGACGGCCGAGGCGGCGCCGGTCACCCCGCAGACCGAACCTCGTACGTCCTAGTCCCGTACCCGACCTGGCCCGGGATGCTGCTGTGTCCCGGGCCGACGGCTGACCAGAACTAGGGTCCACAGTGCGAATCCCCTTCGACCCGCGCCAGAGCAAGCGCAGGGTCAATCCCGACGGCACCATGTCGCTGGTCGAACACCTCTACGAGTTGCGTACCAGGCTGCTGCTGGCGCTCCTTGCGGTGCTGGTGACGACGGCTTTCGGCTTCTTCTGGTACGGACACCAGATCCTCGGACTCGAGAGCCTGGGCGACCTGCTGCGCGGCCCGTACTGCTCGCTGCCGGAGTCCAGTCGCGCCGAGATCAGCCCCGACGGCAGTTGCCGCCTGCTGGCCACCGGGCCGTTCGACCAGTTCATGCTGCGGTTCAAGGTCGCGCTGGCCGCGGGCATCGTGCTGGCCTGCCCGGTGTGGCTCTACCAGCTGTGGGGTTTCATCACCCCCGGTCTGCACGACAAGGAACGCCACAACGCGATCGGCTTCGTGACCGCCGGCGCGGCCCTGTTCGTGACCGGCGCGGTGCTGGCCTACGTGGTCGTCGCGCAGGCGTTGAGCTTCCTGCTCACCATCGGCGACACCGTCCAGGTGACCGCGCTCAGCGGCAACGAGTACTTCGGGTTCATCATCAACCTGCTGATCATCTTCGGCGTCAGCTTCGAGATCCCGCTGATCATCGTGGCGCTGAACTTCGTCGGGGTGCTCCCGTACGAGAAGCTCAAGGCCTGGCGTCGGGGGCTGATCTTCGCGCTGTTCGTCTTCGCGGCGTTCGCCACTCCCGGCTCGGACCCGTTCTCGATGCTGGCGCTGGCGCTGGCGCTCACCGTCCTCTTCGAGTTCGCGGTACAGATCGCCCGCGTCCACGACAAGCGCAAGGCACGCCGGCAGGCCGCCGAGGGCTGGGGCGAGCTCGACGACGAGGAGGCCTCGCCGCTGGGCGAGACCGCGCCGATCGACAAGGCGGACGCGGTCAGCGCGCCGTCGTCCGGCGACTTCTCCGACACCCTGTGACGGCGCACATGTCGGTCGCAGTCCGCGACCGACATGTGACAGCCTGACGGGGTGGAACTAGAGGTCTTCGCGGCGCAGCTGAAATTTTCCCTTGATCGCTTCCAGTCCGAGGCGTGCCGTGCCCTGGAGGCCGGTCACGGGGTGCTGGTGTGCGCACCGACCGGCGCGGGCAAGACCGTGGTCGGCGAGTTCGCCGTGCACCTCGCGTTGGCCTCCGGGCGCAAGTGCTTCTACACCACCCCGATCAAGGCGCTGAGCAACCAGAAGTACGCCGAACTGGTGGAGCGCTACGGCAAGGCGTCGGTGGGCCTGCTCACCGGTGATTCGAGCATCAACCCGCAGGCGCCGGTGGTGGTGATGACCACCGAGGTGCTGCGCAACATGCTGTACGCGGACTCCGACCTGCTGCGTGGGCTCTCGCACGTGGTGATGGACGAGGTGCACTACCTGGCGGACCGGTTCCGCGGCGCCGTGTGGGAAGAGGTGATCCTGCACCTGTCCGAGGACGTGCGCCTGGTGAGCCTGTCGGCGACCGTAAGCAACGCCGAGGAGTTCGGGTCGTGGATGGCGACCGTGCGCGGCGACACCGAGGTGATCGTCGACGAGGTGCGGCCGGTCCCGCTCTGGCAGCACATCATGGTCGGCCGGCGCATGTTCGACCTGTTCGACAACGACGCGCAGGCCCAGGACCCCGCCGCCCGCCTGGTGGTGGACCGCGAACTGGTGCGGCACCTCAAGCAGCGGGAGGCGGCGGCCCGGCTCGAGTCGTGGGAGCCGCGGGGCCGGGTGCGTGGCGGTCGCGGTGGCAACACCAACTACCGCCCGCCGGCCCGGCCGGAGGTGATCGCCCGGCTCGACGAGGACGGCCTGCTGCCCGCCATCACCTTCATCTTCAGTCGCGCCGGCTGTGACGCCGCGGTCGCGCAGTGCCTGCGCTCCCGGCTGAAGCTGACCACCGAGGAGCAGGCCGCCGAGATCGCCGAGATCATCGACCGTCACACCGGCGCGCTGCCGAAGGCAGACCTCGCGGTGCTCGGCTACTGGGAGTGGCGCGAGGGCATCGAACGCGGCATCGCCGGGCACCACGCCGGCATGCTGCCCGCGTTCCGGCACGCCGTCGAGGAACTGTTCGTCAAGGGGCTGGTGCGGGCGGTGTTCGCCACCGAGACGCTGGCGCTGGGGATCAACATGCCGGCCCGCACAGTGGTGCTCGAGCGGCTGGTCAAGTACAACGGCGAGACGCACGCGGAGCTGACGCCCGGCGAGTACACCCAGCTCACCGGCCGGGCGGGCCGCCGCGGCATCGACATCGAGGGGCATGCGGTGGTGCTCTGGCAGCCGGGGATCGAGGCCACCGAGGTGGCCGGCCTGGCCTCCACCCGGACGTTCCCGCTGCGCAGCTCGTTCCGGCCGGCGTACAACATGTCGATCAACCTGATCGACCGGATGGGCGCACGGGAGTCCCGCTCGCTGCTGGAGCGGTCGTTCGCGCAGTACCAGGCCGACCGTTCGGTCGTCGGACTGGTCCGCACCGTCGAACGCAACGACGCGGCGCTGGCCCAGCTCGCCGACCAACTTGGCGGCGTCGACGGCGAGTTCTTCGAGTACGCGCAGCTGCGCGAGCGGGTGCGCGCCCGCGAGCGTCAGCTCGAGCGTCAGGGCCGCACAGATCGCAGGCAGGACGCGGTCGAGTCGCTGACCGCGCTGCGCCGCGGCGACGTCATCGCCATCCCGGTCGGACGACGCTCCGGACTCGCCGTCGTGCTCGAGGTCGACTCCGACGCGACCGACCCCCGGCCGTTGGTGCTCACCGAGGACAAGTGGGCCGGCCGGGTCTCCGCGGCCGAGTTCCCGATGCCCGCGAAAGCGCTCGGCACCATGCGGCTGCCGAAGTTCGTCGACCACCACACCGCCCGCAGCCGCCGCGACCTCGCCGCCGCGCTGCGCAGCACCGGCATCGTCGCGCCGGGCCGGTACGGCAAGCGGCGTTCGCCCGCGTCGAGCGACCGGGAGCTGGCGACGCTGCGGCGGGCCCTGCGCTCGCACCCGTGTCACAGCTCGCCGGATCGTGAGCAGCTGAACCGGATCGGCGAGCGGTACAACAAGCTCGCCCGCGAGACCGAGACGCTGCGGCAGAAGGTCGCCGCGACCACCAACTCGCTGGCGCGCACCTTCGACCGGATTCTCGGCCTGCTCGGCGAGCGGGACTACATCGAACAGGGCGAACTGGGCGCCGCCGGCGCAACCGGTCACGGCATCACCGAGAACGGGCGGCGGCTGGCTCGTATCTACTCGGAGAGCGACCTGCTGGTGGCCGAGTGCCTGCGCCACGGCGCCTGGAAGGGGCTCGGTCCGGCCGAACTCGCCGCGGTGGTTTCGAGCATGGTCTACGAGTCGCGTCAGGACGGGGACGTCGGCGACCGCGGACCCACCGGCCCGATCCGGCATGCGCTCGGCGAGACTGTGCAGTTGTGGTCCGCGCTGCGGGCCGACGAGGTCCGGCACCGGCTGCCGCTGACCCGGGAGCCCGACCTGGGGTTCGTCACCGCCGTCTACAAGTGGGCACGCGGCGAACCGCTCGTCGACGCACTGCTGGCGGCCGGGGACCGTGGCCAGGCCCTGTCGGCGGGCGACTTCGTGCGGTGGTGCCGGCAGGTGATCGACCTGCTCGACCAGGTGCACTCGACCGCGCCCGACCCCGAGGTGCGGTCCGCGGCATCGAAGGCGGTCGGCGCGATCCGCAGGGGTGTCGTCGCCGTCGACGCGGCCTGAGCGTGCCGGATGTGATTGGATTCGGGCGCTGTCGAAACATCGGGCCGCCGAGGGGTTGTCGCGCCCGACGCGTTGCGGCGGGGGAGCAGGGACGACGGGCGAGCACCCGAGTGGAGGCACGATGAACGATCAGTTCGACGTCGGCAGCACCGACGGACAGGCCGCGCAGGACCGGCAGTGGGCGCAGCGCCCCGACGCACCACAGCCTCAGCCGGCGGACGCGGCGCCCGTGCCCACACCGGCCCCGCCGCAGTGGGGCCAGCAGGCCTGGGGCGGGCAGGTGCCGCCTCAGGGCCCGCAGTCCCAGCCGGTTCAGCCGTTTCCCGGGCAGCCGTTCCCGGGCCAGCCGTTCCCCGGGCAGCAGCAGTTTCCGCCCGCGCCGTACCCGGGTCAGCAGTTCCCGCCTGCGGGATTTCCGGGTGGCCAGTACCCGCAGCCCGGGCCGTTCCCGACCGGACAGGTTCCGCAACCCCAGTACTCACCGCCCCAGTACGCGGCGCCCCAGTACGCCGACGCGCAGTTTCCGCAGCAGCCGTACCCGGGACAACCGCTGCCGGGCCAGTACTTCCCGCCCGGTCAGTACCCAGGTCAGCCCCCGTACCCGACGGCGCCGCCCGAGCACGGCCCGGCCAAGTCCACGGTGTCGAAGTGGGTGGGCATCGGCATCGTCGCCCTCCTGCTCGCCGGCGGTGTCGTCGCCGCGGTGCTCGGCACCCGGGGCACCACCCTGGACCGGGCGGCGGCGGAGCAGGGCGTCGCCCAGGTGCTGGCGGACTCGTACGGTGCCACCGACGTGGCCGACGTCGCCTGCCCCTCCGGGCAGAAGGTCGTCAAGGACGCCACCTTCACCTGCACCCTCACCGTGAAGGGGAACCCGCAGCAGGTCACCGTCACCTTCACCGACGACGAGGGCACCTACGAGGTGGGGCGGCCGACCACGCCGTGACCGGCCCCGGGTCGACGGTCACGCTTGACGCGGGGCCGCCATCGCCTTGACCAGTCGGCCGACGGACGTCTCGATCGCGAGGTCGGCGGCCAGTTCGGCCAGCCGGTCCGGATCCACCGGCGCGGCCGGCAGCAGGTCCGGCCGCGACAGTGTCACGTCAGCGTCGGTGAGCACCTGCACCACCGGCAGCGCCGCGTCAAGGTAGTCCGCCGCGGCCGTCAGTTTCGCCCGAATTCCCTTGGCCAGACCGGACTCCGGGTCCGCCACCGCGTCCCGAAGGGCTGCCACGGAGCCGTACTCGAGCAGTAGCGCGGACGCGGTCTTCTCGCCGACACCCTTGACACCGGGCAGTCCGTCGGACGGGTCGCCGCGCAGCAGGGCCAGTTCCGCGTAGCCGGGGCCGGGACGCTCGGCCGGGACCCCGTACTTCTCGGCGACCTCGGCGGGGCCGAACAGTTCGGCCTTGGCCAGCCCGCGGCCCACGTAGAGCACTCGCACCGGCACCGGCTCGTCGGCGACCACCTGCAGCAGGTCCCGGTCGCCGCTCACCACGACCACGGTGTCCTCGCGTTCGCGGGCGGCGAGCGTGCCGAGGACGTCGTCGGCCTCGCACCCCGGTGCGCCCGCGGTGGCGATCCCCGCCGCCGCCAGCACGTCGAGGATCATCGGGACCTGCGGGGTCAGGGTGTCCGGCACCTCCTCGACGTCCGGGCCCTGCTCGTGTTCGGCGGCCACGCGGTGAGCCTTGTACGACGGCACCGCGTCCACCCGGAACTGCGGGCGCCAGTCCAGGTCCAGGCAGACCGCGAGCCGGGACGGCTGGTGCCGGGTGACCAGCGAGGCGACCATGTCGGTGAACCCGCGCACCGCGTTGACCGGCCGGCCGTCCTTCGCCGTGAACGATTCGGGCAGTGCGTAATACGCGCGGAACCACAGGCTTGCGCCGTCGAGGAGAAGCAGGGGGCCAGTCATGCCGCTCATCCTGCCAAACATCGCTAGCCTCAGTGTCATGAGTGCACAGAGCTCCTCGACCGGACGTTTCCCGACCGCCGTCTACGGCGAGCGCCTGCGGCGCGCCGCCGAACTCACCGCGGCCGCCGGGCTCGACGCGCTGCTCATCACCCCGGGTCCGGACCTGCGGTACCTGCTGGGCTCGCGGGCCGACTCGTTCGAGCGGCTCACCTGCCTGGTGGTGCCGGCCGACGGGAGTGCCGCGTCGGTGGTGGTCCCGCGCCTGGAGCTCGCCGCGCTCGGCGACTCGGCGACCGCGGAACTGGGCCTGTCGGTGCGGGACTGGGTGGACGGCGTGGACCCGTACGCGCTGGTCGGGTCGCTGCTGCCGACGCCGAGCCGCACGGCGGTCGCGGAGGCGATGCCGGCCCTGCACGTGATTCCGCTGACCGCGGCCCTCGGCGCACCGCCGGTGCTGGCCACCGGTGTGCTGCGCGAGCTGCGAATGCTCAAGGACGAGGCCGAGATCGAGGCACTGCGCCGAGCGGGCGCGGCGATCGACCGGGTGCACGCGCGGATGGGGCAGTGGCTGCGGGCCGGTCGCACCGAGGCCGAGGTGGCCGCGGACATCGCCGTCGCGATCGTCGAGGAGGGCCACACCGGCGCCGAGTTCATCATCGTCGGGTCCGGTCCGCACGGCGCCGACCCGCACCACGAGGTGTCGGACCGGGTGATCGAGTCCGGTGACATCGTGGTGATCGACATCGGCGGCCCGGTGGAGCCGGGCTACAACTCCGACTCCACCCGCACCTACAGCCTGGGCGAGCCCAGCCCGGAGATCGCGGAACAGTTCGCCGTGCTCGAGCGGGCCCAGCGCGCCGCGGTCGACGCGGTCCGGCCGGGGGTCACCGCGGAGTCGGTCGACGCGGCCGCCCGCGACGTGCTCGCCGCCGCCGGGCTCGCGGAGGTCTTCGTGCACCGCACCGGCCACGGCATCGGCCTGTCGGTGCACGAGGAGCCGTACATCGTGGCGGGCAACAGGATCGAGCTCGCCGAGGGCATGGCGTTCAGCATCGAGCCGGGCATCTACTTCCGCGGCCGGTGGGGCGCGCGGATCGAGGACATCGTGGTGGTGACGGCCGACGGCTGCGAGTCGATGAACCTGCGGCCGCACGGTCTGACGGTCCTCGGCGGGTAGCACGGTCCGACACCTGCCGCGATCCTTGACAGCGCTCGTCGTCGGGGGCACCTTGTCGCCCCGAGTGGATCGGACCCCTTGCCCCTTTTCACCTGTGTGTACAGGATTGCTTATAGAGAAAAGCGGGGAGAAGATGGCGACCATCATGGATCTCGACCCCGAGCAGCAGCAGCTCTACCGCAGGCTGGCACAAGACACGCGAGAAGGTGGCCCGGATCAACTACCTGGCGGCACCTGCGACAGCTCTACGAGTCGGGGCTGACGCAGACCGACCTTGCTCGGATCGCGGATGTGAGCCAGCCGACCATCAGCGACCTCCTCGAGCGAGCACGCGTCGACGCCCCCGACGTCCGACCCGGCACGCACGGAGGCACCGCGTACGAGATCGCCGCCCGGTACACCGCGGGGGAGATCGACCGCGCGACGCTGCGGCGCGAGTTGATCGAGTGGACCTACGAGAAGCCAGGCGATCCGAGCCCCTTCCCGTACGCCAACGACGCACCGCCGATCACCGAGGGCGGTTTCAACAACCAGGTCGGGCGAGCCCTCGGCGAGGGACTCCTCGACGACGAGGACTACGACGCCGTGTCGACGGCCTGGCCGACTGACCCGTGGCGTCTCCTGAGCAGATCCAGTCTCGCCGTGAACTGGCTGGCGGGAGACCCGCGCGCCCTCCCCGGGCAGCGGGGCCGTCGCCTACGGAACGTAGACGGTTACGACGCCCGGTGTGTACGGGCCGGCGTCCGAAGTGGCGGCGACGACGACCTGCCCGGTCCCGGTCGACAGGACCGCTGCCGGGTATCCGTCCACTCCGGCCGACATCCGGGCGGAGCCCGAGGCTCCGCTCGACAGGTTCAGCCAGTGCACTTCGCCCGGGAGTACGCACTTCCACCAGCCTTCCTTCGGTCCGGTGATCGTCACCGTCCCGGGCTGTTCGCCGACCACGGCCACGCAGCGGATCGAGGGAACGTCGAGGCTGCCGTACGGGTTTCCGAACGGCGCCGGGTTGATCTGGAACGGAACGGTGACCGCGGCGGAGGCGACGGCCGCCGGCGCCAGAACCGAACCGGCCACGACGGCCGCGCAGGCGACCGATCGGCGAACGAAGTCGAGCATGGCGACCTCCAAGAACAGTCGGGGCCCGGCACTTTTTCAGTAGTTGCAGTACCCGCCCAGCTCGCACGGAACGTTGCGCATGAGCCAGATTCGAGCGGGTTCGGGTAGGAACCACAGCGTCCACCAAATGGGTGCGAAGTCCATTTCAATTACCTCCTTACAGGGGCAGTGTCCGCCGAGGTGGCATCCGAGGATCGACCACAGCGCGATCCGCCATCCTTAGGGAGCAGTCGGTAATTCAGGTGCCATGGAACTGCGAATTCGTCTCCGGCGTCACCACAACCTCCGGGGTGGGTGAAGTCCCGACCGATCGAGCCTATCGGCAGGGTCAATGGGCGACCTTCGGGGAACCTACAAGTGGAAGCAGCTCACCAAGGTGATGCGGTTGAGCGTGCACTGATCTGCCGGCCATTGGGGGCGGCACCGTCCGGTGTGTTCTTGAGCTGGTGGAATAGCCGGTCCGTGTCGAAAGCCTCGGTTTGGGTGGCGGGCGCTGTCGTCTTCGAAGGGGGCGAACCAGCAGTCCTGTTCGACGACCGTCCTACAGGACTGCCTCGACCCGCGCGGCGTCAGCGGGCGCAATTCTGGTTGAACTGACACCGCCATCTGACGGCGCGAGAACACCGCCATTTATAGCCGTGAGTCACACCCACAGTGTGCTCACGCGCGAGAGTGTCTCAGAACTCATCGAAAGGACGAGTTTCCGGACAACCGATTGAGACGGGTTTTTGGGACAAGTCCGCGCCCAGCTCGCGCCTCCTCAGCCGCCCAGTCCGATTCGTGCCCGGGAAACGGCCGATTGATGGACGCCCCGGATCGCGGCCGGCATCGGTTGTCACTCGCGGCGATATGTGGCGGGGTTCTCGCGTCGTCAGGTGGCGTCAAGCAAGCCCGCCGCAGTCACCGGCGGGTTGTCTCATCTGTTGCGAGGAGTTCTCGGATGCTGGCATAGATGTGACGCCGGAAGATTGCTTCTGGTTCGCGCCAGTCAAGATGATGGTTGACCTCGAGGGCGACAATGCCGTGGAACGCTCCCCACCAGGCGAGAAAGTCATCGAGGAGATCGTCGTCGGCCAGCAGCTGACTGATCGTGCATCCTCGGGCCTCGGCGTATTGGGCGGCGATTGGTTGCAGCACGTCCGTTTGTGCGGACACGGTGGACCCACCTGGTGGTGCGGCATACCCGTCGATCTGGTCGAAGAAGATGAGATTGAACTGTCGGCGATGTTCGATCGCCCAGGACCGGTAGGCAAGTGGCCCGGCGGCGAGGCGCTGTTCGAGAGCCAAACCTGCCGATGCACCGAATGCAGCAGCGATGTGGGCTTCGAGTGATTTGTAGCTCTGCACGATCAACTCGGTAAACAGCTCGGCGAGACTGGGAAAGTAGGTGTAGAGCGCGGGCGCACTGACCCCCACCTCGCGCGCGATCCCGCGAAGGGTTACCGCAGTCGGCCCACCTTCCTCGAGTCGCCGGCGCGCTTCGGCGACAATGTCCTGCTTGAGTTCTCGACGCTGCCGATCACGCCTGGGTTCCTTCGTCATCCTGCACAGGATACACTTAACGCCGTTAAGCAACCGAACATCGATCAGGAACCAGGTTGTTGTGAATCAGACTGTTGGAATGACGCTCGATTGCGTCGACGTGAAGACCGCGGCGATCTTCTGGAAAGCCGCTCTTGGCTACGACGAACCCGTCCCGTACGCAGACGGTGCGCAGTTCCATGGGCTTGTTTCGCCGGGCGGAGGTTTGCATCACCTCACGCTGCAAAGCGTGAAGGAGCCGAAAGATGTCAAGAACCGGGCTCACCTGGACCTCTTCGTCGATGACCTCGACTCAGAGGTCTCGCGACTAGCTGGCCTCGGTGCGCGAACACTGGAAGAGCACAACGACGACGGCGGGTATCGCACAGCGGTACTGGCTGATCCCCTGGGAAATGAGTTCTGTGTCGTCCAACGCTGAGTAGCAGCCTCTCACCGCGGCCCGCCGGCCTGAGCGCCCGGCGGCGCGGCGGAAATCGTGACCGCTCAGAGGTCAGAGCTGTCCGGTACGTCGATCGCTGAGCCGGAGGATTCTCTGGTCAGAGTAGAGATATACCCATGGCGATCCGAGGCCACTGGTCAAGTCCGGCAGCCGCTTCCCCTCGCCGTTCAGTCACAAGGCCATGCGTCAGGTCCTCGTCGTCGAGTGCCTTCCAGTCGAGTTGCTCGTAGAAGGGACCGTTGAAGGGGACATCGCGGTAGGTCGTGAGGGTCATGCGAGTGAATCCCTGATGGAGAGCGCATTGTTCGGCGGCGCGCACGAGCCGGCGTCCGATTCCCTGGTGACCCCAGTCGGGTGCAACGGTCACCTGTTCAACGTGTAGCGCGCCGTCGAGCGGGCACGTGCGCACGAATCCGACAAGGCCACCCTCGCAGGAGACTGCGACGATGAGGTGTCCACTTGTCCTGGCAGCTTCGAACTCTGGTAATACGGGCGTAGGGCCGTCGGCGACCAGATCCATTCCCAGTTCTCGAAAGAGGGCGCCCGCCGCGATCTGCATCGCAGGAAGGTCTGCGAGGTCGTCGTCAGGCATGGCTTGCCGAATGATCACGTCGGTCACAGTCCGAGTATCCGGTCCCGCCTTCCCGACCGCCACATAGCGCCGTGAGTCACACTCCTCGACCTCACCATCCAGATTCTCGTCCGGAAAACGGTCTTTTGATGGACGCCTCGGATGGCGGCCTGTATCGGTTGCGGCAGTTCGGGATTCGTTGGGAGAAGAGGCTGAAGTCAGCGTTGCGGCTTGATGAGGAGTACACCTGTCACCCCGACCATCACGAACAACACTGCGATAGCCCCCGCCCATTGGCCGACGGCCAAGGCTCCGAACAGGATGGAGCCGATAGTTCCCACGGTGCCGATGATGAGCAGCAGTACCCCGACCAAGGTCATCGGCTGATTCTTTCCGCCCGGCTATGCAGCAGGGTCGCCAGGTGGCCGGTGCTGCGACTTGAACTTGTCGGATGTGAGCCTGGTCCGATCGGGCCGCGTCACCTTCATCGGATCGCCCGTCTCCGGGTCAATTGGCACAAAGTCGCCGTAGATGCCTGAACCGTGCCCGGCCAGGAACGCACGGTTCTCCCGATCGGCCTTCTGTTCGGCGAGCAGCCGCTCGTTCCGGTCGCGGATCCTTCGGGCCTTCCTTCGCTTGTCCCATTCGTCGAAGACCCGAACGTAGATCACCAACGCAGCGACCAAGCCGATGAGGACGAGGACGACGGTCCAAAACGGGTGCATGCTGGAGCTCCGAGCGACGATGGGGTCGAGACGGCTGATTGTGGCACGGTAGCGATCCCATCTGGTTCGATTCTTGGGCAGGGGCTCTCGCCGGCGCCGCTGGCGCACGGCGCGAGCCGAAGCGTGGCGCGGGGTGTCGCGGAATCGACCGATTGATGGACTGTCGAAAGTTGCGAACGGAGACACCCGCAGTTTGCAGCGTCCACGCACCTGGAGCCTTCTACTGCCGACCAACCGCCGGCAAGTGCGCTCGACCACCATCGAGATCGACCCATCCGCCGTCTCCAACGGTTACGTCGACTCGACCGTGCTGCTTGTTGGCAATCTCCTCGAGAGTGTGGCTCTTCGCGGGCGAGAGGAGTTCGTCCATGACCCCCAACATGCCGCCGCCCGCATCCCCACGTTTGCCCTTGCGCCAGTACACCCACCCTTTTCGCTCGGCCCACAGTCCTACCTGGTCCAGGCCGACCAGCACCGTGATTGCGATCGCACCGAAAAGGAAGGTTTCCATCAAATGATTCTCCTTGGATGTACGTGCCCTGGCTATCAGTTCGGGCATCCTCCAGTCGGCCAGCCCGATTCGTGTCCGGGAAACGAAGGATTTCAGGACGGGCGACCCGACCAGATGATTCATGATCGGGGCGACCCGTCGCGGACGTAGGCTGACAGCAACCTTCGGCCGGCACCGGTGCTCACGACCGGGAGCTGACCACCAGGCAGGGAGGTCCGTCGATGAGACAACGTCACCGTCTACGCCGAGCATCCATCGTCGCCGGAGCTGGATTAGCGCTGCTCGCCGCGGCACAGCCGGCCGCCGCCGCGCCGACCGACACCGTCTTCCCTATCCCCGTGGTGTGGATCGGGCACACCACGACCAACCTCCCCACCGGCGACATCGACTACGTGACGGCCAGCACCGACCCGGCAATGCCGGGCATCACCCGATTCACCGGGACCCTCTACACGGTCCACTGGCGCAATCTCTCGACCGGCACAGCCGGCACCGTGCGCGGCGAATGGCCGAGCGTCGAGGTCCACACCGGGTCCGGACCGGTGGTCGCCACCGTCACGCCGGGCGCCGTGGGCTATGCACTGACACTCCTGCCCGGCGCCGGCGCCTGGACGGTCCCCTGACCGAGAAGCTAGTGATCACCAGCAGTCCCGCCCTCGGATGCGACTTCGGCGGGCGCTGCCCGTAACCAACCCCGATTGGGGCCGCCCGCAGCACCCTCGTCGTTGGCGCCACCTGACGACGTGAGAACTCCGCCATCTATCGCCGCGAGTCACAACGGAGCGACCCACACGTAGCTCGAGACCGCCAGGGACCGGTGGGGGAGCGTCGAGATCACAACCATGTTGACCCCGGCGCCGGCGGGAACGTCGATCCGGGTCTGCCCGCGGTCGACCGGCACCCGCAGGGTGTGCGTGAACGGTGCGATGCCATTGATCCAGTCGGCCTGGACCGTGGTCCCGCAGGCGGGGCTCGTGCCGAAGCTGCCGCGGGGAGTGAGGATGACCGCGAGGTTCCCCGGCCGCGCGGGATCGGTCTCGAAGTAGACGTGGATCGGCCCGTTGCACGGACCGAGGTTGTCGATCGGAATCATGGTGGTGACGGCCGACTGCGGGGAGTCGATGAACCTGCGGCCGCACGGTCTGACGGTCCTCGACGCGTGAGGCCGCCGGGTCCTTGACAAGACCCGGAGGCTTGTCAAGCATGGGTGTGACCCAGGACACTTGACCGGGTGTCCGCCACACCTTCCGGGAAGCGCGGCCATGACTACTTCACCAGTGCTCAGGCAGGGATTCGGATCGATCCGCGCGGGCGGCCTGAACTGGGAGTCGTTCCCGCTGCGGCTCTTCGACAAGGGCAACGCACACTTCTGGGATCCGCGGTCCGTCGACTTCAGCCGGGACGCGCAGGACTGGGCGGGGCTGACCAGCGAGCAGCAGCGTAGCGCCACCTACCTGTGCACCCAGTTCATCGCCGGCGAGGAGGCCGTCACCGAGGACATCCAGCCGTTCATGCGGGCGATGTCCACGGAGGGCCGGCTCGGCGACGAGATGTACCTGACCCAGTTCTGCTTCGAAGAAGCCAAGCACCTCTCCATCTTCCGGCACTGGATGGACGCGGTGGGGCTGGACGGGGACCTGCACCCGTTCGTCGCGGAGAACCCCTTCTACCGCGAGCTGTTCTACGAGGAGCTGCCCGGCTCGTTGCGACTGCTCGAGACGGACCCGAGCCCGGCGAACCAGGTGCGCGCCAGCGTCACCTACAACCACGTGATCGAGGGCAGCCTCGCGCTGACCGGCTACTACGCCTGGCAGAAGGTCTGCACCGAGTGGGACATCCTGCCGGGCATGCAGGAGCTGATCCGGCTGATCGGCAACGACGAGCGCAGGCACATGGCGTGGGGGACGTTCACCTGCCGTCGGCACGTGGCGGCCGACGACGCCAACTGGGGCGTCGTGCAGCATCGGATGGGCGAGCTGATGCCGTTGGCGCTGGGGATGATCAACTGGGTCAACGAGCAGTTCGAGGTACAGCCGTTCGGCCTCGACCCCGCGGAGTTCGTCACCTATGCCGCGGACCGCGCCCAGCGCCGTCTCGGGGCCATCGAGTCGGCCCGCGGCCGGCCCGTCGCCGAGATCGACGTCGACTACTCGCCCGAGGTGCTCGAGGATCAGTTCGGCAAGGAGGACGACGCCGCGTTCGCGGACGTGGCGAAGTAGCCCGCAGCGGCCGGCGGAATCCCCGTCCGGTGGCGGCACGTCGCCGACGGGGTCACACTGGCGTTCACGTTCGGTGGCCGGGAGGGGTGACGCCGCATGGCGGATGCTGTCGAGGTCCAGGACCTCGTACTGCGATACGGGAAGACGCTCGCTCTCGACGGGATCAGTTTCACCGTCCCCGAGGGAACGGTCCTCGGGGTGCTCGGCCCGAACGGAGCCGGAAAGACCACCGCCGTCCGGATACTGGCCACCCTCCTGCGGGCCGACTCGGGGCGGGCGTCGGTGTTCGGACTGGACGTGGCGAGCCAGGCCGACGAGGTGCGGGCATCGATCGGGCTGACCGGCCAGTTCGCTGCGGTCGACGAGTACCTGACGGGGTTCGAGAACCTCGAGATGGTGGGACGGCTGTTCGGGGTGGACAAGGCCGAGGCGAGACGACGCGCGGACGAGCTCCTCGCCCGGTTCGACCTCACCGACGCCCGCGACCGCACCGTCAAGCAGTACTCGGGCGGCATGCGCCGACGCCTCGACATCGCCGCCAGTCTCATCGGGCGTCCCCGCGTGCTGTTCCTCGACGAACCTACGACGGGCCTGGACCCGCGCAGCCGGATCGGGATGTGGGACTTCATCTCCGACCTCGTCCGGGACGGGACGACGATCCTGTTGACGACCCAGTACCTCGAGGAGGCCGACCGGTTGGCCGACTCGATCATCGTGCTGGACAAGGGCTCGATCATCGCCGCCGGCACCTCGGACCAGCTCAAGGGCCGAGTCGGAGGGGAGCGCCTGGAGTTCGTGCTGGAGGACTTCACCCAGGCGCCGCGGGCCTGCGAGCTGCTGGCGTCGCTGGGGATCGAGCCGCCGACCACCGACGCGCAGGCCCGCCGGATCAGCATCCCGGTCTCGGGCGGCGTCGACGACCTCGCGCAGGCCCTGAGCCGACTCAAGGAAGCGGACCTGGCGGTGTTCGACGTCGGTCTGCGCAGGCCGAACCTCGACGACGTGTTCCTCAGCCTCACCGGGCACGTGGTGGAGGAGCAGGCGGGTGAGCCGTCGTGAGGATCTTCCGGGACTCCGTCATCGTCGCCAAGCGCAACCTGATCAAGGTCAAACGGGTCCCGGACCTGCTGGTGTTCTCGACCCTGTCGCCGATCATGTTCGTCCTGCTCTTCGCCTACGTCTTCGGCAGCGCGATCGCGGTGCCCGGCGTCAGCTACAAAGAGTTCCTGATGGCCGGAATCTTCGTCCAGACGGTCATCTTCGGCGCGACGATCACCGGCGTGAGCCTCGCCGAGGACCTGCAGAAGGGGGTGATGGACAGGTTCAGGTCGCTGCCGATGGCGCGCTCGGCGGTGGTGATCGGCCGGACCGCCGCCGACGTGGGCACGAACGTGCTCACGGTGGTCATCATGTCGATCACCGGGCTGATCGTGGGCTGGCGGATCCACTCGTCTTTCCTCGAGGCGGTCGCCGGGTACGCGCTGTTGCTGCTGTTCGCCTACGCGATGTCGTGGGTGATGGCGCTGGTGGGTCTCTCGGTCAAGACGCCGGAGGTGGTCAACAACGCGTCGTTCATCGTCATCTTCCCGCTCACCTTCATCGCGAACACCTTCGTCCCCACCGACAATTTCCCCACCGTGCTCCGCACCCTGGCCGAGTGGAACCCCGTGTCCTCGGTGACGCAGGCGGCCCGGGAGTTGTTCGGCAACACCAGTCCCGCCGTGCCGGCCCCCGACGCCTGGCCGTTGCAGCATGCGGCGCTGTACTCGTTGGCGTGGATCATCCTGCTGCTGCTGATCTTCGTACCGCTCTCGGTGCGCAAGTACGAGCGGACGCTGACCTCGTGACGGGCCGGTGGTCCACATCGTGACCGGGCTGGGCGGCCTGCCGAACGGCGACAGCCGACACCGATGCGCGGGTCGGACGAATTCGGTGACGAGTGCCGACTTCTTGGGGACGTTCGCCCCTGTTCGGCGACCGTCTGCCCGGGAAAGGTCGAACTGCGAAGGATCGCGCGGCGCCCGAGGCCGTAGCACCCGCCTGACGAACCCGAGGAGAGCGACATGTTGACAAACCCGCCGATCGTGGTCGGCGTCGATGGTTCCCAGTCCTCGAACGACGCCGTGTGGTGGGCGGCAGAGAGCGCGGTACGCAGGGATGCGCCGTTGCTGCTGGTCGCCACGGTGTTCGTCGCCGGCACGTACGGGGTTCCGATCGGGATGCCACCGACCTACTTCGACGACCAGGAGATGGAAGGAAAGCTCCGGCTCGCACGCGCCGCCGACCTCGCACGCGAAGCGGCGTCGGGACGGCCTCTGACGATCGAGTCCGAGCTGTTGTCGGGCCAGCCGAGCCTGGTGCTGATCGACCGCTCCCGGGACGCGCGGATGCTGGTGGTCGGGTCGCGTGGCCTCGGGGAGTTCACCGGAGGGCTACTGGGATCGGTCAGCACCGCGGTCGCCGCCCACGCGCGTTGTCCGGTCGCCGTCATCCGCGCACTGGAGGATCCGGAGGGCGCGGTGGGCGGACCCGTCGTGGTCGGTGTGGACGGCACGAAGAACAGCGAACCGGCGGTCGTGGAAGCCTTCACCGAGGCGTCGCTGCGCGGCGTCGAACTGATTGCGGTACACGCGTGGTCGGACGTCAACGTCACGAACCTCCTCGGCAGCGACCGGGCCTTCGACTGGACCTCCGTTCGTACTCGCGAGGAGGCCGCATTGTCGGAAAGCCTGGCGGGCTTCGGCGAGCGCTTCCCGGAAGTTGCCCTCCGCAGGGTCGTGGTTCAGGACCGCGGGGTGCAGGCACTGGTCGAGTTCTCGGCGTCCGCGCAGTTGGTGGTCGTGGGGAGCCGGGGCCGTGGGGGGTTCACCAGCCTGCTGCTCGGCTCCACCAGCAGGGCGTTGTTGCATGCGGTCACCTGCCCGTTGCTGATCGTGCACGCGCGGCCCTGAATCTTGGAGCCCACACTGTTCGACGACAGGGTGGGAAGATGGGGAGAGGCCAGGTCGGGTGTGGGGTCGCGGATGCGGAGGGGTCGCATGGCCCTCGTAGGCAGTCAGCGCGCAACGACGATCATCCGTGGCCGCGAGTTCTCAGCCGTGCTGTTCGACCTTGACGGGGTCGTCACGGACACTGCGTCCCTGCACGCCGCGGCGTGGAAACGGATGTTCGACGACTACCTCAGTGGTCTCGGCGGCGATCAGTCGCCGTTCACCCTCGACGACTACCGCCGCTACGTCGACGGCCGCGAGCGCACGGACGGCGTCGCCACGTTCCTGCGGTCACGGGGAGTCGACCTTCCCCGCGGAGGCGCCTCGGACCCACCGTCCGAGGCGAGCCTCAACGGACTGGGGACTCGCAAGGACCTGCTGTTCCAGCACCTGCTGGTCACCGAGGAGGTGCCGGTCTTTGCCGGAACCGTCAACGTACTGCGACTGCTCCGCGCGGGTGGTGTCCTCACCGCCGTGGTCAGCGCAAGCCGCAACGCCCGGCAGGTGCTCGACGCGGTCGGACTGACCGCAGAGTTCGACATCCGCGTCGACGGCGTGGACGCGAACCGGTTGGGGTTGCCGGGCAAGCCCGCCCCGGCGATGTTCCTCGAGGCGGCCAGACGGCTCGGCGTGGAACCGCGTCACGCTGTCGTGGTCGAGGATTCGTCGGCGGGGGTGCGAGCGGCACGATCCGGCGGGTTCGGATTCGTGATCGGGATCGACCGTGATCGCCGCAACTCCGCACTGGACGAGAACGGCGCCGACGTCGTGGTGGACGATCTGGAGGTCCTGGACCTCGGGATCTCGGATCCCGTCCGGCAGGCCGGCGTCCCCGACCCGGACTGCCGGGTCTGCGCGGTGGCGGCGCCCTCGCCGTGGCTGTTGACCTACGGAGGAGCGGATCCGGCGACGGAGGGGACACGGGAGGCACTGCTCACCCTCGGGAACGGGTACCTCGGCACTCGTGGTGCCCTGCCGGAGGCACACTCAGACGGAACGCACTACCCCGGGGTGTACCTCGCGGGCTGCTACAACCGGGTGTCGTCGGTCGTGGACGGGGCGCTGCGAGAAGACGAGAGCATGGTGAACCTGCCGAACTGGCTGGACTTCACGTTCCGGGCGGAGGAGGGTCCCTGGTTGCGCCCGGGCAGTCACGAATTGCTGCACCACCACATGACGTTGGATCTTCGCCGTGGGGTGCTGATCAGGGAGAGCGTGGTCCGCGACGGAGACGGTCGCCGCACCCGGATCCGGCAACGCCGGGTCGTGTCGATGAACTCGCCGCATCTCGCTGGGCTCGAAACAGTACTCGTCGCCGAGAACTGGTCCGGGCGGATGACCGTCCGGAGCGGACTCGACGGCGGGGTCCGCAACTCGAATGTCGCGGAGTTCGATGGTCTGGAGGGCCGACATCTCACGGCACCGGCGACCGGGACGGTAGGGGGAGGAGAGATCTGGCTCAGGGTCGAGACGAATCAGTCGCGGGTGCGGGTGGCGCAGGCGGCGAGGACCTCGATCCGGCTTGCCGACGGTGGCGAGATCGAGGTGGACCGGACGACAGTCACGGAAGCTGAGGCCGTTCGTCACGAACTCACCTTCGCGGTCGCCGTGTCGGCCCAGGTCCTGATCGAGAAGATCGTGGCGACCTACACCTCGCGTGACCATGCGATCTCGGAACCGGTGCTCGCGGCCCGACAAGCTGCAGCGGATGCCCCGGAGTTCGCCCAGTTGCTGGCCGCGAGCGAAGCGACATGGCACAACCTCTGGCGCCGTTGCGAAGTCGTCTTCGACGCCGACACCGAGCTACGACTCGCCGCGAACGTCCAGACATTTCACGTGCTGCAGACGCTGTCACCGCACACTGCGGACCTTGATGTCGGGGTGCCCGCGCGAGGTCTGCACGGCGAGGCCTACCGAGGGCACGTCTTCTGGGACGATATCTTCGTCCTGCCCTTCCTGACACTTCGTCTACCCGAGTTGGCCAGAGCCTTGCTGGAGTACCGCTTTCGGCGGCTGGGCCAGGCAAGGCGCAGGGCGCAGACCTTCGGACGACGAGGGGCTGCCTTCCCGTGGCAGAGCGGGAGCGACGGCCGAGACGAGACTCCTCCCGCATTCTTCAATCGACATTCCGGTCGCTGGATGCCGGACAACTCCGCCCGACAGTTCCACGTCAATCTCGCTGTTGCATACAATGTCTGGCACTACTGGGAGGTCACTGCGGACTTCGGTTTTCTCGCTACCTTCGGCGCCGAACTGCTGGTCGAGAACGCCCGATTCTGGTCGAGTCTGGCCACCTACGACGCGGACGCGGACCGGTACGACCTGTGCGGCGTGATGGGGCCCGACGAGTTCCACGACGGCTATCCCGACCTCCCCGGGCGTGGAATCGACAACAACACCTACGTCAATGTCATGACCGCGTGGTCGCTGGCACGGGTGCTCGACACCAGTCGAATACTTGGCGAGGACCTCGGGCTGTGGCCGAAGCTGGGCGTCACGGCCGCCGAGCGGGGCGAATGGGAGCATCTGAGCCGGCGTCTGCGGCTGGAGTTCCTCGACAACGGAATCCTCAGCCAGTTCAGGGGATACGGCGATCTCGACGAACTGGACCTTGACGACTACCGGGCACGGTACGGGAGCATCGGCAGGCTCGACCTGCTCCTGGAAGCCGAGGGCGACTCGTGCAACAGGTACAAGGTCTCGAAACAGGCCGACGTGCTGATGCTGCTCTACCTCTTCACCGCCGAGGAGCTCACCGGTCTCGTCACCCGCCTCGGGTACGAGTTCGACCCGGCATCCATCCCCGACATCGTCGAGTACTACCTGGCGCGGACCTCACACGGGTCCACCCTGAGCAGGGTCAGTCACGCGTGGGTCCTGGCCCGCGGCAACCGCAGGGAGTCGTGGCAGATGTTGCGTGAGTCGCTCGACTCCGACCTGGGAGACAGCGCGCACGATACGACCCGCGAGGGAATCCACCTCGGCGCGATGGCCGGCAGTGTCGACATTCTCCAACGGTGCTACTCAGGTCTCGACGTACGCGGCGACACCTTGTGGCTGCATCCCCAACTGCCTGCCGAGTTGAGCGCACTGGAGTTCGACATCAGGTATCGCGACCACTGGCTGCACGTGCGATGCGACCACACCACCGTGACCGTCTCGACAAGCCCCAGTGCCGCGGCACCCGTGCGGGTGAACATCCACGACGAGACGTACTTGCTCACCGCCGGGGCGTCGGTCACAGTCTTGGCCCGGTGCTGAGCGCGCGTGACTCACCTGCTCGGCGAAGCGTGCGCGGCGGTCTGCCAACGGTCAACACTCGAACGGCGCACCGGCCCAGATCCGTCGCGCCGCTGCGGTCGAGTCGGCGAGGGGGCGAGCGGTGTCGATGCGGGCGGACTCGCCCCAGAGGTCACTGACCGCGGCCATCCGGTCCGCTGTCTCGACCGTGGCGTCCGACCACCCCGGGGTCCGTGTCCGAATCCGTGTGGCCGCCACCGTCCGAGGGCAGTGGCACTCGAGGGGCACCACGGTGGCGCTCACGCGTTCGGCGACCACCCGCGCCCGCTCGCGCTCACGCAAGTCGGTCCACGAGGCGTCGAGGACGACCGAGTGTCCGAGCCGGAGGTGATCCTCCGCGTACCTGCGCAGCGTGGAGTACACCAGCGCGGTCGATGCAGGGGAGTACAGCCCCGATCCGAACACTCCCACCTCTCCGGACAACTCGCCGGTGTCCCGCAGTTGTCGGCGCACCTCGTCGCTCGAGATTCGCACCGCACCCACCGCCTCGGCGAGTGCCTCCGACAGGGTCGACTTCCCGGTTCCCGGTAGGCCTCCGACCAACGCAAGGCGCACCGCGCCCTCGCCGAGATGCCCGAGCGCGAGTGCGAAGTGCCGGGTGGCGTCCCGATCGGCGTCCGCGAGGCGCTGGGCACTTCGGACACAGTCGACCTTGGCCCGGACGAGCGCGCGATATGCGACGTAGTGGTGCGCCAGAGATGCCGGGGCCTCGTCGCCGGCAAGCTCTCGGTACTGCGCGAGCGTCGCGTCCGCGAGGTCGTGTCGGCCGAGGAACTCCAGGTCCATGGCGAGGAAGGCGGTGTCGTCGATGCGATCGACGAACCGAAGCCGATCGTCGAAGTCCAGGCAGTCCAGGATCCTCGGCCCGTCCGGCAGACAGAAGATGTCGTCCGCCATCAGATCCCCGTGGCCGTCGACAATGTTCCCGTCCGACACTCGACGCTCGAAGAGTGCCGCCCGCCCGTCGAGGTAGCGACGGGCCATCGACGAGATCTTCTCGAGGTCCTGGTGCGAGACGACATCACCGGGGAGCGAACCGATCTCGTCGATGTTGTCCTGCCATCGCCGACCGACCGCCTCGACGGATCCTTCCCGGTCGACGTCGGCGCCCCTGCGCGCCGTGGCGTGAAAGCGGGCGATCTGCTCGACCACCGGCAGAAGATCGGCGTCGGCGAAGTCGCCGGCGGCCGCCAGTGCGGACAGCCTGAACGCATCCGGGAGGCGGCGCATGAGCAGGACCGGTTCCCTCGGACCGGAATTCGACGTTACGAGGTGCACAACGCCGAGGTAGATGTCGGGCGCGAGGCGGGTGTTGAGTTCCAGTTCTCTCCTGCAGGCCAACTCACGGAGTTCGTGGGTGCTGAAGTCGAGAAAGGCGGTGCGGACCGGCTTCTTCCCCTTGTAAGCACGGTTGCCCACCAGGACCACGACACCGGTGTGTGTCTCCCGGATCTGTGCGTCGAGTTCACCGCTGTCGCTCACGGGAATCCTCGCATTCTTGTGGTGGGGTGCGATTCGCGGCGGAGCTCAGATGTGCTCCCGATAGACGAGAACCGAACAACGGGCGTGGTAGATCAGGGATTGACTGGTGGAGCCGAGCACAGTGCCTGCGACTGCACCGCGGCCCCGGCTGCCGACCACGAGAAGTTGACCGTGCCTGCTCAAGGTCGACAGTTCCTCGGCGGCGCTTCCCTGCCGAACGAGCGTGTCGACGTGGACGCCTGGAATCGCCGTCTGCCACCGTTCGGCTCGGCCGCGAATCTCCTCCTCGAAGTTGTCCGCGACGCCGAGCTCCCGATCCCCGTGTGGATCCCGCCGGATCGAGTACTCGGCCCGCACCGCGAGCACGTGAGTGCCCCTGATCCGCGCCTCGTGGATCGACGCCCCGACGAGCGCGTCGTCGAGATGGGTGCCGTTCACCCCGACGATCACGGGTGCGCTCCGTGGCCGCACGCGGTGGTCCTCCCGGACCAGCGCCACCGGACAGCTCGCTCCCACTGCCAGGGCGGCCGCGGTGGAGCCGAGCAGCATGCGGGGCAAGAACCCGACGCCGACCGAGCCGACGACCACCATGGTGGCGGAGTGGGATTGGGACAGCAGCGACGAGTGCGGACGCCCGAGCGTGACGGTGGTCTCCACCTCGACGGCCTCGATCGTCCGCGCCGCGGCCGCCGCGACTGTCAGTGCCTGCTGTGCCGCCCGAAGCTCGGCGTCGGCGTCGGCGACGACGTGGACCAGCCGGAGCTCGACCTGCCGCGCCGCCGCTTCCGTCGCTGCCCACTTCGCTGCCAGAATCGCGCAGCGGGATCCGTCGATTCCGACGACGACAGGTCCAGTGGTGCACGGGTCGTAGGTCACTGTGCTCCGATCACGCCGTGCCGAGGCGTCGTCACGGCTGCCGCCCCTGCAATGCGGCTGAGCGCGCCCGAAACTCCTCCTCGTCGATCTCTCCCCGGGCGAACCGTTCGGCGAGCAACTGCTGGGCGGAATGGTGGGGCGGCGGTGGGCCGGCCGGCTGGTGTCCCCGGCCCAGAAACCAGACCACCGCCACGATTCCCCCGACCAGCAGTACGACGAACACCAGCACACCCATGGCCATGTACGCGTACATCCAGCCGCTCGGGTTGTGACCGTTCCAGTACATGTCCATGACTTCCGACTGCCTCTCCCTGGGGGCTCCGCCTTGCGGGGTGCCGCCTTCCGACAACTGTCCGCCCGGCGCGAGTGTGTGTACAGGGTCGTTGTGCCCTGAATCGGGGGCGGGAGTTGTCAGTGGTTGTACGCCTTCGGGGCGTGAGTGAGATGTGGTGACCTACGGCCCTCACCCGGTGGTGGATCACCGCGAAGGGTCGAAAGGAAATGCCGAGGAGGAGGCTGCGTGATGGATGGTGTCCGCCGGTCTCGGATGCGTCGAACGGGGAGGACCGCAGTGCCGAGACCGTAGCCGACGCGAGTTGGTCGACCGGCGGCGTCGTGCAACGCGACACACTGGTGGTGAACGCCCGCTCGAGGGCGGGCGACAGTGTCCCACTGTGGGTCGTTGTGAGCGGGCACCAGAGCACGCCGCCGCGATCTGGATTCGCCGGTATGGCCCGTGGCCTGACTCGCGGTCCGGATTTCTGGCGACCGCATGGAGGACTTTCGGCCGTGTCGAAGCCGCCGGAGTAGGGCAACACTGGACAGGGACGAGCACCCGCAATACGACGAGCACCCGCAATACGGAGCGTGACCCCGTGGCGAAGCCGACCGACCCGTACATGACGCAGACCGACCTGCTGGCGTGGCGGATGGAGCAGGACCCGGTGCTGCGATCGACGATCGTGGCTGTCGCGCTTCTCGACCGGGTCCCGGACTGGGACGCGTTCGTTCGCTTGATGGAGCGCGGCACGAGAGCCGTCCCGATCTTCCGGTACAAGGCGGTCAGCACGTCGATCGGACTAGCGCCGCCGCGCTGGGTCGTCGACCCGGACTTCGACCTGTCCTGGCATCTCCGACGAGCGGCCGTGCCGCCGGCCGGCGGACTGGCCGCGGTCCTCGACTTTGCCAGGACCGCCGGCATGAGTGCCTTCGACAAGGACCGGCCGCTGTGGGAGTTCACCGTCCTCGAAGGACTGTCCGAGGGCCGGGCTGCGCTGGTGATGAAGGTGCACCACGCCCTTACGGACGGGGTCGGAGGAATGCAGATCACCAACGAGATCGTCGACTTCACCCGCTCGGGCACCGACCGCGGACCCGCTCCGCAGCCCGTCGTGCCGGGGCCTGCCGACGGGCGGTCGTCGGCCCTCACCGCATTGTTGTGGCATCTCGACACCGGCGTGCGGCTCCTCCGAAAGGGCGCGTCCGCTCCGGTTGGGATCTCACGGATCCTGACGGCACCACTGTCGACGGTGCGTCGGCTGGCAGCGGTCGCAGGCTCTGTCGCCCGCTTCACCCGGCCGGTGACCACCACGTTGTCACCGGTCATGACCGAACGGAGCACCCGCAGGCAGTTCGCAGTACTCGACATCCCCCTCGACGGTCTCCGCGGCGCGGCAAGTGCGGGCGACTGCACGATGAACGACGCCTTTCTGACGTCCGTCCTGCTCGGGTTGAAGCGGTATCACGCACTCCACGGGGCCGATGTCGCCGAGTTGAGTCTGACGCTTCCGATGAGCCTGCGCGCCGAGTCGGATCCGTTGGGCGGCAACAGGATCACCCTTGCCCGTTTCACCCTGCCGACGGTCGAAACGGATCCCGGTGATCTCATGCGCGCCGTCCGGCGAACGGTGACCGCGTGGCGTGACGAACCCGCCGTGGCGCACTCGTCGTCGATCGCGGCGGTTCTCAATCTGTTCCCGGCGAGGATCCTCGGCAGCATGCTCAAACATGTCGACTTCGTTGCCTCCGACGTGCCGGGCCCGACAATCCCGCTGTATCTCGCGGGCGCAGAGATCTGCGAGTACTACGCATTCAGCCCCACGCTCGGCGCGGCCTTCAACGTGACGTTGTTGTCGTACCTGGGTCACTGCTCGATCGGAGTCAACGCGGACTGCGCGGCCGTGCCGGACCTCTCGTGCCTGGCGGAGTCCCTGGATGCGGGATTCCGAGCGGTCTGCGCCCTGGGTGTCGCGCCCGGGGTGTGAGGTCATGTGGTGCGGGGTTCCTCGATCTCCATGCGCGTGACTCCGGCGACGGTGTGAGCGAGAGCCTGCACCACTCGCTTCTCAGCTTCGAACGAAGGTGGCCCCTCAGCAAGCGCTCGGTGACCACGCCGATCTCGGTGCCCGGACCCACGACTTCGACGGGGGTGGTCATGGCCGACTTGACCACCGTTTCTCGGTCGTCGAGATCAGCTCGCAACAAGTCGGACTCGGCCAGGATCCAACGCGACATGGTGACTTTCTCCCCTCGGAAAGTGGTGCCCGAAGGGTGTTCGCTTGGAGGGGAGCCGAGAGGACGATGTCATGGCACTGCAACATCCCGACACTGACTACTGGCGGGTCACACAACTCGACCAGGTGACATTGCAGGATTCGCCGTTGGTGGGGGGCAAGGCAGCGAACCTCGGAGAACTGACACGCGCGCACTTCCCTGTGCCGCCGGGATTCGTGGTGTCCGCGAGTGCTTACCTGGAAGCATTGGATGCGGCGGGTATCCGTGAATCTGTCCGCGCAGCCAGCGCTGCCGGCCAGAATTCCGAGTCGACCAGCGCCCTCGTTCGAGGGCTCGGCATTCCGGACCTGTTACGCGACGAGGTTGCTGCCGCATATCGCCTGCTCGGAGAGTCGGTACCGGTGGCGGTGCGCTCGTCGGCGCCTGCCGAGGACGGACTCGACATGTCGTTCGCGGGAATTCACGAGAGCTACACGAACGTCACAGGTACCGACGCCGTACTCGACGCGGTACGGAACTGCTGGGTCTCGCTCTGGTCGGATCGGGCGATCGCGTACCGCAGCGTGCACGGTATCGACGACGAACCCTCCATCGCCGTCATCGTGCAAGCCATGGTTCCGGCGGACCGGTCGGGTGTTGCGTTCACCGCCGATCCCAGGACCGCAGACCGTGACCAGATCGTCATCGAGGCTGCGCTGGGTCAGGGTGAGGTGGTGGTGGGAGGACAGGTCGAACCCGACCTGTACGTAGTGGCGAAGGAAGGCCTCCAGCTGACGGAGGTGCGGCTGGGTTCACAGGGATTCGAGATCACGGCAGGGACTGACGGCGACACTCGGGTCAACCTTCCGGCCGATGACTCGCACGAGCGGGTCCTGGACGACAACCAGGTGTGGCAGGTCGCGTCGCTGGCTGCGGCTGCAGAGAACCACTACGGCCGACCCCAGGACATCGAGTACGCCTTCGTGAAGGGGCACCTGTGGATCGTCCAGGCGCGGCCCATCACCACGCTCGATCGCTCCAGCACAAGCACAACAACCACAAGCGCAGCAGGAGGCACGGAGCCGGGCGGGAGCCGGGTCGTCCTCGCCAGTGGCCTGGCTGCCGGTCCGGGGGTTGCGTGTGGACACGTTCGCGTCCTGCACGACCTCAGCGAAGCCGGTCGGCTGACCGACGGCGAGATCCTGGTCGCCCCGATGACGCGGCCGGACTGGGTTCCGACGCTGCGGCGGGCGGCCGCAATCGTCACCGACGGCGGCGGGATCACCTGCCATGCCGCCATTGTCGGTCGCGAACTGGGCCGGCCAGTCGTAGTCGGTGCGCGGACGGCCACCGCCGACCTGGCGGACGGTCAGCTGGTGACCGTCGACGGCGGTTCCGGAAACGTCTACGAGGGCGATGTCACCTCGCTCTCCACCACCGGCCCGGACACCGCCGACGGCGGCGTGGCATCCGTGGCGGCCACGCGAGAGATGCCTGGGCCGCCGGCGGTCGTGACCGCCACCTCGCTCTACGTCAATCTGGCGTCACCCGAGTCCGCCGAGAGCGTCGCAGCGATGGATGTCGACGGCGTCGGACTGCTCCGGGCCGAGTTCATGATCACCACGGCACTCGACGGAACCCATCCTTCGCTGATGATCTCCGAGGGCCGGCGCGAGGAATACGTCGACCGGATGGTCGACGCAATCACCACCATCGCCGCCGCATTCGCGCGTCGGCCAGTGGTCTACCGCGCCGTCGACCTTCGATCCAACGAGTTCGCGGGGCTGCGAGGCGGCGAGGTCGAGCCCGACGAGGACAACCCCATGATCGGCTACCGCGGCTGCTTCCGGTACATCCGGGACCCGGAGCTGTTCCGACTGGATCTCGACGTCCTGCACGCGGTCCGTCAGCGGTACGACAACGTGCACCTGATGATTCCGTTCGTGCGCACGCGATGGGAACTCGAGCAGTGCCTCGGCCAGATCGACGCGCATCCGCTGGGGGCGGACCGGACGATGCACAGGTGGATCATGGCGGAGGTACCGTCGGTCGAGTACTGGATCCCGGAGTACGCGCGCCTGGGAATCGACGGGCTCTCGATCGGAACCAACGACCTCACCCAGCTGGTACTCGGCGTCGACCGTGACTCGGCGACGTGCAGTGACCTGTTCGACACCGCCGATCCGGCGGTCCTCGCCGCCATCGACCGCATCCTCGAACAGGCTCGAGCGTGCGGGATGACGACCTCGTTGTGTGGACAGGCCGTCTCCGAGGATCCCAAGCTGCTGGAACATCTCGTCCGACGCGGCATCACCTCCATCTCCGTCACTCCCGACCGGGCGGTCGCGGCCCGACGTACTGTGGCCGCCGCCGAACGACGGATCCTGCTCGAGGCCGCTCGACGCAGCTAGCAACCCGGGGCGTGATCGGGGATGCAGACCATTTCGCGTGCGGCGGGCAATGCCCTGGTGGCCGCGACCGTCGGCGCGGCGGGTGCCGGAGTCGATATGTGCACGGGTGAGGACAACTGCGTCAATGGTGTCCGGCGGGAAGGAATAGCGCCGTAGTTCAGCGTCTCGAGGCTGCGCGACCCCTGGAACAGGCTGCAGTCCAGCCTGGTGTGCCTGCCCTCCGACACAATCTCCGTGCACGAGCCGGTTGCCGTCCTCGCGGCCCCGTGAAAGGTGAGGTTCACGCCCTTCGCCATGGCGACCTCCTTCTCCGAAATGGACAGAGCGTCACCGCGGCTACGCGGGCGAGCACCCTCACTGCTGTGCAAGCGAGCGCCCCCACTGCTCGGCTCGAATCTCTTCGCCGTCCTCGAGGCGCGACTCCTTGTCGACGAGGAAACTCTCCGACTCCGCGACGAGATCGAATCCCAGGTGCCGAAGCTTTCTCCCGATTCCCTTCGATGCTCTCCCGGTCAGGAACGCGGGCGCATCCACTCGGGTGTCGAACGCGACTGCCTTGCCGTGGGTGGGTGCAAGCGACGAAAGCCATTCCCGGATGCCTTCGCTCGCTGCATCCGGTTCCAGTGTCACCGTGCTGTCGGGTTTGCCGGCCGTCTCTTCCGCGCTGTGACGTGTCGATTCGCGACTCATCCCGTGTACGTGTGTCGGCCCTCCGACGATTACCAGGTCGTATCCAGACAGATCCTCGTCCCGTGCCTGCGACACCGGGACGGCCTTGACCGAACTGAACGGTGCGATGCCCCGGGCTATCGCTTCCGCGACGCGATGAGTGTTCCCGAACATCGACTCGTGGACGACGAGTGTGCGCATGACGATTCCTCCTGTGCCGAGCACTGGTCGGAACCAAACCACGGACTGGGTGCGATCCTCCGACTCGGGTTTCACTTCTCAGTGTTCCATCGACCACCACAGCCCGAGCAGAGCACAAAGTCCTGTGGCCGAACTTCTTTCGTCGGTCCGCTCCCACGTCGGTGTGACCGCACCAGGTGATGTCGAGGCCCCGACAGGTGCCCAAAGCCTCTTCCTCGGTGTGGCGCAAGGCGCGACGATCGAACGACGACACACAAATACCGATCTTGTCGGGTGGTGGCGGACGGAGAAGGGAATGCACGCGGAACCGGGGGACTGGCTGGTGATGAAGGGAACGATCGTCGGCGCACCGGACGAGATCGGGCAGATCGTCGAGGTCCGTTCGGCGGGCGGTGGGCCACCGTACTTCGTCAGATGGCTGCGCAACGACCACGAGGCGCTCGTCTTTCCGGGACCGGACGCGCATGTGGTGACCGCCGCCGAGAAGCTGAAGGCGGACAGTTGCGAGCGGCGCCGCATTGTGGAAGTCCAGCAGGCGATTGCTCGAAAACCGCACGCAAGCTGAGTGTGAAGGTTGAGGGCCGCAGTGTGGGCGGCAGCGGTAGCCCACCGGAAGAAGGAACGGTCCGCTCTCGGGTCGCCGCATCGACGAGCCGGTGCTCCGGTGCGCCGGGCGCCGTCGCGGCCGTTTCTCGGCGGACAGGGGACCTTGTGCTCTGCCGCCGTGCACGGGTGAGGAGAAGGCTGGCCTGCAGTCGAGGTGGGCACCCGCCCACAACGTCACCTCGACAGCATCTCGGTCCGCGGCTGTTGGACGGGCCGGCCATCGCCCGGCGTCGCGCCCGTATCGACTCTGCCCGAGATCTTCTGGCACGTCGCGGTGGCTCGGCGGTGTTCTTCGGCCGCTTTGTTGTGTTCACGCGAGCCGCGGTGCCCTTGCTGGCCGGGATTTCGCGCATGCCCTACCGCCGATTCCTGGCCTTCAACGCACTCGGCGGCCTCGTCTGGGGCGTCGGCTTCGTTGTGCTCGGCTTCGTCGCGGGGAATTCGTATGCCGCCGTCGCCGATGCCGTCGGCCGTACTACGGCGGTTGTGGTCGGGGTCATCCTGCTGGGCATTGTCCTGGTCTGGCGGTCGAGGGTCCGCCGCCTCCGGCGGACCGGCGCCTGATCCGGTGACTACATCGGCGGTCGGGGCCACCGAGTTTGTCGTCGAGGTCCTCGAGCCCTACAACGAACCGGACAATCGCCGTATGGTCAATAGCGTTCCTGAAGGGAATCCACCGGAGGGCACCACTTCAGAGGCGGAAGCCGCTCGGACAACGAATGCGATCTGACATACCGGCCGGAACGGGCGGGAAGATGCAACCGACACACAACGGCGAATAGACCACGATGTCCGCCCACGAACCAGACGAGCACCCCGACCGGGCGGTGCCATCCGGGTCGGCACGGCCGAAGGACCTTGGTGACATGGCGCTGATGCTCGGCGCACTCTCGCTCGTGGCCTTCTGGAGCTTCGGAGTCGGTGTCCTCCTGGGGTTGGGCGCGGTCGTCGCCGCGGCGGTCGCCCGAAAACGCGCCGTCGCCGCACACCGGCCGGTCACCGTGGAGGCGATCCTCGGCGGGCTGACCGGGCTCGTTGGAATCACGGCCGGTCTGTTGTTTCTCGCCGCCGTCTGACAGGTGTCGCCAGGACTCCGTTGGGCGGAGCTGGGGGCGGTGCGGAAGTTCTCTGCTGCCGGTGACCACGGACCCTGATGTGCTCGGTCACCGACCGGCTTCACCCGTCAATGCGAGTCCGGCCGCCGGGTCTTCGCGCTGACGCGAATCTCTGCGGCAACCGACGCGATGACGAGGGGCAGGGCGGCGGACACCGCCGGTGACAATCCGATGCCGTAGCCGAGGTCGTCCGCTTCGACCGCGTAGACAACCGCGCGGCGGGGCTCTCGGCCAAGGGCGGCGGCCAGGGCCAGTGCTGCTGTGATGCCCAGTCCGTGTGAACTGGTCGGCTGAGCGCTGCCCAGGGCGGAGGAGGCCGCGACGCGGTATATCCGCCCCGGCTGCGGCGGCCGGCAGACGACGCGGTTGACGTTTCGGTCCGCAGCGGCGTGACGCCGGGGACAGCATGGTCGCGGCAATCACGCTGTCGTTGGCGCGGGGGCAGTCCCTCTCCAACGCTGTGCGATTCGGAATTGCCGCCGGCGCGGCAACTCTCATGAAGCCGGGCACCGCGCCGTGCAGTCTCGACGAGGTCGACCGAATCTTCACACAGGCGAGAAGTCACCTCATCCGGCGGTGAACAGTGCCGCCGCTCTCGCCGCCGCCTTCCGGGTCCGTCACGCGATGAAGTTGCCGAATGTCGGGTTGGCCTGGCACAGCGGCTGGCTGCCGAGGTTGATCGACCCGAACAGCGTCGCCATCACGTTGCCGCGGCCGGTGTAGACGGTCTTCGCCAGGTACGGGTAGCTGCCCTCGAGGTTCGCGATGCCGGTCTGACCGGTGTCGGTGTTGATCCACGCGACCGTCACCTGGGCGGCGGCCGGGATCGGCGGGGCGGCCGGGAACGAGGCAAACCTGATCTCGCCCGGATTGATCCCCGGTTCCGGCCCGGACTGCCCGGTCCCGCCGGTCAGCGACATCAGGCTGCCCTGATTGGGGCAGCCGATGGTCAGGGCCGGGGGACCGAACGGGTGCGGGGGAAGGGCCTGACCGGGGGCGGCGAACAGGGCCGCGGCGGCGAGCGGTGCCGTCAGGGCGGTGATCCGGAGAATCGAAGTACGTCGAGCGCCCATGGCTGCTCCTAGGTCCGATGCGAGGCGCTCGGCCCTGCGCGGTCCGCCGATCGGAGAGTCGGCCGCCGAACGCGATTGTGACTCAGCTCACCCTAGCGCCGTAAGACTCACCCGTCGAGATCAGCGGCCGAGCAGGGTGGCCAGCCCGAGCGCCCGTCGGACACTGATCTCGATGACCACCCGGGTCGGGTTCTCCCGGGGCTCGCGGTACCGGCCGGCGTAGCGGGCCACCGCCTCGGCGACCTCCGCCGGATCGTCGCTGACCCGGGCCGGCCCCTCGAGGGTCAGCCACCGGGCGCCGTCGATCTGGGTGACGGCCGCGTAGCCGGCGCGTTCGGCGTTGAGCGCCTTCTGCGAGCCGCCGTTGGTGATCACCCGCACGAGTTGGCCCTCGTGGTCCCAGGTGAAGCCGACGGCGACCACGTGCGGGGTGCCGTCGCGGCGCAGGGTCGTCAGGGTGGCGAGGTGCCGATCGCGCAGGAATGCGTGTGCCTCGTCGGACAGGTCGGCGGGGTTGAAGGGGGTGCGAGCCATGGGCCGACCGTAGTCGAGGACACTTGAGGCCATGAGTGTCGGATCGGTAGTCATCCTCGGCGGCCGCAGCGAGATCGGGCTCGAGATCGCCGCGAGGCTTGCGCCCGGCAGGCCGGTGATCCTGGCGGCCCGCCGCAGCGGCGACCTGGAGCGCGAGCGGGCCGGGGTCCTCGCGGCGGGTGCCACGTCGGTCGAGACCGTCGAGTTCGACGCCGACCACCTCGCCGACCACGGCCGGGTGCTCTCGGAGATCGTCGAACTCGGCCCGATCGACGTGGTGGTCCTCGCCTTCGGCATCCTGGGCGACCAGGCCCGCGCCGAGACGGACGCCCAGCACGCGGTGAACGTCATCCACACCGACTTCGTCGCGCAGGTCGGCGTGCTCACGCACCTCGCGCAGCTGCTGCGCGCGCAGGGGTCGGGGCGGATCGTGGTGTTCTCCTCGGTCGCGGGCGCCCGGGTGCGGCGCGCGAACTACGTGTACGGCTCGGCCAAGGCCGGGCTCGACGGCTTCGCCAGTGGGCTCGGCGACGCGCTGCACGGCAGCGGTGTGCGGCTGCTGCTGGTGCGTCCGGGCTTCGTCATCGGCCAGATGACCGAGGGCATGACCCCGGCGCCGATGTCGAGCACCCCCGGTCAGGTTGCGGATGCGGTGGTCAAGGCGCTGCGCCGGGGCCGCGAGCGCGTGTGGGTCCCCGGCATGCTGCGTCCGGCCATCTTCGTGATGCGGCTGCTGCCGCAGGCGATCTGGCGGCGGATGCCGCGATGAGCCTGCCGGTCACCGTCGTCGGCATCGGCGCCGACGGCTGGGACGGCCTCTCGCCCCGCGCGCAGCGGGCCGTCACCGACGCCGAGGTCCTGATGGGCTCGACCCGGCAGCTCGGCCTGGTCCCGGAGTCCTCGGCGCGGCGGGTGCCGTGGCCGTCGCCGATGGTGCCCGCGCTGCCCGCCCTGTTCGACGAGCATCGCCAACGCCGGGTGTGCGTACTCGCGAGCGGCGACCCGATGTTCCACGGAGTCGGCGTCACGCTGTGCCGGGTGCTCGGTCCCGAACGGATCCGGGTGATCGCGCATCCCTCGTCCGTCTCGCTCGCCTGTGCCCGGCTGGGCTGGCCGCTGCACGAGGTGCCGACGGTGAGCCTGGTGAACCGGCCGGTCGCCACCCTGACACCCGAACTGCGCGACGGCGCTCGGGTACTGGTGCTCAGCAACGACCAGCACACCCCGTCGGCGGTCGCGGAACTGCTGCGGGAGGGCGGTTTCGGCGGCAGCCGGATGGTGCTGCTCGAGCAGCTCGGCGGGCCGGCGGAACGGGTGCACGACGGGACCGCGGACCGTTGGCCGCCCGAGCCCGGCGACCCACTGAACGTGATCGCCCTCGAGGTCCGGGGCTCGGGCGCCACGCCTCGGCTGACCCGGATCCCGGGCCTGCCGGACGCCGCGTACCGGGGCGACGGGCAGATGACCAAGCACGAGGTGCGGGCGCTGACGCTGAGCGCGCTCGCGCCCGCGTCCGGTGAACTGCTCTGGGACGTCGGCGGCGGCTCGGGCACCATCGGCATCGAGTGGATGCGCAGCCATCCCCGTTGTCGCGCGGTCGCGTTCGAGCGCGAGCCGTCACGGGTCGAGCAGATCCAGGACAACGCGTCGGCGCTGGGCGTTCCGGCGCTGGCCGTGCGGGGCAGCGCGCCCGCGGCCTTCGACGCGGAGGCGGCCGGCCCGGACGCGATCTTCGTCGGCGGCGGCGTCACCCAGGACGGCCTGCTCGACGCCTGCTGGGCGCGGCTGCGGCCGGGCGGGCGGATGGTCGTAAACGCGGTGACCGCGGAGTCGGAATCGCTGGTGCTGCAGTGGCACTCGCGGCTCGGCGGCGACCTCCGCAAGTTCCAGGTCTACCGCGGCGAACCGCTCGGCGGATTCACCGCCTGGCGGCCCCAGCTTCCGGTCGCCCAGTGGTCGGTGTCAAAGCCCAGCTCCGTGACAGAGACGACAGAGGAGTCGAACCAGTGACCATCCACTTCATCGGAGCCGGGCCGGGTGCCGCGGACCTGATCACCCTGCGGGCGGCGCGGGTCATCGCCGCCAGCCCGGTGTGCCTGTACGCCGGCAGCCTGGTGCCCGCCGAACTGCTCGACACCTGCCCCGAGGGCGCCGAGGTCGTCGACACCGCCCGGATGAGCCTGGACCAGATCGTCGACAAGCTCGTCGAGGCCGACCGTGCCGGGCTCGACGTCGCGCGCCTGCACTCCGGTGACCCGTCGATCTACTCCGCTGTGGCCGAACAGGTTCGCCGGCTCGAGGCCGCCGGCGTCGGGTACGACATCGTGCCCGGGGTCCCCGCATTCACCGCGGCCGCGGCGGCGCTCGGGCGTGAGCTCACCGTCCCGGGGGTGTCCCAGTCGATCGTGCTGACCCGCGTCTCCACCCTGTCGACCGCGATGCCGCCCGGCGAGGACCTGCGGTCGCTCGGCCGCAGCGGGGCGACGATGGTGGTCCACCTGGGCGCGCACCGGATCGAGCAGATCGTCGAGGAGCTGTCCGAGAGCTACGGCTCCGACTGCCCCGCCGCCGTGGTCGCGTTCGCCAGCCGCCCCGACGAGGTGGTGCTGCGGGGCACGCTGGCCACCCTGGTCGAGCAGGTCCACGCGGCGGGGATCACCAAGACGGCGGTGGTGATCGTCGGCCGGGTGCTGGCCGCGGAGGGCTTCCCGGACAGCTACCTGTACTCGGCGACCCGGTCCCGCGCGACGCACTGATGCGCCGCGTCCTGGTGCTCGGCGGGACCCGCGAGGCCCGCGACCTCGCGGCGCTGCTGCACGCCGACCCGGCGGTGTCGGTGGTCTCGTCGCTGGCGGGCCGGGTGCGTGAGCCGGTGCTCCCCGTCGGCGAGGTCCGGGTCGGCGGGTTCGGCGGCCGGGACGCCCTCGCGGAATGGATGCGGGGCAACCGGATCGACGCCGTGGTCGACGCCACCCACCCGTTCGCGACCCGGATCACCGCCAACGCCGCCTGGGCGTGCGCGCGGGCGGGGGCGGCGCTGCTGGTGCTGCGCCGGCCGGAATGGGTTGCCGGGGAGGGAGATCGGTGGCACGCGGTCCGCGACCTCGCCGAGGCCGCACGCGAGGTGCCGGCGCTGGGGCGGCGGGTGTTCCTCACGATCGGGCGTCAGGGCGTCGACGCGTTCGCCGGCGCGCCGGGCCGGTACCTGGTCCGGGCCATCGACCCGCCGGAGGTCGCGATGCCGGCCGAGGCGACGCTGCTGCTCGACCGCGGACCGTTCACCCTCGAGTCGGAGATCGCGTTGATGCGTGAGCACCGCATCGAGGTGCTGGTGACCAAGAACAGCGGCGGCGCGCTCACCTCCGCGAAACTCGGCGCCGCCCGGGAACTGGGCGTTCCGGTGCTGATGGTGGCCCGTACACCGGTGCCGCCGGGGGTGGCGTCGACCTCCGATCCGACGGCCGCCGCACGCTGGGCGTCGGGAGTAGCGTGAGGCACGGGGGACGCCCACCCGAGTGAGGAGAGCCTCGTGACTGCATCCGAGCACCACCAGCACACGGACCACGACCACGTCCACGGACCCGAGTGCGGCCACGTGGCGGTGCCGCACGGCGACCACGTCGACTACGTCCACGACGGACACCTGCACCGGGTGCACGGCGACCACGTCGACGAGTGCGAGAGCGCGGGGCACACCGTGCACGGCGAACACGAGCACCACCACGGCGAGGGATGCGGTCACGTCGCGGTGCCGCACGGCGACCACGTCGACTACATCCACGACGGGCACCGTCACGCCCCGCACGGCGACCACTACGACGAGCACTGACGCAGCGCCGGGGCCCGCACAGACCTTTTGCCCCCGTCACACCGGAATTGGGCGTCCAACGGGGGTGTGACGCGGCGAAAGCCCGTGTGCGGGGCGCCCGGTCGAGCCGCTAGCCCGGGTAGCGCCGCGGCGTGAAAACCCGCGGGCCGGTCGCGCTCTGCACCACCGTGGTCAGCGACGAGCCGATGATCAGCAGGCAGCGCATGTCGATCTCGGCGGGGTCGAGTTCGCCGAGGGTGACGATCCGCACGCTCTCCTGCGGTCCGGCGACGTCGCGGCCGATGATCACCGGGGTCTGCGCGGAGCGGTGCTCGAGCAGCAGGTCCCGCATCGCGCCGACCTGCCAGGTCCGGGACTTCGACGCCGGGTTGTAGACGGCGATCGCCATGTCCGCCGCCGCGACCGCGGAGATCCGCTTGGCGACGATGTCCCACGGCTTGAGCCGGTCGGAGAGGGAGATCATTGCGTAGTCGTGGCCCAGCGGCGCGCCGACCCGGCTGGCGACGGCGTGCGCGGCGGTCATGCCGGGCAGCACCCGGACCTGGACGTCGGACCACTGCGGCTCGGCGCCCATCTCGACCACCGCGGCGGCCATCGCGAACACGCCGGGGTCGCCGGAGGACACCACGACCACCCGGGCGCCGCGCTTGGCGAGGTCCAGGGCCATCGCCGCGCGCTCGGACTCGACCTTGTTGTCGCTGGCATGCCGGAGCTGGCCGGCGACCATGGGTACCCGGTTGACGTACGTGGTGTAGCCGACGATGTCGGTGGCGCGGGACAACTCGTGGCGCACCTCCGGGGTGGTCCACGCGTCGTCGCCGGGACCGAGGCCCACGACGACAACCTCGCCCGGACCGCTTGCGGGCGTCGCCGCGGGGTTGTTCGACGGGCTCGGCACCAACGCGATCGAGAAGTAGGGCACCGAGGACTCGTCCACGTCGGCGGCCGAGAGCACCCGCTGATTCGCCGTGCTGGCCCGTTCGACGTAGCTGGCCTCGGCGAGCCGCCCGGAGTCCTCCAGCGCCTGCCGCACCGCCGGATACGTCCGGCCCAGCTTGAGGATCGCGGCCGAGTCGGTCTCGCGGAGGCGCCGGGTCAGCTCCGCGACGGGCAGGGTGCCGGGCAGCACGGTGAGCACCTCGTCGCGCTCGACCAGGGGCCGGCCCAGCGCCGCGGAGGCCGCGCTGATCGAGGTGACACCGGGGATCACCTCGGCGTCGAAGCGATCGCACAGCCGCTTGTGCATGTGCATGTAGGAGCTGTAGAACAGCGGGTCGCCGGCGGCAAGCAGGGCCACCGACCGGCCGGCCTCGAGGTGCTCGGCCAGTCGCTGCGCGGCCGACTCGTAGAACTCGTCGATGGCGCCCTGGTAGCCGCCGGGATGGTCGACGGTCTCGGTGGTCACCGGGTAGACCAGGTGCTCCTCGAGCTGACCCTCGCGCAGGTACGGCGCCGCGACGGCCCGCGAGATGCTGCGGCCGTGCCGGGCGCTGTGGAAGGCGATGACGTCGGCCTCGGAGATGATCCGCGCGGCCTTGACCGTCACCAGTTCGGGGTCGCCCGGGCCGAGCCCGATGCCCCAGAGCTTGCCGGCGGCAACCTGGGTCGATGCGTCGGCCATCACTCGACCTCGGTGGCGATGGCGTTGAGGGCGGCGGCGGTGATCGCGCTGCCGCCGCGGCGGCCGCGAACCACGAGGTACTCGGTCTCGCCGCTGCGCGTGATCAGGTCCTCCTTGGACTCGGCCGCGCCGATGAAGCCGACCGGGCAGCCGATGATCGCCGCCGGCCGGGGCGCGCCCTGGTCGATCATGTCGAGAAGGTGGAACAGCGCGGTCGGTGCGTTGCCGATCGCGACCACCGCGCCCTCGAGCTTCGGGCCCCACAGCTCCAGCGCCGCGGCGGAGCGGGTGTTGCCCAGCTGCTCCGCGATCACCGGGACCCGCGGGTCCGCCAGCAGGCAGAGCACTTCGTTGTTGGCGGGCAAGCGCTTTCGGGTGACCCCGGAGGCCACCATCGTCGCGTCGCAGAGGATCGGGGCGCCGGCGCGCAACGCGGCACGCGCGGCGGAGACCACACCGGGGGAGAAGGCGACGTCGTCGACGAGGTCGACCTGGCCGCAGGCGTGGATCATCCGCACCACCGTCTGCGAGACGTCCGCGGGGAACCGGGTCAGGTCAGCCTCGGCGCGGATCGTGGCGAAGGACTGACGGTAGATCTCTGCCCCGTCGCGGATGTAGTCGGTCATGCGGACCACGATAGTGGCTTCAGGACGACGGCCGATCCACCCGGTAGCCGTCGCCGGTGGCCACCACGTCGGTAACCTCGCCGCGCGGTCGGCCGCACTTTCGCTCGCAGCCCGCCCAGTGCTGACGGCCCTCGCCGATCTCGCCGGCCGCCAGCGCCGCGCCCAGGTCGGCCCGCACGTCGGCCAGCGCCTTGCCGCATCCCGGACGCCCCGCGCACGCGCTGACCTGCAGCCACGGCGAGTTCTCGTCGAAGATCAGGCCCATCGGCGCGAGCACCCGCACCACCTGCTCGGCCGTCCAGTCGTCGAGGTCGCAGACCAGCACCGAACGCCAGGGCGTGACGACGAGCGGCTTGTCCACCGCCGCCAGGAACTCCGCGACCCGGGCGCTCATGGTGCCGAGCGCGAGCCCGGCGGCGAGGGTCACCGCGCCGTCGCCGTGGTCGAGCCAGCCGATGGGCCCGGTGCCCACCGCGGGCAGGTCGACGGTGTCGGCGGTCCCGGCGCTCAGGCCCAGCCCGCTCAGCAGCCGGTCTACGCCGCCGTCGATCTCGTGCAGGCGCCACTGGTCCTCGCGGATCTCGAGCAGCAGGCGCGCGGCGGCGAGGAGCACCTCGACGCCGTCGGCCGCGGGGATCCGGGCGCCGTGGTCGCGGCCCGCGAGCACCAGCGCCACCTCGTCGGGCCCGACGGCGTGCAGGCCCAGGTCCGCCGACAGCCCGGAGACGTCGCCGCGGCCGTCGTCGAGGGAGAACATCACCCGTCCCGGCAGCGCGGCCAGCGCGGGATCGGCGCACAACCCGCGGTCGAGGTCCTGGACCCAGCCGCGCACGTCCACCCGCCCGCCGATCCGTCCGGAGAGGGGGCTGGCCAGGATGTTGCGCACCCGCTCGTGGCTGGGCGAGGGCAACAGCCCGGCGTCGGCGAGCCGGCCCGCGAACGCGGCCGGGTCGGTCACGGCCCGCAGCTGGATGTTGCCGCGGGAGGTGAGCTCGAGCTCGCCGCCGGCGAGGTCGTGGGCCGCGGTGGCGAGCGTCTGCAGCTGCGCGGCGGTCAACGCGCCGCCGGGCAGCCGCACCCGGGCGAGCGCGCCGTCGGCGGCCTGGTGCACCTGCAGGGCGCCCGGGCAGGCGTCGGGGCGGGACCGGTCGCCGGTGGCCGGTCGGGGGGAATTCGGGTTCGCGGACATCGTCTCCAGGTTACGTTCCGCGCACCGGTAGGCTCAGCGGCGCTTGCGACAGCTCACGAGGAAACCGGTGTGAATCCGGTGCGGTCGCGCCACTGTGACCCGGTACGGCCGGGGAGTCAGACACTCGTGTGCTGCCGTCCGGAACCAATGGGGCGCGAGACCCCGAGGAGGCCTCACCCGTGATCCTGCTGCTGTCGACGTCCGACACCGACCTGCTCAGTGCCCGTTCCAGCGGCGCCGACTACCGCTGGGCCAACCCCGCCCGGCTGCTCGTCGACGACCTGCCCGCCCTGCTCGACGGCGTCGACCTGGTGGTGGTGCGGATCCTCGGCGGCAAGCGCGCCTGGGAGGAGGGCCTGGACGCGGTGCTCGCGGCGGGCCTGCCGACCGTCGTGCTGGGCGGCGAGCTGGCCCCGGACGCCGAGCTGATGGAGTTGTCCACGGTGCCCGGCGGCGTCGCCGCGGAGGCCCACGCCTACCTTGCGGAGGGCGGGTCGGAGAACCTGCTCCAGCTGTCCAACTTCCTCTCCGACACGGTGCTGCTGACGGGCCTCGGGTTCGACGCGCCCACGCACACGCCCACCTGGGGTCACCTGGACCGGCCCGCCGCAGCGGCGGACGCCGACGCGACCGTCGCGGTGCTCTACTACCGCGCGCAGCACCTGGCCGGGAACACCGCATACGTCGAGGCGCTGTGCCGGGCGATCGAGGACCGCGGCGCCCGGGCGTTGCCGATCTTCTGTGCCTCGCTGCGCACCGCGGAGCCGGAGTTGCTCGACGCCCTGCGCGCGGCCGACGCGATGGTCGTCACCGTGCTGGCCGCCGGCGGCACCCGGCCCGCGGGCGCCACCGCGGGCGGCGACGACGAGGCCTGGGACGTCACCGAACTCGCGGCGCTGGACGTGCCGATCCTGCAGGGCCTGTGCCTGACCAGCAGTCGTGAGACCTGGGAGGCCAACGACGACGGCCTCTCGCCGATGGACGTCGCGACCCAGGTCGCCGTGCCCGAGTTCGACGGTCGACTGATCACGGTGCCGTTCTCGTTCAAGGAGATCGACGCCGACGGCCTGACCAGCTACGTCCCCGACCCCGAGCGCGCGGCCCGGGTGGCCGGCATCGCGGTGCGCCACGCCCGGCTGCGGCACATCCCGGTCGCGGACAAGCGGATCGCACTGATGCTGTCGGCCTACCCGACCAAGCACGCCCGGATCGGCAACGCCGTCGGCCTGGACACCCCGGCCAGCGCGATCGCGCTGCTCACGCAGATGCGTGACGCCGGTTACGATCTCGGCCCGCTCGACGGCGAGGACGCACTGCCGGGGCTGGCGGCCGGGGACGGCGACGCGCTGATCCACGCGCTGATCGCGGCGGGCGGTCAGGACCCGGACTGGCTGACCGCCGAGCAGTTCGAGGGCAACCCGATCCGCATCTCCGCGGACCGCTACCGGCAGTGGTTCGACACGCTGCCCGCGGACCTGCGCGAGGGCGTCGAGGAGCACTGGGGCGCCGCGCCGGGTGAGTTGTACGTTGACCGTTCCGCCGATGCAGACGGCGAGATCGTCGTCGCGGCAATGCAGGTCGGCAACGTGGTGCTGATGGTGCAGCCGCCCCGTGGGTTCGGTGAGAACCCCGTCGCGATCTACCACGACCCGGACCTGCCGCCGAGCCACCACTACCTGGCCGCGTACCGCTGGCTGGCGGCGCGTCAGGACGAGGGCGGGTTCGGCGCGGACGCGGTGGTGCACCTCGGCAAGCACGGCAACCTCGAATGGCTGCCCGGCAAGAACCTCGGCATGTCCGCGTCCTGCGGCACCGACGCCGCGCTCGGCGAGCTGCCGCTGATCTACCCGTTCCTGGTCAACGACCCGGGCGAGGGCACCCAGGCCAAGCGCCGCGCGCACGCCACCCTGGTCGACCACCTGATCCCGCCGATGGCCCGCGCCGAGTCCTACGGCGACATCTCACGGCTCGAGCAGCTGCTCGACGAGCACGCCAACATCTCCGCGCTCGACCCCGCGAAGCTGCCCGCCATCCGCCAGCAGATCTGGACGTTGATGCGGGCGGCGAAGATGGACCACGACCTGGGCCTGGCCGAGCGTCCCGAGGAGGACGTGTTCGACGACATGCTGCTGCACGTCGACGGTTGGCTGTGCGAGATCAAGGACGTGCAGATCCGGGACGGGCTGCACGTGCTCGGGCAGGCGCCGCACGGCGACGCCGAGGTGGAGCTGGTGCTGGCGATGCTGCGGGCGCGCCAGATGTGGGGCGGCGAACAGCATGTGCCGGGTCTGCGGGAGGCGTTGGGGCTCAGCGAGTCCGGTGACGAGTCCCGCACCAGGGTCGACGACGTGGAGGCCACCGCCCACGAACTGGTGCGGGCGATGGCGGTTGCCGACTGGGATCCCGCCGCGGCCGACGCCCTGTCGGAGGACGAGACGGTCCGGCAGATCCTCCGGTTCGCGGCCACCGAGGTGGTGCCGCGTCTGCGTCAGACCGACGACGAGATCACCCAGGTACTGCGGGCGCTGGACGGCCGCTTCATCGCGGCCGGCCCGTCCGGCTCGCCGCTGCGCGGGCTGATCAACGTGCTCCCGACGGGCCGCAACTTCTACTCCGTCGACCCCAAGGCCGTGCCGTCGCGGCTGGCCTGGGAGACCGGTCAGGCGATGGCCGAGTCGCTGCTGGCCCGCTACCTCGCCGACCACGGCGAGTACCCGAAGTCGGTGGGCCTGTCGGTGTGGGGCACCTCGGCGATGCGCACGTCCGGCGACGACATCGCGGAAGTCTTTGCGCTGCTCGGTGTCCGGCCGGTGTGGGACGAGGCCAGCCGCCGCGTCACCAGCCTGCAGGTGATCGCGCCCGAGGAACTGGGCCGGCCGCGCGTCGACGTGACGGTCCGGATCAGCGGCTTCTTCCGGGACGCGTTCCCGCACGTGCTGGCACTGCTCGACGACGCGGTCCGGCTGGTGGCCGACCTCGACGAGCCCGCCGAGCAGAACTACGTGCGGGCGCACGCCCAGGCCGACCTGGCCGAGCACGGCGACAAACGACGAGCCACCACCAGGATTTTCGGCTCCAAGCCGGGCACCTACGGCGCCGGGCTGCTGCAGCTGATCGACTCGAAGAACTGGCGTGACGACGCCGACCTGGCGCAGGTGTACACCACGTGGGGCGGCTACGCGTACGGCCGCGGCCTCGACGGGGCGCCGGCGTCGGACGACATGCGGACCGCCTACCGCCGAATCGCGGTGGCGGCCAAGAACACCGACACCCGCGAGCACGACATCGCCGACTCCGACGACTACTTCCAGTACCACGGCGGCATGGTCGCGACCGTCCGCGCGCTGACCGGGAAGTCCCCGGAGGCGTACATTGGCGACAGCACCCGCCCCGACGCGGTGCGCACCCGCACCCTGTCGGAGGAGACGGCCCGGGTGTTCCGGGCCCGGGTGGTCAACCCACGCTGGCTCGAGGCGATGCGCCGGCACGGTTACAAGGGCGCCTTCGAGATGGCCGCGACGGTGGACTACCTGTTCGGGTACGACGCCACCACCAACGTGGTCGCCGACTGGATGTACGAGAAGCTCGCCGAGACCTACGTGCTCGACGAGCAGAACGCCAAGTTCATGACGGAGTCGAATCCGTGGGCGCTGCACGGGATTGCGGAGCGACTGCTCGAGGCCGTCGAGCGGGACATGTGGGAGGAGCCGTCGCCGGAGGTCCTCGACGGCCTGCGCCGGGTGTACCTCGAGACCGAGGGCGAACTCGAGGGGGAGTAGCGCCGCGGGGCCGCCGCGGGACCCGCACCCTAGGCTGGGGGCATGAGCCCCACGCTGAGCGAGATCGGTGCCGCCAAGTACGTCCTCCTGACCACCTTCCGCAAGGACGGGTCGGCGGTCGCGACGGCGCTGTGGGCGGCCCCCGACGGTGACCGTCTGCTGATGTGGACGGTCACCGACTCGTACAAGGTCAAGCGGATCCGGCGGAACCCGCGGGTGACGGTCGGCGCCTGCGACGTGCGTGGGAACCCGAAGGGGGAGCCGGTCGAGGCCACCGCGGTGGTGCTCGACGACGCCGGCACCGAGCATGCCCGAGAGGTGATCGCCCGGCGCTACGGCGTGTTGGGTTGGCTGACGATCAAGGGCAGCCTGCTCCGCCGCGGCCGCTCCGGCACCGTCGGCCTGGCGATCACCACGGACTGAACGGGCGGGAGAGGCGGATCCGACACGCGGACGCCGGGTGCGGGCATTCGCGGCCGATCGCGTTCTAGCCTGGGCCAGGTAGGGAACTCCGAGAGAAGAGGTCCAACCATGGCACTGCCCACCCTGACCCCCGAACAGCGCGCCGCGGCACTGGAGAAGGCCGCCGCGTCCCGCAAGGCCCGCTCCGAGATGCGGGAGAACCTGAAGTCCGGGAAGCTCACCTTCGTCGACATCCTGGACAAGGCGGACTCGGACGACCTCGTCGGGAAGACGAAGGTGCTGTACCTGCTCGAGTCGCTGCCCAAGGTCGGCAAGGTCAAGGCCCGTGACATCGTCGAGTCCATCGGCATCCCGGAGACCCGGCGGGTCGCCGGGCTCGGTGCCCGCCAGCGCGCCGACCTGATCGCGAAGGTCGGCTGACACCTGCGCATCCCGCCTCCCCGGTGCCCCCTCGGCACCGGGGAGGCGGAGCTCACTCGGGCGTTCCGACCGCCCACTGCGCGAGTGCGAGGCACGCCAACGCCCCGGTCGAGGCGAACGCCCGGACGATGTTCCAGCGCACCCACGACGCCTCGAACTGCGATCGCACCGCCGCCAGGTCCCCGATCCGGTCGGGGGAACCCGCCGCGGCCAGCCTGTCGTTCATCGGCACGTTGATCCCGATGGTGACGGCCAGCACCGCCACGTAGAGCACCAGCGCGGCGACGATCCACGGCATCGCAGGCCGGCCGAGGTGGGTGAGCAACGCGGCGACGGTGAAGACCAGTGCCCCGCCGAAGGCGACGCCGAACCAGCCGTTGAGGATGGCGACGTTGATTCGCTGCATCGACTCCACGAAGGTTCGGTCGTCGGCGGCGCCCAGGCCCGGCATCACCGACACCGCGAAGGCGTAGAACAACCCCGCCATCAGCCCCATGAGAACGACGGCGGTCACCAGCGTGCCGCCCCGCGTTGCCGTCCAGATCCCGTTTGTGTCCATGGGTCGAGTCAACCCGCACAGCGCGAGACGATCCATAGCCAGAAGACGCAAAGTCATGTTTGATCGTCTAGCCTGGCGGGCATGGATGCGCTCGGTGGGCTGCTGGACGGACCGAGGGCGCACGGCGCGTTCCTGCTCCGCTCGGTCCTCGAACCGCCGTGGTCGCTACGAGTGCAGGATCGCGCGCCGCTGACATTGGTGGTGCTGGTCAGCGGCTCGGCGTGGGTGTGTCACGACGGCGCGGCACCGGTGTCGATGCGCCCCGGGGACGTCGCGGTGGTCTGCGGGCCCGACGCGTACACCGTCGCGGACGACCCGGCCACCGCGCCGCAGGCGGTCATCCACCCGGGCCAGGTCTGCACCACGCCGGACGGCGAATCGCTGAGCGAGGCAATGACCCTCGGCGTACGTACCTGGGGAAACAGTCCAGACGGTTCGACGGTGATGATCACGGGGACCTACGGGGCGGGCGCCGCTGTCGGCGACCGGTTGCTGCGCGCGCTCCCGCGCCTGCTGATCCTGCGGGCCGACGAGTGGGACTGTCCGCTGCTGCCGTTGCTGGGCGAGGAGATGCTCAGGGAGGAACCGGGGCAGGAGGTGATGCTGGACCGACTTCTGGACCTGCTGCTGGTCACCGTGCTGCGCGCCTGGTTCTCCCGCCCGGAGTCGGCGGCGCCGGCCTGGTACCGGGCACAGGGCGATCCGGTGGTCGGCCGCGCGCTGCGACTGCTGCAGGACAAACCCGCACACCGGTGGACGGTGGCGGCGCTCGCGGCCGAGACCGGGATGTCCCGGGCGGCGCTGGCCCGGCGGTTCACCGAACTGGTCGGTGAACCGCCGATGACCTACCTGACCGGGTGGCGACTCGCGCTGGCTGCGGATCTGCTGCGCGAACCCGGCACCACGATCGGTGCCGTCGCGCGAAAGGTCGGGTACGGCAGCCCTTTCGCACTCAGCGCGGCGTTCAAGCGGGTGCGCGGCTCGAGTCCGCAGGAATTCCGCAGTTCCCTTGCGCCTCCGGTGGGGTACTAGCTGCCCAGGGAACCCGTGTCGGAAGAACCGGAGAACAGGTCGTTGAGGGAACCGATCGTCGACCCGGTCGACGACCCGGATCCGAGGAAGTCGCACACCGAACCGCAGGCCGGCGTCAGGGCGAAGGTGAGGTGCACCGACGCCTGCGTGCCCGCATCCGCGAGGCTCTGCGTGCCGCCCGCGGGGACCAGGAACGATCCGCCGCCGCCGGCGTCCGTGCCGCCGCCGCCGCCGTACAGACCGCCGCCGCCACCACCGCCGGTGCCCTCGCCGCCGGCGCCGAGGGCGCCGTCCTGGGAGTCCGCGGTGCCCTTGCCGCCCGCGGTGGCGGTGCCGGCCTGCCCGCCGCCCGCACCCGGTGCCGAGGTGGCCGCGTTTCCGCCGGGCTTCCCGGTGGTGCCACCGCCGCCGCCGGGGGCGACGAGGATCCGCGAGTTCAGGGCCCCGACCGGGTCGGCCTCGAAGGAGACGGTCGAGATGCTCGTGTAGCCGCCGCCGCGGCTGATGCCGGTTCCGCCGTCGACCCCGACTCGCAGGTAGAGCTTCGAACCCGGGGTCACCGGCAGGTCGGCGTCAACCTTGCCGCCGAGTCCGCCCGGGCCGGCCTCCGCGCCGTTACCGGTACCGCCGATCGCCGTGACCCGCATCGAGTTGACCGTGGCAGGCACGACCAGCACCTGCTCCTTGGTGCTGCCCGCGTAACCGCAGGTGGTGAGCTTGCCCGACATTGTGCATTCGGCGTAGGTGTCGGCCGCTCCAGCGACGCCTGCACCGCCCGACAGGGCCGAACCGGCCACCGCGAGCCCCAATACGGCTGCGATACCGAACCCGCGACGGACCCGCCCGGTCGACTTTGCCTGTGTCACTCGAACACTCATCGAATCCACCTCACCGAATCACCTGCGTTCCCGGGACGGGTACAGCGCGATGCGAAGCATGCCATGTCGGATGGGGAGCCAGGCCCGAATTGGACGATTGTCCTAGTACTCGGGACATGACCGAGGCCCGCCCCGGCTGGCTGCCGGTGCGGGCCTCGAGATGTGTACTGGTACCGCTGTGTGTCCAGCTGCCGAGCTACGAGCTTCCGAGGTCGCCCAGGCTGCCGAGGCCGGGGATCAGGTCGCCCAGGCCGCCGCCACCGAGTCCGGGGATGTCGTCGAGTCCGGGAAGCGTGATCGGAACCCACGAGTAGAACTGCACGTACACCTGCGGCCGGGCACCCTTCTCGGCCAGCTTGTCGGTTCCGCCGACGGGGATCAGGTACGAGCCGCCGCCACCGGCACCGCCCTCGGCACCGCCGCCGCCGCCGAAGTAGCCGGCACCGCCGCCGCCACCGATACCGGCACCGCCAGTGCCCTGCGCACCCGCCTGGCCGTCCGGGGTTCCGGTGCCGCCCGCGCCGCCCGCGACCTTGGTGCCGGCCTTGCCGCCCGCCGCACCTGCCCCGGCGACGCCGGGATTGCCGCCGTTGGTGAGGGTTCCCGCTCCGCCTCCGCCGGGTGCCGCGATCAGGAGCGACTGGTAGCCCTTGGTCGCGTCTGCCTTGACCGACTGGGTGGACACGCCGGACAGCCCGCCGCCGGCCGATGCGCCCGAACCGCCGCCCTGACCGACGAGGAAGTAGATCTTCGTTCCCGGGGTGACCGTGATGTCGCCGGTCACCTTGCCGCCGAGTCCGCCCGCACCGAGGCCGTCCTGGCCGCCCGCACCCGTCGCGGTCACGGTCATCGTGGTGACGCCCTTCGGGACCTCAAATGCGAATTCCCCGGCGGCCTGGAACGTGCAGGTCGCGAGCGGGCCCGCCTGCTGGCATCCCACGACCGTACTTTCGGCACCGGCCACGCCCGCGCCGCCCGACAGGGCCGTGCCGGCCACCGCGAGCCCCATCGCAGCACCGATCCCGATCCCGCGGCGGATCCGCCCAGTCGACGTCATCCGCGCTACCCCTGCACCCATCAAGCCACCTCACAGATTTACTGCGCTCCCGGATTGGAGTACAGCGCGGAGCGAAGCATGCCACGCCGAAGGCGGTGTCAGAGGTTGAATTGGACGATTGTTCTGAACCGCGGAACCTCAGTCCTCGTTGAACCCGTGCAGTCGGTCCAGTTCGCGCCGTTCACGTTTCGTGGGCCTACCGGTGCCGCGGTCGCGCTGCGGCACCGCCAGCAGCACCTCCCGCGGCGGGGGCGGGGGAGTGCGGTCGATCAGGCACAGCACGGCCTCGGCCGCCCCGACCCGCTTCTTCACCAGCCGGACCACCTCGACCACCCGCTCGACGCCGCCGGCCCGGACCCGGACCTCGTCGCCGACGCGCACCGAGTAGGCGGGCTTCATCGACACGCCGTTGACCCGCACGTGACCGGAGCGGCAGGCCGCGGCCGCCAGCGACCTGGTCTTGAACAGGCGCACGGCCCACACCCAACTGTCGAGACGAACACCCGACGACTCTCCCGCAGACACGGCTCCCAGCCTAGTGGCTCGACGCGGCCGCGCCGCCGTCACAGCCCGGCGACCTCCCGCCGGCGCACCGGCCGCAGGAACTCGTCGATGTCCTCGCGAACCCACCACGCGCCGGATTCCTTGCGCTCAGACAGGGTGGTGAACCGGTACAGGTACAGCCGTGCCCGCACGAACGTCGGCGGCGACTGCGCAAACGGGTTGTGCCGGAGCAGCTTCACCGTCGCCGGGTCGTTGCGGAGCAGCCTCGCCACGAACGGCACGAACCACGACCCGGCGTAGCCGGGCGAGATCGCGGCGAACCACATCAGCCAGTCCAGCCGCAGGTGGTACGGGGCGAACTGCCGTGGCCGACGGTGCACGTCGCCGGGTTTGCCGCGGAACTCGTACTCCTGCCACACGGTGTAGTCGTCCACGCGCGTGTCGACGGTGCCCTCGACGATCACCTCGTAGCGCCGCTTGGTCACGTGGCCGAACGCGCCGTAGGTGTTGACCAGGTGCCAGGGGTTGAACGACGCGTTCATCAACTGCCGGTGCGCGAACAGGTTTCGCACCGGCCAGTAGCTGAGCACCACCACCAGTGCGGTCGCCGCCAGCACCGCGCCCACGAACACGGCCGGCGTCGCGCCCGCGCCGTGCGGCACCGGCAGCACCCGGCCGAGGACCGAGTCCGGCAGCACGGAAACGGCCAGCACGATCGCCGCCCAGTTCAGCCATGCGAAGTTGCCGCTGACCACCAGCCACAGCTGGGTGACGATCATGATCGTGGCGGCGACGCCGGCCACCGGCTGCGGGGCGAACAGCCCGAACGGCACCACCAGCTGGGTGAAGTGGTTGCCCGCCACCTCCACTCGGTGCAGCGGACGCGGAAGCCGGTGGAAGTACCAGCTCAGCGGCCCGGGCATCGGCTGCGTCTCGTGGTGGTAGTACAGGCACGTCAGGTTGCGCCAGCAGGGGTCGCCGCGGATCTTGATCAGTCCGGCCCCGAACTCGAGCCGGAAGAGCAGCCATCGGAGTGCCAACAGGATCAGCAGCGGCGGCGCGGTGTCGGCGTTGCCGAGGAATACCGCGAGGAAACCCGCCTCGAGCAGCAGCGACTCCCAGCCGAACCCGTACCAGAGCTGGCCGACGTTCACGATCGAGAGGTAGAGCAGCCACATCGCCAGCCACACCAGTGCGCACACCGCTGCCGGCAAGCGGTCCGTCAGCCCGGCCGCGGTGACCGCGGCCAGCCCGGCCCCCGTCCAGGCGACCGCCGCGAAGTACCGGTCCGAGTAGTGCCACTGGAAGAGGCTGGGATGTCGACGGAACGACGACGTGCGCAGGAACTCGGGGACCGGCAGCATGCCGTCCGTGCCGATCAGCGCCCGGAACTGGCGGACCGCGGAGACGAATGCGACGAGGTAGAGGACGGCGAGCCCCTCCTTGAAGAGCAGCCGCCCCAGCGAGTAGTCGTCCGCGGCAAACCAGTCCACTGCCGTCACCTCGATGACGGACGCCCCGTGCGGGGCACCCAGTTCGGACGCTACACCGAGGACGCCGCCGGTTCCGTCCCGTCAGGTCCGGGGGTGGGGGTGCGAGGCAGCCGCAGTACCAGGCGGACGCCGCCGAGGGGGCTGTCCTCGAACCAGGCGGCGCCGCCGTGCAGCTCGGCCTGTTGGCGGATCAACGCCAACCCGAGTCCCGATCCGTCCGGCGCCGCACCCGCGCCGCGCCGGAATCGCTCGAACACGGCCTCGCGCTCGTCGGCGGGGATGCCGGCGCCGTCGTCGGTCACCGTGACGACCACCGCGTCCTGCCACTCGCGCGCCGCGATCTCGATCACCCCGGCCCGGCCGTGCCGGACGGCGTTGGAGACGGCGTTGTCGACCGCCAGCCGCAACCCGGCCGGGAGCCCGGTGATCACCAGCGTGGGCGGCGCGTCCAGGCGGATGTCCACCCCGCGATGGGTTCGGACCGCGTCGTGGGCGGCCCGGTCGAGCAGCTCGGACAGGTCGACCGGCACGAAGTCCGCCTCGGACGACAGTTCCCCCGCCGCCAGCCTCTCCAGCGCGTGGAGGGTGGCCTCGACCCGCCGTTCGGTGCGCAGCGCGTCGGAGAGGACCTCCGCGCGGGTGGCCGCCGGCAGGTCCAGCGTCGTGGCCACCTCGAGGTTCGTCCGCATCGCCGTCAGTGGGGTGCGCAGCTCGTGGGCGGACGCCGCGGCGAAGTCGCGGGCCGTCGCCAGCGCCGACGCGGTCCGGGCCCGTTCGGCCGCATTGGCGTCGAGCAGTGTCCGCAGCGCCGCGGCCAGCTCCTCGGCCTCGATGGCCCCCGACACGCGAGGCGGCGGCGCCGTGGGGTCGAGGCCCAGTCGGCGCGTCTGCTCGGCCAGCCGGCGTAGCGGTGCGATCGCGACCCCGGCGAACAACCAGCCCAGCGCGGCCGCCACGACCACCGCGCCCAGGCCGATCCCGATCGTCCACCGGTGCAGGCTGGTGATGGCAGCCTGCACCGGTGCGGTCGGCGCGCCGACCGAGATGGTGGCACCGAGGCCACTGAGCACCTCGACCGTCCGCACCCGGTACCGCGTCCCGTCGACCGTCGCGGTGTCCCAGCCCTCGGCGAACTTGGGCAGCTCGGCGTCGGTCGTGGAGAGCGTGAGTTCGCCCGCACGCAGCGTTCCCGCGTACTCCGGCGGCAGCGGCAACGGACCCTGCAGGACCCGCAGGCTGGTCAGGTTGGCCGCGGTCACCTGGGTGACCGAGTCGAGCTTGCCGTCGAGTTGGGCGTTGACCTGGCGTTCGATGCCCACCCAGGCGACGCCGCCGAGCAGCAGCACGACCAGCGCGGTGCCGAGCGCGGCCGCGGCCGTCACCCGCAGCCGCAGCGACACCGGTCGCCGTCGGGCGCTCATCGGTCCCGGAGCACGAAACCGACGCCGCGCACGGTGTGCAGCACCCGCGGCGCGCCGTCGATCTCCAGCTTGCGTCGCAGGTAGCTGACGAACACGTCCACCACGTTGGTCTCGGTCTCGAAGTCGTACCCCCACACCGACCGCAGCAACTGGTCGCGGCTGAGCACCGTCCCGCGGTTCTCGGCCAGCACCGCGAGCAGGTCGAACTCCCGCTTGGTCAGGTGCACCTCGGTGCCGCCGACGTCGGCCCGGCGGCCGAGCAGGTCGACTCCGACCGGGCCCACGCGGACCGTCTGCTCGGCCGGGGCGTTCTCCGGCTCCGGCTCCGGCCGGCGGCGCAGCAGTGCGCGGATCCGCGCGACCAGTTCGCCGAACTCGAACGGTTTGACCATGTAGTCGTCCGCACCCGCCTCGAGCCCCGCGATCCGGTCATCGACCTCGCTGCGCGCACTGAGCACGCACACCGGGACGTCGTTGCGCATGGCGCGCAGCGCGGTGACCACGCCCACCCCGTCGAGCAGGGGCAGGTTGAGGTCCAGCACCACCAGGTCCGGATCGTGCGCGCCGACGGCCCGGAGCGCGGCCGCTCCGTCCGCGGCGGTGAACACCGCGAAGTCCGAGAGTTCCAGCCCGCGCCGGAGCGCGGTCAGGACATCCGCGTCGTCGTCGACGATCAACACCTTCTGAACCGCAACCACTCCCTCATCTTGCAGCGTCCAAGCCGAACGCGCTCTCAGGCCGCGAGGGGTCGCGGCGCCAGCATGGACTCCACCGAGTCCGCCCACTGAAGATATTCGTCCGTCCACTGTTCCGCCGGATCGGCAGAGAAGAGGAGGACGTCGGCACCCTCGTCCGGGCTCCCGCCCGGCAGGACGGAGGCCATCCATGCGCGGCCGGGCTCGGTGACGATCACCTCGCGACAGTTCTCGTCGGCCGCGAGAATCGCGACCAGTCCCCGCGTCCGCAGCTCCGCGGTCGTGGCGGTGACGCACCGCCGGTCCCAGCTCGTCATCCGAATGTCCGACATGACTCCTCCTGGACTCTTGAGATATGTTGCTCTCCAACAGGATTCGAATCCCGGATGAGCTCGTACCAAAAGACTAGAGTCCGGAGTTTGTGGTTCCGTTACGGCCGATTAAGGACTTTGTGAGAGTCGGTTCAGCCGATCGCGTCCAGGTAGCTCCAGCGCCCGTCCACCCGGACGAACCTGCTGTGCTCGCGCAGCGAGTCCCGGTGCCCCTCGACGACGTAGTGCGCGACGAACTCGACGGCGCCCTCGGTGTCGAGCAGTCCGCCGCCCGAGGTGCCCAGCACGTCCAGTCGTGTCCAGCGCTGGTCCGGGTCCAGGTCGAGCCGGCGGGGCCGGGTGCTCGGGTGCCAGGTGCGCAGCAGGTAGGCCGCGTCGCCCACGGCGAAGGCCGCGTACCGCGAGCGCATCAACTGCTCGGCGGTCGGGGCGTCGGCCTGCCCGCCGTGGAAGCGTCCGCAGCAGCCGCCGTAGGTCTCGCCGCTGAGGCAGGGGCAGCGGGCGGCCGGGTCGAGGGGTGTCGTCGGGTCGGCCATCACTGGGCCTGACTGACCGAGGACATGTGGAAGTCCGGGATCCGCAGCGGCGGCATCGCGGTGCGGGTGAACCAGTCCTTCCACTCCCGGGGCAGCGCCGGCGCGGTGGCGCCCGCCTCGCTGACCCGGCGCAGCAGGTCCAGCGGGCTCTCGTTGAAGCGGAAGTTGTTGACGGCGCCGGTGACCCGGCCGTCCTCGACCAGGTAGACCCCGTCCCGGGTGAGACCGGTCAGCAGCAGGCTCGTCGGGTCCACCTCGCGGATGTACCAGAGCGTGGTCAGCAGCAGGCCGCGTTCGGTGCGGGCCACCATGTCGTCGAGGTCGGCGCCGCTGCCGCCGGTCAGCAGCAGGTTCTCGCCCGGCACCGCGACGGGGGCGCCGAACTCGCGGGCCGCGTGCCGCGGGTACGCCAGCGCGCCCACCGCGCCCCCGCGGACCCAGTCGACGCGGCCGACGTCCATCCCGTTGTCGAAGAGAGAGACGGTCTCGCTCGACGTCGCCGCGGACACGAACGGTGCGTACTCGAGTCCGGGGGAGCGCGGGTCGGAGAACAGGGTCAACGGCAGGTCGGTCAGCCGCTCGCCGACGCGCGTCCCGCCGGCCCGGGAGAGGGCGGTGTGGCCCTCCTCGGCGCCGCGACCCTCCATCGTCCACATCAGGTAGATCATCAGGTCCGCGACCGCGGACGGCGGCAGCAACGTCTCGTAGCGGCCGGCCGGCAGCTCCACCGTGGTGTCCGCCCAGCCGAGCCGGGTCTCCAACTGCGCCAGCAGGGTTTGCACCGACACGTCCCGGAAGTCGGTGCTCCCGGCGCCGACCCAGGCGCTGGCATCGCCACGCTTGCCGTTGATCTCCACCGAGCCGGTCGGCTGGGTGAACCGGCGTCGCACGCCGGTGGAGGTGCCGAGCCAGGTGCTGTGGAGCTGGTGGTGCGCGAACCCGTACAGCCGGTCGGCGCCGTCGAAGCCGTCCGCGAGATCGGCGGCCACCCCGGCGAAGACGTCGATGCCGGTGGCCGCCGGGCCGTCGTGCCACCCCGGGTCGGGGGCGCCCGCCGGCACCAGGTCCATCGCGTCCTCGGCCGGCCGCGCGGCCCGGGCGGCGGCCTCGCTGGCCCGCACCACCTCCGCGACCTGCGACGGGTCGACGCTGCTCGAGCTCACCGTGCCGACCCGCGCGCCCGCGTCGTCGCGGACGATCGAGATCACCGTCCAGGTCCTCGAATCCGAGACACCGTTGGTGGTCATCGAGTTGCCCGCCCAGCGCAACGCGGCCTCGCTGGCGTCGGTCACGATGACCATCGCCTCGTCGGCCTCGGACAGGGCGAGCACCTGCTCGACCAGGTCCTGCGCGGCGATCACCGATCGGCCTCCGGCTGCATCAATTGTCACTGCCCACCCTCCACCCGTGTGTTGAGTACGTTGACGCCGCGGAACAGCGCCGAGGGGCAACCGTGGCTGACGGCCGCGACCTGGCCCGGCTGCGCCTTGCCGCAGTTGAAGGCGCCGCCGAGGCGCCAGGTCGACGGGCCGCCGACGGCCTCCATCGATCCCCAGAAGTCGGTGGTGGTGGCCTGGTAGGCCACGTCCCGCAGTTGCCCGTCCAGTCGGCCGTCACGGATTCGGTAGAACCGTTGCCCGGTGAACTGGAAGTTGTAGCGCTGCATGTCGATCGACCAGGACTTGTCGCCGACGACGTAGATGCCGTTCTCGACGCGGGAGATCAGGTCCGCGGTGCTGGTGTCGCGGTCCGGGTCCGGCTGCAGCGAGACGTTCGCCATCCGCTGGATCGGCACGTGGTGCGGTGAGTCGGCGTAGGAGCAGCCGTTGGAGCGCGGCAGTCCGAGCCGGGGGGCGAACACCCGGTCCAGCTGGTAGCCCACCAGGGTGCCGTCGCGGACCAGGTCCCAGCGCTGCGCGGACACCCCGTCGTCGTCGTACCCGATGCTGGCCAGTCCGTGCGGCTCGGTGCGGTCCGCGGTGACGTGCATGATCGGCGTCCCGTACTCGAGGGTGCCGAGCTTGTCCGGGGTGGCGAACGAGGTGCCCGCGTAGGCCGCCTCGTAGCCGATCGCGCGGTCGTACTCCGTTGCGTGCCCGATTGACTCGTGGATGGTCAGCCAGAGGTTGCTGGGGTCGATCACCAGGTCGGTGGGTCCCGCGGTGACGGACGGCGCCTTCGTCTTCTCCGCCAGCCACTCCGGGATCCGGGCCAGCTCGGTGTCCCAGTCCCAGGCCCCGTCCGCGGAGGCCTCGAGGTACTCCCAGCCGCGGCCGACCGGCGGGGCCAGGGTGCGCATGGTCTCGAAGCTGCCCGCCGACGCGTCGACGGCGGTCGCCTCCAGCTCGGGGTGCAGCCGCACCCGCTGCTGGGTGAGCGTCGAACCGGCCAGGTCCGCGTAGAAGGTCTGCTCCTTGACCTGCAGCACACCGGCGGTGACGTGGTCGACGCCGTCGGCGGCGGCCAGCCGGCCCGAGTAGTCGCCGAGCAGGTCCACCTTCTGCGCGGTCGGCACGGCGAAGGGATCGAGGGTGTACCCGGAGACCCAGGTGGCGTCGCGGTACACCGGTTCCGGCGCCAGCTCCACCCGTTCGCGGTTCAGCGCCCGCAGTGCGCGTGCCACCTCGACGGCCCGGCCCGCGGTGCGTGCCGCGGACTCGGCGGTGAGTTCGGCGTGCGAGGCGAAACCCCAGGTGCCGTCCACCACCACCCGTACCGCCAGGCCGAGCTCGTCGCCGTCGACCACCGACTGGACCGCGCCGTCACGCAGCCGGATCGACTGGGTGCGCAGGCGGTGCACCCGCAGGTCGGCGTGTTCGGCGCCGGCGGCCCGGGCCGCGGACAGCGCCGCGTCGGCCAGGGTGCGCAGGGGCAGGGCCAGGAAGTCGGGGTCGACATCGCGTGTCACGGTCACAGCCGAACACGCTACCGGTCAGCCGCCGGGCCGAACCGGCGGCCGCCGCGCCGCCTCAGGCCATCTCGGGTACGTGCAGATGGGCGATCGCCAGCTCGAACTCGCACACCTCGAGCACGTCCGCGCCCGCCTCACTGGTGCCCGCGGCCCGGAGGGTCATCGCCTGGTCTCGATTGCGGTCCATCGCCTCGAAGCTGTCGAACGTCACCGACGACACCGCGCGGCCGGCGGCGTGGTCGACCATCAGGCTGGCACTGCAGAACCCGTCGAGTTCCTCCAGCGCGGGCAGGATCGACAACTTGTAGAGGTCGAGGGCGCGGTCGATCCGGCCCGGTTCGACCGCGAGCCACGCGGCGCGGACGCAGGCCCCCGGGCTGGACCGGTGGTCGCGGTGCAGGACGGCGATCTCCCACCGCGACACAGAGGTGGTGCCGTGGAAGATCTCGGCGGCCCGGTCGCGCAGTTGCAGGACCGGCCCCTCACTCGCCCGGAGGGACTCGTCGTCCATCCAGGAACTGGTGGCGATGCACCGACCGGTTTCGTGGTCGACCAGCAACGACAGGCCGCAGCAGCCCTCGATGTCCGCGAGCGTCGGCATCACGACGTCGCGTATGTGCTTGATTCCGACGTCGATGAACGACGGCTGCGCATGGATGGTGGTAGAGCGTGCGTACACGACCGGCACCCTTCTCCTCGGGGTCGGCGCCCGGCGGCGCCGACGGGGCAATCCCTCGTCCTTCACGGTCCTCCGCTCGGCCGGGCAAGGCAATGGGTGGGACGGACTCGTGCCCGGACCTCCTAGGCTGACGGGATGCGGAGGTTCAGTCTGTGGCTGCGCGGCAAGCCGTTCATCGCCGACTCGATGCTGGCCGCGGTGCTCTTCGTGCTGGACTGTCTGGGCGCGCCGGGCAGTCAGGTGCCGTGGCTGTTCCTGCTGCTGAGCGTGATCCTTTCGGTGCCGATCGCCTTCCGCCGGCGCTACCCGGTCCTCGCGGCGGTGGCGATCCTCGCCGCGTCGATGTTCACGACCCTGGTCAGCGACCTGATCGGGGACGACGCGGAGAACCACTTCGCATTGCTGGGCCTGCCGGTGGCGCTGTACACCCTGGTCGCGTACGTGGGCCGCCGCCCCGCCGCGTTCTACCTGGTGGGGTTGGCCGCCGACGCCGTGTTGTCCGGCATCCTGCTGGACAACGGACCGTCCGACCTGCTCTTCGTCGCGCTGATCTACGCGTTGTCCTGGATTCTCGCCGAGTTTCTCGGCGCTCGGCGGCTCTACGACGAGGCGGTGGCGTCCCGGCTGGCGGTGGTCGAGGCCGAGCGGGACCGGAGGGCCGAGGAGGCGGTGGCCGGCGAGCGCACGCGGATCGCCCGGGAACTGCACGACGTGGTTGCACATGCGGTGAGCGTGATGGTGGTGCAGGCGGACGGGGCGTCGTACGCGTTGCGCCGCAACCCCGACGCCGTGGAGAAGGCGCTCGGCAACATCGCGGGCACCGGCCGCCAGGCGCTGGCCGAGCTGCGCCGCACGGTCGCGCTGCTGCGCACCGAGCAGACGCCCGCCGAGATGCCGCAGCACGGCACCGCGGGCGTGGCGAAGGTGGTCGAGATGATGCGGCAGGCCGGACTGACCGTCGAACTCGAGCAGACCGGCGACCTGGACGAGATCAGCCCGGCACTGAGCCTGGGCATCCACCGGATCGTGCAGGAGTCGCTGACCAACGTGCTCCGGCACGCCGGGCCCTCACCGCGGGCGGTCGTGCGGGTGCGCCGCCGGGAGGAGGACGTGCTGGTCGAGATCACCGACAACGGCCGGGGCACCAGCCTGTTCACCCAGGGGTCCGGCAACGGGCTGCTCGGTATGCGCGAACGGGTCGCGGTGCTGCGCGGCACCCTCGACACCGCGCGGCAACCGGACGGCAGCTGGCGGGTGCTGGCGGAGCTTCCGCTCAGCCCCGAGGACTGAGATCCCCGCGCTCGAGATCCCCAGTGCTCGATCCCCAGGTCGCGAGATTCTCGGGGCCGAGGAACGGTCCGTCAGTAGTCCCGACGACGCTCGGTGCGCCAGGCCTCCGGCTAGAGGCCGAGCGCGGTGACGGCGTTGCCGTGCAGACCCGCGTGCTGGCGCGAGTAGATCGCGATCATCCGCTGGTCGGTGTGCCCGCTCTGCGTCATGATCTGCTCGGCGCTCGCGTCGTTCCGGACGGCCTGGGTGACGAATCCCGCTCGGAGGCTGTGCCCGCCGAGCCGGGCGACGAACTCCTCCGAGTATCCCGCCGCCGCGGCACGGCGCTGGATCATCGAGGCAACTGCCTGTCCCGACAGCGCACCGGCTCCCAGTGCGCCGGTGCGATGCACGGGCCGGAACAGCGAACGGACCGTCGGCTCGGGACGTCCGAGCATGCCTCGGCAGCGATGCTCGAGCGGCCCGGACTCGGGCTCGGCGAGCAGTCGGCTCACGGCCGGTTTGCCGTCGCGGTCCCAGGCGTCCAGGACCTCACGCCACCGCCAGTACGCGCACACCGGGCAGGTTATCGGCGCGGTCCCGTAGGGGAGGGTGACCGTTCGGCCGGCCGCCGCCTGGTCGGTCTTCGACCGGCGGATCGTCACGTACAGTCCGTCGGCGCGGTGCGGGGCGACGTCGGAGACCGCGAGCGAGGCCAGTTCCGATCGGCGCATCGCGCCGGTGAGTCCGATCAGCAACAGCGCCGCGTCCCGGCGCTCGGCGGCGCGGTCGGCCCACGAACCGGCCGCCGACCGCGCGCGCATGGACTCGATCATGGCGCGCACGTCGTCGGTCAGCAGCGGCTCGCGCCGGACCGGCGGGGTGGCCCGGGTACGGGCGATGCCGCGGAGGATCTCGCGCACCGCGGACGACTGCCCCGGTTTCGGATGCCCGGCCAGGGAGTGAATCTTGTTGATCGACGCGACCCACCGCGTCATGGTCGCCGGCGCGTAGGCGGCCCGCCCGTCCGGCCGTACCTCCGACGACTTCTCCGTCAGGAACCACCCGACGACGTCGGGGGACGCCGGCAGCGGTGCCCGATCGACGCGTTCGCACCACCGGGTGAAAATCGTCCAGTCACTCATCTGAGCGGCCCGGGTATTGGGGGAGACGGACTCGACCCGCAGCCGGTGCATCGCCGCCGCTGCCTCGGCCGGGACGGCGGCAACCGCCGCGGTCGCCGGCACGGATTCGATCACGGGCCGCACGCTCGGCAGTTCCGTCACGGTGCCCCTTCGCCGATCATGGTCTTCCGCCACTCCTCGAATATGTACCTGGCCCAGCACGATACGGGTTGGCGCCGACAGAGTGGCGTGGCGGCAATCCCCGGACGCACCTGGGCCGGCCACAGGAGGACGCGACGCTGGTAGAGAGAACGCCGTAGACGATGCTTCGTCGGAGCGGCCTGCCTGCCGCGTTGGGTGCATGCAACCAGGAGGAGTGAACACAATGTCCGACATCCTGCTCATATCGGGAAGCCTGCGCGGCAAGTCGAGCAACTCGGCTCTGCTGCGCACTGCCGACACCCTCGTCCCCGCCGGCTTCCGCGGCGTGGCATACGAAGCGATGGGGGCCCTACCGCACTTCAATCCGGACGACGACCAAGATCCGTTGCCGCAGGCGGTCGTCGACCTACGCCGACAGATCGACTGTGCGGGTGCACTGCTGATCTGTACTCCCGAGTACGCGGGGGCCCTGCCCGGGTCGTTCAAGAATCTGCTCGACTGGACCGTGGGCGGCGTAGAGATCTGTGACAAGCCCACCGCGTGGATCAACGTCTCCGCCAACGCGACGGGTGCGGCCGATGCCCATGCGTCTCTACGGCTGGTGCTCACCTACACCGGTGCCGCGATCGTGGAGGAGGCGTGCGTCCACCTGCCGGTGACGCCCGCGATGATCGACGAAGGCGGGATCATCACTGATGTCGCGGTCCGGGAGGGCATCGCGGCAACCCTTGCGACCCTGAGCCAACGGGTGCTCGCTGCGGGTTGACCGGGCCTTTTCGCAGCTGTCCTCAGCGGCGCCGCTCGCTCGCGGTGCGCCGTCGACGTCATCGATGCCCTGTCAGTCCACGGCGGCGAGGTACTCGTTGTAGAACAATGCAAGGCCCACCGCCGACGCGATCGCCGCGAACAGCCAGAACCTGATGATCACGACAGTTTCGGGCCAACCTTTGAGCTCGAAATGGTGATGCACGGGCGCCATCCGGAAGACGCGTCGCCGCGATGTGCGGAACACGGCAACCTGAACCAGCACCGATGTTGCCTCGGCGACGAACAACGCACCGATGACGATGGCGAGCAACTCGGTTCTGGTGGTGATGGAGAGCCCAGCCAGAAGGCCTCCCAGCGCGAGCGAACCGGTGTCGCCCATGAAGATCTTGGCTGGCGCCGCATTCCACCAGAGGAATCCGACACATGCGCCGGCACCGGCGGCGCAGATCAACGCGAGATCGAGTGGATCGCGCACGTCGTAACAGCCTGCGCCAGGGGCGGTTTCACAGGCGTTGCGGAATTGCCAGAACGTGATGATCACGTAGCTACCGAGGACCAACCCCATTGAACCTGCTGCGAGGCCGTCCAGACCGTCGGTCAGATTGACCGCGTTCGACCAGGAAACCACCACCACGCAGGTGAACAGGACGAAGGCGACCGCCCCCATCGCGATCGTGGTGTCCCGGATGAAGGACAGATCGGTGCTGCCCGGCGTCAGTCCGCTCCCGCCGCGGAACCTCAGAGCGAGCACTGCGAAGATCACCGCAGCGGAGATCTGGCCAATGTACTTTCCGGTCGCCTTCAGGCCGAGGTTGCGTTGCTTCCGAATCTTGATGTAGTCGTCCAGGAACCCGACGCCGGCCAGCGCAGTTGTAAGGCCGAGTACGAGGAGGCCCGACGCGGATGGACCGTCTGCCTCGTACCCGATCCCGATCAGATGTGATCCCAGGTACCCTGCCCAGATTCCGCACAGAATCGCGACCCCGCCCATCGTCGGGGTTCCGCGCTTGGACTGATGGCTCGCCGGCCCCTCGACTCTGATCTCCTGACCGAGTCCCTGCCGCGAGAATGCCTTGATCAGAATCGGCGTCAGCAGGATGGACACCGTCAGTGCGATTCCGGCCGCAAACAGGATCTGCCTCAATTGTTCCCCCCAGACGGTGCAGTCCTGCGTTGTCGTCGGACTCGGTCGAGCGCAGGCGTTTTCAGGTCAACAGCTCGGTGGGTGCACCCACGCCCCTGGATCCACGCGGACTGATGGACGATCCCCCGCGGACACGATAGCGGCGGCAACCGGCCCAACCAACCAGCGAGTCCACAAACTCCCTGGGGGCAAGGCCCCCTGGGGATCTGGGGGCCTTCACTCGTCTCGCGTCCTGAGCAGTGCCCGGTTCGCTGAGGAGACCGGCTGGGTGCCTTGCCCTTGACGAGACCGTCGAGGTCCCGGCGGGGTGCAGGGACCGCGGGATCGCCTCGAGGATGGCGGATCAGTCCTTCGCGCCACGCAGGGTCGAGAGTGTCCGGATCGGGGTGTCGGGATTCATTCGGCCTCCAGGTCCTGCAGGAGCGGGCGCAGGCGGGCGAGGGTGCGTTCGTCCTCGACAGCGATGTCGCCGCTGGAGTCGAAGCGCTCGTCGCGGTCCACGAGGGAGCGGAGCTTCTTCGCGACCGCGCGGCGGACCGTTTCCGGTGCGCCCGCCAGCCGTTCGGTGAGCCGGAGGCCGAGTTCGCGCGCCCACCGGTCGGTCACGGCACACGCGACGACCTTCACGATTCGTGCGGGAGTGCCGGGCAGGGTCAGCCCGAGGTCGAGGAGGGCGATCGCGGCGGCGGTGCTGGTCTTGACGAGCGGGCCGTTGTAGTTCTTGCGGTCGGTGACGACGAGGTCGGCGAGCAGCGCCTCGAAGTCGGTGTGCGCCTCGGGCGGTAGCCACTGCTGGGCGCGCCAGTCGAGCGCGAGACCGATGGCTTCTTCGATCGGGCCGCGTCCGGCGTCGATGATGCTGCGAAGCACAGGCCAGCCGGTTGCGGCCTCGCCCGAGTCGAAGGCGGCGAGGATGCGTAGTGAGGTGAGCTGGTCATCTCGCTGGTAGTCGCTTGTCGCGGCGTTCGTGCCGACGAGGCTGCGGCACCAGTCGAGGAAGCGCGGGTCGGCGCGGTCAGCCCAGTGCGCGAGCACCGCGGACTCCTTGTGTTCGAGGTCGGCGTCGAGGACGCGACGGAAGTCATCGGGGTCCTTCGTCAAGCGTGCGAGAGCGAGCAGCACGGTCGCGTCGCCGGTGACGGTCGCCTCGCGGACGCGGTCGATGCTGGTGGTGTCGCCCCACGTCGCGAGCGCGTCGGCGGCCTGCTTCGGCGCGACCGTGAGCAGCTCCCGGACCTCGGGCAGCGCGCCGGCGGTGGCCTCGGCGGGCCAGGAGGCGAGCAACTCGATGAGGTGTCCGGCGCCGTCGCGGGACGGATCGACAGGAGGCTCCTGCCGCAGCGCCTGCCGGATACCCGCGATGAGCATGGTGGCGGACGGTGCGTGCTCGCGCACGAGCGCGTGGCCGAGCGCGGAACGCCCCGACGCGGAGGTGGCAACCATGAGGCCGCGCGCAGCGGGGTTCGTGAGCAGGGCCTGAGCCATCGGGCGAGCCCACCGTCCGTCGCCGGCGCGCAGCAGAGCGAAGGCGGAGTCTGCCCGAGCATCCACGTCGAAGGTGCTCGACCCGATGGCGGAGGTGCCGCCGGTAGTGACCCGCTCGGCGAGGGCGACGAGCAGGTCGCAGACCTCGGGTGTCGGTGGGCACTGCCGGAGCGCAGTCATCATCGCCTCCGGCCTGGCTTCAGGCAGCGCCGCGAGTGCGAGCAGACGACGGACCGCCGCCGGGGCGTTGCTCCGGGAACCGATGACGACATCGACGAGCCCTGCGATCGTCGCCTCGTCCGGCGTCGGCAGCGCGGCGAGTACGTCAGCCGATGCCTCCGGGTTGACCGTGCTCAACCACTCCGGGAGGTTTCCGACGCCGAACGCGATGCGGGGCGCGACCTCGACGGCGAGCTCCCATCCCGCCACGAGCGCGTCGAGGTCGGTGGTCTCAGTGCTCCCGGCCGCGATCCGCGCAAGCGTCGCCGCCATCACCAGGCCGGGATCCCCGTCAGCGAGAGCCGCCGAGACATCGACCCCGAGTGTCGTGAGCGCGGCGACACATGCCTGCTCGACCTGCCCCGTCGGGCGTGCGCTCGCCCGCGCCGCGAGCGCATCGAGGGCGGCGGAGTCGGCCGTGCGCGCCGCGGCCTGCAGCAGTGCCGCGGCTGCGGCCTCCGGGCCGTCGTCGGCGATCAGTGGTCGCACGAGCGCCGCGATCCCGATCAACGAGTCTCGGCCCGACCGGACGAGGGCGGCCGTCTCGGCGTCGTCCACCTCGACGTGTTCACAGGCGCGCACCGCGTCGGCGAACATCAGCAGCAACCACGCCGTGCTCTCCGCATCCGCGGTCTGCCGTGCGCCGAGCAGCGACGCGATCGAAGCCATAGCCGGCGCGGTCGAGTCGTAGAGGGTTCCCTGATGCAACACCGCCGCCCACAGCTCGTGCAGCGACTCCTCGACTGTCTCCGCGCCGGCCAGCCCCTCGATCCAGCCGGGCACATCGCTCGCATCGCCGTATGCATGCTCCAGCATCGGCCAGTCGACGTCGGCGAGGTGGGTGCGCCAGGACACGCTGTTCATTGGTCTCCTTGTCATCGAACGGCCCGATGTCGGGCGGGCCGTTGCACAGTTTCGCCGCGTCCGCGACGGGCTGGACCGGGTCGGGTCGGCGTATCCGCCGCCTCAGGTGATCGTGTGGCCGAGTTGGTGGGCGGCGGTGTCGATCGCGTCGGCGAGTGCGGGCCCTCCCGCCGCTCCTCGACCTGGCGTCGTCTGAAGGTCGCGGAACTACCGGTCGCTTCGGTGGACGCTGCGGACGGCGCCGTCGAAGCCGACCGTCAGGAAGCCCTGCGCCCCCGTGTCCTCGTTCCGCAGGTAGATGCCCACGGCCGGTCCGTCGTCCCCGCGGTCTGCGATCAGGTAGACGTCGCTCGGATTGCCCACGCCGAGCGTGCGATCGGCGCCGTAGAGCAGCCCGATCAGCTGGGGAACGTTCGGGCGCAGCTCCGCGAGGTCGACGGGGACGCCCTCGGTGCGGTGGGACGACGTTCCGTCGTCCGTGATCCGGGCCCGCCCGTCCTCCACCTCGTACCGGTACGACTGCTCGCGGCCGGGTTGGCCGGGAACCGGGCGTGAGAACGTCGCATACGCGGGGTGGACGGTCAGCCGGTCGACCTGCGAGTCGTCCAGGTGGTGGGCAATCTCGTCGAGCATCCGCCCGAAACCCGCCGCGGTGGTCAGTTCCGCTTGCGCCCCAGCCGTGGTGGCGGCCGGATCGCCGCTGTCCCGACTCGACGTGACCACCACGATGCCGCCCACCAGGACGACGGCAGTCGCGAGCGCGACGGCCCAGCGGGTGCTCCGCTGCGGTGACGGCGGGCTCACGCTCTCCCGCAGTTCCGCAGGCACCTGCAGGTCCCGCACGAGTCGATCGAGGTCGGCCAGCGTGCGCGCCGACCCGGCTGCCTCGACCCGATTCCGGTGCTCGCCGTCGCTCAGCTGGCCGTCGGCGAACGCCGAGTCGAGGGCGTCGCGCACCGCGGCGCGGTCGACGTCGCGGGCGCGCAGTCGCGTTGTCGCGGCCACGGGGCGAAGGCGATTCGGCATGATCTTCATCCCTCGGTCGGGGAGATGTCGACGACCGAGCCGTCCAGACGCGTGTTGACGAATCCCGATCGGTCCGCGTCGTCCGTGAATTGGACGGTGACCAGGCCTTCGGTTCCCGAATCCGGGCGTACGAAGATGTGGTCCACCCTTCCCGACGGCATCCCGACACGGTTCGCCCCCGTCGCGATCACGTCGCCGAGCCGGGCCACGTCGAGGTCCGCGAGGTCGACCGTGGCTGTGTCGAGGGGCCGCGCCCCCGGATCTCCCGAGGTGGAGAAGCCGCCGCGGAAGCTCCAGTCCTGTTCGCGGTGCGGCTGGTCCTCCAGCATCCGGGTCACGAACACGTAGCTGGAGTAGAAGGTCACCTGGTCCACCCGCAGATCCCCGCCGAACTTCACCCCGAGCTGACGCACGAATTCGCGGACTCCGTCGGTGGTGAGGGGATCGATCGGCTCGATCACTATCGGCGCTGGCTCGCCCGCCGGGATCGGCGCGGGGGCGGGAGCCTGCCGGGCCGCGCCGGCGACGTCGGTGGCCTCGGGTGCCGCGTCGTCCCCGCGGGTGGCGAAGACCAGGGTTCCGCCGACCGCCAGGACCGCGGCGAGGACGGCGGCCACGACGCGTCCGGGAACCCGTTGCCGCGGCGCCGGTTCGGGCGCCGTCGCGCGGGTGGCCTCGACGAGATGGTCGGGGATCTGCAGGTCCGAGACCAGCGCGTCGAGTTCACCGAGCGTCTTGGCCTTCATCGCAGCGGCGGTGCGTGCCTGGTACTCGGCCGGGTCGAGCTGTCCCTCACCGTATCCGGCGTCGAGCAGCCCGCACGTCTGGGCGCGATCGATGTCGCGCGCGCGAGTTCTGGAGGAATCCTGCTCAGGCACACACGTGATCCTAGGAAACCGTGCTGAGTCGTCTCCGCCCGCCTCCGGACCGATCCGGTCCCGCGGCTACTCCCACTCGACCGGCGGTCACGCCTCGATCGGGTCGTACCAGTCGGCGTTCTTGAGCAGCACCCGAGTGCCCAGGTCGCGGTCCCATTCCGGCTCGATGCCGTGGCGCCGGAGGACGGGAAACATCACGTCGTCGAGCAGGCGCGTCACGTCTGCCGTGTAGAGGACTTCCTTCTCGTCATCGCTGAGCGCGTCGTAGACGGCCTCGTCGAAGTCCTCGGGCGGGAACGCGCCGTAGCCGATGTAGGTCTCGCCGTCCTCGACGAGCTTGTCGGTGTCCTGCTGGTGGAAGTAGGCGTAGCCCTTCCAGTGGCGGCTGTCGTCGCGCTCGCCCCAGATCTCGCCGGATGCGCAGGTGCCGCAGCAGGAGAAGTCCGCACGGGCGAGGACGCCGTTGGCATTGAGCTCCTCGAACGCGGCGATCGTGCGGGAGGTGTACGCGCCGATCTCCGCCTGCTGGCGCAGCCGGGCGGTGCGGAGCGCGTCGAACGCCGCCCCGAGCTGCTCGTCGGTGAGGTCGTAGTCCTCGCTGTAGATGTCGATGAAGTCGTCGGCGTCGCCTCGGCCGGTGATCAGCTGATCCCAGATCTGCCCGGTCAGCTCAGCGCGGCCGTCCTCGTCGAGGGGCAGCTCGGGCAGGGTGGCGTAGGGCGGCAACGTGTTCGGGTTCGACAACGCGCTCACAGCGCAACCTCCAGACAACGAGCGGAACCGGGCCAATCGCCCGGCGGTGACGATGCTAGCTTCCGTCGATCCACAGATCGGTACGCAGGCCAGGACACGAACGAGGCCTCGCACCCCACTTCACCGAATGGTGGAACTCGCAGATCGTCTCCCCGAAGGTGCAGTCGTCCTTTCTTCGTGTTCTCGCTGACCAGAACGAGATCGACGCCCTCGGTGCGGTCGAGGACCGAGTCGGGCGCCCTGGTGTCGCGGTCAGATTGCCGACAGGGTGAACCCAGTGATCATGGGGACTGGGCCAGCTTCCGTGCCCCAACCGTATCCCCGTCGCACACCGCACTGCGCGAAGGACATTCGGCTTGGATATCGGGCCACGTCAGTCTCCGCGGCCCCGGAACGCGTGTGGGATCATCGCCGAATGGTCCTGGAGCACGCGCTGCTGTCGGTCAATCCCGGCGAGGAAGATGACTTCGAGGCAGCCTTTGCGGAGGCCAAGGAAGTCATCGCGGGCATGCCCGGCTACCAGTACCTGACCCTGTCGCGATGTCTGGAGCGACCGAGCATCTACCTGCTACTTGTGCATTGGCAAAGCCTCGAGGATCACACCGAGGGCTTTCGTGGATCTACCCAGTACCAGGAGTGGCGTCGGCTGCTGCACCACTTCTACACCCCGTTCCCCACGGTCGAGCATTTCGTGCAGGTGCAGAGCGCCTGACGCTCCGGGCCCATCAGGCGGACGTGCGGTTGCCGACCATCCCTGGAAGCCGCAAGTGCCGTGTATTGAACGCCTCCATGCCGAGTGGAGTCGGCCCAAGTCCACCTACTTGGGTGCGCTCCGGTGAAGTGGCCAACGCGGTTCTCGGCGACGCCAGTCACGTACACCATCGCGCTCGGAGAGTGCGTGAGGTTCGCCGATGGTCGAATGGAAGACCTCGCGCTGGCGGCGCACTCACTGAAACGGCAACTGTGACGCGGCTCTGGCGCACGAACACACGGCCCGTGCCTGGCCCGCCCGGCGTTGTCACGCCAGAGGGCGGACCGGGCTACGGCGCACGCGCTACTGGATGCTCGGTACCACTAGGCGGCAGGGTCATCGAGTCTGGACATGCTCGTCGAGGAATTGCTGTGTCATATCGGCAATCGCCGCCGCGTGAGCGTGGAACAGGTAGTGGTGGCCGTCCATGATCGTGACCTGCTGGATCGCCGGGTTGCTGATCGCCGCGTGGTGCGAGGGCTCCCACTCCGGTTCCACCTCGAGCGAGGAGGCGGCGAGGATCGACAGTGCCGGCAGCGTCGGCGGGAACACGGCCCCCTCGGCCGATCGCACGTTCTCCGCCCCGCGGGCCATCTCGTCCAGCACGGTCGGGTTCAGCACCCACGAGTACGCGCGCAGGTACAGGTCCTGCTGGTCCGGGGTGTACTCGGCGGACTCGCCGAGACTCTCCCGGTAGTCGGCCACCAGCCCCAGGTAGTCGGTGCTCTTGTCCAGGGCGATCAGGTCTCGGGTGCCGCCGGCCGCGTTGACGCCGGACATCCAACTCGGCCAGTCCGGGGAGTTCTGGGCACTGTCAGAGGTGTAGCGCTCGTCGTCCAGGCCCACCACTGCGGCGACCTCGTCCGGGTGGTGTGTGGCCCACCACATCGCGTACAGGCCCGAAATCGAATGGGGCATCAGGACGTACGGGCCGCCCAGCCCCAGTTCCCGGAGCGCGGCCCGGGTCTCGTCGACGATCGCCTCGCTGGTGCGCGGGGCGTCGGTGCCGTCGCTGAGGCCCAGCCCGAAGGGCTCGACGGTGACGACGGTGTTCTGCTCGGCCAGGCGCCGCGCCAGCGGGGCGAAGCCGAGGATGGGCTCCGGCGTGGCCAGGCCCGGCATCAGGACGACGGTCCGCGGTCCAGAACCCTGGACCGCGACGCTCATCCGGCGCCCGTCCACCTCGACATAGCGGTGGTCGGAGCCGATTGCCTCTTCGATGGCCGCCTTGTCGCGAGGCGTCTGCCACCAATGGACACCCGCTGAAATCGCAACGGCAACAACGACCACCGAGACCAGGCCGACGAAGATCCATCGCACCACGCGAAGTGGCCGGCGCCGTGGCTTCGGATGCGTCGAACCCGATACTTCACTTGGTCGATCGCCATCGGTCTGCCCTCCCGACTCCACGTCGACGGCAATCGGATCAGGCCCCCCTGTACTCCCCATGCGGCCAACATAACCGACGCCAATCGCCCGTATTCGTTCCTGCCGGGCGATGCGGCTATTGTCTGGATCAGCGGCAGGCAGTGGGCCGCCCCCCACACCGGCGAGGTCTGGGGCGCAACAGGCGTCCTGGGTCCGAATCCGGGGGCGCTGCCCTCGGATTTGAGGTGGCGGGCCTACTGCCTTCCCGGCCTGGTCGCGGTTGTCGCTGGAAGCTGATCGACGACCGCCCTGGCGCGGGCTCCTCCCACGGGACGTTCTAGTATCCACGCGATGGGCAGCGTTGACGACCTCCAACTCGCGTTCGACACCTCGGACTTGGCGGCGGAACTCGCGCTCGCTCACTTCGAGTCTGGCGTTTCGGCAACGCTGAAGGACGACGGCACACCGGTCACCGAAGCCGACCGGGAAGTTGAGCGCTTGCTCCGGGAGACGTTGTCGGGGGAACGGCCGGACGACGCGTTCTTCGGTGAGGAACTCGGTCAGCTCGGCGAGTCCGATCGGGTCTGGATTCTCGACCCGATCGATGGCACCGGGTTCTTCAGTCAGGGTGATCCGAACTGGCGAATCCACATTGCCTTGGAGGTTCAGGGGACCACCCAGGTCGCGGTCGTCACCTCTCCGGCGCTGCGGCGTTGTTGGTGGGCAACCCGGGGCGGCGGTTCCTTCGAGTCGTGCTGGCCACGCGAGGAGAGCGAGACGCGCCGCCTCCAGGTCAGTACGACGGCGACGCTCGCCGACGCCTTGCTCGATGCTGTGGATGACGAGTCCCGAGCCCGACTCCCACCGAGTGCCGCCCACGCACTGGGGAGCCCGTTACCGCTGGTCGAACTCGTTCGCGGCGAGATCGATGCCTTCTTGGCCGAGCGTTACCACAAGTGGGATCACGCGCCGTGGGTTCTCCTCGTCGAAGAGGCCGGCGGCCGCTTCACCGATCGAACCGGTGGACACGCGTGCGATCGGGGCGGCGGCCTGTACTCGAACGCCAACCTGCACGGGCAGCTACTCGCTTCGCTGCAATACCCGGCGCATTGAGGTTCCGCCGCGGGCGAGGCGCGGGCGACGCCGAACCGGCGCCGCCCGGCAAGCACGGAAGGCGGATCCGCTTGCGGCGAGAGGCCTTCCACCGGGTCTGTGAGGCGGGCTACCGTCGACCTCGGTCGTCATTGCCCTCCCTCACCTGAGGGGCCGACAACCCGTTGGTCGTAAACCCGCGCCCCGCATCGCCGTTCGCGGTGAACCCGACTCCGTCGTCCGCGATCGCGCTGACCCGTTCGCCCGGTCAGTACGTTGCTGGATCCCAGAAGTAGAGCTGACCTGCAAAGGCGCCGATCAACCCCGACGGCGGGTTGAGGGCGTGCTTCTTTCCTTCCGGATCGAGCTGGTACGCAACGGTCATTCCGTGGAAGGAGACGCAGTGGATGTTGTCGGTTCCGAAGGGGCTGAACGCTACCTTGTTGGTGCCGTTCCATGCGTCGAGGACCCACGGCACCCGAAACTGGTCGCTGCACGGGTATTCGCGTAGGCCGACATCTTGTGCCGCTGCGCCGGGCGCCAAGACGGTTCCGCTGCCGACTGCCAGTGCGCCCGCTGCGACGAGCATCTTGCGGTTCATTTCGAATTGCCTCCCCAACATTCGGTAATGGACAGTCTGTTTATAGGACACGCAGCGGTCGGCGTTACAAGCCTGCCGCAGTTTGACCGTCCCGATGAGTTCACCGCCGGTTCGACCTTGGGTCGATCCACCCTCGAGCGCCGGATTGGTGCCTGCTTGACGATCGCAAAAGGGGACGGCCGGTGGTGGAGTCGATCAGAGTGGGTTGCGTCCGTGAGGGATTCAGGTGACCCATACCGATTGCAACTCCTGTAGCGCGCAGTACCGCCGTGGGTGGCATTGCCACTGGTGGTGCGGCGCGGGCCAGGGGTACGCAGTGCCGAGCCGCCGCGGACAAGGGTGGCCGGCGGTGGTGAGGAACTTCCGCGGCTGCGCAGCGCTGTCGAGACGACGTTGTCGTCCTCGACCTCGGTCTATTGCGGGCAGCTGATGGTTCCTACGGCAGTGGTCGGTGAACCCGAGCCGCGGTTGCCCGGGGCGGCGTTGATCATCGAGAAGTCGACGACTCGGCCGTCGTCGCTCGACCGCACCGCGACGCTGTCGCTGTCCGGGTTGAACATCTGGACGAGAGTGCCTGTTTCATCGGCAAACATGATGGTCACCGACACGACGGCGGGTCCCTCCTCGTCGTCACCGTGCGAGTCCTTGTCTCTGACGGAGACTACGACCGTGTAGATGCCGCGGCCCGGGCGACGAACGAAAGATGAACTGCTGCACGGCGCATGGCGTGAGCTCCCCGCGTTGGATCTGACCCGACCCTGGTGCAGTGTCAGCGTACGCGCTCGGGTGCTTCAGGGGTCCTGCATGACGGTCGTCAAACAGGTCGCGCGCGACATGGCATGGACCGTCGCTCACCGCCCACACGAATGATTGAGTGGTCCAGTACTCGCGCCATTGGGGCAAGCCCCAGGAACACTGGAGCACGAGTCGTCCTCGTGGGAATGGCGAAGGTATGACTTCGTGAGGGAAGGGTGTGACTCGCGGCGTTACGTGGCGGTGTTCTCGCGTGGTTCCTTGGCGTTCCAGAGGGGGATGACTCGACGGATCTCCCCGATCCGCCGTGCAAGGGGAGTCGAGCCCCGGGGCTCGCGGCGCGGGCCGCAGGCCAACGCCGACTGCTATCGGTAGCAGTACGAATCGGAAGACGCGTCGCCGCCCTGGAGGCGAACCTGGTGTACCCGCAGACCCCGGAAGTCCTCGTCGTGGGGGAAGAAGGTCTCGTCGACGGTCATTCCTCCGCGAGGATCGGTGTGGATCGCAGCCATCCAGGCCCCGACGCCGTCCGGGTAGAACTGGTCGTCCCAGGCGCCGTAGAGGGAGTTTGTGAGGTAGACCCGCCGACCGTCACGGCTGATCTCGACCATCTGTGGGCCGCCGGACAGCGGCCGGTTCGGTGCCGCCGGATGCGCGTTGCGGCCGACGATCCCGCCGAGCCGGATGGACCCGGTCTCCGTCGGGTTGGCAGGGTCGTGCACGTCGAACTGCTTGAGCTCCCCGATGCCCCAGCACGAGACGTAGAGGAACCGGTCGTCGACGGACAGGTCGATGTCGGTGACCAGCGGTGGCACCGCACCGAACGGTTTCAGCGCCGGCGGCAGCAGGTCCGGATCGGCCGGCTCGGCCGGGACGGTGATCACCTTGTCCACCGCCCAGCTGCCGCCGTCACGGTGCCAACGCCACACCGAGGCCGACAGATCCTCGGTCGAGACAACCACACCAACGAACCCCCAGGTGGCATCCGGGTCATGCGACGGGCGCAGCTCGAGCGGCATCTGGTACTGCTCGCCGAGATCCACCCGCTGCCGGTGCCGGCCGGTGGCGAGGTCCCAGAAGTGGATGGCGTGGCCGTACTTGTTCGCCAGCAACAGCTCCGGCACCAGCCCGTCCTCGATCATCGAAGGCGTGCCCCACTCGCTGCTGATCAGCGTGTTCTGGTTGAGATGCCACCACGCGTCGTAGGCGAGGTATTGCGGTCCCCGGTCGGTCTCCCATTGCCGGAGCACGTCGAACGTGTCGTGATCGAGCAGTGCGATCCCGCCCGGCCCGTCCGATCCATTCACGCCGCCGAGGCAGGTCATGAAGACGCCGTCCGGCCCGCAGTGCAACGTGTGTGGTCGGGAGTATCCGGCCTGGGCTGCGAGCACGGCGCTGTCCACGGTCTTGACCAGGGTGGGTTGACGTGGGTCGGGCTGGGTGTCGAACACATACAGGTGGGACGAGCGCAGACCCGGCACGATCAGGTACCGGCGGGCCAACCCTTCCATGTGGTGACCCTCGTGTTTCAGTGCGCTGCTACAGGCGTTCCAGCCGAAGTGGTGCAGCTCGCCGCCCCGGTGGGGTACCTCGGTCCAGCCCACCACCCGGCCGTATGTTTCCGAGCCGGGATCCACGTCGATCACGCTCAGCGCATCGGGCTTCGCCGCCGCGCGATCGAACGCGACCACATAGGCCAGTGTCTCGGGCGGAGCGGCGGCCGCCTCGGCTGCGCTGCGATAGAAGGTCGGGTCCATGGTTGGCTGACTCATCGCCGTCCCCTTCGTATCGATACGACGAGACCCGCCATCACCGCCTGTTACACCTACCGCAACCCGCGCCGACGGGTTCGCAGTGACGAGGAAGACGTACGGGCTCTCGGTGAACACCAAACTTGTCTGCGCGGACAAACACCCGGCCTGCCATCGGGACATGGATACCCAATAAGGATAGGAGAAGCGGACGACGGGCGGAACCGTCTCGACCCGCCGACTGAAGCTCTTGTAGGAAGCTGACAACAAACCATCCGTCCGGAATAGCGATCTTCCTACAGGACCCGCGTGCACGGCGGATCGTGAAGAGCTGTCGGCGGTCATGACCCACGCCGAACGCCAAGGAACGAGGCGAGAACACCGCCACCTAACGCCGCGAATCACAAGGGAAGGGCTTGCAAACCCTGGTTCGTCTCAAAATGTCGCGCGATTTCAGTCTCGTTCGCGTTGTTGTCCCAGGCGTTCGTCTCAGATTTCCACGTCAGCGGCATTCACAACTCACTGAATCGGTCCTGTGACTGATCGCACAAGACCTGACTGCCGTCGTCTGGTGCCTACAGGTCGGGCACACCAACGCATCGGTCGGCGGCGGACTTCACTACTTGTCGACGAACGACTCACAGCGGATCTGACCGGCGGCGCGTATCAGGACCGGGTCGGCATCGATGCTGGTCGCGTCGCCGGTCACCTCGAACGTCACCGCGGGGTCGTGGTCGTTCGCGGTGATCGTCGCACCCTGGCCATCCTCCGCACCCATGCGGAAGTGGCGGCCCTGCTTGTCCGAGAAGACGATGGTCACGGACGGCGACTCGTCGGGGTACGAGGAGACGTCGGGGACATGGACTTGGACGTCGAAATCTCGTCCGGAGTTTTCGCCGCCGGCGTCGTACTCCGCGAAATCGCTGGTCTTCGCTGTGAAACTGCGCGCCGCGCCGGTGTGAGGGCCGCCGCGGCGGATGCATTCGGGGCTCGCTTCGAGCGGAAGGGTGACCCTCTCGGGCCAGGCACCGGTGACCTCGAGCCATGCTCCGCTCGAAAGGCCGGCAGTCGGCGTGGGCGGCCGTGGGTCTTCCGGCTGTTGAGGCACCCCGCATCCGGCGACCGCCGCTGACATGGTCGCGAGTACTGCCGTCACAGTGACGTATCTGCTCCTACCCCGCATGACAGCCACGGTAGGCGAGTGGATCGGTCGTGTGCAGCGGGATGCCGGGATTCCTTGTCGGCCACCGACATCTCGGATCGACAGGCGCCGCGTCGGTATCGAATGAGCAAAGAGGTCCGTGCCGAGGGAGTGCCGACAACGGAGTCGCAGCGCTGATCGGGGCGCCGGGGATCTGATCCGGTTCCAGGTTCGGCCGGCGCGTCTGACGGCGGATCCGTATCACCCAGTCACCGTGTGGCTCGGTTCCGAGAATCGGTGAGCAAGCTACGGCGGGCCCGACTCCTGTCGATGGGGCAGTCGGCAGGTGCACAGTTTTTGCCGGGGGCGGTGACGGGTCCGGGTGCGGGCGATCGGGTCGATGGCGCCGGATCCGAGTGCCAGGACAGTAACTCACGATAAGTGGGGATTATGACGATCAAGAATCATCGTTTCATTACGGCGGATGTAACGTAACATGACACGTAACGTAACTAAATAGGCAATCCAGCGAGAAACAGGGGACTGCACGTGAACACCGAGGACGCGAAGGACGCCGGCGCCACCGAGGAACCGAAGGCGCGACCGGGCCGGCCCCGCCAGTACGCCAGCGACGCGGATCGTGTCCGGGCCTTCCGGTCCCGCCGGAAGGCCCGCGAGCAGCAGGGAGAACTCGACGCGCTCCCGACCGCCACACCGAGCGAGGCGGTCGGGGTTCTTGAACGGACACTCGAGGACCTCCGGACCGTCACGACCACCTCGATCGAGCAGTTCAACGTGTTCGCCCGGCAGATCACCGCTGCCGTCGACAAGCTCAGCGACCCGGACACGCTCGACGTGGCACTGCACCGCGCGACCGTCGAACTCGCACAGACGAAGGCGAAGTACGAGGCGGATCTCGCGGAACTGCGGTCGCGCCACGAGGCCGCGGTCGAGGACCGAGCCAACGCCGAGGCCGCGGTCGACGCGGTCGACACCGAACTCGCCGCCGCGGTCTCCGATCACCGGCTCGAACTCGAGCGACTGTCCGCGGACCACGAGGCCGAGCTCCGGGCCCTCGAGGAGACGCACACCGGGCAGCTGCGAGCCGTAACCGAACAGATCGCGGCCGTCGAGGCCGGCCGCGACACCCGACTGGCCGCCGCAGAATCGGACCTCGACGGACTGCGCGGCCGGCTCCGCGAGGCGCAGGCCCGCGCGGACGCGGCCGAGCGACGGGCCGAGACCGCCGAGCAGTCCGCGGCAGCCTCCGAACTACGCGCCGAGCAGGCCGGCGCGGCGGCCGAGCAACGCCTGACGCAGGTGACCGCCGCGGCCGAGCAGCGCATCGTCGACCTGCGTGCCGCGGCCGAACACGCCGCCACCACAGCGGCGGGGATGATCGCGCGGCTCGAGAAGTCCGTCGACCACGAGCGTGCCGCGGCGACCGCCGCCCGCGAACGGTCCGACACGCTCAGGGACGAGCTCGAACGCGCCCGCCTCGACGCCCACGAGGCGCGCGCAGCCGAGGCCGCGCTGCGCGTGCAGGCAGGCGAGCCACGCGAGCGAAAGTCCCGGCCCGGCGAAACCGAAGGAGGGGAGACCGAGGCGGAGATACGCTGAAACCCCAGCAGGTCGGGGCGGTTTCCACACCGGAGGTCACGCCATGCGCCGGGTATCGACTCCTCGTTCGGTCGCCGCAGGGGCCGTCGCGTGCCTCGCCGTCCTCGCCCTCCCGCTCGGGTCACCCGCCCCAGCGACCGCCGACCCGCCATCGTTGACGACCACGGAGTTCCAGGTTCCAGTGCGGTACGTCGCGGGATGTCTGAGCACCGTCTTCACCTGCTGGTATCTACCGCCGCTGACGACCGTGACACCGTCAGCGACAACGGATACACCCGGGAGGGTGACCTTCACCGCGAAGCCCCCGACACCGGCCTACTATTCATGCCTCGACGTGACGGTGCACTGGCTGAACCTGACCACCGGCGCCGCCGGAACCACAGCACTTCGGCGGGTGCCACCCGACAACAGTCGCCGAGTGCCGCAGGACGAATGGTGCCGGTATGTCCCGTCGACCGCCGTCACCGGCAGCGGCACGATCGCCGCGACCGCCGATGTCGGCGCTGTCGCTCTGTGGGCCTACCAGATTCTGGTCACCCCGGGTGTCGGGATCATCCCGGTCCCGTAGGGCCTGAAGAGGGTCCTCGATGCCACGGCGCCGTCGCCAACGCCGTGGCATCGTTGCGCGAAGGCGGACGAGCCACGCGAAGTGCGGACCCGACCCGGCGAAACCGAGGAAGGGAAGACCGATACGGAGATAGGCTGACACCTCAGCAGGTCGGGGCGGTTTCCACACCGGAGGTCACGCCATGCGCCGCGTATCGGTTCCTCGTTCGGTCGTCGCCGGGGCGGTCACATCTGCAGCCGCCGTGGCCCTCGCACTCGGCTCGTCCGCCCCGGCGACCGCCGACCCGCCGCCCGCGGCGACCACCGAGTTCCAAGTTCCGGTGCGACACATCGCGGGATGCATCCCCGGCCTCTTCGTATGTATCAGCGTGCCGCCGCTGACCACCGTCACCCCGACGGCAACCACCGGCGCACCCGGCGAGGTGACCTTCGCGGCGAAGCCTCCGACGCGGACCTGGACGGGATTGAGCGGTTGCCTCGAAGTGACGGTGCACTGGCTGAACCTGACCACCGGCTCCGCCGGTACCACCGCGCTCCGACCAGTTCCGTACGACTACAGCCGCCCCTACACGCCGGACGATTGGTGCCGGTACACCCCGGCGACGGCGGTCACCGGCAGCGGCACGATCGCCGCGAGCGCCGACATCGGCGTGGCCGGCCCCTGGGAATACCGGATCCTGGTCACCCCGGGCGTCGGGATCATCCCGGTGCCCTGAGGAGCCGAAGGCCGACCCGGCGAAACCGAGGAAGGGCGGACCGGCACGGGGATACGCTGACTCCAGCAGGTCGGGACGGGTTTCACACCGGAGGTCACGCCATGCGCCGCGTATCGGTTCCTCGTTCCGTCGTCGCCGGGGCGATCACATCTGCAGCCGCCCTGGCCCTCGCAGTCGGCTCGTCCGCCCCGGCGACCGCCGACCCGCCGCCCGCGGCGACCATGGAGTTCCAAGTCCCGATCAGGTTCGTCACGTGGTGCACGCTCGCCATCTACCCGTGCATGACCTTGCAGCCCGCCACCATCACGCCGTCGGCGACGACCGGCACACCCGGCGCGGTGACCTTCGCGGCGAAGCCTCCGTACTGCCGCGAAGTGTGGGTGAACTGGCTGAACCTGACCACCGGCTCCGTCGGCACCGTCCTGCTTCGACCGGTGCCGCCCGATTACAGCCGCCCGTACGTACCGGGGGAATGGTGCCACTACACCCCCGCAACGGCGGTGACCGGCAGCGGCACGATCGCCGCGACCGCCGATCTCGCTCCCGCAGAATCCCAGGTAGTGATCACCCCCGGGATGGGCACATTCCAGGTTCCCTAGTCACGATGGCACCACCGCATCGGGAATTCCGGGCGGGCTAGTGTGTTCGCGTGCCGATCACCGTGTTGCTCGTCGACGACCAGGAGCTCATGCGTGTGGGCCTGACCATGGTGCTCGATGCACAGGACGACATCACGGTGGTGGGGGAGGCCGGCGACGGTGCCGCCGCGGTGGCCGCGGCAATCCGGCTCGAACCCGACGTGGTGCTGATGGACGTGCGGATGCCCGTGGTCGACGGCATCGCCGCCACCGAGCAGATCCTCGAATCAGACTGCCCGAGCCGGGTTCTGGTGATGACCACCTTCGACCTCGACGAGCACGCGCTCGGTGCGCTGCGGGCCGGGGCGAGCGGGTTCCTGCTCAAGGACACCCCGCCCGAGGACCTGATCTCGGCAATTCGGAGCGTGGCGGCCGGCGACGCGGTGGTCTCTCCCAAGGTGACCCGGCGACTGCTCTCCCGGATGATCGGCGACGACCCGGCGCCGAAGCGTGCCCCGGAGGTCCTCGACGTGCTCACCGAGCGCGAACACGAGGTGCTCGAGCACGTCGCGGCTGGGCTGTCCAATGCGGAGATCGCTCGGGGCCTGCACCTCTCGGAGGCGACGGTCAAGACGCACGTCAGCCGGATGCTCACCAAGCTGGGGTTGCGAGACCGGGTGCAGGCCGTGGTGCTGGCCTACGAGACCGGGCTGGTCACGCCCGGCTCGTAGGCCCCCTCACCGGTGTCAGGCGGTGAAGCTGCCCACAGTCGGCAGCGCCATGCAGTTGGTCCCGTCCAGGTAGTCGACGGAGCCGAAGAGCGCCGCGAAGACCTGGCCCTCGCCCGTCGCGACGGTCTTGGACATGGTCGGAATCGTCATCAGCGCGTCGTCGAGCGGCTCGAAACCGCCCTTGAGGGTGTTGACGTTGAACCAGGCAACGGAGAGCCCCGAGGTCTTCGGGATGCCGAGGACCCCGGGCAGCGCCTGGAAGCGCAGGTCACCGCGCTCGATCCACGGCGGGATCGGGAAGTTCGGGCCCGCCTGCGCGGTCGCGACGGTGACGGTCAGCGGGTTGCCCGCGACGCCGCACCCCAGCGTGGGCGCCGGGTAGAAGAAGTTCTGCGTCTTGGTGGCCCCGAACTCCGGAAGCGGGGGCAGTCCCGGCAGGAACCCGGCCGCGCCGAGGATGCCCTGCAGCGCGGCCAGCCCCTCGGGGGACTGCGCGCCGGCCTGGGTCAGCAGCCCGGCAAGGTCCGAGCCCGGCGCGGGTGCCGGTGCGGCCGTCGCGGTACCGGTGAACACGAGGGTGGCGGTGGCAGCGGAGACCGTGAGGGTGGCGATCCGGCGGAGGATCCGGTGCATGGTGACTCCTGACGTTGTGGTGCGGTGAACGTGACGAACGACTGCCCCGACCGGCCGATCTCGGAATGTCGTCCCGGAACTCGGCCCAGGTGCACTGCACCACGCAGAATGTCTCAATGTCAACTTGAGGGTTAGTGTTCGGGAGAAAATTCGGATACTCACGCGTTGGACTGACAGAACCGTCTACCGAAAGGACCACGCCATGATCCCGGCGCTGCTCGTGCTCTATCTCGCTGTCGAGGTGGCGGCCGTGATCTGGGTCGGCAGCACCATCGGAGTGCTGTGGACCGTGCTGCTCTTCCTGCTCGGCTGGGTGGTCGGCCTGTGGCTGGTCCGTTCCCAGGCCAAGCGCGTGTTCGAGCAGTTCCGGCGCGCCGGCGCCGGGACCGCCTCGGCCGGTGGCGCGGTGGCGGACGGCGCCCTCGTCGCGGCCGGCACCGTGTTGCTGGTCATCCCCGGGCTCGTCACCTCCGCGCTGGGGTTGCTGCTGTTGATGCCGCTCACCCGCCGGGTGCTGCGGCCGGTGGTGCTGCTGGTCGGTGGCCGCCGCGTCGCGATGGCCACCGCGGCCGGTCAGGCCGGAGCCGGGGTGTACGCCCACACCCGACGTCGCACCGTCGTGGACGGGGTGGTCGTCGAGGACACGATCGTCGACACCACCACCGGCGGTGAGGATCTCCGGTACTGGCCCGGTGCCGACGGCGGCCGACGGTCGGGGGGTCCACTCGCCATCGAGGGCGAGATCGTCCTGCCGGATTCCGGCGGGCGGTACCCGGGGCGCGACCAGGACGGCTCGGGCGGGCAGACTAAGGCTCCGTGAGCACCCAACTTCTGGTCAACGGACGCATCTACAGCCCCGCCGCCCCGGACGCCACCTCGATGGCCGTCACCGACGGCATGGTGGTCTGGGTCGGTGAGGACCGGCCGGGCCGCGCGCTACACCCCGACGCCGAGGTCGTCGACCTGGACGGGGCGTTCGTCACCCCCGGATTCGTCGACACGCACGTCCACACCACCGCCCTCGGACTGGCCCTGACCGGCCTCGACCTGGCCGCCGCGGCGTCGCGCGGCGAATGTCTCGAACTGGTGCGCGCGTACGCCGCAGCCCACGACGACGCCGTGATCTGGGGCCAGGGCTGGGACGAGACCCGCTGGACCGCCTCCGACGCGGCCGCGCCGACCACCGCCGAACTCGACGCCGCCGCCCCCGGACGCCTGGTCTACCTGGCCCGGGTCGACGCGCACTCGGCCGCCTGCTCCACCGCGCTGCGCCGCGCCGCCGGGGTCGACGACGCTCAGGCGCCGGTGACCGGCGACGACCACCACCTGGCCCGGACAGCCGCCCGGTCGCTGCTCACCCCCGAGCAGCGCGCCGCCGCCCGCACCGCCGCCCTCGACCTGGCTGCCGCGCACGGCGTCGTCGCCGTGCACGAGTGCGCCGGCCCCGACATCGCCGGCCTCGACGACCTGACCGAACTGCTGGCGCACCCGCACGGCGTGGAGGTCCGCGCCTACTGGGGCGAGGCCGTCGCCAGCGCCGAGGAGGCCACCGCGCTGCTCGCCCGGACCGGCGCGCACGGCCTCGGCGGCGACCTGTTCGTCGACGGCGCGATCGGCTCGCGGACCGCGTGGCTGTGCGCGCCCTACGTGGACCGCCCGCACACCGGCACCTGCCACCTCGACGTCGACGCGATCGCCGCGCACCTGAGCGCCTGCACCCAGGCCGGGATCCAGGCCGGCTTCCACGTCATCGGCGACGCCGCGGTCGCCGCGGTGGTGGCGGCGTTCGAGCGGGTCGCCGACGAACTCGGCGCCCCCGCCGTCGCGGCCCGCGGCCACCGCCTCGAACACCTGGAGATGATCACCCCGGAGCAGGCCGCCGCGCTGGGCCGGCTCGGCGTGATCGCCAGCGTCCAACCGGCATTCGACGCGCAGTGGGGCGGCGCCGACGGGATGTACAGCCGGGCGCTCGGCGCCGAGCGCGCCCGTACCCTCAACCCGTTCGCCGCGATGGCCGCCGCGGGTGTCTCCCTGGCCCTCGGCTCGGACGCCCCCGTCACCCCGCTCGACCCGTGGGCGATGCTGCGGGCCGCGGTCAACCACTGCACCGAGGGACACGGTCTGTCCCCGCGGGCGGCCTACGCCGCCGCCACCCGTGGTGCGTGGCGTGCCGGCGGCGTCCGGGACGGGCTGGCCGGCACCCTGGTCCCCGGGGCCCCCGCGTCGTACGTGATCTGGGAGGCGGGCGAGCTGGTGGTCAGCGCCGCTAAGGACTCCGTGCAGCGCTGGTCCACGGATCCCCGCTCCCGGGTGCCCGCCCTGCCGCACCTCGAGCCGGACAGCCCGAGTCCCGTCTGCCGCAAGACCGTGCACCGCGGCGTCACCGTCTATGAGCGCTGACACGTCCACCGACGCCGGGCCGGCGGTCCAGTCGAGCCCGGCGCCCGGCTGGCTGCGGCGGCTGGCGCCGACCCTGCGCGACAGCCTGGCCGCGGTGGTCGCGGGCCTGTTGCTGTTCGCGAGCTTCCCGCCGCGTCCGACCTGGTTCCTCGCACCGGTGGGGGTGGCGCTGCTGGTGCTGGTGCTCACCCGCGCGCCGCTGCGGCCGCGCCGCGGCTTCGGGTACGGGTTCCTCGCGGGCCTCGGCTTCCTGGTCCCGCTGCTGCCGTGGGTGGGGGAGTACGTGGGCCCGGCACCCTGGCTCGCCCTGGCCACCGTCGAGGCACTGTTCTTCGGCCTGTTCGGTGTGCTCGCGGTGCTGCTGGCGCGGCTGCCCTGGGCGCCGCTGTGGCTGGCCTGCGCCTGGTCCCTCACCGAGTGGTTGCGCGCGAGCGTCCCGTTCGGCGGCTTCCCCTGGGGCCGGCTCGCGTTCGGCCAGCCCGACAGCTGGCTGCTGCCGATCGCGAGTCTCGGCGGCGCGCCGCTGCTCAGCTTCGCGGTCGCGCTGACCGGTACCGGCCTGGCCGCGCTCGCGCTCGCGGTGGTCCGCGAGCGGTCGCCGCGCCGATGGCTGGCCCCGGCCGCCTGGGCCGCCGCGATGCCGTTGCTCGCCGCCGCCCTGTGGCCCACCCTGCCCGACATGGCCGCCACCGACGCCGACGACCGCACCGTCACCGTCGCCGCGATCCAGGGCAGCGTGCCCCGGCTCGGGCTCGAGTTCAACGCACAGCGCCGCGCGGTCCTCGACAACCACGTCCGCGAGACCGTCCGGCTGGCCGACGACATCGACGCCGGCCGCCAACCCCGGCCGGACATCGTGATCTGGCCGGAGAACGCCTCCGACATCGACCCGCTGCGCAACGCCGACGCGGCGACCGCGATCAGCGCCGCATCGCGGGCCGTCGGCGCGCCGATCCTGGTCGGTGCTGTGCTCGTCAACGGCGACGGCACCACCACCAACTCGGTGATCGTGTGGGACGCGGACACCGGTCCGCAGGAACGCCACGACAAGAAGATCATCCAGCCGTTCGGCGAGTATCTGCCGTACCGCGACTTCTTCCGGCACCTGTCCTCGTACGCGGACAAGGCCGGGAACTTCGTGCCGGGCGACGGGAACGGGGTGGTGCACGCGGCCGGGATTCCCGTGGGAGTCGCCACCTGTTACGAGGTCGCCTTCGACCGGGCCCTCACCGAGGCGGTGCGCGACGGCGCGCAACTGATCGCGGTGCCGACCAACAACGCGACCTTCGGCGACACCGAGATGACCTACCAGCAGCTGGCCATGTCGCGGGTGCGGGCCGTCGAGCACGGCCGGGCCGTGGTGGTGGCCGCCACCTCCGGGGTCAGCGCGATCGTCGCCCCGGACGGGTCGGTCCAGCAGTCTTCGCCGCTGTTCGCCCCGACCACGCTCGTCGCGGAGGTCCCGCTGCGGGCCACGACCACCCTCGCGACCCGGCTCGGCTCGATCCCCGAGTACCTACTGTGCCTCGTGGCGGCCCTCGCCACGGCCGTCGCCGTGGTGCGCCGCCGGCGCTCGGCGCCGGAAGCCCCGGAGGCGGCCGACGCCGCGGCATGAACGCGGCGGCCTTGCCCAGGGACGACTGAACGCCCCGGAGGAAGTCCTCCGGGGCGTTCAGTGTTCGATCAGGCGCCAGCAGCCGCCGGCTCCGCTACGCACCGCGGCGCTGCATCCGTAGACGCCGGCTCCGCTACGCTCCGCGGCGCTTGGTCTTCAGCAGGTCCATCCGCTCCTTGAGCAGCTCCTCGAGCTCTGCCTCCGAGCGACGCTCGAGCAGCATGTCCCAGTGGGTGCGCGGGGGCTTGACCTTCTTGGCCTCCGGCGCGGTGCCCTCGAGGAGCTGGCCCTCGAGGCCGTTCTTGCACATCCAGGTACCGGGGATCTCCGCCTCGTCGGCGAACGGGACGTCGAATTCCTCGCCGTTGTCGCAGCGGTACCGGGCCATACGTCGAGGCGCCAGATCGTGGTCACGGTCCGTCTCGTAGCTCACTGCGCCGAGTCGGCTGCCTCGAAGTACGCGATCTGCCATGGTGGTGTCCTCTCCTCCGCTTGCCCTACAAAGCTCTGGTCACGCGAGCGCGCCTGAAATCGGCGGACCAAGCGTTCACACTCATCTACAACGTCACGGAAATCCGATTGGTTCCCGTACGGCGCGCAGAATCGACCACCACCTTACCGGGTGAGGACGACGGCCCCGCACAGTACAGTGGCCGACTGTGGCCGGCCCTTCGAGAAGACCCGAATCGTGCGTCTGGTGCGGTCGACAGGTGCCCGACGCGGGCATGGGCCGGCGACGCCGGTACTGCCGCCAGTCCTGTCGACAGCGCGCCTACGAGCAGCGCGTTGCGGTGAAGGGCACCGCGATCGCGCCCGACGCCGTGGTGCTCACCGCGGACGAGGCGACGGCGGTGATGGACCGGATGTTCGAGGTCCGGTGCGCCGCGGAGGACGTCGCCACGGCCGCGGCCGAGAGCGCCTCGCCGGCGGAACTCGCCGCGCTGTGCGCCACGCTGCTCGAGCTCGCGCGTGAGGCCGAACGACTCCGCTGAGACACGTGACTCTGACACACGTGACAGGATAAAACGCGGCGTGACCTGCACTTATGCGAGTTCATGTGCCGACGGGTAGCGTCAAGGACGGTGACTCGGCACACCCGCGAGGCGCCATACCGCACGCGTCACTGTTGCGGCGGAGAGAGTTTCGCGGGGTCGGTCACTGCCACTCGGGGGGTGGCGAGGTAACCACCTTGGGTGTCTGTCGGCAGGCCCCGTCCAGGGCGAGGCTGGTGTGACAGAGCGCCATGCACCTACGCACCCACCCGACTGGGGGGAACACAATGCCGACCACCGTCGCGCACACTCCTTCTGCAGCACCCGACTTCTGTCGTCGTCCTTCGAACCAACGCGGTCCCGAACCCGTGGTATCGACAAACCAGCACGGCAACATTCGCATCTCGATACCCTTTAGAAAAGGAAGAAGCGACACGCCGCAAGAGCAATCGCACGCCTCATTGCCCTAGGGATTACGATGACGGATTTCTTCTCGACTGATCCGGATGCGGATCGCACCAAGACCGGCGAACAGCATGCTCAGCACCCGGCTGGCCCCTCCACTGCCTTCCCGCTGACCGCGGTCCAGCGCAGCATGTGGTTCTCGCAGCAACTCGCGCCGGCGGTGCCCACCTTCATCGCGCAGTACGTGGACCTGCACGGAGACCTGGACCTCGAAGTACTGCGGGCCGCGGCGGTCACCGCGGCGCACGAGTTCCAGTCCCCCTTCCTGCGTCTCGTGGACGTCGACGGTGAACCCCGGCAGATGGTCGACCACACCATCGACCCGACCGTCGAGTTCGTCGACTTCCGCGGGCAGGCCGACCCGGTCGCCGCGGCACACGACTGGATGGACAACGACTACGTCACGCCCATCCGGCTCACTCACGACCGCCTGGTCGCGATGAGCGTTCTGCAGGTCGGGGAGCGGGACTACCTGTGGTACACGCGAATTCACCATGTCGCGCTGGACGGGTACAGCGGCATGGTGATGGTGAACCGCATCGCCGCGCTGTACACCGCGCAGGTCAAGGGGACGGAGCCGGAACCGAACCGGGCCCTGGAGTTGCGGACGCTCTACGAGTTGGACCAGAAGTACCGGGACTCCACCAGGTTCGCGGCCGACCGTGAGTACTGGGCACGGCACATCGTGGGGATCGAGGAGGGTTCCACCCTCGCCGAACGCGAGGGCCCCGCAGCGGCCCGAAGCCGGCTCGAGAGTGCCGAACTCTCCGACGCGGCGCTGGACCGACTGAACGCGTCCGACGAGGTCGTCGGGGCGACGTCGGCGGCGCTGCTGATCGCCGGATTCGCCTGCTACCTCTCGCGAATGACCGGAAAGCACGACGTACTGGTCAACCTCCCGGTGTCGGCTCGCACCACCGCGCCGCTGCAGCGTTCGGGCGGCATGCTGGTGAACGTCGCGCCGCTGCGGATCACCGTCGACGCCGACGACACCGTCACCGACCTGGTGCAGCGGGTGCAGCTGGAACTGATGGGGGCCCTGCGTCATCAGCGCTGCAGCCTCGAGGACATCCGCCGCGACGCGGGCATGACCGGCGGCCGGGAGGGCCTGAGCGGCCCGATGGTCAACGTGATGCTCTTCCACCAGGAGATCACCCTCGGGTCGATCGTCGGGGAGTACCACATCGTGACGTCCGGTCCGGTGCAGGACCTCCTCGTCAACATCTACCAAAGCGGCTCGCCCGCCAGGACTCTCGTCGACTTCCGGGGCAACCCGAACCGCTACGGGGACGAGGAACTGCGCACCCACCACCGCCGGTTCGTGGAACTGATCCACGAACTGCTCGCGGCCGACCCGTCCACCCTGATCGCAGACCTGCACCCCGAGTCCGCGGTGCTCGGCGCCCGCAGGCTGCGCGAGGCCGGCGACATCGCGTTCTGGACCACGGAATTGGCGGGGCTCCCCGAGGTCGCGGCGCTGCCGCGGCCGGATCGCCACCGTCCTGCACACCGCACCGCCCGGCGCGGCACGGCGGACCTGACACTCGACGCGGGCCGGCACGCGGCGCTGGCCGAATTCGGCCGGCGACACGACGTCACCGCGTTCACCGTCCTGCACACCGCACTCGGTGTGCTGCTCGGCCGGGTCACCGAGTCCGACGACATCGTCATCGGCGCCCCGCTCGGTGCGACGAACGACCGGGCAATCGACGGGCCGGACGCCGGTCGCCCGGACGCGTCGGCGGCCGGCCCCACCGACCTGGTCCCGCTGCGAACCACCGTCGACCCCGCCGCCACCTTCGCGATCCACCTCCGCCGGGCCCGGGACACCGAGCAACGCGCCTTCCGGCACGTGGAGCTGTCGTTCGAGCGGATCGCCGAGGCGCTCGCCGCCGACGGCCGACGGCCGCGGCCGGCCGCGCCGCAGGTGCTGCTCACCGCCGGCGCCGGGCAGGTCGACCACCCCGAATCCGCGCTGAACCTGGACCTGACCGAAAGCCTGTCCCGTTCAGGCGAACCCGGTGGACTCACCGTCCGGATCGACTTCTCGGCCGACCTGTACGACGCCGCCACCGTCGAACAGTTCGCCGTCCGACTGGGCCGGATCCTCGACGCAGCGGTCGCCGACGCGGATCGACCGGTCGGGGACATCGCGATCCTCGACGCCGCCGCCTACGCGGCCCTGGCCCCGGTACGAGGCCCCGGCCCGGTGGCCCCGCGGACCCTCGCACAGATCCTCGCCGACGCCGCCGCCGTCGACCCCGACCGCCACGCGCTGGTCCTGGGCGACGAGCGACTGACCTACCACGAACTCGACGCGCGTTCGAGCGCCCTGGCCCGGATGCTGATCGGGCGCGGCGCCGGTCCCGGATCGGTTGTCGCGCTGGCCATCGCCCGCTCGCTCGAGTCGGTGACCGCCACCTGGGCGGTGGCCAAGACCGGGGCCGCCTTCCTGCCAGTGGACCCGAACTACCCGTCGGACCGCATCGAGCACATGCTCACCGACTCCGGCGCCGCCCTCGGCCTGACGGTCCGTGCCCACCGCGACCGACTTCCCGACGGCACCGGATGGCTCGTCCTCGACGAACCGGACGGAACCCTCGGCGGTGACACGTCCGCCGTCGGCGACTTCGACCGCACCCGGCCGCTGCACATCGACGACCCGGCGTACCTGATCTACACGTCGGGGTCCACCGGTGTCCCGAAGGGCGTGGTGGTCGGTCACCGCGGGCTGGCCAACTTCGCGGCCGAGATGGCCGCGCGCTTTGTGATCACCGACTCCGCTCGGACCCTGCACTTCTCCTCGCCCAGCTTCGACGCCTCGATCCTCGAACTGCTGATGGCCACCACGGCCGGCGCCACCATGGTGATCGCGCCGCCGACCGTGTACGGCGGCGCGGAACTCGCGGAACTGCTGCGTCGCGAACGCGTCACCCACGCGTTCGTGACGCCCGCCGCGCTCGGCTCCGTCGACCCGACCGGCCTCGACCACCTCCAGTGTGTGATCACCGGTGGTGACGTGTGCCCGCCCGCGCTCGTCGCGCAGTGGGCACCGGGCCGCGCCCTGTTCAACGCGTACGGTCCGACCGAGACCACCGTGGTCGCGGGCATCAGCTCGCTGCTGGCCCTCGGGCGGCCGGTGACCATCGGCGGCCCCAGCCGCGGCGCCGGCGAGATGGTGCTGGACCGCCGCCTGCACCCGGTCCCGGTGGGTGTGCCGGGCGAGCTGTACGTCACCGGCGACGGACTCGCCCTCGGCTACCGCGACCGGCCGGGGACCACCGCCGAGCGCTTCCTGGCGAACCCGCACGGCGGGCCCGGCGAACGGATGTACCGGACCGGCGACCTGGCCCGGTGGACACCCGACCGGGAACTGGAGTACCTGGGCCGCAGCGACTTCCAGATCAAGATCCGCGGCTACCGCATCGAACTCGGCGAGATCGACGCGGTGCTGCGCGCCCACCCGACGGTCGGGTACGCCCTGACCACCGGGTACGCCCGTCCCTCGGGCGACCTCTCGCTGGTGGGCTACGTGATGGCGCTGCCCGGGATGGCGATCGACCGCGCCGAACTGCTCGAGCACGCCGCCGAGGCACTGCCCGCACACATGGTGCCCGCCACCATCGTGGTGCTGGACGAGGTGCCGTTGACGCCGGCGGGCAAGCTCGACCGCCACGCGCTTCCCGAGCCCCAGTTCGACACCGGCGCAGCCGAGTACCGGGCACCGAGCACACCGAGCGAGGAGCGGATCGCCACCATCTTCGCGGACCTGCTCGGCGTCCCCCGAGTGGGCATCGACGACAGCTTCTTCGACCTCGGCGGAGACTCCCTGGTCGCGACGCGGGTGGTGGCCCGGACCAACGCGGCGCTCGGCTGCACACTCGGCGTCCTCGACCTCTTCGAATCGCCCACGGTGGCAGGCCTCGCCACCCGGGTGGACGCCTTCCTCGCCTCCGGCGGGGCTGATGCGTCCGGCGAGCCGGCCCTGGTGCGCCGGCCGCGCACCGGTCCCGCTCCCGTCTCCCCGGCCCAGCAGCGGATGTGGGTGGTCAACCAACTGGACCACACCTCCGCGGTCTACAACATCCCGATCGCGGTCCGGCTCACCGGTGAACTGGACGAGGCGGCGCTCGGCGCGGCCGTCGCCGACGTCGTCACCCGGCACGAGACCCTGCGCACCGTCTTCCCGAACACCCCCGACGGACCGGTACAGATGGTCCTCACCGCCGACGAGGCACTGCCCGACCTGACACCGGAGTACGTGCCGGCGCCGGTGCTGCGGCGCCGCGTCGCCGCGCTCGGCGCGGAGGGTTTCGACGTGACCACGGAGCCGCCGCTGCGGGCCCGACTGCTGCGGACGGCGCCCACCTCGCACACCCTGGTACTGGTGGTCCACCACATCGCGGCCGACGGACTGTCGATGGGGCCGCTGGCGCGGGACGTGATCACCGCGTACAAGGCCCGGGTCGAGGGCGCGGCGCCGTCCTGGACCCCGCTGGCAGTGCAGTACTCGGACTACGCGGCCTGGCAGCGCGAACTGCTCGGCGAGGTCGACGACGAGGCGAGCCTGCTGTCCCGGCAGCTCGAGTACTGGACCGCGGCCCTCGACGGCGCACCGGAGGTCCTGGACCTGCCGGCTGACCGCCCACGCCCGACCCGCCCGTCGATGCGCGGCGGCGCCGTCGACTTCACGCTGGACGCGGACCTGCACCGCCGACTGCTGGCACTGGCGGGCGAGCACCACGCCAGCCTGTTCATGGTGCTGCACGCCGCGCTGGCGGTGGTGCTGGCCCGTGCGAGCAGCGCCGAGGACATCTCGATCGGCACCCCGGTCGCCGGCCGCGGCCACCCGGACCTCGACGACATGATCGGCATGTTCGTCAACACCCTGGTGCTGCGCACCCAGGTCGACCCCGGCACCAGGTTCACCGAACTGCTGGAGCGGACCCGGACCGGGGACCTCGAGGCGCTGCGGCACGCGGATCTGCCGTTCGAGCGACTGGTCGAGGCCGTGGCGGCGAACCGGACGGCGGCGCACGCGCCGCTGTTCCAGGTGATGCTGGTGCTGCAGGGCGCCGTGGACGGACACCTGACCCTGCCCGGCCTCACCGTCGACGTCGACGACGTCGACACCGGGACCGCCAAGTTCGACCTGCAGGTGATCGCCACCGAGCACACCGACGAACAGGGTCGGCCGGGCCACGTGTCCGGTCAGATGTCCTACGCCCGCGACCTTTTCGACGCGACCACGATGTCCGCGCTGGCGGACCGCTTCGTCCGGATGCTGGAGGCGGTCGCCGACGACGCCACGGTCGTGGTCGGGGACGTGCCGCTGCTCAGCCCCGACGAACACCGCCGGGTGGTCGAGGACTTCAACGCGACCGCGGCGGAGGTGCCCGACGGCACCCTCGTCGACCTCTTCGAGGCGCAGGTAGCCCGCACCCCCGACGCCGTGGCGTTGGTCTGCGGCGACGAGGAACTGACCTACGCCGAGTTCGCGGCCCGGACCCACCGGCTGGCCCGGGCGCTGATCGCACGCGGCGTGGGGCCGGAGTCCCGGGTCGCGGTGGCGATGCGCAGGTCCCTGGACCTGATGGTGGGCATCTACGCGGTGGTCGAGGCCGGCGGCGCGTACGTGCCGCTGGACCCGGACCACCCCGAAGCGCGCACCCGCTACGTCCTCGGCAGTGCCGCTCCGGTGTGCGTACTCACCACCGCCGCCGAGCAGGACGCACTGCCCGCGGACACCGGCATCGACACGGTCGCGGTGGACACCCTCGACCTGTCCGATCGCGACGCCGGCCCGCTGACCGCCGACGAGCTCCCGGCGGCGGGGCTGCGGCCGGACAACACCGCGTACGTCATCTACACCTCCGGGTCCACCGGCCGGCCCAAGGGCGTGGCCGTCACCCACCGCGCCATCGTCAACCGGTTGCAGTGGATGCAGGCCACCTACCCGCTGGACCGGTCCGACGTCGTCCTCCAGAAGACACCGACGACGTTCGACGTGTCGGTGTGGGAGCTGTTCTGGCCGTTGCAGACCGGATCCCGGCTGGTCCTGGCCGCCCCGGACGGGCACCGCGATCCGGGCTACCTGTCCCGGCTGATCGCCGAGCGCGCCGTGACCACGCTGCACTTCGTGCCGTCGATGCTCTCGGCCTTCCTCGCCGGGGCCCGCGCCGACGACTGCGCCGGGCTGCGCCGGGTGTTCTGCAGCGGCGAGGCGCTGCCCCCGACCACCGCCGAGGCCTTCCGCCGCTTCACCGGAGCCGAGCTGCACAACCTGTACGGCCCCACCGAGGCGGCCGTCGACGTCACCGCCTGGCCCACCTCGTCCGCCGACCACGACAGCGTGCCGATCGGCGTGCCGGTCTGGAACACCCAGGTGTACGTACTCGACTCGCGTCTGCACCCGGTCCCGGTGGGCGTGCGCGGCGAGCTGTACCTCGCCGGCGTGCAGCTGGCCCGCGGCTACGTCGGCCGCGCCGACCTGACCGCGGACCGCTTCGTGGCGAACCCGTTCGCCACCGGTGCCGCGGACGGACCCGCCCCGCGGATGTACCGGACCGGCGACGTCGTCCGACGGCTGGGGCTGCCCGGACCGGCCCCGGGGAAGGACCGCGGCGGGGCGCTCGAGTACCTGGGCCGCAGCGACTTCCAGGTCAAGCTGCGCGGTCAGCGCATCGAGCTCGGCGAGGTGGAGGCGGCGCTGCTGACCGACCCGGCCGTCGGGCAGGCGGTGGTGGTGGTCCACCACGACGACCTCACCGGTGAGGCCCTGGTGGGCTACGTGGTGGCCGCTCCCGGCGCCGCCCCCGATCCGGCCGCGGTACGCGTCAGCGCCGCAACGGAACTCGCGCCGTACATGGTGCCGGCGCAGATTGTGGTGCTGGACGAGCTGCCGCTGGGCCCGTCCGGGAAGCTGGACCGTCGGGCCCTGCCCGAGCCGCAGTTCCTGGCCTCCGCGGCCGAGTTCGTGGCCCCCCGCAACCCGGTCGAGGAGATCCTGGCCTCGATCGCCGCCGACCTGCTGGCCTCGGACCGGGTCGGGGTGCACGACAACTTCTTCGACCTCGGCGGCAACTCGCTGGTCGCCGCCCGCCTGGTGGCCCGCGCGAATGCCGCGCTGGGCACGGAGGTCGGGGTCCGCGAGGTGTTCGACGCACCGACCGTGGCGACGCTGGCCCTGCGGATCGAGACCGCGGGCGCCCGGGGCGTCGAACGCCCGGCACTGGAACCGGCGACGCGGCCGGATCCACTGCCGGTGTCCTTGGCGCAGAAGCGGATGTGGTTCGTCAACCAGTTCGACGTCACCTCCGCGGCGTACAACATCGCGATGGCCGTGCGGCTGACCGGGGACCTCGACACCGACGCGCTGGGCGCGGCCGTGATGGACGTCCTGGACCGGCACGAGTCGTTGCGCACCAGGTTCCCGCTGCGCGGCGGCCAGCCCACCCAGGAGGTGCTCGCCGCCGCGGACGCGCTGCCGGGCCTCGAGACGGTCCCGGTCACCGCGGACGAACTGCCGACGCGCATCGCCGCCCTGGCCCGTGCCGGGTTCGACGTGACCACGGCGCCGCCGCTGCGGGCCGTCCTGCTGCGGGTCGGCCCCGGCGAGCACGTGCTGACCATCGTGGTGCATCACATCTGCGCGGACGGCTTCTCGATGGCGCCGATGGCCCGGGACGTGATGGCCGCCTACGGAGCCCGCGTCCAGGGGGAGGCCCCGCAGTGGGCGCCGCTGCCGGTCCAGTACGCCGACTACACGCTGTGGCAGCGCGCCGCGCTCGGCGACCCCGCCGACCCGGACAGCGTGCTCGCCGCCCAGACCGACTACTGGTCGCAGACCCTGGCCGGGCTGCCGGACCTGCTCGACCTGCCCACCGACCGCCCCCGCCCGATGACCCAGTCGCTGGCCGGTGCCGAGTTCACCTTCACCGTCGATGCGGCGCTGCACCGTCGCATCGTGGCCACCGCGCGGGAACGCAACTCGACGGTGTTCATGGCGGTGCACGCCGCCCTCGCGGTGCTATTGGCGCGGCTGAGCGCCGGTGAGGACATCGCCGTCGGAACCCCGATCGCCGGCCGCGGCGAGGCCGCCCTGGACGGCCTGGTCGGCATGTTCGTCAACACCCTGGTGCTGCGGACCCCGGTCGATCCCGGCGCGTCGTTCACCGAACTGCTGGCCGACGTCCGCGAACGCGACCTGGAGGCGTTCCACCACGCGGACGTCCCGTTCGAACGACTCGTGGAGACCCTCGCGCCGGAACGCAGCACCGCGCACTCGCCGCTGTTCCAGGTGATGTTCGAGTTCCGCAACAACGAGCGGGCCAGGCTCGAACTGCCGGGACTGACCGTCGAGGGCATCGACCTCGGCACCGACATCTCCAATTTCGACCTGCAGTTGACCTGCGCCGAAGAGTTCGACGAGGACGGGGCGCCGGCCGGCATCACGGCCGGGTTCACCTACGCCACGGACCTTTTCGACCGGTCGTCGGTGGCGGTGCTGGCCGACCGGCTGCAGCGGATCCTCGCCGGCGTCACGACCGAGCCGGACCGTCCGATCGGGGACGCCGAGATCCTCGGACCCGCCGAACGGACGGAGCTGACGCCGGTGGCCGGCGGCCCCGCGGTGGCGCCGCGCACGCTGCCCGAACTGCTGGCCGCGGCGGTCGCGGTCGATCCGGACACACCCGCCCTGGTCGTGGCCGGGCGCGAGGTGTCCTACCGCGATCTCGACGAACACTCGAACCGGGTGGCGCGCCTGCTGATCCAGCGGGGAGTGGGACCGGAATCGGTGGTGGCGGTGTCGATGCCGCGCTCGTTCGAGTCGATCCTTGCGGTGTGGTCGGTCGCCAAGACCGGCGCCGCCTACGTGCCGGTCGACCCGAACTACCCGGCGAACCGGATCCTGCACATGCTCGAGGACTCCGGGGCGGTCCTGGGCTTGGCCCTGTCCACCCACCGCGAGTCGCTCCCGGACGCGGTGCCCCACCTCGTGCTCGACGACGCGGACACCGAAGCGGAGCTCGCCGGCCTGTCCGCGGCCCCGGTCACCGACGCCGACCGGACGGTCCCGCTGACGCTCGACCATCCCGCCTACCTGATCTACACGTCCGGTTCGACCGGTGTCCCGAAGGGCGTCGTGGTGACGCACCGTGGCCTGGCGAACTTCGCCGAGGACCAGCGCACCCGGTTCGGGGTCACGCGGCACTCGCGGACCCTGCACTTCTCCTCGCCCAGCTTCGACGCCTCGGTGCTCGAGTTGCTGCTGGCCCTGGGCGCCGGCGCCACCATGGTCGTCGCCGACCCGACCGTCTACGGCGGCGAGGAACTGCGCGAGCTGCTGCGCGACGCACGCGTCACCCACGCGTTCGTCACCCCCGCGGCGCTGTCGTCGGTGGACGCCACCGGCCTCGACGACCTCGGCGTCGTGATCACCGGTGGTGACACCTGCCCGCCGGAACTCGTGGCGCAGTGGGTCCGCGGCGGGCGCCGGATGTTCAACGCGTACGGCCCGACCGAGGCCACCGTCGCGACCAGCGTCACCGGTCCGATGGACCCGGCCGTCCCGGTCACCATCGGCCGGCCGCCGCTCGGCTGCGGCGAACTGGTGCTCGACGCACGGTTGCGGCCGGTGCCTCGCGGTGTCACCGGGGAGCTGTACGTGACCGGGCCCGGACTGGCCCGGGGGTACCGCAACCGCCCCGGCACCACCGCCGAACGGTTCGTGCCCAACCCGTTCGGCACCGACGGCGCCCGGATGTACCGGACCGGCGACCTGGCGCGGTGGAACGCCGGGACCGGGACGCAGACCGTAGGCGACCTGGAGTACCTGGGCCGCAGCGACTTCCAGGTCAAGATCCGCGGGTACCGCATCGAGCTCGGCGAGGTCGAGTCGGCGCTCTCGCGCTACCCGGGAGTGGCGCACGCCGTGGTGACCACCCGGCCCGACCCCGCCGGGCGGGGCCGACTGGTCGGCTACCTCGTGCCCGAGGCCGGGTCGGCCCCCGACCCCGCCGAGGTGCTCGCCTTCGTCGGGTCGGAGCTGGCGCCGTACATGGTGCCCGCCGCGCTGGTGGTGCTCGACGAGCTGCCGGTCACCCCGGTCGGCAAGCTGGACCGGCGTGCGCTGCCGGCCCCGGACTTCACCTCCCGCCCGGAGTCCGGTCGGGCGCCGAGCACCGAGATGGAGACGCTGCTCGCGGGGCTGTACGCCGAGGTGCTCGGCCTGGACTCGGTGGGCGCCGACGAGTCGTTCTTCGCTCTCGGCGGGGACAGCATCATGTCCATCCAGCTGGTGGCCCGGGCCAAGGCGGCCGGGATCCAGCTCTCGCCCCGCGACATCTTCGAACGCAAGACCGTCGCCGGTCTGGCCCCGGTCGCGACCGTCAGCGACGCCGTCGCGCCGGTGCTCGACGAACTGCCCGGCGGCGGGGTCGGGGAGCTGCCGCTGACCCCGATCGTGCGCTGGCTGCTCGACCGCGGCGGTTCGTTCGACCGGATGTCGCAGAACATCCTGCTGCGGGCCCCCTCCGACCTGGACACCGTCGAACAGTTGGTCGCGACGGTGCAGGCCGTCGTGGACCGGCACGACATGCTGCGGGCCCGGCTGCACCGCGACGCGGTCGAGGTGCGGCCGGTCGGCTCGGCGCCGGCGGGGGAGTACGTCCGGCGGGTGCCGGTGGAGGCCGCGCCCGGGACCGACGCCTTCGCCGCGGCAGCCCTGGCCGAGCTCGACGCCGCGCAGGACCGGTTGGCCCCGGCGACGGGCGCCGTCCTGCAGGTGGTGTGGCTGGACTCGGCGGCCGGCCAGGGCCGGATCCTGCTGGTCGCGCACCACCTCGTGGTGGACGGCGTCTCCTGGCGGATCCTTGTCCCCGACCTCGCGACGGCCTGGGCGCAGGTGACGGCCGGCGCCGAGCCGGCGCTGGCCCCGGTCGGTACCTCGATGCGACGGTGGGCGCACGCGCTGACGGACCTCGCCGCCGACCGTCGCGACGAACTGGACCAGTGGCGACGCACGCTCGCCACACCCGATCCGCTGCTCGGTTCGCGGGCGATCGACCCGGGCCGGGACGTCGGCGCCACGGTCGAGCGGGTCACCGTGGAGCTGTCCGCCGAGGTCAGCGACGGGGTACTGGCCACGCTCCCGCAGAAGTACCACGGCAGCGTCAACGACGGCCTGCTCACCGCGCTGGCGATGGCGCTGACCCGGTGGCGGCGCGACCGCGGCGACGCGGACACGCGGCCGGGCGCGCTGATCAACCTCGAGGGACACGGACGCGAGGAGCACGTGGTCCCCGGAGCGGACCTGTCCCGCACCGTCGGCTGGTTCACCTCGCTGTTCCCGGTGCGACTCGACCTCGGCGACGTGGACCTCGACGACGCGTACGCGGGCGGTGCGGCCGCCGGGACCGCGCTCAAGGCGGTCAAGGAACAACTGCTCGCCTTCGCCGACCACGGGATCGGGTTCGGCCTGCTCCGGCACCTGGACACCGACGGCGCCGCGGAACTGGCGCCGCTGCCGGTACCGGAGGTCAGCTTCAACTACCTCGGCAGGTTCGCCACCGACGGAAACGAGTCCGTCACGCCGACGGGGTGGATGCCGACCTCCGACGTCGACCTGAACCTGGTCCAGGATCCCGACCTGCCGGTCGCCGCGGTCCTCGACATCAACGCCGTCACACTCGCCGACGCCGACGGCTCCCGGTTGCGCGCCACCTGGGCGTTCCCCACCGGGATCCTCACCGAACCGGAGGTTCGTGAGGTCGCCGAGCTGTGGTCGCAGGCCCTGCAGGCGCTGACCCGGCACGGCTCCGCCCCGGAGGCGGGTGGGCTCACCCCGTCCGACCTGGACCTGGTGACCCTCGACCAGGCGGAGATCGACCGGCTCGAGCGGACCCACCGCACGCTCAGCGACGTGTGGCCGCTCGCACCGCTGCAGTCCGGCCTGCTCTTCCACGCCGAGCTGGCCGACCGGACCGTCGACTCGTACACAGTGCAGCTCACGCTCGAACTGCGTGGCGCGCAGCCCGAGCGGATGCGGCGGGCGGGCCAGGCGCTGCTGGACCGGCACGCCAACCTCCGCACCTCGTTCGTCGCGGACAGCACGGGCCGACCGGTGCAGGTGGTGCAGGACCGGGTGGAGCTGCCGTGGTCCGAGCTCGACCTCGCGGACCTGTCCCCGGACGAACGCGGCACCGAGGTGGACCGGGTGATGGCCGCGGACCGGGCCCTCGGGTTCGACATGGCCGTCGCGCCGCTGCTGCGGTTCCTGCTGATCCGGACCGGGCCGGAAACCCAGAAGCTGATCCTGACCAACCACCACATCCTGCTCGACGGCTGGTCGATGCCGCTGCTGCTGCGGGATCTGTTGACCCTGTACGCAACCGACGGCTCCGCCGCCGAGCTGCCCGCGGTGCACCCGTACCGCAACTACCTCACCTGGCTCACCCACCGCGAGGACACCGACTCCGCCGCCGCGTGGCGCCGCGCGCTGGCCGGCATCGAGGAACCTGCCCTGCTGAGCCCGCTGGGGCTCGGCCGCACCCGCGACAGCGAGTCCCGGGAGGTCCGGCTCGAGGTCCCGGCCAGGCGCACCGAGGAACTGCGCGCGCTGGCCCGCGCACGCGGGCTGACCGTCAGTACCCTGATCCGCGCGGCCTGGGGCATAGTGCTCAGCGAGCTGACCGACCGCCGGGACGTGGTCTTCGGCGGCACAGTGTCGGGGCGGCCGCCGCAGATCCCCGGCATCGAGTCGATGATCGGGCTGTTCATCAACACCCTGCCGGTCCGGGTCACCCTGGATCCCACCGAGTCGCTCGGCACCCTGCTCGAACGGATCCAGTCGGAACAGGCGGCCCTGCTCGAGCACCACCACCTCGGCCTCACCGAGATCCAGCAGCTGGTCGGCCCCGCCGCCACCTTCGACACGCTCACCGTGTTCGAGTCCTACCCGGTGGACCGGGCCGGGCTGACCGAGGACACCGACATCGCCGGCATGCACGTGGTCGGCGTGCACGACACCGCCAACGCGGCGCACTACCCGCTGGCGTTGATCGCCTCCGACACCGGCCGCCTCACCCTGAAGCTGGAGTACTTCCCGGAACTTTTCGACGCCGACACCATCGACCGGATCGGTGCCCAGCTCGGGCGCACGCTCGACGCACTCGCCGCGACGCCGGACCTCCCGCTGGCGCAGTTGTGGCTGCTCTCGCCGGCCGAACACGACGCCCTGGTCCCGGTCCGCGGCCGCCCCGGCCGGTCCCTGCGGACGCTGCCGGACCTGCTCGCCGACACCGCCGCCCGCCGTGGCGACGCGGTCGCGCTGTCCTTCGAGGGTCGCGAGGTCGGCTACCGCGAGCTCGACGAGCGGTCGAACCGGCTGGCGCGGCTGCTCACCGAGCGCGGCGCCGGACCGGAGGAGTTCGTGGCGCTGGCCGTCTCGCGGTCGGTGGAGTCCGTCGAGACGATGTGGGCGATCACCAAGACCGGTGCGGCCTTCGTGCCGGTGGACCCGAACTACCCGCCGGAGCGGGTGGCGCACATGCTCACGGACTCGGGCGCCCGGGTCGGGGTCACCGTCGCCCGTGACCGCGACCGCCTGCCCGACTACGTCGACTGGGTGGTCCTCGACGCCCCGGAGACCCAGTCGCTGATGGCGTCCCGCTCCCCGGCGCCGGTCACCGACCCGGACCGGAGCACACCGCTGCGGCTGCACCATCCCGCATACATGATCTACACCTCCGGCTCGACCGGCGTCCCGAAGGGCGTGGTGCTCACCCACGACGGCCTCGACAACTTCGCCAGGGAGCAGGCCGACCGCTACGGGACCGGGCCGGCGTCGCGGATCCTGCACTTCGCGACGCCCAGCTTCGACGCGTCGGTGCTCGACTACCTGCTCGCGTTCGAGGCGGGCGCGACCATGGTGATCTCGCCCCCCGGCGTGTACGGCGGCGCCGAACTCGCCCGGGTGATCGCGGACGGGCGGGTCACCCACGCCTTCGTCACCACGGCGGCGCTCGACACCGTCGATCCCACGGGACTCGACGAGTTCGGCTGCGTGTGCGTCGGCGGCGAGGCCTGCCCGCCGGACCTGGTGGCCCGCTGGGCACCGGGCCGGCGCCTGCACAACGGCTACGGGCCGACCGAGACGACGATCATGTCGAACATCAGCGACCCGCTGGTCGCGGGGGAGCCGGTCACCATCGGCGGCCCGGTCCGCGGCGTCTCCGAACTGGTGCTCGGCACCTACCTGCAGCCGGTCCCGGAGGGGACACCGGGCGAGCTGTACATCGCCGGGCCCGGACTGGCCCGCGGCTACCACCACAACTTCGCGCTGACCGCGGAACGCTTCGTGGCGAACCCACACGGCGCACCCGGCGAGCGGATGTACCGGACCGGTGACATCGTCCGCTGGCGCGGCGCGCCGGACGGCGGACGGGCGGTCGAGTACATCGGCCGCAGCGACTTCCAGGTCAAGATCCGTGGCTTCCGGATCGAGCTCGGCGACATCGACGCGGTGGTCGCCACGCACCCGGACGTGGACTTCACCGTCACCACCGGGCATCGGGACGCCGCCGGCGTCACCCGCCTGGCCACCTACGTCCGGGTGGTCGACGGCCGCCCGCTCACCGGCGCCGAGGTCCGGGACTTCGCCGCCGCCCGGCTGCCCGCCCACATGGTGCCCGACGCGGTCACGCTGCTCGACAAGATTCCGCTGACCCCGGTCGGCAAGCTGGACCGGGCGGCGCTGCCGGCACCGGTGTACGCCAACTCCGGCGCCGGGTACCGGGCCCCCCGCACCGAGCTCGAGCGGACGGTCGCGGAGGTGTTCACCGAGGTCCTCGGCGCCGAGCGGGTCGGCGTCGACGACCACTTCTTCGACCTGGGCGGCAACTCGCTGATCGCCACCCGGGTGACCGCCCGGCTCGGCGCCGCCCTCGACACCGAGGTGGGGGTGCGCGCCCTCTTCGAGGCGCCGACCGTGGCCGCGCTGGCCCGGTGGCTGGAATCGGAGCGGCCGGCGACCGGCCCGCGGCCGCAGCTGACGGCGGGGCCGCGACCGGAGCGGCTGCCGCTCTCGCTAGCCCAGCAGCGGATGTGGTTCCTCAACCAGTTCGACACCGAATCCGCCGCCTACAACGTGCCGCTCGCGGTCCGGCTCACCGGCGCACTGGACACCGACGCGCTGCGGGCCGCGGTCCTCGACGTCCTGGACCGGCACGAGGCCCTGCGCACCATGTTCCCGCGAGTCGGCGGCGAGCCCGTCCAGATCGTCGTGCCCGCGGTCGCGGCACTGCCCGAGCTGGTCACCGAGTGGGTCACCGAGGACGAACTGGCCCCGCGGATCGCGGAATTCGTCGCCGCCGGCTTCGACGTCACCCACGCCGCACCGGTCCGCGCCACGCTGTTGCGGTGCGGCCACGACGAGCACGTGCTCGCCATCGTGGTGCACCACATCTGCGCGGACGGCTTCTCGATGTCGCCGCTGGCCCGGGACGTGATGGCCGCCTACACCGCCCGGACGGCCGGGCACGGCCCCGACTGGGCCCCGCTGCCCGTGCAGTACGCCGACTACGCGCTCTGGCAACGCGACCTGCTGGGCGCCGCGGACGACCCGCAGTCCCTGCTGTCGCGGCAGCTCGAGTTCTGGACCCGGACCCTGTCCGGTCTGCCGGAGGTGCTGGCGCTGCCGACCGACCGCCCGCGTCCGGTGCAGCGCTCGTTCCGCGGCGCGACGGTGCCGCTGCACGTCGACCCCGCCGTGCACCGCCGGCTCGCCGAACTGGCCCGCGGCGCGAACTCGACGATGTTCATGGCCGTGCACGCCGCGCTGGCGCTGCTGCTGTCCGCGCTGTCCGGCGCCGACGACCTCGCGGTCGGCACCCCGGTGGCCGGTCGCGGCGACGCCGGACTGGACGAGCTGGTCGGCATGTTCGTCAACACCCTGGTGCTGCGCAGCACGATCGACCCGGACGCCTCGTTCCGCGGGCTGCTCGCCGACGTACGGGAGTCGGACCTGGCCGCGTTCGGCCACGCCGACCTCCCGTTCGAGAGTCTCGTCGACGCCGTCGCCCCGGAACGGTCGACGTCGCACTCGCCGCTGTTCCAGGTGATGCTCGAGTTCCAGAACAACGAGCTGCCCCGGCTCGAGCTGCCCGGGCTCACCGCCGGCGGCCTCGACCTCGACCTGGCGGTCGCGAAGTTCGACCTGCAGCTCACCCTCGCCGAGCGGTACGACCGCGACGGCGCCCCCGACGGCATGACCGGCGCCTTCACCTTCGCCACCGACGTGTTCGACGCCGACACGGTGCGGGGGTTCGCCGACCGGTTCACGGCGATGCTCGGCGCGGTCACCGCCAACCCGGACCGTGCGGTCGGCGATGTCGAGGTGACCACCGCCGCCGAACGCCACGCCATGCTCACCGAGTGGAACGAGCCGGGCGTCGGCGCGGGCACCGACACCCTCGCCGACGCGTTCGGCCGGGCGGCGGCCGGCTTCCCCGACGCGATCGCCGTCACCATGGGCGAGACCACACTGACCTACGCCGCCCTCGACGACCGGGCCAACCGGTTGGCCCGGGTGCTGGTCGCCCGCGGGGCCGGCCCGGAGACCCTCGTCGCGGTCGCGCTGCCGCGGGGGGCGGACCTGGTGGTGGCGCTGCTCGCCGTGGTGAAGTCCGGCGCCGGGTACCTGCCGCTGGACTCGAGCTACCCCACCGAACGGCTCGCCTTCACCGTCGCGGACGCCGCCCCGCTGTGCATCCTGTGCACCGCCGAGGAATCGGCGCAGCTGTCCACGCTCGGCGCGCCGACACTGGCCGTCGACTCCCCGGAGCTCACCGCCGCACTCGCCGCCGCCTCCGGGGCGCCGGTCACCGACGCGGACCGCCGCGCGCCGCTGGACCCGGACGACGTGGCCTACGTGATCTACACGTCCGGCTCCACCGGCCGCCCCAAGGGTGTCCAGGTCGCACACCGCAACGTGCTGACGCTGTTCGCGAACACCGCCGACGAGTTCGGTTTCGACGACCGCGACGTGTGGACGATGTTCCACTCCTACGCCTTCGACTTCTCGGTGTGGGAGCTGTGGGGTCCGCTGCTGCGCGGCGGCCGGCTGGTGGTGGTCGACTACCACACCGCCCGGTCCCCGGAGGCCATGCTCGACCTGCTCCGCCGCGAACGGGTGACGGTGCTCAACCAGACCCCGACCGCGTTCTACCAGCTGGCGGAGGCGGACCGGGTGGCCGCCGAGTCCGAGCCCGACGCGCCGGACCTGGCGTTGCGGCTGGTGATCTTCGGCGGCGAGGCCCTGGACTTCGCCCAGCTCGGCCGCTGGTACGGCCGGCACTCGGACGACGCGCCGCGCCTGGTCAACATGTACGGCATCACCGAGACCACGGTGCACGTGACGCGGCTGCCGCTCGACGCCGCCCGCGCCGCGTCCTCCGCGGCCAGCGTCATCGGCCGCGCGGTCCCGGGCCTGCGGGTGGCGGTGCTCGACCGGCGGCTGCACCCGGTGGCGCCCGGCGTCACCGGCGAGGTCTACGTCACCGGCGACCAGGTCAGTCGCGGCTACCTGGGCCGGTCCGCGCTGACCGCCGGCCGGTTCGTCGCCGACCCGGACGGCAGGCCCGGGCAGCGGATGTACCGCACCGGCGACCTGGCCCGTTGGAGCGCCGCCGGGGAGCTGGAGTACCTGGGCCGCAGCGACTTCCAGGTCAAGATCCGCGGCTTCCGGATCGAGCTCGGCGAGATCGAGGCCGCCGCGCTGCGGTACCCCGGCGTCGCGCAGGCCGTGGTGCTGGTGCACGACGACGGACAGGGCCGCACCCGGCTCGTCGGGTACGTGGTGCCCGAGCCCGGCGCCGCCCCTGACCGCGACGGCCTGCTCGAGTTCCTCGCCGCCGACCTGGCCGCCCACATGGTGCCGGCCACCATCGTGGTGCTGGACCGGCTGCCGCTGACCGAGAACGGCAAGCTGGACCGCAAGTCCCTGCCCGATCCCGACTTCGGGGCGTCGGCGGGCTCCGGCAGGGTCCCGCGGACCGGCCCGGAGACGCTGCTGGCCGGGTTGTTCGCCGAGGTGCTGGGCCTCGACGAGGTGGGTGTCGACGATTCCTTCTTCGGCCTCGGCGGCGACAGCATCATGTCCATCCAGCTGGTCGCCCGGGCCAAGGACGCCGGCCTGGTGCTCACGCCCCGGGAGGTGTTCGAGCACAAGACGGTCGCGGCCCTCGCGGCGGTGGCCCGCGGTGACGGCGCCGAGGCGGCCGAGGTGCTCGACGAACTGCCCGGCGGCGGAGTCGGCACCGCGCCCCTCACCCCGGTGATGCACTGGTTGCTCGACCGCGGCGGCGACGTTCGCCGGTACACCCAGACCGCGCTGCTGACCCTGCCCGCCGAAGCGAACCGGGACGGGCTCGAACGGACCCTGCAGGCAGTCCTGGACCGCCACGACATGCTCCGCGCCACCCTGCACCGGCCGGCGTCGGGGGCACCGACGCTCGAGGTGCCGGAGCCGGGGACCGTGCGGGCCGCGGACCTGCTCACCCGGGTCGAGGTGGACTCGGTCACCGGCACGGAGTTCGTCGCGACCGCCGGCGCCGCTCTCGACGCGGCCGCCGGCCGGCTCGACCCCGAGACGGGGGTGCTGCTGCAGGCGGTGTGGTTCGCACCGGCGGCCGGCGCCGGCCGACTGCTGGTGGTCGCGCACCACCTGGCCGTCGACGGCGTCTCCTGGCGGATCCTGGTGCCGGACCTCGCCACCGCCTGGTCGCAGGTGACCGCGGGCGACGAGCCCGCCCTGGCACCGGTGGGCACCTCGATGCGGCGCTGGGCGCACGCGCTGACCGAGGTCGCCGCCGACCGCGGGGACGAGGCGGACCGGTGGCGCGCCGAACTCGCGGCCCCGGACCCGTTGCTCGGCGCGCGGGCACTCGACCCCGCGGTCGACGTCCACGCCACCGTCGACACCGTCGAGGTGGAGCTGCCCGCCGCCGTCACCGAGGCGCTGCTCACCGCCGTGCCCGAGTCCTTCCACGGCAGCGTGAACGACGGCCTGCTGGCCGCGCTGGCGATGGCGGTGGCGCGCTGGCGCCGTGAGCGGGGCGGCCAGGAGGCCGACACGCTGGTCAGCCTCGAGGGCCACGGCCGCGAGGAGCATGTGGTGCCCGGGGTCGACCTGTCCCGGACCGTCGGCTGGTTCACCACGATCTTCCCGGTCCGGCTGGACCTCGCGGGCGTCGACCTGGACGAGGCCTTCGCCGGCGGCCCGGCGGCCGGCGCCGCGGTGAAGGCGGTCAAGGAGAAGCTGCTCGCCGTCCCGGACCACGGCATCGGCTACGGCCTGCTGCGCTACCTGGCCCGGTCGCCGCTCGACGAGCCCCGCCGGCCGCAGATCAGCTTCAACTACCTGGGCCGGCTGACCGGCACGCAGCAGCTCGAGCACCTGGACTCGGGGTGGCTGCCCGTCACCGACACCCGGCTCGACGACGGGCCGAGCCCGAGCCTGCCGGTCGCCGCGGTCCTCGACGTCAACGCCGTCACCCTCGCCGCCGACGACGGCTCCCGGCTGCGCGCCACCTGGGCGTTCCCGACCGGGGTGCTCGGCGCCGACGAGGTGCGACGCCTCGCCGACCTGTGGGTCGAGGCCCTGACCGCCCTCGGCCGGCACGCCGCCGCGCCGGACACCGGCGGACTCACCCCGTCCGACCTGGCCCTGGTCGAGCTCGACCAGGGTGCGATCGAGCGGCTCGAGGCCCGGTTCCCGGACCTCACCGACGTGTGGCCGCTCTCGCCGCTGCAGTCCGGCCTGCTGTTCCACACCCAGTTCTCCGACGCCACGGTGGACCCGTACGTGGTGCAGCTGACCCTGGACCTGCGCGGCACCGTGGACGCCGACCGGGTCCGCCGGGCCGGTCAGGCGCTGCTCGACCGGCACCCGAACCTGCGGGCGGCCTTCGTGCACGACCAGTCCGGAGCGGCCGTGCAGGTGGTCGCCGACCGGGTGACGCTGCCGTGGACCGAGGTGGACCTCTCCGGCCGCGGCCCGCAGGACCGGGACCGAGAGTTCGCCGCCACCGTCGACGCCGACCGGGTCGCCGGGTTCGACCTGTCCGCGCCGCCGCTGCTGCGGATGCTGCTGGTCCGGCTCGGCGAGTCCGAGCACCGGCTGGTGATCACCAACCACCACATCCTGCTCGACGGCTGGTCCACGCCGCTGGTGATCAGGGACCTGCTCACCCTGTACGCGACCGACGCCGACCCGGCCGTGCTGCCGCCCGTCCGCCCGTATCGCGACTACCTGACCTGGCTGTCCCGGCGGGACGACGCGGACGCCGCGGACGCCTGGCGTCGGCTCCTCGCCGACCGGGGCGAGCCGACCCTGCTGGCGCCGGCCGCCGCGCACCGCGCCGTCGGCTCCAGCGAGGCCGCGGTCGCGCTGACCGAGGAGCAGACCGAGCGGTTGCGGGCCCTCGGACGCGAGCGCGGCGTCACCCTCAACACGATGGTCCAGGTGGGGTGGGGCATCGTGCTCGCCGCGTTGACCGGCCGCAGCGACGTCGTGTTCGGCGGCACCGTGTCCGGACGGCCGCCGCAGATCCCCGGCATCGAGTCGATGGTCGGGCTGTTCATCACCACCATCCCGGTCCGGGTCACCCTCGACCCGGACGAGACGGTCGCCCAGCTGCTCGACCGCGTCCAGACCGAGCAGGCGGCCCTGCTCGAGCACCACCACCTGGGCCTGGCCGACATCCAGCGGGCCGCGGGCCCCGGCGCCGCCTTCGACACCCTCACCGTGTTCGAGTCCTACCCGGTCGACCGCGCCGGCCTGACCGCGCAGACGGAGATCGCCGGACTGCGGGTTGCCGGGATCCACGGGCGGGACTCGGCGCACTACCCGCTGGCGCTGGTGGCGTCCGGCGACGAGCGGCTGAACCTGAAGTTCGAGTACGACGCCGACGTGTTCGACGACGACGCGGTCGCGGCCATCGCGGACCGGGTCCGCCGGGTGCTCGCGGCCGTCGCCGCCGACCCGCACGCACCGGTGCCGCGCGCCCACTCGCACGCACTCGACGAGGCGGAACGCGAGCGGCTGCTCCCGGTCCGCGGCGGCGCCGGGGGATCGTCGCGCACCCTGCCACAGATCCTGTCGGAGGCGGCCGCGCGTGATCCCGAGGCGGTCGCGCTGCACGCCCCGGACGGCGCGGGTGGCGGCCGCAGCGTGACGTACCGCGAACTCGACGAGGACTCCAGCCGGCTGGCCCGCGCCCTCGTCGAACTCGGCGCCGGTCCGGAAACCTTTGTCGCACTGGGCATCCCTCGATCGGTGGAATCCGTGTCGGCGATGTGGGCGGTTGCCAAGACCGGCGCGGCATTCGTGCCGGTGGACCCGACGTACCCGGCGGAGCGGATCGAGCACATGCTCGCCGACTCGGGCGCCACCCTCGGTGTGGCCATGACCGCGCACCGCGACCGACTGCCGGCGACGGTGCGGTGGCTGCACCTGGACGACCCCGCGTTCGCCGCCGACTGCGCGGCCCGGTCGCCGCGGCCCCTGACCGACGCCGACCGCACCGGCCCGATCGACCTGCGCAGCGCCGCCTACCTGGTGTACACCTCTGGCTCCACCGGTGTCCCCAAGGGCGTCCTGGTCTCCCACAGCGGACTCGACAACTTCGCCCGGGACCAGCTGCAGCGCTTCGGGGCGACCGCCCGCTCGCGCACCCTGCACTTCTCGACGCCCAGCTTCGACGGCGCCGTGTTCGAGTACCTGCAGGCCTTCGGGGCCGGCGCCACCATGGTCATCGCGCCGCCCACCGTGTACGGCGGAGCCGAACTGGCCCGGCTCGTCGCGGACGAGGGGGTCACCCACGCCTTCGTCACCACGGCCGCGCTGGCCACCGTCGACCCCACCGGCCTCGACGACTTCGCCGACGTGGTGTTCGGCGGCGAGGCCTGCCCGCCCGACCTGGTGGCCCGCTGGGCGCCCGGCCGGCGCCTGTCGAATGCGTACGGGCCCACCGAGACCACCGTCATGTCCAACATCAGCGTGCCGATGACGGTGGGCGAGCCCATCACCCTCGGCGGCCCGATCCGCGGGGTCAGCGAGGTGGTCCTCGGGGCGCACCTGCAGCCGGTCCCCGAGGGCGTGCCGGGCGAGCTGTACATCGCCGGGCCCGGCCTGGCCCGCGGCTACCACCGCCGGCCGGGACTGACCGCGTCGAGGTTCGTGGCGAACCCGCACGGCGCACCGGGCGAGCGGATGTACCGCACCGGCGACATCGTCCGCTGGCGCAGCGACTCCGACGGCACCGGACCGGCGCTGGAGTACCAGGGTCGCAGCGACTTCCAGGTGAAGATCCGCGGCTACCGGATCGAGCTCGGCGAGATCGACGCTGCGCTGCTCGAACAGCCCGGGGTCAGCTTCGCGGCCACCCTCGCCGTGCCCGGCCCGTCCGGCGACACCGTGCTCGCCGCCTACGTGCTGCCCGCCACCGGGTACCGGCTCGACGTGCACGAGCTCACCGCCGCCCTTGCCGCCCGGCTGCCCTCGCACATGGTGCCCGCCGCGATGGCGGTCCTCGACGAGATCCCGCTGACCCCCGTCGGCAAGCTGGACCGATCGGCCCTGCCCACCCCGGAGTTCGTGACCGCCGCCGCCACCGAGTTCCGGGCCCCGGAAACCGAACTCGAGCACACCGTCGCGGACGTCTTCGCGACGGTGCTCGGCGTGGACCGGATCGGCCTCGACGACCACTTCTTCGACCTCGGCGGCAACTCGCTGGTCGCGACCCGGGTGACCGCCAGGCTCGGCGCCGAACTCGGCATCGACATCGGGGTCCGGGCACTGTTCGAGGCGCCCACCGTCGCTGCGCTCGCGGAACGGGTCGGCGCGCTGGTCGGGGAGTCCGCCCCGGCGCGGCCGGCGCTGACCGCGGCGTCTCGGCCGGACCGGGTCCCGCTTTCCCTCGCGCAGCAGCGGATGTGGTTCCTCAACCAGTTCGACACCACGTCGGCCGCCTACAACATCCCACTGGCCGTCCGGCTCACCGGCGAACTCGACAGCGAGGCGCTCGAACTCGCCGTCCTCGACGTCGTGGACCGGCACGAGTCGCTGCGTACCCGGTACCCGCTGCGCGGCGGCGACCCGGTCCAGGAGACGGTGCCCACCGCGTACGCGCTCGAGGGCCTGCTCACCGTCGACACCACCGAGGACGAGCTGCCCACCCGGATAGCGGACCTCGCCTCCGCCGGATTCGACGTGACCCTGGCCGTCCCGGTCCGGGCCCGGCTGCTGCGACTCGGCGACCGCAACCACGTGCTGGTCATCGTCGTGCACCACATCTGCGCCGACGGCTTCTCGCTGGCCGTCTTGGCCCGGGACGTGATGGCCGCCTACACCTCCCGCACGCAGGGAGACGCCCCGGACTGGACGCCGCTGCCCGCCCAGTACGCCGACTACACGCTCTGGCAGCAGGAAGTGCTCGGCAGCGACCAGGCCCCGGACTCGCTGCTCTCGGCGCAGCTCGCGTACTGGCGCACCACGCTCGCCGGACTGTCCGACGTGCTGGTGCTGCCCACCGACCGGCCCCGGCCCGCGCAGCAGACCCTGCGCGGCAGCCGGGTGGAGTTCACCGTCCCCGCGGACCTGCACCGGCGACTGCTCGCGGTGGCCCGCGGCCAGGAGTCCACGGTGTTCATGGCGGTGCACGCCGTGTACGCGATGCTGCTGGCCCGACTGGGGGACACCGACGACGTCGCGATCGGCACCCCCCTCGCCGGCCGCGGCGACGCCGGACTCGACGACATGATCGGCATGTTCGTCAACACCCTGGTGCTGCGCACCCAGGTCGACCCCGCCGCCTCGTTCGTCGAGCTGCTGGCCCGGGTCAAGGACGCCGATCTGACCGCGTTCGGCAACGCCGACGTCCCGTTCGAGCGGCTCGTCGAGGAGCTGAACCCGGCCCGGTCCACGTCCTACTCCCCGCTGTTCCAGGTGGCCCTCGAGTTCCAGAACACCGAACGCCCGCGGCTGAACCTGCCGGGTCTCACGGTCGAGGGGGTCGAGCTGGACGCCCGGGTGGCCAAGGAGGACCTCGAACTGCTGCTGGCCGAGGAGTTCGACGACGACCGGCAGCCGGCCGGCATGTCCGCCGCGTTCGACTACGCGGTCGACCTTTTCGATCCCGAGACCGTCCAGGGGTTCGCCGACCGCTTCGTCCGGATCCTCGACGCGGTGACCGCGGACCCGCACCGCCCGGTCGGCGGGATCCCCATCCTCGACCAGGACGAGCTCTCCGAGTTCGCTCCCGCGCAGGGGCGTCCCGGCGGCCCGCCGCAGCTGTGGCCCGAACTGCTCTCGGCGGCGGCCTCGGAGGACCCCGATTCGATCGCGCTGACCTTCGAGGACCAGCGGGTCAGCTACCGCGAACTGGACGAACGCTCGAACCGGCTGGCCCGCTTGCTGCGCTCGCGAGGGGTGGGCCCGGAGACGTTCGTCGCGCTGGGACTGTCCCGGTCGCTCGAGGAGGTCATCTCGATCTGGGCCGTGGCCAAGGCCGGCGCCGGGTTCGTGCCGGTGGACCCGACGTACCCGTCCGAGCGGATCGAGTACATGCTGACGGACTGCGAGGCGGTGCTCGGCATGACCGTGGCCGCCCGGGTCGACGCGCTGCCGGACACCGTGCCGTGGCTGGTGCTCGACGACGACGCGACGCTCGACGAGTTGTCTTCTGCCGCACCCACGCCGGTGACCGACGCGGACCGCACCATGCCGCTGCGACTGACCAACCCGGCCTACCTGATCTACACCTCCGGCTCGACCGGACGGCCGAAGGGCGTCGTGATCACCCACCACGGCATCGCGAACCTCACCACCGAGGAGCACGACCGGTTCCGCGTCACCGTCGACTCCCGGGTATCGCACCTGGCCTCGCCCAGCTTCGACGCCTCGGTCTTCGAGCTGATGATGGCCTTCAGTGCCGGTGCCAGCGTGGTGATCGTCCCGCCCGCGGTGTACGGCGGCGCCGAACTCGAGGACCTGCTGCGCCGTGAGCACGTCACCCACGCGTTCATCACCCCGACCGCGCTGTCCTCCATGGACGACGTCGGGCTCGAGAACCTGCGGGTGCTGGCCGTGGCGGGCGAGGCCTGCCCGCCGGAGCTGATGCAGAAATGGTCCGTCGGCCGGAAGATGTTCAACGGTTACGGCCCCACCGAGACCACCATCCAGGCCAGTGTCAGCGACCGGATGACCGCGTCTCAGGCCGTGAACATCGGCCGGCCCGCGGTCGGTTTCGACGAGATGGTCCTCGACACCCGTCTGCAGCCGGTGCCGCTCGGCGTGCCGGGCGAGCTGTACATCGCCGGCCCCGGCCTGGCCCGCGGCTACCACCGCCGTCCCGGCCTGACCGCCGACCGGTTCGTCGCCGACCCGTTCGGGAAGCCGGGGCAGCGCATGTACCGCACCGGTGACGTCGTGCGGTGGCGGGCGACGCCGTCCCCGGTCGAGGGGGAACCGGACGTCCACACCATCGAGTACATCGGCCGCAGCGACTTCCAGGTGAAGGTCCGTGGCTTCCGGATCGAGCTCGGCGAGATCGACGCGGTGCTCGCCCGTCACCCCTCGATCACCTTCGCGGCCACCTTCGGGCTTCCCGGACCGTCGGGGGACATCCTGCTCGCGTCCTACGTGTACTGCGCCGACGGCGGCGCGGTGGCACCGGCCGAGATCCGCGAGTACGCCTCGCGGCGACTGCCCGCGCACATGGTGCCCTCGGCCGTCGTGGTCCTCGACGAGGTGCCGATGACCCCGGTGGGCAAGCTCGACCGCCGGGCCCTGCCCACGCCGGAGTTCGGTTCGCGCGCCGACGACTACCTGGCGCCGCGCACGACTGCCGAACGCGCCGTCGCCGAGGCCTTCGAGTCGGTGCTCGGGGTGGACCGGGTGGGCGTGACCGACAGCTTCTTCGACCTCGGAGGCACCTCCATCATCGCCACCCGGGTCGTCGCCGACGTGCAGACCCGACTCGGCAAGCTGCTGCCGTTGCAGTCGCTGTTCCTCGACCCGACCCCGGCGGGGCTGGCCCGGCTGCTCGACGAGTCCGGCATGCAGCCGGCCCCCGTCGACGACGCCCTGCGCGTGGTCATCCCCCTGCGCCCGCAGGGCACCCGGCCGCCGTTGTTCTGCGTGCACCCCGGGATCGGGCTCTCGTGGGGCTACACGGGGCTGGTGCGGCACCTGTCCGCCGACCGCCCGGCCTACGGGCTCCAGCTCCCGGTGATCAGCGGGGGTCCGACCTTCTCCTCGATCGAGGAGCTGGCGCACCGGTACGTCCAGGAGATGCGGGCCGTCCAGGACCACGGCCCGTACCACCTGCTCGGCTGGTCCCTGGGCGGGGTGATCGCGCACGCGATGGCCGTCGAACTGCGCCGGTCCGGCGAGGCGGTCTCGACGCTCGCGATCATGGACAGCTATGTCACCGACGAAGACGACGGGACCCCGGACAGCCTCAGCGTGGAGGAGTTGCTGCACGGACTCGGCCTGGACCTGGAACCGGACGCCACGACCGGCAACGGCGCGCTGACCTACGCCCGGGCCGTCGAACTGCTCGACGAGTCGTTCGGCCAGGAGACCGGCCTGACTGCCGTGCACCTCGAACGGATCAGCGCCGGGTTCGCCAACTCGGCTCACATCATGAACGACTTCAGCCCGTCGGTGTTCGACGGCGACATCCTCTTCTTCTCCGCCGGCCGCTCCGGCGGGGACGGACACTCGCCCGATGAATGGCGGCCCGCCGTCACTGGCGACATCCGGGAGGTGCGGGTGGACTGCGAGCACAACCAGATGATCGAGCCGGAGGTGCTCGCGGTGGTCGGGCCGGTGCTCGAGGAATACCTGACCGACCACTGATCCGCTCGACCGCCCCCGGTCACGCCGACAGCTCGCCGGTCCGTACAGACGAGCGACGCCGGAACGGGAGAAGGGAACGTCGACATGAAGCTGACGACCACCACGTTCGTCTCGGTCGACGGGGTGATGCAGGGGCCGGGCGGGCCCGACGAGGACCGCAGCGGTGGGTTCGAGCGCGGCGGATGGACCGTGCCGTACTTCGACAACGCGGGCGCGACGTTCGTCAACCAGGTCTACGGGCGTGCTGACGCGTTCCTGTTCGGCAGGCGGACCAACGGGTCTTTGCCGGTTACTGGGGGCGATGGCCGATCCGGGTGACAACCCCACGGCGGTGCCGTTGAACACGCTGCCCAAGTACGTGGCTTCGACCACGCTCACCGACCCCGCGGTGGGCGGACACGACTGTGCTCTCCCGTGATTTCGCGGCCTCCGTCGGCGAGTTGAAGGCGTTGCTGGGTCGGGAGCTGCAGGTGCACGGCAGCGGCGCCCTGATCCGGTGGCTGCTCGCCGACGACCTCGTCGACGAGATGAACCTGCTCACCTTCCCCGTGGTCGTGGGCGACGGCACGCGACTGTTCCCCTGCACCGGCCCGGACATGGCGCTCGAACTGGTCGAAACGCGAACCACCCCAAGCGGAGTGACGATCCAGGTCTGCCGACCCGCTGGGCGCCCACAGTACGGAACGGCGACGGCCGACATGGGCACGTGACCGGCAACTCTCCGCTCCGCGGTGATCAGTGCCGTGTCCTCGAACTTGACCTGTACCACCGACGCCCCGCGTATCTCGCCGACGTGGTCGGCTTCCAAGCGCAGCTGTTCGTGGAGCTCGCTGCGCAGCGACCGGAAAGTCCTCACCGTCAGGGACAGCGTCCGACCGCTCTTGCGGGGCCGCCAGGTTCCGACGATCGTGCCGTCGGCCAGCACCGCGCCGGGCGCGCCGACCGACTTCCACACCTCGCGATGGTGTTTCGCGTCGACGATGGTGTCCCGATCACGCATTTGGGTGTAGGGGTCGCCCGGCGGTAGCAGCCGCACCCCGCCCGCCGGGGCCACCGGCGACCGCAGGGCGTCCAGATCGTCGGCCAGGATCCACGCCCGGCTGCCGTCGCGGTCGAGGCGGTCCGGTGTCACGGCCGCGACGCGGGCATGCAGTGCGAGCAACGCCGAACCAGGCGGACTGTTCTGAATTCCGCACGTACCCGCCACGTCGTGCAGCTTGTCGGCACGTTGCCGACCGGTGAGATGGTGCGCACGGAGACGGAACGCGATGACGTCGCTGGTTCGCACCTTGGGGGCCGCGCCGGCGTTCTTCCGAGCTGTCACCGATCGCCTCCCGGGACGGGATTCGACGGTGACCCATTCTGCACCCATGGTCAGCGCGCCCGAATCACTGACGATTTCCCGTGATCGGCGATCGGGCGCCGTCGTCGTGTCATGATCGTCGCGTTCTGAATCCGGGGTGGGGACGAATGCCGGGTTCTGTCGGTTTCGCATCTGCGCTGGCGCCGGGTCGCAAGAAGGGCCGGACGTCACCGTCAGGGGAGGGAATGACTGAATGACGAACGGACAGTTGACCAGCGAGGACGGGGCTCAGGCCGGTACCGCACGAGCGGATCGCGGCACCGCCCACGCCCCGGAATCTCCCGGCTGCGCAGTTTCTCCAGACCGCGCAGTGGCCTCGGGCGCGCGGGTGGCACTGCCGGACGGTCGCCACGCGTGGGAGCTGCCGGCGTCGGCCGTCTCCGACTTCGAGGACCTGGCCACCACCGTTGCGGCACAGGTGCTTCCGCAGGCCTCTGTGGTCGCGTCCGTTTGCCATGGCGACGTGCCGTCCGCGGGGACCCTCAGCGTGACCATGCTGCGGCACCCGGGTGGGGCAGCGGTTCAGGTTCACTGCAGGTCCGAGGACACCACCTCAGTTGTCGTGAATGCGGCGGGATTTGCGCTGCTGTGTGAGGCCGTCGTCTCGTCGGGCGAGGAGATTCCGGAGCCGGTCGTTGCGGTCACGGCAACGTCGACGGTGGTGGAGGAGCTTCCCGAAGTGGTCGACATCCTCGGCGACCGGTGGGACCCGACGGGGTCGCAGACCATCGACGACCGGCTGACTCTCATCGTCGCCGAGTCCATGGGCTACGCGGCCGAGGACCTGCCCGCCGAGATCCCGCTCATCGAGCTGGGTCTCGACTCGCTGATGGCGGTGCGGATCAAGAACCGCGTCGAGTACGAGTTCGACATCCCGCAGTTGCAGCTCGCCGCGGTCAAGGACGCGAGCCTGCACGACGTCGCGCAGTACCTGCGCTACGCCGTGGAGAACCGCGACGAGGTGGCGGCGCTGGCGGCGAAGCAGCAGCTCGAACGGGAGGACGTGCAGGTCGCGGCCCCCGAACCGGTGGCCGAGGACGTGCCCGCCGGGTCCGGCGACATCGACGTCCCGCCGCGCGACGCGGCGGAACGGCTCGCCTTCGCGACGTGGGCGGTCGTCACCGGCAGGTCCGCGAAGAGCATCTTCGCGACGCTGCCGATCCTCGACGACGTGACCGCGGAGAAGTTGGCCGCGCGACTCACCGAGCGGGCCGGCGGCGACATCACCGTCGACGACGTCCTCGACGCCGAGACCATCGAGCAGCTCGCCGAATCCGTGCGCCGGCACCTCGAGGACGGCCTCAGGATCGACGGCCTCGTCCGGACCCTCCGTCCCCGCGTCGAGGGCTCGAACGCGGTGCCGGTGTTCGTGTTCCACCCGGCCGGCGGTTCGACGGTCGCGTACGAGCCGCTGCTCAAGCGCCTGCCGGCCCACACCCCGATGTTCGGTCTCGAACGCGTGGAGGGCCCGCTCGAGGTACGCGCCGAGGAATACGTCCCCCTGCTCCGCAAGATCCAGGGCGACGGCCCGTTCGTGTTGTACGGCTGGTCCTTCGGCGGCGCACTCGCGTACGCGGTCGCGAAACGACTCCGCCAGGAGGGCGCCGACGTCCGGATCGTCGGCCTGATCGACACCGTCCTGCCCGGGGAGAAGGTCGAGGACACTCCGGAGGAGGTCAAGGCCCGCTGGCAGCGGTACGCCGCGTTCGCGAAGAAGACCTACAACGTCGACGCCCCACTGCCCTACGACCAGCTCGCCGCCGCCGGCAGCGACGAGGAGCAGATCAAGATCCTGATGGACCTGCTCCGGATGAGCGGCGCCAAGATCCCCGCCGGCATCATCGAGCACCAGCGCACGTCGTGGCTCGACAACCGGGCCATCCCGGCCACCGACCTCGACGAGGCCTACGACGGCAACGTCGTGCTGTACATGGCCGAGACGTACCTGGACGACCAGATCGCGCTCGAGCCGGCGTTCGGGACAAGGCGGCCCGACGGAGGCTGGGGTGGAGCGGTGAAGAACCTGGAGATCGTCCACGTCGGCTGCGACCACATCCAGATCGTCGACGAACCGTACATCGCGACGGTGGGGGCCGACCTGACGAACAAGCTGGCTGCCATCGAGGGAACGTCGTCGATCCGCTGAGCCTTCGCCCGCGCGCCGCGGATTCGAACGGATCCACGGCCGGGTATTGCTCAACTTCCTGTACTGGGAGGCGGTCGGCAACCCGGCCGGAATCCCCGCGGTCTGTCTGCACGGCGGCCCGGGGTCGGGTTGCACACCCGGGATGCGCAGATTCTTCGACCCCAGTGCATTTCGGGCGGTGCTGTTCGACCAGCGAGGCTGCGGACCCAGCCGGCCGATCGGCGCGACGTCGTCCTTGACACCCGGTGCATCGCCGGAGAGGGCAGCGGATCCTCCTGGGCGTTCCAGCGTTGCGCCGCGCCTCTCATGGGGTAGCCGTAGTACTCGGGAACTTTCGGGCGGATATGACCGAGCACGAAGATCGTCCTGCGCAGCTTTCGCTGAGCGAGTTGAGACAATTCAGGTCGAAACCCGTTGGGAAAGCGTGCCGCAGCTTGTCGGCATCGTGTGAACACGGGCCACAGCTCGGAGTCAATCCGTCGCGGACGGCTCGATTCCCGCGCGGCGGATGGCGCGGTAGACGGTGGAGCGGGCGACGTTGAACAGTTCGGCGAGTTCGGTGGTGGTGTGCTGGCCGGCGCGGTGCAGCTCGACCAGGTGGGCTTCCTCTTGCAGGCACCCGAAACACCCCGTGTGACCGTGGGGCGTGGTTCTTCTCGTGGGCCGACCGGGATACGCGACAAACCTGTCGCCATCCGGTGACCGAGAGTCGCTACTTGAGCTTCAGTTCGGCCACCACGCCGGTGTGATCGGACGCCCAGAGCGGCACCGGCGAGCCGCGGAACGGGCTCGCGCCAACGAGTTCGGCCTTCTTGTTGCGGAAGGGACGTCCGCCCTGTTCGCCGACAGACGGCAGCAACGGTTCGATCAACGCCCACTGGGCGTCGGACAGGTACTCGGTACGTGACACGACGCCCAGTGTCGCTGATCGGATCCTGCTATTGCGAGTTGGGAGACATGCCCTAGCTGTACCTAGCCGCCCGCCATATCGATGCAACACCTGGGTGAGAAACAGTCACCCCAGGGCGGCATGTGGCCAGCCCTGGGGGTCCTAGCTGCCCACGCGTCCAAGGACCAGATTCGTAGGTGTTCAAGCCCGTCACTGAACTTCGATGGTTTGCCGAATCCCTTCGAAGAGCGAGCGCGACTAGATTCGGCGCCCCGAAGAGCATGGCGGCCTGATGGGTTCATTCACGAGCAGCGACGCAGAGCACTGGGTTCGCGACGGAACTCGGCTCGCGGACACGACGAGGATCGAGAGCAGATGGTTGACATGACAACAACAACAAACTCACACGCAATAGTGATCGGCGCCGGCATGGGCGGGCTCCTGGCCGCCCGGGCGGCCAGCGAGTTCTTCGACCGGGTGACCGTCGTCGAACGAGACACTCTACCGAACACCCCCACGGTAAGACGCTGCGTGCCGCAGGCCCGCCACGCGCACGCCCTGACCACAAGGGGTAGAACCGCAATGGAGGAATTGTTCCCCGGCTTCACCGACGACCTCCTCGGCTTCGGTGCCCCACACGGGGACATGCAGGCCGACTTTCGGTGGGTACTCGACGGCCACCGTTTGGCCAGGGGCGTTTCCGGGGTCCGCCTACTCCTGGTCAGCCGACCACTCATCGAGTGGCACCTGCGCAACCTGGTGCACGCCCTACCCAATGTGGAGATCATCGACCGGTGCGCTGCCATCGGCGTCACGACCGACCAATGTCGGGTGGTCACCGGACTCGCCGTGAGCCGCAAGGCGAACCGAATCGCTGATGATGTCATCGATGCGGACCTGATCGTGGACGCTTCGGGACGCAGCTCCAAGAGTCAAGGGTGGCTCGAACCGCTCGGATTCCCACGGCCGAGGGAGGAGAGCCTTCGGATACACCTCGCCTACGCCACTCGTCACTATCGGCGTGAACCATCCCATCTGGACAGCGACCTGGGCATCGGTGTGGGGCCAACCCCGGAGCTTCCCCGCAGCGGGATGATGCTGGCGCAGGAGAACGACCGTTGGGTCATCACTCTCGCCGGGTATGGGGACGACGAACCACCCTTGGATTCAGAGGGGTTCGTCGAGTTCGCCGCAACACTTCCGGCACCCGAGTTGGGGGACTGGCTCTCCAGGGCAGAACCGCTTGACGAGGGTGTCCGCTACCGCGTCCCCACGACGGTGCGCCGACACTTCGACAGCACCCAACTGCCCGACGGGTACATCCCGTTCGGCGACACCATCTGCTGCTTCAACCCCATCTACGGACAAGGGATGAGCGTGGCAGCCCTGGAGGCAATCATCCTGCGCCAGTGCCTCCACGGAGACCGTCGGCGGGTTACCGGCCGATTCTTGCGAAGGGCCAGGCCGATTCTCGACGAAGCCTGGGACATGGCCTGCAACAGCGACCTGCGCCTGCCGTCGATCGAAGGCGAGCGCACCGTAAAGACCCGGGTGACGAATGCCTACGTCGCCCGCGTGCACAGAGCCGCAGCGACCGATCCCAAGGTCGGAGCTGCATTCGGGCGCGTCATCAATCTCCTTGCTCATCCTGCCTCGCTCATGAGTCCGCCGACACTTGCGCGAGTGCTGTGGGCGAACCGGCGCGACGCACCAAAAGACTTGGCCATATCCGCCCGAAACTTCTCGAGTACTACGGCGACCCCCTCATCCCCGGAGCCCGGCTTGGGGATGAGAGGCGCCCGGTCACTCTCGGCTCGTGCCGGCCGAACCGGATGACAGCGATGATGCGGCTCCGGTCAACGCACAGTCAGGACGGGACAAGTTCAGCTGTGAACCGGTGTCCAGGCAGGCCGCGATCTGATAGACCTGCTGGCCATAGCTACGGCCCTTCACCGCGGTCACAGTTCCGTCCGGGCCGACCTCACACGGGTTGTTGTCGGTGCATTGCTCACCGTCGCGGTTGTGGGTGTTGTTGATGCCCACAACCGTGTTCACGTCCGAGGCCAGCAGCACTGAGCCGGAGTAACCAGCCTTGCTCGTGCAGGTGTCGCTGGGTGCGTAGCGCACTGCGTCGTCTTGCTGGTAGCCGTCCTCCCGCAGGTGCGGCACCACAGCCTCCACGACGCACTGCGGGCGGGAGCTCTCGTAGGCCATCGAGAGTGGGTCGTCGACGCGCATCGCAGTGGTGGACAATTGGAAGACCTTTGCACCCTCCTCAGCCAGTTGAGCGTAGGTCTTGTCCAGCCGGTACAGCGCGATGTCGGTGCCGGTCATCGTTGCGTACACCAGCCGAGTCGCACGGGCGGTGGACTGGGGGTAGCCAGCGGGATCGTTGATGGAGATCGGGCGCTCCAGGTTGGCCGGCTGGTCCACCACCGCGGTCCCCGGTGCGGGCCGCTCACCGACCACGCAGTGGCCGTTGGTCAACGCCAGCGCCGGGTCTTCAGGGCGCGCGGTCAGGGCGCGCACCACCGCACCCTGACAGTCGCCCACTCTGGCCGTGCCTTCCACGTTCGGGATCGGGTCGTCCGGGGGCACGTTGGTTCCGGTCACGATGCCGTTGATCCAGTCGGCGTTCTTCGCGACATCGGTGTACATGTCGGGGAAGTCGGCACCCTTGTTGCCGGGACCGATGACCGTTCCGGCCAGTACCCACTCGTCGCCGTCGCGGATCAGGGCCGGCCCACCGGAATCCGTGGTGCCCGGCCCAACGGGGGGATCGACGCGACCGATGCACAACGGCAAGGTGTGCCTGTCGTCGTCCCAGCAGTGCTCCAGCGGCAGCACCTCGGTGTCGGCTTCCCGCAGTTTGCTGGGAAAGCACGTTGGGTCGTCGAAGTCCCCACATGAGGGCGAGGTCGCACCCCAGCCGAGAATGCGGACACCGGTGCCGTCATTCGGTGTGGTCGCGGCCAGTCGCACGGACTGGGCTCGCACGGGGCTGCGTAAGTGCAACAACGCGATGTCCTCGCCGGCCGGGTTGTATGTGTTGTGGCGTCGGTAGAACTTGTCGATCTCGGCGACTTCGCCTCCCGCGGTGGTGTCCGGCGATCCGACGCGGACTGTCCAGCCGCGGGGAACGCCCGCCGTCACCCCGGTCGGGGTGTTGGCGCAGTGGCCGGCGGTCACCACCCACTGCGGTGCGATGAGCACCGCTCCACATCGATGCCCGTCCGGACGAGGGGCGTCGTACTGCAGCGAGGCCATGAACGGATAGGGCTCGGTGGACTCGGTGCCGCCGACGACGGCTGATGCGGTGCCCGCACCAACCATCGACACGGTCAGCGCGGATGCCCCAAGCAAGACAAAGGATCGAAACCAGGTACGCATGCGCATCACCCTGACCGCCCCACGTCCGGATCACGTCATGATCACGTCACAGTTCCGTCATGGCAACCACGCGACGACGACCGCTCGAGCCACCACCGGCCCTCACTCCACAAGCGAAGACCAACCGATTTCCACCCTGCGAAAACAATGAATCCACAGGTGAAACGATGGCACGTACCACCGTTCGCTCGCCGTCCCGCCCGTGACGCCGGGGATCCCGGTCAACGATCACGGCACCGGACTGTCGCGATCCGGAGCGCGGACGACGTCCGAGTCGACCGAACTGTCGTGCTGTCCGACGAAGGTCAGGATCCGGGGGGTCACGCGATCCGGGATGTGCCCCAGGATGCCGTGACCGGTGCCGGGGTAGATCTCCATCTCGGCCTGCGGGAGGAGATCTGTCAGGCGCGCCGCCACACGTTCCGGGGTGGAGACAACCGTCTCGGCGCCGGAGATCACGAGCATCGGAACGGCGATGGACCGCACCTCGGAGTCGTCGAGCATCCGCGCCCACCCGATCCCGGGCCGGTAGTTCAGTGCCTCCTTGGCGAGGGCGAACTCGAGGTCGTTGAGGACGTAACCGGGTGACATCCAGTCGTTCAGCTTGCGGATGTTCTCGTCCGTGCGGCGCATCCCGGCGCGAATCATCTTCAGCAGCACGCTCCACGAGGGCTTGTCGAAGACGCCTCCCGGCTCGATGAGCGTCACACTGGCCAGGTGCTCGGGGGCGTTGAGTGCGACGAGAACGGCATGCCAGGCGCCTTGCGAGTACCCGACCAGGTGGACACGGTCGACCCCGAGTTCGTTCAATACCTCGCTGACCCAGGTGGCGAAGTCGGATTCCCCGGTCAATGGCGCGGTCTGGACGCTACGGCCCGCGGTGCCGATCGTGTCCAGCGCATATACGACCCGGTCTCGGCACAGATCCTCGATGACGATGTGCCATTGCAGACAGTTGGCCCCGAGAGCGTGCACCAGGACGATCGGCGTCTGGGTGCCGGTCCCCGACTTACGGACATGGGTGGTTCCGAACGATGTCGGCACCGCGAGTTGGGTCGACGGAACCGGCCAGCGTCCTTCCAGTTCCCGGTAGATGCGGTCGTACGCCTGCTTCGACGCGTCGTTCTTGAACCGTCCGATCTTCGGCATGCGCTCCCTTTCGTTGCACCGTTTTGGTGGTATGAACGTATCACCATTGCGATATGTGCGTACCATCAACGGGTCAAAGCCACTCGATGCAACCGGGAGAGCCTCATGCCGCGACTGGTCGACCACGAAGTTCGGCGCCGGGAGATCACCAGCGCCGTGCGGCGGGTCGTCGTCGGCGGCGGCCTCGAGTCGGTGACGTTCCAGTCAGTTGCCGCCGAGGCCGGGATCTCGGTCCGGCTCGTGCAGTACTACTTCGGCACGAAGCGGGAGTTCCTCCTCGCGACCCACCAGTCCGTGCGTACGGACGCGGGCGCTCGCCTGATGCGGGCGTTGTCCCTGCTGGGACCGGAAGCGTCACCCCGTGAGGTCGTCACCACGTTCCTGGTCGAGATGCTTCCACTCGATGACGAACGCCGCGAGGAGGCCATCGTGCTCGGTGCCTTCCATGCCGCGGCGCTCACCGGTGGGGGAATCGCCGCCGACGAGACCCTGGCCGCCCCGCGAGAGTTGGTGGCGCTCATCGCCGGCCAGCTTCGGCGGGTGACCGACCGCGACGCGGTGACACCGCCGATGGACCCCGACCTCGACGCCGAACTCATCCTGGCGGCCGCCGGCGGGATCGCGCAGGGGATGCTCCCCGGCTACGGCACGGCGGAGCAGGCGGTCCAGCTCGTCGAGCGCCTCCTCGATCGTGTGCTCGGACCGGAGAGTCCCGGTACCACTGCGTAGTGGCGACTCGGGTCGCTCGACGGCGTCACCAGCTGTCGGGGACGTCCGCACCTGCGCCGATCGACTCCATCAGGCGTCGGATCGCGCTGCAGTCCTGGACCAGCCGGCTGTCACCGGGGCCGAATGCCGTGTCCGCGACCAGAGCTGCCGCGCCCGGCACCCGCTCCGCGGCAAGGATCGCCGACCAGGTCGAGAAGTCGGTGCCGGTGAAGGCGTCCACGCCTTCGAGGAGGCCGGCCACCAGGATTCGCCGGTCGTCGGAGTTCAGGTGCTCGTAGACCAACGACGTCAGCTCCGCGGCGACTGACGCGTGCGCGCGCTCGTCGCGCCGGTGCAGCACCACGGTGGCCTTGTTCACCGGCTGCAGGCTCGGGTCGTCACCGATCAGGCTCAGGTACGCCCCGATGGACGTCTCGGCGACGGTGGTGAACGCCAACGCCGTCAGCGCCGCGGCGCGGGGGTCCGCGTGCCGGGCGACCGCGTCCCGGTGCCTGCGCACCGTCAGTCCGTGGGGGAGGGCCGCGTCGGACAACCACCTGCCGCGGTGCGCGCGGGTCAGCGCGCTCGCGTTGAGGTGCATCAGGCTGTGGTACTGCTCGTCGACCATCGCCTGCACGGTCGCCGCCCGCAGGGTGTCGCCGAGCCCAGTGCCGAGCCCGTCCTGGAACAGCAGCTGGAAACCGGGATTGACTACGTGCTGCTCGATGTCGATGACGTTCTTGTTGTAGGCGATCCAGCCCCAGGCCCGGATCCGGTCGCGGGTGCCCTCTTCCAGCTGCCGGTAGCGCGGGTCGTCCCGGAACGGGATCAGCGCCTCGGGGAAGTCTGCCTTGGCCGGCTCGAACAACGCGTCCAGGTCCAGTTCGGTGCGCCGTACGGTGGCCCGCCTCGGCCAGCTGCGGGCCAGCCCGCGAATCACCGCGCTCTCCACCTCGTCCGACGGGTCGAACTCCGGCAGTGCCGGGACCCTGAGCAGGATCTCGGCGGTTTCCTCCCAGTCCCCAGACTCCTCCCACGCGCCGGCCTCGTCCCAGCCCCCGGTCACCGGCCGACCTCCGATGCGGCCTCGGGGAGCAGGTCGCGGAACAACCGGGCACACAGGTCCGCGTACCGCTCTGCGTCGGCGCCCAACGGCACTCGCGCCGTGGTCAACAGGTCCTCGAACTCGGCCTGCGTGCCGTGCTCGCAGACCCGGGAGAGCCGGGCGAGGCCGTCCGCGAGTGCCGCCCGGGCCCGCGGCGCCGACGGGTTTGCGGCCTGCACGTCCCAGTACACCTCGGGGCTGCCGAGCCCGATCCGGGCCAGCAGAGCCAGCGCCACCGTGTGCGGCGGCGGCGCCGCGGCCGCCAGCCACTCCGCCGGCACCCCGAGGTCCGCCAACGCCAGCCCGAAGGCGAGCACCGCCGCGTGCGTCGCCGCCTGGGTGGCCGCGCACAGCGTGTCGTGTTCCTCGGCACTCAGTCGCACCAGCGCGGCGCCGGCGCCGTCGAGCAACCCGAGAAAGGCGTCGACGCCGGGGCCGTCGTGGTGGACCACCACGGAGACCGGGCGGCCGGCCATGCCCAACGAGGGCGCGAACATCGGGTTGATGCCCATCGCCTGTACGTCCGGTGCCGAGCGCCGCAACGCCGCGGCGAACCGGGTCTTCACCGACAAGGTCTCCACCAGCAGCGTCCCGGGCCGCAGGAATCGCGGCAGCGTCTCGGCGGCGGCGAGGGCCACCTGTTCCGGCACCGCGAGCACCACCGTCGAGGCGGCGCCCACCGCGTCGGCCAGTTCCGGTGCACCACCGGTGACCTCGCCCGGCCGTCGCGGGGCCCGCGGGTCGAGCACGAGCACCTCCGCGCCCGCATCGCGCAGCAGGCCGACCAGCATCGTGCCCACCGCGCCGGCGCCGCCGACGACGGCCACGACCGGCCGCCCGCTCACGGCCGCTCGGACCGTCCGGGCTCGGTGGTCGGCGAACGGTCCGCGGTCACGGACAGGCACCGTCGCATGGTGAGGGCCTTGACCATCGTCTCCTCGAACTCGTCCTCGGGGTCCGAGAGCGCGACGATGGCGCCACCGACCCCGAACGTGACCTGCTCGGACGTCGCGACCATGGTCCGGATCACGATGGAGAAGTCCGCCGTGCCGGAGAGCGAGAAGTACCCGATCGCCCCGGAGTAGACGCCACGGGGACCGTCCTCGAGCTTGTCGATGATCTCCAGGGTGCGGACCTTCGGGGCGCCCGTCATCGACCCGCCGGGGAACGCCGCGCGCACACAGTCGACCGCCGAGACGTCCTCACGCAGGGTGCCCCGTACCGTCGAGACCAGTTGGTGCACCGGCGCATAGGTCTCCACGTCGAACAGCTTCGGCACGTGCACGGAGCCCGGGACGCAGACGCGGGAAAGGTCGTTGCGGACCAGGTCCACGATCATCAGGTTCTCGGCGCGGTCCTTCTCGCTGTCGACCAGGTCCCGGCGGAGCCCGTCGTCGGCTCCCACGTCGCGTGCCCGCGGGCGGGTGCCCTTGATCGGCTTCGACTCCACCTCGCGACCCGGGCCGATCCGCAGGAACCGCTCGGGAGAGGCGCTCAGCACCGACAGCCCGGGGAACCGCAGCAGCGCGTTGTACGGCGTAGGACTGATCTCGCGCAGGCACGCATAGCCGGCGACCGGGTCGATGGCACCGTCGACGGTGGCGACGTTGGTCAGGCACACCTCGTAGGACTCACCGGAGCGAATCTCACTCAGGCAGTTCTCGATCAGCTGGAGGTACCGGGTCCGGTCGTGCCGGAACCGGATGTCCACGTCGGCCGCGGCGGGGACCAGCGGCGCGGGGGCCTGCTGCTCGCCGGTCACTTCCTCGAAGGCGGTCAGTGCGTCCGTCGTCGTCTCCAGCCACCGCAGGTCCTCCTCGGGCAGGCCGGTTCCGTCGTCGAGGGTGAGCAGGTAACAACAGCCCTCGTTGTGGTCGAACACCAGGGCCCGGTCCGCGAAGACCATCGCGGCGTCCGCCTGCGACGACGCATGTGCGAGCTGCCCGCAGGTGTCGGCCTTGAGCTCGTAGCCGAGATACCCGACGTACCCGAGGCAGAAGGCGAACGGCAGGTCCGCGCGCGGCGCCACGCTGCGGTCGCGGAGTTGCCCGTCGAGGTACTCGAAGAAGGTCGAACGCAGTTCCTCCGTCGGTCGACCGCTGCGGTGCACCCGGACAGTGGTCTCGGCGACCTGGTAGGTCACGTACTCCGCCCGTGGACCCGAGCAGTCGCCTATCACCGTGTATCGGGAGTCCTCGTCGGCGGCGGCACTGCCGTCGAGCCAGAAACTGTTGGGCCCGTTCGCAAACAGCTTCTCGTAGACCGCCTGGGGGTCGATGTCGCGGTCCACCCGGACGCTGTCGACGCGGTAGCGCCGGGCCGCGGGCTCGGCGACGGGCGTCGGCGGGGGCGTCGTCCGTCGCCGAGCCCGCACCGGTGTCAGGTCCCGGAAGTTGCTGAGCAGCTCGCGACCGTGCTCGGTGCAGATGGACTCCGGGTGGAACTGCACGCCCCACAGCGGCAACTCGCGGTGCCTCGCCGCCATCACCACCCCGTCCGGCGACCACGCCTGCACCTCGATCACCTCGGGCAGCGACTCGACGGCCAGCGAGTGGTACCGGACCACCCGCAGCGGCGACGGGATGCCTTCGAACAGGCCGTTGCCGTCGTGCCGGATCTCGCTGATCCGGCCGTGCATCGGTGCCGGCGCGGGGACCACCAGGCCACCGGCCAGGTAGCACAGCCCCTGGTGCCCCAGGCAGACACCGAGCACCGGCAGCCCACTGTCGGTGAGTGCGTTCGCGCTGATTCCGAAGTCGCGCTCGCGGTCCGGACGGCCGGGCCCGGGGGAGACCACGATGTTGTCGAAGTCGCTGAGCCGCAGAGACTTCCAGTCCCTGTCGTTCGTCACCACCACGGGGACTCGACCGTTCACCTCCGACAGCAGGCTGTACAGGTTGTAGGTGAACGAGTCGTAGTTGTCGACCAGGAGCGTCCGGACGGCCATGGCACGGCCTCAGGCGTCGTGCCGCAGCGGCGCGACAGCGGCAACGTCGATCTCCCCGTCGGCGTCGATGATCAGGTCCTCCACCCGGCAGGTCTCCGTTATCAACACGTCGTAGAGGTCGTCGAGGAACTCCGGGGAGAGGTCGTGGCTGAGCGCATAGGTCCGGGCGTGCTCGTGCACCGCGCCCACCCGCCGCGGCTGCATCATCGGGATCGAATGTCGCCGCTTGAGCACCGCGATCCGGCAGCACAGTTCGATTCGGTCACGGACGACCTCGAGAAGGGCGCTGTCGATTCCGTCGAGCTCGGTGCGCAGCGCCTCGAGCTGCTGCTGCGGTGTCAGGACGGAGTTGCCGGCCGTGGCCGAGCGGGTCGAGTTCTCCATGCGCGGCACCCCTTGCATAGTCTGCACCAGCACGTCGACCGAAACTTCACGGTGTCCGAGATCGTCGGCCGTGTGCATTCTCCAGTTCCCCGAGCCATTCCATGTTCTCACGGGGTTCACGTCGCGGCCACGAGATAGCAGAATTGGCGGCGGTCACGATCTCGCGTCGGAGAGGGCGCGTCGCGGCGACGGGGCGAACGCACACTGCCCGGCCCGAATCGATTCGGGCCGGGCAGTGGACCGCCTCGCGGCGGCAGGGGCGGGTGTCAGCCCAGGTCGACGATCTTCCAGCCGTCGCCGTCGCGCTGGAGCACGATCTGCGCGGTCGAGTCGGTGCTCTTGCCGTTGAGCTCGGCAACATCCTTGGTGGCCAGCTTCGCGGTGTCCCCCTCGACGACCACCTGCGTGGCGTCGTACTTCAGGTCCGCCAGCTTGGAAAGCGCCTCGGCGCCGGCGCGGTCGTGGCCGCCCTGCACGGCGGCCGGGCAGGTGCCGTCCGGGCCGGTCGTCGCCAGCTTGGCCGCGAGCTCGGGGTCGAGGTAGCCGCAGGCCTTGGCGCCGTCACCGGTGCCGAAGGCCGAGTAGTAGGAGCTGAGCGTGTCCACCGCGGCCTGCTGGTCGACGGACGCCTCTGTCGCGGCATCGGTGGACTCGTCGGACGAGCATCCGGTCGCGGCGACGGCCACGGCGAGCGCACCGAGGGCGAGCGCGGCCATGCGGCGACCACGACGGGAGGAGGAAGAGGGGGCGCTGGGCGTGACCGACGACAACATCGTTCTCTGGTGCTCCGTGACTGTGAGGGATGGGAGTGGGACCGACCGGCAGGACGCGGGCCGCCCGCGGGAACGCTACAACAGTCCGGGACGCCCCGAAGCGACTTGGTCAGAGCAGGCGTGCCCGCCGGGACCGGGTCAGTCCGGCGCCCCGGCAGCACCGCGGGCGTTTCCGGATGGAAACGTCGGGGCGGTGCGATCGCTGGTCGGCGTCACCCGATCCGGCTTAGGCTTGTTCGGCTTAGGCTGATTCGGGACTGTGGCCGACTCTCCGTGAGGAATCGAATGCCCACGACTGCCAAGACCAGCACCCGCGCCGCGGCCAGGTGGCGCGCGGCGGCGGACGGCCAGTGGCGCAGCGTCGCCGGGATGGCGGCCACGGTGCTCGCACTCAACATCGTCGGCTGGGGCACCCTGTTGCTGTTGGTGGTGCCCGCGCACTACGAGTTCAACGGCGGCGTGTTCGGCGTCGGGCTCGGCGTCACCGCGTACACCCTCGGCATGCGGCACGCGTTCGACGCCGACCACATCGCCGCCATCGACAACACCACCCGAAAGCTCTTGGCGGAGAAGAAGAAACCGATGACCGTCGGTTTCTGGTTCTCACTCGGCCACTCCACCGTGGTGTTCGTGCTGGTGCTGCTGCTGGCGTTCGGCATCAAACAGTTGGCGGCGGGCCTGAGGAACGAGGACTCGGACCTGCAGCGGTGGACCGGGCTGTTCGGCACCGCGGTCTCGGGCACCTTCCTGATCCTCATCGGGTTGCTGAACCTGGTGTCGCTGATCGGGATCTACGCGGTGCTCCGCAAGGCCCGCCGCGGCCACTTCGACGAGGACGATCTCGAGCGGGAACTCGACTCCCGCGGAGCCCTGAACAAGCTGCTCGGGCCGTTGGTCCGGTCCGTGCGTGCGCCGTGGCACATGTACCCGGTCGGGGTCCTGTTCGGGCTGGGATTCGACACCGTGACCGAGGTGGGGCTGCTGGTGATCGCGGGTGGGGCGGCCACCACCGGCCTGCCCTGGTACTCGATCCTGGTGCTCCCGGTGCTCTTCAGCGCCGGCATGACCCTGTTCGACTCGCTCGACGGCTCGTTCATGAACTACGCGTACGGCTGGGCGTTCGCCCGTCCGGTCCGCAAGATCTACTACAACCTCGTCGTGACCGGGTTGTCGGTGGCGGTCGCGTTTCTGATCGGCGGCCAGGAGATCATCTCTATCGTCACCACCCGACACGACATCACCACCGGGGTGCTCGGGCGAATCGGAGGCCTCGACCTGGGGGCGATGGGGTTCATCATCGTCGGCCTGTTCGTGGTCACCTGGTTGGTGGCGGTGCTGGTGTGGCGGTACGGCGGGGTGCAGGAACGCTGGGAGTCCCGGCTGACCGGGAGCCCGGTCAGCACGGACTGACCACCCGACGGCCCTGCCACGACACCCACGGCAACTGGGCAGCTCCCCACGGGAGGTGGCACCATCGCACAGGTGACCAGCAGCACCTCCGACGCGCAGCGCCTGCGCGACCTCGCGCGGCTGCGCCGCGTCCGCGACCGGATGGACCGGGAGTACGCGCAGCCACTGGACGTCGAGGCACTCGCCCGCGACGCGCACATGTCGGCCGGTCACCTCAGCCGCCAGTTCAAGCTCGCCTACGGCGAGTCGCCGTACGCCTACCTGATGACGCGGCGCATCGAACGCGCGATGGCGCTGCTGCGCCGGGGCGACCTCAGCGTCACCGAGGTCTGCTTCGAGGTCGGCTGCTCGTCGCTGGGCACCTTCAGCACCCGTTTCGCGGAGCTGGTCGGCGTGCCGCCCAGCGTCTACCGGGACCAGGTGCGGCCCGAGGCGGAGATGCCGTCGTGCGTCACCAAGCAGGTCACCAGACCGATCAGGAATCGAGAAGCGCCGGCCGCGAACCGCAATTAGGTTGAAGGACATGGACATCACCATTCACTCGGCCTTCCTTCCGCACACCGACCACGAAGCCTCCCTGGCCTTCTACCGCGACCTCCTCGGTTTCGAGGTCCGCAAGGAGGTCGGCTACAACGGGATGTACTGGATCACCGTCGGCCACCCGGACCAGCCCGGCACGTCCCTGGTCCTGCACCCGCCGGCCGCGGACCCCGGCATCACCGACGACGAACGTCGCACCATCACCGAGATGATGGCCAAGGGGACGTACGCAATCCTCACCCTGGCCACCCCCGACCTCGACGAAACCTTCGCGAAGCTCGAGGCGGGCGGCGCGGACATCGTCCAGGAACCGATCGAGCAGCCGTACGGCATCCGCGACTGCGCCGTCCGCGACCCGGCAGGCAACCTGCTCCGAATCAACGAGGTGAACTGATATGACCACCACCCAGTCCCGCACCACCGTCAAGACCCTCACCCTCGAAGTTCCCGACCCCGCGGCCGCCGCGGCCTTCTACGCGGCGTTCGGCGTCGGCGACCACGTGGCCGTCCGCGCCGGCGAGGCGCCGACGACCGGCTTCCGCGGCTACACCCTCTCGCTCGTCGTCTCCCAGCCGAACATCGTCGACGCCTTCGTCGGGGCCGCCCTCGACGCCGGCGCCACCTCGCTCAAGCCGGCCAAGAAGGGGTTCTGGGGGTACGGCGGCGTCGTGCAGGCCCCGGACGGCGCGATCTGGAAGATCGCGACCTCGTCGAAGAAGGACAGCGGCCCGGCCACCCGGCAGATCGACGACATCGTGCTGCTGCTCGGGGTCGACGACGTCAAGGCGAGCAGGCAGTTCTACGTCGACCACGGCCTCGAGGTGGCGAAGAGCTTCGGCCGCAAGTACGTCGAGTTCGCCACCGACCCGACGAACGTCAAGCTGGCGCTCTACGGGCGCCGCGCGCTCGCCAAGGACGCCGGCGTCTCCCCGGAGGGAACCGGATCGCACCGTATCGTCGTCGGCAGCGACGCCGGACCCTTCACCGACCCGGACGGGTTCGCGTGGGAGACCGCTTGATGCCGCGACCGGTCAGACGCAGGCACGGTAGCCGCGATCGCGGCCCGACACAGAGGGAGAGACGATGAGCACGGCCACGAGGACGGACCAGCGGTCGCCTGAGTTCCACGCCGCCGACAGCCACGATCTGATCCGCGTGCACGGCGCGCGGGAGAACAACCTCAAGAACATCAGCCTCGAGCTGCCGAAACGGCGGCTGACGGTGTTCACCGGCGTCTCGGGCTCCGGGAAGAGCTCGCTGGTGTTCTCCACGATCGCCGCCGAGTCGCAGCGGATGATCAACGAGACCTACAGCTCCTTCGTGCAGGGCTTCATGCCGACCCTGGCACGACCGGACGTCGACGTGCTCGAGGGCCTGACGACCGCGATCATCGTCGACCAGGAACGGATGGGCGCCAACCCGCGCTCCACGGTCGGCACCGCCACCGACGCCAACGCGATGCTGCGCATCCTCTTCAGCCGGCTGGGGCAGCCGCACATCGGCTCGCCCCAGGCGTTCTCCTTCAACGTCGCCTCCGTCAGCGGCGCCGGTGCGATCACCACGGAGAAGGGCGGACGGGAGGTGAAGGAGCGTCGCAGCTTCAGCGTCACCGGCGGCATGTGTCTACGCTGCGAGGGCCGGGGCAACGTCTCCGACTTCGACCTGACCGCGCTGTACGATGCCGACAAGTCGCTCAACGACGGCGCGCTGACGATCCCCGGCTACAGCATGGACGGCTGGTACGGCCGCATCTACCGTGGCTGCGGCTTCTTCGACCCCGGCAGGCCGATCTCGAAGTTCACGAAGAAGCAGTTGAACGATCTGCTGTACAAGGAGCCGACGAAGGTCAAGGTCGACGGCGTCAACGTGACCTTCGAGGGCCTGATCCCGAAGATCCAGAAGTCGTTCCTGTCCAAGGACCGCGAGGCGATGCAGCCGCACATCCGGGCATTCGTCGACCGCGCGATCACCTTCCAGACCTGCCCCGACTGCGACGGCACCCGGCTCAGCGAGGGGGCTCGATCCTCGAAGATCGAGGGCAAGAACATCGCCGACGCCTGCGCGATGCAGATCAGCGATCTGGCCGACTGGGTCCGGGGTCTCGACGAACCGTCGGTGGCGCCGCTGCTGACCGCGCTGCGGCACCTGCTCGACTCGTTCGCCGATATCGGGTTGGGGTATCTCTCACTCGACCGACCGGCCGGCACGCTTTCGGGCGGCGAGGCGCAGCGCACCAAGATGATCCGCCACCTCGGCTCGTCCCTCACCGACGTCACCTATGTCTTCGACGAGCCGACCATCGGCCTGCACCCGCACGACATCCAGCGGATGAACGCCCTGCTGCTGCAGCTGCGAGACAAGGGCAACACGGTGCTCGTCGTGGAGCACAAGCCGGAGGCCATCGTGATCGCCGACCACGTCGTCGACCTCGGGCCCGGCGCCGGAACGGCGGGCGGCAGCGTCTGCTTCGAGGGCTCAGTGGAGGGGCTGCGGGGGAGTGACACCACGACCGGCCGCCACCTCGACGACCGGGCGTCGGTCAAGGAGTCGGTGCGTTCCTCGACCGGTGCGCTGGAGATCCGCGGCGCGACGTCGCACAACCTGCAGGGCGTGGACGTCGACATCCCGCTCGGGGTGCTCTGCGTGGTCACCGGCGTCGCGGGCTCCGGCAAGAGCTCACTGATCGACGGCTCGGTGTCCGGACGGGACGGCGTGGTCTCGATCGACCAGGGCGCGATCAAGGGCTCCCGGCGTAGCAACCCGGCCACCTACACCGGGCTGCTCGAGCCGATCCGCAAGGCCTTCGCGAAGGCCAATGGCGTGAAGCCGGCGCTCTTCAGCTCCAACTCCGAGGGCGCCTGCCCCACCTGCAACGGCGCGGGCGTCATCTACACGGACCTGGGCGTCATGGCCACCGTCGAATCCCCCTGCGAGGAGTGCGAGGGGAAGCGGTTCCAGGCGTCGGTGCTCGAGTACACGCTCGGCGGCCGGAACATCGCCGAGGTGCTCGCGATGCCGGTGGCCGAGGCGGAGGTGTTCTTCGGGGGCGGCGGGCAGGAGCGCAGCGACCGGGGGAATGTCGCAGCCGAGGCGCGGATCCCGGCAGCACACAAGATCCTGCAACGGCTCGCCGACGTCGGGCTCGGCTACCTCAGCCTCGGCCAGCCGCTCACCACGCTGTCCGGCGGCGAGCGGCAGCGACTCAAGCTCGCCACCGCCATGGCCGAGAAGGGCGACGTCTACATCCTCGACGAGCCGACCACCGGTCTGCACCTCGCCGACGTCGAGAACCTGCTCGGCCTGCTGGACCGCCTCGTCGATTCCGGCAAGTCGGTGATCGTCATCGAGCACCACCAGGCGGTGATGGCGCACGCCGACTGGATCATCGATCTCGGCCCAGGCGCCGGCCACGACGGCGGACGGATCGTCTTCGAGGGCACCCCCGCCGATCTGGTCGCCGCCCGCTCCACCCTCACGGGCGAGCACCTCGCGGCCTACGTCGACGCCTGACCTTCCGCACACAACTCGGCGGTCCGCGGTAGGTCGTTGGGCCTGGGGTCATCACTCACTGTGACGACCCCAGGCCCAACTTCGTCTGATGCCCTCAACCGAGGTTAATTTCATAAGTAAAGTTATCGGCATTTCATCCGAGCCCGGTGCAACCACCGAGACGACCGCACAGACGGACCAGTTCCATTCCGGCCGAAGCCACGGCAGCGGCCGTCCACGCCGGTGAGATCAGGGGGCGAGCGCCGCATTGTGGGCGGTCAGCAGCGCGCCGAGCAGGTAGTGCCCGTCCGCGGAGTCGAGCGGGATCAGCCCGCCGACGGCCTCGACCGCAGGATGGGCCGTCGTGGCGGGGGAGTCGGCGAGCATCCACGACAGCGTGTTCTCGTCGTGACGCGGCCGGTACTGCACGCCGTCGACGCGGGGATTGGCGGCCAGGATGGCCGCCGCCCACCGTCGGGTGTGCAGGTAACCGGACGGGTCGCACTTAGTCAGCCACACCCCGGCGTTGATGCGGGCCGCACCGGTTCCGGTCAGGTCCACCACCCGCAGCGGGCGGGTGGTACGCAGCTCGCTCAGGACGCGGCCGCTGACCTGGGCGCGCGGGATCAGGCGGGGGGACTGGTCCACCGGCAGGTTGCGGCACAGCGTCTCGGCCACCGCCGCGGCCGGGCTGTCGCCGATGTACAGGTACGCGTAGGAGCCGTCCAGGCTGTCGAAACGGCCGCCGGCCCGCACCCGGGGACGGGGCGTCGGGTTCAGGTCCGCGGCGCCCCGGGTGGCGCTGTGGATGCGCCACACCGAGGTACCGACCGGGACGGTGGTGAGCAGGGCAGCGGGCAGCGCCGCGGGTGGATCCGGGTAGTCCACCGGCCGCTCAGTCCTGCGTCAGGTCGTCGGCCATGTCCTGCAGGTCCTGCTCGTGCCCGCCGGCGACGGCGAGTTCGGCAGGGGAGCGCGGGTCGTCCGCGAACGCGGTCGGGTTCAGCCACCACGACGCCACGCCCCACGGATCGTTCCTGACGCCCAGCCTCTGGTTGATGTCGGCGACGATCGGCCGCACCTCGCGCCTCTCCGCGTCGAACTGGAAGGCGGGGTAGAGCTTCTGGCCGGACGCAGGCAGCGCGATGACCGTGCCCGCCGCGGCCAGACGGCTCGCCGTGTTGCGGCTGCTCGGCGCCTTGCCGAGGACCCGGCTGACCGCGGTGGAGTCGAGCATCTCGTGTTCGTCGACGATCGAGTTGAGGGCCGAGGTGACGATCCGGGTGCGGGCCACCGCGGCGGCGGCGGGGTTGGTGACGGCCCGCTCGTGCTGCAACGCCAGGGCCGGGCTCATGGCGAGCAGCGCCGTCACGTCGTCGCGGACCGGACGCAGGTTCGGCCGGCGAGAGATCTCCGCGGCGAGCAGGTCCACGAGGTCCTCGTCGGACAGGGCGTGGATCGAGTCGCGTGCGCGGTCACGGTCGACGAGCATGGACACCACCTCCAGTAGTGCCACCAGTGTACCGCGTACCAGCCGTGTCGGTTCCTCTCATGTCTGAGCATCCAAATAGAGTGCGCCCAATCAAGATCAACAACGGAGGTAGGCGAAGTGAGCTCCACCATGTACTCGACGCCGTCGGGATCGGTCACCGAACAGTGGGAACGCATTGCGAGGTGGCTACTGACGAACCTCGAGTCGCCGTCGATCGCCGGCGCCGATGCGGCGGAGATCGACAGCGCACAGCAGGCCACCGGGGTGAGCTGGCCCGCCGAACTCACCACACTCTTCGAGCACCTCAACGGATTCCCGCCCGCCGCTCACGTCGCACTGCTGCCCATGCACGAGATGTTCAGCCTGGATCGTGCCGTCGAGGAGCGGGCGATGGAACTCGACATCTGGGGCGAGTTCGACGAGGAGATGGGCGCCCCGGACCCGGACGCCGCCGCAGGCGACACGGCCGGAACGTACATCCCCGCGTTCGTCCCGTTCGCCGGAGCCGACGGCTACCTGCTGGTCGTGGACGCCCGCCCCGGGCCGCTGCACGGATGCGTCACCGAGTTCGAGAAGGTCGACACAGACAGTGCGGGTCCCCGCTGGGTCTCCATCAGCGCGATGCTCACGGACCTGGCCGACAGCCTCGAGACCGGCGCCGAGTTCGACATGGGGTGGACGCCGGTGGTGGCGGACGGACGACTCGAATGGCGCAGCCGGACCTGACCCGCCCGCCTGTGCGGCCGAAAGGGGAGAGGCGCCGGTCGGCCC